>DAOTRE010000023.1 GCA_030036605.1 Candidatus Megaera endosymbiont of Nemacystus decipiens | reverse complement strand
TTTAACTCTTCTGAAATAAAAAATGAGAGCCAAGAGCACGATGGACAAAATCTTTATTCGGATGACTCAAATTTTATTGTTACAAATGATTATGATGTTGATAATATACAACCTAGCAATCTTTATGGCCAAGAATTTACTGGTGAATAACTTTAAAATGACTATTCCACACAAGCATATGTGTTTGGTGTTAAACTTGGCTAGCGGAAGATGTAAATCAAAAAATCGTAGAAGAATTATTATCAAAAGGAGAACCAATTCAGCTATTTGGCAAAGATGGATTATTTAATCAATTAAAGAAGCAAATAGTAGAACGGGTATTAGAGAGCGAGCTTGATCATGAACTGTGATATTCTAAGCATAGCAAAATCCCTAAGAATAAAGAAAATAGACGCAATGGCAATTATAGCAAAACAATATTAGATGATGATGGCCATAAAGTACCAATAGAAGTGCCTCGAGATCGATCCGTTGAATATGAGCCAAAACTTATTCCCAAAGGTGTAAGACGCTTTACAGGCTTTGACGATAAGGTAATATAATATATCATTATATTCTCGAGGTATGACAATGTCTGAGATACAAGGTCATTTAGAAGAGATTTATCATATAGAAGTATCTAAAGAGCTTATATCTAAAAGGAGTGAGTGCTGATTTAAAGAAAATATATACACACGGAAGAAGTAGCTCATCTAGAGCTAAAATCATTTGCTGCTAAATGGGATGATAAGTATCCAGTTATATCCGATATATGGCAAAGGAACTGGTCTGGTATTATACCATTTTTTGCTTTTCCAGCAGAAATCAGGAAGGTAATTTATACAACAAATTCCATTAGTGTGCCAGGCGAAGCCTGGTTGAATAAGGAGGTGAAATTCCTCCACAGAAAAGGTCTAACTAGCCAGTTGGAACCGAGTTTTGCGGCTAGTATGGCAACGTACTAACTGAAGCGTAAACAGGGCGAATGCAGGCCGAAACAAAAGTGAACGATATGAGAGCCTCGAGAACTTCGATAATCCTAGAAGCCGACACTGTCGATGGTGTGGAAGGCAACAGAGAAGTATACATTATAGTGAGTATATCATCTTCTAGCGGGGTATGCGTCGTCGTCATGTATGAAATTGTTCGACCGAGGAACCTGGGAGATCCCAGTTGCTCCCGTGAGGGTAGTTGCAAGCGAAGCAGAAGAAGCTGCAATGATGGTGACTGGGAAGTCAGATGCGTTCATAGTACCGAGGAAGTAGGGTAATGCCTATGGAGGAAAGGGGCGCACAACAAGAGGAAGAGAATAATGGACAGAAGAAAATGTTCACCGAAACATAATACTTTCCAAACGAAATTATTATCTTTAACTGAGCGAGCTAAGCTAATACGGACTGGACCACTAAAGACAACAGCACATCTATAATGGTATTAGCAGGAATGGTAAATACAAAGTAGGTTGTCGTACTGAAAGCAAGAAACTGAATATATAAATGCAGTATTAAGAGGGCATTATAATTACTACGGAGTAACTGGTAATTACCCAAGTGTGTCTGCATTTTATAGACATGTTCAGAAAGTGTGGCATAAGTACCTCAGCCGTAGGAGTCAAAGAAGCTATATACCATGGGAAGAGTTTTGGAAGTTGTTGGCAAAATACGATGTACCAAAACCATATTTACCTCATTCTGTATATACATGAGTTCAGTTCTTCTTGAAGAGCCGGATACGGGAAATCTGTAAGTCCGGTTCTGTGAGGGGTGCAGGGAGTAATCTCTTCATCTACTCGATAGCCCCTGCAAAGTACTTGCACTGCAATGCTTTCCAAAAGGTAGTATCTGACGTCTCATAATGCTCCTCCATTCGTTAATATGCAGTAAGCTTCCGCAAATTCTCCTACGTTTATTCCAAAACTTGAGAGTTAAGACAAAAGGCTTTGCACATAGTCTCAAACTATGTCATAAATTTTTTACTAAAGCAATATTAAATCTTAGGTTGTATTTAAAAAGGATTTATAGTTTAATCAGATTAAAATAAGAATGTGGGGCTTATTATGAAAGAGATAGAAAACCGTATAGTTGTTTTAAAGCAAAAAATGCTAGGGCCTGATTCAGCTCAAGCGATCTCTGAGGAGGATTTGGTTCTGTTTAATTCTCTGATATATTCTGAAGGTATCGACGTAGAAACTTTACAGAAAATAGATCAAGAGCTGTATAAAGAGCTGATAGTAAAGTTGGTGCACCAAAGAACAGATAATAGTAGACAGCTATCATCTTTAGTATTTCGTGACTTGGCAGATTTACATGAGAAACTGGCTGACTTGACACTAGAACAAGATGCAGAAGAAGTGAGGCATTTTACACTAAGTTCAAGGCATAAGAAACT
The DNA here is from genome assembly GCA_030036605.1 of Candidatus Megaera endosymbiont of Nemacystus decipiens. Lineage (GTDB taxonomy): Bacteria > Pseudomonadota > Alphaproteobacteria > Rickettsiales > Rickettsiaceae > Megaera_A. The sequence continues at coordinate 4,025 of DAOTRE010000023.1, read as the reverse complement.
TAAATATTATACGGATAGCGCGACCTTTTTGCAGTATTCATTGCTTAATAGTCAAAATAAAGATGACATTGAAAATCAGATATATAGTAAACTCAGCGCAATAGAAGCCAAAATCCTTAGAATCACTGATAATTCTAATACAAAAACTAATGCAGAAAAAGTTAAGGTTGAGGCAAAGAATTATAAAAATATATTAATTAAACTACGTAGCGAGTGTATAGCAAAACTAGAGATAGCTGAAGACAAAAGCAACGAGCAGAAGGAGACGGTTCAATCTGTTTTTGAGTGCACAACTGACAAGATGAAGAGCTTCTTAAAAAAGATCTACGAAGATACAATAAGAGAACTAGAGCAAAAGCCACCATGTAACTTTGCAATAGTGGGTTTGGGGTCAATGACACTGAAGCAAATAACGCCCTGGTCAGATCTGGAGTTTGCCATTTTGCTTGAAAAAGAAACTCCGCAAATAAAGCAATATTTCCGGGACCTGAGCCACATAGTAAACTTAAAAATGATTAATTTGGGAGAAACTATCATACCAACTAGCAAATATAGGATGGATATGAGCGGATTTGGTAAGGTAGGAGTAAATTTTGACTTAGGAGGTAAGACTCCCTTGGGAAGAATAAGTGGAGACAAGCCCTATGACTTGATAGGCACTAAAGATTGGCTGATGTGGTATGTCAAGAATGAAAAGAATAAGGCAACACACATAGATAAAAACCTGCCATATATACTGGAGAATGTAGCACATATATGTGGTGATGTGGGTTTAGTTGAAGCTTATCAGGAAGATGTAGCAGAGTTCCTACACCAAGATTATGAAGGAGAAGAAGATAAATACAAAGACCAAGGCTTAAAAAACCATCGTGTTCGAGCGCTAAAAATCCTAGAGGAAGGGTGTTTGGAACTTGAATACACGCCTTCAAACCCATTACGCAAACCATATAAAGATGATTTAGAGAGAATTTATTCTAAATTCATAGTAGGCAGAGATGGTAGTTTGCTGGACGTCAAACAAGGGATATACGAATTGACTGATCGAATGATATATAATTTAGGAGCATTTTTTGGTATTTATGCTGACAGTGCTTGGAATACCATAAGAGAGCTTAAGAAGTCGAAAATAATTTCTGAAGAAGGTGATGTAAGCTTAAGAAAAGCAATTGACTTTGCAACTAGCTTAAGACTAAAAAGTTACAATCAAAATGGAAATCAAATTGGTTCAGTTAGCACCTATATACCAGTATTAGAACATTTGCCGCAAGAAGAGCAAGAACATATAATCAATAAGATTTTCCATGTTGAAGATAAAAGTGAACTATATTCTTTTTATTATACAGCTGGTGAGTTATTGATTAGAATAATGTGCATGTGTGATGTTAGATTGCGTGGTAAAGAAAAAATACTATTTCAAACTAGCGACTTGCGTAATGCTAGTACTTTAAATCAAGCTGGAATACATGAAAAATTTTTAGATTACAAGGGGGCAATAAAATTGCTTGAAAATGATTCAAAATATGGCTCTAAAGATTTAGAAATTTTAGAAAAGCTTTATGTTTTATATAGCAAAAGGGGTTATATTGACAAAGCGGTCTTAACAGCAGAAAGAATACTGGAAGCGTGTTTATATAGCAAAAGCGCCTCTATTGACAAAGCAGTTTTAACAGCAGAAAAAATAGTGGGGTGGCAACCGGTTAAACTTTCAAGTCAAGAATATTCTCGTCAAATATCTTACTATAATTATTCAGGACGTACTCTCCACAATAAAGGTAAATACAATGAGGCTATAGAATGCTACAAAAAATCTTTAAAATTATTGTCAGAAAATAATTTTCTCATTACTATCAAAGCAAATTTATTAGCAAGAACTTACCAATATTTAGGAGAAACTTATATTGACAAAAAAATATACGCTGCTGGTAAAGAGAAATATTTTTATAAGGCGAAATACTATCTAGTTGCTGCGCAGGAATTATATAGATCTATTCATGGAGATGAAGCAAAAGAAGCTCTAATAGTTAATTGCATAGCTTTAAGCAATTTATATGATGCCAAGCAAGAATATGATTTGGCAAAATTACAACTAGATGAAGCTTTAAAGATGTGTAAGATGGTATACTCTAACAATCCAAACCATACGCACATAGGACTGCTTTATAGTGGTTTAGGGCGTATTTGTAACAACGAGAAAAATTATGATAAAGCAGAAGAACATTTTAAGAATGCTTTAGCCATATATTGCAATATTTATAACCATAGGAAACATCAAGATATTGCAGGAACATATTATAATTTGGGTCAAGTTTTTACTAATAAGGGCTTAAAATATGCTGACAAAAAATCATATTCTATCGCAAAAGATTATACACAAAAAGCATTAAAAATGTACTGTAAAATTTATGGTAATACTATTCATCCCAACGTTATTGATTGTTATCATAGTTTGGAGTTAATATCTAAAGCTGAGTCGTCTATAGCAAAAATGGAGTTAGTTATAGATGAAAAAGATTCTTTAGTGATAATCCAACAATTATTAAAAAAAGGTTTAGATGCAAAAAAGATAGTAGAAAAATTTAAAGCTGTGAATATCCACTTGTGTGTTGAGGTAGATGAATATCTCAATGAAAGCAAGCCAGGCAATATAACAAACCTAAATCAGTGGTATGAGGACGAAAGGATAGAAGAGCTTTTAAAAAAAGAAATGCAAGAAGATAAAGCAAGAGTATTAGCAATAACTCAATTTGAGAATAAAGATCTTTTGGAGGGTAATTTGAACAACGCTTTGGAATGTATTAAGAAAGATGGATTACCTGTATTAATGCCTATACATGTGCACGGTAATCACTGGGTGGGTGCAGTTATTAGAAAACAGTCAGATGGTAAGATCCAGGTTATATATAATGACCCTAAGGGCAATTCCATACAAGATGAGGAAAATATAATTACTTTCATAAGCATTATACAAAAGCATGAGAAAGATGCCAATATAATTGATCTACAGCTAAAGCAGCAAAATAATGATGATGATTGTGGACCATTTACAGTAGATAATTTAGTCCGCTTGGCTATGGCCCATGGTCTTGATAATGCCACACGTGATCAATTAATAGAAAGAGATGTTCTGCCAAGCAATAACATTGGAGCTATGGTTAGAGTGGAACATGAGGAGTTATTGCTGGGAGGCAATAAAAATGAGACAGAAATTTCAAATGATGATGAAGAAATTGATACATCTTTAGTAGTTATAGATTCCGCGGATTCATCTATCATTGCAAATCCTACCGATACTAGTAATTCAGATACTACCGGGGTTATGGGAGATTGGTGAGTAATGATGCTTCCAGTAGTCTTTTCGGTGAGGAATTTGCAACTGAATAATTCTGAAAATTAGTTGTGTATTAGAAAGGAATAATATGCTAGAATTGCTGCATTAAAATAAAATTAGCAAAGAAGCAAGTATGGCATTATCAAAGTTTTTAGATCCAAAGAATGACGTGGCTTTCAAAAGAATATTTGGCAGCGAAGATAATAAGGATATTCTAATTCGTTTTATCAATGATATTTTAGGCTTAAAAGGAGCAGAAGGGGCCTGTTGCAAGATACTGGGATGTTAGGAGATAAAACTCCTCTTTGGTAAGATGTCATTGATGCTTATGATTCATCAAAAGAACACATTCAAGAACAAAATTACCAAACTGAATTAGCACTCAGAAAGTTGAAACCATGTCTATGAATCATACAAATAAATGGAGTAATAAATATCCTCAAATTGCTAAATCTTGGTATTCTAATTGAAGCTAATATAACCTCAACTCGACGTAAGCCTCCGTCCAGTATCATGGAGGAATCGTTGGTTTATAGAGGGTTTGCGTGGCTTAATAGTATAAGCAATAAGTGCAGATAGAGTATTTGCAAGAAAATTATCAGGTTTTCGATGTCTTGAATGTTCAATTAAGCAGATAGATTTTAGCTGCTGGATGACGGTTTCTACAATCGAACGTTGTGCTAACAGGTATTTTCCA
>DAOTRE010000022.1 GCA_030036605.1 Candidatus Megaera endosymbiont of Nemacystus decipiens | reverse complement strand
TTGTCTTTGCCAAATCTATTCCTATTATTGTATAATCTTCCATGGTATGGACCTCCTAACTTTTTTGTTATAAAATTTGGTACATTTTTGATACCGTGGATAAGTTTAACATACTTATCCTGGGCGTCCATACCATCATGGTAATTCAAAAAATCTTTCTACTGGTAGAGAAAAATTTGAAAATAATGTTCAAAAACTTAGTAATAGCCTTGAAAAATTAGAAAATGAAATTAATGCCCCCGATAGTTCGCTTGTTAATAAAATTAAAGCGAGTGAAAAAAAATCATTATATCAAAAAACTCGTAAATTTATTAAGAATTTGATAAGGAAAATTAGTGGCAAGGAGAAAGAGCCCTCTCTTCCAAAAGATGGTAAAGAGTATAAGCTTGCTAGAAAAATTGTTAACGAAGTAGAAACTTTACCAAACTCCGGGATGAGTGTTGGAATTTTTAAACAAAATCAGTTGGAACCATTAAAAGGAAAGTTAGAGAAAATTTTGGCAGAAAAAGACAGTAGAAAAAATGCTAGGCCAACTCAAAACAAAGAGAAAGCTCAAAATAATAATAAATCTAATGGCATGAGGCGTTAGGCAGCAATTCCAATATTTATTCAGTGAAAGCTAGTTTACTATATAGTTAATTAGCTTCAGGCTGTTATCAGTTTTTATATAAAAATATTTTTTCAAAATATTCAAAATATTCGATTGACAATAGTTTTGGATCTGTATATAAAGATTCGTACAGAAACTCCGATGAAAAAAAGAGTAAATCTGGAAGCTGTTGAAAAAGTAAAATAAAGAATAAAAAAACTAAATACACCGCGATTTTCAAATCGTGAGTGGATACTGAAAAGCGTGTAAAATTAATTCTACATGCATCGTATAATCTTAAGTTTTTGGCAAAATAAATATAATAAGAGCATTTGGTGGATGCCTTGGCGTTAGAAGGCGACGAAGGACGTGATACACTGCGATAAGCTCCGGGGAGTTGTGAATACACTTTGATCCGGAGATTTCCGAATGGGAAAACCCACCTGATTTATCAGGTATCATATGATGAATACATAGTTATATGAAGCAAACTCAGTGAACTGAAATATCTCATTAGCTGAAGGAAAGGACATCAACCGAGACTCCGTTAGTAGTGACGAGCGAACGCGGACCAGGCCAGTGGCTTAAAAGTAAAAACTAGAACAACATGGAAAGGTTGGCAATAATGGGTGATAGCCCCGTATAGGTAAAAAGCTTTTAAGTCCTTGAGTAGGGCGGGACACGTGAAATCCTGTCTGAATATGGGGGGACCACCCTCCAAGCCTAAGTACTCTCTAACGACCGATAGTGAACTAGTACCGTGAGGGAAAGGTGAAAAGAACCCCGATGAGGGGAGTGAAATAGACACTGAAACCGAATGCTTACAAGCAGTAGGAGCGAAAAGCTTGCTTTTTGTGACTGCGTACCTTTTGTATAATGGGTCAGCGACTTAGTTTATCGAGCGAGCTTAAGCCGTTAGGTGTAGGCGTAGCGAAAGCGAGTCTGAATAGGGCGACATAGTTCGATGAATTAGACCCGAAACCGGGTGATCTAGCCATGGCCAGGTTGAAGGTAGAGTAATATCTACTGAAGGACCGAACTCACTAATGTTGAAAAATTAGGAGATGAGCTGTGGCTAGGGGTGAAAGGCCAATCAAACTCGGATATAGCTGGTTCTCCGCGAAATCTATTTAGGTAGAGCGTTATATGATTACCACTGGAGGTAGAGCACTGAATGAGCTAGGGGGTCCAACAGACTTACCAAACTCAATCAAACTCCGAATGCCAGTGAGTATAATATAGCAGACAGACTATGGGTGCTAAGGTCCATAGTCAAGAGGGAAAGAGCCCAGACCGCCGTCTAAGGTCCCAAAATCATAACTAAGTGTTAAAGGATGTGGAAAGACCAAAACAACTAGGAAGTTGGCTTAGAAGCAGCCATCTTTTAAAGAAAGCGTAATAGCTCACTAGTCTAAATAAGTTTTTCTGCGCCGACAATGTAACGGGGCTAAAGTTATGTACCGAAGACGCGGACTCATATATTAGATATGAGTGGTAGCGGAGCGTTCCGTAAGCCTGTGAAGGTAACCTGTAAGGGTTACTGGAGGTATCGGAAGTGAGAATGCTGACATGAGTAGCGACAAAGAATGTGAGAGACATTCTCGCCGAAAGTCCAAGGGTTCCTGCGTAAAGCTAATCTGCGCAGGCTTAGTCGGCCCCTAAGGTGAGGCTGAAAGGCGTAGCCGATGGGAATCAGGTTAATATTCCTGAACCTGAAGAAAGTGACGAAGGCAGTAAATTGTACATCCTTATTGGATTGGTATGTGCAGTGAATGACTTCCAGGAAATAGCTTCTTCATTAAAGACCGTACCCTAAACCGACACAGGTGGACAGGTAGAGTATACCAAGGCGCTTGAGATAACGATGCTGAAGGAACTAGGCAAATTGCATCTGTAACTTCGGGATAAAGATGACCTATGTTTGGGCAACCAGATGTAGGTGGCACATACCAGGGGGTAGCGACTGTTTATTAAAAACACAGGGCTCTGCAAAGTCAATAGACGAAGTATAGGGTCTGACGCCTGCCCAGTGCTGGAAGATTAAAAGGAGGGGTGCAAGCTCTGAATTGAAGTCCCAGTGAACGGCGGCCGTAACTATGACGGTCCTAAGGTAGCGAAATTCCTTGTCGGGTAAGTTCCGACCCGCACGAATGGCGTAACGATTTCCCCACTGTCTCCAGTATCGACTCAGCGAAATTGAATTCTCAGTTAAGATGCTGAGTTCCCGCGGTTAGACGGAAAGACCCCGTGCACCTTTACTATAGCTTTGCACTGGTATTAGGAATTAGATGTGCAGAATAGGTGGTAGACTATGAAACGTAGGCGCTAGCAGACGTGGAGTCGAAATGTGAGATACCACCCTTCTAATTCTTGATATCTAACCATTAATCCTTGAATCAGGACTTGGGACAATGCATGGTGGGTAGTTTGACTGGGGCGGTCGCCTCCTAAACAGTAACGGAGGCGCGCGATGGTTAGCTCAGGTTGGTCAGAAATCAACTGTTAGAGTGCAATGGCATAAGCTAGCCTGACTGCAAGACCTACAAGTCGAGCAGAGACGAAAGTCGGTCATAGTGATCCGGTGGTCCCGAGTGGAAGGGCCATCGCTCAACGGATAAAAGGTACGCCGGGGATAACAGGCTGATGATTTCCAAGAGTTCATATCGACGAAATCGTTTGGCACCTCGATGTCGGCTCATCACATCCTGGGGCTGGAGAAGGTCCCAAGGGTACGGCTGTTCGCCGTTTAAGTGGTACGTGAGCTGGGTTTAGAACGTCGTGAGACAGTTCGGTCCCTATCTGCCGTGGGTGTAGGAAGTTTGAGAGGATCTGCCTTTAGTACGAGAGGACCGAGGTGGACGTACCTCTGGTGGACCAGTTGTCGCGCCAGCGGCATAGCTGGGTAGCTAAGTACGGACGGGATAACCGCTGAATGCATCTAAGCGGGAAACCCACCTTAAAACTAGACTTCCCTATCAGAGCCGTGGAAGACCACCACGTTGATAGGCCAGGTGTGGAAGCATGGTAACATGTGAAGCTTACTGGTACTAATAGCTCGATTGATTTATTTTGTTTAGAGATTATACGAATGTGTGTAGTGTTAATTTTATATACTAAATCATATTTTAGTTTTTTGTTCTTATTTTACTTTTCAATTGTAAAGTTTATATTGCTAGCCTGGTGGTTATAGCGTAGTTGAAACACTCGATCCCATTCCGAACTCGGAAGTGAAACACTACAGCGCCGATGGTACTTTGCCCTGAGGCACGGGAGAGTAGGTCGCTGCCAGGCTTGCAATGTAAACTTTATGTGCATCATCTAACAATTTCCTTTTTGACAGTGTTATTTCTGTATTCTGTATTGTAAGGAAAAAACAATTCATTTGTAAGCTAGTTTACTTTTTACATAAGTCATGTCAGTATATTGTAGATATTAGAAGAACGAATATTGTTGTATTATGAATAAAAGAAATAATAAAAATTATGCACTAATGTTCTGCATTATTGTGATGATGTTGTTAATCTACTTTACTACTATAGTTAAATTGTCTATTTAAAATTTTGTTTTAATTAGCTCTACTTTTCTTGTACTAGAAATGATTTTAGAGTAGAATGATGCAACATAATGTAAAAAGATTATATTTAAGAATGCCAAGAATAACATTTGCTATATTGCTTCCTATTATTTTGTTTTTCATAGAAAACGTACAAGCTTCTTGTGATATAGCTAAAAATCTATCTATTTTAGACTCAAAAGAAAGCATTGTTACATTTGATATACATATAAAAAATCATGAGTTTTCCCCCAGCAATATAGAGTTGCCATCTGGAAAAAAAATACGCATTACTATTTATAATGATGATCCAACAATTGAAGAATTTGAAAGTTTTGATTTAAAAAGAGAAAAAATTATAATTGGAAAATCAAAAACAATTATTGTTTTGGCTCCATTAAAACCTGGTATTTACAAATTTTTTGGCGAGTTTCATGAAGAAACTGCACAAGGTAAAATTGTTGCAAGAGAGATAAATTAAGGTATATCATATGTTTAAAATAGCAGTAGTAGTATTTCGGGAAAGTCTAGAGATAGCATTGCTCTTAGGGGTTATACTGGCTGCGACTAGGACTATACATAAATCATATATATATATAATAACTGGTTGTTTGGTAGGAGTTGTCTCTGCAGCTATATTTGCATTTTTTGCAGGTAGCATAACATATAGTTTTAACGGGCTTGGCGATGAAATACTTGACTCGGCGATCATTTTATTCACAGCTTTAATGATTAGCTGGACGGTTGTATGGATGCAGGGTTACAGCAAAAAAATTAGTCAAAATTTGAATGAATTGTCCGAAAATATTATAGCTGGTAGCGCGAGTATCGTTACATTAGTATTTGTTGTAAGTTCTGTAATTTTAAGAGAAGGTGTTGAGATAATTCTGTTTGTTTATAGTATTGCTTCTGCTGGAAATATTAATGTAAATGATTGTGTGTTAGGATTTATGCTAGGTTCTTTTTCTGGCTTAGCAGTTGGTTTTGTGATTTACTGCGGTTTGATAAAGTATGCTAGCAAATATATTTTTCAAATCTCTACAGTTATGCTAACTCTGATTGCAGCAGGTTTAGCTTCAGAAGCTGCTGGCATATTAACCTCATCTGGAATTATTGTGTCACTATCAGATCAGATATGGGATACTTCCTGGTTAGTAACTGATGATAGCATGTTTGGTAGATTATTAAACATTATGTTAGGCTATGATGCAAGACCTAACGGTATGCAAATAATTTTCTATATATTGAGTGTATCGATCACTATTATTATGATAAAGTTGCGTAAGGATCGTTTTTTGAACTAACAAGAATTGATTATGCTAAACTTTTTTGTAGAAATATCACCACTAATTGCATTTTTGATTGGATATAAGACGAAAGGAATTTTTGTTGCAACTCTCTATATGTTGATCCTATCTGTTGTTAGCATATTAGTAAGTTATCTAATTTCAGGACAAGTTAATAAAGTTAATGTAATATCGACGCTAATACTACTAGTGTCGGGTAGTTTAACTATTTTTAGCGGTAATTCTGTATTCATAAAGTTGAAGCCAACGATTCTGTATACTGTTTTCGCTTTTGCGTTCTTATTTACGAATTATTATTCAAAGCCGGCAGTAAAATATGTTTTTGGTTCGATAGTCAAGATGTCGGACGAAAAAAAGTGGGCAGAGCTGAATACTAGATTTATGTGGTTTTTTGTGTTTATGGCTTTGTTAAATGAGTTTGTTTGGAGAAACTTCTCTGAGAATTCATGGGTAAACTTTAAAGTATTCGCAGTATTACCTATTACGCTTCTTTTTGTAGCTCTACAAATTCCGTTTATAGTTAGGAATAAAATACCTGATGTAAATGATGAAGAAATTTGATTATGTCCTATTCCAATCTAATCTACAATATGTTAACAGAATCTAGATAATATATGTTGAAAAAAGCACTCTCTTGCAGTTGGCTTAGGCTTATCTAGTAAGATATATCTATTCATAAAATAGTTTGTTAATATGTAGGCGGCGTTTATGTCTTGTTTTTTTATTGGACACTCATTAATCAAAAACTGTGGCAATTCAAGCAGTTTATTTGCAAAAATTGATCCAGCTTCTTTTGATACAGCCCTACCGGATCTTGGAGAAACATACATTAAATTTTCCCTGCTACCATTGGATGCGCATTTATCTAGGTTCAGGTGATGTCCGGATTCAGATAATATATCTAACTCTAATAGAAAATATTTTTTTATAGAAAAACCCTCTTTCAGTCCATTAATAAAATCTAATAGCTTAGGAAATAAGTTATTATGAGGCTCCCTCTCGTAAAAAAATACTTTTAAAAGTGAGACAAGAGAGTTGAAAGCATATAATTTTGTTTTATCACTAATAATATATGCATTGTATGACTTGATAGTTTCAATTTTTAGATAACCTAAATGTTCGTGCAATCGTGCATTCCACAAAAAATCTATGAGATTTCCTTCTGCGTTTGGATTATTAAGCTTCTTATTATTCCTAACAACACCTGAGTATATGCCGTTTTTTTCAGTGAAACATGTAACTATATAGTGATTTTCTTTCAACAATTTTTTTTCAAGAATAATTGCTCTATCTTTTAAATTCATAAAATTTTTAAACCTAATTTGATCAAAGTATAAATGATTAATTCAATAAATATATAATTTAAATTAAAAAATATTGCTTAGGCTACTTGAAATTAGCACAATACATTTATATATAGCGAAAGTAACCTTAAATTCATGCAATATCATAAGATATTTCTTAATTTAAGGCTTTTGTGATTTCAAAATGTTAAAATTTAATAGAGGTTAAAATGAATCTAAAACCGTTACGCAACAATATCGTATTGGAAGCCTTTGAAGCTGAAGAAAAAACAAGTGGTGGAATAATCATTCCTGATACAGCAAAGAAAAAAACTATGAAAGGTAAAGTTATTGCTGTAGGAGATGGAAGTAGAGACAGTGATGGTAAAATTATCCCCATGGAAGTTAAAGTAGGTGATATAGTTATGTACGAAAAATGGGGTGGTACAGAAGTAACTATAGGGGACAAACCTTTCCTAATTATGAAAGAAACAGATATCATTGGTATTATTAAAAAATAAAAATTATAGAGGATATAAATATGAGTAAACAAATAAAATATGGTACAGAAGCTAGAAAAGAAATGATCCAAGGTGTCAATATTTTAGCTGATACAGTAAAGGTAACTTTAGGTCCTAAAGGTCGTAATGTAGCAATACAACAATCATTTGGTGCTCCAAGACTAACAAAAGATGGTGTTACCGTTGCAAAATCTGTTGAGTTAAGTGATCCGATGCAGAACATAGGAGCGCAATTGGTAAAATCTGTTGCAAGTAAAACAGCAGACGTAGCTGGAGATGGAACAACAACAGCAACAATTTTGACTCAGGCAATAGTCAAAGACGGCAACAAAGCAGTAGCTGCTGGCTTTAATCCAATGGACTTAAAGCGTGGAATAGACATGGCTGTAGAAAGCATGTTAAAAGAAGTTAAAAAAGTTAGTAAACCTATTAACTCAAAGCAAGAAATAGAGCAGGTAGGTACAATTTCTGCCAATGGCGATACCCAAATAGGTCAGCAAATTGCTAACGCTATGGAAAAAACAGGGAAAGACGGCGTTATTACAGTTGAAGAAGCAAAGAACTTTGGATTTGAAGTAGATGTGGTTGAAGGTATGATGTTTGACCGTGGTTATCTATCACCATATTTTACAACTAACTCAGATAAAATGGTAGCTGAACTCGACAATCCTTATATTTTGTTGTTTGAGAAAAAATTATCAAATCTACAGTCAATGTTACCTATACTAGAATCCGTAGTAAAATCTTCAAGATCTTTGTTAATTATAGCTGAAGATGTTGAGGGTGAAGCTCTTGCAACCTTAGTGCTTAATAAGCTTAGAGGTGGCCTGAAAGTTGCAGCTGTTAAGGCGCCTGGTTTTGGTGACCTTAGAAAAGAAACTTTAGAGGATATTGCTATATTAACTGGTGGTCAGGTGATTAGCGAAGATTTGGGTATGAAATTAGACAATGTTGACCTATCAATGCTTGGAAGCGCTAAAAAGGTCAAGATATCTAAAGAAGACACTGTAATAGTTGATGGAGCAGGAGACTCTGCAACGTTGGAATCAAGATGTAATTTACTTCGCTCTCAAATTGCTGAGGCTACATCAGATTATGATAAAGAAAGACTGCAGAAAAGGCTAGCTAAGTTGTCTGGAGGTGTTGCTGTACTGAAAGTTGGGGGTGCTACTGAGGTCGAAGTAAAAGAAAGAAAAGACCGTGTTGATGATGCGCTTCATGCAACTAGAGCGGCCGTTGAAGAGGGAGTAGTTGCTGGTGGCGGTGTAACTCTGTTATATGCTTCAAGAGTTCTAAAAGATCTTAAAGGTAATAATGAAGACCAGCAAGCCGGTATAAACCTTGTTAGAAGAGCGATGGAAGCACCAGTGCGTCAAATTGCTGAAAATGCAGGTACAGATGGCGCTGTTGTAGTTGGTAAGTTGCATGATTCAACTTCTTCAAGTTTTGGCTTTAATGCACAAAAAATGGAGTATGTTGACATGTTTGAAGCGGGCATTATTGATCCTACTAAGGTTGTACGCACTGCCTTATTAGATGCAGCTTCTGTTGCTTCATTAATTATCACTACAGAATCGATCATTACAGATGATCCTTCTGCAAAAAAAGATGAACCATCTGCTGGTGGCATGCCTGGTGGAATGGGTGGTATGCCTGGAATGGGATTCTAAAGTCATTTTTTATAGTAAAAATGGGGAAGTAGATTTTACTACTTCCCTTAGGCTTATCAATCATCTGAAAATCATTTTGAGGGAATAAATTAAAAACTTAGAACTAAGCTTAGTTAACATAAGGCATAATTTATCAATTTTACCGCTTTTGGCATGTATGGCACTGTTAACAAAATCAAAGAAGTTACATTTTGAGCTCTTTTTGACTGCAAACAAACTTATATTTTTTGAAATAGGTGCACTATTCCTACAAAATACAAGATTATTTTCGTTTAAAAATAGTCTAAAAATGCTTTT
>DAOTRE010000021.1 GCA_030036605.1 Candidatus Megaera endosymbiont of Nemacystus decipiens | reverse complement strand
TATGGCACTGTTAACAAAATCAAAGAAGTTACATTTTGAGCTCTTTTTGACTGCAAACAAACTTATATTTTTTGAAATAGGTGCACTATTCCTACAAAATACAAGATTATTTTCGTTTAAAAATAGTCTAAAAATGCTTTTTCTTGATTTTGTTAACAGTGCCATAGGCGCTCTTGTTAATAATATACGTATAGAAGCCAGCAAAGTATTTTCGAATAAGCGTATTATGTCTTGTCTCAACAGAACCTAAACTCACGCCCATTTTTTAGAATCATCATTTTCTTCCCCCCTCAGACGACGATATTCTCCATTAAAAAATACTCTTAAAATATGAATATTTTTAAATACAACTTAAGATTTAATATTGCTTTAGAAAAAAATTTATGATTTAATCCTGAAGTTGTATATAGTAAGTACATTTAAACTAGACATAGAGGTAGGTTTATGAAAGTAAATCCCTTGGTTCGCACGGCAGCTGGTGGGGCTGTTTTTGGTGGTATTTTATACTATTATAATAACAATAGAGACCTCTATGATGCATTCAATGCTAGTAGTGCGGTTGCAAGCTCTAATAGCTTTGAGCTAAAGGAGATAAGACATGAGCTAGACTTAAGAAAAGCACGAAGTAGGAAAGAGCTTGAGACAGCAAAAGATGAATTGGAAAATACAAAATATATCTATCATGTGCGATGGGGAAATAATAAACTTGGCAGTGACTTGCAAGATTTGAAGGAAGATATCAACAGAATAGCGGATGATAATTACTACCAATATAGATATAGTCCTTCTCCATTCACACATGGGTTACTTAGCTCCCATAGTTACCAAGATTCTACACCCGGTGAGAAGGTTTTGTTTAAAGAGGGAATGGCTGTGACTTTGTGTGATGAAGTGGAGGAAATTCAAACAAAAGAAGAAGACAAGGGCTGGGTTGATAAGATACTCTCTATACCAAGTAAGATGACAGGTTGGTTTTCTAAGTCAAAAAGCGAGGAGGAGTTTGGTCATGTAAACTCAAAGGAGCCCCCTCATCCAAACTTAAAATATAATGAATATCTAGAGGGCTGGCAAGTACAGGAAGTATTTAAACCTGAAGGAGCTGATGATTATTACGGTGTACTCTATGTCAATAATGAGAAAGGATACGCTGTGCTAGCTCACAGAGGAACAGCAATAGATGATTCTTTGAAATTAAAGAATCAGTCACTTAAAGCTGATTTGATAGAAATATTGAACGGAAATATAGGCGTGCAACAGATGCATTGTAATGAAGCTACTCATAAGGTAGTAAATCTGGTAAAGCCATATAATTACCACCTATCTACAACGGGTCACTCTTTGGGAGCGTGGCTTGCTGAATTATCGGTTTATTACTGCCACCAGCAAGACGGCATGAAACAAAAGAATGTTAAAGCCATAACATTTGATAGCCCTGGAACTAAAAATCAGTTCGAAAACTTAGATCCTAACAATGACAAGCAAGACTTTAACGATACTCATAATATGTACATTACTACATATTTATCTGCGCCAAACATAGTCAATAGCTGTAATGAGCATGTAGAATGTACAGATTATACCCTGATATATCATACCCATCTTTTTTAAAATCACAGGTACTTGAAGCATTGCCTTATATTGTAAGAGAGAAGGCACAAAATAATAAACATTACTTGGATGGGTTATTGTCTGTGAGCGGACATGCTCTTAATCCATTAGTGGATTGTTTTAATCCTCAGACAGGAAAGCCTAAAATAGCTCATAAGGTTGGAGACTGGCCGCATATTAAACATGCGAAGGGCAATAGTGCTTCCTTAGTGTACATTACCAACCTAGTTATAGGAAAAAACACTGTAGGAGAGGTATCTGATGTATTGGTAAGTTTTTTCGAAGGAAATACAGATGTTAATCAGCTATTTCAAATCTATAAATATTTGGACACAGACACTCATGAAATTGGGTTTGAACAAAAGAAAGAGCTTGATATAAAAGATCAATGCGTTTTACATTTTGATGCGCATTATAGGGTTAAAGAAAATAAGCCATGGAAAAGCGTAAAGAAGGCAGCTGCTACAAAGAGCACCAATTTGTGGATTCTAAAGCAAATAAATCGTGTTTCCCCTGATACTATAAAAAAGCGTTTTGAAGACAAAAAACTAGCAGAAAGATTACTGGAGTTAAAAGAAAAATATGATGTTAAAGGCAATCAATTAATAATCAAGGAGGAATATAGAAATGACACCTCGATTGATGATATAGTCAATAAAATGCAGATGCTCCTTGAGCTGGAGGAAGTGCGTAAATTTGATTGGGCTGCTAGCAAGCATATACCAGCTATTGCAAAATCCACTCCAACAATAAAAAGTACCTTTTTTCCTAAGAAGAGAGAAGATATTCAATATCAAAAGAGACAACAGCTAGATGATGAGATAGACGATTTATTAAAAGATAAACCATATTTAGTGATTAGCGGGCCTCCTGGTCAAGGAAAAAGTACTTTTGCATCTTATTATATAAAGTCAAAATCTAAGAATGAAGGATGTTTAGTAAGGTATATTTCTGCTTCATCAGAAAACGATATTATTGCAAGTTTTAAACAAATTGCTGCAGGATATGAAATCAAAGGGATAGAAGACGAATATTTAACACAGATTATATTAGCCAAACTTTCCGATCAAGGAAAGTATAATAATACTGATGTAATACTGTGTCTTGATAATGTAGAGAGTTATGATGATATAAGCGAGTGTTTAGATAATTTAGATGAAAATGTAAAAGCAATTATTACAACTCGTAATCCTATGATTGTAGTAAATAAAGAATATGTGTTCAAACTACCTCCATTTAACAAGAAAGAGTCACTAAAGTATCTAAAAAAGAATTTACCTAGTAAGTTTAGAGGAGTGGATCAGCTAGAAAAATTGATTGCTGAAGTAGGAGATAAGTATGGAAATACTACGCCTTATCATATGAACAAGACAGCTGCTTGGTTTAAAGTAAATAGCGTTGAAACAACGATTGATGATTACATCAAGGATATAAGAACATATAAAGCAAACGGAGAAGAAGAGCCTGAGACAAAGATGTTATTAGATTTTTTAAATAAGTCTGAAAATCATGCCGAGTCTTGGAAGTTGTTGCAATATGCAAGCTATCTGGACCCAGACTTTATTGATCCACTGATTTTATCTGAACTACTTGACTTAAGTGACGTAAAAGGTTTAAATAGTCTGGTGCCATCTTTGCAGAAACTCTCTCTAATTGATAAGGTAGAAAATGATTTAGGGAAGGAAGGCTTCACGCTACACAGATTAGTTCAAAAAACAACAAAAAGTTACATAACGAAACATAAAGATAATCCAAAAGTTCCAACGCTTACAAATGAAGAAATACAAGAGAAGCTGATTAAAACTCTTAATGACCTTATGCCAATGGTCGACAGATCCACTAAGAAATGGGATGAAGCTAATAAATCTTATAAGCACGTGGAGAAGCTTTTGAAGGAAATAGATTTTGATAAACTCCCATCTGAGGATAAAGCCGTTCTTAAAGAATTAACTAGCTTGCTCACCAAGGCAGGACATTATAATCTATACGCTACTAGTACATACAAACAGTCTTTGGAATATTACAAACAAGCTTTGCAACTTAACAAAGCTATTTATGATGAGAACGATCCATCTGTTGCCACTTCCTACAACAATGTGGGTGGGGTACTTACGTATACTTGGGAGAGTATAAAAAAGCATTAAATCATCTAAAGAAAAGTATGGAAAATAGCCTGTAAGAACTAGGAGAATAAAATAAAAATCAATAAGATAAGAATACAGTAAAACATGCTATGATAGAATTCAAACATGATTTTCAACTTAACCAAACTAGTTTGTGTTGGAACAATCCATCTGTTGCCACTTCCAACAAAAATGGGGGGTGGGTACTTACGTATAGCTTGTAGAGTATAAAAAAGCATTAGATCATCTAAAGAAAAGTTTGGAAATTAGGCATGAAGCGCTAGGAGAAGAACATCCATATGTTGCCATTTCCTACAACAATGTGTGAATTATTTACGGAGATCTAGGAGACCACTCCAAAGCATTGGAATATAAGGAAAAAGCTTTGCAGATTTTGCGTGGGGCGCTAGGAGAAAACCATCCAGATGTTGCCACTTCCTACAATAAT
>DAOTRE010000020.1 GCA_030036605.1 Candidatus Megaera endosymbiont of Nemacystus decipiens | reverse complement strand
CTTGTACATTTTATGAATTATGAGTTAGGATATTTTGATATGGACTCTGCAAGAGTAGAACCAACTGATAATCCTTTTGGTATAAAACTGTTACCTATGTCCCAAGAATAAACTGTCACCTATGTCTCCGGTATGTACCCCCTTGTTATATGGCGGACAGGGTGGGATTCGAACCCACGGTACGCGTGAACGCACGCCGGTTTTCAAGACCGGTTCCTTAAACCACTCGGACACCTATCCAATATCAACTATCAACATCTTCAATACACCCAACAATGCAAAGAAATAAAACCTTTGCATCTATTCTATGACAAGACAGATAGGTAACGAGTTGTAACAGATAACTTATATTGTTTCAAGAAAAAAATTATTTTTGCCTTACAGACCAAGCACAGGGCGACCGCATTAAAAAGATGGGAATAGAGAATTGAAAGTGATAAAAAAGATCATTTAACTAAAGAGTTAAGTGTATACGGGGAAAAATCTCTACATATGTTTAGTGTAAACAACCTGATGTATTTTAGTTTGGTGACGCTTACCACACTTGGTTATGGTGATATTGTAGATTACATTGGAATAGAACGATTTTCTAGTTTATCCTTGGCAATTTATTTATCATCTTATTTTCCTCAAATGGAGCAGCATTGCAGGAGAAATAAGACAATAACTAAATCACAAAATATTTTCTATAAAATACTCCTATTCCAATCTAATCTACAATATCATCCCTTTATCTGCGCCGGCTAAATCGGTTGTCGTGATGGAAGCGTTGGTTGGACAAATTTACCTGACCGTTCTGATAGCAAGATTGGTTAGAATTCATATTGCTAATAAATCATAACTCAGATAACAGAAAGGGCTATAAGAGCAAATATAAGCAAGGCACCGAGCCAGCGAATGGCAACAGCACCAGCTTCCAGATTTATTGGACGAGCTTTTGGGTGATATAGGAGGCTCCCTTAATCAGATATAATAACTTTATAAAGTGATGGATTGGGAATAAGTCCATCAATAGGTTTGATCCCGCTTTGTGTTTTCATAGCGTGACTTGCGTTTTTAAAATCTCCCACACTTCTCCACTTTGCAACATTGATAAGTTCAAATTTTGCGTCTGGAAGAATCGTCTGGTGTAATGTGGTAGAGATATATCCAGGCTGCGTGCGCATAAAATCAGCAGCTTTTTCCCAAAAAGCTATTGATTCCGCTACCTTGCCTTCCGGTACAATAAAGGTGTTAATGAGTATGATTGGTTCATCTGTAGATGATGTTTTATCTTCCGCCAAAACGGGGTTTGCAGCCATACATATTAGAAGGACACTTGCTAAAAATAATCTTTTCATATGATTTTCTCCTATTAATTATTATTGGTTAACTATTCAACGCAATGGCCGTTCACGGCTAATTTCTTGAATAAATGCGTTGAAACATTGGCACTGTCAGGATACTGCCCAATGCGTTTTTGGAATTCGGGATTGTTGAAGGCATTGCGGAAGCTCTCAACAACCTCCCAAATTGCATAGTTTATATAGGTGGCACTGCCGCATATAGCTTTGTACATTTGGGTGGAGATATAGTCTGGTTCCTTCATAAAAGATGCATCATGTGACCATGCGACCAGTAATGTTTCCTCATCTTTTGTATCGATTGTAAATACGTTGATCAGAAAGACAGAACCGTTTTCATTGGTCTGCAACTGGTTTTGTAAGCTGACAATATCATTAAGTTCTTTTGGTTTTCGCATTCGTTATTTCTCCTGTAAGGTTTGGTTAAACTGCTCAGTTGTTTCTCTAACATTTTGCAGCACTTCGAGAGCTTGCTTTAGCTTCTTCTCTTCAAAATCTTTAGCAAGGCTATTGACCCATGCAGCCTGCACCTGATCAATTTCCTTCATAACCGCTTCACCAGCTTTACTAATCGAAACCAGCGGCGCACGTTTATGATCAAGGTTTTCAGACAGAACAACCATATCTAATCGTGCCAGATAATTGACAACCCGTTGAACAGCCTGTCTCGTAAGCCCCATACGTCTTGCAATTTGAGAAACGGTCAAAGGCTTCCCTTCAAGGTCAATAGCTCCCATTACCTGCCAACGTGCGCTGGTCAATCCATGCGGTTTAGTAAGCTTATTACCAGCAGACAATAATGCTCCGTTAAACCGGAGCGTTTCCAAAATAATTTCTGTTAAGGCTTCGCCTTTAGCTGTTCTTTTTTGCATTATAACCTTATACCAGTACGACAATATATTGTCAATACTCACTCACATGGCTTTTTAATAAGCCTCTAATCTCAACTGTTATTTAGCAATGCCGAGTTTTTTGACACGATTGATAATTCATGTAAGGATAAAAATAAACTACCCAATACCTTTGGATGTAGAATATTCAAAATGTAAAGGTTTCCCATCAAATACTCTTGAATAGGAATGATGAAGCGAAGAAGCAACCTCAGCAAATCCTGTCAAAATCAATTTTAATTTACCTTCATAATGTGCCACATCTCCCACTGCATACACTCCCGGAATATTTGTTAAATAATATGGAGTTGAAACTAATATATGGTTTAATTTAATATCAATGCCAAAATTGCCTAGCGGGCCAAGATTTTGTTTTAAACCAAAAAATGGTAGTAAAATGTCTGCTTTTAAGTGTTTTTCATTCTTGTCTAAGTCTGAAATAACTACCTTTTGTAAAATGTTCTCACTGCCCTCTAATCTAGAAAGCTGGTAATTTGTAATTATTTTGACTGCTCCTTTCTCGGCTAGCTCGTATAGCTTTTGAATGCTTCCTGTAACTGCTCTAAATTTTTCTCTTCGATGAACAATGGTTACATCAGATATAGATGAAAGAGAAATTGCCCAGTCAACAGCAGAATCACCGCCTCCTGCTATGACCACTTTTTTATTAGCGAATTTTTCCCTATTAGAGACTAAGTAAAACACCGAGCTTCCTTCATATTGTTCAATATTTTCAAGGGGCGGTTTATTGGGGCCAAATGCGCCTGCGCCAGCAGCAATTAAAACGACTTTTGCCTCTAAAATATTACCAGTACTTGTTCCTAACTTAAAAAAATTATTGTGCTGGGACATTGAATTTACTTGCTGTGATAAAAGATATTGTGGAGCAAAGGGCCTGGCTTGCTCATATAAATTTTCTATCAATTTTGAAGCTGCTATTTTAGGCAATCCAGGAATATCATATATAGGTTTATCTGGATAAAGAGCGCAGCATTGGCCACCTATTTCATCCAGCGTGTCAACAACACAAGACTTCATACCAAGTATACCAGCTTGAAAAGCAGCAAACAATCCCACTGGCCCTGCGCCAATAATTGCTACATCAGTTTTTACCATTGTTTTACCTGTATTAAACTGAGAAAATTCTAACCCATTCTCAATATATAG
The DNA here is from genome assembly GCA_030036605.1 of Candidatus Megaera endosymbiont of Nemacystus decipiens. GTDB lineage: Bacteria > Pseudomonadota > Alphaproteobacteria > Rickettsiales > Rickettsiaceae > Megaera_A. The sequence continues at coordinate 161 of DAOTRE010000020.1, read as the reverse complement.
TCAATTAGGCAATTGTTTCCTGTATAAGTTCAATAGCTTTGAGACAGAATTATGCGTCTAGGATTTGGTTAGTATACTCGAGAGGAGTGAGTCCATTCAAGCTAAAATGTGGTCTGTAAGTATTGTATTTTGTTACAGCCCTTTGTAGCTCACGTCTAAAC
>DAOTRE010000019.1 GCA_030036605.1 Candidatus Megaera endosymbiont of Nemacystus decipiens | reverse complement strand
CTTCCATGGTATGGACCTCCTAACTTTTTTGTTATAAAATTTGGTACATTTTTGATACCGTGGATAAGTTTAACATACTTATCCTGGGCGTCCATACCATCATGGCGAGTGGCCAACATAGTTGATACAGAAAAAATGACGTAAACTAGATTGCGTCGCCTATGGTTCTCAGGTGACTATAAGGGGATAATATAGGAAACGATTTGGAGTAATTTAGGCTTTAAAATAGTATAAATCTTATTACCCAATTTTATAATAAAATAAGTTATAATGCCGCTATAAACTATATCAGCAGGATAGTGCATTGCCATTGATATTCTGGATGTAGCGACCATAAATATTAACGCGCATCCAAATATCTTTGATATATTATTCATATACTCCCATAAATAATATATAATTATTATTGCAACTCCCGTATGCGCACTAGGAAATGATGAAAGACATCTTTGGAGGCTATTATCGCTTAAAGTGTGGAATAGGTTTGAATCTAAAGAACAATATGGGCGCGGCAGATTCACGCTGTACTTTAGTATAGTAAATGTGAAAATAAATAGTGCAAAGCAAATTCCTGAAGAAATAATAGAGTCAAACTTTTTGTCAATTGCACTAATAAAAGTAGTTTTCCCAGTAAATATTTTGATGAAATAAAAAAATGCTAGCACACAATACATAACAGCGAAGCTGTAAATAGAAAAGAATTTGCTTAAATATATTAAAGATTCTGCTAAGGGAAATTGAGTTATAGATTTATTTATAAAATTATTTATTAGCAAAAAGAGTTGGGTATTAAGCCCAAACCAACTATACAAAACATCATGTAACATAATTTGTTATTTTTTATATCTGTCAATTTGAATAATCATATAATATGAGATGATAGTAAATATTAATATATAAAAAATGGGAAATAGCATTATCTTATATTCTCTCATTATGAACAAACATACATAGTTTGCTGTGCCTGACATTAATAATGAGCCGATAGTATGCCCAAGTCCTATACCTCTATATCTTTCTTTAGACTTGAATACTTTGATAACAACTCCGTGAGCAAGTGAGTTAAAAGGTGCAATTGATATCGCAATGAATAAACAAGAAATTAATGCAAAATTTAGTAATTGAAATTTGATTGCAGCAAGCAATAGCAAAGAAGCAAGTATATTAAGAATTATGCTCAATCTAAATACCACCATTTTTCCGTAATAATCCGCGCAAATTCCTGCAATTGGCATCGCAGCTCCAAATCCTAAAACAGAAGCTATGGAAAACGGCTTTATGATATTTTTGCTTTCTTCGAGCACCAAAGGCAAATATTGTTTCATAAAAATAATAGATACCTGGTAAGTAATCCCAAAGCCTCCAGAAAGAAAAATAATTAACAATAATATTTTCCATTGTTTCTTAAGAAAATTCAAAAGATTACTAAATTTAAGCTCTTTGTTTTGAGCTTCAATAAAGATTGGAGTTTCTTCAAGAAAAGAGCGGTAATACATAGTAACTAATGCTAGCGGCATTGATAATAAAAACGGTATCCTCCAGCACCATGTAGGAAAGATGGAAGAGTTGAAAAAACTAGTTGATGCAATGCCAAATAAGAGTCCCAAAACGCCGGCACATCTCGTGATGGCTGAGGCAGTGTAATGATATTTGTGTCCTATATGTTCAATCACATATATTGCAGCTCCGTCATATTCTCCAGCAACGAAAAACCCTTGAAAAAACCTACATAGAACAAGAGCATAGGTAGTTATTACTCCCACACTGTTATAATCAGGAAGTAATCCTATGATTAAAGTTGGTATTGCTATGCCTACCATAGTGATTCTTAAGCTATGTTTCCTGCCATACTTATCTCCAATTTTACTAAAAAACATTGAGCCCATTGGTTTTGCGCAGTAGGACACTGCATACACAGCAAAAACGTACATGAGACTAGAAATGAGGTCTGTTTCTGGAAAAAATTGTTTTGCTAATATCTCGGCTGAAAATCCGTATAAACTATAATCATAATACTCAACAATAGTTCCCAAAAACGCGCCAGTAATTTTTTTCTTATAAAGTTTCATGAAACTTTATTTGCGGGATTGAGTAATTATAGAGTGAATTTTTTGTACTGTAGAATCAAAATTATCGTTAATTATCGCGTGGTCATAATATTTACTATATGTCATCTCTAATCCGGCTTCGTTAAGGCGCATGTTTATTGTTTCATCGGTATCTGTGTTTCTATTTTTTAGACGTTCTTTTAGTTCTTTTATGGATGGTGGTAACAAAAAAATCGTTATAATTTTGATATTTTGAGTTGATTCTAAGATTTGCTTTGCTCCTTGCCAATCTATATCAAATAATACATCTTTTCCAATGCTTGTTTGGTGTTCTACATATTGCTTTGGCGTCCCATAAAGATGTCCATAAATTTCTGCTTTTTCCAAAAATTCAGTATTTTTAAAATCCTGTCTGGTTTTAAAAAAATAGTCCTTGCCATCTACTTCAGAGTGTCTTTTTGGCCTAGTTGTCGCAGATATTGATGGTACAATATTTTCATCCATAAGTACTAATTCTCTTGCTATGGACGTTTTCCCACAGCCAGAGGGAGCGGATATAATTACTATCATAAATGAACTCTTATTGCATATTTATTGTGTAGTTTAATAGAATTTATACTGTTATTATTGTTAAGTTTAGTCGAAGCTGAAGAATTTTTTAATTTTTTGTATTAGAGACATCTCTTCATCAACGTCGCTATTTTCTTCTTGTTCAATCACTGTACTGCTTTGTATCTCTATCTCTTTTAGGGCTTCTTCAGTGGTTTCTTTCTTTTTTTCTTCAAGCGAACTTATTGCATCTTCAGCTTCATTCTGTAACTTTGTAGAGATTTCTTCAGCTTTTTCTTCTGCGAGCTCAGAAGCGTCTTTTATTGATTTTTCTACATCGGGTTTTAATTCTGCAGCTGTTTTTTCAGCATCAGATATTGCCTCTATAGTATTCTCTTTTACTTCTTCGATCTGAGAATCTATAGTTTTTTGTATATCATTCGCCAGCACTTCATGGCTATTAGACAAGAGAAGAGAGGCTATCAATAATAGTTTAAATTGCATATTCGTTCCTTTTTGTTAATTATTTTTATTTAACTCAATTTATGGCTTTGTTTAATTGATAAACTAAACTCAAATCTAACTCTGAACTCTAATAAAGTCAAGTCATTCTCAGGGTGATAGTTAAAAAATGTAATATATGTGATCAGCACCCTATTTGTTGGTAAAATTGTCATCCATTTATGCTTATATGTGGTATAAATAACACACAAAGAGAAATTCTTATCAAATTATGGCGTATAATTTGTTAATAATATACTCATCTTAAGTATTTCAGGATATACATACAAATATGTTTTTTTGCGCTTATTTATTGAGGTAAATTTTCGCAAAGCATGTTTTTTAATAAATAAAAATTTAATTTCTATATTATAGGAGGAATGATGAAAAAAATTCTTTTAACTGCTGCAGCTGTTGCAGCTTTAAGCTCTTCGACTGTTTTAGCTAACGAAAGCGATTGGTTTGTTAAGGCTAATATCGGAGCATCTAAGATACAAAAAAATAATGGATTCAAAAGTGATACAGGTGGTATTGCTGCTATCGGTTTTGGTTATTACTTCATGGATAACTTAAGAGCTGACCTAACTTTGGATCACCTTTTCAGTTCAAAAGCGAAGAAAACTGATGCTACTAACAGATATAGATCAAAAGCTGATGCAAATACATTGTTATTCAACGTATATGCAGATCTAGCTGACATGAGCATGATGAAATTCTTCGTAGGTGCTGGTGCTGGTACTTCTAGAGTTGGCGCTAAAACAACAATAACTGATATCTCAACAAGCGCTGTTTCTGTAGTAAAAGTTAAGAAAAAAAATGCTTTCTCTTATGCTTTGCATGCAGGTGTGTCATCTGAGTTCGATCACGGTATGCACGCTGAGTTAACATACAGCTTCAAAGATTATGGTAAGAAAATAACCATGGAGAAAAGACTTGTTAGCCATAACGTAACAGCTGGTATTAGATTCGATATCTAATTTTTAGCCTAGCTAATAGAGATAAAAACTACATATATTGTAGTTGTCAAATCTTCTAAAGGTGCCTTAGATTTTCTAGGGTACCTTTTTTGTAAATTGCTATAACAGACTATGACTCTGTTCTTATACTGAGCTGACGTTATTTTAGATGAAACATTGCCTGTTTATAGCAAGGCAGATTAGTGTATCACTTTTTATAGAATAGGTTATATAATATATATGTTATTACACCTATTGTAATATAGCTATCAGCCAAATTGAATGCAGGGAAAGAGTAATTAGAGCAGTGCAAAAATATAAAATCAAACACGGCACCATGAATTAGTCTATCAATTAGATTACCGATCGCGCCACTAATTATTAGGATTATGGCAAATCTATTTGTTGGATCACGTGATACCAGAGCTTGGTATGTTAAGTATAAAACAATTAGACTGTTAAATATCATTATTGTGATATTGCTGTATTGGAATTTGCCAAATAGACCAAAGCTAATTCCTTGATTCCAGACGTATACTAATTTAAGAAATGGTAATATTTTTAACTGACTACTAGAAACTGTTTTTAAATAATCAATTAAAAGAAATTTAGAAAATTGATCGGTAATAATAAAAAACAGTAGTAATTGAGTATAGAAAAGTAGTTTTTTCATAATTATTTATCAAATTTTAAATTGTTTTGCTTCGACATAATTTTCTTTTGTCAGTTCCTTGCTTATCTGGGCAATATTTAATTTAAGTTTTAAAAACTTATCGAGATTTTTGTTTGCTAATTTTATCCCAGGAGTTGACTTGAATTTCATGGGATTAACTTGTTTTCCTTTAATTCTCACTTCATAATGTAAGTGTGGACCGGTAGCGTGGCCTGTACTTCCCACATATGCTATAACTTGCCCTTGCTTTACCTTTGAGCCTTTTTTTATGTTTTTTGCAAATTTAGATGCATGTGCATAAGCTGTAGATAAAGTGCTGTTATGTTTTATTAATAAAAAGCGGCCGTAGCCATTTTTCCATCCGATAAACTCAACTATTCCATCTCCTGCGGAATAAATTGGCGTGCCGGTTGATGCTGCAAAGTCCACTCCCTTGTGCATTCTGCCATAACCATGCACTGGATGTTTTTTACGATATCCAAAATGTGAAGAAATCCTCACTACATCAAGAGGTGTACGAAGTAAAGTTCCTTTTATACTTTTTCCTTTTTCATCAAAAAATCTATAATTTTTATTGTCTATAGCATAGGAATATATGTTATATTTTTTTCCTTTTGATGTTAGTGATGCATATAATACTCTTCCATGGTGCGATAAATCTCCTTCTTCAGTAAGGAATTTTTCCACTATAACTTTGATAGTATCACCTTTACGTATTTGCCTTTGTAGATCGACCTGGTAAGAATAAGCATTTATCAGTTGTATAGCCGAATTATTATTTAGACCAGCTTTCTGAAGAGAGGATATAATATTTGTTTCAATCGTCGCTTCGTATTGTGAAAGGACTTTTTTTATTGGTTTTGTAATGAACTTAGTAACAAATGAGTTTTCTTGTTTTAACAACTCAGTAGAGTTAATTTTGTCTTTTTGAATTGATATGCGTTCTAATACAAATTTTTCTTCTACTAACTCAGACTCAGACTGTTCCAATAACTCGATATTATAGTAAAAAGTAATTTTTTGTCCTATGTTTAGTTTATTCCCAATTTTTGTTTTTTTTGCTGCCGCAAGTATTTTTTGTATATCAGTACTTGAAATTTTTTGTTTGTTTAATATTCCAATAAAAGTGTCGCCTTTTTTTACTTCTATAGTTTTAACTGATTGTTTTGATATATCTTCATCGAGAGATTCAAGGGTTTGGGGTGTATCTGACAAGTCCCACAAATTGCCAGGCAGCTTTGACCATACATAATCATTAGAAAAAAAGAAAAGGCTAATTAGAAATATTATAGTTATAAAAACGTAAATGTTTTTAAAGGTAATTGTTGTAGTGCGCAAAAGATAATTAAATATAGTATGGCATAGAATACGGCTCATGAATCCATTTATACATTATTTTGATGAAGTTAAGATAATATATAAGAATCTTCTAAAATACAAATAAATATTTTTTTCATAGAGCATATTTTGTCATTATAGAGTCCTTGTACGTTAGTTAATTATCCTTAAAGATAAACTTTAATTATAACTGTTATAAGCTGCGTCGAACTGTATTTTTATAATATTTAAGATTTTTTCAAAAATAGCTGTTGACAATATAGCAAAACTTAAATATAAATGTGTCCAACGAAAAGGACCCTATTTGAGTTGTCTTAATGCAAGGTTTCTCTTGCATTCGTTGGCTGTTTTAAAAAGTAAAAACTAAAACCAAGTAATTATATAAAGGTAGTGACAGTAGTAAAATTAGCTATCATATAGATAGCAAACCTGTCTAATTTTTTTGATAATAAAAGTAATGGCAGGAATCAAACTTGAGAGTTTGATCCTGGCTCAGAACGAACGCTGGCGGTATGCTTAATCCATGCAAGTCGAACGAGGTTATTTTAAAGCTTGCTTTGAAATAATTTAGTGGCAAACGGGTGAGTAACACGTGGGAATCTACCTATCAGTACGGAATAACGTTTGGAAACGAGCGCTAATACCGTATATTCTCTCCGGAGGAAAGATTTATCGCTGATAGATGAGCCCGCGCAAGATTAGGTAGTTGGTAGGGTAATGGCCTACCAAGCCGACGATCTTTAGCTGGTCTGAGAGGATGATCAGCCACACTGGGACTGAGACACGGCCCAGACTCCTACGGGAGGCAGCAGGAAGGAATATTGGACAATGGGCGAAAGCCTGATCCAGCAATACCGCGTGAATGATGAAGGCCTTAGGGTTGTAAAGTTCTTTTAATAGGGAAGATAATGACGGTACCTATAGAAAAAGCCCCGGCTAACTCCGTGCCAGCAGCCGCGGTAAGACGGAGGGGGCTAGCGTTGTTCGGAATTACTGGGCGTAAAGGGCGCGTAGGCGGATTAGTAAGTTGGGAGTGAAATCCCGGGGCTCAACCTCGGAACTGCTCTCAAAACTACTAGTCTTGAGTGAAGTAGGGGATGATGGAATTTCTAGTGTAGAGGTGAAATTCTTAGATATTAGAAGGAACACCGGTGGCGAAGGCGGTCATCTGGACTTCAACTGACGCTGAGGCGCGAAAGCGTGGGGAGCAAACAGGATTAGATACCCTGGTAGTCCACGCTGTAAACGATGAGTGCTAGATATCGGAAATTTATTTTTCGGTTTCGTAGCTAACGCGTTAAGCACTCCGCCTGGGGACTACGATCGCAAGATTAAAACTCAAAGGAATTGACGGGGGCTCGCACAAGTGGTGGAGCATGCGGTTTAATTCGATGCTACGCGAAAAACCTTACCAACCCTTGACATGGTGGTCGCGAATCACAGAGATGAGATTCTTCAGTTCGGCTGGACCACACACAGGTGTTGCATGGCTGTCGTCAGCTCGTGTCGTGAGATGTTGGGTTAAGTCCCGCAACGAGCGAAACCCTCATCCTTATTTGCCAGCGATTCGGTCGGGAACTATAAGGAAACTGCCGGTGATAAGCCGGAGGAAGGTGGGGACGATGTCAAGTCATCATGGCCCTTACGGGTTGGGCTACACGCGTGCTACAATGGTATTTACAGAGGGAAGCAATATGGCGACATGGAGCTAATCCTTAAAAAATATCTCAGTTCGGATTGCTCTCTGCAACTCGAGAGCATGAAGTCGGAATCACTAGTAATCGCGGATCAGCATGCCGCGGTGAATACGTTCTCGGGCCTTGTAAACACTGACCGTCACGCACTGGGAGTTGGTTTTATCTGAAGCTGGTGAGCTAACGAAAGAGGAAGCTAACCACGGCAAAATTAGAGATTGGGGTGAAGTCGTAAAAAGGTAACCGTAGGGGAACATGCGGCTGGTTTACCTCCTTAAAGACAATTATGTTTTGGGTTGAATTTATTTTTCGGTTTCGTAGCTAACGCGTTAAGCACTCCGCCTGGGGACTACGATC
>DAOTRE010000018.1 GCA_030036605.1 Candidatus Megaera endosymbiont of Nemacystus decipiens | reverse complement strand
AAGTTTATCTTCCTTACATCTAGCATTGCAAGATCAAGCATATTCAATATCATCGATGAAAGGCGTGTAGAGTTCTTATATACCTCATCTGATAGATCCTTCAGCTGATCAGGAGTATATTTATCCAACCCCTCACAGATCATCTGAGAGAAGTTCATAACATTCCCTACTGGAAGACGTAGCTCATGATTGACGTTGTTAAGTATCTTCTGTGCCGTGGCTCCAAGTCTTTCTATCTCTTTTGCCTGATCCGTCACCCTTTCGCTGTAATGAGTAACTGCTTCGTTTAAATCAGCTATTTGCTTAGTATACTCACCTTCCTGTTTCTTAAGCTTCAGCAACTCGATATCCAAGCTTCCTACCTCTTCCGTAAGTATATCTACCTTCGCTTCAACTAACTCTTGTTCCTCTTGTTTCGGTTTAAGAAAAGCAAATAGTATGCTACCAATAACAAGCAATAAATAGCCTATTTTAAACTTAATATTAATAAACTTAGCACTAATGTCTGGTATAGAGTATAAATACTTTAATAGATATACACTAAAAACTAACCCCAAAACTATAAAAGGTAATGCTATTTGCCACCTTACCACTATTGATAACACAACCATACTTAACAAAAGAACCATCAGCTGGAATTGGCCAAAGTTGCTTATTATAACTTGAATTCCAGTAGAAACAATCAGTATGTAAAACAAGCCAAAAAACCAGACTGTTGAAATAAAAATTTTACTTTTAAATCTATCAGGCCAGACAGGGTATGTTAGAAAAATAGACGCAAGAATTAATACCGAATGATACAGAAAGTTAATTATCTGAGAATATTGCTCTCTTACATTTAGATCTATAGTAAACATGGTTGAATATACACTAACTATGGCAAAAAATCCAAGTAGTGGATAGGTAGACTCATGTTTAGGATTAGTAATCAATATTAGTTTTTTTAGGTTTACATCTTTAAAAGACTTTAGGATTTTAGAAAAAATTTTATTTGAGTTGTTTGTATCCTTTTTTACAATTTCAGTCCATCCACCTTTTTGTTCTAGCAAGTAGTGAGTACCAAAGAAAAATATAACATTAGCTAACATTCCAGGAATAACACTATCCACACCAGTGTCCATACAGTAAATTCTCCAAAAAAGGACTGCAACTAGACCGCCAAAAGTACTCGCCATGAAAGAAGTGCCTGTTGTCCTAAAACCAAGTATAGCAGCTAACAAAGGAACTGTTACGATAGGAATATAAAAACTCCATACCATCATACCAAGCTCCAATATAGTTTTAGACTGAAGAGCTAATATGAAAGCTACAACACCTATAAAAACTGAAAAAATCCTTGATGTTAGCAGTTCATTTTTTGGTTTAATAACTCCAAATGACTTGCACAAATCATGAGAAAATAAAATAGACGCAGAGTTAATATATGAATCTGTTGTAGACATAATCATTGCCATAACCCCAACAACTACCATCCCTTTAAACCCAACGTAACTGTAATTATTCAACATATAAGCAAAAAGCGTATCTGGTTGCAAAGTTTGGTCTTTAGAATACAAAAGAATCCCTACAATACAAATTACTATTTCTATAACAAAGCACACAACTGCGGCTGTTATAAACGACCTTGAAACTTGTTGTGTATTTTGTGCCATTGAAATACGTTGAAATAAAACAGGGTACATATGGGGTAATGCAAAAAATAACGTCAAAGTAACAGTAGTTAAAAACCTCGGATTTGTATAGTCTAAGACCTCTTTCCAATCAAACATTGGATTATCAGATAATGCGTAAAGAATGGTTTCTGGGTTATCAAATGTACCCCAAATAATCAAAGTTATGATGGGTATTACTGTTCCAAATGTAAAAAATTGAATTAGGTCTGTAAAAGTAACAGACCTAATTCCACCAAATGTTGCATAAAATATTACCACAAAAGCGCTCATAAAAATAGCGTATAAATTTGAGACACCAAATAACATTTGTAATAAAACGGATGATACTTTAAACTGTATTGCGATTTCACCGGCACACCCCAAAATTCCTACTATAGCAGTAATCAACTTAGATCTCTTACCATACAACTCTCCCATTAAGTCGGCAACTGACAATTTACCCAAAAACCGACCCATTCTAGGCGCTAAAAAAACACCTATAACTAAAAATACCAATGCATCTCCAAATAATGGAATAATAAAATATAAGCCATTTTCATAAGTTTCAGAAATTGCCATTGAAAATATTCCACCACTAATCCAAGTTGCAATAATGGTTGCAGATATAGTGAATGTACTAAAATTACGGTCACCCAGAGCATACTGGCCTATATTTTTTACCCCTCTACCAGAAACAAATCCTACAAATAAAGTTAAGAGCAAAAAAGCCCCTACTATTGCTATATCTATATTGAAATTCATATTTTTCTCTTAGTTCTATAAATACTTTATATTTTAAATCTAGTTGATTGATCCTTCTCTAGGCAAGACTACATAGAACACTGCTCCTTTTCCTTCTGGGCTTTCTGCTGT
>DAOTRE010000017.1 GCA_030036605.1 Candidatus Megaera endosymbiont of Nemacystus decipiens | reverse complement strand
CGATTTTCTAGTTTATCTTTGGCAATTTATTTATCATCTTATTTTCCTCAAATGGAGTAGCATTGCAGGAGAAATAAGACAATAACTAAATCACAAAATATTTTCTATAAAATACTCCTATTCCAATGTAATCTACAATACTAAGGAAAACCATCTGAATTTTCAGGTGGAAAGCTTACAATTTATCTGCTTTGTTAAAGATCGTTCCAATTATCGCCAGAGCTAATTTTCACTCTCAGAGTTAGTAATTCAGTCTTATTTGTAACGATAGGTTCTTCCATTAATGTTTTAATAAAAGGCTTGATAGCTTCTACCTCACCATCTGGGGATTCAAAAATTAACTCATCATGTATTTGTAAAATCATCCTCGTTTTTAAATTCTTACCAAGCAGTAGTTTATTTACCTTTATCATAGCTATCTTTACTATGTCAGATGCTAAGCTTTGCATTGGAGCATTAATCGCAGCACGCTGAGCAAAATTTCTCAAGGCATGATTTTTGTCATTAATTAAAGGTAGGTAGCATCTTCTTCCAAGTAGATTAGTGACATATCCGTGTTGTTTTGCAAACAGAGTAGTCTCGTCCATATATTGTTTAATTCCAGGATATTCTTGAAAATAGAGTTTAATATACTCAGAAGCTTCCCCTTGACTAATTCCAAGTTGTTTTGCAAGACCAAATGCGCTTATTCCATAAATTATGCCAAAATTAATCGCCTTTGCTTTTCTGCGGATTTCAGGAGTAATATCTTGCAGTGGAATTTTAAAAATTTGGCTAGCAGTTTGCGAGTGGATATCTATTTGATTTTCAAAAGCATTTTTTAGAGAAGCTATATTAGCGACATAGCTTAATATTCGGAGTTCAATTTGTGAATAATCTGCTGAAACCAACTTGTGTTTTGGTTGAGCAATAAAGCATTGACGGATTTTACTACCTTCTAAAGTCCTTATAGGTATATTTTGTACATTTGGATTGATCGAGCTAAGACGCGATGTGCTTGTAGAACATTGTAGGAATGTAGTATGGATTCTTTTTGCGTCCTGGGAAGCTTGTTTTGGGAGAGTATCTACATAGGTATTTTTTAATTTTGACAAATGCCTATATTCCAGTAGCAACTCAGCTATTTTGTAATTTTCTATTTTGAGTTTTTCTAGTATATCAACACTTGTAGAATAAGACTCACTTTTGCCTTTTATTTTGCCAAAAGGTAGTTTTAAATTATCAAATAGTACTGTTCCAAGCTGCTTAGGAGATGATATGTTAAACGAGCAGCCAGCTTCTTCATAAATTTCTAATTCTAATTTTTTAATTTTTTTCGATAATTCTTCTGATAATAATCCTAGTTTAGCTAGGTCAATTTTTACCCCTGAATTTTCCATCGAGAGTAATATTGAAGCAATAGGCAGGTCAATTGATTGGTATATATGTAGATTTTTTTGTTTGATAAGTTTTGTATATAATTTTTCATAACAATCTAAGTAACGCAAAATAATATTATCGGATTCATCCTCCTCTAATATAGATCCAACTGACCTTGCTTTATTGCCAGCATTTAAGATGTAATCCATTATCATTATGTCATCGGCTGAGCGAAAGTTTATACCAATTATTTTTTCTATTTTTTTAATATCCCATGTAACTTTTTTTATAGAAGGGTCATTTAATATAGTAGTAACTTTTTGTCTAATTTGAGATTGTACGTTGTTATTTTGAGAGTGTGCAAAAAGGTCAGTAGAGATATCTTCTTTATTAGGATTTAGGTTTATCTCATATATATTATCGTAGTCTAGTGCGATAAGCAAAATGTTGCCATGGCCCTTAACATCAAAAGCAAATTTTCCCTTTATTTTTATTTTATTTATAAGAGTATTTAAGCTCTCTGGGGTATCAATAGATATGTTTTTTGTATTGCTATTATCAATTTTATTTTCTGCCTGATCCGCAGCTGGTTTTGATAAAGTAATTTTAAAAAGATTTTCTACGCGTTTTACCAATGATTTAAATCCATTTTTATGAATAAAATCTGAAATCTTGGGTTCTTCCGGAGGTTCCCACGTGAAGTTATTGAAATTAGTATCCATTGGAACCTTCGTATCCAAACCTACTAATTTCCATGAAATAAGTGCATTTTCTTTGTGCTCTGTAAAAAGCTTTTGCTGCCGTGGTGTTAATTCATTTATGGAATCTAGAATATTTTCAACAGTGCCATATGTATTAATTAAAGCAGAAGCAGTTTTTGGTCCTACGCCAGCAACACCTGGTATATTATCAGATTTATCACCTATTAAAGCTTGTACTTCTCTAACTTTTTCAGCTCCAACGCCAAATTTTTTAATAATATCATCTTCTCTTATATATTTATATCTGGCTGGGTCATACATTAAGACATTATTTCCAATTAATTGCATTAGGTCTTTGTCTGCTGAAATGATGATTGCGGGGTGGTCTTGTTTTATTGATTGTGTAGCAAGAGTGGCTATAACATCATCCGCTTCAAAACCTTTTTTTGATACGTGTTTAAAGTTTAGAGCTTCCGCTGCATGGTGCAACATTTGCAATTGTTCTTTTAGGTCCTCGGGAGCTGGAGGTCTGTTGGCTTTGTATTTATCATATAAATCATGACGAAAGTTTTTATCCGGATGATCCAAAGCAATGATAGCGTATTTTGGTTTAAAATCAGCAAGTAATTTTATCAGCATTGAAGTGAGTCCATAAATGGCTCCTACCGGTTTGCCTGATGGAGAAGTAAGAGGAGGTTGTACATGATAGGCCCTGAATATAAATCCGTAGCCATCAATAATTAGTAGAGGTTCTTTTTCTTTGATATTATCCATATTTTTTTGAAAGCTACTTTAAATTAATGTGTTAGCTTGAGTTAGTTCTTCTTGTGTATTGACACCTATAACTTTTTGATGTTCAGTGGACTTAAAGTAAGATACTTTTTCTCCATTTTTAGAACATATTTCTATTATTTGGGTTAAGTAAAGTTCCTTAGTAGGATGCTCCGAATCAGGCACAAGACAATCATCTATATATTTTTCTAGTATCCCTGGTGCAAATGCCATAATTCCTGAATTGCATAAAGTAATTTTCTTCTCTTCTTCATTTGCAAATTTCGATTCCACAATTCTTTTAAAATTCCCTTCAGTATCAAGTATAATCCTTCCATATTGATTCTCTTGATCAAAGTTAAAAGCCAATGTTACAGCGCTGGAATTTGTTTTATCTAAATGCTTGAATAAGCCTTTAATAATATTGCTTGAAATTAGAGGGTTGTCTCCATAAATAACTCCTATACTCTTATCTTTAGAGAAAAGTTTTTTTGCAGTTGCTGTTGCGTCTGCCGTACCAAGCTGCTTTCCTTGCTTAGCTAACTTACAAGCTTTGTCGAATTTATTTAGGTATGGTTTTAAGTGATCCGAATAAACTAGTACTAAGTCTTCTGTTACTTTGCTACAATTTTCTATTACATGCTCTATCATTGGTTTTCCGGCTACTTTATGCATAACTTTTGGAAGGTCAGACTTCATCCTGCTTCCCTTGCCAGCCGCAAGTATTATTATTTGCATTGTTATAACCTATTTAGATAATTTTTTATATAATTCATCTGAAATCTCATAATTAGCAAAGACTTTTTGTACATCGTCGCTCTCTTCAAGTAAATCTATTACTTTCATTAGTTTTATAGCTTGTTCTTCGTCTTCGATCAAAATAATATTTTGTGCTTTCCACTCAATTCCAGATTCAACAGGGTCACCGTATTTGTTTTGTAACTTATCTAGACAAGATACAAAATCCTGAGCGCTGGTGAAAATTTCATGTTCACCATTCTCTGAAATTACATCGTTTGCACCAACTTCTATAGCCACTTCAACCACTTCATCGCTGCTAGCTTTTGAATCGTCAAATATTATTTTTCCTACCCTATCAAACATAAAAGAAACGCTTCCGCTGTCAGCCAGATTGCCTCCATATTTACTGAATGCACTTCTTACTTCCGAGACTGTTCTGTTTTTATTATCAGTTAACGTTTCAACTATAATAGCTATTCCCCCAGGCAAAAATCCTTCATAGCGATTTTCCGTATAATTATCAAGGTCAGTAGGGTCGGATGCTTGCGCTAAAGCTTTCTCTATTCTTTCTTTAGGTAAGTTCTGGCTTCTTGCTGCGCTAATTGCTGTTCTCAGTCTTGGATTGGTTGCAGGGTCAACACCACCAACTTTAGCAGCAGTGATAATCTCTCGTACTAACTTTGTAAAAGTTTTCGCTCTTTTTTTGTCTTGAGCACCTTTCCTATGTTGAATATTTTTAAATTTTGAATGTCCTGCCATTTTCAGTTTTCTTTTGTGTTAGTTTTGTTAGATAAATAATTAGCTTAAAACTAGACATTAGTCAAAGACTTCAAGAATTTAAAAACTAAATTGCTCTTTAATAACTCGATCTTCAAAAGTATGGTGGTTATCAAACATTAATTTAATTATCAACCTGTCCGTTGAGTTAATTTCTACACATGCAATATCTTTAAATTCATTAAAATCAGCCACAGCATTTACTGGTCTTTTACTTGCTTCTAAAATATCGAATTTAATAGTTGATTCAAATGAAAGTAGTGCGCCTCTCCAGCGGCGAGGTCTGAATGGACAAATAGGAGTAAGACTTAATACCTTAGAGTTAAAAGGGACAATAGATCCCCCAGCAGAAAAATTATATGCACTGCTTCCAGCAGGAGTTGCAACTAGTGCTCCATCGGCTGATATTTCCATTCTTTCAATGTTATCAACTAGTATTTTAAATTTTGCAGCCTGATTACTGCTTCTGAAGATCGACACCTCATTGATTGCTAGAGAAGAAAACGTATCACCCTTTGTATTAGTTGCAATCATTTCAAGCGGGTAAAGTTTTGTGATATTTGCCGTGCTCATATGTTGTGTGAATGTATCGTAATGAAAATCATTCATTAAAAATCCAACGCTAGCTTTTTCTCTGATGCCATAGAATGGCACGCCTAAATTCATGTACTCATGAATGGCGTGTATCATCATACCATCTCCACCAATAACGATTATCACATCAGCTTGTGATGGAGATGTTAATGTAATATTTTTTTTGATTTGTTCTATTATAGTAGATGATTTCTTTAAGCTATGAGCTACTATATAGGCTTTTTTATAGTGCATAAATGAATTGTTTTTTTAATGTAAATAAACTGTACCACCTGACTTTAATTCAGTTAAAAAACCTCATTTATCATAGACGTTTAGGTTATTATAGTCTATAAATACCTGCAAAGTTATTATAATGAGATAGTCACAAGGATGTCAATTAATCTAGCAAAATACAAAAATAATTTATTATTTGTTCCGCTTGGAGGAGCGAATGAAATAGGAATCAACGTTAACTTATACCATTATCAAGGTAAATGGATAATGGTTGATTGCGGCAGTGGTTTTGCAGATGATCACTTGCCAGGCGTTGATATGGTAGTGGCTGATTTAAGTTTTATAGCGAAACATAAAGAAAATTTACTTGGGTTGATTCTTACACATGCTCATGAGGATCATTTAGGAGCAATACAATATTTGTGGAACGAGATAGAGTGTCCTGTATATGCTACAAAATTTACGAAATGTTTTTTAAAGACTAAGTTGACAGAATATTCATTCTCACAAAAGATGAAAATTTTAGAAATTGACACCTCGAAAACTCTTAATTTAGGGCCTTTCAAAATAGATATGCTTGGTCTTACACATTCTGCTCCTGAGATGCAGGCTTTGGTAATTAGAACCGATGAAGGTAATGTAGTTCATACGGGAGATTGGAAGTTTGATCATGATCCAATTGTCGGTCCTAAGTCAGATTTTGATGCACTAAAGAAAGTTGGGGATGAGGGTGTGCTGGCTCTTGCTTGTGATTCAACCAACGTATTTAACCAGGGAGTTTCTGGCTCAGAAGGGGATGTACGGGAAAATTTAATTAAAATCATTAGTGAATGTCCAAAAATGGTGGTTGTTACTACTTTTGCTTCCAATTTAGCTCGGTTGGATAGTTTGATTTATGCTGGAAATAAAACTGGTAGAAAAATTTGTTTGCTTGGGCGAAGTATGCATAGAATGTTTGCAGCGGCAAGAGAGTCTGGATATTTGCAAGGTTCTCGCCTTATTATTGAAGAGAAATCGATTGCGAAATATAAGAGAGAAGAATTATTAGTAATAGCAACTGGCTGTCAGGGAGAACCACTGGCCGCTACATCTAAGATGGCTAACGGTTCTCACTCTGCAGTTTCTCTTGCTCCAGAAGATACTGTTATTTTTTCTTCCAAAATTATTCCTGGCAATGAGAAGAAAATTTTCCAGCTTTTTAACAAGTTTGTGAAGAAGAAAGTTGAAGTTATTACAGAGCGTGATCACTTTGTGCATGTGTCAGGGCACCCAGCAATTGATGAACTAAAAAAGATGTATCAGTTGGTTAGGCCACAGATTTGTATTCCTGTGCATGGTGAGCCAATTCATATTCACGAACAAGCTAAGCTTGCAAAAGCTAATGGAATCAGGCAAACTATAGAAGTTGAAAATGGAAGCGTCGTTTTATTATCTAAGGATAAATCTGAGATAATTACGAGGGTTGAAAATGGTTATTTGGCAGTTGATGGTAATTATTTACTGCCAGAAAATTCTTCAATCTTCAGGCTTCGCAGAAGAATGAGAGAATCAGGTATAGTGGTAGCTTCAGTTATTATAGATAATAAATTTATGATGGCGTGTAGGCCAATAATTACTATGCCCGGTCTATTTGATGAGTCAGAAGATGCTGAAGTTTTAAGAGATTTTTCAAACGAGATTGTCAGAGAGTATGACGATATGCTCAGTAAAACCAAAGATATTTCCTCAGAAAAAGTTGAGTCTTTTACAAAAAAAATGCTTAAGAGATTAATTAAAGAGGAAGTTAATAAAACTCCGGTTATTATAGTAAATGTTCAACAGATATAATAAAGGTAACAATTATGGATGATATAGAATGTTGTGGTCAGCAGGGGATGCTTCCTTTAGAAGATATAGAAAATGATAGTACTAACGTAGAAATGTACAAAAATGAAGAGCCTCTAAGTTTTTTAGAAAAATCAGCTTTGGTATTGATGTGTATTGTTCTATTTAGTTTTTTCTTTAAAAATTTATTTAGCGTTTTTGGGACAAAACCTCAAATCTGGGAAGATCATGGATCAATGCAGAAATTAGTGGTGTAGTGAGAAGTAAATGTTTTACGGTGATTTTTCAGGTGAAAAAAAGAAAATTTTCAATGATTCTTTGGCCTCGTTTAATAAGTGTTTCAAAAAAGTTTATGCTGCAGATAATCTAATAACCTTTAACAGAAATATCACATTTGACCAAGACCAATCCTTTAAAGAATCTTTTGTTCATAATGCAAATACTCCTCAAGAAAAGTCTCTGAAATGGAGAGCTCATACTCTATGTTGGGCTGCCTCCCATTGTCTTAGAATAGAAGGTGATTTTGTTGAATGTGGTGTTTATCTTGGTTTTTCTATGTCTGTAGTTGCTGAGTATCTCAATTTTTCCCAGCAGCAAAAAAAGATGTATTTATATGATACTTACGAAGGGATACCTGAAGAATATAATTCAGAATCGCGATCCAACAAAGTATATGAATCTGATCCTAACATTTTTGATAAAGTAGTCAAAAAATTTAAAAAATATAAGAATGTTATTCCTATCAAAGGTATTGTACCAGATAGTTTTGAGATAGAATCTCCTAAAAAAATTGCTTTTTTGCATATTGATATGAATTCTTCAAAATCGGAAATTGCAGCTTTAGAACAGCTTTTTGATAAAGTTTCAACAGGAGGTATAATTGTTTTTGATGATTTTGGGTGGTTTGGATATACAAAACAAGCTGTGTTGGAGATAGAATGGTTAAAAAAACGCAATCATAGAATTTTAGAGTTGCCTACTGGACAAGGTTGTGTTATAAAAAGTAAATAATTTTTAACTATAATGTAAAGAGTTTATATAATGTTTGACGACACTTCTTTTGACGATTGGAAAGGCTATTTCTACGCAGATATTACTGCGTTAATGAATTATAGTATTTATGATCGCGATCATAAATGTTATGTAATTCACGAAAGGTAAATAATTTTTAAATAAAATGAGTTTTATATAATGTTTGATAATACTTCTTTTGACGATTGGAGCGGCGTATATGAAGATGGGGTTATTGATGATAACAGTTGTGATCGCTACCATAACTATTGTGCAATACTTTCCCCTGAAAATATGACTCCAGACGATGAGAGTCAAGTTCAGGATACTAAAGATCAGGCCTTTAGCACAAAGCAGGAAGAGAATTTAGAGCCTGAGTCACAAGTACCAGAGAAAAACCCAGAGGATAATACATTAGCACCATTTGAAGAAAGCAAACAATCAGAACCTTCATTTGAGCCTAAGCAAGAAACTAAATCTATTAGTAAAAAATCGTTGGCGCTTTTGTTTGCAGCAGGGTCTGCTGGGTTAGCAGTTGTTACAATTGCGGCATATGCTATATATAATGCAGTTTCTGGTTCTACGAAGGATTAGAGCTAGGTTTAGTTGACATAAGAATCATTTGGTCCAAGCGATAGAATTGGTAAATTACGTCTTATGTTAACTGAACCTAATAGAATATAATGTGCCGGATTGTTTATGAGGTATTATTCGCCGACATGAGCAATATAGATGAAATCTGGAATGGATTTGGATTTTTTTTAAGCTGAATTTCGCATTTATATAGTTTTCTTATCATCTCAATAGCATCCTTACTATTATACATTCTAATTACTTGTTTGAAGTCTGGTATATGTTTGTAGAAAATAGGGGGTGCTAGCTTTTTCATTGCGCTGTCCAAAGAAAAATCATTTTCAACATAAGACAAAACATAATAAATATTCAGAAAATACCTTATTAAAGCCCTGACTATTAGTATATCTCCAATATTTTGTTGTTGGATTTTTGTTAATTCTTTTTCGAATCTGGAGTAATCTCGTTTTGCAAAGGCAATACACATTTGATCTGTGCTTGGCACGTGATCCGCACTAAGAACAGAAAGCACATCTTCGATTGTTATGTTTTGAGTGTCATGCACATAAGAAAATAACTTTTTTAGTTCAGAGCGAACTATATTTTGTTCTCCCTGTAGATGTGAAGCAAGATATTCAACAGCTTCAGGTGTGATAGTAATGCCATTTTTTCTACATTGTTGCGTGATTATTGTTATAAGATTTTGTTGTTCTTCGTTATAGCAAGCTATTACTGCAAGCGAAGGTGAATCTTCAAAAAAACTACGTAAACCCCTTTTGGATAAAGAATTATCACCTATAAAGCATGGAAAATTTACTAATTCACTCGTTAATAATATATTTTTTATATCTTTGTTTATAGTATCAGTTACATTTTCTATTTTTAGAAATTCTTGGTTATTAAATAAATTTTTATTATTAAGCTTCATAAAAAAGTTTTCAGGTGTCAAATTTTTATACTGTTCCTTTGTTACTGTGAAGTTTTGAGCTTTAAGAATTTTTTTTATGATAACTTCAATCAACCCACGATTAGGGCCAAAGAGAAGCAATGAGTTAATTTTTTTTTGCTTTATTAGATCAATCAGTTTAGACAACTCTCTGGGAAATAGTTTCATGCAGACAATTTATTTAAAGAGTGAATAATGCGTTTTTTTACTTCTTCTGCTGCTGCGATTGATAAGCTATTTATAATATTTTTATTTAAAGCGTAGTTGCCATAGGGCGACGGGCTGACTGTGTAGGAAGCAAACCTTGAAACTTTGCCATTTAGCAACTCATCTTTTGTAGTTTTATCAATTATAGTATAGACCACTTCTATAGTTAATTTTTGTCTTAAAATATCAGAATTTGATTGAACTATATTAAAGCCTTTGTCTAGTTTAATACTACATTCTAAAATATATTTAATTTTAGAGTTGTCATGATTTTTAGGAAACTTAGCAAGAAAATGATTGTAAAATTCTACGCCCTCAATGGAATCAATGGGTTGTAGTTCTATTTCTTTCAAGAGTTGGTGTCGCAAGGAGTTATGCTTATGAATAGGAGAAAACCCGCACGAGCTCAAGAACAAGCCTACGACTAATAATCTTCCTATATTTTTTAACATATCACCTAGTGTTTTCATACAGCTTCCGATACATCACTTTTATTATCTTTTGGCTTAGTGCCCTCAGCATTATTAGTATCTTTTGTCTGATGGGTCTTATTTGACTTATTTATTTTTTTTCTTGCTTTGTTTATTTTTCTTTTTTTGGTTGATTCTGTTGAATCACGCTCATTTTTATTTTGAGAGGATTCACTTTTTTCCTTAGAGGCTTGTTCTATATTTTCACTATATGTATTAATAGAGTGTTGTAATTTAGGTGTATTAGTCCCTAATGACTCTTTTGTTTTAGTAGATTTTTTTATTTTTTCAATAGAATAGCTATCTGATGATGCATCTCTATCAATGTAAAAGTTTAGTTTAATATTATATTTTTTTTCGATTGACAAAATCTCCGCTCTTTTTTCATTCAGAAGTTCAAGAATAGAAGAAGCAACGCTATAAACATTAACGACGCTGTAATTTGAATTAAGAATTTCATTCTCTATTGTTCTTAAAATCAGCATAGAGTTAGATTCTTTATTTCGTATTAATCCGTTTCCATTACAATGATCACAAATTACAGAATTCATTTCTAAGAAGCTTGGTTTTAGTCGCTGTCTTGACATTTCAAGCAATCCAAATGCACTTATATTAGAAGTTTGGACTCTCGCTTTATCTTTGCTAAACATTTCCCAAAGATATCTTTCCAAGATTTTTCTATTTTTTGTTTCGCATAAATCAATAAAGTCGATAACAATTAACCCAGATAAATCGCGCAGACGTGCATGTTTTGCAATTTCTTTTGCCGCTTCAATGTTATTTCTAAGAGCCATCTCCTCCACGTTTCTTTCTCCGGTTGCTTTTCCAGAATTAACATCAATAGAAATCAATGCTTCGGTAGGATTAATCACTATGTAGCCTCCAGATGGTAAATTAACTATAGGATGGTATAGATCTATTAATTGGCTTTCAATATTGAATTTGCTGAATATAGGTAACTTTCCTTTATATTCCTTAATTTTTTTTAGTTCATTTGGCATTATGTCTTTTGTAAATCTTATGCATTCTTCATATGCTTCTTTGCCTTGAACAAGTAGCTCCTTTACATCTGAATCCAGCATGTCACGAATGGTTTTAAGTAGAATACCATCCTCTTGATGTATAAAGCTTGGCGCTGAACTTTGCAGTGTGGCTTCCCTAATTTTGTTCCATAACCTTGCTAGATAATCGTAATCTTTTTTGAGTTCAACCGTAGTATGTCCAAGGCCAGCCGTACGCGCGATGACACTATAGCTTTTATTGTTATGATTAGACAATTCATTGATGATTTTTTTCAATCTTTTTCTTTCGTCTAGATTTGAGATTTTACGTGAGATACCGTTTTGAGAACCTTTATTTGGCATTAAGACAGTATATTTCCCAGCAAGAGAAATGTAGGTTGTCATTGCGGCTCCCTTATTTCCTCTTTCTTCTTTAGTCACTTGGACAAGCATTATTTGCCCTTTCTTTATTACTTCTTGTATTTTGAAATCTTTGACATGGTTATTTTCTTCTTGAGAAGATTCAAGTTCAATATCGTCTTCAGCAAACCCAATATCTATGTCAGGGGTTGAGTCCTCATCAATTATGGATCTCGCTTTTTCTAAATCAATGTCATTTGGATCAATCAAGTTGGGCGGAGTTTCCTCTAAATCTTCGGCTGTGATGTCGACAGATTTAAGGTTTGTGCTAACCAGCTTATCATCTTTTTTACTACTGGAGAGGCAATGATAATAATCTGAATGAATCTCGCTAAACGGTAAAAACCCGGCTCTTTCATTACCGTA
Source organism: Candidatus Megaera endosymbiont of Nemacystus decipiens (assembly GCA_030036605.1). Taxonomy (GTDB): domain Bacteria; phylum Pseudomonadota; class Alphaproteobacteria; order Rickettsiales; family Rickettsiaceae; genus Megaera_A. The sequence continues at coordinate 969 of DAOTRE010000017.1, read as the reverse complement.
ATTGATAAAAGCGGCTTGTAGGGAAGGTTCGATTCTTATAACTTTTGCAAGGTATATATTACCCTTTAACTGTTGTTTGTTGTGTGAGCTAATTTCTAAATTTTCAATATTATTATGTTTATCCAATGCCGCAACCCTTGTCTCGCTTGGGAAAGCTGCATCAATTATTATCCTTTTATTCATATGGTTTGTTCTTTTATATTTCTTTTAAATCAGTGGTTTTAGATTAAATATAGGTAATTTATTTTGAATTCTTGCGCGCTTGATGCACTGGAATATAAATAGCAATTCTTGCTTTAAAGCAGTCTAAATTATTAATTATTTAATCACCGTTAATGAGTAAATTTATATACTATATGACGTTTATAAGCAAATAATTTTTTAAAATATAGGGTAAGAAGCCACAGAAACTGAGCCAGTTTTTCAGCTGATAAATTATGTCTTATGTCAACAGAATCTAGGTGTATAGTAATTTACAAAGAAGAGTGGTTAAAATGAATCTACAATATTACAAGAAATAAAAGGTAACGAGTTATGATCCCAACTCTTGAACTAGCAGAAAAGTTAATCTCTACTCAATTTTCCCAGTATACAGACTTAACTGTAACCGAGGTTGAATGGCAAGGTCCCTAAAGCTTATTGTCATTGCGAGGAGAATACATTAGTATTCGACGTGGCAATCTAGAAGAAATATTATGAAAAACAACCTTTGATTGGATTGCTTCACCTAAAGGTTCGCAATGACTAAAGGTAACGAGTTATGATCCCAACTCTTGAACTAGCAGAAAAGTTAATCTCTACTCAATTTTCCCAGTATGCAGACTTAACTGTAACCGAGGTTGAATGGCAGGTCCCTAAAGCTTATTGTCATTGCGAGGAGAATATATTAGTATTCGACGTGGCAATCTAAAGGAAATATTATGAAAAACAACCTTTGATTGGATTGCTTCACCTATGGCTCGCAGGTGA
>DAOTRE010000016.1 GCA_030036605.1 Candidatus Megaera endosymbiont of Nemacystus decipiens | reverse complement strand
TGTAACCGAGGTTGAATGGCAGGTCCCTAAAGCTTATTGTCATTGCGAGGAGAATATATTAGTATTCGACGTGGCAATCTAAAGGAAATATTATGAAAAACAACCTTTGATTGGATTGCTTCACCTATGGCTCGCAGGTGACGATTATTAAGTAATATAATCTCAGCATACGTATAGTATAGCAACTCTTCTCTGTAAATTACTATATTAATCATAAAAATAGGGCTTTTATCATTGTTATTAGTAATGAGATTTTAGCCAGCTTACCAAATATAGGTAACAATTTATGGTTATTTCAGAACAAGGAAGCCTTGGTTTTTAGACATTACATTCTTATTGTTAGCAATTTGTTTTATGGAATCTGAGATATTGTGATAAATATAATCACAAGATTCAATACCTAAAATATCGTTCATGCTTGTCATTACAGGAAGCTCAAATAAGAAATACTGAACAGCACTATGTACTGCCAAAGATTCTTCAAAACTATTCTTGGTTATATTATTTTTGTTAAAATGATTCATGAGATAAGATTTTGCTGTGTCGGTGCAGCATTCTCTAAATTCTTTGTTATTATAAAATAGCTTTAAACAATTTTGGTATAAGCTTTGATAATGACTATTTTCTTTTAGTGTGGATATAGCATATATTTGTATCTCTGATTTATTTTTATTCTTCTCATAAAACATTGACAATGCTTTATTTATCCTATTCATAGCATGGCCGTCTTGCTTCCTAATTTTTTGGTGTATTTTAGAATCCTCATAGCCTAAAGCTTCCAAATTATATTTAGAAATTTTATCTGGAAAAAATATTGCAAAATCATCGTAATAATTTTTTGTCCATTCACATATTTCCAGTATTTTTTCTGATGAAAAGTAGCTATTAAATGGGCTAACAGCAACAAGGCCAAAGGATTTTTTTTTATCTTCGGGATAAAATTTTGTTAGTCTTCTGTATGAGATATTATCCGGATCACTGCTTTGTTCCTCCAGGTCATTATGACAACCGCTAGAAAATGCAAACAAAGTAGTTGGTATGCAGAAGTTAAAAGTTGCTCCTTTCTTTAACGAATTATTTTCTGCCCAGATTTTTCCTGAATGTAACTCAATAATCTCTTTGCAAATGCTCAGACCAAGGCCAACTCCATAGGCTTTTGATGCAGTAGCGCTACTTTCAGTAAATGGATCAAATATAGATTGCAATTCTGCCTCTGGAATTCCAATTCCTTCATCTGTAATGCAGCAATGCACTGCTGGTATAGCTCCATCTTTTAAGTGAGATTTATGAAGAGTGATAGTAATTTTCTTTTTTTTAGGAGAATATTGCACCGCATTCATTAACAGATTTTCTATTACCTGTGTAATAAGTTTTTTGTCAAATGCTAGTGTGTAATCTTCAGAGTCGGCAACTGTCAAACTAACTTTTTCTTCACAAAAAGATCCTTTATATTTTTCTACAATTTTTTTTACTAGCTGTGACAAGTTATTTTTGCTAAAACTTGGTTGCACTTCACCTTTAACAAAATTAGACATATCAAAAGTATTAAGGATAAATTGGGATAATCTTTTCGATTCCTTAAATATTAAATCAATATTTTCCTTTTTCAGTTTGTCATCAAATTTATCCCAATTTGAGTGCAAAGACTCTGAAATAGACATCACAGAACCCATAGGAATTCTAGCCTCATGACTAATGTTTTTTAAGAATCTAGTTTTTATACTGGAATATTCATTTAAACTTTTTTCAGTTTTAGCAAATTCGTTCTCAAATTTTTTATTATGAGTTATATCAACTGAAACACCAATTACTCCAATAACATTGTTTTTAGTGTCAAACAAAGGGCTTTTTGAACTCAAGAAAAATTTTTTCATCCCATTAATAATTGTGATCATCTCTTCGAATTCGTAGCGTTTTTGAGTGTCAATCACTAGTTTATCAACTTCTTGCAATTTATTAGCTTCGTTCTTCCAAGGCAATAAATAGTCAGTGCTACCAATCAATTTTTCTCTAGTCATGCCAGACATTCTAAGCATATATTTATTGGCACCAAGATACCTACCGTTTAAATCTTTCCAATATATACTAGCCTCGATTGCGTCTAGTATCTGATAATCTATGTTTGTGAGATTAGTTAGAGAATCAGGAATATTTAAAGTAGATTTTGACATAGACTTGAGCAACGAAAAGTTAAACAGAAATTAACGGTTATCATAAAGGCGCCAAATTATAGTGTCAATAGCAAAAATTCTTCTGTACTATTATTTTCAGGGCGATTAAATATTATAAGTTACAATTGTACAGTAGCCAAATGGGGGCCTAAAAAGTTAATTTATCTTCCTAATAATTTCTTAGCTCCTTTTTTGATAGTGTTTTTAATATTATTAGGTGTTTTAGCGATCTTATTTTGCTACTTACTAACTTCTAACCTAATCAAGTTATTACTCAAAATATTAAGTCATAATTTTTATTTATGTAGATTTTGAGTAATCTTTCATTAAGATTACTTGTGGAAGGTAGAATAATTGCATATAATTTGCACAAAACTAGAAAAAAGGAATAGATGTCTGATATAAACCTAATTCGTAATTTTGCGATAATCGCTCATATTGATCATGGAAAATCTACTCTAGCAGATAGGCTGATAGAGTTTTGTGGGGGTTTAGAAAAGAGAGAAATGGATCAGCAAGTTCTTGACTCAATGGACATAGAAAGAGAAAGAGGTATTACGATCAAAGCACAAACCGTTAGGCTGGAGTACAAGGCATTGGACGGGAAAACTTATACTTTAAATTTGATGGATACGCCAGGACATGTTGATTTTTCTTACGAAGTGAGTCGTTGTCTTGCTGCTTGTGAAGGGTCTATTTTGGTTGTTGATGCAAGCCAGGGTGTAGAAGCTCAGACCCTTGCTAATGTTTATCAAGCGATTGATAATGATCACGAAATTATTCCTGTTTTAAATAAAGTTGACCTTCCTTCTGCTGAGCCAGACGAAGTGAAGCAACAAATAGAGAATGTGATAGGTATTGATGCAAGTGATGCAGTTCTTGCTTCTGCTAAAAGTGGACTTGGAATAAGAGATGTATTAGAAGCGATCATATTAAAATTGCCACCTCCTAAAAATCGTTATTATGAGGAAAATAATCATGATGTACTTAAGGCTCTGTTGGTTGATAGTTGGTATGATAAATATTTAGGAGTTATTATTCTGATCCGTGTTTTTCAGGGTAGGGTAAAGAAAGCAATGAAAATTAAGATGTTTTCTACTAATAATTCTTATAATGTTGAGACTGTGGGATATTTTACTCCTAAGAAAGTTTTATGTGATGAATTAAGTGAAGGGCAGTTGGGTTTTATTACTGCTTCTATTAAAAAACCTACGGATTGTCAAATTGGAGATACAATTGTTGAAGATAATAATAAGGATATAAAACAGTTGCCAGGTTTTAAACCGAGTCTACCTGTTGTGTTTTGTGGTCTATACCCAACAGATGCATCTCAGTTTGAAGTTCTGCGAGATTCTCTCGATAAATTAAGCCTGAATGACTCAAGTATTCAGTTTGAAATGGAAAACTCAGTAGCCCTTGGTTTTGGATTTAGATGTGGGTTTTTAGGTTTATTGCATCTTGAGATAGTTCAAGAAAGATTAGATAGAGAGTTTAACTTAAATCTTATCACCACTGCTCCGAGTGTTATATACCATATTCAGATGAAAGATGGTTCAAAATTGGAAATACATAATCCTAGCGATTTTCCTGATGTTCAATATATCGAATCTATGAAGGAGCCTTGGATCAAAGCTACCATCATGGTTCCAGAGGAATATCTAGGATCTGTTTTAAGCTTGTGTACTGATAAAAGAGGCGTGCAGATAGACATGAATTATATGTCTGGTAGAATCATGTTGATATATAAACTGCCACTTAATGAAATTGTTTTTGATTTTTATGATCGCCTAAAAAGTTGTACAAAAGGATATGCTAGTTTTGATTGGGAAATTAGCGAGTATGAAGATAGCGATTTGGTAAAATTATCTATTTTAGTTAATGGTGAGTCCGTAGATGCTTTATCTACAATTATTCATAGGTCACGTTCAGAAAGCAGAGGGAGGGAGCTTTGTAATAGATTAAAAGACTTAATTCCAAGACAATTGTTTCAAATAGCAATTCAAGCTGCAATTGGTAGTAGGATTATTGCTAGAGAGAACGTTAAAGCTATGCGCAAAGATGTCCTTGCAAAGTGCTATGGAGGTGATGTTTCTAGAAAAAGAAAATTGTTAGAAAAACAAAAAGCAGGTAAAAAGAAAATGAGAACAGTAGGGAACGTTGATATCCCACAAAAGGCTTTCATTGCAGCATTGAAAGTAAGTGATGATTAGATTTAATAAATCAAAAGATTTAGTGTCAATTGTGGCGCCTAGTTCTTGTCATAAGGATTTTAAGGGAAAAATTGATATTAAAGGTAGTTTTGATCATTTATTAGACATTGTTGAAATATTTAAAAGCAACGGAATGAATGCTATATATGATAAAAATATTTTTCAACAAAATGAACTGGATTATTTTGCAGCTCCCAAAGAAGTACGCTTCAGTCAACTAAAAAATGCTCTTGAAACTCCAGAAGTAAAAATTATTTCTGCTTTTAGGGGTGGTTATGGCTTGGCAGAGATAGTATTTGATTTATTAGACGTTGTGCCTTCTGGGCCAAAAATTTTAATTGGATTTAGTGATATTACTTCGCTTCATTTACTGTTTAATCAATTTTATAATTTTCCTACCATCCATGGTATGGTTAGTAAAAAATTTCGTTATGGCAGAAAAGAAATATTTGCACTGCTGAATTCAAAAATAAATTCTCATAGATTGGAAGCTATAAATAGCGCGGCAAAACAAAATAATGATGCAATATCTTGTGAGGTAAGTGGTGGCAATTTATCAATAATTTGCAATATGATAGGCACAAAATTATCTCCTAAATTCAAAGATAAAATTGTCATTATCGAGGATGTAGGAGAACCTGGCTATAAGGTGCATCGCTTTTTAATGCATTTGTATAATGCAAATATTACTGGGAATGCGAAAGCCATAATTTTTGCTGATTTTACTGCATCTGATGATTTATTGGAACCTAGCCTTAATCATTTTATTAATAACTATCTGATAAATATGCCTGTTTATAAAACTTCTAAAATAGGACACAAAGATTGTTATCCTTTTATATTGGGCTCACAAGGCAGGATAGCAAATAATCATCTTGTAATTAAAAATCCATTTGGCATGGAGTAGATTATGAGCATCAAGATAGGGACAAGAAAGAGTAAGCTTGCATTGATACAGACGGAGATAGTTATTTCTGAGCTTAGGAAAGTGCGTCCGGATATGGAATATGTCGTGACACCAATTACAACTAAGGGAGATAAAATTCTAGACAGGAATTTATATGATATTGGTGGCAAGGCTCTTTTTTTAAAGGAATTAGAAGAAAAGTTGCTTTGCGGCGAAATAGATATGGCAGTTCATTCTATGAAAGATGTGCCTGGTGTTTTGCCAGAAGGTTGTAAGATTATGGCAGTTCTTGAAAGGGAAGATCCTAGGGATTGTTTCGTATCACTGAAATATAAATCAATTTTAGATTTGCCTAAAAATTCTGTGATAGGTACTTCTTCAGTACGTAGAAAAGCGATTATAGAAGCTATTCGCCCGGATCTTAAGTCAGTTATGTTTCGTGGCAATGTAAATACTCGTCTTGAAAAATTAAAATCTGGAGTCGTAGATGCTACAATTTTAGCTTGCTCTGGTCTTAAAAGGGCTGGTTTATTTAATGAATCATTCTGCTTTCCTATAGACAGCAGGGAGATGATACCAGCAGTAGGACAGGGCGTTATTTGTGTTGAAGGAAGAGCTGCAGATCAAGATGCTCAAGATTTGTGTAATTTAATAAATCATTTGCCAACTGCAAATCTTGTTCAAGCTGAAAGGAGTTTTTTGTCATATCTAAATGCAAGTTGTGATACTCCAATGGGGGCCTACGCATGTTATGAAGAAGAGAAAGTTAAAGCTAGTTATATGCTTGCGAGCACTGATAGCAAGAGGTTAGAGTTTTATCATGCGACAACTTCCATTGATAATACAGAAAAGTTAGGTGTTGATGCTGCAAAACGATTGCTAAAGGCTCATGTATCCTAAATTCCTTAACAGTGCCTAAGCTTGCGTTATTAATTTCTTAACAACTCATTTATAGAAGTTTTGCTCCTAGTTTTTTCATCTACTTGCTTAATAATCACTGCACATGCAAGGCCCGGCAAATCAGGGTTTTTAGATGGTAAAACCCCTGGTACAACAACAGAATATGCAGGCACTTTGCCGTATGTGATTTCCCCAGACTGGCGATTGACTATTTTGGTTGACGCTCCTAGAAAGACTCCCATGGCAATTACGGCACCTTTTTCGACTATAACACCTTCAGCAATTTCTGATCTTGCTCCAATAAAGCAGTTATCTTCTATTATTACAGGTGATGCTTGAATTGGCTCTAGCACGCCACCAATGCCGGCTCCTCCTGATATATGACAGTTTTTTCCCACTCGTGCGCATGATCCGACCGTAGCCCACGTATCAACTAGAGTTCCTTCATCTACATAAGCGCCAATATTAATAAAAGATGGCATAATCACAGTGTTATTGCCTATGTAAGAACCTTGTCTGATATATGCTCCAGGAACTACGCGCGAACCTGAATTAATGAGTTGTTCTTGATTTTCAGAGTGAAATTTAGGGCTAATTTTGTCATACCATTTAGTGTGTTGACCATCATACAGTTTATTTTCTGATAATTTCATATGCAGCAAGATAGCTTTCTTTACCCATTCATTAACAATCCACTTTCTTGAATTATAGCTGCAGACTTCAATCTTTCCCTGGTCTAATAACTCTACAATTTTAGTAGTTAACGACTTGGCGTCCATAAATTCAGGGCTATTTTTTTCTAAACTGCTTCTTTGTTCCCATATTTTGTCTATTAAAGTAACATATTGTTCCATAATTCATCCATAGTATTTATTTTATCGTTGATAATATATAGGAATAGTTATATTTTTCTATCATAAACTGAATAAATATAGATTATCATGCAGGTTTCATGCCCTAGATGTAGTACTAAATTTTTTATTGAAGAAGAAAAAATTGGTAAAGCAGGAAAAAAAGTCAAATGCTCAGCTTGTAGTAAAATTTGGCATCAACAAATAATAAAGCAGGATACTGTTAGTAATAAAAAATCTCAGATAGTTAAAGAAAAGCAAGAGAGTAAAAATACTAATTTTGTTATGAAAGAACCGCCAACTAGTAATACAAGCTCGTCATCGACTAATAAAATAGCTCACTTACCTGTGGTAGTGCCTGTGAGGCAAGAGCAGAACAACTACTATTTTATGATAATTACTCTTGGACTAATAGTGATGTTATTGGTAGCACTATTTCCCAACAGTAGCTATGAAAAATATTTGATTAGGTACAAAAATTTGGAAATAGAAGATATTGTAACAGATTACCAATCAACATCTCAGACATTTTCTATAAAATATAAAGTTATCAATAATTCAGACTATAGTGTAAGGCTACCTCTAATAAAAACCAAGTTATTGAAAAAAAATGGTTCAGTTGTGACAGCTGCTATTGATGATCCTGGTGCAGTTATACTGGCCCCTTACGAATCCATTAAAGTTAAAACAGAGTTCAAACCAATCATAAATTCTGTTTATAGCGTTGATATTGCTATAGGAAGGTGTTTTGAAAACTAAACTACGTTCGTCAAAATCAAGTAATCGTTAGACAAGAATTGATAATAACTGTTGTCGTCCTCAAGCCTGGGATGAGAAGGTTAATTAGGTATGACTATTCTACTATATTTCGCCCTGGAAGACTTATACGCTACCATTCCAAAATCATTTGGATGGACGCTTTCCTTGCAATGAGAGTCGTCCCAGTTGTTTTATTGTAGATTATGCACTTTGAAGAACACCACATACATAAGAAACTATTTTATAGGCAGCGTGACCGTGAAAACAGCGCCTTTGCTTCCTGGGCTTTCTGCAATTATAGAACCACCATGCGCTTCTATAGCAGATTTACAAAGAGCAAGACCAACTCCTCTGCCTTCTGCTTTTGTAGCTGTATTGGAGCCCATTTTGAAAGGAGTGAATATATCAAATAAATCTTGTTTTGGTATCCCGATCCCTTCATCTCTTATTACTAAAGTTACACTATTTTCGTGCTTTTTTAGCTCAACTTCTATTGTGCCTTTTTTACTAAAGTTAATTGCATTAATCACTAGATTATCAATAACTTGCCTAATATAATTTGAATCTATGGGAATCAGTATCTCAGGCTCTATCAGAAGATTAAAGTTTATAGGTTTTTTTTGTAAATATACATTGCAACATGCTTTTACTCTCTCCCTCACAAGCTCACCAAAATTCTCAGTGCTTTTTGATAAGTCGACTCTTTTTACATCTAAAGTAGCTAAATCTAACATATTTAGTATCATTGAAGAAAGCCTCGTAGAATTTTGATAAACCTCATCGGACAATTCTTTTAGTTGATCCTGGCTATATTTACCTAACCCATCATAGAGCATTTGAGAAAAGTTAATTACATTACCCACAGGAAGTCTAAGCTCATGATTCACATTGTTAAGTATTTTTTCTGCAGTAGAACCAAGCCTTTCTATTTCTGTTACCTGATCAGATATTCGCCTGCTGTAGTGGTCTATAGTTTCATTCAAGTTGTTAATTTTCTGCTGGTATTCTCCTGCTTGATTCTCTAGTAGAGTAATTTTATCATCTAAATGTCCCACGGACTCTTTTAACACTTCCATTTTTGATTCAGTCTGTTCATGATATTCTTGTTTTGGCCTTAAAAATGTAAGTAATATAGTGCTCATCAATAGTAGCAAATAAGAGATAGTGAACTGAATGTTGGTTATTTGACTAGGTAGTAGGCTTTTTCCTGTATAGGTACTAAAGAAATATAGACTTAGAAATGAAGCAACGAGCATCATTATAATAGACATTTGCCAGCGAGCTAAAATTGATAAAACAACAAAATTTAAAATAAAAGCTATCAACTGGAATTTGCTAAAATCCGATATCAATATTTGAGTAAAACCTACAAACATTAATATATAAAACAGAGAAAATATCCACAAATATGAAATAGCATTAGTATTTTTAACCAAAACCCCCCAAATTGGATAGGTTACCAGAGCAGTAGAGAGGAATAACACAGGAGGGTAAATCAAATTCACTATTTCAGGATAATTATTTATTGTCGTCTGCGGTATAGTATAAGTAGAAAAATACGTAGAAAATAAAGAAAAGATACCAAAACATAAATAAGAAGATGAGTTTTTAGGAGTGTTTTTAGTAAGAAATTCTCTAACACTAAAATTTTTCAAATCCGCAATCAAGCCGTTTAACGACTCTTTTCGAGCTTTTTTTATATCTTCTAGAGGTCCATAATTTTTTATTCCAACCCAACCACCTTCTTGTTTTAGGAAATAGTGGCTGGCGAAGAGAAATATTGCATTCATGAACATCCCAGGCACAGCGCTTATTATGTTATCACTCATGAATAATTCACAGAATATCACAGTGGTCACACCGGCAAGCATTCCTATCAAAACAGATTTAGAGCTGCTTCTGAATCCAAAAATAGAAAACATAAATGGTACCGACACCACAGGCATATAAAACGATTTTGTCTTTATCATTAATTCCAGTAGGCCCTTGCTATATAGAGCTAGGAAAAGAGAAAATAAGCCGAGCACTAAAGCTGTAACTCGAGATACTAATAATTGATTATTAATTTTTATCCCAGATGCTTTGAAAAAATCATAAGTAAACATTACAGAAGTAGAGTTAATGTAAGAATCAGCGGATGACATTAGCATGGCTAAGATTCCTGCAATAGTTAATCCTCTAAGACCAGAATATGAATAATCCGTTAAAATACGTTGCGCAACCAGACTGGAATCTACATCAGGGTATATAGCTATTGCAATAATCCCTATCCATGAAATAAACAAGCCAAAAAAAGCATAAGATAAAGCTGCTACTACGAAAGCTTTTCTTGCTTGCAAAATGTTTTTAGACATGGATATTCTTTGAAAAATAGCCGGATCAAACGAAGGAATTATCATGAATAAAAATAGAAATAGGTAATACAATGATCTTTCAGAGGTAAAATTAAGTATTTTAGTAAGATCAAAATTATCATTGTGCGATAGTACTTCTGGAATTTGGTGACTATTTTCAAATGTTCCATATATGAAAAATGCAAGAGTTGGAATTATAGCGCAGAACATGAAAAATTGTATTAAATCAGTAAAGGTTACAGATTTAATACCGCCAAAAGATGAGTAAGCTGTAACTATAATTGCTCCAGAAATAATTCCAAAAACGCCAGATATACCCAGTGAATATTCCAGAAGAACACCAGCAATCTTAAACTGAACGGCCACCATGCCAGAAGCTCCTATACAGCCCGCTATTGCAGTAATCAACCTTACTTTATTACCATACATTTTACCCATTGATTCGGCAATTGTTAAATCACCAAGGAATTCAGCCATCCTAGGTACAAACACTAATCCAATAACTAGTAAAACTATTAGCACCCCGGGTATGTTTGAACCTATGAAATACAAGCCATTTTTGTGTGATTCAAATATCTTAACAAAAAAGTCATCCCCAGAAGCCCAAGTTGCAACGATTGTCGCCACTAGAGTCATTGTGTTGAAGTTTCGTCCGCCAAGAGCAAAATCTCTGATATTAGTTACACTTTGGCCGTTATAAATTCCAACACCAAGTGTAAGGATTAAAAATCCAACAATGATAGCTATATCAAGACCCAT
>DAOTRE010000015.1 GCA_030036605.1 Candidatus Megaera endosymbiont of Nemacystus decipiens | reverse complement strand
TAAAGGTACAGTTTTAGGGATAAAACTGCATCGCTTGGTTCAGAAGAAAATATTTGATTGTTTTACCCTCAAAAAAGATATTATGAGTGATAAAGAAAAATTACTCTCACACTTACTCTCACACTTATCAGAATTAATGCCTTATGTGAAGGAAAGCCCAGGCGAAACATGGAAGCAAGCAGAAAAAATATACCCACACATTAAGTGTGCACTCCAAAGTAGCGACATCTACCTTAAAACAAAAGATACAGCAGATTTATTGAATAAAATAGCAGAATATCAGCGTTTAGTAGTGAATGATTTTAATTCTTCTTTAAATTGCAACAAAAAAGCTTTAAAAATTTACAAAGAATTAAACAATACTGTTCCCAATGCAGATATTGCTCACTGTTTAAATGATTTGGGTAACGTTTGTTACAGTAATAGCCAATTTGATGATGCACTCGACTACTATAACCAATCTCTTACAATAAAAAAAAAGATATATAAAGAAGACCATCCAGGTATTGCCATTTCTTTGAATAATTTGGGTGCGGTTTATGCCCAAAAGGGTCAGTATAACACTGCTTCGTGTTTCCATAATCAAGCACTTGAGATAAGAAGTGCAATCTATCAAGAATTTCATCCGGACATCGCCATTTCATTAAATAACTTAGCATCTATTTGTGTTGAGAATGCTCAGTATGATGATGCACTTGTATACTATAAGCAAGAGCTTGCTATAAAAAGACAAATATATAAAGAAGATCATCCATCTATTGCTGACTGCTTAAATAGTTTGGGTAATGTTTGCTGGAATAAGAGACAATATGACGATGCGCTTAAATACTATAAACAAGCGCTTGAAATAAACAAAAAGATGTATGAAGAGAATAATGCAAATATCGCGAACTGTTTAAATAATTTAGCAAACATTTATGCCCGTAAAGATAAGTATGACGATGCGCTTAAATACTATAAGCAAGCGCTTGAAATAAGGAAAAAGATATATGAAAAAAATCACCCTAGTATTGCCAATATACTTAATAATTCAGGAAATATTTGTATTTATAAAGGCTGGTATGATGCTGCCTTGCTCTTTCATAATCAGGCGCTTGGGATAAGAAAGAAAGTATATAAAATGGACCATCTAGATATTGCGAACTCGTTAAATAATCTGAAAATATTATTTAATAACCTAGGATATAAATATAAAGCAGATTCATATTTAAAAATAAAAAATTTTGTTTCATCTTCAAATAACTTTCTAGAAATGCCTATAATCAATTTGTTTTTTGATGAGGATGACATCAAAATGACTTCTAGAATTACTGTCAAACTTGCTAGAACATTAAATAGGATAGCAGGGGAAGCAAAGGAATCAAACTGGTGTTCTGGATTTTTTATAGACAAGACAAAGAATATGTTAGGTGATTGGGGGGTGCAGTGTTTTACAGCCGACTTTTATATAAGGGAAAAGCTTCAAAATTTGTACTCGGTAGATAGTATGGAAGTATCAAAACTACTTTGTTTTGAAGCTATATGTTTGGGGATTGCATCGCAAACTTGCTTAATAAAAAATTACAAATGCCTTGATGAGTTTATGGAAATAAATCCTGGCATTGCTGATGTTGTTTTAAAAAAGCATCCAGAATATTTTGTTAACACCAATTTACTGCAGTATTACAAATACTATATTTGTAATCAGGAATTACTGCAAAAAACATTAAAATTAGTACAAAATATGTTTGAACATTCTGAAATAAAAAATGAAGAACTAGAACATGACAAAAACTTGAATACATCTTTGACAGATGCAGATTCAACAAATCTACCTACCGTTAATTTTGCTGGCACAACTGATCCAGATACTATTGACACTGTGGGAGAGATATGAATATTAACTCTTACTAGATATAATTATATGATACAATATAAAAAAGGTCTCAACATTCCAAGTTCTATACATGAGCTATCTTCCGAGGAACTAGTTAAGGTACTAAATAAGCTAATGCCCAGTGTAACTGATGTACCTAATGAAAAATGGGATGAGGCGAAAAATCATTATGAACGAATAAATAAATTGCTAGAAACAATAGACTTTACTAACCTGATCAAAGACAATAAAAATACTCTTAAAGATTACAGTTCTCTGTTTAAAAAAGTGGCCAATTATAGCTTGTACATCACTAACTCGTATAAGCATTCTTTGGAATATTATGAGCATGCATTACAACTAGATAAAATTACTTATGGAGAAAATCACCAAGATGTTGCACAATCTTACAACAATATTGGGCTCGCTTATGTGTATTTAGGAAATCATACAAAAGCACTAGAATATTACGGTAAGGCCTTGGTGATTCGCATTGGGATTCTGCCAGAGAAGCACCTAGAAGTTGCACAATCCTACAATAATATGGGACTTACTTATGGGCAGCTGGGGGACCATAAGAAAGCTTTAGAATATAAGAGAAAAGCTTTGGAGATTAGATTAGAGATTCTACCAGAGAAGCACCCAGAGGTTGCACAATCTTACAACAATATGGGGCTTAATTACGGGCAGCTAGGGGATCATCAAAAGGCCTTAGAATATCAAGAAAAAGCTTTAAAGATTTTCATGAAAGTACTAGTGGAACAGCACCCATATATTGCTACTTCTTATAACAACCTTGGTACCACTTACTGCCAATTAGGAGAACATCAGAAAGCCTTAGGATATCAGGAAAAAGCTTTGGAGATTTTTACTGAAGTACTAGGAGAAAAACACTCAAATGTTGCTACTTCCTATAACAATGTCGGTTATACTTACGGACAGATGGGAGAGCATCGGAAAGCCTTAGAGTACCAGGAGAAAGCTTTGGGGATCTGGGTTGAATTGATGCCAGAAAATCACCCAGACGTTGCTACTTCCTATAACAACCTTGGTACCACTTACTGCCAACTAGGAGAACATCAGAAAGCCTTAGAATATCAGGAGAAAGCTTTGGGGATCTGGGTTGAATTGATGCCAGAAAATCACCCAGACGTTGCTACTTCTTATAACAATGTGGGTTATACTTACGGGCAGCTAGGGGATCATCAAAAAGCCTTAGAGTATCAGGAGAAAGCTTTGGAGATCTGGGTTGAATTGATGCCAGAAAATCACCCAGACGTTGCTACTTCTTATAATGATCTGGGAGTTCTCTATGGTCAACTGGGAAAACATAGAGAAGCCTTGGAATATAAGAAAAAGGCTTTGGAGATTAGAATAAAAGCACTGCCAGAAAAGCATTCTGATGTTGCAGCCTCCTACAATAATGTGGGTTGTACTTACGGACAGCTAGGGGATCATCAAAAAGCCTTAGAATACAAGAAAAAGGCTTTGGAGATTAGGTTAGTTTTATCAGATAACCAGCAGGATATTGTTTCTTCATATAATAATGTGGGTTATACTTACGGACAGATGGGAGAGCATCAGAAAGCCTTAGAATATCTGCAGAAAGCTTTGGAGTTTTATGAGGCGAAATTTGGAAAAGAACCGAGTTCTATCTACGCAAAAGCTCTTAAAAATACAGCATTTCAGTATAAATCTTTATACGATGAAGCATTGCAATATTACAAACAATCGTATGACGTGTTTAATACTCTTGAAAATAGATCACGTTTTATTCAAGATATTAGAAATATTGAATCTGAGATCACAAATTTGAAAAATTCAGTGCACAATACTCTACATGATTCAAATGATGAAGTTGTTTTTCTGGATAGTTAGAGGTAGATAGATTTTAGCTGTTCAATTGAGTCTGTCGATGTAAATGTGTAAATTCAGAAATCATACCACTGGAACCTATCGTCAAATTTAATCAAAAAGTGAGCCATAGCCTCATTCCAATCTTTGATAGGCATACTCCATTTTCGAGTAATATACTCAACAGCCCCGTATAATGCTTTAAATACTGCATTATCGCTTATCGATGCTGCAGGCTATGTATAATTTTTCGGACAGTTTAAGCTCAGAATCATTAGAAGAGAACATATATTGGCAATATTTTTGTGGTTATGAATATGGAGGCAACGCTTCGATAGTGTCGGAAAGTAGCATTCGTCGCTTTAGGAGAG
>DAOTRE010000014.1 GCA_030036605.1 Candidatus Megaera endosymbiont of Nemacystus decipiens | reverse complement strand
TATAGCAATCGTAGCGATTTTTCTTTTGCTCAATCTTAGTGTTGGTTTGTATTATGGACGTGGAGTCACTAGCATTGCAGATTACGCCTTAGGAGGAAGAAACTTTTCAACTGCTGCTTTGGTTTCGACTGTAGTTGCTACTACAGTAACTGGTAGCTTGTTCACTATCGGAATATCTAGAACCTATAGCAGAGGACTGTATGATTTGATTCCTACATGCGGAGTTGCAATATCATTATTTTTAATAACTTATTTTGTTATTCCGAGAATGAAGTCCTTTTTGGGAAGTATATCGGTAGCCGATGCAATGGGTAAACGATACGGAAAAATCGTAAGAGTAGTAATAGCAATATGTGCAGTAATTTCAAATTTAGGCATAATTGCTGTACAATATAAGGTATTTGGTAGTGTAATTAATTACTTTTCGGGTACTGACACAATTAGTGCTATTATTGTGACCGGAGTAGTTATAACAATTTATTCTACATTTGGTGGTATTAGATCAGTGACTTTTACTGACGTGATGCAGTTTATGATTTTTGGTACTGTAATTCCTTTGATTGGCATAATTATTTGGAAAGTTACTCTTGGAGTCGAAAGTTTCTCTTACTACAATGCTTTACAAAACGACAATTTTAATTTGTCTAAAGTCTTAGACTACAATGACAAAAACTTCCTGCCAATGATGCTTTTGTTTTTTTATTTTGCAATTCCTTCCCCCGATCCAGCAAAATTTCAAAGAATAGTTATGGGTAGAAACCTTAAACAAGTTCAAGACGCTTTTTTTATCTCTTCTATAGTGCTGCTACTTATTATAGTAGCAGTTGCTTGGATTGGATTTTTACTTTTTGCTTTAGATCCAACTTTAAATTCAAATGAACTCATTCCGTACATAATAGATAATTATTCTTATACTGGACTTAAAGGTTTTATTATAGCAGGAATTATGGCTATGGTGATGTCGAGTGCGGATTCATTTATAAATGTTGCATCAGTTTTGGCGGTGCATGATGTTTATAAACCTATTAAATCAGACTTGAATAATGAATTGCTGTTTACTCGTATTGCTGCGGTTGTGATTGGTATTAGTCCAATTTTTCTTGCTTTATCAAATAAGGACTTATTGCAAATTATTCTATCTGTTAACGCATTCTATCTACCAATTGTTGTAGTTCCTCTACTATTAACATTACTTGGTTTTAAGACAACAACAAAAACAATTATTTCTGGCATGGCGGCAAGCTTTCTTACTGTAATCGTTTGGAAAACAGTAGGAGCAGAACTCGATCCAATAGCTTTTGCAATGCTTGTTAATTTCTTAGTCATGATGTTGGTACATTATGTCGGCATGCAAAAAGGCGGATGGGTTAAGGTTGAAATGGAAGAAGAGGAAGAGGAGGAAAAAATTCCCGGAGTGCTTGATTCGATTTATAAATCTATAAGACATTTTAGCTTTATTGGTTTTATTCATAAAAACTCTCCTCGAGATGAGACTATATATAGTTTCTTTGGGATATTTTGTTTTATTTCTACTTTAAGTACGATCTACCTAACACAGCAGGAAATGCTAGGGAAACAAGGGGACTTGGTTACGCATTTATACTCAGGTATGCTTGTGATATCTACATTTTTTGGTTTGCATATGATGTGGTCGGACAGAATTAGAAATCCTATCTTTATTTCGATTATGTGGCATGTGGCGATCATCTATAACATAACATTTTGTACAAGCTTTTTCTTATTTATGAGTGGCTTTCATAATATTCAGATTTTGGTTTTTACATTGAGTTTGATGGTGTTATTTAGTTTATGTCGCTGGAAAACTGCTCTGACTTCTATTCTTTTAGGTGTTGGTAGTAGTGTTTTGGTGTATGAGCACGTTGTTGGAGAAATTCCTTTTAGCAAATTTACAGATAACTATAATGTGATTGTGTATATTGCTCTGATTGCTGCTGCTTCTTTGTTTGCGTTTATCAAACCCAAAGAAGAATATGTTGATAAAACAGAGAGGAAAATTACGACCTTAGAGCACAAAGTTAACGAGTTAGGTTTTGATATTTTTAAGAAAGATAAAGAGATAATTTCTTTGAATGATTTGGTAGCATTGCATAAATCGAAGATCAATGATTTAAATGCCAGCATTGATGTAAAATCTCAGCAATTGGATTCCATCAAGGATGAAGTATCAAGCCGTGAGTATAAGATTCTGAATCTTACAGATGAGATTGCATCCAGAAAAAGACAGTTAAAAGAGCTGAGCAAAAGCTCTAACATTAATAATAATACTTTAGAAAAGATGAGGCGTGGCATTTCTGAAAGAGAAGAGAGTCTCTTGGCAATGCAAAACTCTTTAAAAGCAAGTAAAGATAAGATAGAGGTTTTAAAATACGAGGTAAGTAACAGTAAAATTGTCATTGGTGAGTTAGACAGAAAAATTATTGAGAAGCAAAATAACATTGCAAACCTTAAAGATGATATAGTAAAACATGAAGAGAAAATAGAGCGTTTGAATAATGAGATTAGCCGTAGAGATGGAGCGATTAAAAATTTGCATGAGGAAGTTGATTTTTTCAAACAGCGTAACCAAAATCATGAAAAAGAAATAGAACGTCTTGGAGCTACGTCTCAAAGGATCTTGAATAATGTAACACACGAACTGAGGTTGCCTGTTGGGAATGTTATGAATTTTGCAGAAATGCTATCTTCAAAGATTAATAGTTTTGATAAAAAACAATTAAAAATGATATCTGATGAGGTATTTGAAAACTCGAACCGTCTTTCTACAATGATCATGAATATGCTAGATTTAGCTACTATGGATGTAAAAAAGATAGAGCTGAATAAAAAGATTATGAATATAGGCGAGCTGGTGAAAGAGAGAGTTACTAGATGTCAGAAGATATATCTAGATGATAAGCCAATTGAAATCAGGATGTCGATACAGGAAGGTGTTTTGATACCAATTGACGTGCATTACATACAGCAAACGATCGATAATATAATTATTAATGCCATCAAATTTAGCAAAGAAGGTACGATACGAGTTAGCGTTTTGGCTAAGAAGAAGGCAGTAGTAATTAAAGTAGACGACCAGGGAGTAGGCATACCACCTGCTGAATTATACGATATTTTTATGCCATTTAAAATGGGTTCTAACACTGAAAGCAAAGCAGAAGGAAGAGGAGTTGGTCTTGCTTTATGTAAATCAGCTGTTGAAGCTCACGGTGGTACTATAACAGTAAAGAGCCTTGGAGTTGGCGCAAGTTTTACTATAGAGCTACCGTTTGAGCAGGGTGATTGAATTCTGTGAAAGAAAATGATAAAAGATAGATTGAAAAGCCAACAATATTTGACTTTTTAGCTGCTATGTCTTTCAACAAATTTTATTGAAATTCGTGGGGATACTACAGTTCGCGAAGGCGGGAATCCAGATTATATAATACTCTATAAATTCTACCCAATCTGGATTCTGCTTTACGTATGCTGAGGTATATTACTTAATAATCGTCATATATGGACGCCCGTTTAAAGTCAAGGAAAAAATCATCAAAAAACTTTGGTGTAGTGGGATAATGTAAAAGCTGTCATATATTCGGCATCGCATGTGCCATAATGG
>DAOTRE010000013.1 GCA_030036605.1 Candidatus Megaera endosymbiont of Nemacystus decipiens | reverse complement strand
ATGAAAGCCTAATTTTTCTATATAAAAACGAAACTCTTTTACGTAAATCTCATTAGAAACCCAATATGAGTTGATATATTTTTGGTTTAGCTGTGATGTGCATAAAGATTTCTCATTCTCATCCAAAGCATAGCATTTCAGGTATTCTGTGCCTGCTTCCACTGAGACTAACTTGGCGTCATTTATTGCCGTTTGTTTTACGTCAATGACCACAGCTTGGCTTGAAGAAATCAATCCCCATAGCAGACATAGCAGAATTATTGCTCTTTTCATGCTACCACTCCTTAGGATCTTTTCTCATAAGCCTGAGCTCGGATTTATAGTTATCCAACATATATTTGATGTCTTTTGCATCTTCTGGAGATAAATTACCGAAAAGGAAGTAATAAATTGCTTCTAATCCAAACTCATCCTTTGTAAGTGGATCAACTCCTTGTTCGGTAATTTCTTTAAATTTATCATCATCTCTATTTTTGGCAGCTTCAAATAACTGCTTTTCAAGATTGTTTAGTGTTTTGGATTGAAGTTTTGTTGCTTCTTTTTGCTTATTTAGTTTTGGCATTTTCTTTTCCCCGCTATTCTTGTTGAACAAAGGATCCCTTCTTCTTGAGATCCTTAATGTTTCTGATCACATGATCGGGGAGTTAGAAAAACCATCACCGATGATTCATGGTAGCTTTTGGGATTTGCAAATCAAATCCTTGGACATAGCTACCATCTCCCCGATTTTAAATAAATCGAGGATTTGGCTATTCGAATGCTTTTTACTAGCATCTGTTATTGTTGTTACAACGCAAATGCTAAACGGTGATCAAGAGTTTCTAAGCTCCCAGAGTCTCCTATTGGAAACTCCGAGTGTGATTTTATGAATAATTTCTCCAGAAGTCAAGTATTTCTAGTTATTTTATATAGTTTTAATAGATATTAGAATCAGGTGATTCATATTAAAATTTGAAAAATATAATGAAAAAGCCAAGAAGAACTATGTTGACGTATCTCCCATAACTCCAGTAGAGTCTGGATCATCAGAATCTGCACTCACTAAAGTTATATCGATATTTTGATCTTCATCTGAAGTGTCTAGCTTATCCTTATTGCCTTCCAGCAATAACTCTTCATGTTCCCCTCTAATCATAGCTCCAGTGTTATTTCTTGGTAGAATATCTCTTTCTATTAATTGCTGGCGACTGGCGCCATCAATGTCAGAATCCAGAGCTTGTATAACTTTATCTGAATCAAAATTATACTGACCTTTAACTCTACTAGTAACAATTTCAAACTGCCCATCATAAAAATTCTTATGCTTAACTTTGAATTTTGGATCCTTTAAATCTAAAAACATTTGCATAATAGCTTTATTTTCGTTTTGTATTGTGTAGATTAATGGCGTTCTTCCGCGTTTATCAGGTATGTCAAGAATATTTTTATCTAGATTTACAAGAACTTCACATATATCCTTGTTGCCTTTACTTGCGGCCCAGTGCAAAGCTGTTTGACCAGATTCATCAGTCAGATTAATAATATCCTTACTCTTCTGCAAAATAAGACCTACTATATCCAGGTTATCAGCCTTAACAGCCATGTGCAATGCAGTATAACTACCCGCGGCTTGTGTCGCAATGTCTTTTGGTTCCATATTCGCTATAAGAACTTTGCAAATATCTTTGTTGCCTTTACCTGCTGCCCAGTGCAAAGCTGTTTGACCAGATTCATCAGTCAGATTAATAATATCCTTACTCTTCTGCAAAATAAGATCTACTATATCCAGGTTATCAGCCTTAACGGCCATATGCAATGCGGTATAATTATAACGACCCGAGGCTTTTGTCACAATGTCATCGAGTCCCATATTATCTACAAGAACTTCGCAAATATCTTTGTTGCCTTTTCCTGCGGCCCAGTGCAAAGCCGTTTGACCATAAATATCCTTTAGTGCAACTAAATTTCTTGCTATAGACTTATGGTCCTTATTCCATTTAGCTAATATTTTATTGACAGAGGCGGAATCATTATCCTTACTAGCTATGTGGAGTTCTGTACAATTTTCAGAATCTAAATATATCTTATTTCCCAAAACTTCATCCAAGATTTTTCGCTGACTCTTCTCTAGTGTATCTTTATGTATTCTTCGTAACGGAACAAGATTAATTCGTGACAACAGTGGATCATCATCTATCTCTTCTTGGATTCCTTTTATTCTATTACGAAAGTTTAAAAAAGAATTGTATTCAGCAATGTTACTAAATTTCATTTTCGTTTCTTTCAATTCTTTATCTAGCTCCTTAAATAATTCGATGTAATCTTTTTTTGGGTTTAACGCTTTTATTCTTTCCAATTCTACAGAAATTATATTTTCTTTTTCTTGCTCTAGAAGCTTAAGGTTCCTTTCCTGTTCAGCAATGGCTGGATTAAGTTTTTTATAATCAAACAGATCTCCAGTCTCAAAGGAAACGAATACATTGTTTTTAACTTCATCACTTTGAGCTTTTAATTTTTCTAATTCTTCTTTAACTTCCGTAGAAAAAGTAGGCAACTGAAGTTGTTCCACAAAATCCTTTGCTTGTTTTATAGTGCTAAATTTCACGTATTTTAGTATTGGCGCGTTGTCTTTTAAAAGTTTTCGGGTATCTTCTCTAACCTTACTATCAGTACTTTGAAGTGCTCTTACTATAATTCCATCATTACCAAGCTCTTTCACCGTTTTGTTGAGAGCAGGTTGATTTGACAAATTAGAAATATTCGATTCTACTGTTTTTACTCCTAGATTATTACTCAAATTTTCTTGAATTTGCAGTCCAATTTTAACCGCAATGTCAATGCAATCTCGAGATAGTTCATCTTTCAACGGTCCAAGCAAATCTGATTGATAAAATTTCTTGTTCTTCTTATCAACATTATATATGTTTATTTTAAGATCTGAATCTGAAGCTTGTTTTTGAATTAAGCCTTTCAAAAAACTGCTATAATCTGCATTGCTCGGGTCAATAATCAATAACTTGTCATCTTGTTGTTTCCATAAACATACTGTATGGGTACTCGATAATTTAGGAAGACCTCCCTTTTCATGCTCAAAAATATCAATCAAAATTACCGGGTTTTTCTTATTAAGCCGTTCTAAAGCCAAATTAATCACCTCAAATTCTAGCTGCTCTAGCATAGGCGTAAAGTTAGCTGTGGAATCACGCAAATCCAGAGCAATCCTTGAGATACCTAGGTCATCCTTATTGGCGTATTGCTTTTCATAAATAGCAAGAGATAATTTTTCTGCGGGCTTGTCCAAAAAAATAGAGTTAGGTTTATTAATAATCTTGTAATCGAGTTTGCAACTCCCAAGTTTTTCACGACTCTCTCTCCTTAACGTCTCAGGTGAAATAGATTTGGATTCAATTCTCGAATCAATATAGTCATACCACCACATACAAACCTCTCAAAAATCTAGTGTATATTAAACCTTAGGTTACAAACACGCATAGTATCATAGCGCAATTTTCAGTGCAACTAATTTTTTCAGTTTTTGTATGAGTATATTTTGTGCTTTTCTAGTCTTATGCCTGATGCCTAGTATTAATTACAAAATATCGTGTCTAATCTCGTGATTGCTCATTTCATATTTTTTTGCTTCTTCAAGATTTTTCTGCTTTTGTGCAAATGACTTTATCATTCTACTAAACCGCTTAGCCACCTCACGGCTACCCTCTTTCTTCAGCACATCATTATAGTCCCCTTCTGCACCAGGCATCACTAATTCTGTACTAGCTCCTTTTTCTTCTAAGCTCATTTTTATATTTTCTACTAACTTTAATGTCTTAGATTTATTACCATCATTGTCAGCTGCTATTATTACGTTCTCATTTTTATATGGAGCATAATTTTTAATATTACTTATTCCTAATGAGCATAATACCTTTATCGAATGACTGCTGCCTGTCTGCAAATGCTCAGATAATGATTTTTTAATTGACAAACCAGTTTCTACACCTTCCGCTATTATCGTAAAACTTTCTTTTTTCTTCGATCCACTCTCATCATTAATTATACCCAAATTAACAAAAGATCCTGATATATTTCCAAATGATTTCTTGGGAATTAGTACATCTGCTTTATTATTGGTTTTTTTACCAAGTAATATCTGCTGTCCTCCTGTAATTTTCCCATCTTTATTCCTTGCAAAAACCACTAAGGCTGGTAAATAGGATTTCTTTTCTGATACATATATGCTGCATGTTTTAATATCATCCGTTAACTCTGTATCTACCCCTCGCTTTTTGGACAAATAATTATATGCGACTGTTGATTTGGTAATTTTCTTCGATCTATCAATTAGCTTACTTACATAAAGAGCTTTCTTTGCATCTTGCTTTTCTCTATGAATCTTATTTTTGATGAAGCTTTCCAACCTATCTCTTGCTCTATTCTCATATACTAATCTTAAATTATCATTTATATCTAATAATCGATTCACTCCAACAATTTCTTCTAAATATTTAGCGGCAGAACTAAAGTCTCCTCCTCTGATAGATTGCACTAAATCAAATAAGTCTCCCCCCTCACATTTTGCAAAATCATACCACACACCTGCTTTTTCTCCTATAACCCTTACGACTATCTTCCCACTCTCTCCAAAACGCAAGTTTGCTTGCGTAGATAATCTTTTATTAGGTTCACCCAGCAATTCTCTAGCCACGTATTCAGCTTTAAATTTAACCTCCTGCCTAAGCATCTGTTGCTGCTCATTCCATAAAGTTCTATTATCACCGTAATCTGCTTTAGAACCTTGGAGTGTTTTTTTGTTCTCAAGACAAAGAGAACCCGCTGACATAATTTCCTTTTTTTCTGCTTCTATTTCATCGTACACTTGTGTTATTACCTTCTCCACAGGCCACTGCTTTTGCTCCTCTCCTTTGTAATTATAGTACTTGTATGAAGGTATGTATTTATCAGATATTTTTATAGCGCTACTGCCAACAAAATCTATAAATTTATTTATTCCACGAACAATCTTACTATTGCTACTGGCAAGCTCATGCTCCATTTGGAGTCCTTGCACCTCATCTAAAGTAAGGTAGCAAATACTACTGCTAAACTCCTCATCATAAGATAATTGCTTAACCAGCATGTTAATACTATTTGTCTTCTCACCATTAACATACATATTTAACTCTCTAATACTCCTTGACAAGGCAACATAGCTACTTCTAACCCATCCTAAACCATCATGATAAATATACACGTCTTTTATAGAATCTCCTTGAGATTTAAATATAGTAATCGCATATCTATGCTTAAAACCTTTATATATGGCAGGATCAAAATCTATTTCTTTTTCAGAGAGCTCTACTTTTCCTTCTAATCTAATAGAAAAGCTATTCTCAGATACATTTGTAATTTCTGCAATATTACCATTTACCAAACCAAGCTCCTTATTACTCTTAGTAATCAAAACCTTGTCCCCCTTCATATAATGATTACCAGCTACCATAATTTCATCCCCACTAAGCCGCCCTACTCTCTTAAGATATTCTCTCGCTCCATGATTTAATGCAGCCACATCCTTATTTGTGACCGCAAGGATTACCCTGTCCTCCAATTTATAAGCACTTTTACTCCAGTCACATAGTAAGCTTCCCATTGTGCTACAAGAATCGCTTTTCCAGTGAATACGCTTATTTTTCTCCAATATTGCCATTGCAGTTCGCACATGACCAACCGACATTGCTCTTGTAACCTCCCTACCCCAACTATTACTCTGTCTTTTTATATCCAAAATAACACTACTGCCATAACGCTCAGCAAATACTTCAAACATCGCACCCCGCTGTACTGATGTTAGCTGTTTTGCATCTCCAGCCAATATTAAATTACATTTTCTAACAACCGCTATTCTAAGTAACTCCTTATAGTCATCGTTACCAACCATACCCGCTTCATCTACTACTATTAAACTACCCTTAGGCAAATTAACAACGCCACTTGCCAACTTAAACAACAATCCCTTAATAGTATCATTAAATTCAAACCCATTACCAGCCAAACCCTCCCTCGCTTTATGAGTAGGAGCAAGACCAATTATGTTAACCCCTAATTCTTTTGACGTGTGCACTAATTCTTTAAGCACATAGCTCTTGCCAACACCCGCCATGCCCTGCAAAATTCTCAGCCCAGATTTGGATAATACTATCTCCTTAAATGCCTCCTGTTGTTCCTTTGTTAAGTTTTCATGCGCCTTCTGAAAGTTTATTTGCTCACTTCTGTCAAAAACATTTTTCGCATCTTTAACATATTTAGAAAGACGTAATAATTTATACTCCTCAGACCGAACTTCCTTAGTTGTAAAATAATTAGTCTTACTGCCATCTTCCCTATAAAGAGCAAGAACTTTGTGATGCGACAATGCATCTTGTACTATTTTTTCTTTTTGAGATCCATCTTCAATAGATTTCACTGCCCTATCCAAGTCCTTTTTTGTAAAAACACTTTTGTGATTTGTAACTTTCTGAAGTAACCCACTAGCATCCCTTAAAATTTCTGTTTCTAATTCTCTAATCTTCTCATTACGTGCCGCCGCAGAATTCATCACACTACGCATACGCACAGGTCCTACATGCTCTTTTGGATACAAACCAATTGCATCCACCCTATTCTCTAGCCCATGCTTCCTAAACACTTCGTTTTGAATACCAGACCAAAGCTGCCCTAAATTACTTTCCAATTTAGACTTTACATAAGTATTTTCCCTCCCTCCTCTTATTTCGGGCTCTAAATCTCTTGCTTTCTGAGACTCAAAAAATAAACCTGTATCTAAAAATCTACGGGTCGTAACCAGTATATGGGCGTGCCAATTCTTCTCATCATGATGTGGTGAATGTATATCTATTTGAACCCCTAAGCCTTCTTCTATCCATTTATTCTGATTAATAAATTCATAGACCATCTCTTTTTTTACTTCTATTGACACGTTCTTCTCATCAGGCAATGCTAGAACATATTCTTTTAACAACTGACTATTTTTTTTCCTTTCTGTCTCTTCCACTAAATTCATTAATTCAGAAACAGATTTAAACTTAGTGCTTACATATTCTGGTAGTAATATCTCATGATAGACATTATCGCCTTTTTCTGAAAAATTATATGTAACATTTGTTCTTTGGTCTTTTACTTTTGTCCTTGCATTATATGCACCTTTACAGCATGCATTTTTTGCGTTTGTACGGCTTACTCTCTCTACTCTTGCAAACTGTATTGCCATTTCTTACAACTATTTCTACACCAAATTTTTAACATATCATTTTATTTTATTCTCTTCAAGCAAATTTATTTGCAGATTGCGTATATAAACAACTTTGTACTCCTGTATTGCTTTTTTAAACTAATCTGTTAGAGTATATTATATCTATAAAGTTAAGAGTATTTTTTATGCCAGTCTCCCTTGATATGCAAAAACAAAAGCTGTTGCAAATGAAAAATAAACTCCTAGCAGAAGAAACTAAATTAAAATTAAAAGAGCAAAAAGCAAGAACTAAGCATCTCATTGAAATGGGAGGCTTGTTAGTTAAATCTAAGTTAGATTACCTCCCTACTGATACTTTATATGGGGCATTGCTTTTTTTAAAAGAACAAATTAAATCCAATGAAGAAATTTTACTTTCTTGGTCCAAAAAAGGTTGTTCTTCTCTTAAACAAGAACATATTGAAAATTATCCTGTAATATTAAAATTTAATACCACCTCTCCTACTAAAACTATCTCCAAAAATATCCGCCTCCTTGGTATGCGTTTTAATAAATTTAGAAATGAATGGCATGGAAATGTTCAAAATCTAAATAAGTTAAAAGAAACGATTAAAACTATGGATCACTCTATAGAAATCTTAGAAAATAAATAAATATAGCTTGACTAAAACAACATCTATTAAACAAGCATGCATATATAAATCCAATTTCTGCAATCCTTGGGCTTCAAAGGCCTAGGAAAAAGTCTATTGTAAAGTTTCTGCTTGTATAAAATTCTTCAACAAGCACATTTGTAGCAATCCATAAAGCTATATTTATAGAAATATAGCTTTACAAAAATATCTTCCTCTGTTAGCAAGCTAAGAAGGGTTTTTATGTGCTGCAAGTAATAAAACCTATTGTTTTTTTGGTAAAACTACAGAGCCATTTTTATTTTCATAGTTCAGTATATAGGCTTCAAGAGCTTCTTCTAAGATCTCTTTTAACATTTTTGTCTCCATATATGATATGGCTTTAATTTTTTCAAATTGATCACATCTTACAACAAAAGTTGCTGCTTTTGTTTTTTTATTACTTATTATTTTTTGCTTATTTTCCTGAGTATCATTATCTTCACCTAAAAGACTGCCAAATCCGGTTTTAAAACTTTTTTTAGTCATATTAAAAAACCCCCTTTTTTATGATTTCATCAACTAACACCGTATAGTCGACAGCACCTCTGCAATTTTTATTGTAAGAAAATATATCTTTTCCTTGACTCGGTGCTTCTGCTAAAGCCACATTACTTGAAATAGCAGTTTTTAAGAAATTTTTACCAAAAAACTCTGATACACTCTCAGCAATATCTCTGTTTAATATTTTTCTTGGGTCATATAAAGTTAGAAAAACGCACCCTATTTCCAAATTTTTATTCAACCTACTCCGTATTTTTTCTATTACCTCTGTTAACTTAGCCAAACCTCTCAGTGGTAAATACTCAGCTTGCATAGGAATAATAACAAAATCTGCAGCTGTTAATGCATTTATTGTTAATAATCCTAGTGAAGGTGGGCAATCTATCAAAATATAATCGTATTTTGTTTTTAATTTATTTAAAAACTCTCTCAATATATATTCTCGCCCTGGTTCAGAGCTTAATTCTATTTCTGCTGCAGATAAATCTAAAGAAGATGGTAATACATACAAATTATTTTTATGCTCCACAGGAGAAATAATAGTTTTTCCCCTAAGATTATCGTAAATCGTAATTTCTGGCTTATCTATTTTTAAACTTTGCGTAAGATTTGCTTGCGGATCTAGGTCTATTAAAAGAACTTTTTTCTTTCTCATCGCTAAAGCAGCTCCAATATTTATAGTAGATGTGGTTTTTCCGACACCCCCCTTGTGGTTACTTATTGCGTATATCATATAGCTTTACCTTCTTATATTTTGATGGTTTTATATATTGACACAAATATACAAATAAGTACATCTATAATTTTATATTTGTAAAAATATATCTTTATACAAATACATAAATGCAACAATATATATTTTTCCCTTAGTGGCCGTCAATAATTACAGTATTTTTATCTTTTGGTCAATATATAAACATAAAAATGTATATTTATATATTGCTATAAATATATAAAAACGTATTGCTATAAATATAGCATTATATCTTGCTATATTTATAAAAATAATATTTTGCATAATTCAAAACTGTGGAGGTTTGTATTTTTTTGTAGTCTTAAAAAATATTTAGTTGACAATAACTTTTGTGATAGTATAGAGTTATGTTTATATTTGTTGATTTTACAAAAAAACAAATATTTTGATAAAAATAAAAAAAATTAGGTAATGACAGAAAGAACGTATTTAAAACCCTCGCCTTCACTAGATCAGGTGGTTACTTTGAGGGTGAGAAAGAGTTTGATAGAGATAATTGACAAAGAGAGGTCGAAATTTAGTGCACCGAGAAGCACCTGGATCACTCAAGCTATTGTAGAAAAGTTAGAGAAGCTTGGTTATGAAATAGAGTAAGAAACGAGGAAGGTATTAAGGCCTTAGAAGTACAAGCTAAGCACCAGGAAAAAGGCCAAAACACCAAGAAATAAGTATTGCGTTAGTTATATACTAATCCAATACAGTCTCATATACGCAAGTATGATTCTATATAATTTCTTGGCAAATAGCAAGTACTACTTAGCCTTATCCTTAAGAAAATTAGGATAAAGTAGAAGTTATGGATAGAAGTACAGCTTTTGTTGCAAATAAGCAACAAAGAAATTATGCTCCCAATATGGGGGATATGGGAGGTTTTGTTGGACAAACTAGATTACCTCATTTGAAGAGAAAATCTCAACTAAACAAAATTATTACTAACGCTAGTAATGGGCCAGATTACTTAGCAATTAATATATATTTTGATACATTACGATCATGGTATAGTAAGAAGAATGTGTATAACAAGGACGGCGCTGTTGGTAGTGTTACAAAGTTAAAAACTCAAGGAATATATTTGCGTTATAAAGATCTTGCAGAAACACACGGCTGTTCTACGGAGACTATACGAAAAAAACTAGTAATTCTTGAAAAGCTTAATCTAATAAAACGCAGTTTTCAGCACAAAGAAAAAAAATCTTATAATCAGCTCATTGTTTACGTATGGAAAGAAACTCCGCATTTTATTAATGATTTTGGAATAAGCAAAGCCTGTATAGCAAAGCTAGAACCCCAAACTAACCATTTATACATTCAAAATAAATATAACATTACTTATAATTCTAAATTAGGTGTTTCTCCTGAGAATAAAGCAAACTATGGACTACAGGGTATCCAACATTTAGAGGGTACAAAAGAACTAAGTAATTCTTTTTCTTACGAAAAAGATAGATCTATAAAATCTAATTTTGTAGAAAAAAAATATAAAAATATACAAATATACAAAACACCGAAAAAACTAAATGATTTTTATCCCTTAAGTAAAACAGATTGCTTGAACTTACAAAAATTATCTGGCAGGGAGTTTAACTTAAACTCTATGAACCAAATACTACTTTCAATGTCAAAGCGTTTGCCAGATAGGGTTTTTTACTGTAAAAAAGCTTTTATAAGTTACATGTCTAAGGCTTTTTCATATGAAATGAGGGATGCTGTCAAAATATCTGATATTAATTTTAAAATCGTAGCAAACAATACCAAAGAAGAGCAGAGTAGGGCGGAAAAAGAAAAATACTTATCTGAAATTGAATATTCATTGCAAGTGGGACCTCAGTGGCATTTTAGAAAGAAAATAGCAGCTGTGTTTAGTGCAGATAAGGCATATGAAATTTTAACTTCTCTTGAATCTTTAAGTATAGATAATAGTAAAATTATACTACGATTAAACAAACAAATAGCATTATCAAAACTGGATCAAAGAGAGCTTTTATCTCAAGCTAAAGCTTCATTTGAGTATATGAAAAATGGCGAATATAAATCAATAGAAGAGATTGAGATAAAGCAAATGAATAAACCTCTTTTCTGTAAAAAAGGATCAACAAAAAAAGCTCCAATTCCAAAGAATGTTTGGGGTAAAGTAAGAGAGCTATTTATTAATTATTTAGGAGAAGAAGGGCAGGGGGTAGATAAAAATTGGTTGAGTAAATTTAAACCAGAAATAAACACGACAGAGAAACGAATATTACTAAAGGCGCCGTCTCAATTCTTTAAAGATTGGGTAGAAAGTAATTATGCCCATATAATAGATAATATATCTAATAAGTTAGGATTCAGTATTGCTGGTTATGAAGTATAATTATATTGTTATATTTTTATAAACATAACAATATATATTGATAAAAATATAAAAATTGTTGTTTTAGTATTTTTTATGTAGTTAAATTTAACATAAGTTGCTTTGTAAACTTTTTTCTCTAGAGTCTAACGTAATTGGAGCAAAGAATTGTCGGGTATATTTAGGTTCTGTTGACATAAGGCATAATTTATCAATTTTATCGCTTTTGGCCTGCAAAAAGTATAAATTATTTAAAGTAGGGGGACTACTTCTGCAGAATTTAAACTGTTTTCGCCTCAAAATCATTAAAAATGGACCAAATAATCCTTATGTCAACAGAACCTAGAAGGGATGAAAAAAGCAGCAAATATAGGAAATAAGTACGCAATGGCTATTATGGGACAGCATCTTATGAAAGAATACGAGGCATTACCAAACTCAAATATTGAAGAGAAGGCGGAGATATCGTCTAAAGCAATGAGATACTTTAAAAAAGCAGAAGCAAAAGGTAGCACACGTGCTATGTGGCACATGTCTGCTAACTTTGGAGGTGTTTATTCAGATATAGAGTTGGTAAAAAAATTACCTAAATTATTTTTGTAATTACTAGAGGGAAATCACAACGTAGAAGATTTAAGTTTTATTGTAGATTACATTGGAGCAGGAGTATTTTGTAGAAAATATTTCGTGATTTAGTTATTGTCTTATTTCTCCTGCAATGCTGCTCCATTTGAGGAAAACAAGATGATAAATAAATTGCCAAAGATAAACTAGAAAATCATTCTATTTCAATGTAATCTACAATATACAAAAAGTAAATGATTTTGGAGACAATAGTAATAGAGAAATAACAGAGTTAGCAACTTTAATGTTAGGAAATGCAAATAGTACCGACAATAGTTAAAGAGTAGAGATACACAAATATATATTGTTATAAATATATATTTATAACAAGTTAGTAATATGAATTACTTTATTGATTTGAAGACACTAAAGCTTGTTTACAAGCCATTGGATAAAGTTTTTATCTACAACATGAGTAGGGTAAGATCTAAGTACTTTTCTGATGAGCTTTACTTACGAGAATTTTGTTTCTAGAGAAACTAGGTTTTTACAAATTTGCTTTTAAAAACGCTTTAAAGCGTAAGTTTGTAACTGAGTTTCCATTATTCATTTTTGTATACTTTTCTTTATGTAAAT
The DNA here is from genome assembly GCA_030036605.1 of Candidatus Megaera endosymbiont of Nemacystus decipiens. Classification (GTDB taxonomy): domain Bacteria; phylum Pseudomonadota; class Alphaproteobacteria; order Rickettsiales; family Rickettsiaceae; genus Megaera_A. The sequence goes on along the minus strand of DAOTRE010000013.1, from coordinate 825 downwards.
ATAGACATTTTTCTTGTCTAACAATATTACATCCTGAAAGTTTTTTAAAAAATCCTCCCAGAGTTTTATCATATCTCTTTGATATATGTGCTTCACGAAAAATTCCATCATTCCAAGGTGCTTCTTTTACTTTATTTCCTGATCAGACATTGACTGCAAATCTATTAGCTTATAATTTTTTATTAATAATTCTTTTGCCATAGCTGGATCTGTAAATAATGCTTTTAAATAATGCATCTGACTTGATACTGCTACTTTTCTGTTTGTTTTTGCTTCTGGAATTTGTCTTTTTCTTTTTTGAAGTCGTGTTAAGGCTATTTAATATTGTTTGAATTAGCTTATAGCATGAAAAATAACAACGTAGCAGGCTTAGATACCAAAAAAATTGGTTGCAAAATGCTGCTAACAAAATAACTAGAAATACTTGACTTCTGCAGAAATTATTCATAAAATCATACTCGGAGTTTCCAATAGGAGACTCTGGGGTGTCAAAAGCTCCTTTTAAACCAGGCTTTATCAGCTTTATAAATGATAACATCCTCGAATTTTCTATTAAGTTCGGGGAGATGGTTGTATATGTCCAGGGCTCAAGGACATAACTTCTTGAGCCTAAAAATAATCATAGCTGTTGGTTTAACAGTCTTTTGAACTCCCCGATCATTTGATCAAAAAACATTAAGGATCTCAAGAACAAGGGATCCTTTGTTTAACAAGAATAGGGGAAAAGAAAATGCCAAAGCTAAATAAGCAAAAAGAAGCAACAAAACATCAATCCAAAACACTAAACAATCTTGAAAAGCAGTTATTTGAAGCTGCCAAAAATGG
>DAOTRE010000012.1 GCA_030036605.1 Candidatus Megaera endosymbiont of Nemacystus decipiens | reverse complement strand
AGCTGTGCTGCTTTTCCCAGTACCAGCAAATGCACCAATTGACACTGCACTATTACTTGACAAAAGAACATCTATTTCTTTCATCACTTCATCGCGCCCTACAAATAAAGCTAGCCTCTTTGGTAAATTACTAAATATTTTTTCTACGTTTACATCACTTAGATTGCTAAGCTTTACTAACAACTCGGAATTATAGCTTACCAGCCAGCTTAGTTCATTTTTTAACGTACTTATTGGCCTTGAATCTGAAGTTATTATATACTTGCCCTGATCTCTATCGATATGATAATCTTGCTTTAAAACACTCAATGCATTTATTACATCTTTCGATATACCACTCATGGCATTTATATTATACCTAAATATTTTTTCTAAGCACCATTCTGTACTGCCACTGATGATAGACGAAATAATTTTATTGGGATTCGTATTCATTACTCGGTAGTTGCCATCGTAATGTATATGAAATAATTTTTTATTGTTTTGGATTCCTTGTTCTAGGCAATTTGTTTTAGTTGTTTCTGGCACAATGTGTTTAAAACTATCACAAATTTGAAATAAAGCAATATTGCCATAAACAAACTCCACTATCACATTTATGAGAGAATTAGTAGCAGTGGAAGACACTAGTGCAGCGACGGCTTTCACTGCCACGTTCATAATAGCAACAGATGTACAATGAGTTGTAAGCATTTTTATATCTGGGTTACTTACAGAAATTTCGTTGCTATTATCATGCTTCAGTAAAGGCCAATCACAAACCTTTTTATATTTAATTGGCAATTCTGTTATCTGATCAAATACATCAATCATTTGATCAAGAGTGGAGTTGGTCAGACTTAACAAAGAATAAGCACAATATACATTGTCTTTTATTTTATTTGATAGAAAGTTAGGAAAGTTATAGATATTAGATGAACTATTTAAAAAGCCTTCAGTGGCAGTTACACAATTATTAATTTCTGGATAAACACGATACACTTCGCCAACATGCTCACCAGATATATTAACTAAGGTTGGTATTGAAAGGTATGTTGTCAACTTTATCAGATCAGGGTTGAATTTTGTGTTTGCGTTGGAGATATTGAATTTAAGATTCTTAAAGTGAGCATTTGTACCTGGACTATCAAAAGTGACTGCCTTCACATCATTATAACCAAAATCCATATGGCAAAAATAGAGACTCAATTCTGCAAATAACCCACCCAAAGAATGTCCAGTAATTGAGAAATGATAGGACTCTGTTCCATTTGTGAACTCCGTCAAGAACTTTATAGCATCGCGCGTGGCAAGATAAGTTGCTATTTGTTGATTGATTATATTTTTATTTAACTTCTCTATCAGGTCAGTCTTTTTTGCCTCTGTCCCCAATATTGAAAATATTTTATTGATCTGAGTGCCTCTATGGGCTAGAACTGCATGGGAATCTTTATCGTTTATATATAATTTGCTGTAATAATCACAAGAATTTGTACTACTAAAAAAGATCTTTGCCACATGCCAGTTCTTAAGATGTTGATTATACTTAGATTTAGTACTACTTGCAGGAAACGCTACCATGGAACCTTCACTACTCTCCATATAGTTGTAAGAGCTAAGTAAAGCATGCTCTAAGTCCGAAGCATAGTAAGGTTTACTCAAAGCTTTGATAATATTATTGGAATTAGGCATAACTATAACTCACCATCAAGTAAATTAGAAAACTGCACTGAAAATATAGCATAGAAAAGCACAACACAATTAACTTAATACTTTTAATTTTTATGGTTTATCGGTGCAAACAACACCCAACCCAAACTCTTCTTGGGATTAAACCTAAGGTTTAATCCACAGATTAATAGCAAAATTATTTAACAATGGCAATCTTTATTTTCTTAAACACAATCTTAATATTATATAATTTTATAGACACTAATAGCTAATTCTTTGATAAGAAGCTGAGTATAGATAAACTATTTCTTTAGTAAAAATCATATGCAAGCGTATTTATACAGAGGGCATTGACGCTATCTTAAGTGTCAGGAAAAAGTTGTTGACAGCAGAAAATATTTAACCTAAGGTAGTACCCGAAAGAGTTGTTTGATTAAAAGAGTTGTTTGATTATTTTATGAAGTTGGTTATATGTATAAAATAGTAGTTACGCTAGATGATAAGCTTTTAGCTCAGCAAGAGCATTACGTAAAACTTAAACTAAGCAATAAAAACTTGGGTGGTGAAGAATTGCGCAAATTAGCAGAGGTTTTGAAAGCTAACAATACTCTTGTTGATTTAAATCTAGGTTATAGCAAAATACAGGCTTTAGGAGCGAAAAGCCTGGCAGGCATGCTTACAATTAATAACTCTCTTACATCTTTGGGTTTAGAAGGTAACGAAATAGGCGATATCGGCGTAAAGAGCTTGGCAGAGGCTCTTGGACATAATAACACAATCGTTTCGTTGAATCTTAGTTATAACAAAATAGGAAGCTTAGGCATGGATGATTTGGCAGGTATGCTTGAAAAAAATAAGATTCTTACTTCATTACACTTAGGAGGTAATAACATTGGAAATTACGGAGCAAAAAAGCTATTAAAGGTACTTGAAACTAAGCATTTTCTTAAGGAGCTGTATTTAAATCATAATGGGATACAAGATCTAGGCGTAATAGCAATTGCAAATATGCTAAAAGCTAGCAATTCTCTAACAAAGTTGTGTTTATCGCTTAATTCTTTTGACTCTCAAGGAGTAGTAGAATTAGCGGAAGCGCTTAAAATTAACAGTTCTCTCATGAAGTTTGACTTAAGTTACAATAGAGTGCAAGATTCAAGTGTGGAGGCGCTAGCAAGCATGATAAAGGCTAACCATTCTATGACCACACTGTGTTTGTCATATAACTTTTTAGGGTGTAAAGGAATAAAGAAATTAGCGGAAGCGCTTAAAATTAACAATTCCCTTACTTTTTTGAATTTAAGGGGTAACGTTGGAATAGGAAATCAAGGTGCCATCGAACTAGCAAAAATGCTTAAAGTGAACGACTCTCTTACCAAGCTGGACTTAGGCTATAGTGATGTAGAGAGCCTAGGGGCAAAAGCGCTAGCAGAGGCCGTTAAAGCTAATAGGGTTTTTACTTCTTTGTGTTTAGATGGTAACGAAATAGGCGATGAAGGAGCAAAGTATTTAGCAGAGACCATTAAAGCTAATAGGATTCTTACTTCTTTGTGTTTAAATGAGAACAAAATAAAAGCCCCTGGGGTAAAGGAACTAGCGCAAGCGCTTAAAATGAATAATGTGCTTACTACACTGGACTTAGGAGGTTGCACAATAAGCAGTGAAGGCATTAAAGCGCTAGCTGAAATGTTTAAAGTTAACACCTCTCTCATGAAGCTAGACTTATCTGAGACTTGTGTAAATCAAGATGGGATAACAGCACTAGCAGAAGCACGTTTATTTGATGTAATTACTGATGTTGATAGTATTAAGCATGAAAACATCAGATATAAAACTCGTGAAGAAATTGAAAATTTGCTATCCGAGTATGGTGGAAGATTTACACAAATTTATCTTTCTGCTGGCACTATTTTGTATAAACGTGTCAAACCACCAAAAAGGATTTTTAAACCTCTGGATGAAAGTGGGAAAAAAGACGAACCCCCTTTAAAAAAAGCTAAACTAAATAAGACAATTTCTGAGCTTAAGCTTTTGGAGACAAAAAATGATTCTTTGAATGCTACGGATGCTTTATGTTTCGAGCAAGATAGTACTTCTGATACATTAGATATGATATGTGGTGTATCTGACTTGCTATAATCTTTTATTTGTGTTTTCGATTGAGCAATGATGTATTGTTGATGGTAGAGGATTATAAACTAGTTTCAGGAAGAGAGATTATATGGACGAAGTGATATTTGACTTAGATGAATTTTTAGAGAACCCAGCTTTGTGCACTACACTAAAACTACACAGTCAAAATATAGATGATACCGTGGCAAAAAAATTAGCAGAAGAGATAAGAGTAAATAACTCTGTTAGAGAGTTGCGCATGTGTCATAACATAATAACTCACTTAGGCGTAAAAGCAATAGCAGGCGGACTTAGTGTTAATGAAACACTTGCGCTTTTGGATTTGAGTTATAACAACATAGGAGATAAAGGAGCGAAAGAATTAGCGTTAGGTCTTAAGCATAATAATACTCTAACCTATTTGGATTTAAGTTATAGTCATATAGGTGCTTTAGGAGTAAAGCAGCTAGTTAATGCACTTAAAATTAACCGCTCTGTTGTTAGTTTAAGTTTAATAGACAATATAGCTTATAGTAAAATTGAGGAAACTCTAATGGCTAAAGAATTATCAGGGCTTCTTAAAACGAATGAATGTCTTACCTCACTATATTTGGGTGGTAACAACATAGGAGATGCAGGAGCGAAAGAATTAGCGCTGGGACTTAAGCATAATAATACTCTAACCTATTTGGATTTAAGTTATAACCATATAGGTACTTTAGGAGTAAAAGAGTTATCAAAGGCGCTTAAGATTAATCGTTGTCTCACCTCCTTGCAATTGGGAGGAAATAATAATATTAAAAATGAAAGTATCAAGGAATTAGCAGAAATGCTCAAAGTTAATCAATGTATTGTTAATTTAGATTTGCATTCTAGCGGAATGGAATATAAAACAACGAAACTGTTGTCAGAAGCACTTAAAATAAATAATTCTCTTGCGGAACTTTATTTATGTTATAGCGAAGTAAGGGATTTAGGTGCAAAAGTACTATCAGATATGCTGAAAACTAATTGCTCTCTTACCTTACTATCCTTAGAAGACACTTTTT
>DAOTRE010000011.1 GCA_030036605.1 Candidatus Megaera endosymbiont of Nemacystus decipiens | reverse complement strand
AATTCTCCAGGATTGAAGCAGAATGCAGAAACCATTATGGCACATGCGATGCCGAATATATGACAGCTTTTACATTATCCCACTACACCAAAGTTTTTTGATGATTTTTTCCTTGACTTTAAACGGGCGTCCATATATGACTATAGGGATAATATAGCAACTCTTCTTTGTAAACTACTATATTGCATAATACCGAACAGCCAAGAAAAATAATTTTCATTGGCACAATCAAACTTAAATAAACGAGAGATGGAGGTTAATCATGAGTATAACAAAAGAATTTGAAAAAGCTGGCAAAAAAATTGAAAGGGAAGTCAAGCGCGTCAGAGATAAAGTTATTGTAAAAGAAGAAAATAGCAATAACACAGAATCTCAAGGGATTGAGAATAAAGGGTATTCTAAGTCAGGGTTAAATAAAATCACAGGGTCTTTTATAGCTGATACTAAAGACAATACCGCATTGGAACAGCTTGCATTTTTAGCTGTAGTTCATGATAGAGTAGATTTCTTGGAAGAAATAGTTAAAAATTTGTCAGAAACAGAGCTAAAATCCCTGCTAAACACAAAAGATGCTGAAGGTAGTAGTTTATTGCACTATGCAGCTGGTATTGGTAGCTTAGGAATGAGTGAGTATTTGTTAAATAAAGGTGCCGATTTAAATGCTGTTAATAATGACGGTAGTACTGTATTAGATGCTGCAATTCACAATATTATATTTACGCCATCTTTTGTAAATAAAGAACAAATATTGCTAGTTAGTTATTTGGCTGGAGAGGGAGCTGCTGGTGGTGTATACAAAACTTTTGATATTAACACTAACACTATTGAGTCATTTATTCGTCTTATAGAGAACTTAAATCTGATTAAACAAGACGATGCAGAAGAGTTAATCAAGGCATTTGCTCCTGAGCCAGAGGAAGAAAGTGAGCAATTAATTGGTGAGCAGCCAGTCGAAGCTGCACCTACAGGCGAATAATATATCTTTAGATATATATTTTGTTAACAGTGCCTAGGTTTTTATAAGTAGTATAGTAATTTACAAAGAAGAGTTGCTATATTATCCTTACCGTCACTCTGCGAGCCTTTAGGTGAAGCAATCCAGTTTGTATCATTTTTTTCTGGATTGCCGCGCTTGGGCTCGCAATGACGATTATTAAGTAATATAACCCCCTGCTACTTACCTCGGGCAGAGATTACAATTTGTTCTTGTGGTTTTATCTCGTGGTATTTAATAATATGATTACCGCTGCAGTTCAAAAATTCACCTGTAATAATCATTAAATCTGCTTCAATGCAATTGGTATAGTTCAGTGATATCGTTTCCCCAGAGCTAAGTTTTAATAGTTTATTCTCTTCCCAAATATTATCTTCAATTAGTTCTGAAGATCTGACTCCATACCACGACTCCCAATAATCTCGAATAAATCCAGAAGGAACAGCTCTAGAATAGATTGTTAACTTTTTTTGATCATAGACACTCAAAATATCATATTTTTTATCAATAATTATCTGTGGTTTTTCTGTATTTAGCATTAAAAATACAGAACAAGCAACGATAATACATCCAAAATACCTAAAGGCACTTTGCCAAAAACACAGCCAGCAAAAACCAAATGTAAATAACAGCAAGCTGAAAGGAGAAATGCTACCAAAATATAGAACAGAGTAGGGGAGCTTTGCCACATAGCTTGAACTATCTAAAATGATTTGAATAAACACTCCAACAACTTTTAGTATCTTAGTTTCAAGCCCAAAAAGCATTAATATAATAGCAAATATAGAAAGAGGCATAATGCAAAAAGACATTAATGGAACTGCAATTAAATTCATCACAGGGGAATAGTTAGCAAATTTGTAGAAATGGAATATCACATAAGGTGCAGTTGCAAGGCTTGCTAACAAGCTTGTGTATATGTTTGCAGTGATATATGAAACCAATGAACCAAATATTCCAGAATTAAATTTTTTGGTAGAGATATTGCCATATAATTCATAACCAGAAATTAGGCATAACACAGCAATAAATGATAGCTGAAAACTAGGGTGCAGAACATATTCTGGTAAAAACAATAATATAAAAAATGCAGCAATAAGTACTGACCTAATTGGATAAGCGCACCTCTCAAGCATGATAGCAACCATAAAGATGCTAGTCATAATGAATGCTCTAGTGGCTGCAATATTATTACCACTGATTTGTAAGTACAAGAAGCTACCAATAATTGATACGGATGCTGCGATAAGCTTGATGTTTGTTTTATATGCTAAAAAGTTTGATAAGTTAAGTAACATGCGGCTAGTAGCAAAAAATATTAATGCCACTAGGGATAGGTGTAAGCCAGAAACGCTTAGTATATGAGCGATGCCAGTCAGGCGCATGTTGTCAGCTATATCTTTAGGAATAGCTTTTGTTTGGCCTATAATGATTGCAGCAGCAAAATTTCCTTTTTCCTTTCCTAATACGCCTATTAATCGGTCATATATGTAATCTCTAACTTGATTAATATAAAAACTATAAATACTAGTGTCACTAGCAATAATTTTTGGTTTTGTTAGGGCGTAGCCTGTTGCCTGAATACCCAGCATCTTCAAGTAAAACCCAAAATCAAAGCTATTTGGTAAAATATTACTACCAAGAGGAAATAATTTTGCTTTAAGTGACACTAGCTGCCCCTTAGATAATGGTAAATTAGTTTTCTGCCCAAGGTTAATTCTCACCTTTGTTATTTCTTCTGGCGAATTTGATTTAGCACGATCTATGGTAATTTGTTGCCCGCGTGTGTTGGGTTTTATCTCAGTAATAACACCATTAATAGATGCGACATGCTCTTTGCTAATTGAATCATTCTTTAGTGATGAGGCTCTATATTCAGAAATTATTATTCCAAAAAAAAATATTGCAAGAAGCGCCAGTAATGCAGAACTTAAAGGCCATTCGTCATGTAAATAAATGGTAGTGGCAATGAAAAAAACTAGAAATATGTAGTTAAGGTATGTAGGGATCTCTGGTGAGTCTGTAAAAAAATATACAATGCCCAAAGCAAAACTAAGAAAATACCATAAGCTAATTTGAGAATAATTTATTTCAAGCTGATGCCTAAGGTATTTCAGCATTTATTTTTGGATCAGACCTATAATAGTCTTTGCCGCTATATCGCTTGGCAGGTTAGAATTATTAAAGCCAATAGATTCTATTACTTTTTCAGATTCAGATACTTGCTTGCTGCAATATTCCTTATCTGAAAGCATTTTATCAACTATATTGTAAAGGTTTTTAACGTTAAAATTATCTTGCAGAAACTCTGGCACAATATTTTTATTTGAAATAATATTAATCAAACATATATGCTTGATTTTTATCATCATTTTAACTAGCAATGATGTCAGCCAGTTAACTTTATAAAAAACAGCTAGCGGTGTTTTAGATGCAGCAATTTCAAAGCTATTAGTTCCCGATTTTGCAAGCGCGCAATCAGATAAAGCAAAAGCTTCTAATCGGTCAGTAGTGTATTTAAAACTAAATCGCACATTATGCAAATGCTTGCGAATCAATTTTTTCAGATCTTCATCTGGTTGAACAAACAAAGCTGTAATATGATATTTAAGAGAAAGTGAATCAAGAGCTGCAGTAATGATTGGCATATGACGCCTCACTTCTGCAATACGGCTGCCAGGAGTAACAGCAATTACCTTGCTTTTATTTTCAATCCCGATTTTTTTTCTTAACGTTGAAGATTTTTTATGAAAATCTTGCTGAAAAATTGGATGCCCCATGCATGTCGTACCAAGTCCAGCTGATGTAAAATATTCATTTTCAAATGGAAATAATGTTAGCATATGATCATACAGATCTGCATATTTTTTCGCTCTTGATGGTTTGTATGCCCATACAGAAGGCGCAACTATGTGGATCAGCTTAATATCTGGAGCTTTTTTTCTCAATCTTTTTGCAACGCGGTATGTGAAACCAGGAGAATCAATTGTTACTAATATCTTAGAATCTTTAGCAATAATGTCGTCTACTGTTTGGTTTATCAGTTTGTTTATATGGAATAGGTGCGGGATTATTTCAAAAAACCCCATCATATTAATCTGATCAATTGAAAAAAGGGAATGAAGCCCCATTTCTTTCATAAGATTTCCGCCTATGCCATTTATTAGAAGAGATTGATCATATTTTTTAAGTGATTCAATTACTCTAGAGCCTATAAAATCTCCAGATTTTTCTCCTGCAATCAAATAAATCGTCATTTAAAACCAATAGCTCTATATTAATATCGCTATGTTTTATGTCATATTTTAACTCTTGTCAATACAACAAAGGTAAAGATTAATCTTCTAAATTAATTTTTGTTTAACAAAGGTTGAAAAGTTAAGGTTTTTTACAGAAGATAAGAAAGGTTCTAGGCCGCAAGCTCTATTGAGCAAATGACCTAGAATCAGAGTTAAATTGCCCAAAAAATTGAGCAATTTAAGGTTTTTTATGTCATATCAGTTATACTATCTGCTTCTCCACCAAGAGATACTTCTGAAGTCTCAACATCTCTGTTATATATGTGAGTAATTTCACCTACTTTTGAAGCAACACCAGTTCCAAAGTAAGCTGTTACTAGAGTAAGTTCTTTTATAGCTGAGCAGGCGTCTTTTACACCAGAGTAAGCAGTAGACACTACTACTCCAGGAACAGATGTTATTGATTTAGGAACTGCTTTTAAACCTTCCCAAAGAGCATTTACACTGACACCAAGAACAGCTACTTCTCCAGCAAATTTACCAGCTTCATATGTAAATCCAAGACCTGCATTAACGCCTTCTGTTAGTAGGGTTGATAGGGCAGTGGTTGCTTTAGCATCAAGTATGCCGTTGCCACTATTGTTAGCGTTATTATCATTTTTGGTTGATTCAACATTAGGTGTATCGTCGTTTGTACTGTTGTCAACGGTCGCATTTAGAGGTCCCTTATTTTCAGGACCTTCAAAATTATCACTAGGCAGTTCAGGCTTTTGTGTCTTGTGATCATCAGGTAATTCCTTATTATCATCGTTAGGATTATTATTCACTTTTTGTGTCTTATTATCAGGTAATTCCTTATTACCATTGTTAGAGTTGACATTCTTCGCAGGATTATCACTCGGCTTCTCAAGATTTGTTTTGTTATTATCATTGTTAGGTAATGGATTATTCTCATTGTCAGGATCATTATTCACATTTTCTATTTTTGCATCCTTCTTAGGATATATACTTTCTATACCTTTAGAAATCTTACCCCTACTGTGGTATGCAACAGCAGCAACAGCAGCTGTAGATACGAGGAATAACGCTGCAGTTTTTGTAGTAAAGTGGCCGCAGAACTTTTTAAATTCTTCCTTTGATTTTTTGAAATAGCTAGAACTTAGTTTTTCTGTACTCATTTTTTCCTTCTTTTAAATTGATTGATTTAGTTTGTTTTTCATTCATATAGTTAATCAAAATTAACCTGCAGGTGTCAAGATACTTGAAGAAAAAATACCAGTCAAGTATTAAATTATATATTGACTAAAAAGGTAGTTGATTGCTATAATAAGCCAATTAAAAGATGCACGAATTGACTAACTCTATCGATGATTGAAACTTAAACTAAATAGTAAAAAATAAATTATGAAAAACAACTTCTTATTTATGGCTGCTGCCACCTTAATTGCCTTTAGCAGTAGTGCTGCTGAAAGCAATTCACAAACTAAACAGAATTTGCCGTCGCAACAGATTAGACAGCCATCAGAATTTCAAAAAGTTATAGATGAATATAGGGGTTATATCGCTACTATACCTGCTGAAACTAGGCAAGAAATTGTTGAATATAGAAAAGGAGTTGCAAGATTAAATAAAGAAAAAATTTCTTTGTATAAAAAATTATCTCAGACTGCGCAAGAATATTTGAAAAAAGAAAAAATGTATAAAAAGCGCCTTCCCGCTGATCAAAGAAAAATGATGCTTAAGGGGGCTATGAGTTCTGAAAAAAAAGCAAAGCAGTAAATAAAACAGCTTTGATTTTGCCTGAGTTTGGATCTATTTGCAGTGCTGGTTCTGATAATAAATAATTAGATGATTTTCTTATTGACTGAAGTTTTTTACTAGTATATAAAAGTAGCCAATCCTAGCTGGGGATGTAGCTCAGGGGTAGAGCGTCTGCTTTGCAAGCAGAATGTCGGGGGTTCGATTCCCTCCATCTCCACCATTTATATTACCTTGTTTACAAGATAAATCCACGTTGTATTTAGAGTATATTTTGACATGATTCTTCTATTTCAATTGCTTAATAATTTATTATAAACAATGTTTCGTTGCTCATAAGTTTTTATTATGGATAAATTTCTAGAATTAATTTCAGTAAACAAAACATATGGCAAAACACCTTTGTTAAAAAATGTAACTTTTGCATTGCAACAAGGACAGATAACAACTTTAATAGGTCAAAATGGAGCAGGTAAAACTACGATTGCCAAAATCATTTTAGGCCTAGAATCATTTGATAGTGGAAAAGTCGTTATAAAACCAAACACAAAGATTGGTTATGTTCCACAGCAGCTTGACCTAGATTATACTATGCCGATGAGGGTGCTTGATTTGCTTGAAACAATTTCCGGTAAAAAAGCCAGTATCGAATCTGAGGAATTGGAATTTATATCAGATTTAGATAAAATATATAAAAAAGATATTTCAGAGATTTCAGGTGGCCAACTACAAAAAATATTGCTCATGGGAACAATATTAAGTAAGCCAGATCTTTTGATACTGGATGAACCAACGCAGTATTTAGATGTTGTAAGTCAACAAAAATTTTACTCATTAATCAGTACTCTGAAGTCTAAATATAATATGACAATTTTTATTATCTCTCATGATTTATTTACTGTGATGAAAAATTCTGATCATGTTATATGTATAAATGGTCATGTATGTTGTAGCGGCAAGCCTGCTGAAATTGATAATAATATAAAATTCAAAAAGGCTTTATCAGAAATTGGACTCTATGTTCATCAACACGACCACACTCATTGAAGATACAATATGTTTATAATAATTTTAGCAACAATATTACTAGGTTTAATCCTTGCTCCACTTGGTTGCTTGGTTTTATGGAAGAGGTATGCGTACTATGGAGATGGCCTAGCACACGCAAGTATGCTTGCAGTAGCAATCGGCGCGGCGGCCAATATAAATATAATTTTTGCTACCATCATTAACACTATATTGTTCATGTATTTAGTGAATCATTCTCAAAAAAAAGATTCATTGGATCACAACGCAAGGGTAGGGTTTATCTCAAGTATAATGCTTTCATTATCGCTTGTGTTATCTGCGATGTATCCAGGTAGTTTTAATTTAGATCACTTGTTATTTGGAGATTTATTATTAGTCACAATAGAAGATATATATGTATTATCCATAATTTTATTATTTGTAGCATTATTTTTCTTTCTTAATTATAAAAAATTGATATTAATAATATTAAGTAGAGATATTGCTTTTTCAAAAGGTATTAATGTTGCCAAATTTGAACTATTATTTTTATCAATATTATCTTTTTCAGTGGTTTTTACTATTAAAATAGTAGGGGCTTTACTTGTAGTAAGCATCTTGTTGATTCCAGCCATGGCAGCAAGGCTTATTTCATCAGATACGTTTAGTATGCTCTGTTTTTCATTGATAATAATACAAATTATGAATTCAATTGCTATATACGCTTCTTTATATTTTGATCTTCCGTTTGCTCCATCGATTATCCTTAGTGGTGGTTTGATATATTTGCTCTTGGCTTTAATTCGATTTAAGAAATCCTATTAAAAATCCATATAAAGTATATTGGATTTATATCACCGTATAAACAATAAAAGTTCTAAAGATAACGTTATTGCTTTTTCCTTAATCTTGTTTCTAATATATTGAATCTATGCATGCCACAAATTAATATTTAAATATAATCAAAAGCGCTAGCTATGAAATTCAGAAACCATTATGTTGTTGTATTGTTTTTATGTTGTATAAGCTTCGTACATATTGGGTTCGCCTCGGAATATCGCTATTGTAAACCAAGTGTTTCTGTCTTAAACGATTATGAGCCTGAACGCTTTATAACGTCGAATAATTTATTAGCAAAAGCTGGAGCGCATGCTGTATTTTGTGGTGAGAAAATCATTATTTATGGTAGGTTAACAGATGAGCAATGCGCTCCTATTTCAGATGCAAAAGTTTATTTATGGCAGGTAAATTGCCAAGGTAAATATCCATACAAACCCCTAAGAAATTCTGTTGATACAGAACTGATTGATATCACAAGTGCTAAAAAACAAAGCTTCACAGGAAATGGTATAGCTACTACTAATAATCATGGGGAATTTGTTTTTATTACAACATATCCAAACAAAGTTCATGCTCTTCAGCCGCATCTAAATATTAGAGTAGAGCATTATAAGCATGGAACGTTTCAAACTAATTTAGTTCTATCTGGAAGTAAGATCTACAACCTAGAAAAAGTGATTCCTGATCAAGATATAGTAGATTTTGCTATGCGCTACGGCACTAATATATACGGCTTTAATGTAGTAATGCCTACTATTGATTACTCAAAATATGAATAGTGCTGTAATTATTATTACCGAATAAAAAAATACAGTTTTCATAATTCTTTTTTTGCGTGTGAGCAAGCACATTATTGTGAGTGTTATCAAACCAGGATAGGATATGTCTAGTAGTGGAGTAAGCCACATTAATATTCCCTCGAAATCCAGCAAAGAAATCAAAAACGAGATGAATGTAGTGGTTATTAAAATAATGTTATAAGATTGATTGTTGAATATTTTAAGGGATTTTAAGTAATTAACGTAAATTCCACTTAACGCTACCGAAGTAGTTAGGCACGATAAGAGCATAATAATCGCTATAACAAAAGACCCAGCAACTCCAAATAAATGTTTGGAAATAGCTGGTAGTATGTGCTCACTTGTTAATTTCGGTGCTAAAAATTGATAATGGGCACCTAAAAATACAAACCCAAAATAAACAAAACCAAGTATAGCTGCTCCAATTAAGCTAGGTTTTAGTGCGGCAAGAAGCATTTCACTTTCGCTCTGACATTTTGATGTAAGAGATTCAATTCGTTTAAATATTAGACTAGAGAAAAAAAACGAAGCAAAAAGATCCATTGTAATATAACCTTTCATAAAGCCTTTTTTGAAACTAGAATATGTATTTTCAGGAATAATTATTTTTTCAGATGATGCGTAACCAGCCACAAAAAGCAATATAAGACATATAAGTAAAAATGGAGTTAGTATTTTTCCCAATACATTGAACATACGCTCATTATTTTGGCAAGATATGTAGCATATAATACAAAAAATTAGGCTAAATAATGAAAGTGGAATATTAAAATTCAAAAACTCTAATCCTCCGTGAGCGACAGTAATACATCTTGGTATTACACCAAAAGGTCCAAGCAGTGAAAGAGTGAAAAAAGGAATAGCTAATCGTGCCAAAACTCCAGCTTCAGCAAAGAAATTAATGTAACTTCCTTTATAAAGCTTAATTACAAACAATCCAAGAAAGGGCAGTAGGATTCCTGTAGTAAAAAACCCAATAAAAGCCATTAACCAATGATTTGGATTCTCTACACCGATCATAAGAGGAAAAACAAGGTTCCCAGACCCAAAAAACATTGAAAAAATTGAGAATCCGTATAGCAAACTTCTAGGATTGTTAACTGTATTATTTTCGTTAAAATTTTTCACTTTACATTAAGTCCTAATAATATTGAGAGCGCTATATGATTATAAGCAATTTAGATTTTTAGCAAAAATTATATTGCATTTTCACTAAATACAAAAATCTAAATCAAAATTCAACCTTTGAAGGTTTTTCTTAACATAGTTTGAATCGTAGAAAATTGCTTTCAAGTAAGCCAAAGAGGAAAAGCCAAACACGAACCAAAGCATGTTAAAAGGTGCTTCCTCAAGTTCAGGCTCAAACAGCACCTTCTTTCATATTTTTTAGTGAGAGTAATACTCGATAATCTTACCAAAATTAGCCTGGAAAGGATAAGGAATATCTGAAATCATAGGAATTCTTAAAAATTCTCCAGACATTTTGCCAGGATCCATCGATAAATATTCTGGAACGGGGCGCGCCTGATTTTTTGCAGATTCCATAAATAGAGCGATTTCCTTGGATTTTTGTCTAAGTTCTACTTTGTCACCTACAGAAAGTCTTTGACTCGGTATGTTTACTTTTTTGCCATTAACAACTACGTGACAATGGGAAACTAACTGCCTCGCAGCAAAAATTGTAGGAGCTAAATTCATTCTATAAACCACAATGTCTAGCCTTTGTTCAAGCAGTCCAGCAAAGTTTTCGGCAGTATTTCCTTTCATTTTAGAGGCAACTTTAAAAGTGTTTCTAAACTGCTTCTCCGTGATGCGACCATAGTGATTTTTAACAGTTTGTTTTGCATTTAAGTGCATGCCATAATCAGAAACTTTACTTCTGCTGTTAGGGCCATGCTGCCCTGGACGATAGTTTTTACTATGAAATGGATCTTTTTGATCTCCCCAAATGCTTGTACCAAGGCGTCTACTTGCTTTATACTTGGCTTTTATGATTTTTGTCATTAAATTAGCTTACTATTATTTAATATTAAATGTTTATAATTTCAGATGTGCAGTATATAAAACTCTTATCAAGAAGTCAACTTACGTTTTAATAAATCTGCCTGCAAAATTCGGCGCGGCAAAACTAAAAAGCTTTCAACATACGTTACAAGTTAGTACGTTTCTTATCATTCTTTTCCTTCAGAATTCTTATGATGGCGCCTTACATTGCTTTTCTCTTCCTCGTAAAGAAGGCCTAATACTCCAAATACAAGCCCAAATACACAAAAGGATGCTATAATGATAGATTCAATTACTTTATTTAAAATTAGTGCGGAGATCCATATAGGGGCTGTAATAATAGTTTCTGCATTTTCAAATGGGAGCTTTATTAGTGACCAGCATAGTTCCATACCAAATTTTAGACAAAACAATGCAAATTCTTTACCCTCAGAGTCTTTTTCTGTCTTGTTCGTGAGGTTTTCCTTTTCCTCTTCTAAATGCCCTTCTGATGTTTCTTCGTTTTCTTTTTGTATGGTTAATTGATTAGGAACCGCTAGATCACCTTCTTCTTTGTTTGCTTGTTCTATGGTGGATGGATTAGGAGCTGCTAGACCACCCAGTTCTATATCAGGAGTAGGTGATTCTGATGAAGTTTCTCCCGTCAACGTAGCATCATTATCCATAACATGCCTTTTAAAATATAAATTTTTAGCGGAGAACCAACTCTCACTGTCGTCGCTAACCTAGAACAAAATAACTTTTTGTTAAGACTTTTGTGATATATGGCTTTATATGAAATACAGCATAAGTAATTAAATATCTCAGTAATGATAACGACATTGGAGTATATAAATCCCTCTATCTTTTAAGGTATAAACTAACCTGTGTTCATTAGATATTCTCCTTGACCAGAATCCAGATAAGTTATGCTTAAGAGCCTCAGGCTTGCCGATACCAGAAAAAGGCTCCCTAGCTATATCTTTTAGCAATTTATTTATCCGTTCTAAGTTTTTTCTATCATTTTTTTGAAAAAAAAGATAATCCTCAAAGGCATTTTTATGAAAGTAAATACCCACTAAATATCTGCTTTGTTATAATTTTTACTTAACTTAAAATCTTGTATTGACTGATTTAATCTTTCAGCATTTTTAGGGCTTTGTAGTAAATATGCAGTCTCAGTTATGGCATTATAATCTTCGAGAGACATAACCACTACTGAAGGATGTTTTTGTCTTGTGATAATTATGGGGTCATGGTTTTGACATACTTGATTCATAACATCTGACAATTGATTTCGTACTTTTGTATATGATAAAGCTTCCATAATGAACTAATAATTATATTAATTTACTCATACATATAGTAGTACATGTACAAATACCTGTCAAGACTTTTGTGACATATGGCATTGCTAACAATGCCATAGCACAATGCTTATTATTCGGAATATAAGATAGATTCTCTTTCCATTTGGTCGCAATACATATCAGAAACTACATTATTTAAATCAATAATCATTTTTTCAACTGAAGGTAATATTGGTTCATTAGCGTTTAGATCATTTATCGTAAGGCAGTTTGTAATCACTTCGTCATCATCAAAATAATCTGGATGATAAAGAGCTATAGCTTTTATGTCATTTGACACCCCAGGGTAAAGCTTTAAAAACTCTGTTATGCAGCTTTTCTGTTTTTCTGTTGCTTCATCATTAAGTTGTAAAGCCATTTTTTCGAAACACATTATTTGCAAAGGATTTACATTATTTTTATTAATAATTTTCATTAAATGACTTGGAGACGTCCATCCTTTTACTCCAAAATCCCAAATAATTGGAGTTTGAATAAAATAACCTCTGCTCCAATTGCCTTGTATAATCTCATTTTCTACATTTTGCAGTGTTTTTTCGACCTTATAGTATTTGCCATCAGAGTTTTTAGCTAACTCAGTCTTAAAAATGTTATACTGATCGCTATTCCGCTCAATATTGTTCCAAAGGTTAGAATTTTTCTTTATAATTTTTTGGCACCCTAAATATCCTAAATCATAACATTTATTTCCTAAACTCATGAATAAGTCTGAAGTGTAAATAGGAACATTTTTTGAAAGAGACTCAATCAGTGTTTTGCCATAATATTTTGCAGCTATTGTATATTCTCTCAAGTCATCGTATTTTGCCCCTATGCTGTATGAGATTGAGATTTGCTTCTCTAAGTTATTCAAATTTTCATACATTGAAAGAGCTTTATTATAATGCAAAATTGCTTCATTAATATTCATTTTCTTGATTTCATCACTAGGAGCAATGGAGCTTAGATCATCATATTTAGAAGCAATAGAATGAATTAGTTGTGCTTCTTCGTTTTTGCTGCTTCCAATAATGTTATACAATAAATGAGCAGCTCTATAGTATTGTAAAGCCTTCTCTGCATCAGCAAGTCTGTCGTAGCAACAGCCTGTCTTATGTAGCGTATAGGCAAAATCACTTTTGCTTTTATTGGGATCGATGTAATACAAGCTTTTTTGGAAAGCTGCAATAACTTCTTTATTTAGGTCATTCCTTTCTAGCCTTTCAAGGTCACTTGCCAGTTCACCTAAACTTAGCCTTTTACATAAATTACCGTCAAGGATTTTTGCATCTTGAAATAATCTCTTAAATTCTACTGTATTTGCATTTCGATTATTGATAGAAATTATTTCTTGGTTATTCATTATAATGAAATTATCTTCTGATCGATCTCCCATTGGGCTTTGTTTGCAAATTGAAAATTTTCTTGGGGTGTTAAGTATTATATTGTTTTGTAACTCATGATCATGTTCCATATAGTTTTTTACAACGTTCTTAATATATCGTATAGGATGCTCTTTTGATTTGATTATATAAGATCCGTTACTCGTGGTTAATCTACAATCTGCAGCTAGATCTTCAAGGATCTTTGGTTCAAAATTTTGATGACAATTAGGAGCAAAGAATTTTATTAGTTTTTTCAAATGCCAGTCAGTGCTTCCCTTAACAAAAGGGCTAAGAGTTATTTTATAGGGGTTAAATGTTTTAGTCTTATAATGTGATATATATTTTAACTCAAAATCTTCTTTACTGGTTTTGATTTCTTTTTCTGTATATCCAAACTCATTAGTGCCTAAATCTAGATGTTTAAAGCTATCATAAAATTGTAATAAATTGATGTTACCTTTGAAGAACTCTGCAATCACACTTCCAACGCCAAGAATAGTGCTATTTGGAACAAAATCTGATATTATATTAGCCGCTTGGTTAATAATTAAGTCAGAAATTTGAGGATTCAGATCTTTGAGTTTTACAGTAGATTTATCAAGTAGCTTACAGTCCACTTTGTCATGCAATATCAATGGCCAATCAAGTACTTTTTTATATTCTATAGGCAGTCCTGTTTCGGGATCAAATACGTCTAGTATTTTGTTCAAGCCATGACCGCCTAAGCTTGATAATATACATGCATAAGGTTGCATTTCATCTAGAAAATTCTTGCCAAAATTTGAAATTTTAACGAACTTTCCTAGAGATTTGCCCGCAAAGTTCTTTAAATAATTTACAGGGTCAGAAACTTCAGGATAAATTCTATAAACATCACCTATATGACGATTGCATACATTCACTAAATTGGGCGGCGAAAGGTAAGTAGTGATTTCAAGAAGGTTATAGTCAAAACGCGTTTCTTTATTGATGATATTAGAGGTTAATTTAAGCAAATGATCGGCAGTGCCAGGACTATCAAAACATACAGTTTTTGCTTTTTGATAGTTAAAATTCATATGACAAAAATATAAGCTAAGCTCTGCAAGCCATGCACCTAGCGAATGACCCGTAATAGAAAAATTGTAGGGTGTGCCGTTATTTTTGCAGTCCTTTAAGAATTTTATTGACTCGTCCGTAGCACCGTAAGCGGCAATTTGTTGTGCTCCTATATCACCGCTTAAAACTTCGGCTAAGCTTGCATCTAAAGATTTATTAAAGCCTATTATAGACTCTTTTATTTTAGTGCCTCTGTGAGCAAGTACTGCATAGCGACTTACGTCGTTTACGTATAACGCGCTGTAGTAATTATCTGAATTTTGAGGACAAAATACTTTTATAACGCTCCAGTTTCGTAAATACTTATTGAACTTGGCTTTTGGAGTGTTATCAGGAAAAGCAACAATATCGCCTGGCTCTAGGTTCATGTACGAGCATGAGCTAAACAAAGCGTGAGTAAAGTCAGACGGGTAGTATGGTTTTTCAAAATTAACATTGTTATTTTGTATTATTGGCTGATGCATGATTACCTCCTAAATTAAAAGAGTGACACTAATTAAACCTTAGGTGTCTTAATTTCAGCTTAACACACGTTAAAGTTGTATGCAACAATTTTTTAACTATATATAATTAGCTAGGTTCTGTTCTATTCCTTGTAAGCTTGGGTTCTCCAAACAAGTTCAAGACGACGACGGGGGTTTTGAGGGCTATCTATAACTCTCTATTTTTGCTAAACAGATTTTTTTCGTAACATTTTTTAGTTTTTCTACTCTTGCAGTTAAATAGGTTAGTTGTTCTTCGGTAATTCTATATTCTTTATTATAACGCGCTTCAACATATGCGTCTCTTAGCAATTCGAAGCACCTTGTTTGCTCTTGCGTATCAAAATGGAAGATTTTTAATAAATCTTCGTGATAGCTACTTACCATACCTTTCAACGTTTCAATATCATGTGTTTTTGGCTTATAACCAGTAAATACTAATAATATTGTATTATAAAAACTTTCTGTCGATTGGTGTAGATTAAATGCAGCAATCGCAGGTTCTTTTATTTCATGAGCATAAAAATTAACACCAACAAAAAAACCACTACCTCTATTGTACCAATAATCATAGTCTTCTTTTGCAATTTTTCTGACTTCGTCTTTATCTAATTCAGCCGGTTCTGATAATTCATGATTGCCGCCATCATATAGTAAAATGCCTTCTTTTTTTATGTCTGAGAAAAAATATTGACCTATTCGAAGCTGTTTATTTACAGTACTTATTGACTCAATAATAATACTGATAGGTGGGTTATATTTTAGTTTTTCTACTCTTGTAGTTAAATAGCTCAGTTGTTCTTCCGTATTTTTATAGTTTTTATTATAATGTGCTTCAACATATGCATCTCTCAATAATTCACAGCACCTTGTATCCTCTTGCGTATCAAAATGGAAGATTTTCAGCAAATCTTCGTGATAGCTACTTACCATACCTTTCAACGTTTCCATATCATGTGTTTTTGGTTTGTTACCAGTAAATACTAATAAGATTGCATTATATATACTTTCTTTCGTTTGATTTCGGTAGTATACGTATTCTTTATATTTATT
>DAOTRE010000010.1 GCA_030036605.1 Candidatus Megaera endosymbiont of Nemacystus decipiens | reverse complement strand
TATGTCTTTTTGTTTAAGCCCTGGCAATATTGATGATCGTAAACCAATGGAAAATTTATTTAAAAATTTAAAAGGAACGGCTTGTGGTGATAAAGGTTATATATCAAAAAGCAAAGCTCAAACCCTTTTTGAAAAGGGTTTAAATTTTATAACAAAAACAAAAGCAAATATGAAAAAAATTGTTAGATCTAACTTTGAAAAATACCTTCTCGCCCAACGTTCAATTGTAGAAACCCTCATCCAGCAACTAAAATCTATCTGCTTAATTGAACATTCAAGACACCGAAAACCTGATAATTTTCTTGCAAATACTTTATCTGCACTTATTGCTTATACCATAAAACCTCGCAAACCCTCTATAAACCAACGCTTCCTGGGTGATACAGGATCGAGGCTTACGTCGAATTGAGGTTATTTACGCTCGGGAGGTGAATAAAAATCAAAAACATATTTTACCACTTTCAAAAGGGGATATTTGCATACATGACTTAAGGACTTTACACTGCTCTGGTCCCAACAATAGCAATAAGATGAGAACTGCCCTTTCACTTAGATTTTTTTATTCAAAGAAACTTGAGTACCAAAACCAGAGGTTAGATAAGTTATGTCATTTACGTATGACGCCGCCTGAATCCAATATCGATTTTTTCAAAACGCACTTGAACAAAGTAAAAATTAGGTAACGTCCTAAAGATTGTGTAAACGTAAAGAAGATTCAGGCCAAATTTATACTTGAGGCTCCCCTGTGTTGTAGATTACATGATCGGATTTATAATCTTTCTTATTTGGAAATACTAATTATTCCGTGGCAAATTACTCACCGAAAAGACTACTGGAGGCATCATTATTTTCATCATAATCATTTGTGATAATGATGTTCTCCTCATCTTCCATCTCTTCATTTTTTACTTCTACGTCAGAAAATTTAAATCTATTATCAGCTGATTCTAAAACCTCACTTAATAACTTTTTGTCCTGAATATAGTCCTTGCAATGCTGCAGTAAATTAGTATTAACAAAATATTCCGGATGCTGCTTCAAGACAATATCAGCAATACCAGGATTTATTTTGATAAACTCATCCAAACACTTATAATTTTTCCTACCAGAACTTTGCGATGCAATCCCCAGACATATAGCTTCAAAACAAAGCAACTTTGCTACCTTTACATTATTCGTTGAATATAGATCTCCAAGCTTTTCCTTGGTACAAGATTTATCAGTAAAAACCTTTACACCCCGGTCACCCAATATAGGTGTTGCCTTGCTAATAAAACGCCCTAAACTCCAATTTGCCTTGCTTGTTTCTTCTGCTACCCTATTTAATGTTATAGGCAGCTTGGTGATAATCCTAGAAGTTCGTTCTTTATCCTCAGCATCAGAAAACAAATTAATTATAGGTTTGTCCAAAAAATCATCTGGAGAGGAAATAATTTTTTTCATATTCAAATATGAGTCTGCTTTGTACTTATATCCCAAATAATTAAATAAAATATTTAATTTATCTAAGGACTTAGCAATAGAGTGATGATCTCCTTTATATATCTTTTCTCTTATAGCAAGTGATTTCTGAAGATATCTAAGAGCTCCATCATGCTGTCCTATACCTGCGTAAACAAGCCCTAAATTATTTAAGGAAGCAGCAATACAGGGGTGATCTTCTTTATATATCTTCTTTCTTATAGCAAGCGACTTTTTATGATATTTAAGAGCTTCATCATACTGCCTCTTTTTCCAGTAAACAGTCCCCAAATTATTTAATGAGTCAGCAATATCTGGGTGGTCTTCTTTATATATCTTCTCGTCTATAGCAAGCGCTTCTTTATAATATTTAAGCGCCTCATCATACTGTTCTTTGGAGTAGTAAACAGTCCCCAAATTATTTAAGGAAGCGGCAATACAGGGGTGATCTTCTTTATATACCTTCTCGCATATAACAAGCGATTTTTGAAAATATTTAAGCGCCTCATCATACTGTTCCTTGGAGTAGTAAACACTCCCCAAATTATTTAATGAGTCACCAATATCTGGGTGGTCTTCTTTATATAGCTTCTCTCTCATAGCAAGCGACTTTTTATGATATTTAAGAGCTTCATCATACTGCCTCTTTTTCCAGTAAACAGTCCCCAAATTATTTAATGAGTCACCAATATCTGGGTGGTCTTCTTTATATAGCTTCTCGTCTATAGTAAACGACTTCTTATAACATTTAAGCGCCTCATCATACTGTTTCTTGTAGTAGTAAACAGTCCCCAAATTATTTAAAGACGTAGAAATAGAGGGGTGATCTTCTTTATATACCTTCTCTCTTATAGCAAGCGATTTCTTATAACATTTAAGTGCCTCATCATACTGCCTCTTGCTCCAGTAAATATTCCCTAAATTATTTAAGGAACTAGCAATGTCTGAAGTCGTATCATTGCCTAAACTTTGGTAGATTTCCAGAGCTTGTTTGCACCAATTCAACGCAGAATCAAAATCATTCATTATTAGAAATTGGTACTGGCCCATTTTACTTAATAGATCAGCAACATCTTTGGTCTTAAGGTTAATGTTGCAATTCTGAAACAAGTACTTAACATGTGGGTATATTTTTTCTATTTGCTCCCATTGATCACCTAGTCCAATATATTCTATATAAGGCATTAGTTTTGATAGAGTTAAAAGTAAATTAGCTACTAATTCATCTTTATCACTCATCATATCTTTTCTAATAGTGAAACAATCGGACAGTTTCTCTTGCAACAAGCGGTGGATTTTTATTCCTTGTTTCCCGTCTCTACTATATTCAATAGAAGCAAGAGATAACTTCTCTAGCTCTTTTGTGGCATCTTCTAGCTCAAGATCATCTCCCAATTTTAATCCACGCAAAATCTCAATATCAATAAAATCTGGATCCAGGAAAGAAGCATATTGTAGTATATTCCACGCTATTGGTTTTTCAGCAATCTGCTCAAATAATAATATGTATTCATCCTCGTCTGGATTGTTGGTTAGGTAATCTATATATTTCTCTACACTCCAAAATTTATTATTTTGCAGAAAAGCAACCGCCTTACCCATCTTGTGCGGAATGATAAGACCATCTTCTGAAGTCAAAAATTCTGCCAATTTCCCAGTTGCATTATCATTCAAACTTCTTCCAAGGGCCTTTGTTATGTAATCTGTAGCTTCTGCTTTGCACAAAGGCTCAAGGCGAATATTACTTCTGGCTTCTGGAAGCCAGATTTTGTCTCTGGTAGTTATAATAGCTTTGATGGGACTATTACCGAGACTCAATACCAGCTTTTCTATGTTGGAGTATTTTTCAACATTATCAAATATAAATAGTACATTATCAGCTTTTACTGCACTTTTCTGGTGAACTAACCTAAATACTTCTTCCATATTTAGATTATTTTTATTATCCATACATAGATTTAAGTTAATACCCAATTCCTTTGCCAGTTCACGGTAAGAGATATTTAATTTATCAGGCGTTGCTGCTGTGATAAAACGCACTAGCGCGCCTTCCTCTTTCATTTTGTGCCCATATTCTATGGCGGTGCTGCTTTTTCCAGTACCAGCAAAAGCGCTGATTGCAACTGCGCTGTTTTTTAACAAAATAGTCTCTATCTGTTTCATCACATCCTGACGCCCCACAAATATAGGCAGCTTCTTTGGTAAATTACTGAATATTTTCTCTATATTTGCAGCTCTCAAATCTCTAACAATGTCCCCCGAGCCTGGCATAACAGTACCTCTTATTTTTGTTTATGTACTTGTTAAGAAAAAGCCCGTGCCGGCAGAGGGTAATGTCGGATAAAAAATAAACCAAAATGGCCCTAGGTTCAGTTAACATAAAGACATAGTTTATCAATTTTATCGTTTTTGGGCTGCAAAAAGTACAAATTATTTAAAGTAGGGAAACTACTTCTGCAGAATTTATACTATTTTCGCCTTAAAATCATTTAAAATGGACCAAATGATTCTTATGTCAACAGAACCTAGCGCGAGATTCTTCGCATATTAAACCTTAGGTTTAATATAAACTAGACTAGCAAAATTATCTTAAAGGCGCAATTATTTATTTGGGGGCTGTATAAGTTTTCAAGTCGATCGCATTAAAAAGATCTCAATAAAGCTATGGCACTGTTAACAAAATCAAAGAAGTTACATTTTGAGCTCTTTTTGACTGCAAACAAACTTATATTTTTTGAAATAGGTGCACTATTCCTACAAAATACAAGACTATTTTCGTTTAAAAATAGTCTAAAAATGCTTTTTCTTGATTTTGTTAACAGTGCCATAGTTCATGCTAAGTTTTTAGATTATGATAAAGCGCTAATTTATTTTAAAGAAGCTGCAAAAAAATATCAAAATA
The DNA here is from genome assembly GCA_030036605.1 of Candidatus Megaera endosymbiont of Nemacystus decipiens. GTDB lineage: Bacteria > Pseudomonadota > Alphaproteobacteria > Rickettsiales > Rickettsiaceae > Megaera_A. The sequence continues at coordinate 9,341 of DAOTRE010000010.1, read as the reverse complement.
AAATTAACAATCCAGATATTGCTGCTAGTTATAACAATTTAGGAGCAATATATGTTGATAAAGGAGAATATGATCTAGCGATTAAGCAACATCGTGAAGCACTAAAAATCAAACTCAAAGCATACGAAGACACAGTGTTTGTGATATTCTACAAAGTTTAATAAAAGAAAAAAATAATAGATAATCTAGAATCTTTGCAAGAAATAGTAAATAGCCTATTCACTTTGAGCTATATAAAGAACAATATACAAAAAGTAAATGATTTTGGAGACTCTAGTAATAGAGAAATAACAGACTGTACGACATTAATATTAGGAAATGCAAGTAGTACCGACAATAGTTAGAGAGTAGAGATAGTAGTTTGTTATAAATATATATTCACACAAATATATATTTATAACAATACAACAATATGAGTTAATTTATTGGTTTGAAGACACTAAAGCTTATCCACAAGCCATTGGACAAAGTTTTTATTTACAACATGAGTAGGGTAGTTTGTACTGTTGAAAAAAGAATCGTTACTCTGAGTTTCCTGTAACACAAAAGCAAAAATAAATATTACTGGAACTTACGGTGATTACTATTAAGGCACTGCTTTAGTGGGCTTGAGTTTACATGAAAAACAAGAACAGCAAGAGATACTCAAAAGCTTGTTTTCTAATATGATGTATATAGACTTTAGATGATTCAGATTCTAATGGGGTTATAGGTTATGAGTGATGGTTGATTTACTCAAAAAATCTTTCTTTTTAAGTTAAATCTTAGGTTGCATTTAAAAAACATTTGTAGTTTAATTTAGATTAAGATGAAGATAAAAATAGTATTTATATGAGAGAGATAGAAACCCGTATAGTAACGTTAAAGCAAAAATTGCTAGGTCCTGTTTTGGATAGTGTAATCTCTGAAGAGGATTTATCTCAGGTTAAAGGGTTGGTAGATAGTGAGCATATAACTATTGCGGAGATAGAAAAAATAGATCAAGAACTATATAAAGAAATAATAGTAAAGTTAGTACATCAAAGAACAGATAATAGTAAACAGCTATTATCTTTAGTATTTCGTGATTTGGCAGATTTACATGAGAAACTAGCTGACTTGACACCAGATCAGGATTCAGAAAAAGTAAAACATTTTACACTCAGTTCACAGCATAAAAAACTTAAATATTACACGGATAGTGCAACTTTTTTGCAGTACTCACTGCTTAATAGCCAGAACAAAGCTGTTATTGAAAATGAAATATACAGTAAGCTAAGTGCTATAGAAGGCAAGATTTTTTCAGTAACTGGTAATTCTAATACAAAAACTACTGCAGAAAAAGTTAAGATTGAAGCAAAGAATTATAAAACTATGTTAGGTAAATTACGTAGTGAATGTATAACAAAACTAGAGCTAGCTGAAAATAAAGATAGTAATCAGAAGGAGACTATTCAGTCTGTTTTTGAATATACAACTGACAAGATGAATGGCTTCTTAAAAAAGATCTATGAAAATACAATAGGGGAGTTAGAGCAAAAGCCACCCTGTAAATTTGCAATAGTGGGTCTTGGCTCAATGGCACTGAAGCAAATGACGCCCTGGTCAGATCTGGAGTTTGCTATTTTGCTTGAAAAGGAAACTCAGCAAATAAAGCAATATTTCCGAGACTTGAGTCACATAGTAAACTTAAAAATGATTAATTTAGGTGAGACTGTACTGCCTAGTAATAAATATATAATTGATCTCAGTCGTTTTGAAAAGCAAGGAGTAAATTTTGACTTGTGGGGAAAGACTCCTTTGGGAAGAATAGGCGGAGATAAGCCATATGATTTGATAGGAACTAAGGATTGGTTGCTCTGGTATGTTAAAAATGAGAAGAATAAGGCAACGCATATAGATAAAAATTTGCCATATATCCTGGAGAGTGTAGCATATGTGTGTGGTGATGGGGATTTAGTTGAAGCTTACCAGAAAGATATAGTTGATTTCCTACATAAGGATTATATAGGAGAAGAAAAGAATTACAAGGATCGAGGCTTAAAAAACCACCAAGTTCGTGCAATAAAAATCTTAAAAGAGGGTGGTGTTGAACTAAATTATATACCAGTAAAATCTTTAGGAAATAAGCTATCTAAAGGTAATATTGATGAGTTTATACCAACTTTTGAAAGTAATAAAGAAGGAAGTTTGCTTGATGTAAAGCAAGAGATATACAGATTGCCTGATCGAATGATATATAATTTGGGAGCATATTTTGGCGTTCATGCTGGTAGTGCTTGGGATACTATAAATGAGTTAGAAAAAGCAGGCAGAATATCCAAAGAAGGTGCTGTAAACTTAAAGAATGCAGCTGACTTTGCAACTAGTTTAAGGCTTAAGAGTTATAGTCAAAGCGATAGTCAAACAGCTTCTGTTAGCACTTATATACCGGTGCTTGAGCACTTAGAAAAAGAAGCGCAAGATAGTATAATCAGAAACACATTTCATGTTAAAAATAAAGAGAAATTATATGATTTTTATCATACTATGATTATGGTTATAAGATTGTCATATTTCATATGTAATACAAAAACTACAGAAAAAGCTATCGATTTATTGTCAAATAATAACCTATATGAGGATAGTAATTATACAAAAGCCAGGATTTTTGCTAAATTCTTGGAGTATGATAAGGCAATAAAACATATGGAGCTAGCACGTAAAGAGAACTCTAGTTATCATCAAGAGGTTTTAAGCAGTCTTAGCTCTCTGTACCAAAAAAATGGAATGATGACAAAGGCTTTAGATACTGCTCTGGAAAGTTTAGACAAAGAACCTGGTTCGTGGAGTGCATATTTAGATGTAGCAATTTTTTATTCTGAAATCGGGGATATGGAAAATGCAAAAATATATTATGAGCAGAGTGATGAAATTTTTTCTAAAAGTAAAGAAGAAAAAACTGCTAAAGATATAATGACTTTCTACAACAATCTAATTTTGTATTATGCAGAAAATAATCAGCAGCTAAAAGCCTTGAGCTTGATTAAAGCATTTAACGAAAAGTATGAAAATAAAATTGAAAATGTTGACTCCAGATTATATAGCACCTTGGGCTCAGTTTATTATATGTTTGGTTACTATGATGAAGCAGAAAAATTCTATAATAAAGCTTTAGAAGGATCAATTAAATTTTATTCCAAATCCCCTAATAATCCTGTGATAGCAAGTGATTATAATAATTTGGCTAACCTTTATCTTGCACAGAATAATAATCACCAAGCAGAAGAATGTTACGTTAATGCTTTAACTATATGGAAATCATTCTACAATCAAAATGAGAATAATCTTGATATCGCTAAATGTTATAACAATATTGGGCTTTTACATGAAGATGATAATGTGGATTTAGCTTTAGAGTATTATAATAAAGCGATTAAAATCAGAGATAATCTTAGCAATGGAAACCACCCAGACCAAATTGACACCTATGCTAATTTAGCAAACTTCTACAATAAGTACCAGCAGTACTGTAAAGCAAAAGAATGTTTTGATAAGGCGCTAAAAATTTATCAAACGAATCATCATTTGCATAGTGATTTTGCGCGTTGTATGGCTAGTTGTCATAATGCTATGGGTAATATAAATCTATCTAAAGGCCATTATTATGATGCTATCAAAAATTATGAGGAATCTAAAAATATATATGAATCTATATATAGACAAGGCAAGAACCTACAAATTGTAGGTAAATCTGAGTTCAATATAGGATCATGTTACGAAGCATTATCGAATCACAGTGCTGCTATAGCTTATTATAAGCAAGCTTTGAATAATTATAAAACAGATAGTGGAAAATATGACAATGCTTCAGACATAGCACTTTGCTTGTATAAACTATGTTCTGAACATTTGAGGATAGGAAAATTTGATGCTGCAAACGAATATATATCCGAGGCTTTAGCAAATGCCACGCAAGATGACAGTAAAATTTTTGGTCAAATAATAATATTTTATACCATGTCCCACATTGCTAAGTCTTATGAGTTAATATTATCAGATGATATTAAAACCGCGCAAGAATATTACAAAAAGGGTAGTGCAATATTGGGGTTAGGTGAAAATCTAAATTTATCTGATCCTGCTGAGCATATTGAAATGAGTTCAGTAGTCTATGACCTACAAATTCCAAGCATAATAATCAATCATCAAAAAGTTTTGCTGAAACTAGACCCGGAGCTAAAATATGGCAATCATTATCAGAACTTAGCACGTTATTTAGCGTTAAATAGGAATATAGAAGAAGCAAATGAAGCTTTTAAATTAGCGTTGTACTTTTCAGATAAAATAGGTTTAAGCCTGCTTGCCGAATATGCTCAGTTTTTGATTGTAAATAAAGAAAAATTGCTGGAAAATAATATCGAAGTAAATAGTGATAAGGTTTCTGGACTTCTCTATAAAGTAATCAATACTAAAGAAGATAATAGTGAACTTGGTTATAGAAAAACAGAGAAGAATTTTGTTCTGCCGATTATTAAAAAGCTAATAGAAGCAAATGAGGATAATATAATAATTAATCCTAAAACTTTGGCGTATTATATGTTAATTGCAAACCCTGAATATATTGTAGAAGGAGATAATATTGAAGATATAACAAAGCAATTTGAGGAACATTGTAATTATCTGAAAGATGAAGTATCACTTGCATTATTATTAGATATGTGTGACGGAACTAGTGATGATGATTTGTTGGAAGCCGCAGATGATGAGGTTTTTGCTAGTATCCCAAATACAAACTTAGAACAATGGTACGAAGATGCTTAAGTTTCCGTTGACATAAGATACACGTTACAAAGTCAGGAAAAATTATTTTGACAATATATGCCTTAAAAATAGGATTTTTGCATAAAATCTGCAAACAATTCTAATGGCACAATTTGGGTAAAAAAACGCAACAGCTAAACCAAACAAAATGAAAACCCATTAGCTCCTACAAAAAAGCATGCGTTACTATCCCCATAAATTACTCATAGGCACAGCCCAAAGCCTGTTACCAAACGGTACAACGTCACGGCCACGATACAATACAATACCACAGATAAAACTATCTCCTGTAACACGTTGTAATTCTTCTAATCCTTTAAAATCAGACTTTAAAACACTATCATGTTGCTTGACCTCAACGCCAGCTAATTGACCATTAGGCTTTTCCAGGACAAAATCAACCTCTTTATTATCACTTGTTCTAAAATGAAACAACTCCATTTTATCATGACTAAATGTCATCATTTTTAATAGCTCTGTTGCGACAAAATTTTTTAGAACATGACCAAATAGCTCAGGCCGATTTTTCTCTAAATCACTTAATTCATACTGCAAAAGGTGACATAGCAATAAAGTATCTATCATATATCCCTTGGGTGATTTAACAAGGCGCTTTCCAATATTGCGATACCAGGGAGCTATTTCAAAAGTTAAGAACAGCATCTTCATCAATGTTTTATAATTACGTGATGTTACAGGATTTAATCCAGCATCCCTTGCAATATCAGCATCATTGACCAAACCGCCCGCACGATTAGCTAAGATACGTAGAAGATTGGGAACTGAACTAAGCTTTTCAATTTCAGCCAAGGCACGTACATCTCTTTGTAAAATAGTGGTAAGATAGCCATCAAACCAAACTGTACGCTCATGAATATCTAATCCCGATATTTCAGGAAAAGTCGATGCGCGAATAATGTCAGAAAGTTTGTTTTTTCTTGTATCAACTGCAAAATCTTTCCTAAAAAGCCTTTCAATAAAATCCCCCTTACCACCAAAAGCTTCAGCGCTGGAAATGGGATAAAGCGTTAGCACATTCATACGACCCACTAGAGGATCAGATAATTTTGGCAGCGCCATGATATTGGCTGAACCTGTCAGAAGGAAACGCCCTTTAAGTTTTGAACCATGCTCTTGTCGCAATTCATCAACAACGATTTTCAGAGCTCTGAAGATTTCTGGAACAAGCTGTACTTCATCAATAATTAACGCACCTTCACGCTCCTTCAAATAACTCTCGGCAGAAGCCGCTGCTGCTGCCATTTGTGTCGTACTATCAAATGTCACATATTCAGCCGGATATTCTGCTTTAGCTAAAGCCTGAACTAATGTACTTTTTCCAGCCTGACGTGGGCCATTTAAAAAGACAACAGGGCTAACTTCCAGTGCCTTAAGAATTTTACTTCTGATATGCCTATTAATATATGTCATTATGAAATTTTTTTGTTAATATAAAACTATTATTTATAAATAATAAAACAAACTTTTACATTTGCAAGAGTTTTATGCTTGCAAGATTGCATTATATTAGACAATCTTTTACTTTTTTATAATCACCTGGCAGTCCTATTTGTATCTTCGCTATTTAACGACTCTCTAAACTGCTCCAAATCTTCCTCGAATATTTCCTTAGTCAATAAATTCATAACCATTAGCTGGCATATCTAATGAGTTAATAGTTTCTTGCTGATAACTCAAAGTCTCTGTAATATTCAAAGTGTCATCATTTATTTCTAAAAGCTCAGAAATTGTTTTGCTGGTTTTAGCTTTTTTTAACGGTGGTTCATTTATTTCCTTATCTTCATCCAGCGGTTTAAAAACTCTTTTTGGTGGTTTGGTACGCTTATATAAAATTGTACCAGCAGAAAGACTGATCTGCGTAAAACTTCCTTCACACTCAGATAGCAAACTTTTAATTTCTACACCAGTTTTATGCTCTGTATTCTCATGCTTAATAACATCAATATCCGTAATCACATCGAATAAACGTGCTTCTGCTAGTGCTGTCATAGCATCTTCTTTTATACAACTCTCAGATAAATCTAGTTGCCTAAGAGAGGTATTAACTTTAAACATTTCAGCTAGCGCCTGAGTGCCTTCAGATTTTATTTTGTTATTCTTTAAATCCAGCGAAGTCAAACACCTGTTAACTTTAAGCGCTTTTGCTAGTTCTATCACACCTGAATCTAGTATTTTATTATATCTTAAATCCAGTGAAGTCAAACAATTGTTAACTTTAAGAGCTTTCCCTAATTCTATCATCCCTAAATCTGCTATGTTGTTTTCCGATAAATCCAATGAAGTCAGAGATTTGTTGACTTTAAGCACCTTTGCTAGCTTTATCGCACCTGAATCTGTTATTTTGTTCATTCCTAAATTTAGATAAGTAAGAGATTTATTGACTTTAAGAGCTTTCCCCAGTTCTATCGCCACTGAATCTGCTATTCGGTTGCCACATAAACCCACTGAAGTCAGCGATTTATTAACTTTCAACGCTTCCGCTAGTTCTATTGTTCCTAGATCTCCTATTTGATTGAATCTCAAGTTTAACTCAACAAGAGAGTTATTAATCTTGAGCTCTTCTGCTAATTTCTTTACATCATCGTCAGCTAATGTTTGAAAATATAGTTTTAATTTAGTCCACTGGTCTGGATTTCTCAAAAACTTATCCAAGTTTGATGTTGTTTTGTACATATAAGCCTCTTTGATTCACAATTTAATAATAATGACATAATAGACTAATGCCACCTTGGGTTAAATATTTGCTCCTGTCAACAAACATTGCCCGACCGTCTTAAAAACACAAAAGAAAGGATACTTACAACAAGTCAGAACTAGCACCTGTAATATCTAATGAGTTAGAGGCATTTTCTTGCTGATAACTCAAAGTTCCTGTAATATTCAAAGTATCATCATTTGTTTCTAAAAGCTCAGAAATTGTTTTGCTGGTTTTAGCTTTTTTTAACGGTGGTTCATTTATTTCCTTATCTTCATCCAACGGTTTAAAAACTCTTTTTGGTGGTTTTGTACGCTTATATAAAATTGTACCAGCAGAAAGACTGATCTGCGTAAAACTTCCTTCACACTCAGATAGCAAACTTTTAATTTCTACACCAGTTTTATGCTCTGTATTCTCATGCTTAATAACATCAATATCCGTAATTACATCAAACAAACGTGCTTCTGCTAATTCTGTTATTCCTCCTTCATCATCGCGATTATTACCTTCTAAATTTAACTTCATAAGAGAAGTATTAAGTTTAAACATATCCGCCATTGCTTTAATGCCTTCACCTTTTATTTCGTTATAGTCTAAATCCAGTAACGTCAGAGAATTATTGACTTTAAGGGCTTTCCCCAGTTCTATCGCCCCTGAATCTGCTATTTTGTTGTCCCCTAAATCTAGCGAAGTCAGCGATTTATTAACTTTAAGGGCTTTCCCCAGTTCTATCGCCACTGAATCTGCTACGTTGTTTTTCCATAAATCCAGTGAAGTCAGAGATTTATTAACTTTAAGTGCTTTCCCTAGTTCTACGGCTCCTGGATCTCTTATGTGATTGAATCTCAAGTTTAACTTGACATGAGAGTTTTTAATCTTGAGCTTTCCTGCATATTTCTTTTTATTATCGTCAAATAATTTTTTGAAATATAGTTTTTATTTAGTCCCCTGGTCTAAATTTTTCAGAATCTTATCCAAGTTTGATTTTGTGTTGTAAATATCAGCCTCTTTGATTCACAATTTAATAATAATGACATAATCACCTAATATCACCTTGGGTTAAATATTTGCTACTGTCAACAACTAACTGCTTCTTTTAAAGAAAAGCATGGCATATACAAAATTGATATAATAAATATGAAAATTTTATTGCCTTTGTTCTGAAAAAGTGCAAATTATTTAAAGTAGGGAAATTACTTCTGCAGAATTTAGACTGTTTTTCGTCTCAAAATTATTTAAAATGGAACAAACGATTCTTATGTCAACTGAACCTAAAGGTCCTGAAATAAGTTCAGTAGGACGACGGGGGATTTTAGAGTTAGGGACGACGAGTGTGCGTACTTTAATGGCAATAAGAAAGTCATCCCGGGGAAAGTATAGTAGAATGGTAATGCCGAATTAGTTTTGTTTTTTTTGCTCCTTTTCAACTATAAATTCTACGCACCACTAAATCCTTACCTCGAACTGAGGTTAGGTACTAAGTTTTTATTAGCAAAGCCCATTTTTTAGCAAAATGGTAGCCAAAATCTGCTCACATTTTGCACTGCAAGCAAGGTCCCGTGTTAACCATTTTTACGCTGGTTTTGATTAATAAATAATTGAGATTTTAAAATTTGGCGCCCCTAAGGAGCGTCCGTTATGGTATTGCTGATGCGTTTTAGGTTGAAGCCAATTGCAGATATTAGCGGGTTGAGGATATCGCCAATTATTCCCTTTAGATAGTTGCGCCCCATCCGTCCATATTGCTTTAAATGACCAATCACTGGCTCGATTGCGCTGCGTCTTTTTTGCATAGCTTTGAGCTTAGGAGTCATTGGTTTCTTGCTGTAGGGGGTGTAGA
>DAOTRE010000009.1 GCA_030036605.1 Candidatus Megaera endosymbiont of Nemacystus decipiens | reverse complement strand
AATTTTTAGAAACAAATGAAAGTATTTTGAATGTTGAAGAAACGTTGTGCTATCAGCAAGAAAATGGCTTTACTCTATCAGAAGTGAGATATGATGGTTTTGATTTTCAGTAACGATATCCTACCTTGATGTTTTCGATCTGCCAAGAAATCTTTGTTGACAGAAGAAAATATTTAACCTAGGGTGGTTATAGTTAGATCTAAAAAATGGGTTATATGACTAAAGTAAGGCTTTATTTAGACAATTTTTTGTCAAACTCTAGTAATAACACTAAACTAAAACTTCGTAGTCAAAATTTAGTTGATGAAGACGTGAAAAAGTTAGCGGAAGTGCTGAGAGTTACTAATGTCCTTACAGAGTTAGACTTAAGTTATAATAGAATAGGACATGCAGGGGCTAGAGACCTCGCAAGTGTGCTTGTGGTTAATAAATCTCTTACTTCTTTATGTTTAGAAGATAACGAATTGGGAGATGATGGTGTAAAAGAACTAGCAAATGTTCTTAAAGGCAATAGCTCTTTGCTTGACCTTGACTTAAGCTATAACAGTTTAACAGACTCTGGTATAAAATCGTTAGTAAATGTGTTAAGAACTAATTGTTTCCTAAAAACGCTATATTTATCATATAATTTTTTAGATTATTTAGGAGTAAAATCATTAGCAAAAATGCTCATGTTTAATAATTCTATTACCTTTTTGAGTTTAAGAGGTAATTTTGGAATAAAAAATCAAGGTGCTATTGAACTAGCAGAGATGCTTAAGGTTAATAAATCTCTTACAGGTTTAGATCTAGGTTTTACTGATATAGAGGGGCCAGGATTGAAAGCGCTGACAAAAGCGCTTAAAGTCAATCGAATACTAACTTCTTTGTGTTTAACTGATAACAAAATAAAAGACTCTGAAGTTGAAGGGTTAGCACAAGTGCTTAAACTTAATAATGTGCTCACTAAACTGGACTTGTCTAGTTACGAAATAAATACTGAAGGCATCGAGGCACTAGCTGAAATGTTTAAAATTAATACTTCTCTTATGAAGTTAGATTTATCTAGAGCTTGTGTAGGCCAAGATGGCCTGAAAGCATTGTTAGAGGCACGTTTTGTTGGTGTTATTACTGATATTGATATTGTTACAAGTAAAAAAATAGAGTATAAAACTAGGGAAGAGATTAGCAATTTATTGTCTGAGAATGAAGAAATGTTTACACAAATAATACTACCGGCTGGGACAATTTTATACAAGCGTGTTAAACCACCAAAAAGGGTTTTTAAACCAGTGGATGAAAATTGGGAAACAGATGAACCACCTCTAAAAAAATCTAAAGTATGTAAGACAATTTCTGAATCCCTAGAAACAAAAGATGATGCTTTAAATATGATAGAAGCATTGTGTTATAAGCAAGAAAATGGCTTTAGTCTATTAGAAGTGACAGATAGTAATTATGACTTAATTAACTGAAAAATTATTACCATCGCTAATTTGTGTTAAATAGCAATTGAGGCAACTGGGCAAAAGATGTTAAAGCAGGGTAAAAATATGTTTAATCGCAACAAAAAGTAGTTACTTCATCCGTCAAAATGTACCCGTTCAGTCCACAAAGTAGAAGAGACTAGATCTAGTGACAAACAAAACCAGGTTTAGTACAGAATAAACTTGATCAAGCCTAATGGATTTATCGTTTCAAGAAATAGTAAGTAAGCAATCGAAAAAAATAGAACACTTAGAAGCTGTGGCACGCAGGGCGATTAAATTCTCTGTTTTAGAATCAAAAAAAGAGTCTGTCGATGTAAATGTGTAAATTCAGAAATCATACCCCGAGTCTGTTCCCCTAACCATACGCGTCAAGATAAGGAAAAAGATAGAGGAAAAGTTTAACTTTGGGTTGAAAAATAGCGAATAAAAAGTAGCTTCTAAAAATAACTAATAACTTAAAATAAACGTCAACTCGACGTAAGTGTCAGTCGAGAGAAATAGGGGCTATAGGTTGAAGTGTAATGAAATAAAAGGTAGAGTGCAAGTTTGAACCAATAAACCTTAGGAGGTTAAAATGCTTGCACCCATAGAAGAAATATACTGCGAAATTGATGATTTTTGCAAGGAATTTTATCAAAATGAAACAAAATATTTATTACCAAATTTAAACAGAAAAAGAAATCGCTATTGCCGTATGTCAAGTAGCGAAATAATGACAATAATAATTTTATTTCATTTAAGCCATTATCGAACATTTAAAGATTTTTATCATGAGTGTGTAATAAAATACTTAAAACCTTATTTTCCTCAGCTAGTAAGTTATAATAGATTCGTAGAATTAAAATCATATATTATCCCAATTTTAGCATTATATATGAAGCATAAATCTGGTACTGAAACTGGCCTGTACTATATTGATTCGACTAGTCTTAAAGTTTGCCGCAATCAACGTATTCACCGTCATAAAGTTTTTAATAAAATAGCCAGCAGGGGTAGGAGTTCGATGGGATGGTTTTTCGGATTTAAGCTGCATTTAGTCATTAATCATAAGGGAGAAATTATGTCTTT
>DAOTRE010000008.1 GCA_030036605.1 Candidatus Megaera endosymbiont of Nemacystus decipiens | reverse complement strand
AATTTTTAGAAACAAATGAAAGTATTTTGAATGTTGAAGAAACGTTGTGCTATCAGCAAGAAAATGGCTTTACTCTATCAGAAGTGAGATATGATGGTTTTGATTTTCAGTAACGATATCCTACCTTGATGTTTTCGATCTTGTATAGTCCGTCGGTCAAAACTATTGTACATTAAAGCAATGGGTGTTTTAGTGATATAAAGAGGTTGTGGGATCCATAAGAAAAGGTTATAAATAAGGGATAAAGCTTATGGAAATGGAGTAGAAAATGCCAGCAAAAGAAATAGATTTTTTTTATAATTTTGTTCCTGGATATGTTCTTTTGATAAATCATAAGCAGAGATAACATCTTCCCAAAGAGGAGTTTTATCTCCTAACATCCCGCTATATTGGGCAGGTGTTTTACCACCAAGTGATCCATGAAGACGCTGATAATTATAGGTGGTCTGCCATTCTTTTAGCTGCTCTTTTAGAGTATCAAAGTTCGATAAATCAGCTGTAGCATAAAATTCACGAAGGTCGGTTTGTTGAGAACGCTCTACTTTGCCATTTAAATGAGGCGATCTGGGTTTTATGGGTCTAAACTTAATACAATATTTCATAAGTTTTTCTTGCACTTTGACTGCAAAAAATTCACGACCTCGATCACACTGTATACGTTGTATAGGAAATGGAAACTGCTCAATCATAATATCAATAAAATCTAAGGTGTTTCCTGCTGTGCGGCGTCTATATAATTCTATAACACGCCATCGTGAACAATCATCAACAGCTGTATACTGATATATACCAGGAGCAATTTTACAAGTATCAATTTGTACCCTGTCACCAGGTGTAGGACGTTGATAACGCTTGAACTTTTTATCACGCTTTAGTTTTTTTATTGGTTTGACGTTAGATCGTTTTAGAACTTTATGTATGCTAGCAAGGCTAAGTTTTGTTGCATCCTCTACAAATAGTTCTAACTGTATACGTCTTGCTCCTATATTACGTTTAGTTCTGAGTTCAACAATCCTTGCAACTAAATTATCATTTAATTTTTTATTAGGAGAATTATGTGGTTTTCTGCTTATATCAGCAAGACCAGTTATACCCTTTTCTTTATAGCGCTTATACCATTTTCTTAATGTAGGTCGTGATATACCACAATGCCTGCAAACATATCCAAAATCTTGCTTCTCTTCATATAGTTTTAGCCAACCTAATCTGGCTTTAATTTTTGTATCCATCACATACTAGATAATACTATTTAATTGAAACCATCTCTATGAATCTCACAAATTATTTAAGTTTAGTTACGTATCTATTTCTTCTCCATCAGTTGTAATAACTCAGTTGAAGATAACCCCGTTACAGAAGAAACAAGTTTCATATCAAGACCTTGTCGCAACATTTTTAATGCCATTTGTAATTTGCCTTTCTCAAATCCTTGTTCTATGCCTTGTTCTAAACCTTGTAATATACCCTTTTCAAAACCTTTCTCAATATATCCATCAGCGATAGTGCGCATTATCTCTTCTCCATCATTCGTTGGTAAGTTATCAATTATTAAACTGTTTAGACGCCCTTTATTATCTTCAGCTACCTTAGCGTCAGTATACCAGAGAAACTTCTTTATGTAAATATAGCCATTTTTCTTGTCTAACAATATTACATCCTGAAAGTTTTTTAAAAAATCCTCCCAGAGTTTTATCATATCTCTTTGATATATATGCTTCATGAAAAACTCCATCATTCCAAGGTGCTTCTTTTGTTTTATTTCATCATCAGACATTGACTGCAAATCTATTAGCTTATAATCTTTTGTTAACAGTTCTTTTGCCATAGCTGGGTTTGTAAATAATTCCCAAAGATTCTTAGGTGCATTATATATTTTTGTTCCATTATAAAATAGCATCGGTGCAATTAATGGAAGCTTATTCTTCTTTTTATCAGCATGTCTTTCTAATAATAGTAAAGAATATTTCCATAAGCGCAGTGCCATCCAATAATCTACAGATGATTGTGACTCTACCAAAACATAAACGAAAGCATCTTCACCTTCTTTTGTTTTTATCGAGTACACTATATCACTTAGCTTTCGTTTAAGATCCTCTTCTACAAAACTCTCTTTTTCAACCTTGACCTTGGATAAATCTATTAATGCCTTAAAGCCCTCAGGAAGATATTCAGTCAAGAACTCCCTAGCGGCAATCTCATTCTCCATGATGCTTTTAAATAGTGCATCTGACTTGATACAGCTACTTTTCTTGTTCTTGGAATTTGTCTCTTTCTTTTTTGAAGTCATGTTAAGGCTATTTAATCTTGTTTGAATTAGCTCATAGCATGAAAAATAACAACATAACAGGCTTAGATACCAAAAAAATTGGTTGCAAAGTGCTTCTAACAAACAGGGCGATTAAATTCTCTGGAATAAAATTGAGAAGGTGCGTTTAAGATTAGAGGCTAATGTCTCTATAGCTAAAATTACTTTCACTATCAGCTGTTCTTTGTTGCATTAACTTCACTATCAGATCTTTATATAGTTCTTGATCTGCATTTTTAGTGCTGTAATAGTTATGTCTTTGCTATTTATTGTAGATTAG
>DAOTRE010000007.1 GCA_030036605.1 Candidatus Megaera endosymbiont of Nemacystus decipiens | reverse complement strand
ATATCTCCAAAAGCAAATATGAAAAAAATTGTAAGATCTAATTTTACCAATTATTTTGATACTGTAGATTATATTGGAATAGGAGTATTTTATAGAAAATATTTTGTGATTTAGTTATTGTCTTATTTCTCCTGCAATGCTGCTCCATTTGAGGAAAATAAGATGATAAATAAATTGCCAAAGATAAACTAGAAAATACTCCTATTCCAATATAATCTACAATATATGCTTTAAATATGTTTCATCCAAGTGCGGCCTCGTCGGACGAAAGAGAAATAGCACTAGAATTGTCACAACAAGTTGGCAGTAATTTTATAGAATTTAATCACTCAACACACCCCGCCCTGAATCCTATTAAAGGGTTTGGGCTAAAACCTAATTGGCCTACATCAAATTTGATTCATTTGAAAATAGAGCATGATATTATGCGCCTTGCTAAGGAGCTGAATATAAGTAATTTTGTCAGCGGACATGATGGGCGGTAAACCAGATTACCTTTGGCCTATCGAAAATTTTATAGCTCTAGAAATATTTTTCCAGCTCTGGAAGCAATAACATTTTTGCTGGAGCATGGACAAAGGATGTAAAGAAAATCAGTTGCTTGCTGCTTTTGACTATTTCAAGCTTAAAGTCGGATTTGGCTTGACTGTTTCGAGATGTAGTAATACTATAAGAAATAAATTATGATTTAATAATATATGCAAAGATTGTATACACAACTAATATTGTATCATCTCAAAAATTGGCAACAAATGGTTTTTATTGAAGGTCCCCGTCAAGCTGGAAAGACAACTATAGCTCAAGAAGTAATAAAAAATTTTGATGTATCTTTATATCTGAATTGGGATAATGTTGAAGATAGATTGCTTATGCTCCAAGGACAGCATTTTGTAAAAAACACAAAATTATTCACAGAAGCCTCAAGCAAAACTCCCATTATTGTTTTTGATGAAATCCATAAGATGCCTGATTGGAAGAATTATCTAAAGGGGTTTTTTGATCTTTATAAGAATAAGCTAAAGATTATAGCAACAGGAAGTTCAAAACTCGCAATTTACAAAAAGGGTCAGGATAGTTTGATGGGAAGATACTTTAATTATTCTATACACCCTTTAAGCGTCGGAGAGTTGCTAAGGCAAGATTATAAGGTAGGGATGGATATAGCTTTATCTGAGATTGTAAATGAAAATCTATTTCAGTCATTATTTAATTTTAGTGGTTTTCCTGAACCGTTTGTGAAAAGTAATAATAACTTCTATAAAAGATGGAGTGGATTACGCCAGCAACAATTATTTAGGGAGGATATTAATGTCGTTGAAGATATAAAAAATATACAACTTCTTGAAACTCTTGCATATCTTTTGCAAGAAGAAGCAACTTCTCAATTGAATTATTCAAGATTATCAAAAAAAATACAAGTTTCTGATCAGACTATTAGAAAATGGATTAATATGCTTGAAGATTTTTATTTTGGATTCACCATTAGACCATGGCATAATAACGTAACAAGATCAATTACAAAAGAACCGAAATTTTACCTTACAGATTGGTCGTGTATTTATGATTTTGGTAAAAAAGCAGAGAATTTTGTTGCTTGTCATTTAAAAAAGGCTATACATTTTTGGAATGAATCTGGCCTGGGTGAATACGGACTGCATTATTTACGAGATAAGGAAAAAAGAGAGGTGGATTTTGTGGTGACAAAGAACCAGAAAGTGTGGTTTCTCGTAGAAGTAAAAAGTTCCAATAATGTTTCTTTAAATAATTTAAATAAAAACCTATCTTATTTTCAAAGTATTACAGGCGCTAATCATGCCTTTCAAGTAGTATTAGATATGCCCGATAAAAGAATTAATTGCTTTGATTTTACTGAACCAGTAAAAGTTCCATTGAAAACTTTTTTATCACAAATACCTTAATGATAAAAATATGCAGTGATATTATATGAATTTTTTTTATTCAAAGAGCTTCTATTCCACATACTATTATATTTTCTTCTAAAAAAAATTTGTTATTTCCAGGTACTACTATTGTAATTTTCTCCAATTCTAAGTCATTAATAGACGTGTACATAGATTTTGTAACTTTAGGCGAGTCAGTGTATTTGAATTCAAAAGCATGCTTTTTCCCGTATTTAACAACCAATAAGTCTAACTCGGATTGATTATTTACTCCCCAATAATAGCAATCCTCATAATCTGCCTCAAGTTTCTTTATGACCTCTTCCATTGCAAACCCTTCCCAAGACGCTCCAACCTTAGGATTCATAACTAGTGTCTCGGATCTAATCCCTAGTAATGAGTGTAATATACCACTATCTCTGATGTATATTTTAGGAATTTTAACCTGCCTCTTTTTGACATTGGCAAACCAAGGTTTTAAGAGACGGACCATAAAAGTGCCTTGTAGCAAATGTATGTACTTTCTAATTGTTTTGTCAGAAAGAGATAAGGATCGCCCAAGCTCACTATAATTTACACTATTCCCATGATAGTGAGCAATCATAGTCCAAAGCTTTCTCATATCATAGCTGGACACATCAATACCCATTGATCTTAGATCTCTTTCTAAGAAAGTGGCTATAAATTCTTTTCTCCATCTTATACTTATTTCTTCCTTTGAGGCTAAAAATGATTTAGGGAAACCACCACGTTGCCATAATTTTTTTATATCTCCTGCTTCACTTAAAGAAAAAGGAGTTAATTCCACATAACTTATGCGGCCAGCTAAAGTTTCTGAACTTTGATTAATTAAATCTTTAGAAGCACTTCCAAGAACCAGAATTTGTCTGTCAGGATATTTATCAACTAATACTCTCAAGTAAGAAAAAAGTTCAGCTCTACGCTGAATTTCATCAATTATTATTAATCCCTCCAGTGGTTCTAAAGTTAGCTTTGGATTATCCAATGATGCCAGAGATTCTGGATCTTCAAGATCGAAATAATGTATGTTAATTTCAGAACTATATTTTTTTGCATAGGCCTTTGCTAATGTAGTCTTACCACACTGCCTAGGGCCAAGTATTCCGCAAACAGAATTTACTTCAAACAAGTCTTCTATTTTAGAGATATAAAACTGTCTATCAATCATATTTATGCAATACCGAAATCAAAATTCTATTTTACATGATTTTCTTTTTTTGTCAAAATCAATTTTTCCATCTGGTTGATCGAGCCTTCTCAAATTCTTGTATCTAAACAAGAAAACTCACGCCAATATGAGTATCTTCAAATTCAAAAGCTTTTTAATTGTGTCTAATCGAAATGTAGAAGACAAGATTTGAACTGACAGACAACAAAAAAACTAGATCCGAACGTCAGACAGGTCTGCAGCGTCAGATTTAATCTCAACTAATACAGCTAATGTCTCTATAGCTAAAATTACTTTCACTATCAGCTGTTCTTTGTTGCATTAACTTCACTATCAGATCTTTATATAGTTCTTGATCTGCATTTTTAGTGCTGTAATAGTTATGTCTTTGCTATTTATTGTAGATTAG
>DAOTRE010000006.1 GCA_030036605.1 Candidatus Megaera endosymbiont of Nemacystus decipiens | reverse complement strand
CAGTTTTTTGATTATTTTACGCCGCATATTAATTGCCTGTGTAAACGAGTATTTCCCTTTTTTCAGAATAATCAAAATATCAAGGTCACTTTCATAGCTGTAAGTAATGTGACCTTCCATATACACATCCTTAACCCAATCGCCTCGCCCGTAGCTGCCAAACAAAATAATTTTGTCAATTTTACCTTCGCCTACAGCTAAAATTTTACTTTTGATTAAACCTAACTTATTCTTAATATGCTGAGAGTTTTTTGGTAGTTCTGTTTTCATTATCTTTGTTTTTATTTTTAAATATCATAATCTAGGTTCTGTTGACATAAGAATCTAAGGCTATAATAAATGATTCATAGTAAAGCAGCAAGTGCTAATTACTGCTTTGCAATTCATTTTAAATTATTACAATAATTACAAAATCGTAGAGTTGATTTATCCCCTGCGATTTTATGTTCAGCTATTAAAAATAAGTTATTTAAATTATACTAAATCCAATGTTACAAGAGTATCTGGTATAGTTTCACCTGCAAGTGTATTTGTGATATTATCATGTTCAATTTCATTGTCAATTTTTGTATCGACAGCGATATTATTATTACCTTCTCCTAAGGATTGAGAATCAGATTTAGCTCTCGTGCATTTGCTATGCACAGCATCGTAAGTAGATTGCTTCATTATATTGCTGATTGCAGTGTAACTAACAATAGTAATACCTTTAACAACTAGTTGAAACTTTCTTGGTAGTTGTATTTTTGTAATATTTTGCATTATATACTCCACAGCTTTACTGCAAGAAGTTGCTACTGTAACAGGAATGATATTATTTACTATATCTGATACCATAATTTTACATCTAAATTAATTAAAGAAATATTAATAAATATATTATATATTAATATTAGTTAATAATCAAGAAGAAAATTAATACTTATTAATCTAGATGTAAAATTATGTTTTTAGCTAAAGTTTAGGCATTAAGCATTCTGTATAATTTATCTTCATAGATTTTTTCATTTAAAGACATAACTCTTTTGCAAATTTTTCTAACAAAGCTTACTTCTAGATCAGCTCTGTTACAAACTTCAGTAAACCAGTGAGAGTCATTAAAAATCCAGTTTTTTGCATGTTTTTCTAGCTTTTTAGACTGTCTCGACTCTGATATGTTAGACGCGTCTATTATGGATTGTACTATAATGGATTTGTATAACTTTACTTCTTGATTACATGAAAGATTTCTAATTTTTTCAAATGGTGCTTGGAATTTTATGACTCCTCTTTGCATCTCGTAAATAACCTGTAATAATATTGTAATTTTAGCGAAAACTTATTAATTTATCAAAAATTAATAAAGTTAAGTTATTGAATAATATAAAACGATTTTAATTCTTATTAACTTAATAATACTAAAAAAAAATAAAAAAAAGTTAAATATAGCTTTATATCAAGAAGTTATAACAAATAGTCATAACTATTTATTGCTCTGTATTTTACTTATAGTTGTTCTTATTTTTCTAGTAAGTTAATTTTGATTTACTATTATTAGTAAAGATTAAATTAAAAAATTTTAATCATAATAGTTTAGTTTTATTTGGAGCTAAGATTGACAAAGTTAGTACTAAATATTATTGTTACTTAACATTAAAAAAACAGTGATTATTTGTTTATTTTCTGGTATCGTCAGATTAAAATTTGCGGTCCTTACTCAAGCTATTGCCAGAAAATGAATTATGGCTTACTACAATAAAAATAAAACTTATGCCTGCTAAACAAAAACATAAAATGCAACCTAAACAGTTAATAGATGCTTATAAAGAAATGCTGTTGATTAGGCGTTTTGAAGAAAAATGCTCTCAACTTTATGGCATGGGTATGATAGGAGGATTTTGCCATTTATATATAGGTCAAGAAGCAGTGGTTGCAGCCATAAATATTGCTAAATCTAAAGGGGATAGCATGATAACTAGTTATCGCGATCACGGTCATATCATTGCTTCTGGAATTGATCCTAAATATGTAATGGCTGAGCTGACTGGTAGAGCTACGGGCTGTTCTAAAGGAAAAGGTGGTTCTATGCATATGTTTAATAAGGAAGGTAAATTTTATGGTGGGCATGGCATTGTAGGTGCTCAAGTTCCAATCGGTACTGGTCTTGCTTTTGCTGAAAAATACCACAATACCAAAAATGTTTGTTTTACTTTCTTAGGAGATGGGGCAGTAAATCAGGGGCAGGTGTATGAAGCTTTGAATATGGCTGCTTTGTGGAAATTACCCATTATATATGTAATTGAAAATAACGAATACTCTATGGGTACGTCTGTTAAGCGATCGACTGCGATGACTGATTTATATCGTAAAGGCGAGTCTTTCGGTATAAAAGGTGTAAGAGTGGATGGAATGAAATTAGAAGATTTATATGACGCTGCCATGAAGGCTCTAGAATTTGTGCGCTGTGGCAATGGACCTATGATAATTGAGGCCAAAACCTATAGATATAGGGGGCATTCCATGTCGGATCCTGCACAATATCGGAAAAAAGAGGAGGTGCAAGATTATAAATCACATGATCCTATTGTCATCACTAAAGAAAAATTGATAAAAAGCTCTTATCTCACAGAATCAGAGATCAAGGAAATTGAAAAGTCAATTAAGACTCAGATTGCTGATGTAGAGGAGTTTGCAACAAAATCAGCTTTGCCTGATGAGAAAGAATTATACACAGATATTTTTAAGTAGTGCGTTATGAAAGAAGCAACAGTTAGAGAAGCATTGGAAGAAGCGATGAAGCTTGAGATGAAGCGTGACAAGAATGTGTTCATTATGGGCGAAGAGGTTGCGCAGTATCGTGGAGCCTATAAAGTTACACAAAGCTTATTGGAAGAGTTTGGAGAGAAAAGGGTGATTGATACACCAATTACAGAGCACGGTTTTACAGGCCTTGCTATTGGTGCTTCATTTGGAGGTCTGAGACCTATAGTGGAGTTTATGACGTTCAATTTTGCTATGCAAGCTTTTGATCAAATAGTTAATTCGGCTGCTAAAACCAACTATATGTCTGGTGGACAAATGGGATGCCCTATAGTTTTTCGTGGCCCAAATGGAGCTGCTGCGCGTGTTGGAGCACAGCATAGCCAAAATTATGCAGCTACTTACTCTCATGTGCCAGGTCTAAAAGTGATAGCACCATATGATTCAGAGGATTCTCGAGGTCTGTTAATGAGTGCAATTCGTGATGACAATCCAGTAGTTTTTTTAGAAAATGAAATGATGTATGGTAAATCTTTTGAAATTTCTAAAAAAGCTGAGGCTATACCAATTGGGGAGGCAAAAATAATGCGTCAAGGTAGCGACGTTACAATTACTGCATTTTCACTACAAGTTGGCTTAGCATTAGAGGCTGCATCAATTTTAGAGTCTGAAGGAATAAGTGCTGAGGTGATAAATCTTCGCACTATTAAGCCTTTGGACGAGAGTTCGATCATAAAATCATTCAAAAAAACTAATAGGTTAGTCACTGTAGAAGAGGGATGGTTTTTTGCCGGTGTAAGTGCTACCATTGCATCAATTGTGATGAAAGAAGCCTTTGATTACATTGATGCACCAATAGAATTTGTAACGGGAAAAGATGTACCTCTTCCCTATGCAGAAAATTTAGAAAAAATTTCTCTACCAACTGTTAAAGAAATTGTTCAAGCAGCTAAAAAAGCTTGTTATAAAGAATAAAAAATAATACAAAATGGATTGTAGCAGATGCCTATAAAAGTTTTAATGCCAGCATTGTCACCAACTATGAAACATGGTAATTTAGCCCGGTGGCTAAAAAAAGAGGGCGATAAGATTAAGCCAGGAGAAGTAATAGCTGAAATCGAAACTGATAAAGCCACTATGGAAGTTGAATCAGTTGATGAAGGAAAAATAGCCAAAATTTTGGTAAAAGAAGGAACTCAAGATGTTGCAGTTAATACTTTAATTGCAGTTGTGTTGGAAGAAGAAGAGAGTGAAGATGATCTAGAGAAATTTATTTCTACAAATACAAAACAGGCAACTGAGGCTAAGCCTGCTGAGGATGAAAAAGTTGAGGATAGTAATAATTCCCAGAACAAAAAATTACCAGACAACAACAAACAATCAGAGAAAAAGAACAGTGTCATTGACCACAAACCTTCGTCTCGTATTTTTGCTTCTCCGCTTGCAAAAAGAATAGCATATATGGAACATATAAACCTATCAAATATATCAGGTAGCGGACCAGCAGGTAGAATTGTTAAGACTGATGTGTTAGAGGCTATAAGCAACCTTCGCCAAACAAAAGGGAAGGTTATGCGCAACGGTGTTGAATATAATTCAAAACCTCATACTAGCATGCGTAGAGTTATTGCAAAGAGATTAGTAGAGTCGAAACAAAAAGTTCCACATTTTTATCTTTCAATAGAATGTTGCGTTGATGATTTGTTAAAATCTCGGGCTCAGATTAATGAAAAATTTGCTGATGAAAAATTTTCTAAAATATCAGTGAATGATTTCGTGATTTTGGCATCTGCAAAGGCATTAGAAGAAAACCCAGAAGCGAATGCAAGTTGGAGTGATGAGGTGACGATACTGTATAATAATATCGATATATCTGTGGCAGTAGCAATTGATGGAGGATTAATTACTCCTGTCATTCAAAATGCAAATCAAAAAGATATTTTTACTCTTTCAAAAGAGATGAAAAACCTTGCCCAGAAAGCAAAACAAAACAAACTTACCACAGAAGAATATACTGGAGGTGGCTTTAGTATTTCAAATTTAGGAATGTATGGAATTGACAATTTTAATGCAATCATTAATCCGCCGCAAAGTTGCATTTTAGCAGTGGGTGCAAGTGTAAAAAAACCTATTATTATTGATGATCAAATCGTAGTAAAAAATATTATGAACGTTAGTTTATCTTGTGATCATAGGGTAGTGGATGGTGTTTTAGGTGCAAAATTTCTGGCTTCGTTCAAAAGATTTATTGAGTCACCAATATTGATGTTCCTATAAAAGAGGTAATTTATGAAAGATTTTGATGTAATTGTTATAGGAGGCGGACCAGGAGGATATGTGGCTGCTATAAGAGCCGCGCAGCTTGGTAAAAAAACTGCACTTGTTGAGCATCAGCATTTGGGTGGCATATGTTTAAACTGGGGTTGTATACCGACAAAAGCACTTCTGAAATCCGCACATTTTTATCAAGAAATGAAAAACTCTCAAGAGTATGGTGTCAGTGCCGAGAATATTAAATTTGATTTAAAAAAGATGGTAAAACGCTCTGAGTCCATATCTTCTAATTTAGTAACAGGAATTGAAGCATTACTCAAAAAGAATAAGGTTGAGTTAATACAAGGAAAAGCAAAATTAATCGGTGATCAAAAGCTTGATATTGCAGGAAAAACTTTCCATGCTAATAATATCATAATAGCAACCGGAGCAAGGGCAAGAGTTATAGAGGGTTTTGAGCCGAATGGAGAAAATATTTGGAGTTATCGTCATGCACTAAAACCTAAAGATTTGCCTAAGTCTATGGTTATTGTAGGATCAGGAGCAATAGGTATCGAATTTGCTTCATTTTACAATGCTCTTGGTGTAAGTGTAACTGTTTTAGAAGCTTATAGCAGAATATTGCCCGCAGAAGATGAAGAAATTGCAGATAGGGCAAAAAAGATTTTTGAATCTAAAGGTATTAAGTTTGAGACAGGCATAACATTGTCAAAATATATTAAAAAGAAAACTGGTTTAGAAGTCAGATATAAAATTTCTGACAAAGAAAAATCTGTTAATTCAGATGTAATTTTAATGGCCGTAGGGATTGTTGGTAATGTTGAAGATCTTGGTCTTGAAAAAACTAAAGTTAAAGTAGAAAAAGGTCATATAGTGACCAATGAGTATATGATGACTGAACAAGATGGTATATATGCAATTGGAGACGTAGCTGGTCCTCCATGGCTTGCTCATAAAGCTAGTCATGAAGGTATATTGGTAGCTGAGAAAATTGGTGGGAGTAGAGTTCATGCTTTAAACAAGAATAACATTCCGGGATGTACATACTCTAACCCACAGATAGCAAGTGTAGGATTAACTGAAAAAGCGGCAAAGGATGCTGGGTATAAAATCAAAGTTGGTCAATTTCCGTCATTTGCGAATGCAAAATCTTTGATTATGAATGATAAAGAAGGGATAGTAAAAACCATATTTGATGAAAAGACGGGAGAGTTATTAGGGGCTCATATGGTTGGATCAGAAGTAACTGAGTTAATACAAGGCTTCGTTATTGCAAAACAAATGGAAACTACAGAGCTAGAATTGATGGAGAGCATTTTCCCTCATCCTACTTCATCTGAAATGATGCATGAGTCTGTGCTTAAGGCTTACGGAAAACAAATTCACATATAAACTTGATAGGAATATTTAATGAAACATAGTTTTGAGCTGCTTCAGGCTCTATTTACCAGGGTTTTACACGATTTATCTGGTTCAGTTGGCGCTGTGACTAACTGTACTGGATTGCTTGATAATCATAACGAAGCGATAGTCACTCAAGCAAAGGAGATGCTACAATTTGAATCTGACAAGCTATTTAATGAAATTCGATTTATTAAATTCATAATGGAAATGAATAATGAGTTGGATAAAGATATTAATATAGTACAAAAATGTTTTCCTAAGCTTTTAGGTAGTGATATATCAAAACTGCAATTAATTGTCGACAAGAAGGTTATTAAAATTCCTACTTTAATTTTACAAGCTATGTTTTCTATATTAAGGTTGGAACTAGCTTCAGAGCATTTTAAAAAAGATAAAAATTTTGTAGTAGAGATTTTTAATAAAAGGATATTAATAAAAGTAAAAAATCCGCCATTGAGTGAACAAAATAACATTATTAGGTTATTTTCAACTATAAATCTACAAAAAACAACTATACAAAATAGCTATGCGCATTACATTATGACTTTGTTTAATGAAGCTGGGTATTCAATGAATATAATGCATGACGAATCTATGCATGAATATATAATTACAAAAAAACTGACAGACGATGAAATATAGGATAGAAGCTGATACATTAGGTGAAATTGAAGTTGAAGAGAGCTGCTATTGGGGAGCGCAAACGCAACGTTCAATTAATAATTTTATGATTACGGACCAGAAGATGCCAAAAGAAATGATAGGTGCACTTGCTATGGTTAAACTATGCGCAGCTAGAGTTCATAAAACTCTTGGCGTACTTGATGATTCGATTGCAAACCCTATTATATCTGCTGCTGAGCGCATTATAAATGGTGAATTTGATAAGAATTTCCCTCTAGTTGTATGGCAAACTGGTTCTGGTACACAGTCTAATATGAATATGAATGAGGTAATTGCAAACATTTGTAATGAGCAAATTACTGGTAAAAAAGGAAGTAAGTACCCAGTACACCCGAATGACCACGTAAACAAGGGGCAGTCTTCAAATGATACTTTTCCCACTGCAATGCATATTGCAACTGTGATTGCTACTAATAAAAAACTCTTGCCAGCTCTAGAAAAATTTCACAAAATTTTGGCGAAGAAAACATCTGATTGGTCTAAAATTGTTAAGATAGGTAGAACTCATCTGCAGGATGCAACACCCGTTACATTGGGGCAAGAATTTTCAGCTTATGCATCTCAAATAAAATCTTCTATAAAGCGTATAAAAAATAGCCTAGAAGATGTTCATTATTTAGCTCAAGGTGGTACTGCTGTAGGAACTGGCATTAACAGTCATAAAATGTTTGCCGAAAAATTTGCTTCGGAAGTAAGTAAATATACGAATTATAAATTTTTCACTGCGAGTAATAAATTTGAATCGCTTGCAACAAGTGATGCTTTAGTAGAATTTTCAGGTTCATTAAATTCATTGGCTGTAAGTTTAATGAAAATAGCCAATGACATAAGACATCTTGCTTCTGGCCCTAGGTGTGGTATTGGTGAAATAAAGCTTCCTGCAAATGAACCAGGTTCTTCGATTATGCCAGGAAAAGTTAATCCAACCCAATGTGAGGCAATGACCATGGCTGTGTGTCAGGTAATGGGTAATCACGTTGCAATTACTGTTGGTGGCTCGAATGGTCATTTTGAATTAAATGTTTTTCGTCCAATGATTATTCATAATATCATGAATTCGATTAACCTTTTGGGAGATTCAATTAATAGCTTTGTAGATAAGTGTGTAATCGGTATAGAGCCTGATATTGAGAGGATAGTATTTTTAAGAGATCAATCTTTGATGCTTGTCACCGCTCTTAATCCTCATATTGGTTATGATAATGCTGCATTGATTGCAAAAACTGCATATTTAGAAAATATTACACTAAAAGAAGCCGCTATTAAATCTGGTCTAATTTCTGGAAGTGATTTTGATAAGTTTATAGTACCAGAAAATATGGTAGGTGATAATTAGAGTTGTTCTCACTTACCTAGTTGACATATCGTACATATTAATCTACCTTTGCTGGCAGAAATTACATTTAATGTGATGTTTTAGGTAAACCATGTCATACTTTTTTAAGTCTTTAACTCGTTTAAGACACAGTAAATTAAGATTAGCTTTATGGCCAATTCGCTCTTATGATTTGCCTAAGTTTTTGCCTATTGCAATCTTAATGTTGTTTATATTACTAACACAAAACTTGGTTCGTAATATAAAAGATGCAGTGGTAGTTACAAATATAGGTACGGAAGTCTTAAGTTACGTCAAGTTGTGGGTTGAAATGCCCATGGGTGTAATATTTGTCATGTTATATACTAAGCTATGTAACTTAATGACTACGGAGCAGGTTTTCAGGATGGTTGTATCTGGGTTTTTATTGTTTTTTATAGCATTTGCGTTTTTCATTTATCCTCACCAGGAACTATTCCATCCCGATGTAGATTTGGTTAATCATTATATTAGCTTATTTCCACATATGAAGTGGTTTATTAGAATGTGGGGTCAGTGGAGCCTAATTCTTTATTATGCGTTAGCTGAACTTTGGACAGTAGTTGTATTTTTTCTATTTTTTTGGCAGTTGGCTAATAAAATTACAACTACTGAAGAAGCCAAAAAGTTCTATATCTTTTTTGGTTTGTTTGGACAAACCAACCTTTTGCTTTCTGGTATTATAATAATGTATTTCACTCAAGAATCGCATTGCTTTTCTTCATGGTTTCTAGATACTAGCAATTCTGTTGTAACACTTAAATCTATGACATTACTGGTGATAATTTGTGGTGCTGTTACCTTGTTTTTACATAGAAGAATTGAGGTAAAGTATGTTTTAACTTTAAAAAATATTATGTTTAAGAATCAACGCAGCGATTTATTGAAGTTGACTTTAAAGCAAAGCGCTAAAATGGTTTTTACATCGAAATACCTAGCGCTGGTGTGTATTTTAATGATTTCTTATAGCACAGCTATTAACCTTATAGAAGGACTTTGGATGTCTCGTGCAAGGGCTTTATACCCTAATACAAACGATTTTATGTCATATCAAGGTAGCGTTTTATTTTGGACAGGAATTGCTACTTTTGGATTTATATTTATAGGTAATAATGTTGTTCGTTTATTTGGTTGGTTTTGGGGGGCGGTTTTGACACCATTAATGTTCTTCATTGTTGGTTCCTTATTTTTTATTTCCGTTTTATCTCAGGAATATATTCATTACCTTCTGCCATTTTTATCTCATATTGCTCCATTATCGATCGTTGTGTTTATGGGCAGTCTTCAAAATATTTTAGGTAAAGGTGTGAAATATTCGCTGTTTGATGCAACTAAGGAGATGGTATATATACCACTTGATAAGGAAATGAAAGCAAAAGGTAAGGCTGCTGTAGATGTACTTGGTGCAAAATTGGGGAAGTCAATAGGTGCATTTATACAAATGGTTAGTTTTACTATTTTTCCTTCTTCTAATCATGAAGATATTGCTGTCTTTCTTATGATTCTTTTTGTTTTAGTATGCATAATTTGGATATCCGGTGTAAAATTCTTAGAAAGAGATTATACTAAACTATTACAAAGTAAATAATAATTGCTATGCCAACAGGACCTAGGTCCAAAATGCTTTATTTATTAATCAGAAACGGCTACTATTAGTTTAGATTATTTTTATTTCAACAAAAGTTAGCAAACATGAATAGGTAGGTCGATTATGAAAAAAATAGTTCCGATTACAGTAGCATATGGTGATGGGATTGGTCCTGAGATAATGAACGCTGTTCTTAATGTATTAAGGGAAGCAGAGGCTGGTATTAGATTAGAAATGATTGACATTGGTGAAAAACTATACAAAAAAAACTATACTTCAGGAATATCTCCTGAAGCTTGGGAATCAATTTCTAGAACTAACATCTTGCTTAAAGCTCCTATTACTACACCACAAGGTGGGGGGTATAAAAGCTTAAATGTCACTTTAAGAAAGGCTTTGAGTTTATATGCTAATGTTCGCCCGTCTATTTCATATTACCCGTATGTTGATAATTTGCATAATAACCTTAATGTTGTGGTGATTAGAGAGAACGAAGAAGATTTATATGCAGGAGTGGAGTATAGACATACTCGAAACATGCGTGAGTCAGTCAAACTGATTAGTCGAACTGGTTGTGAAAAAATTGTTCGATATGCCTTTGATTATGCCTTAGCCAATAACCGAAAGAAAGTTACATGCTTCAGCAAGGATAATATCATGAAGTTTTCTGATGGTTTATTTCATCAGGTGTTTGACGAAATAGCCAAGGAGTATCAGGGCATAGAAAATGAGCATTATATTGTCGATATCGGGACTGCAAGACTTGCTAACAAGCCAGAAGAATTCGATGTTATAGTTACATCAAATTTGTTTGGTGATATTATTTCGGATATCACTGCTGAATTGTCAGGTTCGGTTGGGATGGCAGGTAGTGCAAATATTGGAAAAGAATACGCTATGTTTGAAGCCATACACGGATCTGCTCCTGATATTGCTGGTCAAGACATAGCAAACCCGTCTGGTTTGTTGAACGGGGCCATTATGATGCTAGTTCATATAGGGCAGGGAGATATTGCCAGTATGATTGAGAATGCATGGAAAAAGACATTGGAAGATGGTATTCATACGGCAGATATATATACTAAAAACTCACAACGTAAAGTCGGGACTAAAGAGTTTGCCCAAGAAGTTATAAGGCGATTTGGCCAGAAGCCGGCAAGATTACCGATTGCTAATTACCATGTGATGGATATGCGCATTGAACCAGGGCATAAAGATACGCAAGATTCAATTGATATGTCCGAAGAAAAAGAACTAGTGGGGGTCGATGTTTTTGTTGATATTCATACCAATTCAGCAAAAACAATAGCAGACAAACTACAAGATATAGACGAGAATCTGAGTTTAAAGACTATTTCTTCTAAGGGGCTCATGTTGTGGCCAAATAATGATCAGTTTTTAATGGAGTCAGATCATTGGTGCTGCAGATTTAAACCTAAAAGTAACAAAATGAAACATAAATTTATTACAAATTTATTGGATAAGCTGATAGAAGAAGGGATAGATTTTATCAAAGTTGAAAATTTATACGAATTTGATAAAAAGAGAGGCTATTCACTTTCTCAAGGGGAATAAAACCTCAAGGAGAACAAATATTTGGAGATTAAACTGTGAAAAAATCAACTAAAGCCGCACTGTTAGCAGCGCTAGGATCAGGATTTGAGTATTACGATTTTGTTGTATATGGAATGATGGCAAAATATCTTTCATTAATATTTTTTCCTTCTAATGATGTAGCGGTAAGTATGATGCAAACATTTTCAATATTTGCACTTGGTTATATAGTCAGACCTTTGGGAGGCCTTATTGGTGGTATTTTTGCTGATAAATACGGCAGAAAAAAAGCATTTTTATTAGTGACGCTTACAATGGCTTTCGCAAGTCTTGCGATTGGTTTGATCCCAACCTATGAGACTGTAGGTTTGATAGCGCCGGTCCTGCTAATTGTTTGTAGAATATTGCAAGGCCTGTCTTTTGGAGCAGAACTACCGGGAGCGACTACAATAGTTACGGAATTCAGTAATGATAGCAATATAGGCAAATATACCGGATTAATGCTTTCTAGCACTAGTCTTGGCTCTCTATTTGCGTTATTAGTATTGACATTTTTGTCAATGTTTTACACTACCGAGGAAATCGTTGCCCTTCAAGCTTGGCGCATTCCCTTTATTATTGGTGGATGTCTCGCAATTGTTTCTTATTATATTCGGAATAATCTTCCGGAAACGCCAGAATTTTTAGAATATAAACATTGTTACATAGACGGTCAAAATGAAATATTTTTTGAGCTGAAGAAAAACATTGGAAAAATAGTTGCATCAATAGGGCTCACATTTTTCCTTGCTACATTGATAATAATCAACATTTATTTTCCGGCCTTTATTAGTAAATATTTCAATTATTCTTTGGCAGAGATTTATCAAGCAATGTCAATAGGGATGATTTTTTCTTTCTTATCCATGTTGCTATTTGGCTTATTCTCAGATTTCATAGATAAATCTAAGATTTTCCTAGCTTCATTGTTTGCAGCTCTAATAATGATTCCGATTTTATATAAAATATTGCAGCAAAGTAATTATATGTCTCTTGTAGTATTTTTTGTTTTTTACCAGTTTCTGATTTCTGCATATTTCGTATCATATTTACCAATTATGTCAAAATTATTTCCAGTTCATATTCGTTATACAGCAACTGCCATTAGCTATAACGTAGCTTTTTCTATGGCAAGTATGATACCAACAATTTGTTCATATTTCTATTTGAAAAATGAATCGCCATTTTTTCTAGCGCATTTTTTCATATTAGCCATTGCTGTTGCCTTTGTATCAAGAATATTTCTCCAGTCTCGTGCTGCTGCCCCATACAAAAGATAAGCGTGGCTTGTTCTAAAGATAAAGCAAAATTATTTCAGAACAAGGAAGCCTTGGTTTTCCGTGTTAAAATCAGCATTGCATAGAATTGACTTTAGGTTTTTAGGAAGATCATGATAAACTGAATCACATGATTTTATTTTCAGTATTCTAGCCATATTTAACATAACAGGCAGTTCAGATAGAAAATATTGCACTCCTGTGTAGGATGAAATTACTTCTTGGTATTCGTTTAACTCAGCCTTTTGTTTTGCTGCATTATTGGATAACACTCCTTTTGTAAGGCCAAGACATTCTTTGCGGAATTCCTTATCATTAAAAAACATTTCCATATACATTAAATGTAGATTTTGATAATTACTGTCTTCTTTTAGTTCAGAAATGGTATATAATTTAATTTTACTTTTTTCAGGGCATGTATCATAAAACATCGCTAGTGCGTTATTAATTCTGTTAATAACGTGATTATCTTGCTTTTGTACTTTTTGCTTTGTTTTAACTTCGTCAGTTGATAAAGCTCCAAGCGTGTATTTTGAAACTTTATCTGGAAAAAATATTGCAAAATCTTCGTAATAATCATTTATCCATTGACATATTTCAAATATTTTCTCTGATGAGAAGTAACTATTGAAAGGGCTGGTAACTATTAATGCAAAAGGCTTTTTTTTAGAATTAGGATATGTTTTAGATATTTCCTTGAAAGTAATTCTATCTGCTTTGTTATCGAGTTTCTGCCTATTTTCTTCTGATGTAGAAAATGAAAATAAAGTAGTTGGTATGCAAAAATTAAAAGTCGCGCCCTGCTTTAATGAATTATTTTCTGCCCAGATTTTTCCTGAGTGCAGATCAATAATTTCTCTGCAAATGCTTAACCCAAGACCAACTCCACATGCCTTTGAAGCCGTGGCGCTACTTTCGGTAAATGAATCAAATATAGTTTGTAATTCTGCTTCTGGAATTCCGATGCCTTCATCTGTAATGCAGCAATGCACTGCTGGTATAGCTCCATCTTTTAAATGAGACTTGTGAATTGTAATAGTAATTTTTTTCTTTTTAGGTGAGTACTGAACTGCATTCATCAACAAGTTTTCTACTACTTGTGTAATGAGTTTTTTATCAAATGCTAAAATGTAATCGTCAAAATCACTAACTTTTATTTCTATCTTTTCTTCAGAAAAAGATTTTTTATAATTTTCTACAACATCTTTTACTAATTGAGAAAGATTGTTTTTACTAAAACGAGGCTGTATTTCGCTTTTTATAAAGCTCGACATATCAAATGTATTTAGAATGAAGCTAGAAAGTCTTTTTGACTCCTTAAATATTAAATCAACATTTTCTTTTTTAAGCTTATCATCAAGTTTATCCCAATTTGAGTTCAAAGAATCTGCAATAGAAAGTACAGATCCCATAGGAATTCTTGCTTCATGACTAATATTTCTTAAAAATCTAGTTTTTATATTTGAATACTCATTCAAGCTTTTTTCAGTTTTTGCAAATTCATTTTCAAATTTTTTGCTGTGAGTAATATCAAACGATATACCAATAATTCCAATTACATTGTCATTATCATCAAAGAGGGGACTTTTTGAACTTAAAAATACCTTGTCATCGCCTTCTATGGTCTGAGCTAACTCTTCTAAGTCGTATCTTTTTTTGTTTGCAATTACTAATTCATCTACCTCTCTAATTCTATTAACATGCATTCTCCACGGCAGAAAATAATCAGTGTTGCCAATTAATTCTTCTCTAGTTATTCCAATCATCTTAAGCATATATTTATTACACCCAAGATATCTACCTTTTAAATCTTTCCAATATATACTAGCTTCGATTGCATCTAGTATCTGATAATCTATGTTTGTGAGATTAGTTAGAGAATCAGGAATATTTAAAGTAGATTTTGGCATTGAATAAATAAAGGAAAGTTGAAGAAAAATTAACGCCCATCATAAACACGACAAATTATACTGTCAATAGCAAAAATCCTGCTGTACTATTATTTTCAGGGCGATTAAATTCTCTGAGTTAAAAGATTAAGAAACGGTGTAATTTTATGTCTAATAAAGTTGATAGCATTAGAAATAGAGTTATTTATTTTGTTAAGTAAAAATATTGTTAAATTACGCATAGCAGCGCATATTTGTAAATATATGGGAAATGGTATTACTCGCCGAATGCTTCGACCGCTTTTACCTCTGGAATGAAGTGTTGCAGCATTGATTCTATGCCGTTTTTAAGGGTTATTGAGGAGCTAGGGCAACCCGAACATGCGCCTCTTAGCTGAAGATACACAATGCCATTTTTAAAACCTTTGTAGGTTATGTCGCCTCCATCCATAGCAACAGAGGGGCGGACCCTAGTATCAATTATTTCTATGATTTGTTTTTCTATCTCTGAAATATCAGATGAATTATCATCAATGCTTTGAGAATTTTCTTCAAAAATGGGCATCCCTGAAACTAGATGATCCATAATGCTCATCAGGATATCTGGTTTTATCAATTCCCAGTTTTCTTCTTCATTTTTGGTTATAGTAATAAAATTATTACCAAAAAATACAGATTTCACTCCATGTACATCAAACAATTTTAGTGCCATAGGGCTCTTTCCAATTGCATCTTCCTTGGTATGAAAAAAGATAGGCTCTTTTAAGTTAATTTCTGCTTCTGGCAAAAACTTAAGAGCGTTAGGATTAGGTGTTTCTTCTGTCTGAATGAACATTTTACCAAATATAATTGTAAATTAGAAAAACATTATAGTAACACGGTGGTACCCACGGCCGGACTTGAACCGGCACGAGCTAAGCTCCACAGATTTTAAGTCTGTTATGTCTACCATTCCATCACGCGGGCATTTCACAGCTTTGGCTAAAAATTCAAAAGGCGACCCAATTGAACAAAGCCTTTGTCACGAGGATAATAAAATAACTTTGAGAGAAAAGCAAGCGGTTTTACAAAATTTAGAGTCAAATAAATATATATTTTAGAAAAAATATTTACCTCTTGTTAAAAGCTCTTAATAAGCATCATCAATATCATCAGGTAACGAGCCAGCTACCTTTATGCTATCTGAAATTTCTTTTATTTTTATATCAAAAAATTTTGCTTTTAGCTGTGGGATGATAAAACAATTTGCAGCATGAAATGACATATATTGAGGTTGTTTAAGGCTGTATTTTTCTTTCTCAGAGAAGCATTTTTTAATAACTTCTATATTATAATCAATTTGTTCCCATTCCTTGCGTAAGTCTTTGACATTATCATTATTAGCATTTTTTTCTATTAATTCTATTATATCATTTTCGCGACTAAGGAGAGATTTGTAATGTTTATCTAAAGCTTTATTAAATCCCTTAATAATTTTATCATTTTCTAAAAATTCTCTTATATGAACATCACCAAGGTTTTTTTCTAAGATATACTTATGAATTAGCTTTATATAAAGCGTTTGTGGCTTGCTAATAATAGAGCCAGATAGTATATTAAACAAAGAGCTAAAAGCGGGGTTGAAATCAATTTGAAATCCTTTATCTAATAAGTACTCTACAGAGGTTTTGTCTGGATCATTAAAAACCATAATGCCATCCAAATGATTGGGCAAGCGTCCTATATAAATCGTAATATAATCAGCATAAGCGAACTTTTTATCGTATGTATCTAGGTATGATATCGAAGTATTTAGTGGCGTTAGATTATTAATATTTTTAACATCAAAATCTGCCCCATGATCTATTAAGTAGTCTATTTTTTCTTCAGTTAGATTCAGCATCTTATTTCCTGCAATATAATGCACTGCGCTGTTGCCATAATCATACTGAAGATTTAAATCTCCTCCTTTCTCTATTAGGAATTTTATGTCCTCCCACTGGACTCCGTAGCAAGTAAAAAACTGAAAAAAAGAAATATTATTGTCTAGTTTTTTGTTAATTAAAAACTCTACATCTTCTAAATGACCTAACTCTTTGAGAGTTTGAATCAAAGCTTTTGTCTCTTTGGATAATTTATAACCCCTAATTCCGAACAAATTTTCAACTGTAAAAGTTGAATCGAGCCAATTTGTAGTTGCTTCCTCCGAAGTAACAGCGCCTATTTTTTTGATTCTTTTATCAAGATTCAATTTCAATTGTTCTGGGTCATTGTTTTGTCCCAAAATTAAACCTAACATCTTCATAATGTTTTTATTCTGAGTTTAAATCAAAGCCGTCATTATCTCCTAATGCTGCTAAATATTTTAATTCTGTATCAGTTATGTCAGGATTCTTATTGAGAAGCTGGTCATAAGTCATTCCATTTGCATCTTGTAATTTAAAAAAAGTGGCATCACCTGAGTTACGTATTGTCCAAATAATGTCTTCTAAATTATTAGATTTTTCGCATATCAAATGTAAAAGAGAAGTGTTTTTACCATTAACTTCAATCAACGAGGCAGTATTTATATTATTAAATTCTACCATGTACTTTATATCTTCTGTTAAGGTGAATTTGTTTAAATCCTTAAATTGATTTTGGATTGCGGTTTTAAGTCTAAATTGATTGATTTTTATATCTCCTTCAGATCTTCTATTTTTCAGTGCATCTAATTTAATATAATGGTCTTTAATTTCTTCTTTTTGTTCTTGAGAAAAATCTTTCCAGTTTTGATCGGTTATCTCGCTGTATTTTATTGGCGTTGAAACAGGTTTTTGTGCTTGTTGTGGTTTTTGCAGTTCTAGTGGCATCGTAATTCATTCTCCATATTTTAAATTATACACTAGTATAATATACATTATATATCATTTCATGAATAAAATAATGTTACAGGTTTGTCAATGAAAATTAACATTTATCTGAAGCTGTTATTTATGACAATAATATTGCCACAATCGCCTTAATGCTTTGATAATTTTTATACTAAATTGCTATTATAAATTTGATTTAAAATAGATATTTCAACTAATATTATAAATATCAAAATACTATTAAAGAGGTTATATGGCAGGTCAAGTATCTTCAGATCCATTATTCGTTGGTTTGACAAGGCCGACAATGATTTTTGGCGTTAGTATACAATATGCAATGTTAAATTTAATGATTTCTGTAACAACATTTATTCAACAACCAAGTATTTATGTAATTTTCATTGCAGCAATTGTACACCTTGTTGGCTATCTTTTATGCTTCAAAGAGCCAAGGTTTCTTGAGCTTTATTTAAATTACGCAAGGAAGTGTAATCAATGCTCTAACAAATCATATTACGGCGCGAATTCTTATAATGTTTAAATTTTCTAAAACTAGAGCTGCTAAAGAGCAATATGCGCAAAAAGAAAAGCCAGTTTCGTCGTTTGTTCCTTATAAAGGTTATTGGAATAAGAATACTATCCTTACTAAAAATAATGGACTTCTGCAAATAGTAAAAATTGGTGGTTTTTCATTTGAAACTGCTGATGACAGTGACCTTGATATACGCAAAAATATTAGAAATTCACTACTAAAAAATATGGCTTCGGGTAATGTGACTTTGTATTTTCATATGATCAGGAGTCGCAAACCAGTCATGAGAAGGGACTTAGATTATAGTGTTGATCCTAATGCTGGTGGTGGTAAAGATTTTATTTCCTATCTAGATGATCAGTGGAGAAAAAAATACTCCACAACAGATTCATATTTTAATGAATTATATATTAGTATTTTGTATGAACCGGATAAGCAAGGGGCTGCTTATATTGAATATACTCTTTCTAAAATAAGACAAAAATCTAATCAAGCTATTTGGGAAAGAGATATGAAGGAAATGCATGAAAATATGCAAGAGATGACCACCAGAATTCTTAACACACTAAGAGATTACGACACTCATTTACTTGAAGTGCAAGAAGAAAAAGATGGTATATTTTGTGAAATGAGTGAGTTTTTAGGCTCAATCATTAATTGTGGTGACTCTAGCCCTATGATGGTACCGCGAGGACCTTTAGATAGTTATTTACCAACAAATAGACTCTTCTTCGGTTCTAAATCTATTGAATCTAGAGGCCCTAAAGGAAGAAAATATGCTGGAGTGATTAGCATTCAAGAATATGGTCCTTCTACTTCTGCTGGAATATTTGATGGTTTTCTGCAAATGCCTTTTGAGTTTATAATGACTCAGAGTTTTAAATTTGCTAATAGAACAATTGCAATAAATCAAATGCAATTGCAACAAAACCGTATGATCCAGGCTGAAGATAAAGCCGTTTCGCAAATTGCTGAAATATCACAGGCATTAGATATGGCAATTAGCGGAGATATAGGATTTGGAGAGCATCATTTCTCACTGTTATGTATGGATGATAATTTAAAGGCTTTAGAAAATACTCTCTCTATGGCATCTGTCGAATTATCAAATGCTGGCGTTAGTCCTGTGCGTGAAAAAATTAATATGGAGCCAGTATATTGGGGGCAATTACCAGGTAACCTTGACTACATAGTACGCAGATCGACAATTAATACGCTAAATTTATCTGGGTTTGCTTCTATGCATAACTATCCGTTAGGTAAGATGTATAATAACCACTGGGGGGAGTATGTGACGGTTTTAGATACTACTTCTGGAACTCCATATTATTTTAATTTTCATGTCAGAGATGTAGGTCATAGTCTCATCATAGGACCTACAGGTGCCGGTAAAACGGTATTGATGAATTTTTTATGTGCTCAAGCTCAAAAATTTAAGCCGAGAACATTCTTCTTTGATAAGGATCGAGGCGGGGAAATTTTTATTCGTGCTTTAGGCGGTGTTTATTCAGTAATAGACCCCGGTACTAATTGTGGATTCAATCCATTGCAGCTTGAAAACACAAGTGAAAATAGGTCTTTTTTACTCGAATGGCTTAAATCACTAGTCACTTCTCATGGAGAAGATCTTAACTCTGATGATATCAAAACCCTAGTGCAAGCAATAGAAGGCAATTTTCGTCTCAATAAAGCTGACCGTAAATTAAGCAACATAGTAGCTTTTCTTGGCATGGCAGGTACAAATTCTTTGGCAAGTAGGATTTCAATGTGGCATGGCAACGGTTCTCACGCTAAAATATTTGACAACGATAAGGATTCGATAGACTTTGATGCTGCAAGAGTTTTTGGTTTCGAAATGTCGGAACTTTTAAAAGACCCTCTCTCTTTAGGGCCTGTTTTGTTGTACATATTTCACCGCATCAATATTTCATTAGATGGATCTAGAACTATGATTGTTCTTGATGAGGCTTGGGCTCTTATAGATAACCCTATATTTGGGCCTAAAATTAAGGATTGGCTAAAAGTTTTAAGGAAATTGAATACTTTTGTAATTTTTGCAACTCAAAGTGTTGAAGATGCAACAAAAAGCGCGATTAGTGACACGTTAATACAGCAAACAGCTACACAAATATTTTTACCGAATTTAAAAGCCACAGATGCATATCGGGATTCATTCATGTTATCTGAAAGAGAGTATGCACTGATCAAGGCCACTGATCCTGCTTCTAGGTATTTTTTGATTAAACAAGGGGTGCATGCAGTTATAGCAAAAGTCAACTTAAACGGTATGGACAATATTATTAATGTTTTATCAGGTAGAGCAGAAACCGTTGTTTTACTCGATAAAATAATTGCTCAGCACGGCTCAAATCCAAAAAACTGGTTGCCTGTTTTTTATGAAGAAGTAAAGAATATAAATTGATGAAATTTGGTAATCAATATAAAATATTGCTACTCTACAATAAAAGCGTTTTATTTTTGATAAAAAGCTTTATTTTCATTTTATTATTATTTTTTTCTACAGCATACCATGTTCAGGCTACAGATAGTACTGATACTTCAGCAGCGACAGGAGGTTCTGGAACTGGTGAAACTATTAATGATGTTTTAAATGCTGAAGAAGGCGGAACATTAGATACAATACTAGATACTCTAACAAGCTTAACCTGTGAAACTCAGGGTATTGGAAACTTATTACGTTCTGAATTTACACATACGTGTATTCCAAGGTCTTTATTTACTTTTGCTACAGCAAATATTATTTCTCCAGGAGTATACGCAAATACCTTCTTGCGTTTGACAATTAATGATGAAGAACTGTTCCCAGGAGCTTGTAAACGCCAAAATAGAGCAGAATTTAACGATCCACGCATTAGTTTTGGAATGTGTAGCAATACTAAGCTAGCAATAGAACGTGCCAGTGCTATTGCTGATGTTGGTTTTGAAATTGCTCAATCTTTGTTTACAGATGAAAATACATGGGACTTAATTTTAGAAGCATGGAATTTACCTAAGGAGTCATATCACAATATGTATCTTGATAAAGAAGTAGGTTTTCAGGAGGACATGTTTGATGCAGGTATAATACCAATATTCCCAATTAAAGTAATAAAAGAGCAGGATAAAATCTGTGTTGCAACGCAAAGCTTTAGTGGTTGGATTCCTATCGGTTGTAAATTTATTAAAGAACCTTATCCAGAATCGATATATGCAGATTTTTTTAATCCAGAATCGGATGTTGAAGAAACTCAAACCACAGCTTTGACTAAATGCGCTGGACTAGGAAGTTGTTATCGCAGAGCATATGACAGCTCTAGGGCATCTGTTGTTATGTCTAGTCCTGTTATTGAGTGTGTACAGGAAATGATAGCTAAACTAATGATTAGTAGAGATGTATGTAGTTTTAGTGATTTCAGGACTGTTTTTAATACAGAAGCTAGATCTACTAGTGCTTTATTTGAATTTCAACAAAATATGCATCAAATTGTTAGTTCACTGCTAGCTATTTATATTACTTTATTTGGGTTTAGAGTAATATTATCTGGTAATGTTCCACAAAAAAAAGAGTTAGTTGCATTTTTAGCAAAATTTATATTTGTGGTGTATTTTTCTGTAGGTATTAATATTGGCACTGGTGCCAACGGAGAATTTGGGCGGATGGATGGTATGGTGCAATGGGCATTTCCACTTCTGCTTGAAGGAATGAATATTCTAGGAGGTTGGGTTGCCAATTCTGGTCCTTCTCAGCTATGTGTATTTAATGATGTCCAATATCCTCAAGGTATGGGACACATGCAGTTATGGGATGCACTTGATTGCAGAGTAAGTCATTACTTAGGGCTTGATCGCTTGTTAAGTTTTTTTGCATCATTACAAGGCTTAGATAATGGCTCTTATAACTCGGATACTCTTATGTTTCCTATACCTTCCTACTTTTTTCTGCTTATACCTTCAGTGATGACGGGTATACCATTCATTGTTCTTGCTGTTTTGGCATATCCTTTACTAGTTATATCATTGTTAGGGTTTATAGTTAATGCAACTGTGGTTTGCATGATTGGAATTGTCGTTCTGGGAATCTTGGCTCCTCTGTTTGTTCCTGCATACTTATTTAGTTTTACAGAAGGGTATTTCAAATCATGGGTCAAATTGCTGGTGTCATTCATGTTGCAACCAATGGTTATTATAACATTTATGGTCGCTATGTTAAGTTTAAACGATTATGGGATGTATAGCACATGTTTATATAGACAAATAGATACAAGTTTTTCTGATCCAGGTCACAAGGAGAAATTAGAAGCTTTTGGTTTTACAATCCCTGACACGGGGCTTACCGCAGCAGGTAGGGAGTTTCGTATGTTTGAAATAGATGTTGACTGGAGAAACTATGAAAATGAAGATCAAATACGCGGATGTCAAGAATCCTTAGGTTTCTTTATGGATTTTCCAAAGGATGCAATTGAAGGAACGGCAAATGAAATTGAAGTTGACGAAAATGGTGTGTACAAAAATTATGAGGGTTTAGGGAGTGTAATCTTTACATCACCAGGTATATTCTTTGATATGGTTGAATTAATTTACCAAAATCTTGAAAAATGGCTAATACAATTGATGACCATGTGCTTAATTGCATATTTAATGACTCAATTTGCTGATCAGATTGCAGAATTTGCGGCTGATATGACAGAAGGAGCATCGATAAGTGGCATGTCAATGCTTAAACCGAATACTCTAAGCAATGCTGGGAAAAAAGCTGTTGGCGTGGTAGTTGGTGCTGTCAAGAAAACAGTAGAAGCTGCCGTGGTAGTTGGCGCAGGTGTTGTTACTGTGGCTACTGGGGGTACTGCCGGTGCTCCTATAGCAGCCGGGCTTACAGTAGCAAAAGGGGCATTGGTGGCAGCCAAAGGAGTGGCTAAAGCTGGTTCTAAAGCTGCTACTGTGGCAGCAAAAAAAGCAGCGAAAGTAGCTGCTAAAGTTGCTAAAAAAGTAGTTACGAAAGCTGCCTCAAAGCTCAGTAAAGAAGGATTAAAGAAAACTAGCAAGGAAATAGGTAAAGGAGTTGTTAAACAGGTTGGAAGAGACGCGCTTAAAACAAGTCAAGAAAAATTAAAAGAAAGAAAAGCTAATATAGAAAGCACTTTTAATAAAATGAAGGGTGATTATGGGAAGCAAGTATCAGCTCCTACAAAAAAAGATTCATCTGAATCAGATTATAGAGGCCTATCTTCTGATGATTCAAATATTAACACAACTGGATCTGGATCAGTTAAATCTTCTGATTATGGCAAGGTTAGAGCTAGATCAAATAGTGTGCCTAATATATCTCCTAAAGGAGTTGGTGCCGATAGCTCAGTATCTAAATTACAAAAGACAAATAAGACAAAAACACCTTCGCTAAAAAGAGAAGATACTATCAAAAAACAGGCTGCGCTAGCTGATGCAGCAAAAAGAAAAAAAGAAAATCAAGAAGTAGAAAGAAAGAAGAACAAAGATAAAAAAGATCTTCCAAAACCGCAATTTGCTACTGAAAGTACAGTTCAAAACTCTAAGCCACAAACCGCTACTGAAAGTAGTATTTCTAAACCGAAAAAGCAAAAAGCGACTTTCTCAGGTTCAAAAGTTAAAGAATCCATTGAGAAGCCTTTGGTAAGTGAGAAGCTTAAGATTGATAGGAAAA
The DNA here is from genome assembly GCA_030036605.1 of Candidatus Megaera endosymbiont of Nemacystus decipiens. Classification (GTDB taxonomy): domain Bacteria; phylum Pseudomonadota; class Alphaproteobacteria; order Rickettsiales; family Rickettsiaceae; genus Megaera_A. The sequence goes on along the minus strand of DAOTRE010000006.1, from coordinate 105,871 downwards.
CAAAACCAAAAAGCAAAAATAAGAAAGAGGATTAGTAAAAAAATAATGCAAGTAGTTAAGTTAGTTTTAATCATAATAAATTTGCTAGTAGTTTGTGTTCCCGCGCAAGTTTTGGCAAATAGTTTTGGTGAAACTTGTGAAACTATGCCTATGTCTGATCCAACAGGCTATCTTGCTAAGGAGACTGCTTACGGTTTTATACAAGAGAATATTGATATTAAAACTCACACAGAAAATGGATGTCAGCAAGAAGGCGAAGAGTTTCAATTTTGTATAAAAAATGCAACGGGAGTTAATCCTATCTGTAATCAAGTGAGTTTGGCTCTTGGTGACAGAACAGCCATTAGAAATTTGACTGATAATCCAGAAATAGTTGATAGTGAGTTTCTTGGGAACATATTACTTAGCGTTGACCGTATGGAAAATAAATTGTGTCTTTTTATGCCAACTTCAAGAGGTTTAATGCCTCTGATGTGTCGTAATAGCGAAGTTACAGGTGAAGATACTGTTAATGAAGATCCTATCTGCCGAGCTTTGGGCGATGGTTGTTATGAAGAAGAAAGCAAAAGCCAATCATTATTTAGTTTTTCTGGTGTAACGGTTCATTGCCTAAGGGATACTCTGGACAAAGTGTTTTATACAGAAAATGAATGTATAGAGCCTGAAGATGAGATAACTTTTACGATGCTTCGACCATTTCCTGAATTTCAAAAAACTTTAAATAGAGCAGTTAGAGCAGCGTTAATTTTGTATATTACTTTTTTTGGCTTTAAACTTGCCATGAACTATGAAGTTGCAACACCAAATGAAATATTTTTATTCCTAATGAAGTTCATATTGGTTTTATATTTTTCAGTTGGTATATGGGGAGGAGAGCCTGTTAATGGAGTTGAGGTGCAGCGTAGTGGAGTAACTGATTTTGTACTTCCTATGTTTGTTGATATGACTGCTCGTTTTACAGAGTTTATATTTTTAGCAGCTGGTTCAAATGGCCTTTGTGATTTTGATTCAAGCAAATATGAAGCTGGTTATAGTTTTTATAAAGTTTGGGATGCAATTGATTGCCGCATAGGATTTTATTTGGGAATGAATGCAATGCACAATATTGGTGCAGAGAGCTTTAATACTGCAGGAAACTTATTTTCAGATCCAGGAGATGGGGCAAAAATTTTGATATTAAATCAATTTGATAATTTTGCATTACTTACAGTGATTTTTGGATTTTTACTCAGCGGTGGGATCTTTGTTATCATAATATTATTAATATTTATGGTAGTTTTTATCTCTGTAATTATGTATTTCATCACTGCATATCTCGTATGTATGGTTACTTTGTACGTTATGGCTTACATAGCACCAATTTTTGTGCCAATGGCATTATTCCATCGTACAAAATCATATTTTGATGCTTGGTTAAAAATACTGGTTGCATGTACATTGCAACCAGCAATAATTGGTGGCTTTCTAGCATTGTTACTAACTGTTTTTGATACAGCTATGTATGGTACTTGTGAGTTTAACAGAGTAGATTATGAAGTCTTAGGAAATCAATTTAGTACATTCCAAATAGCTTTGCCCTCTGGTGATGTTGCTCAGTGTGAATCAAGTGTAGGCTACAAATTACTAAGATATTTTTCTGGAGAAGGTTGGGAAAACATAAGCCTAGTACTGTTTGAAGTTCCAAGGATTGTAGAGTATCACAGCATAATGAATAGTCTTGTGTATCTCCTGCTATATATTGCATTATTCTATTACTTTATTAAGTTAGCTAATGCATTTGCTTCAAGGTTGGTAGGAGCACCAGATTTATCATCTGTAACTGTCAATCCTAACATGATTGTGGATAAAATAGTTGACGTAGCAAAAGCGGCAGCAGGTCTCGTTGTAGCTGCAGGAAGGCTTGCTGTTGCAGATATTGACGGTGCTATTGGCGATACATTCAGATCTGTAGGACAAGCAGTAAGAGACACTAGTAGTAATACACAAAGAAAAGACGATGCTGATGGAGGAAAATTAGTTGGTAGTGGAGATACTGGAGGAGATGGTAAGTCTTCTGATGTACAGCATCAGAAGAAAGATGGGTTGACTGATAAGAAGTTATCCGATGTATTAAAATCTTTAGGGGATTAATTTTATGAGTGGACAGAAACTTATTATAATCTTTTTATTAGCAATTGCAGCATTGGTACTTTGTGCAGTATTATTTGTGGTAGCAATCATAGGAGTTGCATTTGTATCAGACGGTTGCTTTTATAGATATAATTATCTTGAAGGTACTGAAAATGAAACAGGTATTTTTGGAGTTGATAATCCAGAAAATATACTTGATAATATCACAGAACATGCAGGACTTTCAACGAAAGATAGAATAACTAAGCATGTTACTTTAAAAGCTAATGGTAATTATAGTGCATCTTCAGCTGAGCTAGATGATCCAGATTCCGTAATCGACACCTCTTCTTATGGCCAATGGCGTAATACTCATTTAACAGTTGAATCAGGTCAAAAGGTAAGTCTGAAAATCAATGGAGAGGTTAGTTTATGTAAGGGCTACTTGCCTGCAAATAATATACAAACAGATTCTGATAAAAACGTTAACGGTGAAAAAATTCCAATACCAAGGACTGATGATGCAAGCTCTGCTCCAGTATCATTGATATTTGATGCGACATTAAATCAGTGGCGTAACATTGCACAGTTAGATAAAGGAGATAGGGTGATTGTTACTCTTAAGAAAGACCAAAAAACTTCAGCTAGTATTACAAATGTATATGATACAATTAATCAAAATAATGTTACAGCTAACTGTCAAGAGGGTTTAGTTTCTTATAGTCCTATTTGTGGTCGCTATTCTAGTTGGGATACAAATCTTCAATACGTAGATAAATGTCGTTTTGTAGCTGAGTGTTACGAGTGTAATGAAAGAGAAGAATGTATAGGGGAAGAGATAGCTGGTGTTTGTAGTAGCGGTTATCAGACTGTTACAGACTTTTGTTCATGCTATGAAAATGAGTATGGAGTAGCTCCAGAGCCTTATGATAATGATGGCAAATATACCTACCCTTATTCTACCAATTTAAATGACTTGCAAGTGAGTTTAGATCGTGATTGCACAACAGAACAAGCCTATGTTGATGGTGATTATCAGAACGAGAAATATTTTTGGTATTCAGCAAATGATGCAACTGGTTTGTTATACAGATTAGATGGCAATGTAGATTCTTCAAATAAATCCTCTCTTGGATCAAACTATCAATTTGCAGAAATTATTAGATCTTCAACGCTTGAAAGCGGAAATGTAGTTTTGGATATGATACATGGGGAAGATAATAGGTCTTATCTTCAGTATAGATTATATACTTATGAGGATAACGCGTTTAATACCGGAGGATATGTTCTTGGTGTTAAGCAAACAAAATGTCGTCGCATTAATGGAGAATCGTTTGATGACGATGGATATAGCGAAAGAGGTGCGATTCAGTATGCGATAGCTAAAAGTGATTCTCCGCCTGGAGACTCAGATGGTTCAGTTGTTAGTATAAACACTAATGGAGAAGGAGAAATAGACCCAAATCAAGACGGTAATGTATGGTTAAAAATTAAGAATAAAGATGAAGATTATAAGGATAGTTTCGGACAATATAGTGTAGAGCTTATTACAGAAATAGATACAGGAAACTTTCTGAATGACATACTTACGCCATTTGTAACTGGTTTTAAAAACATGATACAAGGGGCTTCAACTCGTATGTTCCAAAATATGACATGCTTTAACACTCCGGATGATCAAAGTGATTGTCGTAGTTTTTTCAATTATATAAGAGGAATGCTAATTCTGTATGTCATGAGCTATGGAATGTGTTTCTTGATGGGTATGGTGCAAATTACACAGACAGACTTAGTTATAAGGGTGATTAAAATAGGTTTAGTTGCAGGTTTAATGAACGAATCTACTTTTGAATTTTTTAGAGATTATATATTTGACATGATAACTAATTTCGCAGATGAAATCATTGGGAATATGTCTGGTTATAGTTTCTTCAGTGACGATAATAGTATATCTAATCCTTTGGCCTTTATGTCAGAAGTGGTAACAAAAATATTGCTAAGTCCTACATTCAGTGCTCAAATTATGGCTTTGTTATCAATGGGACTTAATGGAATAGTATATTTTGTATGTGTAGTAATTGCTACTGGTATGTTGTTAATTGTATTATTCAGGTCAATTACGATATATTTAATGTCTTTTATGGCATTAAGTGTTCTCATGGGTTTAGCCCCACTATTCTTAACATTTATTCTATTTCAGAAAACGAAATATTTATTTGATAACTGGGTGAAATACTGTTTCAGATATATGTTGGAGCCAGTTGTATTACTTGCAGGTGTAATAGTTATTACGCAGCTTATTACAATATTCCTAGACAATGTTCTAGGGTTTAGCGTTTGCTGGAAGTGCGTGTTGCCAATTAGAATTCCTTTCCCAAGTATTGAAGGCGTCACACCTGGTTTATTAGGAGTAGATATATTCTGTATTCATTGGTTTGCTCCATGGGGATTTGATCCAAGGGTAATAGAACTTGGTGTTAACTTACAATATATTGCTATTTTATTAATACTCGTCTACTGCCTCTGGGGGTATGCAGATTTTTCTTCAGTGTTGGTAATGAGAATTACTAGCAGCTTTGGCTCGCCTTCTGCAACAAGCATGGGAACTGCTGTTAGCAGTGCAATTGAACAAAAGGCGCTTGAGACCACAGGACTAGACGCAAGATCAAGATATATGATGAAAAAATCAATTGGTGACAGCATGAAAAGTCAATCAAAAAGAATAGATGGCAAAAGGGCTGTAAAAGATGCTGCAAATCAGACAATACATGCAGTAAAAAGTAAATGGCAAGGCAAGCAGGTAACAGATTATAAAAAAGAAAAAAGGTTAGATATGAAAAAAGACAAGAACAAAGAAGAATAGAGTATAAAAATAGGTAGAGTTACTTAAATGCGTTTTATAACATTGAAAAATATACTCATATTAATTTTTCTTACAGCTAGTTTTTGTGTTGTTTCTTATGCTGGAGATTCTGCACAAACAGACCAGGATATTTTTAATAACCAGCTAGAATCTGCTGAAAATGCAGAGGCAGAAGCTAAAGATAAATATAATTGGATGACAGCTACATTTGATACTATTAGTTCATTTCTGTCTTATTGTATAGAGGTGCCTCAGTTTCCTGGAATAACTCAGTCATCAGTCTCAATAGATTTAGAAAAAAACCCAAAATGGATTTCAACTGGTATTCAAGTTGAAAAAGATAAAATGTTACAAATTAACTGGTCTGGTACTGGTATTCAGCCTCAGCCTAAAAAATACAAAGTAATGTATAGAATAGACCCAAGATTTTCAGTGCCACAAGTGTTTATTCAGCAGTACAGTTATGATGAAGATCGCTATTTGTCAGATTTTCATCAGTTTAAAGATGGACTGCTGATTAAATATCAAGATACTCATGAAATGGATTTTGCTAATAGAATTATAGACTTTGATGATTATTTTAATTTTAGAGGGCGTTCTAAGATATATGTGAATAAACAAGATGTAGTTAATATTACCTTAGATTATAAGCAGAATTTTTTCACTAATGCTCAAATGTCAAATGAGCTCGGATCTCTAAGTGAGTTATCATTGATATATACAGAATCACCAATACCAGATAACAGGATAATATATAGTAATGCAACAAATTTTTGTCTCTACGGCATAACAAGCTCAACATCAGAATATGGGCGTAACTGTTTAGAAGAGGGGTTATATAAAGATTCTTCGGATAATTGGAATGCATTTCAAGGTCGTATACTAAATCCAGCATTTAATACTAATAAAACCTCACTAAACAGTTGTGCTGATAGTAGCAGTGGTAAGAATAATGATCCTTTATGTTACTATGACAAGGGCAGGGGTATGAATATAGGTATTAGTGGCAATACCATAAAATCAATGACTGAAAAGTTTAAATATTCTCCATTCTCAGATAGAGAGTTTTTTTATTATCGTGCTGATTTAAGCGGCTATCTTGAGTTCACAACTTTTTGGGACATAGAAGGCATGTATAATGGCTATGATCAATTTATGATAGATTGGCCATCAGATGGAGATTATTTTGCTTTTGAAAATGCAATTAACGCCGTTTCTTCTGACATATCTATGAATCATCTGTATTTTGGCAGATACTTAATGGAAATAGAAATAGGTAATTCAGAGTCAATTATTACCAAAGAAGATTTAGGTAATATCGAAGTAGAGTATATTGTTTCAGAGAATGGAGCTCCCGATGACTCTGAAAGTGGTACGGTGATTGATTCATATTATAGAGGAAATGCTCCTGAAGCTGGGTACCTCTTTTTTAAGGTAAGAAGGTTAGATGATAATTTAAATGGGTCAATAAATATTCGATTTGCAAATTATATAGGCACATCATTTGTTTCAGATTTACTTTATACCTACATTGTCGAGCCATTGCGTGTTCGTTTCAACGAATTTACAAAATTAATATACACAAGCCTTGCGCAAAACGATGATTTAGTTAATGCGCTAAGGCTTATGCTTATTATATATATCTCTGTATATGCTTTAATGTTTTTAGCAGGTGCTGTAGAAATTAAGGTCTCAGATATTGTTGGCAGAGTCATTAAAATTGGCGTTGTTATCATATTATTTTCTGAAACTAGTTGGGATTTCTTTAATACATATGTGTTTAGGGTATTTAGTGAAGGGCTAGATTTTTTAATGTCATCTGTTGCTGGGGTAACTTCTAATGTTGGAAATCCATTTGGATTTATCGATCCTATTTTTGACAAATACACTAACCCTACTATATTTGGTCTATTATTTATTCAACTTCTTCAAATACATACGGGGCTAGTATTATTTGCCATTATTGCTATCTATGCATTATTTATTTACCTAAAAGCAATTCTCCAAGTCATAATAGCCTATTGTGTTGCGTTTGTAGGCCTTTCTGTCATGATCTCACTAGCTCCAATTTTTATATCGTTTATCTTATTTGAACGTACTAGAAGTATTTTTGATAATTGGCTTTCTGTAATGTTTAACTATGTTATAGAACCAACAATTTTGTTAATCTTCTTTTTATTGATTGATCAAATAATATCTGATCAAATACTAAGAACAGTTGCAAGATCATGTTGGGGAACTTTAATTCCACTAAATATATTTCTTGATTTAAATAATGTCGGTATTCCTCTAGATTTTTCATTTGGAATACCATCGCTACCTGGCATACCATTTTATATACCAGAGATAGCTTCTGTTTCTACGATCGAAGATTTATTTTCTAAAAACGGTACTATTATTCAAATAGCCACTTCATCTTTCCTACTTTTTGCGCTATCTAAATTGGCAGGAGGTATGGTGCATTATGTTCAGCTGTTAGCTCAGCAATTGACAAATGTATATGTAGAACCAGAACCTGGCCAAAGAAGTTATGGTAGTATGGCTCAAAGTATAATGGGTGATATTAAAGGTATTAAGTCACGTATTATAGGAAATCCTGGAAAATGGGGTAAAAACTTCATAAAAAGTAAGTTTTCTGATCAAAAAATTTCAAGTAGAAGAGTGAATGCTGCAACACAAGACACATACGGTAATGCTACATATAAGAATACAACTAATAGTAATAATACTGAAACAAACAGTCAAAATTCTAATCTACAGAATAATAGATCACTACAACGACCAAAATCATCAGGTAATATAAACGAGTATGATGATTACAGCACAAATAAATCAGGAAAAAGTCATGGATCGTTGAAAAGATCAAAATCCTCAAGCGCTTTAGATATGTTAAGAGGATTGAAACTTGGCGAAAATGAACAACTATTAGAGCAAAGTAAAAAGAAAGAAGAAGAAAATTATAAGGGTAAAAAAGATCTCAAGCAACATACTTATGATAATAGAGATTCTAAAACAAACCAAAACGAATCAAAAATAAATAGACCAAGATCTGTATCTGATTTACAAGGAGATAGCAACAAAAATGTATTTTCTTTAGGGCCTGATTTCTCCAATGCTAAAAATCAGCACTACTCATCTCAACCTGGTTTTAAATCGAGTGATATAACAGGAAATAATGCTAAAATATCAGATTTGCAAGGTCGAGATATTAGATCACCTATAAGTTCAGTAGATTCGTTATCTGGTGATGTGAATATGAAATCAAGGTTTAGTAAACTATCATCTATAGAACAAAAATCTGGTTCATTACCACAAGATCTAAAACAAAATAAAGATAAGAGTGATTTGAAGAAAAATACATCTCAAACCACTCAGGATTTTGGTGTTGGCAACAAAATCAATAAATCAAATTCTGAGTCTAGTAATGAAATTAAGTTTAAATTTGCTACTAAGCAGCAGAAAATGAATAAGTCTACTTCAGAAGGTTCCGGAACAATTTCAACTGTAATGGGTATGCAAAAGAAGACTACAAAGCCGATAAATGAAGTATTTTCTGGTACCAATAAAGATCTCAAGGGTGACAATCAAAGTGATTCGAATTTTAACATTCCAAAGAAAAGCAATAAATCAGTATTTAATGATAGTAAAGAAAAAATAAAGAAGGAAAGTACTAATATAGATCATAATAAAATTTCTAATGCTAATATCAATCAGTCGAGTCCATATCAAGCCGCTTCTGTGACTTCAAAACCAATTGGTGAAACAAAAAAAGAGCAAGGCAAGGATAAACCAGCTATTAATAATCAAAAGAATTTACAGAAGGATCCTAATAAGTTCTTTAAGTCAAAACCAATTACTACTGAAAATCAACCTAGCATCAGTAGAGAAAAAACTGAAACTTCTGAGGCACTTTCCTCGCTTGGTAAAAAGACAAAAGAAACAGCAAATAAATCTTCTGATTTTTCGGATATTAGTAATAAAAATATTGGATCTAAAAATGTTTTAGAATCTTCTAGAATAAAAGAAGATAAGAATTTAAATGTTGATCAATCAGATGCTAAGAAAAAAGAGATTGACAAAGTTAGTTTAGAAAGTGGCCACAAGAAAAAATCTGCAACCTCTAAAAAAGTCACAAGAACAAAATTAAAAGATAAATTAGAGGATGGTGGAAAATAAAAATGAATAAAAGTTTGGTATGAAGAATTATTTTATAATACTAGTTTTGTTTCTAATTCTTTCTGGCTGTTCAGGGGATAGGTGTATTGATGCAGATGATTTTGGTCATATGACCTTTGATGTTTCTGCCAGATATACTAATGAGGAGCTAGAAGGTCAGGAAGAGGATAAGCAGGTTGCACCTTGGCGCAATTCAAATCTTAGAGTGAATGGTAAACCTTTGGCAATTATGGTTAAAGGTTGGGACAACGGTGTTGAAGCGAATACCGTGTCTGAATTATCTGCATGGTGTCCATGGTTTGGCACTAGTGATGATGACCAAACGTTGGTTAGTATGTGTGCTAGGTTTTTGGAGTGTCAGTTTGGTGATGATGAGCCTTGTACTGATACTCCAGACGCAAATATTGTTAATGCACCTTGTATTCTTAAGAAAGGAGTAGGGCTTTATGCACTAATAGCTGAAAAAGATTTTGATCCTAATTTAAGTATAGAAACTAGACGTAATCCACTTGGGTTAACATTTCATGTAGGGGCAAAAACTGAAGATTATTCTATGTATGAAATAGATAAAGGTGGTAAGACTAGAGAAGCTGGTGGTCGAGTATTTCATTTTCAGACAGATGATTTAAAGGAGCAATACAGGGATAGCGAAATATACTTCAAAATACTAGATAAATTTTATGATGATAATAGTGGTAAGTATAAAATAGTTATAAAATCCGGTATATCTCAAACTGATGCCGATCCAATAATATATGTAACTAACCTAGTTAAAGGATTTATTTTTGGCGAAAACAATGAAGGTGGTATTGCTAGGGGCATATATTTAGGCATAGTAAACAATGCGGCTTATAGGCTAGTAGTGTCTACTTTGCTCACATTATACGTAATTTATACAGCGCTGATATATTTGGCAGGCAGTATTGAGTTATCTAGAACAGAATTAATTGTTAGGATATGTAAGATAGCTGTTGTAGGAGCTCTACTTAATACAGAAACTAGCTGGAGTTTTTTTAATGACTACCTATTTGTATACTTCGTCGATGGAATGGAGCAGATTCTTAAGATAATATATGAAGTAGGTAATACAGGGCCTGGCTCATCTGGTATTATAGGTCTGTTTTTTGCTCCACAAACTTTATATAAAATGCTCTCGTTATTATTTACAGATTGGCTTGGGATTGTTTATATAACTATATTCATGATTGTAATGTTTGTTTTATTGCTTATTCTGTTTCAGGCAACTGTTATATATCTGACAGCTCTGATTGCAATTAGCTTGATGATCATGATGGGGCCAATATTTATCTGCTTTTTACTATTTGATTTTACTAAGTCTTTATTTGAAAATTGGTTAAAGCAACTTATTTCTCATGCGTTTCAACCCATTATCCTATTTACTGGGGTAGTATTTATTTCTGTGATGATAAGGCACGAAATTTATGCATCGCTTGGGTTTAGAATTTGCAAACATAATATATTGTATATGACTGGCGTTGGCGGGGCAGCAGTTGATACTGCATTATCATTGTTTGATGCTCCTACAGAAGAAAGGATGGGAGAAGATTTAGGTAATTCAATATTTTATTGGTGGTTCCCAGAACCTATGATTGGTAGTGAGTTTACTAGAGAGACCAAGCTTATACCTATTCCAGAAGCTCATTTTCCAGATGAGCCTATTATAGGTTCTGTTCCGAGTGTAGCCGGAAATTCTGATTTTTGTGAGGCCTATGGTTGTATAGGAGAAAGATACGTAGACCTACCATTTCTTGATCCAGTAAAAGATATACGTCGTATCAACCATTTTTGGAGTGGACGATTTGTCCAGCTAGACGGGTTGTTGTTGATAATAATTGCTTTATATTTATTATATAAATTCAATAGTTTAGCAGTCAATGTTGCTAGATTTTTAACAGATACTACGAGTAATCAGTCTAATATACAGGCTGTTGGTAGTCAGGCGATGAGTGATTTAAAAAATTCAATAGGAAATGTTGGTAAAGCTCTTAATAAAGTTGCAAGTATGACTGCTAGAGGTGTAGGAGGGGCTGCCGGTGCTGCTGGTAGACGCGTTGGGCAAGGAGAAAGCACTTCTAGATCTGCTAGAATTATCTCTAAATCCCTCAGTGCTGTTGAAACTGTAGGGAAAGGAACTTCTAAAGCATTAGATCAAGGCATTATGAATACTGCAAAAGCTCTTGCTAAAGAGCAGGCAGCAAAAGTGTCTCCTTCTGCTTTAGTTGATAAGGTTCGTATAAATAGCTTGAAGAAGGATGCATTATCAGCTAGTGCAAACAAATCTGTACTTGCAGAAGTTAAAAGATCAACTGGCCTTACTAGGGACGGTTTAAATGCTAATGCAAAATCACAATACCAAAAAGCTCTAGAAGCAGCTATTGCAAAACATTCTAATTTATCTAAAAAGGATCAGATGAAAATGGCAAAGCGCATGTCTAATAGAAGATTGTCAGACCTAGATAAAGATTTTGCAAAAATAAAATATGGTAAGGGTTATAGCGATCTTAATGATACAGAAAAATTAAGTATTAAAGAAATTCTAAGTAATAGAAGCTTAAGAAATATCTCTAATGATGCAGCTAATGCAACTAGATTCCAAAATGAGTATGTAAAAGCTTATTCTAAATTATCAGATCAGGGTGTTGGATTGGTTGGTAAAAACCTCAAACCTTTGAGAGCATTACAGAAAACTCATCATCGTATAAAAGAAAATGAGCAAATGAGAGATCAAAAAGATAAATTACTCGGCAAAAAAATCTTGGGAACACTCGATTACGATAATCATATTAGCCCTAAGAAAAATAACCCAAGACACTTAACATTAGGTGAAATTAAGAAAGAAGAAAGAGACGCATTTAAGGCTCAGAAAAATCAGATCGAGATTGAAAAATATAGTTCTAAACTAGGAGAAAAAGTTACGACCCCTGAATTCTTAGCTAAAGCAGAAATGCAAGGTGATTTAAATAGAGCTAAATATGAAAAGCTTTCTAACAAAGAACTTGATATGGCGTTAGAGCAAGAAATACGCTCTGCTACCAGAAACGATCTTGGCAAAAAGCAATATTTAGATGGAGATTATTACCTTGAGCATAAAGCTAAGGATAGCTCTATCCGTGGATCAGTAGATCACTTAAGAAGAGTTGAAGAGAACTTCATTAAACAGGATCCAATGCTATTGAAAGAGGATGAGTATAGAATGAAGTCAGAAGAAGCAGTGAAAAAGATAAAAATGACAACCGAAGGACTAAATATTAAAGATGATATAAGTATGAGGCAGTTGTCTTCTGAGGTGAACAATGAGCTAAATTCTATTTCTAGAGAGGAAAATCAGGCGCGTTATAACGAATTATCCAAGTTAAAAAGTTCTATTGACCAATATTCAGAAAATGAAACTATTTTAGCTAAGATTGAAGCAAGAAAAGCTAGAGTCCATAAAAATATTGACTCTCGTATCAAAAAAATTAATGCATACAGAAAAAAAGCTGGCATGGATGAGTATAACGGAGGTCGATAGATAATCCTTCTATTCATTGTGATGGACAATATATTGAGTTAATAATAGCTACAACAAATATATTCGTACTTATGTCAAAAGAACCAAGGATAAAAAGCAATTAAATATGTTGTAAATATTTTTTAATTGTTTATGTTGTTATTGTGTGAGATTAATAGATCTAGGGTTTGTTTGCTATGATTAGAGCAAGTTTTTTTATTTATACAGTATTATTGCCATTTTTTATTATTTCAACTACGGTTGCTAGTAATTTTGACTACCCTAAACCAAAATTTGAAAGGGAAATGGAAGAAATGAAGTCAATGTTTACTGCAAAAAAACCCTCTGATTCTTCTAAAAACAAATCAACTACAAGAAAAACTTATAAAATCTCTAATTGCAACCATCACTTATTTAAAGCTGCTATAGAGGTCCTGAAATTTGCTCCTATCGCATCTGTAGATAGTATGGGAGGGGTCGTTGTTACGGATTGGTATAATATAAATGAACAACCTGATATTCAATATAAAGTTATGGTTTATGTAACAGGTAAAAAGATTTCGAATAGTTCTTTTGAGGTAATTGCATTCGAACGCAAAAAAACTGGTAACGATTGGTCAGAAAGTAATCGTTCTGCTGCAGTTTCTAGCGTACTAGAAGAGAAAATCATAAAAAAGGCCAAGGCATTACAATTAAAATCTGCAGAATAATTTTGGATATCAAGTAATCATATATGAGTATTTTATCTATTGAAAAAAAATGGCAAAAAATTTGGGAAGAGCAAGCTGCTTTTAAAACTTCACAAAATTCAAAAAAACCAAAATATTACGTTCTTGAAATGTTTCCTTACCCTTCTGGGAAAATACATGTTGGTCATTTAAGGAACTATTCGATAGGCGATGTGGTATCTCGTTTCTTCAAGGCTTGCGGTTATAATGTAATGCATCCAATGGGCTGGGATGCTTTTGGTCTTCCGGCTGAAAATGCAGCTATTAAGAATAATAACCATCCCGGAGATTGGACGCAGAAAAATATTGATAATATGAGGTCTCAGCTTAAAACTGTTGGTCTTTCATATGATTGGAATTTGGAGTTTGCAAGCTGTGATCCGGATTATTATAAGCATGAGCAAAGATTTTTTATAGATTTATACAAAAAAGGTATCGCCTATCAGAAGGAATCATTAGTTAATTGGGACCCTGTTGATAATACTGTGCTTGCGAACGAACAAGTAGTTGACGGTCGAGGGTGGCGCTCTGGTGCTCTTATTGAAAAAAAGAATCTTACACAATGGTTTTTAAAAATTACTGATTATGCGCAGGAGTTATTAGATGACATAGACACTCTTAATGATTGGCCAGAAAGCGTTAGGTTAATGCAAAAAAATTGGATAGGTAAATCAGAAGGGGCAAGTTTTAGTTTTGAATTAGATGGTAGTGAAAGCAAAATATCTGTTTACTCTACAAAACCAGAAGTGATTTTTGGTATTCAATTTGTAGCTGTTGCTTATAACCATCCTATTGTAAAGGAAATAAAAAAGACCGAAGAAATAGAGAAATTCATTCATAAATGTCGCAATCATTCAGCTAATGAGTCTTCTATTGAGCAAATGGACAAAGAATGTGTATTTACAGGAACTCATGCTATTCATCCATTCGACAAAAATGTAAAAGTACCATTAATCATTGCTAATTTTGTATTGATGGATTACGGAACCGGTGCAGTGTATGGTTGTCCTGCTCATGATGAGCGTGATTTTGAATTAGTGCAAAATACAAAAGGGTTAGGTATTTTACAAGTTGTAAAAAGCCTTGCTGATACCGATGACCTGAAGAACAATGCATTTATATATTCTGATGATGATATTATGGTTAATTCAAGCTTTTTAAATGGTATGACTGTTTTAGATGCAAGGAAACATATTATCAATAAATTTGAAGAATTAAAAATTGGTAGCAGAGAAGTGAATTATAGATTGCGTGATTGGGGAGTTTCCAGACAGCGCTACTGGGGGTGTCCTATCCCTATGATTCACTGCTCTAAGTGCGGCATAGTTCCTACTAAAGATGAGGATTTGCCAGTTGAGCTTCCTAGAGATGTTGATTTCACTGTTACTGGTAACCCTTTAGACAAGCATCCTACATGGAAATATGTTAACTGTCCTAACTGCGGCAGAGAGGCTGAGAGGGAGACTGATACATTTGATACATTTTTTGAATCATCCTGGTATTTTGCTAGATTCTGCAACCCTAAGTCTCAAAAAATGGTAGATAAAAAATCTTGTGATTATTGGATGCCGGTCGACCAGTATATAGGTGGCGTAGAGCATGCCATCTTGCATTTGTTATATGCTCGTTTTTTTACTAAGTTAATGTCTGACCTTGGGTATTTAGAAAGCAATCATAGGGAGCCTTTTAAAAGCTTGCTGACTCAAGGGATGGTAGTTCATGCAACTTACAAAGACGAAAATAATAATTGGGTGTATCCCGAAGATGTGGTTAAAGACGGAGACCGATTTGTTCATGCAAAAACAAAAGCCCTAGTTTTCAAAGGCAAAATAGAAAAAATGAGCAAGTCTAAGCTCAATGTAATAGATTTGGAGCGTATGCTAGAGACTCATGGGGCAGATGCATTGCGTCTTTTTGTGTTGTCTGACAGTCCTGTAGAAAAAGATCTAGAGTGGTCGGCTTCTGGGCTTGATGGAGCAAAAAAGTTTATATCAAAGCTTTATAACATATCTGACAAATTGTTAGATATAAAAAACGAAGGCAAGCACAATCCAGCTCTGGAAACATTTATACATTTGACCATTAAGAATGTATCAGAAGATATAAGGGGGCATCATTTAAATAAGGCAATAGCAAGAATCAGGGAGCTATTCAATGCTGTTGTAGAAGAAATTAACAAAAAAACTTATGATAGTAATTCAGTTAGACACGCATTTTCCGTTATATTGCAGTTGTTAAACCCATTCATTCCTCATGTGACTGAAGAATTATGGGAAAAATTTGGTAATAAAAAATCGCTGTATGAATCTACTTGGCCAAAATATGATGATGCAAAGCTTCATACAAATAGTTACAATATAGCAATACAAGTTAATGGAAAGCTTAGAGCTACTAGAGAATTTTCATCTAGTGATAATGAAGATTCTATTAAAGGTTTTGTTATAGAGATTCCTGCTGTAAAAAAACATATATCCGGAAATAAGATTAAAAAAATTATTATAGTACCTAAAAAGATAGTAAATATTGTGACTGCTAAGAATGAGGTTAGCTAAGTTTATTGCTCATTGCGGAGTTTGCTCTAGGCGGAGTGCAGAAAAAATTATTAACTCAGGAAGGGTGGAAATATTAGGCGAAAGGGTTCAGTCTTTGGCAACTAACGTAGAGGAAGATGCTAAAGTGTACTTGGACGGAAAGTTACTTAAATATCAATCTCTTGCAAGATTGTGGCTATATTATAAACCAGTTGGTTTAGTTACTACCCATAACGATCCGCAAAATCGAAAAACTGTATTTGAATCTTTGCCTAACTATATGCCCAGAGTAATCTCTGTTGGAAGATTAGATATAAATAGTGAAGGTCTATTACTACTAACAAACTCTGGTGCGCTTGCTAGAAAATTAGAAAACCCAAGAAACAAAATAGAAAGATGCTATAAGGTGAGAGTTAGAGGTAATGGAACTCCAATTCATATAACAGATAAAAAACTGTTTATTGAAGGAGTTCATTACAGACCAAAGTTAATTGCAAAAACGTCTGTTAAGTCATTGAATAACGCCCATAATTCTTGGTATGAGGTAGTCTTAACTGAAGGAAAAAATAGAGAAATACGTAAAATATTTGAGCATTATGGCTATCAGGTGAATCGTCTGATTAGGACTAGCTTTGGTTTATATTCACTTGAGAGACTAAAACCAGGAGAAATAAAGGAAGTAAAAATTTATGAGAATTATTTCAGGTAAGCATAAAAACAGAGTTATTCCTACGTCTAAAAAAGCGAATTATAGGCCATCTACTTCAAAATTTCGTGAGGCGATATTTAGCATATTATCTTCAGGAGATTTTGGAGATAAGTCAGCTATTAAAGGTGCCATTGTACTAGATTTATTTTCAGGGAGCGGGATTTTATCTTTCGAAGCTCTCTCAAGAGGTGCTGCGCGAGCTACATTAGTTGATAATAACCCAGATCATATCAAAGCAATCCGTAAGTTTGCAGAAAAATTAGGTGAAAAAGATAATATTACAACTTTTATTGCTGAGGCGACTACTTGGCGTTCGTTTTCAGATAAATTTACATTAGTTTTTATTGATCCACCATATAAAACAGAATATTTTAAAATAGTTCTAGATAATTTACATTTAAATAATTCTTTGGCAGAAGAAGCTAATATTGTGATTGAGATGAGCAAGTATGACAATTTGCCTGAAATATCAAATTTTTCTGTGTTAAAAGAAAAAATATATAATAACAATAAATTACTAATTTTAGGCTATGAGCAAGGGAAAAAATAAATTTGTATGCTCTAATTGTGGTAGCATAAGTAGCAAGTGGGTAGGACAATGTAGTGATTGCATGGAATGGGGAACTCTTTGTGAAGAAAACACATCCAGTAGTAAAATCCTCGTACCTAAAACAGGTAGAATACAAAATATTGAAACTTTATCGGGAGAGATAGACAAAACTCTTAGAACCAAAACGCCTATAAATGAACTAAATAGGGTGCTTGGAGGAGGTTTGGTCCCTGGTGCTGCTATTTTAATTGGCGGGAACCCAGGAATTGGTAAGTCTACGCTATTATTGCAGCTTTGTAATAGCTTATCCAGCTCTAATATGGGTTGTTTGTATGTTACAGGTGAAGAATCGGCAAATCAAATTAAGCTTAGAGCGCAAAGACTTGGTACATTAGAAAGTAAAACAGGTTTGTTAGCAGCGACAAATGTTGAAGATATCATCTCAACTATAGATAGGCACAAAAAAGATTTAAGCTTGGTAGTAATTGACTCTATCCAGACAATAACTTCATCAGAGTTTTCATCAAGCCCAGGAACGGTATCACAGATTAGAGCGTGCGCTCATATATTAATTAATTATGCAAAGCAAAATGACATTACATTGCTTATGGCGTGCCATGTAAATAAAGATGGTCAGCTGGCAGGGCCAAAAGTTTTAGAACACATGGTTGATACAGTATTACATTTTGATAGTGAACAAAATAACCATTTTCGCATATTAAGATCAATTAAAAACAGATTTGGAGAGGTCAATGAGCTTGGTGTGTTTGAAATGACTGCATCTGGATTAAAAGAAATACCAAACCCTTCTGAGTTATTTTTAATGGAGAGGGAAAATAATGTTAGCGGCAGTTCTGTATTCGCAGGAATTGAGGGATCAAGGCCTTTATTAATAGAGATCCAAGCTTTGATTGCTCCAACTAATATGGCAACTCCTCGGCGTTCTGTAGTAGGGTGGGATCATAATCGCTTATCTATGATTATCGCCGTTTTATCAGTGCGTTTTGGCTTAAACTTATCATCTCACGAAGTATATTTAAGTGTTGCAGGAGGCTTAAAAGTAACAGAGCCTGCTGCTGATTTGGCAGTTGCCGCAGCTTTAATTTCAGCGGCCACTAATATAGCCCTTCCTAATAATAGTATTTTCTTTGGAGAAGTTGGATTGTCTGGTGAAGTAAGAAAAGTATCTCAAACATCTGCAAGAATTAAGGAGGCCTCTAAGCTTGGATTTGATAATGTATATTGCGCTCCTGCAGATAAATCAGAAAACAAGAAAATAATTCCTATTATGCATTTGAGACAGTTAAAAAACTTGTGCAAAAAGGGTTGATTTAAAAATATCACATATCGAGTATATGTGAGAAAAAATAAAGCGACGCATTATAACTTTAGATTATTATGTTTATAAAATTATGAAAACAGAATTACCAAAAAACTCTCAGCACATTAAGAATAAGCTTGGCTTAATCAAAAGCAAAATTTTATCTGTTGCTGGAGATAAAATTGACAAAATTATTCTGTTTGGTAGCTACGGGCGAGGCGACTGGGTTAAGGATATGTATGTGGAAGGTCATGTTACTTATAGTTACGAGAGTGATTTGGATATTTTGATTATCCTGAAAAAAGGGAAATACTCTCACAGCAAAGCGATTAATATGGAATATAAAATATCTAAAAAACTGGAAGAAAAACAATTAGAGCGTGACCCATGGGTAACCATTATAATTGAACCAATAAGTGCAGTTAACGAACAGCTTCGAATAGGGCAATATTTTTTCTCTGATATAAAAAAAGAAGGCATTTTGATTTATGATAGTGGAACTCATGAATTATCAGAGCCAGCTGAATTAGATAAAGACGAAGTCAGAAAAATTGCAAAAGAAGATTATGATTATTGGTATAAGAGAGGAACTGAATTTTTAATAGATTGTAATAATGCATTTTCAAGAAACTCCTATAATGTATCCGTATTCTACCTTCACCAAGCGACAGAAAGTTTTTATAATGCAATATTATTGGTATTTACTGGTTATAAGCCAAAAACACATGATATTAAAAAATTGAAAGGTATGGTAAATAGCTATCACGAAGATTTGCTGAAAATCTTCCATTTTGATACGCCTCAGCAGACAAGATGCTTTGGATTACTAAGGGACGCATATGTTGAAGCGCGTTACAATAAAAACTACAAAATTACTGAAGAGCAACTGATTTATTTAACTGAAAGAGTGGAAAAACTAAAAAATGTTACGGAAAAAATCTGTTTAGCAAAAATAGAGAGTTATAGATAGCTCTCAAAGCACCATCGCACGTCGTTCTAAAACTCACCGTCTTCGTCCTGAACCAGCACTTCGTCGTCCTGAACTAGTTTGTAGGACCCAAAACAAAAAAAGTAACCTAAGCCCATGATTAGATCCCGGGTCAAGCGGAGTTGTTGCAGGGCGGAGTATTTTTTAATAGTAGGGATGACTTGCTTGTTGCCATGAAGTATGAAGATTGAGTTAGGATATTTTGATATGGACAATGCAAGAGTAGAGCAAACTGATAATCCTTTTGGTTTATTGTAGATTACATTGAAATAGAACGATTTTCTAGTTTATCTTTGGCAATTTATTTGTCGTCTTATTTTCCTCAAATGGAGCAGCATTGCAGGAGAAATAAGACAATAACTAAATCACAAAATATTTTCTATAAAATACTCCTATTCCAATCTAATCTACAATAAAACTGCCGGCCTATGTGTCAAGAATACTCTGTTACCTATGTCTTCGGTATGTACCGTTAAAAAGTGGTTGCGGGAGTCGGATTTGAACCAACGACCTCCAGGTTATGAGCCTGGCGAGCTACCGAGCTGCTCCATCCCGCGACAATGAAATAGTAAGCAGAAAATGGCGTTTCATAATACTGCTTCATCTATGTAACCAGAATATATAGCAATAATACTTAGATTACAAGTTAAAAAATCAATTATATAAACAGAACGATTCTTTTGCATTTTAAAACGAAGAATTTAATTGCCCTGTTTTATCACTTTCAATTCTCTATTGACATCTTTTTAATGCAATTTCCCTGTTCTTCGGAATCAAACGGCTTGAAATTTGTAGCAGTTAGGGTTATTTTAGAATATAACTAAGAATAAAATTTAAGGTATTATAATGCAGGTACAAGTTTCAGGTCAACATATTTCAGTCGCGCCTAAATTGCAAGATTATGTGAATAACAGGACTATAGAAGTAGTAACAAAATACTTCTCTGAGGCCCCAAGTGGTCACGTCTATTTTTCTAAAAACAATCACGAATTCGTTTGTGATATAGTTGTTAATGAGGGGAGTGGAAGACATATAATTCTTAAAAGTCATGCTGTTTGTAATGACATATATAGTGCATATGACCAGTCTATTAGTAAATTGCAAAAACAACTCAGGAGATATAAGTCAAAGCTAAATGATTATAGCCATAAAATGAAGCTCTCAGAAAAGATGAATGATGCAACAAGCTATACTATATCAGCACAAATTGAGAACCAGATTGAAAATGAGGTGAATGTTGATAACCCAGCTATTATAGCAGAAACTCCTAGCAAAATTATGACTCTTTCGGTTGGCGAAGCTGTAATGAAGATGGATTTACACAACCTACCGGCACTGATGTTTAAAAATATTAAGAATAACAGGTTTAATATAGTATATTATCGTAGAGACGGTAATATTGCATGGGTAGATTCAAAATCTGAAATATAAAGCCAAATTCTATGAACCTTGGGCTCGATAGAATTCTAAGGTTTATATGATATTTTACAAATCATCTTGAATCAGAAAAATAGCCGAATTCATGTTATAGTAGTCTACAAAGAAGAGTTGCTATACTATACGTATGCTGATGTTATATTACTTAATAATCGTCGTATATGGACGCCCGTTTAAAGTCAAGGAAAAAATCATCAAAAAACTTTGGTGTAGTGGGATAATGTAAAAGCTGTCATATATTCGGCATCGCATGTGCCATAATGGTTTCTGCATTCTGCTTCAATCCTGGAGAATTCAGTCATGGCGACGGCATCACATGTGCCTTGACGTTCGTGCGGACTTTTACCAGAATACTTAGTTATTATCTCTTCTTACCTTCGTTTTTACTTTTCTTTCCTTAAAATCACATTGGTGCTAACTTACTAGCGCCAATATTATCGTTAATCAGGAATATTTATGTTCCTGATAGCGAATCTCTTTAGTCACGCAAGCATATGCTATACGGGCCAATTTATTTGCTACTGCCACACAAATTACATTGAACTTCTTGCCTTTTTGTTTCAAGCGTTCAACGAACTGGTATAATTCATCGCTGGGCGTGCTTGTTTTACAAGATCTCATGACTATCGACCTGCCAGCTTGTATTAACATCCCTCTGGAGTAGCGATCACCTTGCTTAGTTATTCCGCCCAGCTTGATATTGCCTCCTGTTGTGCTCTGCTTTGGCACTAGGCCTAGTGAAGCTGCAAAATCTCTTGCCGTTTCATATGAATCCATCTCCTTGATGCTCAAAATGCTGGCGTTTATTGGACCTATACCTGCTATTGTTTTGAGCAAGCAAGCTTTTTCTGATTTCTTATTTCTTGCTAATATCATCTGGTCCAATTCTTTCTCTCGATTCATAAATCTTGCTATTGCATCGCAGTCCTTCAGCATTTCTCGCTTTACATCACAGTCTATGTGACCATCTTCATATGCTTGCATCACATGTTCTTTGCATTCTTTAGCAAATTTAGCTTTGCCACAAACCACCACAAAACCAAACTCATGCAGCGAGGTCATGATAGAATTGCTGATTTGGATCCTTTGCTGAATAACATTTTGCCTTGATTTATGTATATAAGATACTGTTTGCTCTTCTTCGCTCTTTAAATGCACCCGTTTCAAATCTGGATCAAGAGCAGCTTTGCATATTGAAATTGCATCATTAATATCGTTTTTTTGCCGTGATTTTGCATATGCCTTCACATCTTTAGGCTTTAGTATAATAACATTATGACCAGCCTTTGTCAGTATTTGACCGATATTATGCGCCCCGCCACATGCCTCAAATGCAAAAGTCTGCTTGCTGCTAAACAACTCCCCAAGCCTTGAGATAAAATCGTCGCGTCTAATCGCCTTCTTCATTACCACCTTATTTTCTTGATTTAATGCCGCAATATGAAATTTTGTCTTTGCCAAATCTATTCCTATTATTGTATAATCTTCCATGGTATGGACCTCCTAACTTTTTTGTTATAAAATTTGGTACATTTTTGATACCGTGGATAAGTTTAACATACTTATCCTGGGCGTCCATACCATCATGACGATCTTGTTGAGTAAAATCTACTCCAAATTTAACTAACTTTTCCACTATTTCTTCATTAGGTTCTTCACAAGAATTCAAATAATAATGGGCAATATTTTTATTTGATCCATCCAATGCATTGAAATCAACTCCTGCTTCATCTTTAAAATAAGATAAAATTTCTTTAGTTATTTTTTTGCTATTATAAATGCATAATAAGTGAGGAACTTTAAAATTGCCACGTGTAGCGCAATTAAAATCAGCTCCCAAATCTTTTTTAAAATACCTTAAGATCTCTATGCTTATTTCATTCTTTTTGCTCAACAAATAAGTATGCAAATGATTAAATTTTTTATATTCAGTTCCTTCGGTTATAAATATATCTGCTCCTATCTTTTTGCTTAGAAGCAACTTAAAAATATCTAGATTCACATCATTGCGAGATAAATAACAACTTAAAGGATCTTGATGTCTTGCATCTAAGGAATTAAAATCAGCCCCTAGCTCTTTTAAGCATTCTATGTTTTCTTTTGTTATATTATTCCCAGCAGCCCCTTTCATAAAACGATGCAGAGGTGTTTTTGCCGTCAGATCATTAGAATTAAGATTATTGAAATTAGATTTTGTAATATTGCGTGTATCAGCTTCCTTTTTAATTTCCTCAGGTGAGAATTTATTTTTACTTAACAAAAAATCGTTAAATTCACCAAATTTTTTATTATCATTAGGATTAGATAAATCTACTGATGTTGGCATTATACTACCTACTTATTAAAAAGTTAATACAAGGTGTGTATTGTAACGACCTAACAAACAAAAGTAAAGAAAGATTAACACCTTGATTAATTTTATGATAGAAAAACTAAATTAACAATGGTTATAAGTTAGAATTGACTAAACTAATCGAAGCCTTTATAATAAGCAATGCCTTAACTGGCTATGGTAATAAACGTTGTTTGGAATAGAAGTATCGGACCCGGGGGCAGTACCCGGCGCCTCCACCATAAAATTTTATGGGGGCGAATTAGCATCGACGGGCTTAATAAAGAAACGATTTTTACCCAGTATGATTCCGCTGAAAACTATATTATAGTTTTTTGGGTCAAAAAAAGTAAATGCAAATGATAATAATCAACGCATGAAGGCTACTGACACTGCGCTTCTAGCTATGCCTAAGTATAGCTTTGCGCCTGCTGCTTACGCTTAGAACAGTAGCCCGATAGGGCTTTGGGGGTTTGCCTAGTAACAGAAAAACCCCCAAAAAGAATTAATGTAGTCTCAAAAAAATTTACTAGATATAAAATACAGTGATAAACTATCAACTATTAATAGATGAAGCTATGCTTTCTATTGTAAAAAAAATCTTGATGGAAAATGCTTCTAAACCTCTCAAAGGCGGGCAGTTATTTTATATATCTTTTTACACAAAATTCCCCGGAGTTAAGCTTCCTTACAGAGTGAGATCCAATTATCCCCAGGATATAACTATAATACTAGAGCATCAGTTTAAGAATCTACGGGTATTTGATGATCGATTTACGGTTGACGTCTCTTTTGATGGAGTTGAAGAAAATATAGCGGTACCATTTAAATCTATTACTAGTTTTGTAGATCCTGTTGCAAAGTTTACACTTCAATTTAATCAAGAAGTTGTTGACAATGAAATTTTAGAACTATTAGACAATCAATATCATAAAAATGATACACAGCCTCTGCAAATAGACATTAATAAGCTTAGGAAAACTAAAAACTATACAAAAACTTTAAAGAAAAAAGAGACTAATTCTGGTGAAATCATAAACTTTAGCAATTTTCATAAAAAAAGTAGAAAAACATGATGTCACAGCCAAAAGTGACTATATATACCGATGGAGCTTGCTCTGGAAATCCCGGTCCAGGCGGCTGGGGAGCGCTGCTAGTATTTGGAAAAGCAGAAAAAGAGATTTTTGGCTATGACCACAGCACAACAAATAATAAAATGGAGATACAAGCTGCCATTTTAGCCTTGAAAGAGCTAAGAAAATCATGCTATGTTGACATATATACAGATAGTAAATACCTTAAACAGGGAGTAACTGAGTGGATGCATAAATGGATAAAAAATGGCTGGAAAACATCTAACAACAAACCAGTAAAAAATATCGATTTGTGGATAAATTTGCAGAAAGAGCTTAAAAAGCATACAGTGAACTGGCATTGGGTGAAGGGACATGGAACAAACATTGGGAATATTAAAGCTGATAGGCTTGCTGTTTTAGGGAAGGAAAAAGCGATAAAAATGATAGAAAAATAATGTCGAAAATAAATAAATTATGGATTAAACTTTTTTATAAGCAAGTAGGAAGGGATAATTTTGGAAATTTATACTACGTAAACAAGAATTCTCTAGGCAAAGAAAAAAGATACGTGTATTATGATGGCATTGACGAGGGTTCAAAAGTTCCTCCAATGTGGCATGCATGGCTTCATTATCTAACTGATGATATACCAGTTAATACAGAAGAACAAAAATATAGCTGGCAGCAAGGATACATACCTAACTTGTCTGGTACAAAACATGCTTATAAAAGTAAAAAGTCTGACGATAGTAATTCGTACAATCCTTGGACACCAAACTAAATAATTTTAATACAGCAGACAAACTCATGAAACAAGGAATTTTTGAAACAATTATTGGTATTTTTGTATTAGTAACAGCATTTGCTTTTTTGTATTACTCATATAACAAAAGCGGAATATCAAACGCGAGTAAATATTATCTGCTTAGAGCAGAATTTGACAATATTGATGGCATTTCAACAGGTGCAGACGTAAAAATATCTGGCATTAAGGTTGGCTCAATTCACGATATACAACTCGAACAAGATACTTATTATGCAGTCCTGCATCTAGCTATAGACAGCTCGATTGCAATACCAAAAGATACAAGAGCAAGCGTAGTTACAAGCGGTTTAATAGGTAATAGATATATTAAATTAGACGTTGGAATAGAAGATAAAATGCTAGGGGCTGGGGAAAGAATAGTTCATACTAAATCCGCGATGAATATAGAAAGCCTGGTCAATAAACTGCTTTATTCTTTCACTAATAAATCATAAACATTGCCCCTTTAGACCTTTTATGATTTAAATATTTAAGTGTATAATTATTTGAAATTATTGTTGCCCGCATTCTCTAACTATAGTATTATGAAGACTTGTATGAAACTAAATTTTAATCAAGAGGTGTTCTAAATGTTGAGTGCAGTGAATAACAAAAAATACATTATTTCTTTCATGGTCTTATTGCTATCTTCCTTTGCAGTAAATTTTTGTAACCAGATTTATCAATGCGCTTTTTTCTTTACGCTTGTTATGTCTACTTCGTGGCTGATTTCAAAAGATTATGGCCAAAAAAACGCTTTTATTACTTTGTTTTTAGCTTTGTTTATTTCAGGGGCTCTTACTATGAATTTGAACTACACTATACACGGCAAGGTTTATAATGGTATAGTAATGGCTTCTCTTCTGTCTGCTTTTGTATCGTTTGTGGTGGCTAGCTTGATTTTTAATAGAAAAAATAACTATAAAGTTTTACCAGTTCTAATTACTGCTGCAATTCTGGATGGAGCGATTATGTCAAGCTATTTCTCAAATAAGATAACTCTTGAGAATGTAAGTGTTATTCTAGCTCAGGAACTATTTTTTAAAGCTATATATTCTGGTCTTGCATTAATGGTTATCAATTCAATGCAACATAACCATAACTCAGAAGAAGTGATTACTAACTAATTAAAACTCCCCGGTGGTCGTTCTCAAAGCGCCCGCCGGATACGTACCCAAGTCGTCGTCCTCAAGTCCCCACTGTCTCTCTAAAGCCTACGGATGTCACTCTGAAGTTCCCAAGCTGTCGTCTTGAAGCTCCCAAGTTGTCGTCCTGAAGTTTGGAGGACCCAATGTTAAGGAATAAACTAAACTTGGACTAGATATTGTAGATTATATTGAAATAGAACGATTTTCTAGTTTATCTTTGGCAATTTATTTATCATCTTATTTTCCTCAAATGGAGCAGCATTGCAGGAGAAATAGGACAATAACTAAATCACAAAATATTTTCTATAAAATACTCCTATTCCAATCTAATCTACAATACCGAGTCAAGCCCGGTATGACTTCGTTGGTTCGATATGAGTTGTTCGTCGTCCTGAAACCTGCGGTTGTTGTCCTAAAACTCCCAAGTTGTCCTTGTTTAACGACCCAAATTTATCAATTTTAGCAAAAATAATCTGCCTATCTGGCAAGAATATTACCGAAGAAAATGGTGGGCTTGAGAAGACTTGAACTTCCGACCTCACGCTTATCAGGCGTGCGCTCTAACCAGCTGAGCTACAAGCCCACTTATGAGTGGCATTCTACGAAAAAGTTTTGCTACAGTCAAGCACTTTTACACTTCATGTACTACCTATCGTCACAAGCTTAACACTCGAAATATTATTTGATTTAAGAACTGAAATACAAATTTTGCTCGTTGTACCTGTAGTTCTAACATCATCTACCAACAAAACACTAGAATTCCTACATTCATATCTTTGATTGTAAATAATAGATCCCTTTAAATTCTTTTCTCTTTCACCCTTAGTAAGACTAACTTGAGGCTTTGTCCATTTTTTCTTAATCAAAAGATCTGGCAACATTTTAATTCCCATTTGCTTTGACAACTCAAGAGCTAAAATTTGCGCAGGATTGTAACGACGAAACACCCTTTTAAAACGATTCATTGGAACCGGGACAATAAAATCTATATCTACAAAATCGCTTTTGTACCTTGCAAGAATTAATCTAGCAAAAATACCAGCATTGGATATAGAATCATTATATTTAAAATCATGAACCAATTTTTTAGAATATTCATCAAATTTAAATAAACTCCTTGCTAATTCATAATTTGGTTTATTAACAATACAGCTACTACAAAGGTTACGTTTTTTTATTTCAAACTCAAAAGGACGACCACATTTACTACAATATGGTTTAGATATAAAGTTCAAATCTATAAAGCAATCAGAACAAACTCCAAATGAGCTATCAGTAAGCTTTTTACATGAGATACAACGCGAGGGAAATATATAATTAATGGCTTTTTTTATATAGTTACTCAAAATCACCCATTGCGTAAGACATTAAAATTATCTTAAGTGGGGAAATCTTCTCAATCATCTTAAATCCAATCCTTCTTAAGCTGAACAAAGCTCTAGATTTATTTGAGAAAGCCCGATTTAGAGTATCAGTAATTCTAAACATTCTCATATTATCTTTCATACGCTGCTCTTTATAATTTTTAAGTGCTGTGCTACCAAAACCATAAATAATTACATTATTAATTAGGGATTGAATATCCTTGATTCCCTGGTTCAAACCTTGACCCGCTAGAGGATGAATAATATGCGCTGAATCCGCAAGCAGAGCTATTCTATTATGTATAATATTAGCTGCCATATAGGCCTTAAGTGGGAAAGCTTTAATTTCTCCTGCTAATTTTACTTTGCCGAGAAATTCTCCAAAATTCTGTTGCAAATTATAGGTAAATTCTTTTTTATCCATTGCAAGTAAAATATTCGTCATACATTTATCTACTGTCCAAACAATAGAAGATGAGTGCTGATCCTGCATCGGTAATATAGCAAAAGGACCTGTAGGCATAAAATGCTCTACTGCGCAACATTCGTGCTTTTTCTCATGAAAAACGTTAAATACTAGAGCATCTTGTGCGTATTCTTTATCAATTTTTTTACTAAAATATTTATTAGAAACCTCAGATTTATGAGTATTGCATACAAGCAATAAATCAGCCTCTATAATCTGGTTATCCTTCTCTAAGAATAACTCCACACTAGCGGCTTTATCCACAACTTTATATTCTGTATTATCAATAAGTCTAATGTGCTTATTCTCCAATACTAACTTAAACAATAAGCTTTTAAACAGGTCATTTTCGATGATATGCCCCATAACTTTTTTATTATTCATAATTTTAGGAGTAAAATGTAGCATATCGTTAGATTTATTATCTACTACATAAATATCGTCAATTCTTCCTGATTTAGTAGCTACCTGGTCCCAGATTTTTATCTTTTGAAAAAAATCGCAAGCATTTGAATTAAGTGCCGTAGTTCTTGGATCATGTGGGAAACCTTCCTTGGTAACATTACGAACTTCAACAATAGTGGTATTGATACCATAAGCTGCAAATGACAAGGCTGCTATCATTCCACTTAAACCACACCCAGCAACTACTACTTTATTATTCATCAGTCAATCTCTTTTCTTGTAAAAAGTATTTCAAATAAGCAACAGAACCAACTACTCCTAAAATAAAGTATATTATTGCAATATCAATATAAGAACTATTGACTTTATATGTTCCAAGCAAACATATAAATAAAGAAATCATTGAGGTGCTAGAATTAAGCAATAAAATTTTTGTTAGTGCATCTTTTTCTATCAATAGACACACTAATATTATTGATGCAAGCAACAAAACAAAAACTGTAGCGATATTTAATAGCATAAACCTATGACCTAATAATATTTTTAATTTTTTTATCCATGACCCCGTCTTTTAAACCATCTAGAAAGCTAACATCTAAGACATGCACCAATAAACCATTCTCTTTTTGAGCAATAGTAGCAGTACCAGGAGTAAGTGTGATAGAATTAGCATAAACAACAACCCCTAAATCAGTATCTTGAGAGGATTTAATTGTTTGAATTGCAGGGGTGATAAAAATGTGCCTACTCCAAGCTATTTTACTGACTTGCCAAGCAGAAAAAAGAATTTCTTTAAATAACCAAACACAGTATCTAACTAAACCAGAAGCATTAAAAGAGTTCTTAAATGACAATAAATTTAATTTAGAGGCAGAGTAATAAATACAACATGCAACAGTCACAGCTAACAGAAAGGATCCAGACGTTATTTGTAGTCCAGTTAAAGCTAACCACAAGAAACAATAAACAGTAAATATAATGAATTTAGTCCACACTAGGTTTTTCCCTCTAACTTAATTACTGACGAAAAAGGTATTAAACAAATACCAGCAACAAACAACATAGCAATGATAACAAATACGTTGTTAATTGCAATTACAAATGCCTCTCTATGTACAATTTGATTTAACATTTCGCACGCAGCTATTTTAGGATTAGACGCTATGCCATCAAACAAACTTTGATATAAAGATATAAACTCCTCTACTTTAGGCGAATTAGAAGGTAAATTTGCATTTATTCTTTCTACCATAATGTCTGACTTAGAAATTATTATACTGTTAATTAAAGCAAGCCCAACAGCACCTCCCAAATTTCGTGTCAAATTATAGAGCCCACTAGCATTAGGCACATCTTTTTTAGGAACCGTACCAAGAGCAAGATCGTTAATCGGCATGAAGCAAAACATAAGTGCAAGCCCCCTAAGCATTTGAGGAAGGAATAATTCTAAATAAGCTGAATCAGCTGTTAAAAAACTGTTAGCATAACACCCTAAAGAAAACATTGAGTATCCAATAAATAATATTAAGCGCTTATCTACTCCCGATTCAACCATTCTAGCTGCAACTGGAGCAGATATGAATTGGAACATACCAGTAACAAACATTGTTACCCCAATTTGAAAAGTATTATAACCAGCAATCTTAAAAAGGAACAGTGGAAGCAAGTAAACACTCCCATACAAACCAACTCCAAGTATAAAAGAATATATGCACCCAAAACTAAAATTTTTATTTTTAAATGCACTAAGGTTGATCACAGGGTTTTCACAGGTTAATTCTCTGTAAATCAAACCAAGAAAAGACAGAAACATAATTATTGTCAAAGTTAATATGTTCTGATCTTCAAACCAATCTTTTTTATTCCCTTCTTCTAAAATATATTGCAATGTCCCAAGAGCTGTAGTCATCAACAAAATTCCTTGCCAATCTAAATTTCGTAATAACTTGTAGTTAGGACGGTCAAATTTTGCGTATAAAAAAACCACCACACAAACAAAAATACCTGGTATCACATTAATTAAAAACATCAAGTGCCATGATGCAATTTCTGTAATATAACCACCTAAAGTTGGACCTATTGTAGGAGCTACAGTAACAACCAAACCTATAATCATGCCAACTTTTACATGCAACTCTTTTGGAAAAATAATAAAAATGATACCAAAAGTGGTTGGAATCATTGCACCTCCAAAAAACCCCTGCATAGCTCTAAATAATATCATTGACTCAATGTTCCAGGCAAGAGAGCAAAATATACTCATAATCGTAAAACCAAATGCTGCAATAAAGTATGAAATACGAGTAGATAACAATCTTGAAAGAAACCCTGTAATAGGAATAATGATAACCTCAGCTATAAGATAAGATGTTTGTATCCAAGATAATTCATCGCTTGAAGCAGAAAGTCCTGCTGCGATAACAGACAAAGAACTAGAAACAATTTGTATGTCCAATATAGACATAAACATCCCAACTACCATTGCAAAAAATGCAAGTAGCGTTTTGAAGTGTATCTTATGTCCTTGCTTCGTAGAGAATGAAATTGACATAGTATTCTTTACCCCAAAGCCATTTATCAGGCAGCTAGTTAATGATGATTAGTGCAAAACCTTCCAACAAACGATTATGAAATTATTATAAGTTAGCGTTGGTAAGATTAGCTTCTATTAATTTAGCATTTTCGAAACTACAGTTCCTGCAAGTAGCCCCCTCAAAATTACTGTAGATCAAGATAGAGTTACTAAAATCAATATTTTCCATTATTCTACCAGATAAATCAATAAATGATAAATTCATGTTAGACAAGTCTTTAGTTTCTAACAACTGATTAATACTGTTCAGTATCTGCGCATTATTCTCCATTGGCTGCAAACCCTTGTTAGAGATCAAAAGAGTTTTGGATATTGGAGTATTAATCCTAATAAGACCAACGGAAACAACGTTTTGATATAATGAATTTAAAATTTTAGCATTGTTAAATACTACTGTTTTAAAATTGCAATCTATAAACGAGGAAGAACTTAAAGTCGAAAGAGTAAAATTAACGTTATACAATAAAGAATCTTTAAAAGTATTTCTATTAAAGTTTTGTTTATTAAATGCAAAATCTTGCAACTGGTAATTCTTAAAAATATTGTTATTAAATGCAACCTGATCTAGTGACCACTTATTACTTTTTTCGTTGCTAAAAACAGAATCTGTTAAAACTGAATTTGAAATATTTAGCGCATCTATAGATGTTTTATTAAATTCTCCATTAATAATTTCAGTATTTTCTATAGATATCTTTTTAACTTCAACAGCATTTGAGTTTATGTTTTTAATCAAAGTACCACGAATTTGATTGCCTGTTAATACAGATCCATTAAGAAAACAATCAGTTACAGTGGAATCCCCTAAAAAAACACCTTCAATTATACTTCTTTTAATAGAATTATTAGAAAAAACATTTGTCTTAAATTTATCATTAACAAATTTAGAATTATCTAAAATAGATTCATCAAAACTAACTTTATTAAATGTGCCACCAACGGAAGACAGACCACTTAAATCAGATGACTCAAAATTACAACTTGTTAACATATTATTAACAAAACTCATTTCTCTTAAATCACAACCAAAAAAGATACTATTTGATATAGTTGAATTTTTTACCTTACCTCCAACTAAATCAGCTTTTTGTAGATATAAATTATCCATAAAAGATTTTTCTATTATAGCTTTTGCAAATTTTGTACCAGTTAGTTGAGAGTTAATTATTTTGGAATTACGTATTTCTGTCTCCTCCATGTTTGAACGTTCAAAAATCACATTCTCGAATATTACGTTGTCAAACAAAGATGCCTGAAAATCAACACCGGATAAATTAATATCCTTGAATTGATTATTAACAAAATTACTTTCTTGCACTACCGCTTTTGACAGATTAACCTTGTCCAAATTTGCATTATTAAATTTGACTCGAATCAGTTCAGATTCTCCAAAGTCTATATCTGACAAGTCTTCATTTGATAAATCAACCGAAACTAGCTTTAATCCCTTGAGATTAGTACCAAATTTTTCTTTCAGCTTAACAGATTCGTTTAACCTATTTTTCTCTTCTATATAAGAATTAATTAATGAATTTTGTTCTTCAGACAAAAGTTCTTTTTTATCTAGTGCTTCATTAGAACAAGAAACAATTAAAAAAGGTAATAAAAAAAATAGGATTTTTTTTGTCATAATGTTATCATTTATGCTTCAATTGGTATGTTTGCTTCGTTTTTTGTGACACCTTCTTCAGAGTCCAAATTACTTGTCTTGTTTGTAGCATGAATATTCAAAGTTTTCAATTTTCTATGTAATGCAGAGCGCTCCATCCCAACAAAAGTTGAAGTTTTAGAGATATTGTTGTTAAAGCGATTCATCTGAGCAGTAAGATATTGTCTTTCAAAAACTTCCCTTGCCTCCCTTAAAGGCATTGACATCATGTCAACATTTGCATTATCTGGTCTAACTATCTTTACTCCACTACTAACAATTTCTTGTGGCAACATATCAGGTCTAATCTTATCTGCAGAACCTGAAGAACTAATTGGATTCATAATCAAAGTATTTTCTACTACATTTCTAAGCTGCCTAATATTTCCTGGCCAGCTATAAGCTTGTAAAGCTGCAATCGTTTCATTTGAAAACTCTCTTTCTTTTAGTCCAGATATTTTAGATAGTTGGCTAACAAAGTAACGTGTTAGCTCTGCAATATCTTCTTTCCTCTCCGACAAAGTAGGCACATTTAATGGCACTACATTTAACCTATAATATAGGTCCTGTTTAAAGTTCCCATTAAGAATTTCTTGCTGCAAGTCTTTTGTGTTAGACGTGATAATTCTAACATTAACGGTGACTTGCTTATTGTTCTTGCTAATAGTATTATCCTTTAGAAATTTTAATAATCTAACTTGAGCACTGATAGGCATAGCACCTACTTCATCTATATATAATGTTCCATTATGAGCAGCTTCCACCAAATTAGTTTTTTTGTCTAAAATTGCATTTTTATCTACAACCTCATTTTCACCAAACAGCTCATAAAGTATCCTATTTGGTTCAACTGCAAATGGCTTAAATATAACAAATGGTGCATTAGCTCTTTTAGATTTCTTGTGAATTAATCTTGCTGTTAGTTCTTTACCTGCACCAGGCCCCCCGTGTATCATTACTCTCCCAGAGGTAGGAGCAATACGCTCTATAGTAGCTTTAAGCTTACCTGCAAAAGCTGATTTACCAATGAATTCCGTTTTATCTATGACTCTAGATTTTAATTCAATGTTTTCTCTTTTTAATTTTGCAGATTCACATGCTCTTCTTAAAACAATCAATAGTTTGCTATGTGTAAAAGGCTTTTCAATATAATCATAAGCGCCCATCTTTATTGCATTAACAGCCGTCTCAATGGTACCATGACCACTGATTACAATCACCGGCATTAAAGGATGTCGTTTTTTGATTATTTCCAATATACCGAGACCATCAAGGTTACTATCTTGCAGCCAAATATCTAAAATAACTGCGCTTGGGACTTTTTCAGAGATTCTTTCAAATGCTTGCTGACTGTTGGCAGCCACCCTACATTCATATTGTTCATCTTTCAGACTGTCGGAGATTAAATCTCTTATATCTGCTTCATCATCAATGATTAATACATCTCTGGTCATCTCTTACTCTCCTCAAATAAGTTAATTTTTAATTAAACAATTAGTGCTTTATTTATTTTTAAGTTATATAGCTTATAAAAAAGTTATACTGTTAATAATTAGAAATCAACATATTTATAATAAAAAATTTTTAATAGAATTTGGTTTTAAATAAATTAACTATTAGTTCGTAATTACATATCTCTTTATTTAAGCTGATTCTCAAGAAGAATAGGATCAAATATCAAAGTTATTTTTCCTCCACCATTTTCATTATTAGTAAGATGCATTTCTCCAAAATGATCAGATACTATACGATTAACAATTGATAATCCAAGACCAGTCCCTGTAGGCTTAGTAGTTATGTATGCATCTTTCGCTTGTTCTAACATGCTACTACTAAAACCATGTCCGTTATCTGAAACTGTTATTATCAATTGAGTCTTGTCAGAATCTATTTTTACACTAATTTCTCTTCCTTTTACTTTCGACTCTAAAGCTTCTTCAGCATTAAGCATAAGATTAACAAGCACTCTATTTATTTGAGAAACGTCACATACTAAATAACATTGATGTGTATTAGATTCAAACAAATAGTGAATTGAATTGTTCACTAACTGCCTAGACTCTATTAAATCTTTTATTAGAGAATATATATCACATTTAGTAAATGTTGGCTGAGGCAATCTCGCAAATTCTACAAATTCTGAAACTATATCTTTGATATCTTTCGAGTGTTTTAATATATTATTTACATATTTATTAAATGACTCTTTGTCTTCTATTTGATTAATAAATTTTGTGCTTAACCTTTCTGCTGATAGCTGAATTGGGGTCAAAGGGTTTTTTATTTCGTGAGCTACTCTACGCGCTACGTCAGACCAAGCCAAAGATCTTTGCGCAACTATTAATTCTTTTTGCTGAAGATCAAGCTGTTTTACCATCCTGTTAAATGAAGAAGATAATATTTTAATTTCGTCCTGCTTAAGAGTATCTAGCGGAACTTGAGTACTAAGATCTCCATTTTTTACTTTTTCAGAAGCCCTAACAAGTTCTGTGATTGGTCTTACTATTTTTTCAGAAAATTTACGTCCCCACAATATTGCAGAACTGACTAACACCAATCCTACAAAAATAAACACTAATGAAAACCTGATTTGAGTAGCTAGTATATACTCTTTAAGCAAATGATATTCCGCCGTAGCACCATTTGTTTTATCAATGTGATCTATTATTTGTGGATCAATTAATCGCCCTATAAGTAAAAATGTATCGTCTGTATTTTGCAACTTAATTAAAAATCTAATCTTAGAATCATCAGAATTTATCTCTACGATATCTCCATTATTAGCTCTCTCAATAAGCTCAGGGCTAATAGATTTAAAAGCTAAAGAAAAACTGAAAAAAGTTTGAGCTAAAATTATATTAGATTTTTTTTGAAACACTATACCTTCATCAAATGAGCGCAAATGGGCTTGTGCGTTAATTACTTGATGAAATATTTCTGAATTATTTACCAGATCATAATAAATTGACTCTAAATCATTAGCCACAGAAATAGCTGTTTCTTTCAATTGTATTTTGTGTTCCTGAATATAGGATTCTCCAACATTAACTGACTGATTCAGAATATTGCTAATTTTCTTATCAAACCATGCCTCAACTCCAAAATTTAAAAAATAAACTGAAAAGATAGCTACCAAAATAGTCGGCACAGCAGAGCCTATGCTAAATGCCATTATAATGCGCTTTTTTAGCTTTGAAACTCTACTTTTAGATCGATGAAAAATATAAAATTTATTTGATAGAAACTTGCTAAGCAACATCAGCCCAATTAACAAAGATATGATAGAGGCAACTATTACATAACTAGTAAGTATTACCCAATTATTGCTTAGAGATAAAAAATATAATTGATGCACTATGTATGCCAAAATGCATGAGAGAGCAATAAAAATAAAATAAGATTTTTTATTCTTCAAATAAAAGAGACGCTTATAGACTTTCTGAAATACTAGCATTACGTTTTAGACATTAATAATACTTACTAATAGATTTACTTTTGGTAGATTTTTTTATAACTTTATTGCTTTCGATAGCTTTGGTTTTCAAATTTTTTATAGCATATTTTTTTGATTCCATCTTGATATTTTTTGATATGCGTTTTTTTGTGTTTTTTTCACTAGATTCAATGGGTCTTTCTTCTGCTATAGAAAGCATATTATCCCGTTTTTGCTGCTGATGTTGGGCTTTGTTCTTTGAATTTAAATACGGCAAAGCAATGCCTGGAACAATAAATGCAAATGACAGCATAATGCTACCAAAACCTAAAGCAATAGGTATCGTAGCTAAAGCTGCAACAGAAAGCGCTTGCTTAAACCGAGATGGTAAGGCTGCCCGAGAATTTTTAGAGACTTGGTTCTGAATATTCTTATGCTCTTTTAACTCTAATGTTAATTCATGACTCTTAATCTTGCCATGGCCTTGCTCTATACTAGCACTTTTGATTCTTTCTTTTAAATATAAAGGGTTATTAGAAACAAACTTAACCATTTCCCTGGGACCCAACTCATTCATTAGCTCTTTTAAAAAATGAAATATTTTAGTTCGCAAATCAGGAGATATATCTGGATAATAAGTTTTTATCAAAGTACCAATTACTACTTGATCTGACTCTAGTAAAATTTGATCCTCGTCCATATCATTGCTAACCTCATCGGTAATTGCAACTACAAATAAAGTCATAGCAAAAGAAAAATCGTTTTTTTCATAACTTTGATTACCAACATAATTTTTCAAATTTGTTACCACTCGAGGCAAATGTTGACTTAAAACAGGAACTTCATTTAATCTATAAAAATAGTCTATTGCAATCAAATTAGATAGCCTTACTAAAAGTTCCTGTTTAAAATTTTTACTAAAAATTTTCAGCAATTCTCGATTTATATCTTCTTTGTACTTTAGAAGACGCGAATCATGCAACTTTTGATTTATATTTGACATTTCTTAACATTATTTTCATATTTACATTAATCAGTGGTATTATCTTATTTTTCTCTAACTGAGAAGCTACCTCAGGCGTTATAGCATCTATAATATTTACTTCTTGTTTGATTATAATCGATCCTTGAGGTAAATGATTATACAAATCTTCAGTAATAGCGAGTAACTGCATCTTATCAAAAACCTGAAAAAATAAATTTAACACATGGTACTCTACTAACAAATTAGTTGAATAACTGGCATCATAAGAGTAATTATACGAATGTGAAATTTTAGTATTTATAGGTTGATATAACTTATACTTATAATACAGACTTGAAATATACTTTAAAACTCTTTTTTTACTTTCACATTCTTGATTCTTAGACTGAAGAATCAAATTATTGTATTCATCAGTCACATTATAAATATCCCTATCAAAATTTTGTATGAGGTCTAATTTTTCTTCCACCTCTTTTAATGCAAAAATTACTTTCTTTTGATGCTTTTCCGTTCTCTTCAATTCAATGTTTGTATTAGAAATAAACAATAACAGCCCCAGAGTAGCAAATAGAAAAACTATAAATTTGAAAAAAATAATGTTTTTTAAATGTATTAGCAATTTATTTAAAGCATTCTCCATCTTACTAATCCTTGAATTTTTTGTTAATAATGAAGCGCACATATACAATATAATTATCAGTTAAATTATAACTTTGTATTTCATCAATATTGTAATTTACTCCATATTCTGGAAAACTCATTTTCATGTTATTGGCATGAGTTTCAATCAGGCTCAATATTTCTTCTTCAGATTTAAAATTTCCTGTGTATTTTACTGATGCAACTATTTGCAAAGTGCTATCTTTTAAATTGGATAAATTAAGATCTTTTACTTCCCAAGTAAAACTTTGAAAATTAATATTTTTATTTTGAATGCTAGAAACATACTGTATCAGCTTTTTAGGAGCACCAGACTTTTGTCCTAGAGACAAGTTTATTTGGTATAAATCCACCAAATCATTTATTACGTAGCTTTGAGGATGTGACTTAGCTAGATCGCGATATTCTTTTGCCAATTTATAGTATTTCTTACTTATATTTTCTGTTTTTGATGTTGTGATATAAGACTTGTAGTGCAAATACGCTACATTAAACAACAATATACAAATTAACAATATAACTGGTTTAAATACAGTATTATTAATGAAATTATATTTTGTAATTTGCTTCAAAGATTTATTATAGGCCAGATGAGTATTAGAGTTAGTAAATAAATTAATTAGTGATGATTCATGATAATAATCGTCACTTTCTACAAACCCCAATTCTTCGGGCGATAATACGATTACCGTATTATAATTTGAACAAAATTGATCATCAATAGTAGATTTAATAGACTTGCTTACAAGCATAATGATACATATTGGGGCATTATGACGCTCAATATAGTTTTTACTTGCAAGTATTTGGTCCGAAATAAGTTGCTCTATTGTTCCATTGATATATTCGTCAGACTTTCCTTCTGGTATTGGAAAAGTTAAGTTATGTAAAACACGCCCTTTTCTTTTTATGATAATCTTAATACCAGTTGATTTCAAAAAAGTGACAAAAACTTGAAAATAAGATGAATATTCCTGATTTTGAGTTATTTCTAGAATTTTTGTAATGATAGACTCTGACTCAAGAGATAGAAAATAAATACCACTATATTTAGATGATTTATTTAGTACGTATTCAACCATTTCCTTAAGCGGGCTACAATACTTAGCTGATGATATAATTGTATTCCATCTCTCACTTTCTTGATTTTCAATGTTATATACATTATATGCAACTATATCTTCCGGGCCATAATTCTCATTAATGAATTTCTCCACCGGATTAGTTTTTACTATAGAACCAACAACTGGCAAAACATGATGATTCAAAGTAGAATCCTGTGTGTCCAATAAAAAGGAAATATAAAATCTCTTATATTTCCTTAAAAAAGCCTGATATTTAGCAGCAAAATTTTTGTCTTCT
Source organism: Candidatus Megaera endosymbiont of Nemacystus decipiens (assembly GCA_030036605.1). Lineage (GTDB taxonomy): Bacteria > Pseudomonadota > Alphaproteobacteria > Rickettsiales > Rickettsiaceae > Megaera_A. The sequence continues at coordinate 66,671 of DAOTRE010000006.1, read as the reverse complement.
TTGTCAATGTAAAGGCTTTCTAACTCAGTATGCTTCTTAAAAGCAACTAGAACTACTCCATTATGTCCTATGAAAATGGTAAGATTCCTTTTGTGTAGTAAGTTGTTAAACAAATTAACGCAAAACTCTAGCTTCGATATAATTTTACCTTGCATAAATAATTCACAACTCCGTTCTATAAAACATCATGTTATCACTTTTTACTATAAATATGCTATTGATTTTAATGAATTAACAATAATTAGTCTAACAAATAGTGTTAGAATATTTATAAAAAATATTGTAATTTGATCATGAAATTAATATAGTTCCATAGAAAATTAACTTCTAGAATAGGATCGATAATAATGTCCCACCTAACAGCACAACAAATACGTAGTACATTTATAGATTTTTTTAAAAAGTATAATCATCAACATATAAAATCAAGTTCCTTAGTACCACAAAACGATCCAAGCCTGATGTTTGTAAATGCTGGTATGGTACAGTTTAAAAATCTTTTTACTGGAATTGAAAAAAGAGATTACAAAAGAGCGGTGACCTCTCAAAAATGTGTTAGAGCTGGTGGGAAGCATAATGATCTAGAAAATGTTGGATATACTGCAAGACATCATACATTTTTTGAAATGTTAGGAAACTTCTCCTTTGGAGATTATTTTAAAGAGGAAGCAATATATTATTCTTGGGAATTATTAACTAAAGGTTTTGGTATCCCTGCAGATAAACTATATATCACTGTATATCATGAAGACGATGAAGCATTCTCAATATGGAAAAAAATTACTGGATTCAAAGACGAACGTATTATTAAAATAAGCACGTCAGATAATTTTTGGTCAATGGGTAATTCTGGACCATGCGGCCCTTGTAGTGAAATATTCTATGACCATGGAGAAGAAATTTTTGGCTCTCTACCTGGTACTAAAGATGAAGATGGGGATAGATTCATTGAAATCTGGAATTTAGTTTTTATGGAATATGAACAAAATACAGACGGTAGTCGTATTTTATTACCACAAAAATCAGTCGATACTGGTATGGGGCTTGAACGCATATCAGCCATTTTACAAAATGTTCATAACAATTATGAGATAGATGTTTTTCAAGATATAATAGCCCACGCAGAATCAATTCTGAAAGTAAAAGCTCAAGGAGAAGCACTGTTTTCTTATCGCGTAATTGCCGACCACTTGAGATCTAGCGCATTTTTAATTTCTGATGGTGTGATGCCATCAAACGAAGGAAGAGGATATGTCTTGCGCAGAATAATGAGGCGCGCTATGAGGCATATACACCAGCTTGGAGCAAAAGAACCACTTATGCACCAATTAGTGCCAACATTGATAGAATTATTTAGTAGCTCCTATCCAGAATTGCTGCGAGCACGCGATTTAATTATTAACATATTAAATCAAGAAGAAGAACGATTTTGTCTTACTTTATCAAAAGGTTTGAAGCTCCTAAATGATGAAGTCAAAATTATTCAGCCAGGAGAAAAAATGCCAGGAGAAGTGGCATTTAAACTTTATGACACATATGGATTCCCACTAGACTTAACGGAAGACATATTGAAAAAACAAAAAATACAAGTCGATCTTGTGGGCTTTGATCGCCAAATGAAGGAACAAAAAGAACGCGCAAGAAAAGTGCAGTCTGGCAATTCTGACAACAAAAACAAATCCGTCTTGTTTGATTTACTCAATGAGTTTGGCGCAACTGAATTTCTAGGATATACACTAACCCAAGGCGAAGGAGAAGTCATTGCTTTGATTCAAGAAGAAAAACTAACCACAGAAATCTCTGACAAAAATAAAGAATTTATACTAATTAGCAGCCAAACTCCTTTTTATGGTGAATCTGGTGGTCAGGTTGGTGATATTGGAAGTATAACAAATGACAATTGCGATATAGAAGTGATCAACACGCTAAAGCTTTTAGGCAAGATTACAGCTCATGTTTGCAAGTTAAAGCAAGGCGCAATAAAAACAAAAGACCATGTCACTATGAGTATTGACACTCATCACAGAGACAATTTGAGAATACACCACACTGCAACTCATATTTTACATGCAGCGCTTCAATCCGTGTTAGGATCTCATGTCGTGCAAAAAGGCTCTCTAGTGTTACCAAATAAGTTGCGCTTTGATATAAGTCACCCTAAACCCTTAACGAAAGAAGAACTAACAAGAGTCGAAGAGTTAGTTAATAAAATTATAACAAATAACTCAAAGGTAACTACAAATCTAATGTCTTCTGAACTAGCTATCAAAAATGGTGCAATGGCTTTATTTGGAGAAAAATATGAAGACGAAGTTCGTGTTGTTTCACTTGGTGACGGCAGTTATGAGGGCTTTTCAATGGAACTATGTGGCGGCACACACGTAAGCCGAACAGGTGACATAGGGGCTTTTAAAATCGTTAGTGAATCTGGGATAGCTGCTGGCATAAGACGCATCGAAGCCCTGTGCGGCGAGTTTGCATTTAAGGAATTTACAAAAAATGAAGAATTAATTTCAAATATAACGTCCAAATTTAAAGCAAATAAAAATGATTTAATGGAAAAAATAGATTTGCTAATAAACAACAATAAAGAACTAAATAAAAAAATAGAGCAGCTATCCTTATCTCAAATAACTCCTTCTGCAGAATTCTTAAAACAAAACGCCGCTTTAATTGGTGATGTTCAACTATTATATAAATTTATAGAAGGCGATTTTGATGTTAAGGCTATCAGAATGTCGGCCGATAACTTTACAAAAAAGCATCCTAATCTAATATTAGTATATGGCTTTATTAATCGCGACAAATTATCGCTTATAGTTTCTCTTCCAAAAATTCTTACCAGCAGAATTAGTGCAAAAGAAATCGCTTCCTCCTTAATTAAAATGATTGGAGGGCAAGGGGGTGGTCAAGACATATTATCACAGATAGGTAATATTTCTAGAGATCAAGCACCTTATATAGAACAAAATATATCTACTATTATTAAAGAAAAGTTAATTAAATCTTAATAGGCCAGCCCTGAAAGTAGAGTAAAATGCTATAATCCATAAGCTAAACTTATTAAGTTTAAACTGACAAACCCTCCTTTTCAGCGCAAATTTTAATTTCTTAATTCGTTAACAAATATTTAAATATTACTTGACAAAATAGTTAATATTAGTTATTATATTAATATATACTATTAACTAGAGAACGGAAAAGAGAATGAATAACACAACAAATAATAAGACAGAGTTGAACACTGATCTATTCTTTCATTTAATAAATTTACAAGAAAAAAAGGCAGAAGCTAAACCACAGCTTTCAGCAAAACAAATATTAACTGGCTATATTCTTAATCCTATAGCAACTCCATTTGATAGAATTGAGGGGGCAACCCTAATGCTAAAATGGGGTAAAAATAAATTAGACTCAGTCTATAACGGCCTAAGCCAATTATTTCAATATTCATTACTAGCAGGCGCTGGAATTGCAACATTTTTTATCTGTAAAAACGTTATAACATCACTGCCTAAAGACACTGACATACTCGAGGCAGTTAAAAAAGGAGATAAGGCAAAGCTTCAAGAATTTCTTAGCTCAGAATCTTCTGCTAAAAACCATGGAATTAATACAGTAGGTAAAGACGGACTTACAGCTTTAGAAAAAGCGGCTATCAAAGGAGATGTAGACTATGTAACGATACTTCTTAATGCTTATGATGCAAATCCTGCTGATGGAGTCATAAATATGATGCAATATCTTAATGTTGCCAATTTACCTTCAAAATTAGCTAGCAATATAGCCGGCTCATTAATAGAAAAAGCTGCTAATCCGGTCCTTAATACTATTTTTGCACCTTTACACTTTATAGCGAATAACAGGCTTCTTAAAAGCAGTGCTTTTGACTTATCTAAATTCGAAGGCTCTGAAATTAGAGATGAAACTTTTCATCGTATAGTAAATGGCTGGATGGAACAAGAAAATCCTAACATCAAAACAGCTATAAAAATATTTGAAAAACTATCAAAAGAAAAGGGCTTCAATTTGAGTGCAATCCATGATGGCAAGCATATAGTTCAAGTGGTTTGTGATCACGAAGGTAACAAAAATTTTGCTGCAAAACTAGTTACAAGATTATTGCAAGAAGATAACATTAAACTAGATGACGCATCAGTTGCTTCTGTCGTGCAAAACCTAAATAACATAATAGATGATCAAAAGCATTTTGATCTTGATCCAAAAATCATTAATAGCATGATTGATACTGTATCAAAATTACACTTAAAAGATGGGACAAATGCTCTGGATCATTTAATCCTCGATAGCACACCTTTAATGAAAGCTGTAGAAAACGAGGAGGCCGATATTGCACGCAAGCTACTAGAAAGCGGAGCAAATGTTGATATGCCAAACTCTGAAGGCAAAACAGCAGCATTCTCCACTACAGACAATGCTACTTTTAACGTATTAACAAAACCTAGTAAAAACTATGGATTAGCACAAAAATACCAAGCTGCAAATTTGTTTTTAAAAGACAAGGAAGGTAATAAATTATCAGAGCTGTTATCAAAACACAGTTTCTCAGATGGTAAAATTATTGAGAAACAAATAGCAAAGCAAGAGGCATTATTAAACAACAAGTATTTAAGCAACACTATTGTTAAAAATGCAGAATACATAACGACTTCTGATACTGTTAATGTAGTTGATGCTTTCGGAGCAGTCAAGCATGTACTATGCTATGGCATTCTAAAATCAACTGCTAATGTATCCAATCATAATTACGGTGGAAACGTTCTTGCTATGAGTAGTATAACATTAAATCTGTTACTGAACCCTAGCAAAATCTTTAACCTAACTAATGCCAAAAAAGTAACAGAATGTGCTATTGGAAATAAATTGAGCTTCAATAATATCAAATCTTTAATGTGGAATTCAGTTTTTGCATCTAAGAATATAAATAATGCTATCGAGGAGAAACAAATAAACGATGCTGAGCAAAAAAGTAATGGTGTAATGAGTTTTTTAAGTAATAAGTTCTCAAAATTTACCAGTGATAATAATAAGCCACTACTATTAACACAAGGCTCAGAAGATATAAAGTCTGATGAAACGCAAAAAACAACAAGCCTTAATACGTTTCGCTATAATGAACTTGGTGGCGTTATGAGCGGTATGAAGTACAATTTATTGCCTCAGAACAACTTTACACAAATTGAATGGAATAATAATATGAATGAAAGTACATTTGAAATTCCAGGAAACATAAGTGAGCATTATCTGCTAACTGATTTTTAAACTTAGCTAAAAGATAATTATTCTTTAATAAAACTTAATATTTGTAGCTTGACAAAGTTATTAATCTTAATTAATTTGAGATCATACTGCATAAGACGGCTAAAATTAGGTGGTATCGCTGTTTCCAGGATGCTTTGATACAATTTAAATAGAAAGAAAACAATGGCAGACAACACACTATCGAAAGACAATGATATTGCTAATTTAGATGTATCAGGTGACGATTTTACTAAAAAAACCTCTCTCCCTGCTGATTATTCTGTGAGTGAAGAAAATTCTGTTGATTCAAATTCTTCTTCACTCCTAGGAACATTGGCCAATATCATCTTAGCTCCTTTAACTTCACCCCTAACAGTTATTGAAAAACTGGGCGGAACAGCTAAGTGGCTGAAACAAAAAATTCTTTTATTAAAAAATATATGCACAGAAACCATCAAATACACAGCGATGGCTGGCGCTGCATATGTTGCCGTCCTGATAGGGAAAAAGACTTATGATGATCATTCTAAATATAATGAAAGCACCATACATGATGCTATTTCAGATGGTGACAGAGAAAAATTAATAAAATGCTTAAAAACAGAAGCTATTGCAGACAGATCTGGTGTAAGTCAGGAAAAAGACGGCTTGATGCCTCTTGAAATAGCGGCGATAGAAGGGAAAGTTGACTGCGTCAAACTACTTATTGGCCAAACCAAAAAAGAAGGAGGTATAATAGGAACTTTGACTAGCTTTAGTAAGCAAGCTAATGAAAAAGTAAACAATCTAACCCCTGACGAACTTGCAAAGAAAGCCTCATTTTACTCTATGCACTATTTGTCTAATCTTTTTCTAACGAATAGAATTTTTGATACCACTCCCTTTGAAGGTTGTGATATTAGAGATAATAGTTTGCATCTCATAATAAAAGACTGGATGAAGCAAAGTGACGATAATAATGAATCAAAACTTAAGATTCTTAACGTTATATTGAAAGGAAAAAAAACCAATCTGAACTCACAAAACGAAGGCAAAACTGCATTTGAACTAGTGTGTGAGTATTTGAACGACGACAGTGAACCTAATCAAAAACTTGCTTTGGAACTAGCAAAAAAATTCTTAAAAGAAAAAAACCTTGAAATAAGCAAGCAAGCAGAAAAATATTTGTGTAAAAAGCTAAATCAGATGTCATTAGATAACGATCTAAAGGATTCAACTTATGAGCTAATAGAACTAATTAAAGGCTTAAAAGTAGAAAATGATCAATTGTTTTTAGATGCTAAAATAGGCAATGAAACTCTGCTAATTAATACTGCCAAGGGTGATCAAAGTGACATTGTCGAAAAGCTATTACTTGCTGGCGCTAATCCTGACATTCAAGACGGAGAAGGAAAGACAGCTCTATTTTATGCTAAAGAGGGTAAAATAATTGATCTTCTTCTGAATCCAAAAACAAATCTTCTAGGGCAAACCAAATATCAGAAATCTGACCCTAACATTCGTGACAATGAAGGTAAAACCCCTTTATTTGACGCAGTTGCAGCTAATAAACCAAATATCGTAAAAAAACTGTTACTTGCTGGCGCTGATCCTGAAATACAAGACAGCCAAGGACAGAATGCTTTGTATCAACTAAAAGATATTATTGTAGAAAATGAAAATAATGCATCTTCCGATGATGCGATAAATGCAAAGGCAATAATAAAACTGTTTATAGCGCCTGAAACAAGCCAATTCGGAGTGCAAAAATGGAAGGCTCTGAGTTTTGGACAAGGAGATATAGAAAAACTATTTGAACACCTGAACATTGACTTAAATAGCGATGCTATAACCTTGGCTGATAAAAAAGAAATATCAGAGATTAATAAGGATGACTCTGTTTTTATTAAACCATATTTTCATTGTTTAATTTCACGCTCTGAAATGCTACAACAAAACCCATATTATGACAATAATCTTACAAAAATAACAAACGCCATAGTAACTAATCCAATAATATCTCTGAAGCAAGCTAGTAATGCATTGAAAGCTGGAATTACTAAAAAGCAATATGATGAAATTAAACAAAATCCTATTAATACTCTCAGTAATCTTCTAAAAATATCTGCGCACCTCACATTTAATCCTTGTAAAGTTTTAAATACCAATAACGCTTTCTATGTTGTAAAGTCAGTGATGCCGCAATATGCAGAGCTTTTAAAAAATACTAATATCATTAATCTGGGATATGCTGGTAAATCAAAGCCTAGTAATAAATCAAATACCCCACTCGAAAAACAAAAAAATGAAAAACTAGAAGACAAAAAGAAACCTTTGCTTTTGAAGAGCTCCGCTGAAGCCAATTCAGATAACCCAGAAGGCAGCACAAAAACTAAGCCTATAGCAAGAATTGATTTGAAAGATAAGGCTTTTCAGTTGCTAGAACTACTCAGTATTAAAGAGAACGACATTATACTTCAGGATGGAAAGCTTGTTAATAGGCTGGAAGAAGACTTAAATGCTAAGAAATTGGATTATAAAAAACTTAAGGAAAAACAAAATGAAATTTTGTTAAAGTTAAATTCTGAGGAAAAACACACAATTGTTTTTAATCAAAAACAGCTTAGCAAGCTGGAAGAAAAAGAATTGATGAAAAGGCTTTATAATAATGACAAACTAATGAAAGAAAATCTTTTAGATCAAGAAAAACTTTTGGAGCAAATGTCAAAACAAAATGTATCAACTCAAGAATCTGATAAAACTAGCCTAGATAATTGCATACAAGAACTAGTGAAAACAGAAGATAACTCTAATGATGCTATTATGGATAATAAAGAAAATAAAAACTTAGAAACTAAAAACCTTTTCAGTCAAATTAACATTGGAAAAAAATTCAAAAGTATCTTTAAATCAAGTGAAAAAAACACAGTTATTAATGAAATTTTTGGTAATGATAAATCAAAACCTAATGATCTTACAAAACTTCCTTGTGACACTTTGCTTGGTAGTTTTCATAATAACACACAACCTAAAGAGTTGGATTTAGAATGCGCTTCATTACTAGGAGGTGATCATCAGGATAACATGCTACCAAAATGCGAATAGCAAAAAAGCTCAAAATTATAACAATTTCGGGCTTTTTTTTGCACTGTTTATTTTCCTACCGTAATCAATTCAGTACTAATCCAAAAAGATCTTCTGACTGCGATTGCTTGTTTTTACAGAAGGAGACTTGCTTATAGCCTCAGTCTGTTGCTTTTTAAAGTTGCCACGCAAATAGTCATTCACTTCTTCATTGAGTTCGCCTATTTTTTCACGAAAGAAGTGATCTGCACCAGCAATTACTTTATAAGATATGTCTGTGTTCTTTTGCTTAACCAATCTATGCGCTAAATCGCTTACCGCACTTTCTGGAACAACACTGTCACTATCACCCTGAATTATTAAACCAGGAACAGGACAAGGAGAGAGAAAAGAAAAGTCATGATTATTCACTGGAGGTGAAACACTAATAAAGTGAGTCACTTCAGGTCTGCGCATAACTAACTGCATTGCGATCCAAGCACCAAAAGAAAATCCTGACATTAAAGTGGCACTGCTCATAGGACACTCAGTTCTAAGCCAATCTAAAGCCATTGCAGCATCTATCATTTCACCAACTCCACCGTCATATTCTCCCGATGAATTCCCAACTCCTCTAAAGTTGATACGTAGCACAGTAAAACCATTATCGTGCAGAGTTTTATATAGGTTATATACAACCTTATTGTCCATAGTACCACCATATTGCGGATGTGGGTGTAGAACAAGAGCAATAGGGGCTTGTTCATCTTCCGACTTAATCATTTTTCCTTCGATACGTCCTACAGGACCATTAAAAAATACTTGTGGCATAGAGTAATTGTAATTAAATTTTTAGGCTATATATTATCTTTTTTGTCATTAAAATCAATATTTTTAATGATGCCTAATCTTTTTTCTTATAAGTAAGGCCCATATTATGGTACATATGAGGGTCATCCTCCCAATTTTCTCTAACCTTTACAAACAAAAATAAATGAGTTTTCTTGCCAATTAATTTTTCTATATTAATACGCGCTTTGCTGCCAATTTCCTTGATCCTGGCACCTTTCTTACCAATTATCATATTTTTATGAATCGCTTTATTGACTATAATAACTTGGTTTATTTTTACAGAACCATCACCCTGCTCTTCCCATTTTTCATATTCAACAGTTAAGTTGTAAGGTATTTCTTCATGCAGCTGAAGAAATAATTGTTCTCGTGTAATCTCAGTTGCAAGAAATCGAGATGGTAAATTTGTAAGCTCATCCCTTTCATATAGCCAACCATTAGACTTAGCTATAGTCTTCAAATATTGAGTAAATTCTCCAATATTTTTTTCTTTCAAAGCAGATATATTAAAAATACGCGCCTTAGGCATTATTTTTTGAACAAACATTAAATTATCAATATAATGCTTTGATGGCACATCAATCTTATTCATTAAAAAAACAATATCCATATTAAAGCTAGCAACTTTCTCAATAATGCTCTGCAACTTTATATCAAGCTTTGATGAAGAATCAATGATTATCGCAACAATATCTGCACTGCTTAGACTTGACCAAGCACAGCTAACCATTGCTTTTTCTAGCTTTTTTTTAGCTTCAAAAATGCCTGGGGTATCAAACAAAACTAGTTGAGTATCATCTATTGTAACTATTCCAGTAATAATAGATCTGGTAGTTTGCACTTTAGGAGTTACAATAGAAAGCTTTTCTCCCAGAATCGCATTTGTAAGAGTAGATTTTCCTGCGTTTGGCTTGCCTACAATGCAAACAGAAAGAGACTTTAGTTTTTTACTCATAAATTTTGTCTTTTGTCTTATTTATAATAGGGATTAGCCAGAACTAACTTGGTCAGCTAATATCTTGGCAGCCTTTTTTTCTGCTTCTTTAATAGATTTACCAAAGGCAACTGCACTATAACTACCTGCTAGAACTTTAACTTTAAATATTGGACAATGTGCATTCCCTTTGCGCTCAATAACCTCATATTTAGGGGTAAGGCTGAGTTTCTGATGCAACAATTCTTGTAAATATGATTTTGGATCAATATCAATCAAATTTATCTTATTAAGGTATCCACTCCAGAATTTTTCTACTACAATTTTTGCACTCTGTATATTACTATCTAAATAGATAGCCGCAACCAAAGCTTCCATAACGTTTTCAAGGTTATTAATATTTTCTCTACCACCAGATTTTTCTTCTCCAGGCGTCATTATTATATAATCTGCTAAATTAATAGAAGCTGCAATTTCAGAGACAATATTTTTTGATACAATGTAAGATTTTACCTTGGCAATATAACCTTCACTGAACTTACTTGATTGATTAAAGATCATTTCAGTTACTATAAAACCTAATATTGAATCACCCAACAATTCTAATTTTTCATAATTTTTTGTATTTGGATCGTGCTGCTTTAGGGAAGGATGAGATAATGCTTCCTGAAGCAATTCGTGATTCTTAAATCTGTAATCTAATTTTGATTCAAGCTCTGACACTTTAGAAATAGAAAAATTTGTTGTCATGTTATTAAGTTATGTATAAAGCCTTAAAAAACCTGTCTAATCTAACAGAACTAATCCACATCCAAACTCTTGCTACTTGCTCTGTGATGCTTATATTCGCATCCCAAAGCTCTAACGCTGAAGAGAATATAATAAACCTACCCTTTGCAATAAAATTTTCGGAATGTACAGTGCCCAGCTGATACCTACTGTCTCCGGAATTATCACGATTATCTCCCAAGAAAAAATATTTTTCATGCTCAACATGATAAGGACCAAAATTATCCATATCAATACCCTGTATATCTTTATTATTTTCAGATTTATATGCAAAATAGCTAGCACCGTTAGGTAGTGTTTCTTTATATTTATGAAATTTATTGCCATTTTTATCTAAGAAAGAGCCTTCATAGGATCTTTTAATAGGCTTATCATTTATATAGATTACATTATCAATGATTTGTATTTTATCCCCTGGCATACCTATGAGCCTTTTTATATATCTTTCATTCATATTATGCGGGGGGCGCATTATAATCACGTCACCAGGACTTGGCTCTTTATTCCATATTCTACCTGTAAATATTTTAGGACTAAATGGTATAGAATAACGACTAAACCCATAATCATATTTTGTTGAAAATATATAATCTCCTTCCAATATTGTGTTTCTCATAGACCCAGTAGGTACATAAAATAATTCCAAGAAAAAAGTACGAATAAATAACGCCAAAACAATAATAAGTAATATTGATTTTGTCTCAGATATTATAGACTTCTTTTTTGCTTTATCCATTTCAATTTTTGACGTATTAATTTATTTCTTTATCTATAATCCAAGATTATAATCATATATAATATAATCAAAATATTATATAAATCTATAATTATGTCATTTAATTTAACGTTCCGTTCTCCAAACTATTCACCAAGAACTAAGAAAATCAAATATGTAGTCCTACACTACACTCAAATGGATTTCGATGAAGCTCTTAAAAAATTAACTGACCGCAAAAGCAATGTGAGTGCGCATTATTTTATTAAAAAAAATGGAGAAATTTTTAATTTAGTTGATGAAGAAAAAGTAGCATGGCACGCAGGCAAAAGCTCTTGGTTTGGAGAAGAAGCCATAAATAATAGCTCCGTAGGAATTGAACTAGACAATTCAGGATTTGAAGAATTTAGTTCCGCTTTAATAGATGCCTGTTTGTTTTTATGCAAAACACTAAAGATTAAATATACAATTCCAGATTGCAATTTTATTGGACACTCAGACATTGCACCAAATCGTAAAATTGACCCTGGCATATATTTTCAGTGGAAGAATTTTGCACGGCATGGTTTTGGAATTTGGTTTGATGATACTGTAACAATTTTACCTCAAGAAAAAATCTTGCATAAGTTCGGAGATAAAAATTCACAAATCAAATACTTGCAAGAATCATTAAAAAAGTTAGGGTATGATATCAAAATAACTGGCGAATTTGACTTACAAACCAACTTCGTAGTTCGATCCTTTCAGTCTAAATTTTACCCAAGGCTATTTAAAACACAAGGTCAAAAATTATGCAATGATAATAACACAAAATATGGATGGGGAGAAAATTCTCGTAATATACTTAACTCTCTGCTTAAGCTTTATTGACATAAAAAGTAATTTAATTAATGTTAATATAAAAACTTCTAAAAAATAAATGTACAAAGGGGATATCACACAAGCTATTTTTTTAGCAATTATATTAGTGTTTTTATTGTTTGCCTTTTTTGCCAAATCCCAGCAACAAAGAACCCAAACTCTAAAAGTCACTTTTGCTTGGAGCGGAATTTTTATTGCAATTATTATTGCTTACGCATTTAGATTTGAACTACAAGATCTAAAAAATAGAGTACTTGCAGTTCTTCTTCCTTCATATAGCTGGTCCAGCGGAGAAAAACAAATTACGATAGCAAGACATCAAAATGGTCATTTTTATCTTTATGCAAATGCTCCAAACGGGCCAAAAGTCAAGTTCCTTGTCGACACTGGTGCAACTAATATCGCGCTAACTATGGAAGATGCGATTAAGCTTGGTGTTGATGTCAACAGACTCAACTACACTCATAGATATAGTACTGCAAACGGCATCAATTATGGAGCTCCAGTTAAAATTAAACAAATGCAAATAAAAGAAAAAGATTTTTATAATGTTAGCGCGCATGTAATGAGATCTGGACTAGATATCTCTCTCCTTGGCATGAGTTTAATCGATGATTTTAAAGATTTTCAAATTACACGCGATTTATTAATTTTAAACTACTAGGTGTACGGTTTCGGTAGCTTATGTTTAGGATTAATTCTAATCATAAGTTCTTGGGAGTGTACACCTAGGTTCCGTTGACATAAGATAAAAAATCATAAAAACAAACAAATTAACTAATGTTCCAATAAAAACGGCTTTCATGCTGGTTTCTGTTTCTATAAAACAACTCCATAAAATAAAACCAAAACCTCCACAAATGCTAGATATGACATAACCGGCCTTACTGACTGTTATATGATATAAGCCTAAAATTAATGGAACTAAGGTAATTGGACCCCAAAAACCTGCAATAAAGATAACCAAATCGACTATTTTAGTAAAGTTTAATGCAATAATAATTGCAAAGCTACCTATGAATAAATTTACCACTCTAACCATTGCATTCATATAAGAGGCGTGTAAACGAAAGAGTGGTTTGATGATATCCTTTACCAGAGTCACAGATATCACATTTAAATCAGAATCAGCAGTTGACATTACAGCAGCTAAAAGCCCAACAACTGCAAAGCCTTGGAGGCCTGGAGGGATAATCTGATCAATTAAATGTGGCAATGCCAAACTTGCTTTGACTTCAGGATATGAAATAAAAGCTATAACACCATTGAGAGTTACAAAAAATAGAAAAAATACATAAATACATGACTTAATATATACAGCTTTTTTAGTTAATTCTACGTCTTTGTTAATTAAAGCTCTTTGTATAAAAGTAGGAAGTAAATTAATTACAGCAAAACCAAAAGCTGAAGCAATGGTAATTTTAAGTAATTCTGGGGTTTCTTTAAAATCTATTTTTTCCATAGGAAAATTAATAACAAACTGATCTATACCTATATGGTATAAACCAAATATAGATATCGCTGGAATTGTAGCAATAATAGCAAAAAACTGAAGTTGGTTAGCAAATAAAATGGATTGAAAGCCGCCAATCGTAGTGTAAATAATAATTATAGTATAGCTTATGATAACGCCACTTACATAATCTATCTCTAATATATACTCAAATATACGACCACTAACACTAATCTGAGCTGCAAGCAGTCCTACTGAAACTAAAATGGCAGAAATTCCACCTAAAAATCTGCCACTATTACCATAATAATGGCTCATAATGTCACCAACCGTTTCAGATTTATAATGTGTGACTAACTTGGGTAAGATGAAAATTGCTATAGCAATATCACAAGGAACAGCCAAAACAAGGCCAAGGCTATAAGCAATATTATCTGAGAATACTTTTTCAGATAATCCAAAAGTTGTACCGCCTCCTATAGTAGAAGCGAAAATTGTTGCAACTAGAATTAATTTATTATTTTGAAATTTTTTAGATATTTTGGTAAACGACTGAAAATTTTTCCCTTTTCGCTTATTAATTATGCTAACTAAAGGTAGCGCAAGAAGATAGAATAAAACGATAGCTAGATCTAACATAAAAATTAATACTCTCTACTATTTGAAAATTGATTCAGAATAGTGATCAATATTAATGCCGGAATTGTGGCAATAATACAAAATACGTAAAAAATACTCCATCCATAAGATAAAACTATATAGCCAGATATTGAAGGAAAAATTGATCTTGAAAACCCCATCATGGAAGAGAAAAATGCATATTGAGTGGCGCGAAATTTACCAGAACATAAAGAAGCAATAAATGCAATATAAGCAGCCATTGTCATCCCTCCTGTAATTCCTTCAACTCCTGTTATCAAATAAAGGACTCTAATATCTTTGCCATAAAAATACTGATAAATATATAGTAAATGAGCTAAAGCATGAATAATACCAAATAATAACATGCTACTTGTTATAGTCTTGTTTTTCATTACATGACTTGCTATCAAACCGCCCACCATAGCAGAAATAGCCCCAAATAACTTACCAGCTGTTGAAATTTCAAATGCCTGATACCCTATTTCATGTAAAAATGGTGTAATCATGATACTGATAAAATTATCTGGAAGTCTGTACATAATTAACAAAACCACCACAATTATCAAGTATCTAATACTTCCTATTGGCTCTAATATTTGAGTTATAAAACGTTTTAAACTTTTTGTGCTTAATTGATAATTAGGCTTTTTCAAACCACTATTGTTAGAAATGGGCAAATCAGGGTTTAACATCAAAAGCAATACCAATGGAAATGATATTATCACTATACCAAATATAATATAAATATTTTGCCAAGATGTGAACTGAGAGGTGAACACAGCGCCTGAGCTAGATATCAACATTCCTATTCTGTATCCAAATATATATATACCTGAAATTTCTCCCTGTTGTATTTTAGCAACTATCTCTGTTCTCAAAGCTCCCAAAATAGTATCTTGAGCAGATGCAAAAAAAGAAACCATGAAGCCTAAAAGTGCAATAGAAATAATGTTTTTTAGTGGATCGCATGCACTAACTAAATAAACACAGATACCTAACATAAGTTGCATCATTATAACCCAACCAACTTTACCCTGATACCTACTGCTTAGATATGGTAATCTTATTGCATCAAAAATAGGAGCCCAAATAAAATTAATTGCATAAGGCAAAGAAATTAAAGAAAACATGCCAATTGTTTTTAAATTAATATTTTCTTCAGATAACCAATAATTTAGAGTATAACTACTGATCATTACAGTGAAACCACTCATAAAACCGAAAAACCAAATAGTAAGCAGTTTTTTATTTGTTAACAACATTTTGGATCACTGGTAATAGAAAAATTATTTAATGCATTTTTAAATATGTTATACCAAAAAGCACTGAAAGTTATATAGAAATGATAATCTGTCCTTAAACGATTTATATACTTTGCAAAGCAGACATAAAATTGGTAAATTCGTATCTTATGCGAACATAAACTAACATCTTATCCATTTAAATTCAACATAGATTTATCTCTTTAATTCTCCGATAAGAAAAACCTTTTTAATTGACAAACTCCTATTGTTAGAATAGAACTATCTAGGTTCTGCAACAAATATTTTCGTCTATTGTTAAAGTGTCTGACCTAGGAAAAGATAGCGTATCTCTATCACAAAAAATAAAAGATATTTTCTGGCCTATTCGTAAATCAGAAACTAAGCTATTTGTTCCACTCGGCTTGATGATGCTTTGCATGTTGTTTAATTTTGGAGCTTTGAGATCAGTCAAAGATAGTTTAATTGTTCCCAACGTTGGAGCAGAAGTTATAAGTTTTTTGAAGTTATGGTTAGTTTTACCATCAACAGTAGTGTTTACTCTTATATATGCAAAATTAAGCAACCGCTTTAATCATGAACAAGTCTTTTATATTGTGATATCAGCTTTTTTAGGATTTTTCATAATATTTACCTATTGGGTATTCCCGCAGCAGCAGCAATATCACCCTGGTGAAGATTTTATTAATAAATTAATTATCCAATATCCACACTTTAAATGGTTCTTAAAGCTTGCTGGCAAATGGAGTTATGCAGTAATGTATGTATTCTGCGAATTATGGAGTGTTGTAATAATTAATCTACTATTTTGGCAATATGCTAATAGTATTTTTGATACACAATCCGCTAAGAGATTTTACCCTTTCTTAGGAGCAATTGGTAATATTGGGTTAATCATAGCAGGTAATATTTTAGTAAAATTTTCTGATATATCTAACATATCAGATGTTTTAGTTCTAGATCTATACAATAACAATCTAACTTTTCAGTGCAATATGGTCTTAAAACCTATAATGAACTGGGTAATCGCCGCTGGTGTTATAGCAATAATATTGTACTACTATATTCACCATTATGTTTTAGAAAAAACAGAACTAAAACATGTGTTTTTTTACAAAGAACAGAAGGAAAAAACATCTTTATCAATTAAAGATAGCATTAAGCTCTTGTCTGGTTCAAAGCATCTGGGACATATAGCTCTCCTAGTTTTGTGCTACGGTTTGCTTATTAACATATTAGAAGGCCCTTGGAAAGCTAAGGTAAGACAATTATATCCAAATACAGTAGATTATATGAATTTTATGGGCCAGTTCAATATATGGATGGGCATTTCATGCGTTTCTTTCATGATTGTTGGCAGTAATATACTCAGGAAAACATCTTGGTTGTTCTCTGCTTTAATTACTCCCTATATGATTCTTATAACTGGTTTAATATTTTTTAGTTTTGTTATAATAGCAGATATTGGAGTTTTCTCTGGGGATTGGTTTAATCCAATATATTATGCTGTTATTATCGGAGGATTACAAAATATACTAAGCAAGTCTACTAAATATTCTTTGTTTGACTCTACTAAAGAAATGTCTTACTTGCCTCTTTCCCTTGAACTTAAGACTAAGGGCAAGGCTGCTGTAGAGGTGATTGGTCTTAAATGCGGGAAATCTCTTGGAGCTTTTATTCAATCCAGCATATTTATACTAGCGCCTATGGCAAGTTTTGACTCTATAGTCACATACTTATTAGTAATTTTTCTTTTTATCATCTCATTATGGATTTGGAA
This sequence comes from Candidatus Megaera endosymbiont of Nemacystus decipiens, assembly GCA_030036605.1. Taxonomy (GTDB): domain Bacteria; phylum Pseudomonadota; class Alphaproteobacteria; order Rickettsiales; family Rickettsiaceae; genus Megaera_A. The sequence continues at coordinate 49,079 of DAOTRE010000006.1, read as the reverse complement.
TGTAAAAGCGCTTAATATGAACTACATGAATTCTCAATAGTAAAATTTAGCATATATCATGAAAAAACTTGTCAAAATAATTATAATATTATCGCTTGTTGTATTCGTTTTATTCTCAGGCGCTTGGTACTACATTGCTCTGCAAGTCGCATCAAAAGCAAATGAACAATATGCAGGTCAACAATTAACACTAAAAGACTTAGATAATACTGATTATTTTGCAAGTTTTAAGAACGTTACTATCTCAGGTTTCCCATCTAAAATAGAGTGGGAAGTCAATGGGTGGCAAGAAGAAAGCTCAAGTTCTTACATTGATTATAAATCACCTATAAAAATTGGATATGATTTAATTAAGCAGAATCTCTTTGTTAACTATGATGGTGATATCATAGCTTCATACAAACCAAAGCAACATGGTTTCGGTTCAAAATTAAAAATTAGTGGCTACAAAATTATTATTGATCTGCCTCTTAGCACTCAATTAGTCAAAGATTTAATAAAAAACGATGACCCAGCTATATTGATAAACCATATAAAAAACATAACAACTGCTACAAAAAAAGTGGAAATTTTTGACTTGGTAGACCAACAAAAGTTTTATGACAAAGAATTTGAAAGTTTAAACATAATGTTTAAGCCTGCAAAAACATATACCAGCACAGAGGATTTTTTAGATAATATACCACAACACTATGTTATTGATTATAAAATAAAAACAAACCCAAATAATGCCGTATCAAGACGCCTACCCGTGAGTTTATTTTATGGTTTTGCCATGATGCCTTCTGGTTTAAATTTTCATCTGCATGCTGATATTAGAACAAAAGCAAAGTCATATAAAGATTATAAAAAAGGTTTAGAAATTGACGCAACAACAAACTCGGACTCAACATATTTTACTATAAATAATTTAATCACTGATTATAAATCTAAATACGATAACAATATCACTAATCATCACCTTAAAAAAACAGCAAAAATTACTATTAAAGAAGGATTTTTTGATTATTTGATTGAATCTTATAAAAGACTAGATAGATCACAGCAAAAAAACAATTTGTCAAAATTAATTGACAATGAAATTAACTACATCCTTGCTCACAAAGATACATTAAATTTCCACAAACTAGAAAATGAAGAATATGAAGTAATATTTGATATAAATTCTGAGGAAAGAGGTGGTAGTATATATTCTAAATTGAATGACTTAACTCTAATGTCAAAAACTTCTGGTATGAAGCTCCAGCATACAATGGAACATAATTTGCTCGGTAACAGAATAAAAGCAGAAGGAGCATTATATTTGAATAACTACCCAGCAATTGTAGAATTTATATCTGCATATATATACAGATTTGGAAAATACAGAGCTTTAAGTGATATAGCAAGGAACCTTTATATCGATGTTAACAAGCAGTTCTTAAAAAAGATTTCGGATCATCCAAAAGCTAATTCTAATGACTTAAGTTTAGCATATGTTATTGATTCTCAAAATTACTCTAAATCTAAAATTGGCTCCACTACTATTGCTCAAATCATACCTTTATATACTCTAACGCTGTATCAAAAATTATTTGATAAGGTAGGATACGAGGGAGATGTGCTTTACAAAATGCGCCAAATTATTCCTTCAATAGATGGAAATGAGCCGATGTTAAAAAATATATTACCTAAAATATCAATAAAAGAAAAGATCCAAAATAAGATTGAGACAATTATTCCAAAATCTGATATAAAAAATAAGTTATTAGATAGTTTTATGTGAATAAAGCAGGTATTGTTTGGATATAATCAAAAAAGTGCACCATTATTTATCTTCCGAAATGAAGGAGATGAATGGAATTATTGTCAGTAGTTTAACAGCAGAAGAAGAATTAATTAAAGCAGTTGGTAGCCATTTATCAAACTCTGGAGGCAAACGCATAAGACCCTTACTTACATTATTATCAGCAAAAGCTTGTGGTTATGAAAGTGGTCAGCAAGCCCATAAACTGGCTGCTGCTATTGAATTCATTCATATGGCAACATTACTACACGATGATGTAGTTGACGAAAGCACGATGAGAAGGTTCCTGCCAACAGCAAACAGTATATGGGGCAATAAGGCAAGCATCTTAGTGGGCGACTTTTTATTCAGCCAGTCATTTAAACTTATGGTTAGCACAAAAAATATAAGAGCTCTTGAGATACTATCAAATGCATGCGCTATTATATCTGAAGGAGAGGTTTCTCAGCTAAATAAATTAGAACAAAAAACTATGCTGTCCATAGATCAGTATTATGACTTAATAAAAGCCAAAACCGCTGAATTATTAGCTTGTGCCTGTGAAGTTGGGGCAATAATAGCTAACAAAATGGGACTTGCTGAAGGATTAAGGACATTTGGCATGAATTTTGGAATAGCATTTCAGATTTCAGACGACAATATAGATTATTTTAGCACAAGCGAGAAAGCTGGAAAAAATATAGGAGATGACTTTTTTGAAGGAAAAGTTACTTTACCACTTATAATATTACATAGCGAAATGAATAATAAAGACTCTGAAAAACTTACTTTCATGCTAAAGTCAGAAAAAAGAAAATCTGAAGATTTGCAATGGGTTCAAAATAAAATGCTAGAATATAAAATTCCAAACTTAGTAGGTGTTCACCTTAAAGAAACTCGACAAAAAGCTCTAAAAGCACTTACTTCTGTTGAGGACAAACTTTCTCAATCTGCTGTACAACACATGACAAATTTGCTAGAATTTGCTGTGGAGAGAACCTACTAAATAATAATATGACTAAGAACTCACGATCATACCAACAAAGTATTATAGCCTGGTTGTCCGTATTGTGTACTTTAATTGTACTGATGGTTCTTATTGGAGGATTTACTAGGCTAACGGACTCTGGTTTATCAATTACAGAATGGAACCCTATTAGTGGAGTATTGGTTCCAATCACCGAAGATTCTTGGCAAATAGAGTTTGAAAAATATAAGCAATCCCCTGAGTTTATCAACATTAATTATGCTATGAGCTTGTCTGAATTTAAATCCATTTACATCATAGAGTTTATTCATCGCATTGCTGCAAGAGTTACGGGGATAGTTCTTATTGTACCTTTTTTGTATTTTTTATTGCAAGGCGCTTTTAAACCACGTGATATTTTTATATATCTAGGAGCCATTGTTTTGTTATTATTACAAGGTTTCGTTGGGTGGTATATGGTTAAAAGCGGTCTCGTTTTGGACCCGCATGTAAGCCATTTTCGTCTTGCTCTGCACTTAATTTTGGCTGTTATATTATATTTATTACTATTGTGGCAAATTTTTAAAAATACTAATCAATTCATTCTTTTATCTACACAAAAATCGCCAATCAGTTCATTGTTTTGGGGAAAAATATCGATTATATTTATTTTAATACAAATAATGTTAGGTGCATTCGTTGCAGGACTAAAAGGTGGATTAATATATAATGATTTTCCACTCATGGGGAAAAAATTTATACCTTATGAGTTGCTTCACATAAAATTTGGTTGGCATTTGCTCAGTGATCCTGTGTTGGCACAGTTTCTTCATAGGGTTATGGCTTATATATTAACGATAATAATTGTTATTTATGCTGTTAAATTAGTAAAATTAGGTAGTCTAAAGCTAACAAAATCAGCTATTTTGTTATTATCCGCGCTTGCAATACAAATTTCTTCAGGAATATTTACTCTAACACACGCTGTGCCAATTACAGCTGCGTTGATTCATCAGCTAGGATCTGTATTGCTTATTTCTTGCATAATGTGGAGCTATTATTTACTGACTACGAATAAAAGTAATGTTTAATAACATAGCAATTGATGGTGATTATCTGGGCAGCAGGCTTGATCGATATTTAAGAAAGATCTATCCTCTTATTACTCAAGGAACAATTGAAAAATCACTTAGAAATGGTCTGATTAAGATAAACAATCAAAGAACTAAAGCAAATCATAGAATTAAAGACCAAGATGAACTTACCATCCACCAAGTAATTATCGATAACTATTCTTCTAAAAATTCTGAAAGAAAAAAATTTACTCAAGATGAAAAAACTTTGTCACAAAAAATTCTCAATGACTATTTAATATTTTCATCCGATGACATCATCATTATTGATAAACCTGAAGGAATTGCTGTGCAGGGTGGATCAAAAATTTCTTTATCAATTGATTCTGCTCTTGAATATATCAATTCTGATAAAAAAAACTCCTACAAACTAGTGCATCGCCTGGATAAAAATACCAGCGGTCTTCTGGTAATAGCAAAAAATTATAGTAGCGCTCGCAAAATAACTGAAGCATTTAAAAATAATTTAATATCTAAAACTTATATAGCTATTTTATCTGGAAAATTAAAAAAATCGCAAGGTGAGTTATCAAATTATATTAAAAAAATAGGTGACAAATGCTGTGAAACAAATCAAGCAGTAGAAGGAAGCAAGAATGCTCATACCTCCTACAAATTACTAAAGTCAGCCAACAATCTATCAATGATGGAATATAAGCCGTTGACTGGAAGAATGCACCAATTGCGGCTTCATAGCCAGCTACTCGGTTGTCCCATCTTGGGTGATATAAAATACGGCGGCACAAAACATAAAAGAATGTTTTTACATGCATTTAAAATCGAAATACCTAAAGATATTTTTGGTTATAAAATAAATGCTACCAGCGAGCTACCTAAAATATTTGAGAAAGTTATTTCTTAAGATCCAAAAAGAATGATTTACCTCTCTCTATCTGATCTATGTGAGGAGATTATAGTTTGGCGCTGCCTTATGTTTTTATCACCAGACTTGTTGCCAAGACCTTGAGCTTTTGACTTATCCACTACTTGAGCTGCAGCTTTTTTAGTTTCTTGATCAATTTTAGATTTTTCTACAGTTTGCTGTTGAACATAGTTAGAATTAAACTGCTCAACAATTCTTTGTTTTTGTTTTTCATCTTTTACTACTTTTATTTTGCTATTAAAATGAGATGATTTATTTGACAATACCTTACTCAAATGCTGCTCAGATTTGTTTAAACCAAACTCAGGATTAGTTTTGAGTGAATGACAACCAATGCTTCCCCCTTGAATCCCAGCCATTTCTTGAGTATGGCCTGCGTAAGCCATACTATCTTTGTTCTGACGCGCTACTTCCGAGTTAGGTTCAACTCCTAAAAACCTATTAATAGCACTTCCTGAAATATTTCTCATAACTTCACCGGTTCTATCTTTTCCACTCTTACAAAAATGAATATTGACTCCAATTTTATTAATTAGTTTGTTTAATGCTCCTGATGCAAGTTTGGCTGCATTCTCTATTGCACTCATATTATCTGAAATTTCAAGATTAGCATTTTGTGATTTAGCGCTTAAAATCGGTGTGTTAATTAGTTTTTTCGTATTAATAGCAGTTTCAAGTATTGCTGCAAATTTTTTATCACTTTCAGCTAATCCACTTACTTCATTTCTTGCCTTAGTTTCCATTGTTTTGTAAGCACCAAATGTTATGTTTTCAAGCAATTTACCAAAACGAGAATTAGATCCACGCTGCAAATATTTGCTTGTATTAGGCAAGGAAACTTTGTAATCATCATGCCCTGACAGCGCTTCTCCAAGATTGCTTAAATCTTCAGCAAATGCTTTCTGCTTTCTTCCGCCGCCAAGCCACCTCCACTTATTTATAGGACTCGTCGTTGCAGTTGCAGAGTTTGTCAAATGGTTTTTTGCCTCATTAATCTGATTTATAATAAAGTCTTCTCCTCGTATATCGCTTGGAGTTTTGCTATTAAAACTATTTAAATTTATTTTCTTATCTTCTTGTATAAAAGTCTGTAATTGCCTAATATTTTCAGCTACAAGATCATGTTGCTCTTTCTTCGGCACTGTTTTTATTTTTACAGCCGGAGCCCCGCAGTGAATATCTTCTGATACGATAGTTATATTTTTATCAGAAGAGACAGCTGTTACTTTCATATAACCATTTCGCACGCCTTCCACATCGCTTAAAAGTTGAGCTGGTATTACCTTATTTCCTTTAGCTATTTCGCTAGCCTGCATACTAATTAAATGCTTCTTCACTGGATCTGAAATGGAGTCAAACCAACCTACTCCCGTGTAACTATTTTGCAAAGGTTTATATTTTGAGATTGATTCGTAGTGTTTTTTTTGCTTATCTGTTAACCCATTAAGCATTAATTCTGCTTCTACTGCCGTATGCTCTTTTCCTTCTGAATCTTGCACTTTGGACAATGTGCTAATATGGTAATGCGTATCCTTTATATTAGAAAGCTCTTTTGCTGTTTGTAGCATTTCAGCGGCTTTGTCTATACCAGCATCTTCGAGAACGCTAAGCATTTTTGTATTATATTCTTTTATTGTTTTATCATTTAAACTCTCAAGATTATTTAAAGCATCTTTAACTATAAATTTCAGCTTTGCTATTTGCGGTTCTTTATTCTCTAGCGAATCATCTATATTTATTAAATCAACTCCACCTCGAAACTGATTTATGAGCTGCATAGCGTATTTTTCTGGTAATTCTGTTTGCTCTAAGATTTGCTTTTGTTCTTGAGTTTGACCTCGAGCATCTCGAACAAGAACACCAGTAGCATTACCTAAATCTTCCTTTCTATCCCACCTTATGCCTACTTTATTATCTTTTCTCTCATCCAGTAGCATTATTGCACTGCTGTAATTCCCTTTATCGAAGAGTTCCTGTATGTCGTCAATAGGTTTTACTTCAATAGAACCAGTTGTATTTGAACTATTGATATACCCCTGAACATAATTTAGCAATTTTTCTTTATTATCATGTAAAATCTGATGATTAGTTTTTTTCTCTTCTGGCATATTTAATAGATAGAATAATATTTATACCCTAGCAGATTAAATCAAGAAAAATCTTTTATAAATAAAAAAGCGCTTTTATCTTATAAAGACTATGATAATGTGCAAACTATTATCACACACAAACAACGCGTGTCAAACTCTATGGTCTAGATTAATAAGAGTCATAACAAAACAAAAATGGCTGGGATGGAAGGACTCGAACCTTCGGCCTACGATACCAAAAACCGTTGCTCTACCAACTGAGCTACATCCCAAAGTAGGAAATTTATACAAACATTTTATAACAACTAAACCAAAAGGAGTCAATCATTATTTGTATAGGCTTAATAGATACTAAAAACAAGTTAGGCATGAATCGTTCGTCGTCCTGAACTCGTTTGGAGGACCCAAGTTGAGGAATAACACCTAGATTAGATCCCGGATCAAACGGAAGTTGTTGCACGGGATGACAAGGTTAATTTGATATGATTATTCGTTAGTTTCTGGTGATTGTTCTGGATGCTCGCCTGCAATAGTTAAGTCCGCTTCTTCGTCACCTTCTGCAGGCATAAAAGACTCTATATCAATTCCTTCCTTTAACTTGGGAGTAATTGAAACTCCAGTACCCTTAGGCAAAACAAACTCGCCGCACCAAGCTGCTCCAGATAAAAACCTAAAACTAAGAGAATAAAACATATACTTCATTCCGCTTAAAAAATCAGTAACTGGAGTAATAAACGAATAGGGGTCTGATATTAGTTTCATTGCTGTACTTGATGTAACAATGAAACCAAGTTCTGCTCCTGTAAATAAAATTCCATTCTTGGTTCCTGTTTTTAATACATTGCCGTTTTGGTTTTCAACCTCTTTGCCTTGAGAACGACGTAATCCAGTTGACGTGCAAATCAATATGTTTGCAAACAAAAGCTGAAGTAAAGTATTCTGTTCCATGGGCAATTTTTGATTAGCTAAACCCTGATTTTCTTTGTATTTATGATAGAAATATTGACTTAATGGCACAAAATTTTCTTCTGATTTCTCTTCAATATATTCGTTAGATTTCATTCTTTCCTATCGCTTGTTACACATGATCTTTAATAAAAATTAATATAATAGAATAAAACTCTAAGTCAAAGATTTTTTTCTGGATAAAAAATTAAATTTGTATATTATGTTAAAAAATTACTATAAAATATTATCAAAAACATATGATTCATGACAGTTAGAACTAGATTTGCGCCCTCACCTACTGGATTGTTACATATAGGCTCTGCGCGCACTGCTATTTTTAATTATCTATTTGCAAAACATCATAGTGGTAAGTTTCTGCTTCGTATTGAAGATACAGACAAAAAACGTTCAACACTAAAAGCGAAAAATGCAATATTTTCTTCTTTAAAGTGGCTTGGATTGCAGCACGATGAAGAAGCAGTTTCACAAGTAGCAAGGGCAGAACGTCATAAAGAAGTTGCTCATCAACTGGTTCAGATGGGAATGGCTTATTACTGCTTTTCATCTCAAGATGAAATTGATGCATTAAGGCAAAAAAAATTAAAAAACAAAGAACACTTTATTTTCCACTCTCCCTGGAGAGACAAAACAGAAAAAGATTATCCTAAAAATCAAAAAGCTGTAATTAGAATTAAGGCTCCAAAAGAAGGAGAAACAAGTATTTGCGACTTGCTACAAGGAAAGGTTACGGTGCAAAATTCTCATCTAGATGATATGGTTTTACTAAGGGCCGATGGCTCTCCAACATATATGCTAGCTGTTGTGGTAGACGATCATGACATGGGTATTACTCATATTATCAGGGGAGATGATCATTTAAATAATGCATTTAGACAAAAATTAGTTTACCAAGCAATGAGCTGGAAGATGCCAGAGCTAGTACATATACCTTTGATTCATGGACAAGATGGCGCTAAGCTTTCCAAAAGACACGGTGCACTTTGTGTAGAAGAATATAAAAAAATGGGTTTTTTGCCTGAAGCAATAAATAATTATTTACTGCGCCTTGGTTGGTCCCACGGAAATGATGAAATTATATCAAAAGGCCAAGCTATAAAATGGTTTGACATAAATGGGCTTGGAAAATCACCTTCTAGGCTTAATTTTGATAAGATGAAAAATATTAATGCTCATTATCTACGCAGTACTGACAATGAATTTTTAGCTAATGAAATATATCAAAAATTCCCTCAGCTAGGCCCCCAGTCCAAAGCTAACATAAAAAAAGCAATCGATTGCATGAAGCCTAGAGCTGAGCTTATAAATGACTTGTATGATATGGCGCCAATATTCATGACTTGCGGCAAATACAAAATGGCGTTTGATGATGATTCCATTGAAATAATTCGAACATCAGCGCCAGACATCACAAACGAAGCCATAAATGAAATTAGCGCAATTTCGGAACTAACGATAGAAAATATTAAATCTTCATTAAAATCACTTGCTAAAAATAAAGGCTTGAAACTAGGAGAATTAATGAAGTATTTACAGGCTTATATCACAGGAAAAACAGCATCCCCTAGTGTATTTGAGGTTATTTATATTATTGGAAAAAAAGAAACAATAAAAAGATTAACCCAGTGCTAATTAAATATTTACTAAAGCAAAATCAAATTGGTAGATTGCATAGCAGTTATATAATAAAAGCTAATGACTTAGATCAAGCACTTGCAGATATAGAGATATTTGCCAAAGAATTTTTACAAACTAACAATTTAAGACTTTGTGGTGACTATCACTTAGTTAAAAAATTAGACAACAAAAATAAAAATATATCAATAGGCCAAATAAGAAACCTACAAACTGCTTTATACCAGAGCTCTGTTGTTTCTGGCAAAAAGGTTGCTGTAATATATGGAAGTGATCAGATGAACCTACATGCATCGAATTCATGTTTAAAACTACTTGAAGAGGCACCACAAAATACCTTTATATTCCTTCTAACAGATAATCCACTCGCTCTGATATCCACAATCCGTTCAAGGTGCATAAAAATCAATCATATACATGATAATGTAGTAAAACCTAGTATTAATCAAAATTTTGTTCAAGTGTTACTTAACTCAACTCCTATTGAAGAGAAAAATAAATTTATAGAAAGCTTTGCTAGTAAAAATCAAGATTTATGGAAAGATATTTCTACTTCAGCAGAATTATTGATTGCAAAGTTATGCCGTTATCACGCAGGTGTAAACCGTGACAAACTTCTGAAAGATGAGCAAAAATTATGGAAACAATTAAAAACTAAGCAAACCTTATACCTACAAAAGAAATATGAAAATATTGTAAATATTATTGCAAACACCAATAATTTTGATTTAGACTTACGATCAAGTTGTTTACTTTTGATCCAGGAGTTTCATAGTTAGAATGTATGATATATTATTTCAACCCGTTCATTCTTTAATTGCAATTAAAGAAAATACAAACAAAGCACTTTATAGGCTAGGCATCAAGTGTCTACGTGATTTACTTTTTTACAAGCCCTATTCCTACATTATAACTGATGTTGCTGCTAGACTAGACAATTTGCGCCATGATCAAGTAATACAAACCAGAGTTATTATAAAAGAAGTTTCGCTTTCTAATAACAAAAAAACGCCTACAAAAATTTACGTTAGCGATAATAGAGGCGACTTATTTTTAGTGTTTTTTAATAAAATACCGCCATTTATTTTTAGTAAATTAAAAATAGGATCATTTATAAATATCTCAGGCAAAGTACAATATTTTAATGGGCAATACCAAATCACTCACCCTGATTTTATTCTTAATCAAAGCGAATCTGAAGCTGTTCAACCTGTATATCATTTAACATACGGAATATTAAATAAACAGTTGTATAACTACATTATTACAGCTATAAAATACTTTCAGCGCAATGTAGAACTATCGCTCTCTTTAAAAGCTTCAAATCAAAAAAGCAATATAATTGAAGACGAAGTACGATATATGCAATCATTACTTCAAGAAATCAAAAAGTTACACTTTCTAGGCTGTGAACCTAAGCGCCATGTAATAGAAAAAATTAAGGAACAAGCAGTAAAACAACTCTCTTTTAAAGAGTTATTTGCAAATCAGTTTGCTTTATCCTCTTTAAGAAAAACTCAGAAAAAAAATGTTGGCAATAATTTTATTATCAATAAGAAGATTCAAGAAGAAGCACTCAATTATTTGGAATTTTGTCTAACAAACGCACAAAAAAATGCAATAGAAGAAATAGAGAAAGAACAAAACTCTAATACTCAAATGATGAGATTAATCCAAGGCGATGTTGGATGTGGTAAAACTTTAATTGCCTTGATGACAATATTAAATGTAGTGTCTTCTGGTTTTCAAACAGCTTTTATGGCTCCCACAGACCTACTCGCAATCCAGCATTTCCAATTTTTTAGCAAGGCTCTATCTAACCACGATATCAATATCGCACTATTAACGGGAAAAACTACATCTAAAAATAAACAAATAATCAAGGATCAACTCAAGAATGGTAAAATTCAGATATTAATAGGGACTCATGCTCTATTTCAAACAGATGTAGATTTTCATAAATTAGGATATGTGGTAATTGACGAACAGCATAGATTTGGGGTGAATCAACGCATGGAGTTAATTAATAAATCTCAAGCACCAGACATTTTGGTTATGACAGCAACTCCAATTCCAAGAAGTTTGGCTTTAACTATTTTCGGCGATATAAGCATCACTTCAGTAAAAGATAAACCAAAAGACAGACTTCCAATAATTACATCAGCATTATCTGTAGATAAGAAAGAGCAGGTGATTTTATCTCTAGAAAGAAAAATTAATTCCGGAGAAAAAATATATTGGGTATGCCCTCTTGTAGATCAAAATGATGAATTCGAAGGCACAATACATGAAACCACATTTTCAGACGTAACTACAACATACCAGCAGCTAGGCAAAATATTCCCGTCTCAAGTTGGCTTATTACATGGCAAAATGAAACAGCTGGAAAAAGATAAAATCATGGACGAATTTAAAAATGGTCATATCAAGGTTTTAGTTGCTACTAGCGTGATAGAGGTAGGAATCGATGTGCCTGATGCCACTTTGATTGTAATAGAAAATGCTGAAAATTTTGGCTTAGCCCAGCTCCACCAACTTAGAGGAAGGGTTGGAAGAGGAGTTTTACAGTCATATTGCATTTTAATATATAACAATAAAAGACTTTCAAAAATTGCACGCAAAAGAATTGAAATCATGAGAACTAGTAATGATGGTTTTTTTATTGCAGAGCAAGACTTGTTACTTAGAGGAGGAGGAGAAATATTAGGGACAAAGCAAAGTGGAGAAGCAGAATTTTTTTTCGCTGATCTCTCAAGAGACAAGGACATTTTATTAGATGCGCACAAAATTGCAAATGAGAAAGAATCAACAAATTTTGTTAAATTTCAAATTAAATTATTTGATCGTCAAAAACAAGAATTAGTAAGAAGTGGCTAGGTTCTGTTGACATAAGTGTTAGGTTAAATTTCTACTAACACCAACCAAAGCTGTGGAAAAATCTTTTGCAGAAAATGGCTTAATATCACCTTCTTTTTCTCCTATACCAACGAAATGTATGGGTAATTTATATTCTTTTACTATACCAATTAGTACACCAGCTTTTGCTGTACCATCTAATTTTGTAGCGATAATGCCTGTAATGTTAGCAATTTTTTTAAAAGATTCAACCTGTATTAGTGCATTTTGTCCTGTGCTGCCATCCACAGTAAGCAATGTATGATTAGGGAATCCCGGATTTATTTTCTTTATCACTCTAATGATTTTCTCTAATTCTTGCATTAAATTATTATGGTTATGCAATCTCCCCGCGGTATCTATAAATAATACATCCACGTTTTGCTCGATCGAGTGATTTACAGCCTTATATGCAACACTTGCAGGGTCAGCCTTATCTTCACTTTTGAAAAAAAGCGCTCCTGCATTATCTGCCCAATTTTCTATTTGATCTACCGCAGCCGCTCTAAAAGTGTCACATGCGGCTATAGCTACTTTTTTCCCTTGCTTCATATACATAGCAGCTAATTTTCCAATCGTTGTTGTTTTGCCAGTTCCGTTAACACCACATAATAAAATAACATTTAATTTTGAATCATTAATTAAGAAATTATGATCCACACAATCTAATATATTTTGAACAATATTAGCAAGGTCGTTTTTTATCTCTTCTGAACTTACATTCTTTTCAAATTTGCTTTTTTTCAAAATACCAACCACATGTTCTGTAACTTCACTGCCAACATCTGAACAAAGTAGCAATTCTTCCAATTCTTCCAGAGTTTGACTGTCAAGCTTCTTCTTGACGAAAATATTATCAATTCCAGAACCAATTTTACTAGCAGTGTTTTTTAATGCTCCTTTCAGTTTTGTGTATAAATTCATATTCAAAAATTGTTAGTTCGCTGGTAGTTGTATTTGCATTTTGTTTCTGCTTGTCAAATATTGCATCAATTCAAGATATATTCCACCCCTTATTGATTCGATATAATTACTAGATGAGTTTTTTCTAATCTGCAACGCTAGCTTATTGTCAGGCAAAGATTTGGTAACATATGCAAAATAAATTTTGTTATCTTTGGTATGTATTTTGGTTGAAGTGCTTGCTTGACGCTCTATAATTTCATGCATCAGAGCAGACGGTAGACTATTATCTTGTATGGAATTATTTAACAATTGATATTTTGAAATAGCGAAATTAGATACAATACGAAGGTCATTGTTCTTCTTAAACTCGTCTCTAATTGAAGATTTATAATTTTTTCCTAGATCAGAGAAATATTTCATATTATCGTTAGCAATTCTTGATAGGGAAATTTCATGCCTAATTGCTTCCTTAACTTGTTCAAACTTTTCTAACTTTGTAGGAGCAATATCACGCAAATGAACTATGATTATTTCGCTTTTATCTTCTATTTCTATAGGATATGACAACTCGTCTTTTTCCATATCAAACAACACATCTGCTATTTCAAGATAATCCGTATTTTTACTACTACTCATTTGAACATAAGATAAGCCATCTACATTATGAATTTTTAACTCATATTTGCTGGCTATTTCACCTATTTCCATCCCATATGCAATATCTTCTTCCAAATTTTTACAAAGTTCGTTTAAAAATTTGAGCATTCTATCTTGTAAGTAGGACTCTTCCACTTCGCTCTTAACATCATTAAAATTCTCGGACTCAAAATCATCTATATGTTCTACAAAATAATTATTCAAATCCTTCTGAGAGTATTCTATCTTTTTTTGTATAAAATTCTTGTCAATCTTCAAATACTGAAATTTTCTTTTTTCTGGGTTAGTAAATTTATCCGTGTTCTTCTTATAAAAATTATATAATTCTTCTTCTGTGATTTCTGTGATATCATGGCCTGCACGCTTTTTGTATAAATCCATTGAAACAATGTCTACAACTTTCTTTTCTGCTATTTTATCAGTAAGATTATTGAGCTGTAGTTCAGATATTATCAATGAATCCCTGAATATATCAAAAATAATAGATTCAATGACTTTATATTTTTCATTTTCAAGATATTTTTGCTGCAGCGCAGTAGAATTACGAAAACTTGCTTTGAATCTATCAATATCAAATTGACCTTGATCATCGTGAAACGCAGGGTTTTTCTTAATATATTCAACAACTTTTTTATCACTAACATCTAAATTATAAAGATCAGCTAAATACCCTACCATAGACTTATTTATTAAATGAGTTAGCACCATATAATCAATGTTTAAGTCTGCTATGGTTTCTTGATTAAATTCAATCCCACTATTTTGTTGTAGGTTATTAATAATATTCTTTTTTACCTGATAAAATTCTTCAGCAGAGATTGATTTAGCATTAGAAAAAGTTACGACATAACCCTGGCTATTGCCTTTCATATAGGCAACCGCCCCTATACCAACAAAGCTAAAAGCAATCAAAGCTAAAAACAGTTGAACAAAAATATTGTTGGCGCTTTTTCGAAATTTCGATATCATGTATTTTGAGTTATTTTTATTTTCTTAACTATGAATAAAATAGTAATCAATTCACCTAACTGCAAGCAATATTTATTATGAAACAACTTATTATACTAAATTGGAAAATGAATCTTCTACTGAATGAAGCAATTAAGTTGAATCACGAAATTTCTAATATAAAACACTCATACGAGTTAATCATTGCTCCTCCTACTCCATATATTGGTTATTTGTCTCAAACTAAAAATATAAAATACTGTGCTCAAAACGTTAGCATATACGATGGTCTTGATGCAAAAACTGGTGAATACTCAGCAGAAATATTGAAAAGCTGTGGTATAGATTATACGATAATTGGCCACAGCGAAAGAAGGACTTTTATGATGGAAACAAACCATATGATTAAGCGCAAAATTCAAACTTGCATGCAAGAGAAAATTATACCTATTTTATGCGTAGGAGAAACAATTGAAGCTCGCAAAAGCAATAGCTACAGAGAATATATAGAAGAACAGTTAAAAGTCATACCAGAAAATATAGAAAATATCGTTATTGCATATGAGCCCATTTGGGCTATAGGCTCAGGAATAACGCCAACACTTGATGAAATATCAGAAATAATTAGTTATATAAGCTCAAACGAACACCTTACTAAACTTGCAAATAAGCCAAAATTGATATATGGTGGGTCAGTTAACAGTGCGAATATTAAGGATATTTGCAACTTAGAAGAAATGTCTGGTGTATTGATAGGCTCAGCAGCACTGAAGATAGAAGAATTAAAATCAATTTTAAAATAAATAAATATGCTTAACACTTTACTTTTTGTTCACTTATCGATTGCTGTTTTATTAATTATTGTGATCCTTTTACAAAAAACATCTAAGGATGGCTTAAGCGGCTTAAGCGCAGGCAATAATGGAATGGGCCTTGTATCCAACAATAATGCAGCGAATTTTCTTACAAAAACAACTGTAATATTGGCAACACTCTTTTTTATTAATGCAATAATATTAGCGAACCTTTCATCAAAACCTCGTGATGCTATTAAAGTTGATGTGGAACAAGAAACTAAAAAAGATAGGGATTCTGCACTACCTATCGCTCAATAAATTAGATAAATGTTATGGATATAGTACAAGTAGGCGAAATTAAAATAGCTAATAATTTACCACTCACCTTAGTAGCAGGCCCATGCCAGATTGAATCTTTAGATCATTGCCTTTTTATGGCAAGTGAAATTAAAAAAATTACTGATAAGTATGGCATAAATTTTATTTTTAAATCTTCTTACGATAAGGCAAATAGAACTTCTGCTCTATCTAAGCGAGGAGTTGGAATCGAAAATGGATTGTCAATTTTACAACAAGTAAAGAAACAAATTGGTTGCCCTGTTTTAACTGATGTTCATAATGAAGAACATTGTAAACTTGCTGGAGAAGTAGTTGATGTGTTACAAATTCCTGCTTTTTTGTGTAGACAAACTGACTTGCTAAAAGCAGCAGCAAACACTGGCCGAGTTGTAAAAGTAAAAAAGGGACAGTTCTTAGCTCCTTGGGACATGAAGAACGTTTATAACAAACTAAAGCATTTTGATGCAAATGGTATTATTTTAACGGACAGAGGAACCTCCTTTGGTTATAATACTTTGGTATCTGATATGCGAGGTCTTAGCATTATGGCAGAAGACACTGGTGCACCTGTATTCTTTGATGCAACTCATTCAGTCCAGCAACCAGGTGGTATTGGTTCTGCTAGCGGAGGCCAAAGACAATTTGTTAATCTACTTGCAAGAAGCGCAGTTGCAGCAGGTGTAGCGGGGCTATTTCTAGAAGTACACCAGGATCCTGATAATGCTCCCAGCGATGGGCCTTGCATGTTAGAATTACACAAGCTAGATCAATCTCTGAAAATTTTAAAACAATTTGATGATCTGAGAAAAGCTATTTAATACAAACTAGCGCTTCATATTTAATTTGTATATTGAAAAATCCTAATAAAAAATAAAAATATTCTTTCATTATAGAGATATTTTCGAGTATTATAGCTACTTAAGAAATATATCTATTTTTCGATATATTTCAAAAAAACTATAATCATTAATTTATGCGTTGTTTTTCTATATCTTCTGCTTCTGAATATGAGATGAAGCAACTATCTTCTTACTATGAAAAAAAATTTCGAACTATATCCTTTGATGATGTGCTATATGTCAGTAATTCAAAAAATGAAATAGAATTTTTTATTTTTCATTTCGGTTGTGTTGTAATTTGGAATGCTGGTGAATCTGATGAAAAAAGAATTTTATCTGAATTAAATAAATTTGCTATAGAGCCAGTAGAGAAAATCGCTTCTGATTTAATATTTTTTAGATATAGCAATACCACTATTGAATCTGAAGAAAACAAAACTTATATAGATGAAGAACGCAACACGGTAATTTTATCTAGCAATTCCGAATATATTAAATTGTCCATATCTTATGGTTTAGCTCAATCTGTTAAGCTAAAAATACTAGAAAATTCAGTTAACAAAATATTACAAAATACAGCACCAATTAGCAAAGAGCTTGCAAAATACGGTAGAGTTTCAATGTCAAAAGAACAAATTTCAAAACAAATAGGAAATTTGTTTAGCGAAAGATATTCCGTCAATTTACACAGCGACACATTAGACACTCCTGAGTTTTTTTGGCGCAGGCCCAACTATGAACCACTTTATATCATGGCTATAGAATTTCAAGATATTAGCCTGAGACACGGCATATTAAATAATCGCTTAGACATTATTCAAGAATTATACAATATTTTATGTAATGAATTGAATTATAAGCACTCTTCACGCCTTGAAATTACAATTGTGATACTGATCACTATAGAGGTTATCTTAGCATTATTACACGAAGATGTTTTTACAACTATAATCAACTGGTTTACATTTATTTGATATAAATTTTACCACGGTTTCTCAGATCAATCATTTTCATTTTTGGATTAAATAATTTGTTGCTTGAGTGTAGTTTACAAATATATTGATAACTATCAGAGAAATTATTCTCCGGCATCTTAACAATCAGCCCGTTATTAAAGTGCAAATTCCAGCGTCTGTTGCCAAATCGAACCGCTGATACAATCTCATTTTCTAAATCAGGACATTGTTTTAATTCCTCTATTAACCCTTTTGCATATATGTTTGCGTCTTGACCAACAACTTGAATAAAGCCATTATTAAACCTAGAACTATAAGGCACGATGCGCATACCGCCATCATCTATCAAATAAAGCTTATTTTGAAATTGCCATATAGCAACCGCTTCCCTTTCTAAAAGTGCAATATATAAGGTTGAAGGAAGCTGTCTTTCAACCATAGCTCTTTGAACCCAAGCATTTTCTTCTAACTTAAGTTTTATATTTAACAGATCCAGCTGTAAAATAGGCGTATTTTTTTTGCTATTTATTATGTTAATGATTTCCTGATCAGAAACATTTTTATTTCCCTCGATGATCACTTTGCGCAAAACAAGACCAGATTCAGCACTATAAGCATAAAAATTATTCTTCCAACTGTTTTTTAAATCATCAAAAATCGGAGAAAATAGGAAAGCAACTACGAATAAACAAAGTAATATTTTTAAAGTCAATTTTAATTTATAAAAAAACTTAAACCGACTTCTCTTAATAGAAATATCAGACTTCTTATATTTAGATTTAGTTACTTTATTATACTTCATATTTCGCCTTTTCAAGAATAAGCCTTACAAGTTCAGTATAAGAAATACCCTGGTAAGAAGCAATTTCAGGACATATAGAAAGTGGAGTCATTCCAGGATGCGTATTAACTTCTAATATATATTTTTTATCTTTGAATTTATCGTATATAAATTCAACTCGTATTATTCCTTCCTGACAAGAAAATATTTTACACACTTTTTCTGATATTAACAGAAACTCATCATATATTTTTTGTGGTACTTGCGCTGGATATATATGTTTAGCAAAACCTTCTGTATACTTGGTTTCATAATCATAAAATAACTTATCTTTTAATAATTCTATCTCAAGCCCACCGAGCGCTTTTCCATTCAATACAGCAACCTGTATCTCTTGTCCTTTTGTATAAGGCTCAATTATAACCTCATCTCCATAAGGAAAATCATATGACTTAAAAGAAAAAGGAGTTTCTTTTAATACAAGTTCAATACCGACGCTTGAACCTTGAGAAATCGGTTTGATAACGTATGGCCTTGGCATCGGATCTGAAACTAGCTTGTCATTTTTTGATATAATTTTTGCTTCGATTGTATCAATGCCATTTACTTTAAAAATTTCATAAGATTTTTTTTTGTTCATCGCAAGAGATGATGCCAAAACTCCTGGTC
Source organism: Candidatus Megaera endosymbiont of Nemacystus decipiens (assembly GCA_030036605.1). Classification (GTDB taxonomy): domain Bacteria; phylum Pseudomonadota; class Alphaproteobacteria; order Rickettsiales; family Rickettsiaceae; genus Megaera_A. Next base: position 29,853 of record DAOTRE010000006.1, on the reverse strand, counting down.
CAGTATATGGAATACCTAAAATATTTAGCAAGCCAGGCAAACACCCATCTTCTCCATAAGTGCCATGCAGTGCATTAAAAACAACATCTGGCTTTATTTTATATAACACATTGGATATATCAGTTCCCATATCAATAAATAGCACTTGAAACCCCAAAGAAACAAGGGAATTAACTATACCATCAGACGACATATATGACACATCCCTCTCAGACGACATGCCTCCGCCAATAACTGCCACAGTCTTTTTACTAGAATCAGTTTTAATGTCTAAATTATTTAAGTCACAACCCTTTTCTCTCACATAGGAGAATATATTTTGTCTTTGCTTCCCAGCGCAATCCACTACTAATGAAGAAGGCCTATAACGCTGTATATTATTATACATATTTACCTATCCTCTTAATTTCCCACTTTAACGTTATATTTTCTTTTTGATATACTTTTTCCTTCACTATATTACCTAGCTTTTCAATATCACTTGCAGTGGCGCTTCCATCGTTAATAATAAAATTACAATGTTTCCTAGACATCAATGCTCCGCCTACTCTATAACCTCGCATTCCAGCACGATCAATAGCTTCCCAGGCTTTACAAGAAGTCGGATTTGCAAATGTACTCCCCCCCGTTTTTTCTGTAATAGGCTGAGATTTGCTTCTAGCATTTGAGATTTTATCCATCTTGGCTTGAATTACCTTTGGGTCACCTTTTTGATTTTTTAGCTCTACTGATGTTATTATAATATCTTTAGGTAAGTTGCTATCTCTATATCCAAAAGCAATATCTTTAGAAGGAATGTTTTTTATATTCCCATCAAAGTTAACAACATTGATTGATTGCACTATGTCTTTAAACTCTTGATTATATGATCCCGCATTCATTATAACTCCACCTCCAATACAACCAGGAATTCCAACTAAAAATTCAAAACCACTAATGCCATTTAATTGAGCAAATTGTGCTAAATTGTAGTTTAAACAACCAGCGCCTACTAGCAAACCCCTTTTGGAAACACTCTTTATTTCACTAAACTGCCTAGTTAATTTTATTACAAGACCATCAATGCCACCATCACGAATTATGATATTTGATCCTGCTCCAACTACTGTCACCTGTTTTCTACAACGCAATTGTTTTAGCACATTAGCGAGATCTTCTTCATCTTTTGGCTTAAAAAAGAACTCCGCATTACCCCCTACTTTAAACCATGTAAGATGTGCAAGGTTATAATCTTTCTTGATAACTCCTTTAACATTATGAAACTCCATATCAACTACAGGACTCTCTTTCTAGCTTACATAATACTGATCTTGCTGTGTGAGTAATGTCACCAGCTCCCATAAAGATAATTATGTCTTTATCTTTTGCATTTAATTTTATCATGTTTGAAATATTATCTTCTCCTGTAATATAGGAAGCATGTGAATGAATATTTTGAAGAGCTGAGCATAAATTTTCACTATCATAAGATTCTATTTTATTTTCTCCCGCTGCAAATACGCTGGTAATGTAAATTTCGTGCGCGTGTGAAAAACAATTGGTAAACTCATCAAATAGATTTTGTAGTCTAGTATATTTGTGAGGCTGAAAAATAGCTATTACCCTTGATCCTCTAGACTCCACAATAGACCTTGCAGCCATTAAAGTAGCTTTAATTTCCACAGGATGATGGGCATAATCATCTATAAATGTTATCCCCTTATAAGAACCAATATTGGTAAATCTACGACTAACTCCTTGATATTTAAGAAATCCATCTTTAATAATTTTGATGCCAAAATCAAGTTCTACCCCAATAGCAATAGCGGCCAAAGCATTTAATACATTGTGAAGCCCAGAAAGCGGTAAAACAATACCCTGTATCATGCTTTCTCCTGACCTGCCAGCAAATTTTATTTTTAAATCAAAAACTGAAGAATCAGAGTTTAAGACAATGTTATGAGCTACAATATTTGCATCTAAAGACTCAATTCCATAAGTGATAATCTTACGATCTTTTACCTTACTTACCAACGATCTCACTACAGGGTGATCTATACATGCAACACCAAAACCATAAAAAGGTAGATTACTTAAAAAACTTTCAAAGGCATTTGTCAACGCATTAAAATCTTTATAATAATCCATATGTTCAGGATCAATATTAGTAATAATACCAACCGTAGAGGGTATTTTAATAAAAGTTGCATCCGACTCATCAGCCTCTACGATCAAGTAATCACTTGATCCAAGATACGCATTTGTTTTTTTACCATTCATTAACCCACCGCTGATAACCGTTGGATCAAGACCTGCAGCTTCGAATAAACAAGCTATAAGAGAAGTTGTAGTCGTTTTTCCATGAGACCCCGAAACTGCAACAGAGAATTTTAACCTCATAAGCTCTCCAAGCATTTGAGATCTTGTTATTACTGGAATAGACTGATCTATTGCGGCTAACACTTCTGGATTATCTTCACTAATTGCACTAGAAAGTACAACATATGATACATTTGAAACATTAGCTGAGTTATGTCCTATAATTACTCGTATCCCCTTATCCACTAATCTCTTAGTATTAGCACTTTCTGATACGTCTGAACCTTGTACCTTATACCCAAGATTAAACATAATCTCTGCAATACCACTAATCCCAATTCCACCAATTCCAACAAAGTGTATAGTATCTAAAGTTTTATTTTTTCTTTTTGTCTCAAGCAGTATCATAATTGATTAAACCTATTTTACTACCTAAGTAGTTTAGACACTAATAACAACAAAAGCAACTGCAAATGGCTCATCATCAGATAAAGAAATATCTATCTTAAACTGATTTTTCTGCTCTGCATCCTTTCTTTTCGAAAAAGTGACATATGGGCGGCCATTCTCATCATTCAATATAATGATATCCTTAAATGCTAACTTTCCTATACCAAGACCAAAAGCTTTTGCAACAGCTTCTTTCCCCGCAAAACGTTTTGCTAAATACCTAACTTTATGCTTACTTGATAAATTATTCAATATCTCTATTTCTGATGAATCAAAATTTTTGTCTAAAAAACTTATTCCAAATTTATTATAAATAGTTTTTATTCTATTAATATTAACTATGTCACTACCAACCCCTACAATTTGCATAAATTTAATATTTAACTTTTTTAACTTGTTGAACTAATTTTTTCATTTTCAAAGCATTTATAATTTGTTCAAGATGAGAAGATGTTGTTACTTCAACATAAAATCTAATCTCAAAAAAATCTGGACTACGATTCATAATTTTAAAATTTGTAATATTACCTTTTGCTCTAGCTATTTCACTAGAGACAGAAGAAAGACCAGACGGTTCATTTACAAGTGAAACGTCTATGCATCCTATGAATGGGATATTTGAAGTATTATTGTCCCATGTTAATGGAATCACTCTCTCTTTCATACTAGAAAAATTTTTAAGCAATTGACAATCCGACAAATGTATGGTCACGCCACTTCCAGTGTGAATTATTCCTACAATATCATCTCCTGGCAATGGATGACAGCATTTTGCAAAATGCATAGCAATCCCTGATATCAAACCATTTATAGGCACCTTATATTCTTGAGATATATTGTTATTTTGTTTTTTCCTTTTAAGAGATAAAAGTGAAAAAGCTGAATTAATTTTATTTTTCTTTGGCAGTATTTGCTTTAAGACTTCTTCTCTAGTAATTAAACCAATCCCTATAGCGTAGAACAACTCCTCTCTAGATTTTTCAAAAAATTTACAAGCCACATCCATGATTTTTTCTTCATCTGATATCTTTTCTGACTTTAAAGCTTTGCTTAATATATTATGGCCAAGTTTTACATATTGGCCATGTTGTTGCAGCTTTAAAACTTTACGAATTTCAGAACGAGCTTTTCCAGTTATAACAAATTTTTCCCACGCAGGAGAGGTGTTTTGGTCTTGTGAAGTAATGATTTCAACTTGATCACCATTTTCTAGCTCCGTTTTAAGTGGAACTAAAATACCGTTAACCTTTGCCTTAGAGCATTTATTACCTATATCTGAATGTACTGTATACGCAAAATCAACAGTAGTTGCACCTTTTGGCAGAGATATTACATCTCCCTTCGGAGTAAAGCAAAACACTTGATCATAATACATTGCAAGTTTTGTATTTTTTAAGAACTCCTCAGGCACAGGGTTATGCTCCAAAATTGACAAAAGCTCTCTAACCCAAGTATATTTTTTTCCATCTGAGTTATCCTTATGTCCCTGTTTGTATCTCCAGTGAGCAGCAAGACCAAGCTCTGCAACTTCATGCATTTCTTTAGTGCGAATCTGTATTTCTATTTTACAGTTCAAAGGCCCTATAACCACTGTATGAAGAGACTGATAGCCGTTGTTTTTTGGTGTACTTATAAAATCTTGGAAACAGTTAGGCACCATTTTATAATTACTATGTATTATACCCAATATTCTATAACATTCTTCTATAGATGAGGTGATTATTCTAAACGCTATTACATCAGAAAGTTGTTCAACAGTGATATTTTTCTGTTTCATTTTCATCCAAACAGAATAAGGCGTTTTCCTTCTACCAGAGACCTCCAAATTTTTAGCAACTCCAGATATTGTCTCCTTCAAAGCTATAATGATCTCATTTATTATATTATCATTGTTGCCGGAAACATTTTGCAATCTATCTACAATAGACTTTCTAATATTAGGATGTAAGATACGAAAACATATGTCTTGCAGCTCAACTTTGATTGCTTGCATACCTATTCTTTCTGCCAAAGGTGCATAAATTTCCATAGTCTCAAGAGCAATCCTTTCTCGTTTTGCTGGCCTTGCTATATAATCAATTGTTCGCATATTATGAAGCCTATCAGCAAGCTTTACTATCAGAACTCTGATATCGTCACTCATAGCTATAAGCAACTTTCTGAAATTTTCTGCCTGGCGTACATCATTACGCTTAAATTCTATCTTGGTTAATTTTGTAACTCCATCAACCAACTTAGCAACATCTGGTGAAAAATGCTTTTCAATATCTTCATATGTTAGATCAGTATCCTCAATCGTGTCATGCAAAATAGCGGTTACAATAGATTCAGAATCAAATCCTAGACGCGACACTATCTCAGCCACTTCAATTGGGTGATGATAATATAACTGGCCGGAAGCTCTTAGCTGAGGTCCATGATACTTAACTGCAAAATTAATTGCTTTTTCAACCATACTTTCATCCAAAACAGCTCCGTATGATTTGTATTTTTTTATAATAGCTTTACAATCAACTTTAGCGCTCATTTTCTTACTTTTTAATCAATAAACATACAACATCGTCATGCCAGATTGAGTATAAAAAAACTGGGAATAATATTATCAATCCTTTGATCTGATATGCAATATAATTTGCTTTAATTGATCTAGGTCTAAAAAACCTTTTATAAATTGATCATTTATGACATAAGATGGAGTTCCTGTCACCCCAAGATTTGCTGCAAAGTTGAGATTTTGAGAAATTATCTGCGTCATGTTATAGCTATTTATCTCATTATCTAATAATGACCGATCTAACTCATATTTTGATAGCACATCTTTTATAGAAGTTTCATCTATTTTATCCAGTTGCATTATATCTTCGTGAAAATTAGGAAATATATCTGGAGCAATTTTGTGAACTGCAAGAGCCACTTTTATAGTATTCAAAGATCCTTCGCCCAAAATAGGAACAGGCCTTAAAATAATTTGAACATTTGGATCTTGACTTAATAGTTGTTTATCAATTTTATATGACTTTCTACAGTAAGAACAATGGTAATCAAAAAAAGCAATGATTTTCATACTTCCTTCTTTATTACCCATGGTTGGGGGCTCACCAATAGTTCTCATCTTATCGAGGTTATTCTTAATAAATTCACTTTGTTTGTTTGACACATCGTGTTTCTTTTCTTTTTGAAACTTCTCTAATGACAAAATCAAATCTTTCGGATTATTTAGAATATAATCACGTACTATAGCCTCTATTTCTGCTTTAGAATAAGATGCTTTTTTCTCATTTGAATCTGCTGGTTCAAACATTGTTGATACTGTTTTAGGACGCATCAATTCCTTATATGCAAGCGTAAGCACTAAACTTAAAAATACTACTGCTAAAATTGAATTAAGAATCTTTGAAATCATAATACCTGTAAACTAATATTTATTTATAATAATACTAATTAAATAACTACTTTATAAAATGCAATATTGCAAAACAAAATTGAAAAATTCTAAACTTAAATTCAATTTTAGCGTTGAAACTTTATAATCTCTCTATTACTTTAAACTTATTAAACTGCACAAGCATAATAATTATTTAAAATAAAAATATGAATTTCGGCATAAATGATTTACCAATTATAGTCAGAGAATCAACAATAAAACAAGGAGTCTGGAAAAAAGATTGCCCTATTAAATTGAACGACTTAAAATTGATAAAAATTATACATTATAACTTTGATTTCGACATAAAAAATGGTGAAATCATGGTACATAAAAATGTCGCAAATAATACAGTTAAAATATTTAAAAAATTGTTTGAAATAAAATTTCCTATATATAGCGTAAAACTAATAAATGAATTCCAGGGAGATGATTATGCATCGATGGAAGCAAATAATAGCTCAGCTTTTAACTTTAGAAACATTCCTAATTCCAATTTGATTTCTATGCACTCATATGGATTGGCAATTGATATTAATCCAGTGCAAAACCCTTATATACTAGACGTTTCGGGAAAAGAAATAGTATTACCTGATATAGGTAGAAATTTTCTAGATAGAAAAAATCATAGACCAGGTATGGTTACGAAAGAAATTGTTCGCGTATTTGCAGATAACGGGTTTTCTGATTGGGGAGGTAATTGGAGGAAAGCCGATTATCACCACTTTCAACTTCCTCGTAATATTTTATCAAAATGGAACTGCGACCAAGGTTGAGCTTTATTGAAAGTTTTTAGCTCCATTAACTAAGTACATACTAAATGCAAAGAACAAAGTTTACAGCAGTCTCAACCATGCTTGCCAATCACGGTGCCCAAGCTTCTTTTCAAAAGATAGTAAATCATTTACTGACTGCCTGCAAATTTCATCGCTTGGCATTATTATATTTTCATTCATCCCTAAGGCCAAGCACTGAGTCTGGCATGCTTTTTGTAAATGGTAGCTATAAAATAATGCTTCCTGAATATCAACCCCACACGTAATAGAACCATGATTTTGCATCAACATTACCTTATTACTACCTAAATCATCTAATATTGAACCTCCCTGCTCTGGGCTCAAAGCAAGAGAATTATATTTGTGATAAGATACTTTTCCATAAAAATGTAAAGCCCACTGGCTGATTGGCATCAAGCCTTTAGAGCAAGATGAAACAGCTACGATTTCAGGAGTATGCAGATGTATTATGGAATTAATATCTTTTCTCTGCTTATATAATTGGCCATGAATTATATACCCTGTTTTATTATATTGATATTCATCGCCCTGTAATACTTTACCTTCAAAAGTCACCTCAAGCAAATCCTGTGGTCGCACTTCACCAAATAGCATACCAAATGGATAAATGTAAAAGCCTCTCTCTGATCTACTTGATATGTGCGTGTATGTATGATCATCTAAACCAAGAAGTGATATTATACGATAACAAGCAGCTAGATCGTGCTTTGTACTATTCATTAGATTCCTCTTCGCCGCTTCCCATCAATTCACTATTATTCTCATCAAGTGGTTTTATACCTAATTCATAGTTAAAACCCTTCAATAAATAAAACAGATCTTTGCTATATCTATTCTTAAGATTAAAACTAGACTCCTTCCTAGCTGAAATGATATTAGCAACAGCATCGTCTAAAGCCAAGTCCAAAGTATGCCTTCCAGGAATTATTTCATTGTTTTCCTCATCCAATGTTTGAATGTTACTACATAAATCGGCATCTATATCATCTAGCTCATCTATGTTTACTGAGTTGTCAGATATTGCAATATTAGAGATTTTTAAAGCATCATATGGAATCGCGCGAAGCAATAATGTAGCCAAATTATCATACATACCACCAGTAATGGTATGTTTTGTTATGATGGGAGCTGTAGAACCTACAGCAGAGAATTCAACTTGCCAGTTTTGATAAAAACTAATCTCAATTTTATTATGATATTTGATAGTATCAATTGATTTTTCTAAACATTGATCCATTAAATTATTAAACTCTTCTTTATTGGCATTAAAAGATAGAGAGTTTATTAATGATCTATTCTTCAAAAAAACTGTCATCAAATCGACAAATGCCTCTGAACCAATTTCAATCTTACATTCTTTAACTAAATTATAAAATTTATCTGTAGCAGCTGCCAAACCAGATTTAAAATCAAATTTATATTTTTCTTGCAAAGGATTGTTTGGATTTAATTTGACAAGTTTAAATTGAATTGGAAAAATATGCTGTTTTGAAAGTTTAGAAATTTGTAACTGATCTATAAAATTTTCTTGAGTTTTGATATCATGTAATGCATATCTTTTTATTCCAGATTTCTCATTCACAATTGCAACTACTTCACAATCAGCAAGCAGGTTTAGGCCAAACTGCCTCAATAAGCAAGTGGCTGCATTTTCATATTCCAGGTAAAATTCTCCTGACTGAAAACTTACTTCCCTATTGTATAAAATTTTTATATTTTTGTGTTCTTTAAAGTCGATTTGACAGTACTCTTTCTTATCTTTCACTGATCTATTATTTCTAAATAGTTTAATTATATTGTGTGATAATAAGTCATTTTTTTTATAGAGCAAGATTTTTCTATTATAAGTAGAAAATGCGCAATTAACTAAATATTAAGACCGGTCTTTATAACCGGTGTACAATTGCCTAGGCCTTGCTATTCTGTGTTCTGGATCTGCCCACATTTCTTTCCACTGCGCCATCCAACCGACAACCCTTGCAACAGCAAACAAGACTGTAAACATACGAGTTGGAATTCCCATCGCTTCATAAATCATTCCCGAATAAAAATCTACATTAGGATATAATTTACGCTCTATAAAATACTCATCATTCAATGCTATCCTTTCTAGCTCCATTGCAACACTTAATAAAGGATTATGTTTTAAATTACCAGTCTCTTCTAACACTTCTCTGCAAGTTTCTTTCAAAACCTCAGCACGCGGATCATAATTCTTATACACCCTATGGCCAAAGCCCATTAATCTAAAAGAGTTGTTCTTATCTTTCACTTTTTTTATGTATTCTGGAATGTTTTCAACGGTCCCGATCTTTTGCAACATTTTCAAAACCGCTTCATTTGCACCTCCGTGGGATGGACCCCATAATGATGCTATACCTGCACTAATACATGCAAAAGCGTTCGGACCAGATGAACCACTCATTCTCACTGTAGACGTTGAGGCATTTTGCTCATGATCTGCGTGTAATATAAAAATCTTATTTAAAGCTTTGCTTAATGTTTTGTTAACTTCATATTTCTGGTTTGGCCTTGAAAACATCATATATAAAAAATTATCAACAAAACTAAGACCTGGATCTGGGTGCACAAAAGACTGACTTTGTGAATGCCTATAAGCCATTGCAGCGATGGTAGGCATCTTTGCAATTGCCATAATTGTTGAAAGATCCCTTCCTCTAGAAGTCTTCATATCAATTTCTTCGTCATAAAAAGCAGACAAAGAGCCCACTACAGATAATATGACTGCCATTGGATGCGCAGAATGCTTGAAAGCACTAAATATATTACGTGTTTGCTCATTAACTATTGTATGATGATTGACTGCTTCACAAAAATTCTTATGCTCATTTTGGTTTGGAAGCTCTCCATAAAGAAGCAAATATGAAAGCTCTAAAAAATCTTTCTCTTTCGCTAAGTCTTTAATATTATACCCTCTGTGCTTCAAAATACCCTTATGACCATCAATATATGTTATTGATGATGTGCAAGATGCTGTCGACATAAAACCCGGATCGTAAGTAAAATAGCCAGATTGGGCGTAAAATTTGGTTACGTCAATCGCATCTGGTCCAACTGAAGAAACTTTTACAGGCAATTTATATTTCTTTCCTCTAACTTCTAAATCCGCAAATTCATCACTCATGATACAAACCAATCACACATCTTAAATAATAACAAAGCACGTTCATTTGATGATAACGAGCCTAGCAATTTAATGCAAGGATATTCCAATATGATGCTGAACTAGCTAAACACATCATCAAAAATATCACCTAATTCATCCTTCATTACATCATGCAATAGTTTTTTGTTTATGTAATAATCATGTAACAAAACGTCTTCGATAATATCATAAGGAAAACCACTAAGCATCAATTTCTTAATCTGAAGACCACTGCGATCATTAGAAATTTCTTTTGCAATACCTTCAAAAGATACTACTTTTTTTATTTCGTTCTTCTTTAATGAGTCAAAATCGATGTGTGATATAAAGGTTTTTAAAATATCATTGTCGCATAAACCTGAGGCCAAATCTATAAGAGTTTCATTGTGCCATTCATTAGCATTAAATACAAGAAATTTGAAATTGATAAGCTCAAGATCTAACAAAATATTGATAATTCCTTTTATCTCTTCTCTTTTAAAGTCATCTTCACAACTGTCATAATATTTAAGAGCACTAGCTAAAAACTTATGTAACACACGAGGGTGATGGATTATCTTTTGTGCAACATTTTGTTGAGACAAAAAAGCCAGATATAAAACAACAATCATCTCATAATTTTGCTGCTTTAATGCATAATCAAAAGCTGTTCCATGAGGACCATAATCACAGCAAAAGTCTAATTTACCTAATTTGGCATAATATGATATCTTTTCTACATCATTGTTTTTTAGAGCCAAAGCTATCTCATGATAATGATCGTCTATTACTTTATTATAATTCACACTAGTTCATTTAGTCTTAACAACATAAATTATACTAAAAATTAATCTCTAATCACCATCACAGATAAGGAGGAGTGACGAACTATTTTTGAAGCGTTGGGACCAAGCATATAATCTCTTAACTGAGGTCTCACAGCAGAAATAACTATTAAGTCGGCATTTACGCTTTCAGAATACTTAATAACCTCATCATAAATTGCTCCTCTTCCTATATGGCATTTAATTTCAACACCTTCTGGAACATATCTTTCAACGATATCCTCAAATAATGTATTATATTTGGCTTTTTGCTCACTCATCCAATGCTTTGGTAAATAGTCTTCTACCATTTTCATACCAAAATTTGGCATTATATGAACCAAATGAATTTTTGAGTTAAATGCATTTACAAAATTAAGCACTGGTGGAAAAACAGCCTTAAGTGAATTTTTATCAGCAAGATCAACTGGAATAACGATACTTTTAAACATAATAGAAATTGAGGTTTTACTCTTTTGGGTTAATTATTAAATCCGGGTAATACAAAATCTTTTAGAAAATCAGAAACATCTAAATTATTTAAAACTTCATCTGACAACTTGAGCTGCTGAAGCCTAACACTTAAATAATTCAGGAAATTTTGGGTGATTTTGGCATTTTTCTTTTTATTAGTCACAAAAATTGCTCTAGTAGCAACTGTTTCTTGGTCTTCAGTAATGCCGATATAACTGCCTTTTTTAAGCTTTTTTCTGCTAAACATTTTGTTAGATTCAACAAATCTATCAAGCTTTTTTCTATCCATAGACACAAAGTCAGACTCACACTTATTTGTAATGATATTTATCAAAGCACTTGGGTGCCCTGTCAATATCATTAGCGCATCAATTTCCCCAGCGCAATATCTTTTTGCATAATTTTCATAAAGCACTTCAACATCAACTGGGTTTTGTTTGAAGTCATATAATTTAAAAATTTCATTATAAACTTTGCTACTATCAGAAAATGGTGGTCCATTTGATATTTTTTTTCCTTCCAAATCCTTAAAGGTAATAATTTGGTCTTTGTCCTTACTCAAAACAGTAAAATACACATCATGCAATTTTAACAACTGTACCAAATCTTCGAAAGGTCCGTTAGTCTTAAATTGACCCTTACCTTGGTAGGAGTCAAAAGCCATATTAGATATAGAGAAAGCATAATCAACTTTCCCTTCCCGAAGTAATGTTAGATTTTCATAAGAGCCAGATGTAGGAACAACTTCACAACGCAGTCCATCATTAGAATTAGAAATATACCTACATAATCTTAGTCCAATCATATAGTATCCATCTAATAAATCGCCTGCAGCAATTCTAATTCTATCAATTTTTTGTTCAGCTTTATCATAACTATCAGATGCAAAAACAAAAGAAGAGTTTATAACAAATAATGTTATTATCAGCAGTTTCATCTTAGAAATTAATTTTACAATTTTCATCTTGAGCCTATATCTTCAGATTCCAAATAATACATTTCTTTATCTAAAGTACCTTCAGAATGGTCAACGACCAAAGTAATTGTTGCATCGCCAGTAATATTAATTGTTGTGCTGAGTAAATCTAACACTCTATCTATGCCAACCAATAAAGCAACCCCTTCAATTGGAAGACCAACTGAACTTAGCATGATAGGCAACATGATGATAAAAGACCCAGGTATACCTGCTCCACCTATTGAGCCTAAAGTACCTGTCAGAATTATGACTATATAATCAGCAAACGAAAGATCTACACCCATCACTTGGGCAAAAAATATCGTAGATAATCCAAGTTTGATAGACAAACCATTCATGTTAATTGATGCACCTATCGGCAATACAAACGATGTGCTCACTTCCGAAACTCCCAATTTTTGCTTACAAACTTGCATTGTAGTAGCTAAACTTGCCTTACTGCTACCAGTAGACAAAGCAATCATTTGGTATTCTATGCTTTTTTTGTAGAATGGTATTGGCGACATACGACAAAAAACCAAAATTATTAGACCAAAAATCATGTATTGTAATGCAAACGCAAGAATGATCGCTTCAAATAATTTGCCTAAAGTATATATTACTTCAACCCCTTGAGTACCAATTACCCAAGCTGTCAATGCAAAAGCTGCATAGGGTGACATCTCAACTATTACAGAAATCATTTTTAGAACTATCCTAGCGCCAGAATGAATTATACTTCTAACAGGGTCTGCACTAGAACCCATACTATTAATCATTATTCCTGTAAAAATAGAAAAGAACACTACTTGCAATACATTCGACTCAGCAAAAGATACGAATATGTTATTTGGTACTACTTCAATAAAAAATTCTAATAGATCAAAGCTACTTTCATTAAAATTATTTTCTACCTTGGGGCCTAAATCAATATTTACCCCTACTCCTGGTTGAATTATATGAGCGATCAAAAGACCAAAACTAACAGCGAAGCATGTCGTCCCCAGATATGCGAACATGGATTTTTTAGCAATCCTACCAACAGAACTAGGGTCACGCATCCCTGTTATACCAGAAACTAAAGTAAAGAACAGAAGAGGAACTATTATCATCTTAATCAAACGCAAGAAGATAGTTCCTATAGGCTTAATAATTTCAATATAATCTTTTAGATATATACCAAATATTACACCTAAAATTAAACCTAGAAAAACTTTTTGCCATAATTTCATTAATTTTCTCCTTCTTGTTAAGAATATGCTATATTAAAAAGTATAGACAAATACCTTATACGATTTCAACTATTAATTATTATTTCAATGGTATGTGGAACTCTTCAAGCAAAGCGATTGCTCCATCTGCTAAACTTTTAGGTGTAGCAATACTAAAATGTGCAAAATACAAAAATAACTACTTGAACAGACACACCACAAAACAAAAATTTTTAAACACTGCAACATAGAATATACCAAGTCGTTAGTAATACACAAGATATAATTTATTACTACTCTTTATTGATCAGCCAATTAATATATTTCTCAGTGCCCTCGTCTATATTAATTTTTATCACCTGAGGAAGTTCATAATTATGCTCTAAACATATCAAATCGGCTATATCATTGTAGCTGGCATCAGAAGCTTTGATGGTTAACTTATATTCTTTTTCCTTCCTAAAATTGCCTTCATATTTAAAATAACTACTAACCTCTTCTAGTTGCACACAAGCAGCCAAATTACCATCTATTAAAGACTTAGAAATTTTTTCTGCCACATCAATATCATCAGTGGTAGTAAGTATAATACAACATTTATTACTCATCAGCTATAACCTCAACATAAGCGTTTGGAGTTTCGTAGAGTCGCATCCTTGCAATCTCATAGGTTTTATTCTTAAACAGTTTAGCAACAACGACATTTTTCAAATATAACAATATATTTTCTGCAGTAGGATTTGAGTCTATATAATATATGCTCTGGCCCGTATGATTAGCAATAACATCTCCCATAGCGCGATCTTTATGTGACAAAATTATATTATGATCAAAGTTTGCGTCTATCCAACCTTTCATTATTTCTTTTAACTCACCAAAATCAACAACCATACCCAAATCATTTAAATTTTTACATTTGGCAGTGATTTCTAAACTATATCTATGCCCATGAAGATTTTTACATTTGCTCTCATGACCAATAACGCGATGAGCCGCATCAAAACAAATTTTTCTTGTACATTCCATAATGAATTACTTTTTTAAAAACTCTAATACTGATTTATATTGGTTAATTTTGCTTAGAATAATTTGATAATTATTATCATCCCTGCTACATGCCTGAAGCTGTTGATTTATAATTTTTATTTTATCTAGTATATCTACCATACTAAAACGTCCCAAATCAAGAGCAAAATCACTCAAAATAACTATAGAATTATTATCAATATGAGCCACGCCACCATGAATATAATATTTTTCTTGATGTGAGCCTTTTTGAGTCACAATAATTCCTGGGACTAAATTTGCAATCAAGGAAGCATGACCTTTTAAAACACCTAAATCACCAGACTCACCAGGTAAATTTACCATAGCAAACTCACTGTTAAGAAGCACCTCTGAAGGAAGCAAAATCTTAACTAAAAAAACATCTTCATAAATCACTGCAGTCGCACCTCCGTATTCAAACTACTTTAACACTCTACAACAATTTAAACTAAAATGCATCACTAGTTCGCTAAATATACCAAATTTATCTTAAAATTGAAAGGCTCTACAACTAATTATGCGCTACTATTAATACACATATTTTTAATAAAATAGTGAAAAAGGTATGACTAAAATAACTACTAAAGCTATAAAATCTATTCAACAACTCTTAAGCAGCATAAAAAATAAGATAAAAAACTTAAAGAAAAATCAGAAAGAACAAATATTAGACATTGGTTCTTTTGATTTATATAATCTTATTAAAGAAGAAAAAATTGAAGATGTTAACTTAGGAGACAGCTCAAATGACAACTTAGAAGAGATAATAAAAAATATTGATGAATCCTACGGAAAGCTAAATGATTTACTGCAACCTTCCAGTCCTAAAAACAAAACTAAGGCCACTAAAAAACCTGACGATGAATCAATTTTAGATAGCATCGTGAATGATGATTTGAATGTATTTATAGAAAATTTTGAAAAAGAATATAATAAAACAAAATTACGTAAAATATTTGATAATATAATTAAAATTTTAACTCCTCTGAAAAAGATCAAAAGCCTGATACCGTACATTAATAAAGTAGAAAAAACAGTAAAAGAAATAAATGATAAAAACATGCATACAAAAAAGGTAACAGATCAAAGGGAAAAACAAAAAAATAATCCCGGTGGTGGTCCAAATTTATAAGTTTCTGCTATTAAGACCATTTGTTTTTTGCTTACATAAAAAACTAGATATCAGGTGATATGCCAAGTAGTATAAGCCAACGCTACAAATAGTTACTACTAACTTAAAAAACATACTGCTCAAAATAATATTGGATGTTGGAACTTCATCTATAATGCCTGCTAAAGACAACAAAAGCACTACTAAAATACTATCAACTAACTGACCTAAAATAGTACTAACACTATTGCGAAACCACATATAACGTCCATTTGTTTTTTGTTTTATATAAGAAAAACAATAAACATCAAGCATTTGAGCTATTAATCCTACAAAAATTGATATCAAAACAGCCTCTTTATATGATCCGAAGACTAAAGAGAATATTTTGTCATCCACCAGTGACCAATAAGCAGCAGGAACAATATTCGAAATTTGAATTAAAATTAATACTATTAAACTGCATAACGTCGAATAATATATCATGATCTTGGCGTGGCTTCTTCCATAAAACTCTGTAACCAGGTCTGATATTACAAATATCACTGGATAAAAGAACAAACCAACAGAAACCTCAATTTTATATCCCAACAACCATACCGCAACAAACTTCTTAAAAACAAGATTGCTAACAACAAACAACACCACAAAAAGATTGCTTAGTAGTGTGTATATTTTTAGGTTGTTAGTCATTACTATCTGCTATTTAAGTGATTTTTGCATTTCTAGAAGTTCCATAAAAAGACTAAATTTTTCGTCCAACAATTTATTTTTTGCTACCAATTGACTAGATAGTTCCAGGAATTTTTCATTATCCCTAGAATACAAATCGCTTTTAGATAATGAATCTTCTATATGCTTAATCTCTTTTTCTATATCTTCTATTTCATTTGGCAAAACCTCAAGCATACGAACATATTTATAGCTCATTTTTAAAGGCAAGCCCGATGTTTTAGCGCTGTCTGCGTCTTTCTTTTTAGGTTTTGATTTAGTTTTGTCTGTAAAATTATTCTCTTTTTTATAAAATTTTAAATAATCTTGGTACCCACCATATAAATCAATAATTTTTTGATCTGAAAATACTAAGGTTCTTGTAACTAACCTCTCTAAAAAATCACGATCATGACTTATGATAACTAGCGTACCATTATAATCTGCTAAAATCTCAAGCAACATTTCTAGTGAATCCATATCTAAATCATTGGTAGGCTCATCTAATATGAAAAAATTGCCCGGATTAATCAAAGCTTTTGCAAGTAACAGGCGGCTTGCTTGTCCACCAGATAATGTTAAAACCTTATCATTAATAGATTTTGGGTCAAACATAAATTGTTTCAAATAAGCCGCTACATGCAAAGATTTATCTCTTAATTGAACATAATCACTGCCCCCGGGACATAAAATCTGCTTTAGACTTAAATTAAGATTTAGTTCAGACCTATGCTGGTCAAAATACGTGATACTCAAATTACTACCATGCTTTACTTTACCGCTAATCGGTTGCAGTTCTTTAATAAGAAGCTTGATAAATGTGCTTTTTCCTGCACCATTTGGTCCAATCACTCCTATTTTTTCACCTTTCTTAACTTTAAATGAAAAATTTTTAAAAAGTGATTTGTCCGCAAAACCGTATGATACAGACTCTGCTTCTATAATAAATTGACTTTTCTTCACTTCCTTAGACAACTCTATATTCAACTTGCTTTTAGCATTCTTTAAATGGTTTTGATGAGTTACATAACTCTCTCGGAGACTAAGCAAACTTGCAAGACGCTTCTGATTACGCTTCCTTCTTGCCGTAACACCGCCGTGTAACCAGCTATTTTCTGCCTCAAGCTTTCTATTCATTTTGCGTAAAATTGCCTCTTCAGCAGCAATGACTTCATCTCTCCATTTATCGTAATGCTTAAAGCCATTTTCGGACTTTCTTAAAATTCCGCGATCAATCCACCAAACTTTATTACTAATATTTTCTTGAAAAGCCCTATCATGGCTAATACAAATAACAGCGCCTTGGTATGAAGCGACATAACCCTCAAGCCACTCAATTGCAGTAATATCAAGATGATTTGTTGGCTCATCAAGTAATAATATGTCCGGAGAAGAAATTAAAGCCTTTGCCAAAAAGGCTCTGCGAAGCTGACCACCAGAACAACTACTCAGCGAATGCTCACCATTAATACTTAGAGGTTGAAGTATCATATCTGCCTGATATTTATTTTCTGCTAAACCACCCTTTAAATCAGATGTTACAAAATTATAAACAGTGTCACATTGTTTGAATTCCATATCTTGTTTTAAATAACTGATGCTAACGGCAGGATCTCTGAATAATTCGCCTGCATCAATTTCATATTCCCCTTCTATAATTTTTATCAAACTCGACTTCCCACAACCATTTCTACCAACAAGACAAATTCGATCTCCGGGTTTTATATATAGCTCTATATTTAATAAAACATCTTTATCGCCAAAACTAAGGCTAGCATCTTTTAAGTAAAATATGGGAGACATATAATATATTCAAAATATTTAACTAATCAGCAAATATAACATCAGAGATAACAAAGTAAATACTATAAAAACTGACGTTTGCTGATTGTGAAAAATCTGAAAAAATCTTTTATATTGAAACTCAACACTCTCCGCTAATAAAGGCTCATCATTTGTCTTCTCATTATTCGAATCACTCATAGTATGAAAATAAAATATTATATCCCCTATAAGTTCTATCAAATTCACGGATTTAGTAACCACACGCTTATGCTTAATAACAAAACTCAGCAACATGGCAGAAAATACAATAAAAACCTGCTTTAAGCTTGCAAATGAGGTAATATCTAATGCAACAAAGTCAAGCATACCACTACCAAACAACATAACACACCATGTAACCGTAGTAGCTAGTAATATTGAGGCTTTAGTAAATAAAGTTATTTTAACGTTAAAAACAGCATTATGTTGATTGATAAATGACTTCCAAGGAATTGCAAAGCTCACAAAAAATGTCATAGAAATGATCGAAACATATATAATCAAGTTATCATGAAACAAACTGGAAACTAAATCTTTAATAACAAAAACAAAAGTCCCAGGAATACCAACCATTGCAATTATCCCACTACAAATCGCAACATTCATCACAATACTGTTATGAGCAAATAAATTATTTATGTCTTCACTAGGCAAATTAGTGCAGACCAAGGATAACATTAGCTTATACAGAATATGTAAAAATACGTAACATATCACAGCATCCAAAATATGCTCACTTCCATCGCTGATTCCAAGCAGCATAAAGCCCATTGCAATAATAGAAAAATAACATAAAGCTCTTAATATATTCTTTTCAATAATAACCTTACAACATGAATATAAAATCATAATAACCGCCACATACTTTAGCCAATATAATCCAGCAAAGATTTTCAGTAATAGGACAAGTGATAATTTTGTAGTGAACAATATTAGGTAAACAAAACCAGAAGAAGAAGCTTGAGGATAGTAATTTACCATCCATCCAGAAAATGGAAAAGACGCAACATTAATTAACATACCTATCAGCATTAAGCTTAACATAATAGTTGAGTAGCTCATCTCATTCATCAAATGCGTAACGTTTATCACTGAAAATGAACCCGTCACAGAAAATAAATGAACTATACCGATTATAACCATATTTCCACTAGTTAGGTGAGTAATAAAATATTTTTTTGCAGCCCTAAGACTACTTTTATGACCTCCTATAAATATCATTACTGAAGAAACAATCGCCATTAGCTCCAAGCTGACAAACAAAGAAAAGAAATCCCCCGCAAATAAACAAAACAGAGTCATTGAACCATATAAATTACCCAAAATAATTTCTAAATATCTACTCCTTCCCATTGCATTTAAATTGGCAGACAACAAAGCTAACAAAAATCCAGAAGCTATCAGCTTATTATGCCAAGAACCAATATATGATAAATCAACACTAAATAATCGAAAATTGTTCTCCATAGGTAAAATATACACGCATAAACCACTAACTATAGGGGTTATCACAGCAACCAGGCGAAATAAAGTGTGATTTTTAATAGAAATCAATAAAACTACTACTGAAAATAATACTATAAGAGCTGGGTGTTGATAATAATGGCTATAAAACATGTCCTACAACTAAATAAATAATAAAAACTGCATAATAATTTTTTGTATAAAAACAAAACCTACAACCCCGCACATACAAAGGCCTATACCAATAATCATGAATACAGGAAGTCTTTTTTCTGCTCTATGCAACAAGCTAATAATTCTTTTTGAACTGCGACGCTCTCTTGGCTCATCAAAATAAGGCTTAAGCTTTAGGTGTAGAATGAAATTATCTTTGGTTGGCCTATAAATAAAAATTAGCATTTTGATCACATATAATGCAGAAAAAAGAGAGCTGATCAACACAATACTCATCACAAATAGACTATTAACCTCTGCAGCAGCAAGCAGTATATACAACTTGCTAATAAATCCCGCAAATGGTGGGATACCTATTAAAGAAAGACCAGCGATAAGCATCACAAAACTGGTTTTGGGCATGGTGGTTTTTATTCCTATCAACTCACCAATCCGATAAGCTGTTTTTACGCTATACATATTACCCGCTGAATAAAAAATACAAATCTTTGTAAATGAATGTGATATCATATGTAATATAGCAGCATTCATGCCTTTTGGTGTGAGTAAAAACGCGCTAAGTAAAGCTATACTTAGCTGGTTAATCGTTGAATATGCAAGCATCATTTTTATGTTAGTATAGCTAATGGCTTTTACTGAGCTATATATAATTGTAATAGCTGGAAGCAGTAAAAGTAAATTATTATCTGCAAATAGAAAATTAAGATATTCAATCCCAAATACGTAAATCATTATTTTATAAATACAAAAAAGCCCCGTTTTAACAACTACTACTGCATGTAAAATAGCACTCACAGGATAAGTGGCAACCATTGCCGCTGGTAACCAACTGTGCATAGGATACAATGAAGCTTTTGCAACTCCAAAAATCATCACTAAAAATAACAATTTTGCCGTTGTATCCTCAAAATAACCTTGTATAAAGCCAGACTGCATGAAATCACCGTGTCCTACATAGTGATAAATTACTAATATCGCAGGCAAAAATAAACCAACGCTACTAAGCATTAATATCTTGATATATTTATATAAACCAGACATACAACTACGATTTGGAAAATGAGCTATTAAAGGCAAAGTAGCAAGAGTAAGAAGTTCATAACCTATAAACATAGTAAATAGATTGGCTGCAAGGGCTATAAAGGCTCCAATAACTATACATAAATTTATAAAAAACAAAAATCTATTGCTGGCTGGCATGCCATTAATGCTCAAAAATTTTATGGTGTAAAGCAATGCACAAATCCATAAAAACGCAAGCAATGTGAGAAATATGAGACCCAAAGCTTCCATTTCAAAAACTATGCTATACTTTCCAAATGCAAAGATTGTATATTGATGAGTGTAACCATCCAAAAACAGACAGTCTAATATAACTACATTAAGTAAAAATAATGCGCTGATAAATAACAAAAAAAAGCTTCGTAAACTAGTGTCTTCTTTACTAATAAAAGGAGTCAATAAATTTAATAACCCAATTATCATTGGGTTAATCAAAACCAAATTAGTACTAAAATACTGTATCATCTATTTAATACGCAAAATTTATTAATAAGTTATTCATAAAGAACAAGAATAAAACTTGAACTACAGTAATAATCATAAGCCCCGTCAGATCTTTATTAATAGTTACATGATGATCTTCATGAATCTCACTACTAGTCGAACTAGAAAATATAGCTCTAGCTATTTTAAAATTATATAATATAGCAAGCAACGAACCAAATATTACAACTAAAAACTCAATATTCATTTCCATATTAAGTAATAACTCAAGCATCCTAACTTTTACAAAAAACATTGCTAGAGGTGGCAACCCAACAGATGATAATAATATTATAGCCACTAATATTTTGAATAAAGAACTGTGGTGTAAAACTACAAAATTTTTAAAACTTAGATCATCTGTTTTTAACTGAATATGAGAAATCATTGTAAATAACGCAATTTTATTAATAGCATCAATTAGCATAATGCACCATAATATTTCACCAGCCCCAGAAGTGGTAAACAACAACAAAATATATCCTATTTGTGCTGTCGTAGAATAAACTATTACCTCTTTCATATTAGAAGATCTAAAAGCCAAAAACGAGCCTATAATTATGCTTATCAAAGCAGCAGGGTTAATAAAGTTAGCAAAAACTTTCTGCTGCAATAGAGAAACATCAAATACATAATGTGTAAAACGAGTCATAATATATATGCAAAATATACCGCTAATAGCTCCAAAATAGCTTAAGATAATAGGAGAGGAATTATTGTACGCCCTTCTCATCCAAAAATGCATAGGAAGAAAGGCAATCTTAAGCAAAATACCAACGATAATAAAACCAATAGATGCATAAGCAGCTCTGCTATATGGAGAGGAATTCAGTATATATGAGACCTCTGTCATATTTAAATTACCAGTGATGGCTAATAAAAATCCGATACCTATTAGAATTAATGTTGCACCAATTGTTCCCAGGACTAGATAATCGAATGCGCCTATAACAGCAGATCTGTTACTCCCTATGGACATCAATACGTAAGTAGATAAAGAACAAATTTCAATGAACACGTATAAATTGAATAAATCATTAGTACTTACCACCCCAATGTATCCAGCATGAGCAAATAATACAAATGAATAAAATATATGTTGCTTACTTTCTTCAATATATTTGATGGATAATTTATAAGTAAGCTTTTGAGCGAATATAAGAAAAAATAATAAAACCAAATTAATAAAAATAATCAACGGCTGATTTAAATAATCTATTTTATATTCTATACCAGCGATAGAAGGCCAATTCCCAACGACGTAGCTAATTTCATTAAAACTATCCATTTTATAAAAATAAAATGAAGAAATAGTAGCAATAGAAACAGATGCTAAAGAAATGAAATACGAGGCTCTTAAATTAAAACTTAACGCAGATAACAAGCCTCCAAATAGCGGTAGAATTATTTGCAATATAGGAATATGATGCGCAATAGTCATAATAACTCCTTATCACCATTTTTTATTACTATTTCTTCTTCTGAGATACTACCATACTCTTTTTTAATTCTTATGACCAATGCAAATCCTACAGACATAGTAGCAAAACCAACCACTATTGCAGTAAGCATCAACACGTGCGGCAAAGGGCTTGAAAAAACATAATCACAATGCTCATAACCATAACAAACATCAATAGGAACAATTCCATCTCTAGCTTTGCCTAAGGCTATGTAAAATACTAATACGGATGCTTGAAAAATACTTAGACCAATAATTTTTCTAAAATAATTATCACTAGTAAGCATAACGTATAATCCACTAACTAGTATTAATATAGCAAATATAAAAATAACCTGACCCATTATTTCCTCGATAAACTTATATATATCAAACACATTACAGCTGAAACCGTGATCCCAACCCCTAACTCAATTAGCAAAATACCTATGTGTTGAGCCAGTATCGGGTCACTATTTAAAACGTAATAATTGAGATAATGCTCACCAAATAAGAAAGAAGCAATTCCAGTAAAGAAATAAATCATTACGCCAAGAATACTCAAGTAACATAATTGACTACTAGAGACCAGATCCTCTAATTTATACATACCACAAGCAAAACTATATCCTATCAACCCAGTAGCAAAAATAACTCCTGCCTGAAAACCACCACCAGGCGAAACTTTACCATTAAGCTGAATATAAATAGCATATAAAAGAATATACGGTACTATGAATTTTAATATACATTTTACAATTAATTGCTCTTGAAAAGTCTCCAGACTTTTTCTTGAAGACAAGATAAATACTGCAAGTCCTGCTATCAGAACAACTAATGTTTCACCCAAAGTGTCAAAGCCTCTGTAGCTTCCCAAAATTGCCGCAACCATTGATGGAATTTGAATTTCATTGTAAATATTATCAACATAATATTGTGTAACGTTGGCGTGCAAAGGAGCGTATTGTGAACCAAATTCTGGTAAATCAAAACAAATGGCTGATAAAAGAACTACAAAAATTGAACATAATAAAATACTCAAACAAACTCTGCGTTTTTTGGCATAAAAACATTTGTCCTCTGTTATGTTTATAACATTCAACATTACACAATTAGATAAAGCGCTTCCAAGGGCGACCTCTGTCATAGTGACATCAGGTGCATCCATTAAGAGGTAACACACACCTATTAAGAGACTAAATGCTGACATTAATATTATTGACTCTAGCAGATTTTTACTCGATACGATTTTGTAACAAACAAACAATAGCAAAATTGCTGTTATAAGCAACAACACTACATCTAATGCAAATTCTGTTTTAAATTGTGTAATAAAAAAAGATTCTAGCATAAATTATTTAACCCTTCCCTCTTTATCAACTTTAGATTCAATTGATGCTCGTCCAAGAGCAAAGGTAGCTAAAGGATTCAAAATAAAAACTAAAACCGCAGCAAAAAATAATTTTGCAAACGATGCAAAATCGCTTTGCACCAAAGCAAGACCAAATAAACTGATAGGAACCCCGCAAGAGTCTATTACACTTGCTGCATGTAGTTTATTGTAAAATCCTCTAAACCTAATAAATCCAATTACACCGGAGAGAACAAAGAACAAACCAATGCTAATTAACAACCAACCTAAATAAAACATTTAATCTTATCTCTCTAATTCAATCTATCACCATAAAAATTATCTTACTTAACCCCTTAGTGCAAGAATTAAATAATATATAACCTCTCTATATTTAACTAAACAACAAGGAGGAATTTTGCATACAGGTTGGGCAAGTCCAGAATTTATTATAAAAAAATCAAATGGGGTTAATACAAAGATACAAGGTTATGCAAGTGTTTTTAATGTATTAGACAAGCATAATGACACTATAGTAAAAGGTGCTTTTAAATCTTCTTACGAAAATCAAGTCAAGTTATTATGGCAACATGACAGCACAAAACCCATAGGGATTATCACTTCCATGCATGAAGATGATCACGGTTTGAAGATAGAAGCTGAAATTAATAACAACACTCAAAATGGTCTGGATGCAAGTCAATTGATAAAACAAAGAGCTGTTTCTGGTCTTAGCATAGGATTTAATATCAAATCTTATGACTACGATACACATGGCCACAGAGTCATAACAGATCTTGAACTAATGGAGGTAAGCATTGTTACCTTCCCAGCAAATGATTCAGCAATAATTAGTCAAATTAAAAGCCGTTATGAAAAACTTAATAGCAGCGATATTGCTATAAAAAATTTAGAAAAATTAATCAATAAACTGAAAAATTTATAATTTAAAAGAGGAAAAAATGGAAACAGCAAAAATAGAAAAAATGTCACAAGATTTACAAAATTTTATTGATAGAAAAACGAACGAAAATCAACAATATAATAAACTAGAAACGGTAATCAAAAAAATGAATAATAATATCGAAGAGAGTCAAAACAACCTTTATGAAGAAAAAGCTAACATAGAAAACTTTATCCGAACTGGGAAAAGCGGTAATTTAATCACAAAGTCCTTAAGCGGTGATAACGCAGAAGCAGGGGTTGTAATTACACCTGCTCTAAGTAAAAAAATTGTTGGAGCAATAAATGAAAAGTCCATAATGAGACAAATAGCATCTGTCGAAAATATATCCTCAAGAGCACTAGACGTTATATCAGAAGATGGAAGTTTTGTTTGTGGATGGGTGTCTGAAGCACAAGAAAGAGCGGAGACAGAAACGCCTAAGCTAGTAAAGAAAACAATTAGTACACATGAATTATATGCCCAGCCAAAAGCAACGCAAAGCCTAATAAATGATGCTGAGATTAATATTGAGTCTTGGCTAATTGATAGATTGTCCAATAGTTTCACTAAACTCGAAAATTCAGCATTTGTTACAGGAGATGGAAATAATAAACCGCACGGCTTACTATCTAATAACCAAATAAAAACCATAGACGCTGGAGCCACAGTGACAGCTGAATTATTAGTACATGCTATAAATTCTATAGATGAAAATTATCGAGCAAATACTAGTTTATTAATGAACCGCAATACTCTCTCGGCCATTCAATCACTAAAAGATCAAAATGGGCGTTTTATTTGGCAACACTCCTTATCTGAAAATATGAAACAAAGTATTTTTGGTGTCCCTGTGCATATATGTTCAGAAATGCCTGATGTCGGACAAGATAATTTAGCAATTGCGCTAGGTGACTTTAAAGCTGGTTATAAAATTGTTGATAGAAACGGAATTAATCTTCTTCGTGATCCATATACAGACAAGCCATTTGTTAGATTTTATGCGGTAAAAAGAGTTGGAGCAGATGTGGTGGATTCTAAAGCAATAAAATTCTTAAAGTTCTCTGCTTAATTTTCTAATCCATTATTTACGTTATGAGCCTAATTAATTTTAGGTTCATACGTCTTTCATTTATATATAATATCAAATTAATATATGAAAATATCTTATAAAATATCTAAAAAAACTGTAGAAATTTGCGATATAAAATACATTAAAAATTTTCTACGAATATCTCATGATTACGATGACGAGTTAATAGTAAATTTGCTTAATACTGCCATTGGTTATGCAGAACAAACCATCGGAATCAAGATTATTGAATCCAATGTTACTGCTAATATTACAAATTCTAGGCAGCTGATTCGTTTGAGGTATGGCCATATCACAAAATTTAAATCGGTACATTTAGTTAGCAATAATAATAAAATTGATATAACAAATGATTTTGGAGAAATAAAATATAAATTCAACGAAATCAAACTAGATCCAAAATACATTAATCAATCTCTCTTAATAACTTATGTTGCTGGATATAACAACAATAATATACCAAATGATATCAAACATGGAATTATGGTCCATATTACAAGGATGTATGAACAACCTGAAAATATATCACTAGCAAACGAGCATGTTAAGGAATTCTACAGACCTCACCGCATCATAAAAATTTAAGACAGGAGTAAAATAGGCACTATGAAACTTAAACATAAAATTGATATATTGGTAAATATAGCCAAATCAGAAATAACAGAACACAAATGGAAAAAAACGAAAGAAATGTATGCTGACATCACTCAACTCTGCGACAATCGTTTCATTTCACTTGAAAACTTAAACTTTGGTGATGTACTAAGCGAAGAGTACTACATATTTCATATTAGATATTTAAAAGAAATTGACTCTTGTATGAGAATTAAGTTTGGAGAAAAAATCTTTGAAATAAAACGCATTATTAACAAAAACTTTTCTAACAAAATAATATCAATTATAGCATTAGAAATATAAAACAGATTACAAGCTCATGTCACTTACTTTCATACAAGAATTTCAGAGTGAAATTTATAAATGTTTAAATTCAAGCGCAGTTATCACCTCAATTATTAAAAAAATATATATTGGACCAGTGCATAATACAAAGCCGCCCTTTATTTCTATCAATATTATTAGAGCGGAGAACAAGTCATTTTGTTTAAAAAAGCTCTATAATATAGACTTCAACATTTCTATTTTCACAAAAGATAAAAATTACAACCAGCTTTTAATCCTTTCAGATGTGGTTACACAAGAACTAGAAAAACTGAAGGATATAATCGGAAACTACTGCGTGTTAGGTATCAAAGCGAATAAAATTGATTTTGTTACAGCCAAAGATTTGGTAATTCACAAAGCAGACATTAACTATAAATCATGTATAACAAAGAGGACTTAAAAATGAAATTTCATCATATACTTCTACCCCAAGAAATATCATTATTTGCTAGTGGTAGATCAGAATTTATGACATCACATATCATAACAAAATCTGGCCAAGAGATAAGCTCTGCAGATTGCGACATAGTGAAGAGAAAATATCAGCTAGATGGCTATAAATTATCTCCAAAAAATTTTGACTCATTTAATAATTTTTTTATGGCTCGCAGAGGTAGCCGATATGGATTTTTCTTGAAAGATGCACTTGACCATAAAGCACACAAGCAAATAATTGGAACTGGAGACGGTAGCAAAACAAAGTTTGAACTAACAAAAACATATCCAGATAATTTTCAACCTTATATCAGAAAAATTGATACTCCAATAGAAAACACCATACAGTTAAAACTTGGGAGCAAGTTATGCAAAAATTTCCATTTTAACGCTGATACAAAAGAGATAATTCTAGACTCTCCTTTAGCACTAGGAGTAAAACTGTCTGCTAGTTTTGAGTTTTTAATTTTAGTACGTTTTACACATGATCATTACAAATATAACTTTTGTGATGATGGAACAATTAGCCTAGAGGATATTCAAATGCAAGAAATGATAATATGAGCAGTTTATTACATATATTTGACATTAAAACAAAAAAAGGGAAACTAATACATCTTACCTCCTCAAGTAATAAGGTATTTCATAATAATAATATATACTACCCATATTCTGGATTAAATTTAGTTAGTATTACAAGTGATGATTCTGGAGATAATTTTGCTGTAATTTCAGGTATATATAATGAGAATGGTATCCAGAAGCAGGAAGATTTATCAGATGCAGAAATTACTATACAACAAATTTTTCAGGGAAAAGCACGCTTACTAGGACAAGTATTTTGTATATCAAGCTCAAAATGCGATCTTTCATTCACGCTATATTGTAATTCAGAAATTATAAAATATAATCAACCACTTTTAAAAGTGTTCAGCAAAACATGTAGAGCAAACTTTGGTGATAGTGAATGCAAAGTGAAAATTGAGGATTATAATTTTGAAACAGAAATAGTAGGGCTTTCTCATAATAGGATAAAATGCAAAGAACAACCTGAGAAGGCTGAAATTTTTAGCCTGGGCAAAGCAGTTTTATTAGGGGAAAATAGTGAAGATTTTTTTACAACCAAAATAACTGCACATACTGGGCATCTCATTGAAGTTGATATTCCAGATAAAATAAACCTATCTATTTATAAAAAAATACGGTTAATTCCTGGTTGCAATAAAAAATACAGAACTTGTTGCTATTCTTTCAATAATGCAGTAAATTTTAGGGGTGAGCCGCACATACCAGAGCTTAATATAATAAATAACTAATAATATTAAATAAAAATGATTTGGCATCTTGCAAGAGGTTTTGTAAGTGTTTTCCAGAATGCAAAACACAATTTTATTAGAAAAGAAAATACTATCTTGTGCATAAATGATGATTTTAACAAAATCATCAAAGATGTTAACAATGCATATAATCAAATACGTAAGTAAGTCGAATGAAGGAAAATAAGAAATTTTTTGATAATAATTGTCTCAATAAAGGATACAAAAAAATAAAACACAGGGATCATAGTATGAGGGAGGAAGCTGTTAATCACATGTTACCACCTCTTGAAATTATGGAAGAGTATGAAGCAAAATACCCTGGTACGTTTAAAACATTAATTCAAATGGCTCAAAAAGAACAGCAGCACAGGCACAAAATGCATTATCTTGAAATGGAAAGAGAAGCCAGCTACAAGAGATTTGGACAAATTTCTGCTATAATTTGTTTGTCGGTAATTTCTGCTTCCATACTTGCCTTGATCTCTACCGGAGCCATAAAAACAGCTATTCTTATTATAGTGCTAACTTTTATGTTTATGAAGTCTACTAAAAATTTTTTTAGAGTAAAAGATAAGCAAAATAAATCATACAGCAGAAGAAAAAGCAGAAAAGACTAACTTATATTTAGGTTCAGTTGACATGAGAATCATTTAAAATGGACCAAATGATTGACTCCAAAAACAGTCTAAGTTCTGCATAAGTAGTTTCCCTACTTCAAATAATTTATACTTTTTATTGTAGATTAGATTGGAATAGGAGTATTTTATAGAAAATATTTTGTGATTTAGTTATTGTCTTATTTCTCCTGCAATGCTGCTCCATTTGAGGAAAATAAGATGATAAATAAATTGCCAAAGATAAACTAGAAAATC
>DAOTRE010000005.1:27755-90103 GCA_030036605.1 Candidatus Megaera endosymbiont of Nemacystus decipiens | reverse complement strand
CAATTTTCTAGTTTATCTTTGGCAATTTATTTATCATCTTATTTTCCTCAAATGTGTCAGCATTGCAGGAGAAATAAGACAATAACTAAATCACAAAATATTTTCTATAAAATACTCCTATTCCAATGTAATCTACAATAACTTAAGATTGCAATATTTTTTTGATAAAAGGTATTGTGATTTTATGTTGGTTTTCCAATGAGGCCTTATTAATTTTATCTAGAGTTTTTTGAATAAAATCAAATCTCCTTGGTAGATGCTGCAGCAAATAAGAAATAACATTATTATCAACTCTAACTGCACACCCAGAAAAGAATTTAAAAATTAGAATTCTTAGTAGATCGTCATCTGGATAACAAATATCAATTATATTGATAGATTGTATTCTTGAGTTCAGATCTGGCAGTACAAATTTAGGAATATTTGAACAAGTAAGAAGCAAATATTTCCCGCACTCATTTATAGAATTAAAATAGTGTAAAAAGTGATTCTCATTAGTTATATGATCTATATCTTCAATAATGAATCCACTATATGAGTTTATCATTTCTTGATCATGGGCTTTGTTTATATCAACAGCTTTACTTCCAGAAACTTTTGCCCAATTTTTTGCAAGGAATGTCTTTCCTGAGGAAAGTGGGCCTCTTAAAATTAGGGATTTTATATAAGGATTCACTCCCCAGCATTCATTAGGCCAGTTTTCAATCACCTCACATGCAGTATTATTGGACTTAGATTTAATAAAATCCGACCTGTTATATTGTTTATTACTTAGTTTAAATACCGACTGGTTCATTGAAATATTTATTTTTTAAAAATCTAATAAAATTTCATTTTGTAATTTAAATAAGTCTTTGCTTACACTAGATGCCAGTGACAACATCTTTAACAATTGCTCTGAGGTAAAGTCATTTTTTTCTCCCGTAGCTTGCACTTCAATTAAATTTCCATTTTGATTAAATACAAAATTTGCATCCACCTCTGCATTACTATCTTCCTTATAATCTAGATCAATTAGTGGTTTACCACTGACTATACCACATGAAATAGCAGCAATTTGAGCCGTTAGAGGGTTGTGTTTTAACATTTTTTTGTCTAGTAAATGTCTTATTGCTAGGTGAAGCGCAACATATCCCCCTGTAATTGCTGCGGTACGAGTTCCACCATCAGCATTAATTACATCACAATCAATTATTATCTGTCTTTCGCCAAGTTTATTTAGATCAAGGGAAGCTCTCATTGAACGCGCGATTAATCTCTGTATTTCTAGCGTTCTACCTCCTTGCTTGCCAATACCTGCTTCTCTTTGTATACGGGAATTTGTTGATCTTGGAAGCATGCCATATTCAGCAGTTACCCAACCCATTTTTTTATTACGCAAAAATCTTGGTAGCGATTCATCAACTGTAGCACTGACTATCACATGAGTGTTACCGAATTTAATTTGACATGACCCCTCGGCATTCTTCAATATATTTTTTTCAATTGAAATTTCGCGTAGTTGATTATATTTTCGCCCTTCTTCTCTCATTTCTCTATACTTGTATCTTGAATTAAAAGCATCTATAACTATATTTACTTTATGACTATTTGCAACTTAAAATAAATAACATTCCTTATGAAAAAAAGTGAAGAAAACTCTGAATTAGAAACTAATATAGACGAGAAACATCGGGACGAAGAACATCATGGTAATGAACAAGAAAACTCCTCAGATGAGATAGAGAAGATTCAAAGTTTATCTGACGAAAATAAAGATTTGCAAGACAAATTACTTCGCCAGATGGCTGAGACTGAAAATGTTAGAACGCGTAGTATAAAAACGCTTCAGGAGACTCGGGATTATGCCATATTTGGATTTGCAAAAGACCTGGTTCCAGTCATGGATAACTTGTCTAGAGCTTTAGAACACTTACCCAAAGATTTGGATAAAAACACAAAAAGTATTGTTGAAGGAATCAAAATGACTCACGGTGAACTGTTCAATGTGTTTAAAAAAAATCACATCGATTTGATACTTCCTAAAGAGGGAGAGAAGTTTGATTATAACCTTCATTGTGCTATTTCTCAGCAAGAAATTGAAGGAAAAAAATCCGGTACAATAATTAGTGTTATGCAATCCGGTTATAAAATTAAAGATAGACTTATTAGAGCCGCTTCAGTCGTAGTATCAAAATAAAATATTACCCTTGATATATCTGTAAGCTAGGCAATTAAGTTTAGTTTCATGTATTTTATTGATTTTCATTTTGAAGTAGTTTATAAAGCTCTATATATTTAGTTTAAGCGACCAAATATACATTCGGGGCATGGCGCAGTCTGGTAGCGCATCTGGTTTGGGACCAGAGGGTCGGGAGTTCAAATCTCTCTGCCCCGACCACCTTTTTGTGGGGTACATACTGGAGAGATAGGTTGGAGAGATAGGTAACAGTTTATTCTTGGCACATAGGGCCGGCAGTTTTACACCAAAAGGATTGTCAGTTGGTTCCACTCTACAATATATGCCGAGAGAATAAAGATAGTGCTTCCTGTTCTATTTTGCAATGAATTACTGAACTGCTAGATTTGTGTATTGTTGATAGTAATCTAAAATTATTAAGGATATTATGTAATGCACTGTGGAAGCAAAAATTGCTGCCAAAATATCATCGAGCATAACACCAGCAGCCCCCTTAATTTTAGCATCTATCCAGTTGATAGGCCATGGTTTTAATATATCAAAAATGCGAAATAGGAAGAATGGTAAAAGAAAGATAAAGATTATATCGAAATATTTATGCGTTACAACATCGATAAGCGGAGAAAAGTATAACATCATTGAAGAGAAAAAACATAATATAATAGTAAGCATTTGTCCAACTACTTCATCAATAACAACTTCTTTAGGGTCTTTGTTACTTTTGTCTTGTATATATATGTGTGTAGCCATGGTCCCAATCAAAAATAATATAAATAACGCTGCTATCTCTAAGATAAAGATGGAAATAAATTGTTGTTCATAAAAACTAAAATTATCTATATCAAAAGTAAACTCCTCCTCTACTGCAAGGTACATTATTATATAGCTTATGAAAAAAGCAGGTAAAGATCCAAATGTTCCAGGAGCATATTTAACTTTGCCTATATAGAAAAAAGTTGCTATAATTTCAGAAATTCTTTTCATAACAAATTGTTTAAAAGTTTAGTAATTTATCATTGCATAAACTTATTAAAAAATCAAAGTACTATATAGATTTATTGAGGAAGTTATGATAAGAATTATACACCTAGATGTATAACCAAAGAAGTATAATAAACCAGATGGGCTTTTATTATATATAAAAAATGACAGGGGTAATAAATATGATAAAAGATATAACTGATGATAATTTCGAAAATGAGGTCTTAAAATCAGACCAATTGGTTTTGGTAGATTTTTGGGCTCCGTGGTGCGGACCATGCAAAATGTTAACCCCCACTTTAGAGCAGATTAGTTCTGAAAGAAAAGATATAAAAATAGTTAAGATGAACATTGATGATAATACTACAACACCATCCAAGCTTGGTATAAGAAGTATTCCTACAATGATGATATACAAGGATGGCGAAAATGTTGCAACAAAACTAGGTGCCTTACCAAAAAATTCTGTAGAAGAATGGATTAATTCTACGAAATAACCTTTTTAGTACTCTCAATGTTATCCCTTAAGTTTGACATGAATTTTAAGGACCTGCAGTCTATTTCTGGTTTGAAAAAGCTAGATCGGGCCTTTCTCGTGTATTTATCAGAACAGGATTTTAAGTTATACGCAAACTATATACAAGCTAGAGCAAACAATGAAATATCCGGTTCAAACAATTTTGATACGTTGCTTGAAGTCAGTCATTATGTTGATGATTTTATCGCTGAACTATTTTCTATAGAATCTGAGAACGAAGATCAAAAATTGCAATGTAAAGAGTTTAGTATTGTATATGAATGTAGACGTAAATTTGTTCAAAGACAGGCTATCAAAAAATATTCAGAAGAATCTCTTCAGAACTTTTCTTTTGATAAAACTACTAGTATTTTGAAGGGTTTGATTGGTGATATTAATCAAAAAAACATAGCGGCGCACTATTTTAAATGGAGTTTTGACTCTCAAAGATATGAAAAAGAACTTGATTTGATGGCGAAATACTGTGCTTTCATGGTATACCGAAATAGCTCGCTATTATTGTTTGATTTGCCTCAAGCGCGTCAAGATAGTTTAATAAGCAAGAGGAAGATTAGCAGAATAAAAGAAACAGCTTACCTAGGGTTTGATTATAGAGATAATCCAATTTCACTTCACGAGTCGCTACCGCAAGCAAAATATTGCTTATATTGTCATAAGCGTTCCAAAGATACTTGCAGAACTGGTTTTGATTACAAGAAAGAAGCTGTTGATCTAGAGAAAAATGGTTGTCCCCTTAAACAACGAATCTCAGAAATGGCTTTGCTCCATTCTCAAGGGTTTTTAATTGCTTCTTTGGCGGTGATTGTCATTGACAATCCAATGGTAGCTGCAACTGGGCACAGGATTTGTAATGATTGTATGAAAACTTGCATATACCAAAAACAGGATCCTGTAAATATACCAATTATTGAATCTGGAATATTAGAGCAAGTATTGTCACTGCCTTGGGGAGTAGAAATCTATTTGCTACTTACTCAGTGGAATCCTTTGAATTTAGAACAAATACTGCCTATGCCTGGCACTAATTATAATATACTTATAGCCGGGTTGGGACCTGCTGGATTTGCTTTATCTCATTATTTGCTTCGACTTGGTCATAATGTGATGGCTATAGACGGCTTAAAAATTATGCCTCTTTCTTTTGATATTGGCAAGCCTATAAAATTCTGGTCTGAAATTAAGCAACCGCTTTCAAAAAGGGTGCCACAAGGTTTTGGTGGTGTTGCAGAATATGGTATTACTAGCAGATGGAATAAAAACAATCTGACACTAATAAGGCTTATACTTGAGCGAAATAATAATTTTACTCTACAAGGAAGTTTGCGCCTTGGGAGCAACATTACAGTAAAACAAGCATTTGAAATGAATTTTCATCATATAGCTTTATGCCTTGGTGCTGGGAAACCCAAATACATTGCATCAGACGAT
This sequence comes from Candidatus Megaera endosymbiont of Nemacystus decipiens, assembly GCA_030036605.1. Lineage (GTDB taxonomy): Bacteria > Pseudomonadota > Alphaproteobacteria > Rickettsiales > Rickettsiaceae > Megaera_A. Next base: position 84,977 of record DAOTRE010000005.1, on the reverse strand, counting down.
TTTTTTCTGCGTGGTGTAAAGGCAGCATCTGATTTTTTGATGACATTGCAGCAAGGAGGTGCTTTCCTTAAGGAGAATAATATTAAATTGATGGTTCGGATGCCTGCGGTAGTTATAGGATGTGGGCTAACAGCAATCGATAGTGCAGTTGAATTAATGCATTATTATCCCATTCAGGTGGAGAAGTTTTTGTCTGCATGGGAGAAGCGGTCAGATTTTTTAGCAAATCTGGATCCTTTAGCTCAAGAATTGGCAAAAGATTTTATTAACCATGGAAAATTGCTGCGTGGGGCCAAAAATGACCAAGAGAAGCTCGCAATTTTGCAGGATGTAATAGGTGGTGTAACTATTTGTTACAGAAAAACACTAAAAGAATCGCCTGCTTATCGCTCAAATCATGAAGAAATAGAGCATGCTATAGCTTCTGGTATCAAATTTGAAGAAGAATTTAGAGCTATAAAAATTGTTGCAGATAAATTTCACTATGTTGAAAAAATAATATCTGATAATCAAAGAGAATTAGAGGCTAAAACAGTTTTACTTGCCATTGGTACACAGCAGAATGAATTTATTGATCTTCTTAAGAACAATACTATCCAGAACGAAATATTTAAGACACAGGATAAAAATATTAGTTATTTTGGTGATTGTAACCAAAAATATGCCGGTAGCGTTGTTAAAGCTCTTGCAAGTGCAAAAAATGGTTATAAAAAAATAGATGCAGTATTAAGAGAATTAAAACCTTTACCTTTGTCTTTAAAAATTTCAGAATTACAGAGCAAAATAGTTTCTCTAAAAGCTCTATCCTCTAAATTATTAGAAATCACAATTGAGTCGCCGTATTTGGCTAAAAATTTTCGGCCTGGTCAATTTTTTAAGCTACAAAATTACGCTGATATACCATCAAAAATTTTAAAACCAATAGCGCTTACTGGTATTAAAGTAGATAAATTAAAGAAAAAAATAACTTTATGCGCGTTTAATAATTGGAATTTTAAACATTGTTTCAATAATTTGAAAATAGGAAACGAGATTGCTTTAATGGGTCCTGTAGGAATGAGTATTCCATTGATAAAGGGTAAAAAAATAACGTTAATTGCTGATGATTTCAATAATATATTGATTATTTCAATTGGCAATTTTTTACGAAAAAATAATTGCGATGTTACATTAATCGCATTTTATTCTCATGTGGAGAATGTTTACTATCAAAATGATTTAGAAAAATTTGCAAATCGAATCATCTGGGTCATACCGCAAAATGCACAATTAAAAAAGAGACAAGGAGACATTATTGTAAACTCAGGTCTTATTGATAGTATTATGTTAGTCAAAAAAGGATATCGTATTCATGATACAGATCAAATTATTTGCTATACAAATCCTCGCATGAGGGATCTAATAATTAGGCAAAAAAAAGTAATTTTTGGGAGTAAGACACCAGTAATATATTCTTTATATTCATCAATGTACTGCATGATGAAAGGGATTTGTGGACAATGTATTACGCAAGATCCATCATCGGGAGGCTATGTTTTTGCTTGTCAAAAACAATATCTATAACATTAGTAATATAGTAATTTACAAAGAAGAGTTGCTATACTATACGTATGTTGAGGTTATATTACTTTGAGGTTATGTTACTTAATAATAATCGTCATATATGGACGCCCGTTCAAAGTCAAGGAAAAAATGATACAAACTGGATCAACTATGGCTCGCAAGTGACTATAAAGGATAATATAGCAACTCTTCTTTGTAAATTACTATATGAGTGGTCGGTCTATAATCCGATAACACAGAGAAAACCCTGGGTGTTAGGGGTTAGCCAAGGATTAAATCAATAAATACTATATGCTAATAAGCTGCTGTTTTATTCTTAAGATTTCTTGGCTCCAAAAGACAGGCCAGCAAATTTTTTGTTAAACCCACTAATATTTTTGTTAGATTGGTTTACCACATTTACGGCAGACTTATCCCATGCTGGGCATTTTCTATAATCTACATCCATCAAAAGCTTTCCGGTGAGTGTAGATTTAGTTAAGATTTTATCTTTTCCAACCGTGATTTCTAAATCCCCATACTCAGGGTGTTTACCTTTTTTCATGCAACTGTTCCTTTTTGTTTTTTAACGATTTCATTTTTGATTCTTTCTGCTTTATGTGAAATGACGGAATTTTTTACTTTTAACATATAAGAATCAAAGCCGCCTAATTTTTCGATTGTTCTAATGGCTTTTGTGACAACTTTTAATTTGTATTTTTTTCCTGTAATATCACTATTATAGGTGACGTTTTTAACATTAGGCTCAAAGCGTCTTCTAGTTTTTCTTTGTGAGTGAGAAACATTGTTACCAAACTGTACTGCTACTCCAGTTAATTCACATTTGCGAGACATGTTATGTTACCTATATTACTGTGTTTGAAAATTCATTTATTAAGTTAAATATTATGAATGCTATAAACGTCTATATAACATTCACTAGTTTAAAGTTTCTTTTTGATACAAACTGTACCTTTCCATCTGAAACTGCATACAGTGTGTGATCCTTACCCATTCCTACGTTTTTACCAGGATGGATTTTTGTCCCACGTTGACGAAAAATAATATTACCTGGAACAACAGATTGCCCATCTCCTTTTTTTGCGCCTAACCTTCTACCGGCCGAATCACGACCATTTTTGGAACTACCGCCAGCTTTTTTAGTTGCCATGAGTTAATACCTTATTTTTTTGTTATATCCAATATTTTTAATTCTGTTAGATTTTGTCTATGTCCGTTTTTACGACGATAGTTTTGACGTCGCTTCTTTTTGAATACTATAATCTTATCATCTCTGAACTGTCCTGTGATTTCAGCAGTGACTACTGCTCCTTTCACTACTGGAGTGCCAATAAATGAAGCTTTTGAAGATTCGCCAATCATTAAGACTTCTTCTAATTTTACAGTAGCACCAGATTGACCTTCGATTTTCTCTACTTCTATTACGCTGTTTTTCTTGACCTTATACTGCTTACCGCCTGTTTTTACAATTGCGAACATTCTAGCAAATTCTCACGTTATATTAAAATAATCACCACGAAGTATATACTTAATGAAGAATAAGTCAATATCAAATACCTAACTTTTAATGAGGTTAGTTTTAAAGTAATTATTTCTTAAGCTTTACCCACAAAGCTTTATTTGTTAGAATCTTATCTCAATACTAAAATATTCACTAGTAAATAAAGCGAAGGATGAAAAAAATACAACTTAATTCGAAGTCTATAGCGCGTATTGCTGCTATTCAAACTCTTTACCAATATAATAATGAAGAAAAATCTGATATAACGCCTATTTTAATGCGTGTCATTGAATTTTATAAAAGTAGTAATATTTTAGATGATTTCGAAGTTGACAAAGGTTTGCAAGTTAAGATAAAGCCTAGCTATTCTTATTTGTCTGAGTTAGTTAAAAATGCTTGTAATAACATAGGTGAAATCAATTCGTATATTAAGGAGTACTTATCTGATGAAGAGCAAATGAAAACTATGCCTAGGTTGCTTTTATCAGTTTTACAAGTTGCGTTTTGTGAATTAAAATTTTTTCCTGAGATACCTCGCAATGTTGTTATTAATGAGTTTACAGATATAGCTAATGATATGTTAAGCCATAACGAAGTAGGGTTTGTAAATTCTATTCTTGATAAATTTAGTACAAAATAAATTATATGGAAGATAAATCAAGTGGGTATCGTGGTAGATTTACTAAGGTAAAAACTGCTAAACGTAGGAAAATATCTTCTACTAAGTGGTTACAAAGGCAGCTGAATGATCAGTATGTACAAAGGTCTAAAACTGATGGTTACAAATCTCGTGCTGCATATAAAATTATTGAGATTAATAATAAATTTGGTATTTTCAAACCAGGTCAGAATGTAGTCGATTTAGGTGCTGCGCCGGGTGGTTGGTCTCAAGTAGTTGCTAGGCTTATTAAATCAGATATTTCCAATGCAAAAAATAAGTTGCTGGCTATAGATTTGCTACCAATGGATGATATTTCTGGCGTCACTTTTGCTCAAAAAGATTTCTACGATGATGATGCAAAAAGTTTTGTGTTAAAACATTTATGTGGTGAAATGGCAGATGTTGTGATGAGTGATATGGCAGCTAATACTACTGGTCATGCACAAACGGATCACTTACGTACTATGGGATTGTGTGAGGCTGCATTAGATTTCGCTCTTAAAATTATTAAGCCTGGCGGTGTGTTTATTGTTAAAATATTCCGTGGTGGAGCCGAAAATGATTTGCTTGAAATAGTAAAGCAGAATTTTAAGCTAGTGAAACATTTTAAACCTGATTCAAGTCGTAAAGCATCAAGCGAATTTTATCTAGTCGCAATGTCTAGAAAAAGGTTTTAAAGAAATATGTTTGAAAAGTATAGTTATATGTTTTTAGTTTATCGTTTGAGATGTTATTCAAATATGGAGATAAAATTCTTGCAATGAAAGAAAAAATTAGTTATAGTTGCTCCAAATTTTTGTGTAATCGTTAGATAGCCAACGTTTTTTGATGATTTGGTATCTTGGTTTTGCATTTGTAAAATTTTGGTCAATGAAAGAAGAAAGAAATAAATGCCTACAATTAATCAACTTATTAGATTCGGGAGAAAGCCTAAAAGAAAGATAAGCAATTCTCCGGCACTAGATTCAAATCCCTTTAAAAAGGGTGTTTGTCTTGTGGTAAAAGCTGTAACTCCTAAAAAACCTAACTCTGCTTTGCGTAAGATTGCAAGAGTAAGACTAAGTAATAAGAAATGTGTTAACGCTTATATACCAGGTGAAGGGCATAATCTGCAAGAGCACTCAGTTGTTTTAGTAAGTGGTAGAAGGGTGCCGGATCTTCCTGGTGTGAAATATCATATTATTAGAGGTGCATTAGATCTTGTAGGAGTAAAGGATCGTAAGCAGGGGCGTTCACGTTATGGAGCTCCAAAGAAAGGTGGAAAAAAGTAACTAGTAAACAGGTATATTAAATAATGTCTAGACGTCGTGCAGCAGTAGCAAGAGTAATAAAGCCAGATAGTAAGTACAACAGTGTACTGATATCTAAGTTTATCAATAATCTTATGATAGATGGTAAAAAATCTGTGGCTGAGAAAATAGTATATGGTGCTTTTAGCCGTATTGAAAAGAAAAATGGCGCTGATCCTAATAAGATTTTTGCCGAGTGTATGGATAACGTAAGGCCTTATACTGAAGTTAAGTCTGTTAGAGTTGGCGGAACTAATTATCAGGTGCCTTCTCCCGTTGATGAAAAGAGGGGTTATGCACTCGCGACTAGATACATTATAGAAGCGGCGACCAAGCGTTCTGGTAGAAGTATGACAGATAAATTAGGCGATGAAATGTTTGATGGTGCTAACAGCCGTGGTTCTGCTTTTAAGAAGCGAGAAGATGTGCATAAGATGGCTGAGTCTAATAAGGCTTTCTCTCATTTCGCTCAAAGATCATAAAACAAAGGTTTGAAAATTAAAGATGTCAAAAGTTGATTTGTTAGATGTGCGTAATATAGGTATATGCGCGCATATTGATGCTGGTAAAACTACTACAACAGAGCGTATTTTATACTATACAGGAAAATCTCATAATATAGGTGAAGTTCACGAAGGTGGAGCAACTATGGACTGGATGGAGCAGGAGCAAGAGAGGGGTATTACTATCACTTCTGCTGCCACTACATGTTTTTGGAATGATAAAAGAATTAATATCATAGACACTCCTGGTCACGTGGATTTCACAATTGAGGTTGAAAGGTCTTTAAGGGTTTTGGATGGTGCTGTTACAGTTTTTGATGGCGTGGCTGGCGTTGAGCCTCAGTCTGAGACTGTTTGGAGGCAAGCTGATAAATACGGAGTTCCTAGGATGTGTTTTGTCAATAAGCTCGACAGAGACGGTGCAGACTTTTTTAGATGTGTTTCAATGATATCTGATCGTTTAGGTGCTCTTCCTTTGGTAGTTCAGTTGCCTATAGGTGTTGAGAAAGATTTTCAAGGAGTTATTGATCTTGTTAAAATGAAAGCTGTTATTTGGAAGGGTGGAGATTTAGGAGCCGCTTTTGAATATCATGAAATTCCTAGTGAACTAAAATCTAAAGCTGATGAATATAGACTTAGTATGCTTGAGACTGCAGTGGAAATGGATGATGCTTTGTTTGAAAAATATTTATCAGGCGAAGAAATAACAGAGCAAGAAATAAAAAGATGTATTAGAAAAGGTACTATATCTGGTAAATTTGTACCTGTTTTATGTGGTACTGCTTTTAAAAATAAAGGAGTTCAGCCTTTGTTAGATGCTGTTGTAGATTACTTGCCATCTCCAGTTGATGTTCCTGCTATTAGAGCTGTTGATGCAAAGACTGATAAAGAAATAGAAATTAAAAATGCTGTAGAAGGTAAATTTTCTGCTTTGGCATTTAAGGTTATGACAGATCCATTTGTTGGAAGTTTAACCTTTGCTAGAATTTATTCTGGTAAATTAAAAACGGGGTCTTCTGTTTTAAATACTGTAAAAAATCAAAAAGAAAGAGTCGGACGCATGTTGTTAATGCATGCTAACGATCGTGAAGATATAAAAGAAGCGGTTGCAGGAGACATAGTGGCCATTGCTGGTTTAAAAAATACTACTACTGGAGATACATTGTGTGATGCTGAGTGCCCAGTAATTTTAGAAAGAATGGAGTTTCCGGAACCTGTTATTCAATTAGCTGTTGAGCCCAAATCTACCGCTGACCAGGAAAAAATGAGTTTGGCTCTTGCGAAGCTTGCTTCAGAAGATCCGTCCTTTAGAGTTTCTTCTAATGAAAGCGGTCAGACAAACATAGCTGGAATGGGTGAGCTGCATCTTGAAATTCTTATTGATAGAATGAAGAGAGAGTTTAAAGTTGAAGCAAATATTGGTGCGCCAGAAGTGGCCTACAGAGAAACGATAACCTCTATTGCAGAAGTAGATTATACTCATAAAAAACAATCTGGCGGTGCTGGCCAGTTTGCTAGGGTTAAAATACAGTTTGAGCCTGGTGAAGTTGGTAGTGGTTTTGTATTTGATAGTAAAATCGTTGGTGGAGCAGTGCCAAAAGAATTCATACCTGGAGTTGAAAAAGGAATAAAGAACATTATGGCCTCTGGTGTTGTCGCTGGTTACCCTGTAATCGATTTTAAGGCTACATTACTTGATGGAGCTTTCCATGATGTTGATTCTAGTGTATTAGCTTTTGAAATTGCAGCAAAAGCAGCATTCAGGGAAGGTATGGTTAAGGCTAATGCAAAGCTATTGGAGCCAATAATGCAGGTTGAGGTTGTAACTCCAGAAGATTATATGGGAGACATTATTGGTGATTTAAATAGTAGAAGAGGCCAGGTTCAAAGTATGGAGCCTAGGGCTAATGCTCAAGTTATTACTGCTCATGTACCTTTGTCTGAAATGTTTGGTTATGTGAATACTCTGAGATCTATGTCTCAGGGTAGAGCGCAGTATAGCATGAAATTTGATCACTACGCTCAAGTGCCACAGAATGTTGTAGATGATATATTAAAAAAAGAGAAATAAAAAGCAGACAAAAGTAAAAAGGCCTTGATTTTTATTTGGCTTTATGATAGGAGTGTAGCTCAATTGGTAGAGCGCCGGTCTCCAAAACCGGAGGTTGCGGGTTCGATGCCTGTCACTCCTGCCATTAGTTTGTCGGCTTTATAGAGTAAAAAGTTACTAAATTATGATAAAAAAAATAAAAGCTTTAAAATTTTTCGATCAAGTTAAAAACGAGGCAAAAAAAGTTAGCTGGCCTGATAAGAAGGATCTTATCACTTCCAGTTCTATAGTGATTATAGCTGTCCTAATTTTTAGTTTATTAACTATGTTTTTAGACTATACTATACATAGTTTTATAGTATTTTTGTTAAATTTTGGTAAATAATAGCTTAAGGTAAGGTTCAGTATGGCTAATTGGTACATTCTTTATACAGCTTCCGGCACCGAGAAGAAGGTAAAAAGAAAAATAGAGGAACAGGTTCAAAAAAATCAAATGTCTGATGATTTTGAAGATATCATAGTTCCGGTAATTGAAGTACCAGAAATTAGAAAAGGAAAAAAAGTTGTAGCAGAAAAGAAAATGATGTCAGGCTACATTTTGATAAAAATGAATATGACAGATAAAGCCTGGCACCTGGTTAAGTCTGTGCCTGGTGCAGTTGGTTTTTTAGGGAGTAAAAATAAGCCTCAGCCTTTAAATAATCAAGAGGCCGAGACTATGTTTGAACAGCTTCAAATGCATGCTAAATCGGCCAGCGAAGCTAGTGTCTATAATGCTGGTGATAAAGTAAGAGTCATAGATGGCCCATTTGATACTTTTTCTGGTGTTATAGAAGAGGTAGATATGCTAAATCAAACTGTTAAGGTTTCATTCTTAATTTTTGGTAAAGCTACACCTATTGAGCTAAATTTTAATCAAATAAAAAAAGACTAGGTTTAATTAAGTAATTATAAGAGATGAATTCATGAAAAAGAAAATAGCAGGTTACATAAAATTGACTATAGCTTCGGGTAAAGCCAACCCTTCTCCTCCAGTTGGTCCTGCATTAGGTCAAAAAGGTGTTAACATAATGGAATTTTGTAAAGCTTTCAATGCTGCGACTAGTTCTTTAAAGCCTGGTACACCTACCCCTGTAGTGATTACAGTTTATGCAGATAAAAGTTTTACTTTTGTTACAAAAACTCCACCTGCTTCCTTTCTATTAAAAGAAAGTGCTAAAATCCAGAAAGGCTCTGGTTTAACTAAAAAAGAGGGGTATGTAGGAAAAGTTACTATAGAAGATTGTAGAGAGATTGCGACGACAAAAATGCAAGACTTGAATGCTAATGACATTGATGCTGCTGTGAGTATTATTATTGGAACAGCAGAATCTATGGGTATAGAAGTAGTAAAAGATTAAATAATATACTAAATTAAAGTTATGGGTAAAAAAATAAAAAACATTAAGGAAGAAGTTGACCAAGCTAAGCTTTTTTCCTTAAGCGAAGCTCTTTCATCTATCAAAAAACACGCTTTTGCTAAATTTGATGAGTCTTTAGAGATAGCTATGAATTTGAATGTGGATCCTAGGCATTCTGACCAAATGGTACGAGGTGTTGTTTCTCTTCCTGCAGGTCTCGGTAAAGATGTACGAGTTGCAGTGATTTGTAGGGATGATAAGGTTGAAGTTGCAAAATCTAGTGGTGCTGATATTACAGGTGGTCTCGATTTAGTAGATAATATTAAAGCTGGTCAAATAGATTTTGATGTTTGTATTGCTACTCCTGATATGATGGGCATGGTGGGTCAAGTGGCTCGTATTTTAGGGCCTAAAGGTTTAATGCCGAATCCTAAACTGGGTACTGTAACTAATGATATAGCTTCTGCTGTTCAAAATGCAAAAAATGGTCAAGTTGAATATAGGGTTGAAAAAGCTGGTATAATACACGCTCCACTAGGCAAGCTATCTTTTTCTGATGAGAATTTGTTAGAAAACGCTAAAACTTTTATCAGTTCAGTTATAAAGGCAAAACCTTCGGGTGCAAAGGGTGTCTATCTTAAAAAGATCTCTATGTCATCTACTATGGGTATTGGTCATAAGATTGATATATCAGCAGTTTCTTAATATATATATTTGCGGAGGATAATTACAGTGCTAAAATCTAAAAAAGAAGCTTGTTTGCTGGAGTTAGAAAATTTGTATAAAAATTCTAATTCTATTATTGTAACTCATTATCACGGTCTTAAGGTTTCTGATATAACTAAGCTTCGTAGATCTTTAAGAGATAGTGGTGCAACTTTTAAAGTTGTAAAAAACACTTTAGCTAATATAGCTGCTGAAAATGCGGGTGTTGCTCATGATAAGGAAGTATATGCAGGGCCAACTGCAATAGCTTATTCTGATGATGAGATAGCTGCTGCGAAAGGGGTTGTCGAGTTTGCTAAAACTAATAAAAACTTAAAAATTATCAGTGGTTTAGTAAACAACTCTTTGGTAGATGCTGATACTATAAGGCAGCTGGCGTGTTTACCGTCTTTGGACGAATTAAGAGGCAAAATTGTTGGTTTGTTACAGGCTCCAGCAACGAATCTTGCAAGAGTATGTCAGGCTCCTGCGGGTTCATTAGCAAGAGTTATAAAGGCTCATGCTGACAAAAATTAATTTCAAACAATAAGTTAATAAAGAGGAAAATTATATGGCAAATATAGAAAAAATAGCAGAAGATTTATCATCACTAACTGTGATGGAAGCAGCAAATCTTTCAAAATTATTAGAAGAAAAATGGGGTGTGACAGCAGCAGCTCCTGTTGCAGCGGTTGCAGCAGCAGCTCCAGCAGCTGCAGCAGAAGAAGAAAAGACAGAATTTGATGTTGTGTTAGCTTCTTTTGGTGATCAGAAAATTGCTGTTATTAAAGTGGTAAGAGCTTTGACTGGCTTAGGTATAGGTGAGGCTAAGGCATTAGTGGAAGGCGCTCCTGCTCCTATAAAGCAAGCCGTTGCTAAGGCTGAAGCTGAAAAAATGAAAACAGAACTAGAAGCAGCTGGTGCAAAAGTAGAATTAAAATAAGCAATCTTATTGCAAAATCAAGGGCTATAATTCAAGTTTTTACCTAATATAGCCCTGAACTTTTTAATTATTTGTAGTCATTGTTATTGGCCTGTAGTTATATAGTTTTATTTTTTTATTAAAAACACCTGGAGACATTATGTTAAACCCCTTGCAAAATAGTAAGAGACTAAGAAAGAATTTTGGTAAGATTAAGTCTGTAGCAACAATACCTAATTTGATTGAAATTCAAAAGCAATCTTATAACAATAATTTTCTGCAATTTGGAATTCCTGAGAATCAGAGAGAAAATAAAGGCCTACAGAGTATTTTAACTTCAATTTTTCCTATAAAGGATGCTTCCGGCACTGCAGTGCTTGAATTTGTTAAATATGTATTTGATAAGCCTAAATTTGATGTTGAAGAGTGTATACAAAGAGGTTTAAGTTTTGTTGCTGGTTTGCGAATAACTCTTAGATTAAGTATTTGGGAATTAGATGAGATAACTGATTCTAAGGAAATCAAGGGTATTAAAGAGCAAGAAGTTTATATAGGGGACGTCCCATTTATGACAGAAAATGCTACATTTGTTATAAATGGTACTGAGCGTGTTATAGTATCTCAGATGCACAGATCTCCAGGTGGGTTTTTCTATCACGATGAAGGTAAAGCTCATTCTTCTGGTAAATTTTTATACTCTGCTAGGGTTATTCCTTACAGAGGTTCTTGGTTAGATTTTGAATTTGATGCTAAGGATATAATATATTTTCGTATTGATAGAAAAAGAAAATTGCCAGTTTCTACTTTGTTGTACTCTCTAGGAATGACAAAAGAAGAAATATTGAAATCCTATTATGAAAATAATCTATACCAGTATGCTAAAAAAGGTTGGATTACAAACTTTGATATATCTGATATATCTGTGCACAGATTAATGCATGACTTAGTTAATGCTGAAAATGAAGAAGTTGTTTTGAAAGCTGGTAGTAAAATCACACCAAGACTAGCAAAAAAACTTTTAGAATCAGGCTTAAAACAAGTATTGGTGCAAGATGAGCAAATACTAGGCAAATTTCTTGGAAAAGAAATAGTGAATCCGCAAAATGGCGAAGTGTTATTAAGTGTAGGTGATGAAATTAATGAAGAAGCTTTGTCTAAATTAAAAGAAATTAACGCAAAAGAAATAGCACTATTAAAAGTTTCTAACAACAGTGATGCATATATACGTAACACTATTGAAGTAGATAAAAACTTGGATTATGCATCTGCTCTAAATGATATTTTTAGAGTCATACGACCGGGGGAGCCTCCTACGGTTGAAGCTGCTGAAGTTATGTTGAAAAATTTGTTTTTTGATTCTTCAAGATATGATTTGTCTGAGGTAGGAAGAATAAAATTAAACTCCAGGTTAGGAGTTGATTTGCCTTTGGAAAAGACTTGCCTTTCATTGGAGGACATTAAAGCTATGATAAGGCTTTTAATTGACTTGAAGGATGGTAAAGGTTCAGTAGATGACATAGATCACTTGGGAAATAGAAGAGTAAGATCTGTTGGAGAGTTAGTTGAAAACCAATTTAGAATTGGTTTAGTCAGAATGGAAAAGTCTATTTTAGAGAGAATGAGTGCTGTTGATGCAGATGCTGTAATGCCTCAAGACTTAATTAATTCTAAAGTTTTAAGCGCTGTTGTTAAGGAATTTTTTAGCACATCCCAGCTGTCCCAGTTTATGGATCAAACAAATCCTTTGTCTGAAATCACTCATAAAAGAAGACTGTCTGCTTTTGGCCAGGGTGGAGTTAGTAGTCGTGATCGAGTTGTAGATGATATGAGGGATGTTCACATCAGTTATCGTGGACGAGTATGTGCTATTGAGACACCAGAGGGACAAAATATTGGTTTAATTAACTCAATGTCTACTTATGCAAGAGTTAATAAATATGGTTTTATTGAAAGCCCTTACAGAAAGGTTGTTGAGGGGCATGTAACTGATGAAGTGGTTTACTTATCAGCTATAGATGAGGCAAAATACAAAATAGCAGAATCTGATGTAAAAACTAATTCAGAAGGTATTATAGAGGACGAATTTGTAAGTTGCAGGATCGATTCTGGAAATTTTGTATTGGTACCGCCCTCTGAAGTTGATTATATAGATGTAACGCCAATGCAGGTAGTATCTGTTGCTGCAGCACTGATACCGTTTTTAGAAAATGATGATGCTAACCGTGCATTGATGGGTTCAAACATGCAGCGTCAGGCAGTCCCATTAATTCAATCGGAAGCTCCTTTTGTTGGAACTGGTATTGAGTCCGTAGTTGCGAAGGATTCAGGAGCTTCAGTTCTTGCGTTGCATGACGGATTAGTTGTAGAAGTTGATTCTGAAAGAATTGTGGTTCAATCATTTGAAAAAAAGCAGAATGGTGCTCCAGAAGTTGATATTTATAATTTAGTAAAATATAGAAAGTCTAACCATAATACATGTATTAACCAAAAACCACTAGTTTCCGTTGGACAACAAGTTTGTGAAGGAGAAATAATAGCAGATGGCCCTGCAATTGACCAAGGAGAGATAGCTTTAGGTCGTAACATGCTTGTAGCTTTTATATCTTGGCGTGGGTATAATTTTGAGGATGCAATATTAATTTCAGAAAGAATAGTTAAAGATGATGTATTCACTTCAATTCACATAGAAGAATTCGAAGTTGTAGCTAGAGACACTAGACTGGGTCCAGAAGAAATAACCAGGGATATGCCCAATGTAACTGAAGAATCTTTAAGCCAGCTGGATGAAGTCGGTATAGTTCATATCGGAGCAGAAGTAAAGTCTGGGGATATTCTAGTTGGTAAGGTTACACCGAAAAATGAATCCCCAGTTACTCCAGAAGAAAAATTGTTGAGAGCTGTTTTTGGTGAAAAAGCTTCAGACGTTAGAGACACTTCTTTGTATGTTCCGCCTGGCGCAGGTGGTACAGTCGTTGATGTGCGTATTTTATCCCGTAGAGGAGTAGAAAAAGACGAGCGAGGAATTGCTATTGAAAGGCAGCAAATAGAAAAAATGTCTAAAGATAGGGAAGATGAAATAAGTATCATAGATAAGTTTGTTTTCATGCGTCTTACAAAACTTTTAGAAGGACAAAAAATCTTTAGTGGTCCTAAGTCTACAAAAGCTGGGCAAGTAATAGATCAAAATTTACTTTCTAGTCTATCCAAAGGGCAGTATTGGCAGTTGGTTGTAGATAATCAATCAGTTATGGACGAAATAGCACAAATAAAAGAGCAATATGACAAAAAAAGAGATGAGCTCAATCAAAGGTTTAATAGTAAAGTGGACAAGTTGCAAGCAGGAGATGATTTACCACAAGGTGCTTTGAAAGTAGTAAAAGTTTACATTGCTACTAAGCATAAGCTGCAACCAGGTGATAAAATGGCTGGTCGTCATGGTAATAAAGGTGTTATATCTCGCATTATGCCTGAGGAAGATATGCCTTTCTTAGAAGACGGTACTGTGGTAGATGTTGTTTTAAATCCTCTTGGTTTGCCATCAAGGATGAATGTAGGTCAAATTTTAGAAACGCATTTAGGTTGGGCTGCAAAAAAATTAGGCGATAATGTAGGAGAAATGCTTGATAAATATAGCAATAATGATATAGATATTGATTCTATAAAAAGTTTTGTAAAATCAATTTATGATGACAATGAGGGTATACAAAAGATAGACTCCATGAACAAAGAAAGCTTCTTAGAATTTTGTGATAATATGAAACAAGGCGTTCACTTCTCGACTCCTGTATTTGATGGAGCAAAGGTCAGTACAATAAAATCGATGTTAGAACTCTCTGGGCAGGATGAGTCTGGTCAGGTAAGAGTTATTGATGGTAGAACAGGAGAATATTTTGATCGTCATGTTACTGTAGGTTATAAGTATATATTAAAGCTGCATCATTTGGTTGATAACAAGATACATGCAAGATCAATAGGCCCTTACAGCCTTGTTACACAACAGCCTTTAGGAGGTAAGTCTCACTTTGGTGGTCAGCGTTTTGGTGAAATGGAAGTGTGGGCATTGGAAGCATATGGTGCTGCATTCACATTGCAAGAAATGCTTACTGTTAAGTCAGATGACGTAACTGGTAGAATTAAGATGTATGATAATATAGTAAAAGGAAATCATAATTTTAATTCAGGAGTACCTGAGTCATTCAACGTGATGATCAAAGAGTTTAGATCTTTATGTTTAAATGTGCAGTTGGAAGAAAGTGATTAGTAAAAACTTTAGTGCAGCGCACAAATTGAGTATTTATTATTTTTAATTTTACGCTTTGAATTTTTTTAAAAGCGTTTGAATGAGTTTATTTTGAGGAAAATTCATTATGTCACAAGTCAATTTTTATGGTCAAGTAAATAATACCCAGCAATTTGATCAAATTAAAATTAATATTGCAAGCCCAGAGCAGATACGTTCTTGGTCTTACGGTGAGGTTACAAAGTCAGAGACCATAAACCATAGAACTTTTAAGCCAGAGAAAGATGGCTTATTTTGTGCTAAAACATTTGGTCCCGTTAAAGATTATGAGTGTTTGTGTGGCAAATACAAGAGAATGAAGTATAGAGGTGTAACTTGCGAAAAATGTGGAGTAGAAGTTACCTCTACAAAAGTTAGACGTGAACGTATGGGGCATATTGAATTGGCGGCGCCAGTAGCTCACATATGGTTCTTGAAGTCTCTTCCTTCGAGGATTAGCACATTACTTGATATTCCTATGAAGGATCTAGAAAAAATCTTATATTTTGAGAACTATGTTGTAATAGAGCCTGGTGTGAGCAGCTTACAAAGAGGAGAATTACTCTCAGAAGATGCCTTTTTTAAGGTAAGGGATGAGTATGGGTTTGTAGCTATGATTGGTGCTGAAGTTGTCCAGAAAATGTTAGCTGAACTTAATTTGGAAGAACTTGGACAAAGATTAAAAACAGAGTTAGCGGAAACATCTTCAGAGACAAAAAAGAAAAAAATCATAAAGAGGCTCAAATTAGTAGAAGACTTTATTTCTTCAGGTAATAAACCTGAATGGATGGTAATGAATGTGTTGCCTGTGATTCCACCAGAAATTAGGCCTTTAGTAATGCTTGATGGCGGAAGGTTTGCTACCTCAGATCTAAACGAGTTATATAGAAGAGTTATTAACAGAAATAATCGTCTAAAGCGTTTGATGGAATTAAAAGCTCCAGATATCATAATACGTAATGAAAAACGTATGCTACAAGAATCAGTAGATGCTTTATTTGATAATGGTCGTCGAGGCAAGGTGGCAAAAAATGCCAACAAGCGTCCATTTAAGTCATTAAGTGACATGCTAAAGGGGAAACAAGGCAGGTTCCGTCAGAACCTTTTAGGAAAAAGAGTGGATTATTCTGGTCGTTCTGTTATCGTTGTTGGACCAGAAATGAAGTTGCATCAGTGTGGTTTACCTAAAAAGATGGCATTAGAGCTATTTAAGCCATTTGTTTATGCAAAGCTAGAAATGTATGGCATAGCTACAACAATTAAAGCTGCAAAGAAAATAGTTGATGCAGAAAAAACAGAGGTGTGGGACATTTTAGAAGAGGTGATTAGAGAACACCCAGTATTATTAAACAGAGCGCCAACTTTACACCGTTTAGGCATACAAGCTTTTGAACCTTTATTGATTGAGGGTAAAGCTATTCAGTTGCACCCTTTAGTTTGTGCAGCTTTTAATGCGGACTTTGACGGTGATACTATGTCTGTACACGTTCCACTTTCGATTGAAGCTCAGCTTGAAGCTAGGGTATTAATGATGTCGACTAATAATATTTTAAGCCCTGCCAATGGTAAGCCAATTATTTCAGCCGACAAAGATATTGTACTAGGTTTGTATTATTTAACTTTATCTTTGGATGGTTCTCCTGGTGAAGGTATGATATTTGATAACATACAAGAAATTGAGTTTGCTTTATACCAAAAAGTAATCACACATCACACAAAAATAAAATATAGAACCTCTTTGATAGATGCAGATGGAAAGACCGTATCTGCTATTGTTGACACAACTCCTGGGAGAGTTATTTTGTCCCAGTTGTTGCCAGAAAATAGCAATCTAGATTTTAGGTTGTTTAATATGGAAATGAACAAAAAAAGCATTACAAATGCCATAGACTCAGTTTATCGTTATTGTGGTCAAAAAGCTACAGTAATATTTGCTGATAAATTGATGGAATTAGGATTTAAGCACGCTTGTAATTCTGGTATATCATTTGGTATGGACGATATGGTTGTTCCAAGCAAGAAGGCCAAATTAATCGAAGAAACGACAAACTTAGTTAACGATTTTGAACAGCAATATTTGGATGGTTTAATTACTAGAGGTGAAAAATTTAATAAGTCCGTTGATGCTTGGACAAGCTGTGGTGATAAAGTAAGTTTAAGCATGATGGAAGAGATTTCTGCTCCAAAACAAGTTGATTCTACAAAAGGAACACAAGAATCATTAAACTCTATCTACATGATGACGGCTTCTGGTGCAAGGGGTTCTGCTACTCAGATTAAGCAGCTTGCTGGTATGAGAGGACTTATGACAAAACCTTCAGGTGAGATCATTGAAACTCCTATTAAATCTAACTTTAAAGAAGGTCTAACAGTTCGTGAATACTTTAATTCAACTCACGGTGCTCGTAAAGGTCTAGCAGATACAGCTTTAAAAACAGCTAACTCCGGTTATTTAACAAGAAAGCTTGTAGATGTGGCGCAAGATTGTATTATTACAGCTACTGATTGTGGCACTGAAGATGGAATAGAAATTGAAACAATTATTGAAGGTGGAGAAATTATCGTAACTCTTGCCGAACAAATCTTGGGAAGGTCAGCTGCAATTGATGCTTTGCACCCATCAACAAATAAAGTAATTGTAAAAGCAGGAGAGTTGATAAACGAAGAGAAAGTTGATGAGATTGAATCCGCTGGTTTAGATCTAATTAAAATTCGTTCTGTTTTAACTTGTAAGACAAAGCGTGGGATATGTGCACGTTGCTATGGAAGAGACCTTGCCACAGGCTCTTTAGTTTCGATAGGTGAAGCAATAGGTGTAATAGCTGCGCAATCTATTGGAGAACCAGGAACACAGCTAACTATGAGAACGTTTCACATTGGTGGTGCTGCAACGAAAGGCGCAGAAGTGTCGTCGATAGAAGTTCCTTATGATTCAAAAGTGAGAATAAAAGGAAGGAATTTAGTTATAAACTCAGATGGACATAAAATTGTTATGAGTCGTTCCTGTGAAGTAGTACTTACTGATGATAAGGGGAATGAAAAATATAACTATAAAGTTCCTTACGGAGCAAAGTTATCATCTGATGATGGCGAAATGGTTAGTAAAGGCATGAAGTTGGCTGAGTGGGATCCATACACCTTACCAATTATTACAGAAAAAGCGGGTAAAGTAGTATTTAAAGATATGGTAGAAGGCCTTTCTGTGCGTACAGTTATAGATGAGGTAACTGGAATTGCTAACAAGGTTATAATTGAATCTAAACAATACTCAAAAGGTGCAGAATTAAGACCACGTATCCAGCTAGTTGATAAACAAGGTAATGCTGTTGAACTGTCAACCGGTTTAGAAGTGAAGCATTATTTACCTGTTGGAGCTGTATTAAGTATTGAAGATGGTGTTGAAGTTAGTGCAGGGGATATATTAGCGCGCATACCTCGTGAGTCAACAAAAACTCGAGATATTACTGGTGGTTTGCCTAGAGTAGTAGAGTTAGTAGAAGCAAGGAGACCTAAGGACAGTGCCGTTATTGCAGATGTTGATGGTAGAATTGAATTTGGAAAAGATTATAAATCTAAGCGTAGGATAATTCTACATCCATCAGACGGAAGTTCTCCAATAGAATATATGATTACTAAAGGTAAACATGTTGTAGTTAACGAAGGAGATTCTGTAAAACGGGGAGATATGGTCATAGACGGTAACCCTGTATTACAAGATATACTAAAAGTTATGGGTACTGAAGCCCTAGCAAGGTATATGATTTCAGAAATACAAGCGGTTTATAGATTACAAGGCGTAAAAATCGATGATAAACATATAGAAGTTATTATCAAAAGAATGCTTCAAAAAGTAGAGATTATAGATGCAGGAGACACTGGTATCATAGAAGGTAAACAAATAGACTTGTATGATTTAGACGATATTAACGAAAAAGCTTTGAAAGAGAAGAAAGCTCCGGCAACTTATCAGCCAGTGCTTCAGGGGCTTACAAAAGCTTCACTTCAAACTAATTCCTTTATATCTGCTGCTTCTTTCCAAGAAACAACCAAAGTTTTAACTGAGGCTGCAGTAGCTGGTAAGGTTGATTCTTTACAAGGCCTAAAAGAAAATGTAATAGTTGGTCGTTTGATACCAGCTGGTACGGGGTTTTATATGGCAATGGCTAAAAAACAAGCAGCAGAAAGAGATAAAGCTGCTTTATTAAAAAGCCAATTAGATCAAGTTGAATAAGTCATTTTAACTTAGGTTCAGTTGACATAAAGATTTTCAAGTATTATTGAAAAATATTCAGACATCCTATGTTTGTTGAAAAATAGCATGGGGTGTCTTATGGTTTTTTAAAGGTTGAGGTTAAAAAAGTGGATAATAATCTGTAATTCAAGTTAATATATTAACTTAGTTTTAAGTCTTGGCGTTATTATTGTTCTCTTATCTAATGATTCACTCCATTTTATATGAGCCAATAATCAAGCCTAACTCACTATGGCAGAATTAACAAAATCAAAAAAGTTACATTTTGAACTTTTTTGACTGCAAACAAACTTATATTTATTGAAATAGGTGCACTATTCCTACAGAATACAAAGTTATTTTCGTTTAAAAATAGTCTAAAAATGCTTTTTCCTTACTTTGTGTTAACAGTGCCATAGATAATTTTTATACTATAGTCAACGGGGAGTTAAAATTTGGCGATATATAGCGCTCAGTGCAATATGGACACCTATTAAAAGACGCACAAATTACTGAGAAGAACTCTCTTTTGCATAATTTGTGCGCAAATTTTTGTTCCAGACTTATTTGTTTATGCAGTATCTTTTGAAACTTCTAGCTCAAGAAGCTTTTTGTGATACTCATTACCAAGCATTTTAACAGCGAATACCCATAGCATTACTATTACAAAAAACACTATCGCAAAATATGGAGTTGCTTCTGCAAATGTATATGTTGGTAAAATAGCAAATAAAGAAGATTGTATCAGACCACCACCTGATTTTCCAAGTCTTCCACCAATAACGTCGACAGCTGCCTTACCTTTTGATTTCATTTCATCATCTAGAGGTATATAAGACATTTCTTTTGTCGAATCAAATAAGGAATATTTTACACCCTTACTAAGAACATTCTGTGCTGTACCAATCATTGCAACTAATGCAACAGGTCCAGTTCCAAAGAAAGCTGCAACTTGTAATCCAATGGTGCTATCAAATATAATAAACGAGAAGAAAGCTGAGCCAGTTACCAAAATCATTAATGGAGTAAACATTGCAGCAGTGAACCATGATACCTTCCTTAAAATATTAGCACCAACCAACATAAAAAATATGGCAACAGTTCCTTGGTAGGCTTGAAATTGCCCCATGAAAGCAGTGTAAGATACTTCATCAGTGTATAGCTCGCGTAGTTTAGATTTCCAAACCCCTTCCACTAGATTAATAGATACTCCATATGAGAAAACCAACATAGCGATAAGACCAAGGTACTTTGAAGTAAGTATCATTTTGAAGCTATCAGCGATTGATAATTTTACCTTATTTTTTTTCTTTGGGCCAATCTCTGCTGGGTTATATAACTCAGGATCGGTAAGAACATTTTCATTTAACCATCTGTATAAATATAATACAACTAAGCAATTTATTGATACAAGTCCCAATACTGGTATTAGTTTTACATCTTGAGGTACAATATTTAGATTGTCATTTAATAAAACATATAAAGCTAAAGATACAAACAGTAGACCTACGTTGCCGATTAAACCAAACATTGAATAAAAACGTTTAGCTTCACCTGTCTTAGTGATTTGGTTAGCAAACTGCCAAAATAGCAAGCTAACCATCATGCTTCCCCACATTTCAGCCACTATATAAAACATTCCATAACTCCAGTTACCACATATTCTAATCAACCATTTAAAATTTGGATAGTTGGTAGATAATGTCTCTAAAGTTTCTTCAGAAGCATGAAAAAAATTAGGGTTTGGGTATAATACAAAAGTAAATATTACGAAAAAAATCAAGAATATAGTGGTGATAAAATTAAACACACTTCTAGCATTCATGATATTGCAAAGCTTTGCATATGCCACCATTAACAACATCGCAGAAGGAAGTACAAAATAAGTCTTTAAAAAGCTTATAGCTTCAGGGCCAATGTTGGTTACAACCAGCCCATCTTTAATGGATCTTAAAGTAGCATAATTAAATAAAATGAACGCCATCATTAATGCCATTGGTATGAATTTTTTGTTTTCATACCTCTCAATAGGCCAAAAAATATTAGACAGTTTGCTCACGAAACTACAGTTTTGAGAATTGGTCATTCTTAATCTCTTGTAAAATTATATGTTGATCGAGCGGAATTGTAATCATTTCATCAATAAATGTCAATGAAATAAGCTTAACAAAACCACTAATAGATGTAATTATTATTTGCCTTAATATAATTTAAATTAGTTAATTATTCGTTTATAAAAGATATAATTGTTACAATTTTACACTTTATTATATCTAATATATTTCGTGTGAGTAATCATAATCCTCGATTTTATCGAAGTCAGATTTTCTATCTTCATCAGGGTTACTGATATTATTAATCGATCTATCGTCAATTTCATCAATATAATCCTGTTTTTTAAATGCTTCCATAATTGCACCTTCCCCATTATGTCTCTTGCCAGTGTCAGGATCTATCATGTCAATATAAATGTCTTTAGGAATTTTAAAGTCAATTGCTTTGTTATCCTTATATGCGTGTTGCATGAAGTACACGAATGCTGGTAGAGCGACGCGAGCACCAGATATATTATCACCGAAAGTTCTAGGGTTGTCATAACCAATGTAGGTTCCAGCAACTATTTCGGGTGTAAAACCCATAAACCATAAGTCTTTTGCACCGTTTGTTGTACCTGTTTTTCCAGCAACAATTTGCTTAAGAACTCTAGTGCCTCCACTGGTTCCTCTCTGAACGCTACCTTTCATTAAAGAAATAAGCTGGTAGCTTGAAGCTTCGTCTATCAAAGAATTTTTTGGTTTTTGAGACAGTGATGGGTTGGCATATTCATTAAAATGGTCTTGAGTTGAAGAACAATTATAGCATTCGCTATAGTCACGTTTGTAAATAATATTACCAAAACGATCCTTGATCATCTCAATATAATGCGGTTCTATTTTGTAGCCTCCATTAGCAATTTGGCCAAAAGCATTGACCATTTGTGCTAAAGTAGTTTCAATAGCACCTAAAAATAGAGAATTATAGTGTGGCGGCTTATTGTTAACACCAAGTCTTATCAAGATTTGCCTTACATTTTCAAGGCCAGCGAACAATCCTACCTTAATGGAAATAATATTACGTGATTTCTCAAACCCTTTGCGAAGTGTCATTGGGCCCATAAAGTTTCTTTCATAATTTCTTGGTTCCCATAAAGGTAAGTTTGGTCCCTGTTCAATTTGTATCGGTTCATCTATGAAAATATCATTAGGCCTTGCACCATTTTCAAGCGCAGCTAAATATACAAAAGGTTTGATTAAAGAACCCACTTGTCTTTTTGCTTGGGTCGTTCTATCAAATCTACTGCTATCAAAATCATATCCTCCCTGAATAGCAAGCACACGGCCATCTTGGTGGTTCATAACCATGAAACCGCCATTAAAATCTGGTATTTGTTGTAAAAAATACTTATTACCAATTTTTTCTACGGCAATTACCTGACATGGTTTTAAAATTTTATTTAGAGATTGGATATTAGTAGCTGTCCAGAGTGAATCTTTAAGATATATTGTTGCCTTTGTACCGTCTACTAAGCCTATTTTAGCCTCTTCTTTTTCTACGTGTAAAACGGCAGCAAGTTTATAGTGCAACAAGCCAACTGGAGTCTTAATCTTATTCAAGCTTTCTAACCAGGTTTCCATGTTTATTTGTTGGGCTATAGGGCCTCTATATCCACGCTTCATATCATGTTTTTTTATAGCAAATCGTAGTGCGTTAGTTGCGGCTTCTTGTATTTTGGAATCAAGGCAAGTAATAATTGTGAGCCCCGCATTATAAAAATATTCCTCTCCAAACATTGATATTACTTCTTGTCGAACCTTAGAAGCATAGTAATCAGCATCGATAGTCGTAATTTTGTCCCGTTTTTTTAATATTATTGCCTCTGCTTTAGCTTCTTGAGCTTGTGAAAGTGATATATAGCCTTCTTCATACATGCGCTCAATAACATAGTTTTTACGACTTATTGCTCTTTGCATGTTTCTCTCAGGGTTAAATTTAGAAGGAGCCTTTGGTAGTGAAGCCAGAACTGCGCATTCACTCAAAGTTAATTCTTCAATAGATTTATTAAAATAGTTCAGAGCAGCCATGGCCACACCGTAGGAGCCTTTGCCAAGGAATATCTGATTTAGATATAACTCCATCACTTGTTCTTTGGAAAAAGACTGAGTAATACGATAGGAGAGTATAGCTTCTTTTATTTTTCTTTCTAGCGAGCGGGTAGATGATAGAAGAAAGTTTTTAACTACTTGTTGAGTGATAGTTGAGCCGCCTTCTACGCGTCTGTTGTAGAGTATGTTAGCGATGTTTGCACCGGCAGCTCTTATAATACTCAAAACATCAATTCCATAATGTGTGTAAAAGTTTTTATCTTCAGCAGAGACAAAAGCATATATTAATTGTTTAGGAATAGATTTTATAGGGACAAAAACCCTACGTTCTTTTGCAAATTCTTCGATCAATTTTCCATCTGCAGAATAAAGGCGAGTAATTGAAGGTGGATAATATTTCTCCAAATCTGAATAGCTTGGTAAATCTTTGCTATAGTAGAAAAGAATATAAGCAATAATTAATATCAATATTGTTACTAATTTTAGAAAATGTTTTACGATTAATCTGATTAAATTTAGTAACATAATTCTGCCTTAAACTAATTCACATGCTACACTTGTTGCCAAAGCTTTAACAATACGAACATTTGCAATGCTACCTATTAATTTTTCGTCTGCATTTTCTATATAAGCTGATTGCATATAAGGAGTTTTACCAACTATATGCCCATTAAATTTACCATGTTTTTCAAACAATACAGGCATTATTTTTCCAACAGATTTCTGATTTATTTCGAGTTGTTGATCGGCTAACTCCTTCTGAAGTGTTGCTAGTCTTTCGGTTTTGACATTTTCTGGAACCTGTTCCATAGTAGCGCCAGGAGTTCCTGGGCGCGGGCTGTATTTGAAAGAAAAGCATTGACCATATTTAATTTTTTTAACTAAGTCTAGTGTATCTGCGAAATCTTCATCAGTTTCGCCTGGGAAACCAATGATAAAATCAGATGATAGGACTATATCCGGCCTTGCTACTCTTAATTTGTCAATAATAGAAAAATATTCTTCCCTTGTATGTTTGCGGTTCATTAATTTTAATATTTTATTAGAGCCAGATTGAACAGGTAAATGTAAGAAAGGCATTAATTTGTCTTCCATACCGTGTAATTTAATCAATTCATCATCCATATCTCTTGGATGAGAAGTGGTATATCTAATTCTCTGAAGTCCTCCAATTTTTGCTACATGCTTTATTAATTGTGCTAAAGAATAAGTTTCATTATCGTTTGCTTTTCCATGGTATGCATTAACATTTTGACCTAATAGATATATTTCTTTGGCTCCTTTGGTTACCATAGACATTGATTCACGATAAATTTGTTCTACCGGTCTTGAAAATTCTGCCCCTCTGGTATAGGGTACAACGCAGAAGGTACAAAATTTATCGCACCCCTCCTGGACAGATACAAAAGCGCTCGCTCCTTGATTTTGACTGGAAACGTTAAGGTTATCAAATTTTTCTTCTTCTACAAAGTCCAGTTCTATCAAGTGTTTTTCTGAACGTGCCAATTTTGCTACTAAGTCAGGCAATGTATGGTATGATTGTGGGCCTACAACTATGTCAACATAACTGGCTCTTTTGAAAATTTCTTCACCCTCAGCTTGTCCCACGCATCCTGCAACAGCGATGATCATCTCCCGTTTATTTTCAAGAGATCTTTTGTCTTTAATTTTTTTAATTCTTCCAAGCTCTGAATATACTTTTTCCGATGCTTTTTCTCTGATATGACAAGTATTTAATATTACCATATCGGCATCTTCAATATTTTCAGTCTCTTTAAAACCAAAAGGAAATAACAATTCTTGCATTTTTATTGAATCGTAAACATTCATTTGGCAGCCGTAAGTTTTGATGTAAAGATTTTTGGACATTTGTTAAGAAAAATTATTGTTGATAAAAACTTGAAGGAAATATATCATAGTGTATCAAAAATTAACAGAAAATAATGTACACTCTGATTTGCATTGTTTTCATAGGAGGGACAGTGGAAAAAATCAATTGGTACGGCATGTTTTACTTAACATTAAGGGAAGTAAAACGATTTTTAAAAGTTTATAATCAGACGATTTTCACTCCTATGATATCTGCTTTGCTTTTTCTAACTATATTTGTTCTAGCAACTGGTGGAAGTAGGGAAGAAATATCGGGTATCAAATTTATTAATTTTATTGGTTATGGCCTGATTATAATGAGCATTATGCAGCAAACATTTGCGAATAGTTCTTCCTCCTTTATTATGTCTAAGATTTTGGGTTATGTTAATGACATTTTAATGCCTCCTTTAGGAAGTATTGAAATCATATGCGCTTTCACTTTAGGTGCGGTTTTGAGGGGGGTGTTAGTTGGTATTGTAGTTGCAATATCTCTCATTCCATTCATAGATTATAATTTAATGTACCCTGGGCTACTTGCTTTGTATGTTCTATTATGCTGTAGTTTCCTGGGTCAGCTGGGTCTGCTTACTGGTCTTGCTTCGAATAGTTTTGATCAAATGTCTGCTTTTACTAGCTACATCATAACACCTTTGTCATTTCTCTCTGGCACTTTTTACTCTGTGAAGTCTCTACCAATGGTATTTCAATATATCAATATGATTAATCCATTTTTTTATGTTATAGATGGATTTAGATATTGCCTTACTGGCTATGCAGATGGCAATACCCAGTTTGGGATAATATTCTTAGTCTTTATGAATATTTTGTTATTTCAATTGTTGCTAAAATTAATAAGCTCTGGATGGAAAATTAAAACATAATAATTTAAAATAAGATATTTTTAGTTAACATGTTGCAATTTGGTTTGTTTTACTGTATTAATGCTCCCATTAAATTAACTAAAAGTAGTAAATTATTATGGGTAAAGAGTTATATTATTATTCAGAAAAACCACAATTTTTTATTAAAAACGCCACCACAAGAGAAATTTCAGAAAATAATTTACAGCTACTTTGTAAGAGTAATTTAAAAACTATTGATGGTAATATTTTTATCAATATTTATAGTTCTCTTTCAAAGCAAAATAAACCTTTGATACTGCCAGAAACACAAGACCTCAATAGTGGTTTTGTTACGATGCTAGAAGCAGCAAGAGATGTAAAAAGAGGAGATATTGTATCCTATATTAATCTCATAAATAAAGAGCACAGTAAATATAACTTTGATAATTTATATCTAGAAAGTTTTGAAGATATCACTTTAGAAAATCTAAAAAATATTCTCAATAATTATAATTTAAAATCAATACCAACGATAGGAATACAAGGAATAAATGATAAGACTTACGATTTTCTAAATGCAGCAGTAGTTAAAGAACGCGACGACCTTGTAAAATATTTACTTTCCCAAGACAATTTCTCATTTGATATTAACCAAACAATTGATGGTGAAGATTCAACTGTTCACAATCTCTGTAGATTATCTCCTACGTATGGAAATAACAAAGGTCCGGAAATATTTGATTTGATTGTTACTTCAGGTCAAAAGATAAATCTTTCTTGTAAAAATTCTTTTGGACAGAGTCCATTTTCTATTGCTGTAAGACGCAATAATGAGCATGCAGTGAAATATTTTTTAGAAAATAATAAGGCAAGCATTGATTTTAATGAAACAGATAGCGTTGGAAGGACTATGCTTTACCATGCTGTTACCAATCGTTATCTTAATATGTCTGAATTATTGCTAGATAATAAGGCTGATCCTAATATAGGAAATTTAAAAACCAATAAAAAACTATTAGAAATTCAAAGGGGTTATAATCCAGATGATTTAGAAATAGTGAAATTGTTGGTGCGTTTTGGTGCTGATGTAACACAGGATATTGTTCAATTTCAAAAAGAGAAAATTAAAGTTGTAGATACACTTACTGGTTATACTCAAGATGAAAAAAATATGTTCGAAAAGTGTCATGCTGAAATCACTAATTTTCTCGGTAAGTGTATATTTAAGCAAGAAGATACACACGACCTGTATGGAGATACTACAATCGAGTCAAGTGATATATTGTAGATTACATTGGAATAGGAGTATTTTCTAGTTTATCTTTGGCAATTTATTTATCATCTTATTTTCCTCAAATGGAGCAGCATTGCAGGAGAAATAAGACAATAACTAAATCACAAAATATTTTCTATAAAATACTCCTATTCCAATGTAATCTACAGTATAATTTATTTTTAAAGGAAAAAAATAGCACTGTTAAATAGTTATATCTAACAGTGTCGTATTAGAATTGTATTTTAGGATCATACTTAAATGTGATAGTAATTTTGGTGCCTTTCCCCTTTTTGCTTGTTATGCTAAATTTACCATCCATAAGCTCTACAAGCTTTTTAGTAAGAGGTAGTCCAAGGCCTGTGCCTTCATATTTCCTGCTTAGTTTATTATCCACTTGACCAAATGATGAGAGCGCTTTAGGTATCTGCTTTTCATCCATGCCAATTCCATTATCAGATACTATAATATCAATTAGCTCTTTTGATTTATTTTTTACCACCCTAAGCGTTACTGCACCTCCTGAAGGAGTAAATTTTACAGCATTAGATAGTAGATTTAGGAGAGCCTGTTTAAGTCTTTTTGGGTCAGCTGTAATTACGACATGACTGCGCGGTAGGTCCTCAATAAGCTCAATGTTAGCGCTACTTGCTCTTGGTTGTACAAATCTCATACTTGAAGAAGCGAGTTTATTCAAATCTAACTCTACATTTTCTACTTTGAGTTTATCAGCAGAAGCCTTTGAAAAATCTAAAATATCATTGATAACGCTAAGTAGGTGTTTGCCAGAATTATTAATATCGTTTACATAATCTTGATAATGTTTATTCTCAATTTTACCGTATGTTTCTGATAAAATAATTTCAGAAAATCCAATAATTGCATTCAAAGGGGTTCGCAGTTCATGGCTTACATTAGCTAAGAAATCTGTTTTTGCAGAGCTCTCTATTTGTACCCTTGCTTTTTCTTCTTTTAAAGCGCGATTAGTTTCAAATTGCTTGTTAATAATGCGTTGAGCGTAGTTTGTATTGTACATGACTATGGTAAAAAAGACAAAAAATATCACAACAAAAATAATCACTGCTCTTTTTTCTAAATATATTATATCTTCCCATTGATCTGTTATGTCCGTAATAATTTCGATTACTCCATCTACTGCAAATTTTCCATTTGTTGCACTGATAATTGGGACGTAGCTATTGATGAATGATTTAACTAATGGGATATCATCATAATACATCAAGTTACGGGAAACTAGAGAATGCGAGACTTTGCCTCTATAGGCATCTGTTATAGGCGTGCTGGATGTATATTTACCAAGGAAAAATGAATCTAGTTTGTGAACCAGGAAATTATAAAAGTCAAATCGGTTACTTATAGCATATGTTTGATTTTTATCATTATTAGTAGAAATTACTTTGTGTCCATATTTATTATATATGTTAATAGTAGAGTTGATATTTTTAAAAAAATCAATCGATTTTCGAGCATAATCTATCAATTGTTTGTCGGTAAAAAACTGTTTGTAATTGAATGAGTTGATCTCTTCTATAGCTGTTTTGTTTTTATTCCATACATCTTCCTGATATGTTTTGACCAGATACTTATTGTTTTCAGCAATTTGATTGATGACAACTTCTTCAATCATAAAATAGCGGTACAATATTATGTTTGCTATTATATTAAGGAATAAGCCAATGAATGATAATCTGATAATGTGTTTATTTTGAATCATTATTTAATATTTATAAAAATTCAAATTTGTGTGCAAAACACGAATATTCCATGTCTAATCCTATGTAAATAAATAAACATTATGTCAATAAAATACAGGATATCAAACTAAAGAGTAGTAGACTAGTTTTTTGATACCTGATTCTGAATTTTTTTATATAACAAGTCTAATAACTTGTCTTTTTTTTCAAAAGATAATTTTACTGGTAAATATTTTATGTTTTCAGGGTTATCTATTCTGACATAATCTTTTTCAGTTGTGATAAGGTTTAATCTTAGTCGTAATGCCAATTCTCTTAGATTCATAATATCTTTTTGAGTATATAGATAATGGTCTGGAAAAGATTTGCAGGAATCTATTTTTATATTATATTTTTTTAGTAGCTGAAAAAAACTATTTGGGTTGCTTATCCCTGCAAATGCAAGATAATTTTGGTTGGTTTTGATTATATCCTCAGACTCGGGAACTATTTGAGCATTAAAAATAGGTAGATTGTAGCTAGACAGCAAGTTATTTGCAGTACCATTATTTCCTACCAATATAGCAATATCTGATATTTTTAAGGCAGAAGATAATGTTTGCCGCAAAGGACCAGCTGGAAAAATTTTCTGATTTCCAAGAGCTCTGTCTGTAGTAATAGACAAAATTGTGAGGTCTTTTTGAAATCTAGGGCTTTGCATTCCATCGTCAAATATTATGATTTCAGGATCAAATTCTTTTATTAAATCTAATGCTTGCTTTAGAGACTTGGTAGCAATTACGGCAGCGTTTTTAGCAAGTAGTTTTGATTCATCTCCAACATCTGAAGCAAGGTCAGATTCTTGCACAAATTTTGCTTTTTTTAAAGACGAATTATAAGCTTTTGTAATGACAAGTATTTTATATTTTTCTTTTAAATGTGAAGCTAGCCACCTAACTATTTGTGTCTTTCCTCCTCCTCCAATTGTAATATTACCAACGCAGATAACATAGGCAGGTAGACGGATTGGTTTTATAAAAATTTTTCTCACATAGCCTAGTAGCATGTATAAATAAGACAGTGGTGTTAAAAGAGAAGAAAACCAGTTAGTTTTTTGCCAAAATTTGGGAGAATTAAGTTTAATCATCAAGAAATTTGCTTATATGTTTTATATAATCCTCAGAGATTTTTGTACGTCCACTAACATATTGCAGAGCATTTTCTCTATATGTTTTCATTTTTTTATGATTACGACTATTAAAAACATATTGGATTTTTTCCGACAGCTCTTTAATATCAGATATTTGTATTGCTGCATTACTCGATATCATTTCATTGGCGATGTCTTGGAAATTGCTAATGTCAGGGCCAAATAAAACTATGTTATCAAAATAGGCCGGTTCTACGATATTATGACCTCCTCTTTTAAATGATCCTCCAACAAAAACAGCATAAGCTATTTGGTAGAATAGACCTAGTTCGGAGAACGTATCAACTATGTAAAGATCTTTTTTTAAAAAGTTAGTTTTTGTTTCGGAGCGCAATGCACATGTTATGCCAATTTTCTTACAGAGTTTTGTGAGCTCATTTCTACGATGCGGGTGCCGGAGTACGATTATAGGATAATAATTTAAACCAGCTTTTTTAGATTGAGCAATGAATTTTAGGAAAATTTTCTCATCCTCAGAATGACTACTAGCAACAACTAATATAGGTTTATCTTTAACATTTTCTTGTAGCTTCAAGAGTTTAGATTCGTTAATTTCAAGTTCTTTGTTGGCGAATTTTAAGTTGCCTAAATTGATTGCAGTTTTGCATCCAAGGCTCTTGAATTTAAGCAAGTCGTTTTCACTCTGTGTAATGACACTTTTAAAGTAGGAGGTGATTTGATAAAAAATAGCTTTTCGTTTTTGCCATTTATTATATGAATTATTAGAAAGTCTTGCATTTATTAACAATAAATCACATTTTTGACTTGCTATGTGAATAAGACTTGGCCACAATTCAGATTCAACAAACAGAGCCAAATTTGGTTTCCAATAATTGATAAATCTTTTTACTATAAAAAAGCTATCTACTGGTACAAATTGATGTATAACTTTGCGTCCCAAGTGTTTTTTTAAAATTTTACGGGAAGAGAGTGTAGTAGTGGTGATAAGAAACTTATAATTTGGATATTTCGCTGCAATAAGCTCAATTAAAGTAGTAGCAACCATAGACTCTCCAAGGCTAGCGGCATGTATCCATAATAAATTGCCTTTTGGCCTTGATTTTTTATATATACCAAATCTTTGCTTCACTGAATCAATAGTATCTTTTTTTGCAACAATCCTTATTAACGCAAGGACCATATATACAGGTATTAGCAATGAATTTATAATATTGTAAATATAAATAATTTTCACTACATCTCCCTTTGCTTTAACTGCAGCTTCGCTGTTTCTGATAATCTCATCATATCGTTTTTTAATAAATCTTTATTTTTTTTATCATCTTGTGATAGACTAACCGCTTTACCAAATATAACATATATTTTGCTAAAAGGCTTAGGTATAAGCATTTTATCCCAACTTTTTAACTCAAAGTACTTGTTTGATATACAAGACATAGGTATTATAGGCTTATTATATTTATGTGCAATTCTAGTAATATTACTATTTATTTCATATAAAGGTCCCCGTGGTCCATCAGGGGTAATTATGATTTTTTCT
This sequence comes from Candidatus Megaera endosymbiont of Nemacystus decipiens, assembly GCA_030036605.1. Classification (GTDB taxonomy): domain Bacteria; phylum Pseudomonadota; class Alphaproteobacteria; order Rickettsiales; family Rickettsiaceae; genus Megaera_A. Next base: position 53,339 of record DAOTRE010000005.1, on the reverse strand, counting down.
CCTGATTCAAGCTTTTTTATTATAGATTTTAGGGCAGATTGAGCATTTTTATTACTAGATCCATTAATCGTTTTGTGTTTTGCAATGCGTATCACACTAGCTATTATTTTCCCGTCACTGTGAGAAGAAACCAAAGCATGGATTTTTTTGTAGTTTCTGAAAATATGTATCCCAAAAGCTAGACGATTATGCCAAAATGATATAAAACAACCATTAATATCAGGAATTTTTTTTTCTAGTTCGCTATCTTCCCATTTTATTACCCACTTAGAAGTTTTATATACTAATATTAAATAGCAATATAATAAGCAGGCTAAAATATATTGCACATACTTATTTTTAAAAAGATGTTTAATTCGTTTTTTAAACATTTTTATGATAACTCAGAAATTGCATTTTTAATTCGTAAGCAGGCTTCTTTTAAAAGGTCTTTAGAAGTTGCATATGATATTCTAAAATGCTCGTCCATACCGAAAGCAACGCCTGGAACAACAGCAACATTTGCTTTTTCAAGTAAATATGTAGCAAGCTCTGCGCTTGAGTTAATAATCATATTTTTAGGCGTTTTTTTGCCAAACAACTGGCTGCATTTTGGGAACAAATAAAAAGCTCCACTAGGCTTGTAGCAATCTAATTCCTTTATTTGGCTCAGAAGTGAAATGACCAAATCACGTTTTTCTTGAAATTCTGATATAGAACTTAGCACTGATTTTTGGTCTCCTGAGAGAGCTTCAAGAGCTGCTACTTGGCTTATGGAGGAAGGGTTTGATGTACTTTGAGATTGTATTATAGACATAGCTTTAATTATAGACTCATCTCCTGCGCCGTAACCAATTCTCCAACCAGTCATGGAATAAGCTTTGGAAACTCCATTAACTATAAAAATACGTTTTCTTATTTCTTCTGAAGCAAGAGATGCTATTGTAAAAAATTTAGCTTCGTCAAATATTATGTGTTCATATATGTCGTCTGTCATAATATGTAGATGGGGGTACTTTTTTGCTAGTTCTAATATTTTTAGTAGATATTCTTTATCATATATTGCACCAGAAGGATTGCTGGGAGAATTTAATATTAGCCATTTAGTTTTTGGAGTAATTGCATTTTCAATGTCAGATAGTTTTGGTTTAAAATTATCTTTTATATCAGATTTAACTATTATGGGATTTGCTCCAGAAAGTAGCACCATATCGGGATAAGAGACCCAGTAAGGAGCAGGAATTATTACCTCATCCCCCTCATTTAAGGTAGCCATGAAAAGGTTATATATAACTTGTTTCCCTCCAGTGCTAACTATTACTTCGTTTGTGTTATAAGATAATCCATTTTCTTTTTGAAATTTGTTGCAAACAGCTTGCCTTAGTTCAGTAGTTCCTGTTACAGGTGTATATTTAGTATTACCTTCCTTGATTCCTTTTATTGCAGCTTGTTTTATATTTAATGGAGTATCAAAATCTGGTTCGCCAGCAGCTAAGGAGATTATATCAACTCCTTTATCCTTAAGTTCTTTTGCTTTTGTGCTTACGGCAAGCGTAGCAGAAGGTTTTATTTTAGAAAGGCGATTTGCTAATAATGACATAAATTTGATACCTTAAAATTTTTATTTTTTTACGTATGATTTTTATTTGATATTCAGTAAGTTATATGAAAAAATTCAATAATCAATTAAAATTATATCTCTAATAGTATGAGCTATCTAGCATTTCTTAAAAAAACACCTAACAAATTGGTGAAAGTCGGCTCTTGTTGTAGTAAAATTTTAAAAAAATTAATTTCCAAGGTAAAAAATTTTATTAACAAGTTAAGCAATCTTAAGACAAGTAATCTAAACTTAGGGAAGTTACATATTCAAAGAGGCAATATTAGTGATGCTATTTTACGATTTAAATTAGTGGATAAATTCTTAGATCCGGGTAATAAAATAGCTAGCTACTGGCTTTTGTGGAGTTATGTATTGAATAATGATTTTAAAGAGGCGAAAAAATATATCAATCGTGATGGTGTGGACAAAGAGCTAGCCAGATTTATTAAAAAATTTGATAATATAACTGTAGTTCCTACTTCTATTTATTCTTTAAGAAGAGAGTTAATCCCTAAAGATTATGTAAATAAATTTCAGGATCAAAGGCATGATATTGTAAAAATATTAGTAAAAAATTTTTTAAAGCAAGCTACAAATTTACCTTCAAGCTATGCGATAGCTGAATTTGGAAGTGCTGATGGTATTTTAAGTAACGAGTTATCTTTACGTCTGCAAAATAATTTTAAACTTATTAGTACTGAACTATCTAGGCAATTAATAAAATTACAAACAATACATTATTCAGGTAAAAAGCTACAAGATGAATTACATTGCATGCCAGCTGAGGAATATATTAAAAATTGCCAACGAAAATTTGATGCTATATTCAGTTTAGAGGGTTTTTCGTATTATTCAGATTTATCTAATTTTTTCAAAAAAATTTATGACTTGTTAAAAGAAAAAGGTTATTTTGCTTTTGTTTTAAGAGATGCAAAACGGACTCATTGCAATTTTCAGTTATTGGAATATTCTTATAATAAAAGTGAAATCGAGTTATTTTTGACTAAAAATAAATTTATAATTTTATCTAAAACCCATTTTCCATTGGACAATGGAGTAAATTACAATATATTCATTTGCTGTAAATAAAATTACTGGTTTTGTATGTTTAAACGTTGTTATCTTTTTTTAACCCTGTTGTTTTTTAATTCAATTGTCTATGCTGAAGTAGCTGATGATTATAACTATAGCTATGCGTCAATTGATAACAAATGCGCTATATATGATCCTTATGAAAATTTGAATCGTAAAATTTTCTTTTTTAATAGTGTTTTGGATAGAGCAATATTCAGACCAATTGCAAAAGCTTACGGCACTGTTACAAATGACTATAGTAGAGCAAGAGTTAATTCTTTTTTGCTTAATATGAAAGAGCCATTATCCAGTGTTAACTACTCTATACAAGGTAATTCAGAAGGTGCGCTTAAAACTTTTTGGCGTTTTGTGTTGAATTCTACTCTTGGAATTGGTGGTATGTTTGACATTGCTTCTAAGTTTGGCTTAGAAGCAAAGCCACAAAATTTCAGCAACACACTTGCATATTACGGTGTAGGAGCTGGTCCATATGTTGTACTACCAATTTTAGGTGGATATAGCGCTCGTGATGCCGGTAGTTTTGTAGCGTTCGATTATTTTACTAGCCCGATGACTTATTTAACAAACGATAATGTGAAAATAGCAGAATTTGGTACTAATGTTGTGCATTTTAGGCATAAAAATATTCCATTTACTGATTACGTAGAAGCTCATTCTTTGGATCCTTATATTGCAATTCGTAATGCAATATTAAATGAAAGAGAATCGAAAATGCAATATCCCAATAATTATCTATGTAGGTAGATAAATAAATAACTAGACTAATTACGAAATGTTACATATTATTACTTGGTCGTTTAGTAATTATTAAAAATTATCAAGAGTATCAAGTATGACAAAAAAAATTGTTACGTTATTAATGTGTTTGTTTTTTTCCTATAATCCTCTATTTGCAGCGGATTATACTAGTGATAAAAAACAACTAGAAGATTATGTTGAGGATTTTTTAGAACAGACATATGTCTTGTTTCAAGATGATAGCATAAATAAAGACCAGCTTAAAATTAAGGTTGCTGAAATAATTAGAGAACATTTACATTCTAAATGGATGGCAAAACAAACCCTTGGAAGAGCAGGGAGGAAGCTTTCAAAATCTCAGATGGAAGGTTTTGAAGAAGTCTATGCTGATTTTGTAGTTAACTCATACTCTAGTTTGGTAAGCAGCTATAACGGTGAAAAAGGTGTGCTTGTAAGAGTTAAAGATATTGATAATGATTTATTTATAGTTGATACTGAAATAGTAAACCCACAAGATAATACAAAAACAATTGTAAAATACTTGATTCACGAGATTGAGAAAGGTGATCAAAAAAATTACCTAGTGGGCGATGTTATAGTCGAAGGTGTTAGTATTATTGACTCTCAAAGGTCTGAATTCCAACATATCTTATCAACAAAAGGATTTGATTTTCTAATACAAGACTTAAAAGAAAAAAGCAAAAGCTAGATTATTTTATAGTATTGTAGATTACTATCTAGGTTTTGCCACTTTCATTAGCCCGAGTTCTATTTATCTTCAAAATTTGCTAAAAATTCCATAGTATCAGAGATTAGTCTTTTTTCAGTTAATGGCTTAAGATAAACCAATTTATTCCCCGCTTTTATTTTTGCATCTCTGGGGTATTTGTTGATAAATTGCATTACAACGCCAGCAACGTCAAAATTATCATTAAATTTTATCACGAATCCATTCTTTCCACTGTCGAGTGATTCTATACCCAATTTTAAGCATATGTTACGAATTTCAACACTTTTTAATAAGTTAAGAAATTCTGATGGTATTGGTCCGAATCTGTCTTCCATTTCAATTTTAAAATTATGCATGTCATCTGCAGATTCAATGTTTCCTGCTTTGCGATAAATTGCCATACGTAAGTCTGAATTTTCTATATATTTTTCTGGTATTAACACAGGTATTTTCAAGTTAATTTTAGGAACAAAATTTGTTTTAATTTCTTTATTTTGTTTTAGTTTTAAAATTTCTTCATCTAACATTTCTTGGTACAGCTCAGACCCTACCTCTTTTATGTGTCCAGACTGCTCATCGCCAACTAAGTTACCAAAACCTCTTAGATCCATGTCGTGTGAGGCAATTGAAAAGCCTGCTCCTAAACTATCCAGGTTTTGCAGTATTTCTAATCTCTCAATAGAATGTTTGCGTATTTGTTTTCCTTCCAATACCAGATAAGCATAACCACGTTTTTTACCTCTTCCTACTCTTCCGCGCAGTTGATATAATTGGCTTAATCCAAGCATATCAGCTTTGTTAATGATGAGAGTATTTGCATTTTCTATATCGATTCCAGACTCAATTATGGTAGTTGAGATTAATATATCAAATTTTTCTTCACAAAAATCATTCATGATATTATCGATATCACTAGGTTTCATTTGTCCATGTGCAACCCTATAATTTAGCTCAGGTACAATTTTATCTAGTTGTTTAGTGATCGTTTCAATATCTTTAATCCTAGGAGTGACATAAAAACTTAAGCCTCCTCGAAGTCTTTCTCTCATGAGAGCATCACGGATGATCACGTCATCATTTGAAATAATATTAGTTCTTACTAGCAACCGGTCAATTGGTGGGGTGGTTATAAGGCTTAAATCTTTGATACCAACCATTGACATTTGAAGAGTGCGAGGGATAGGTGTAGCAGATATTGACAAGACATGCGTGCCAATTTTTAATCTTTTTAACTTTTCTTTTTGTGTCACACCAAAATGCTGCTCTTCATCTATTATTACCATTTTAAGATTTTTAAATTTGATACCACCAGCTAGTAAAGAGTGTGTACCAATTACAATATCGATCTCACCTTCCTCCATTTGAGTTTTAATTTTACGAGTTTCGGAAGGTTTTATTAGTCTAGAAAGTTGTGCTATTTTTAGTTTTGTGTTTCTGAAACGAGACATAAAATTCTTGTAATGCTGGCGACATAAAATAGTAGTAGGCGAGATAATGGCGATTTGTGCCTTTTCAGTATTGATATTAGATGCGACCAAATAGGTAGCTCGCATCGCAACTTCTGTTTTACCAAATCCAACATCGCCGCAAATCAATCTGTCCATTAATTTACCTGATGTAAGGTCATTTTGAATGTCATTAATGGCAGTTTGTTGGTCTTCAGTTTCAGTATATGGAAAATCCTTACAAAAATTTTCATAACTCAATGCCTCGACATGGACTGGCTCTATTTGTATTAGCTGGCGTTTTGCAGTGATTTGTAGTAATTTTTTAGCTATATCACGAATCTTGTTTTTAAGTTTTGCGGTACGCTTTTGCCATTCTACGTGACCTAGCTTATCTAACGGGACATCATTATTGCCATGTTTTTTTAATTGGTTAATATTTTCAACTGGCAAATAGAATATGTTTTTATCCGCATATAAAATTTTTATGCAATCATGCTTGATGTTATCGACTGATAATGTTTCTATTGAATCAAACATTCCAATTCCATGTTCCTTGTGAACTACGAGATCTCCTTGCGTGATATTATCTATTTCCGTTAGCATATTTGCTAACTTCTTTTTTGATGATATTTTTTTGCGGGGTAAGAACTTACTACCTAGTAAATCAAACTCAGATATAAACAAATATTTGTTATCTGAAAAGCTCTGAGTAATAGGACAAACTATCAAATTAATGTATTGATTTTGAGCTTTTTGAATATATTCAATCTTGTTAGATGAACGTTCATAATTAGTAAGGATGGTTTTTATCCTATCTAAAGATTTTGAAGAATTACAAAATATAATCGATGTTTTTTTATATCTATCAATGATTTCAAATAATATTTCAAATTCACTTTTTTTCTTTATTTTTGCCTCGCTTGTAATGTGAGGAACAGAGATGAATTGTTCTAGAGGGGTGGCAGACTTGTCGATATGTATGTTTGTTTCTTTTTGAAGGTATTCACGTGTTTTTTGATAGTTATTAATTAGTAAATCAGGTTCTATTGCATAGTAAAATGAACTTGCTTGTGATTTGTTAGTCAATTGCCTAGAGTGATATATATCACGATATAGCTGGTCGTACTCTTCAATCTTTTTTATGCATAGAGCATCGTAAATGATGGTTGGTGATTCTAGCTCTGAGCTAACAGTACTCATTTTATCATAAAATAATGGAGTGAGATACTCATAACCATTATACGGCATTCCATTAATAATTGATTGATAAAGGCTGCTGTTTACGTGGTTTGCTCCAAAAGTAGCAAGAAAGTTTTTTTTAAAATTACTAATTGTATTGGTATTTATTAGCGTTTCATTCGCGCAAAAAAGCGTGATTTCTGCTAAGTGTTCACTAGATATTTGGGTGTAGCTGTCGTACCTTCTAATGTTTTCAATATTATCCCAACCGAAATTTATTCTGTAACCCTCATTATTTGTGGTTGCTATATCAATAATCTCACCGCGCACTGCAAATTCACCATCTTCAATAGCGCTGGATGCTCTGCAATATCCATTATATACAAGAAAGTCAATAACTTTATCAGGGCCTATCTTATCACCTGCAGAAATCTTCATTATAGACTTTGTAAAGATATCAAAGCTGGGTATTTTTAACAACAAATTTTCAGCGCTAATAACAATAATTTTAGGTTGCCGGCTAGTTGCAATTTGCGCTAATATTCTAGCTCTTTTAGATATATGATGTTTTGCTTGTGATATGTGATCGTACGGGTTGTTTTTTAAAAGAGGTAAATGAAAAACATCACGACACCCATAATGTATTAATTGTTGATATCCAGTATTTGCATCTTCTTCATTTGAATAACAAACGATGATATTTTGTGGATTTGAAAAGAACATCTTTGAAGCATAATATGCCTTTGCAGAGGTAGGGATATTAATTTTCATAAATCAATTTGGTATGAAACTGAGTAGTTTATGCATTAACGACGAATGATAATTTTTAGGAAGAGGTTTTTTCTTTGTATACCAATCATAAAAATCTGTATCATTAATTTTGAGTATAGTTTGCAGTTCTTGTAGATCCTTGCTATTCATAGTATCAATATATTTTTTTGTAAAGCTGCCTATTATGAGATCTGTTTCTTTGCACCCTCGATTTTGGCTTTGATAAAGAAGTTTTTTCTTAAATATAAGTTGACTATTGCTCATCATAAGCTATTAATGTTGCAAAAAATATATATTAACATTATTATTCAGATTAATCCTCAAAATCAAGCTTATTTATTTAAAAAATTATTATAACATCAATTAGATACAAGCATTATTCTAACTAAAAATATGGAACGACAACATTCAAGATATATTGAAAATACATCAGAACTATGGGGTATTGTAAACCAAGATCTTATAGCTTATTATGGCAAGGATTTATATAATAATTGGCTATGTAAATTAGATTTTCTGGAAATACAAAATAATAAAAACATTATTTTAAGTGCGCCAAGTGATTTTATTAGAGACTGGATTAAGTCTAATTATTTGAGTGTTATTCTAGAGTGCTTTACCAAGTATAATTCAAACATTTCTTATCTTGATATTATTACATCAAAACCTAAGGAAAACATAGAAGCGGGCAATGCAAAAAAGGATGCTGTCGAAAGCTCGTATTCCTTAAATGAAAGTTTAAGTACGGATTCATTAGATAGTAGATTTACTTTTGATAATTTTGTTGTTGGTCCTCCAAATGAGCTTGCTTATGCTGCTGCAATGGTTGTTGCAGAGTCGGAAGGTGCTGTTAACAAATCTAATCCATTATTTTTATATGGTGGAGTAGGGCTGGGTAAAACTCACCTAATGCATGCAATTTCTTGGTATATTAATCAAAAACAACCTAAACGCAAAGTGCTTTATATTTCAGCTGAAAAATTTATGTATAGGTTTATTAAAGCACTGCGGGATAAAGACATCATGTCATTTAAAGAAGAATTTCGTTCTGTAGATGTTTTGATGATTGATGATATACAGTTTATTTGCGGAAAAGATAATACTCAGGAAGAATTTTTTCATACTTTTAATGCCATTATAGACAATAATAAGCAAATGGTTATTTCTTGTGATCGTTCTCCAAGTGATTTAGATAATATTGAGGAGAGAATAAAATCTAGGCTGGGCTGGGGGCTTGTAGCAGATGTACATAGCACAACATATGAGCTTAGAGTAGGTATTTTAGAATTAAAGTTAGAAAAGATGAATATCCAGATTCCAAGAAATGTCATTGATTTTCTGGCATCAAAGATCACTTCTAATGTTAGGGAGCTAGAGGGTGCTTTAAATAAAGTGATTGCACACTCTACTTTGGTGGGAAGAGAAGTTACTCTTGAGAGTACACAAGATATACTTCGTGATTTATTAAGGTCAAATGAACGAATAGTTACGGTTGAGGATATTCAGCGTAAAGTTTGTTCTCGTTATAACTTGAAGCTTGGTGATATGCTTTCATCAAAACGCCTGCGCTCTATTGCAAGGCCAAGGCAAATAGCAATGTATTTATCTAAAGAATTAACATCCAAAAGTCTTGCTGACATTGGTGCAAAATTTGCTAAAAAAGATCATACTACAGTGATGCATGCTATTAAAAAAGTTGAGTTATTAATATCAGAAGATTCTGAGTTAAGAGAAGAACTTAATTTGCTTACAAAAATATTACAAAGCTAAAGAGGAGCGAAAAATGAGTGATAAGAAAGATGAAACAAAGCTATTGAATATTTCAGTTAATACTAAAGAATTGGCTCATGCTTTAAGTTTTGCAAATTCTGTGGTAGAAAAACGTAATATTTTAAGTGAGCTCGGTAACATAAAATTATTGGCAAAAAATAATTCTTTAGAAATAGGAGCTACTGACATGGATTTGTATCTTAATCAGGAAATAGGGGCACAAGTGACAAATCAAGGAGAGACAACTGTTTCAACGCAACTATTATCGGATATTATTCGTAAAATACCAGACGAATATTTACAATTATCTCAATCAGAGAATGAAAAAGAACTATTGATTAATGGAAGAAATTGTAACTTTAAACTACTTACACTTCCGACTGCAAATTTTCCTATAATGGAAGGTTTAGACTCTTCTTCTCATTTAAAATTACCATGCAAAGACTTGCTACATTTGATAGATTCGACTAACTTTTCGATATCGAATGATGAAACCAGATATAATTTAAGCGGTCTTTATTTCCATATAAATGATAATGATTTATATAGTGCATCTACTGATGGACATCGTTTATCTGTTTCATCCAAAGGAATTAAGGAGGTTTTGGATAACTCAGTGGGTATAATTATACCGAAGAAAACGGTTCTGGAATTAGCAAAAATAATCAGAGATAGCAAGAATATTCAGTCGGAAATTAGTATGTCTTTTTCTAATACTAAAATAAGATTTGAGTGCAATAATATTATACTTGTTTCCAAGATTATTGATGGTTCGTTTCCAGATTATAGGCAGTTAATACCAAGCGAAAATAATAATAGGCTAGTGATTGCAACTAACCTTTTAAAAGAGGCAATTGATCGTATAGCTACTATTACGGTAGAAAAATTTAGAGCAATTAAGTTTTTCATTCAAAGTGATAATTTGAAGCTTACAGCAACAGGGGAAGCAAAAGGCATGGCTTCTGAGGTCTTATATTACAAAGAAGATAAGAACATATCTTATATAGGCGCAGAAATGTCAATTGGTTTTAATCCAAGATATTGGACTGATGTATTATCGTCCATTGATAGTGAGTATATAGAAGTTTCGCTGAAAGATTATAATTCTCCTGTTTTAATTAAAGCCGTTTCCAACCCTACTGATCTTTTTGTAATTATGCCGGTAAAAGTATAGATTTTTTTGATGTCATTTGTAGTTTTTATCAGGTATAAATATTTCTATAATATTGCCACTACCAGGTTTAATGTTTTGCCAGTCAAATAATTCAGGAAACTCTATCATTATTAATTGTGCGGTCTCCATAGTAGAGTCGCTAACATCTGAGTAGTAGCGGTCTTCTTTGCTTGTCAAAGAAAGAACTAGTTGATGAATCAGTGGATTGTGCCCAACTAATAATATATTTTTATGTAAATCACTTTGTTGAGATAATAACTCAAAAATTTCTTCTATTGTGCCTTCATAAAACTCTGTTACCATCTCTAGCTCTATTGCGGGGATATCTTGCATAATAATATTAGATGTTTGCATAGTTCTTTTGACGTATGAGGAAATAATTTTATCTATCTGATGATCTTGTAGAAAAACTGCAGCTTTTTTTGCCTCTTCTAAACCATTTGGAGATAACGTTCTATTAAAATCAACAAGAGAAGAGTTTTCAGCCTCTGCGTGGCGCATTATTAATAATCTCATATTCATATTATAACCTCTTTGATAATAAAATTGCTATATGACAGAATGTACTTACTATTTTTTTTAAAGAAGAATCAACGATAATATTATCATTACTTGCGTCTTGCGTAGCAGTAGCAATTTCAATATGATCAGCTTCATCTTGTTGAAACTTTCTGATTTTAGATAACAGTTCGCTATTAGGCGCATGTTTTGCTAAATATTCAATTTGTTTTTGATAGTGATCAACTATCACTTCTTCAACGGCCTCTGTTACTATCATAGAATATTTATACCCCATTTTTTGACTAATAACCCCAGCAAAATTACCCAACACTGACCAGATAGGTAGAAATAAAGTTGGTTTTGCATAACCGAATTTTATTAGAGATTCAAAATATTCAAGGTGCTCCATCTCTTGACTAAGCATTTCTTGAAATACTTTTTTTTGATGGTCATTTTTAGCATATTTTATTTGTCCTTTGTATATACATTGAGCTCCATGTTCGCCAGCATGGTTAACACGTATTATGGATTCTACAGAACTCTTATCTTCAAAATATGGTTTTGGCATAGTATCACCTCTTAAACCTACAGTATAACAAACTTATAAGTAAAAATACATTAAATATTAAATTCCACTCTGCCATAGATAAATTTAAAACTAACAGGGAGGGTTTATCACATAAAGCTATTTGGCTACTATATAATATATTTTGAAAATCATTATTAGAAAATATTAAATCATTACTAATGAGTGGTTTGCAAAAAGATGACATTTCCCATAATTTTCTTTCAATTCCAGCGTGGTAACTAGCCATCAGAATAGAAGCAATGAACGTACAAGCATAGTAAGAATATAAATTATTATCACTCGATAAGCCAATGATAGACAGGCTAAGTAAAATTAAATAGGGAAAGCGTTGATAAACGCATAAAGGACATGGAGTTAGAGATAAAATATATTCAACATAGTAAGCAAAACTTAAGCTTATAATTGAAAAAGCTAAAGCTAGAATGTGATGGTTTTTAAGATTCATTGACATAGCTTAAAGATAATAATAGTATTACACACCTATTTTAACGCACATTTTTATTATGACAACAGATTTCGATATTTATACCGCATCAAAAGCTTGGCCCTTTGTTGAAGCAAAGAGAATTTATGATTATATAGGAGGCAAGACTCCAGAAAAAGGGTATGTTTTATTTGAAACAGGTTATGGACCATCTGGTTTGCCGCATATAGGCACGTTTGCTGAAGTTACTAGGACAACCATGGTGATGCAGGCTTTTAAAAAAATATCTGATATACCAACGAAACTAATTTGCTTTTCTGATGATATGGATGGTTTGCGTAAAGTTCCAGAAAACATCCCAAATAAAGAGCTAATTAGCGAGCATCTAAACCAGCCTTTAACAAAAGTCCCGGATCCTTTTTATGAAAAAGGAAGCTACGGCGATTATATGAACGCAAAACTTAGATCTTTTTTAGATAGATTTGAGTTCCAGTATGAGTTTCATAGTGCTACGGCATGTTATCAATCTGGTCAGTTTGACGAAATGATGATAAAAGTCATTGAAAAATATGACGAAATTATGCAGTTAATGCTTCCAACTTTTCGTGAAGAAAGAAAGGCAACTTATTCTCCTTTTATGCCAATTTGTCCAGATACAGGTCAAGTGCTACAAGTACCAATAGAGTCTGTTAATGCACAAAATCATAGTATCTCTTATAGAAACAATAAGGGAGACATAGTTTCTGTAAAAGTAACTGGAGGCGGTTGTAAGTTACAATGGAAGCCAGATTTTGGTATGAGGTGGGCTGCTCTGGATGTAGATTACGAAATGTACGGAAAAGACCATAGACCAAATTCTGAGATTTATAGTAAAATTTGTAAAATATTGGGCGGAAGGCCGCCTGTACAATATTTTTACGAATTATTTTTAGATAAAGATGGTAGTAAAATATCAAAATCAAAAGGTAACAGTATTAGTGTTGATGAATGGCTTCACTATGCTCCAAGGGAGAGTATTAGCTTATTCATGTACCAGTCTCCAGGTAAGGCAAAAAAACTCTTTTTTGAAGTTATACCAAAATGTGTTGATGAGTATTTGTCTTTTAATAAAAAATTCCATTTAGAGGAAGATTTAAGTAAGAAAATATCAAATCCTGTATACCATATTCACAAAGGCGATGTACCGGTAATTAATAATTATGACATTAGTTTTGCTTTGCTATTAAATTTAGCCTCTGTTTGTAATCCTGATGACAAAAATGTGTTATGGGGGTTTATTTCTCAATATGCGCCCGATGCTTGTCCAGAAAATGCTCCGTATTTAGATCATCTAACAGAATTCGTAATAAATTATTATAATGATTTTATTAAAGCAAATAAGAAATATCTTAAGCCAAATGATGCTCAGAAAGGAATATTGCAAAAAATACTTAAATTGCTTAACTCTCTAGTGGGTAGCGAAACAGGGGAAGAGATACAAAAAGGAATTTATGGAATAGGGATGGAAGAGTCTCCTGAAAATTTGAGAGGGTTTTTTCAGATGCTTTATGAGATTTTGCTGGGACAAAGTCAGGGACCACGTATGGGAACATTTTTTAAACTATACGGAATTAATTCGACCATAAAACTGATAGAAGATAAGATTCATGATTAAATATCACTTCAACAAACTAATCAGAAATAAACTCCCACAACGCATGAAAGAAGAGGGTGTTTATTTAAACGCAAAAAAATTAACCCCACAAGAATATAAAGAACAGCTTAAATTAAAAATCATTGAAGAAGCGCATGAAGTGGCAGAAAGTAAAGAAAAGCAGGAGCTGACTATAGAGTTAGCAGACCTGCTTGAGGTAATTTATGAGCTTGCTAAAACTAATGACATCAAGATCGAAGAAATCGAAGAAGAAAGACAAAAAAAACTTCAAATTAATGGCGCTTTTTCTCCGGATTGTTACGCAAATTATGTTGAAGCTTATGATGACAATCAAAAATTCATAGATTATATGAAAAGCAAAAATAAAAAATATGTAATGGTTTAAATTTCAGTAGCTTTGCCATATGGCACTGTTGAGAGTGCCATAGTGATTACAATTTTGTCAACTAAATTTCTTCTGGCACAGGAAGGTTGCCAACCAAGCTTGGTTCTTCCTCACCATCATTATCTATTAGTTTACTGTTGTCATTGTCAGACGTTATAATATTATCATCAGGTATCTGATCTGTATTATTTTGAATATCTACCTCTATCTCTTCAATTTTAGATGCAATCTCTTTAATTGTGGATTTTACTTTTTTATATTTATAAAAACCCTCTTTATCTAAAGTAAAACTGTGTTTACCTTCAACAATATTGGTAAAGGCTTCATGTGATTTCTTATAATATTTTAAAGCTTTACTTTTATTTTCTAAATCCTCATAACAGAGCCCTATATTTTTAAGACATGTTGAGTATTCAAGTCCAAATCGGATAGAAGGTATTTCTTCGTAAAAATCTAGAGCTTTTTTTAGATAATACAATCCTCTCTCACTAGATCCTAGTTTGAAATAAGTGAAGCCTAAATTATTGTAGAAAGTTCGGTTTTCTGGAGTGTTTTCAACAATGTCATCTCCATTTACCTTGCTATCTAGCTCTAAAGCTTGTTCATAAAATTCTGAAGATTTTTTATATACAGATTTTAGACCTGGAGCAAGGTCAAAATTATAATTACCTGTTTCTTTGAGCAGACTACTTAGCTTCTTAAGATAGTCTTTATCTTCTATTAAGAGGTTGTCAAAATCTATTCCACCGAAGAAATGCATTAAGTTGTCGAAGAAATACCCTGAATTCAAGTTCAACCATGTTGTGGTTGCATTGCATAACACTTCATAAAAAGCTTCAATTAGCTTTGTTTGTATTTCTTTATCTGAAAATGTTATACTTTTATATTTTCTCATAAAGCGTTTTGTTGAACCTGGAACAAAGTGATCCATTATGAGTCCTGTCTGTCCATTATGGTCTTCTAACCTAGTAGCTAAAGAACATCTAATCAATGGATCTAGTATTTCCTCTAAATCATTTAAATTATCTACCCCAGCTAATTTAAATAGAACATCATCAGGAATAAAACCGCGATTTAAATCACTAATATATTGTAGTAAATCCCATGATTTGTCATTTTTTCCAGATTTAAGTAATAAATCTATCATCACCATTGATGCGGGGTCACTGTAATCTTGAGTTCTGCTAGGATTGTAATATTGAGGCTTGCTAGGCATTGTAATATATTCTCGTGTTAAGTTAAGTTTTTGTTCTAGAGCATTTACATGCGGTACTTATGCCTGTTGGTGAGATAAATTTCAATCAACAGATATATATAAGCTGGTGCATTTTAACTATTTAGGTAGCCTATGTCAAGTTTTTAGCGAAATTTATTTTATATTCCCTTTTGGTTCCTCCAGCATAGAAAAACTCTCATAGTCAACATCAAAAAAGAACTGGAGTTTGGGTGAATATTTTAAATTAAGCTTCTTTGTAACATATTGTCTAATTGCGTAGGTAGAACTTTTTAAAGCATCTTCAATGATTTCATGTGAAATATCGCTATTTAATGGCAAATAGAAACAATTTGCTATCTGAAGATCAGGGCTTACGTTAATTTTTGTAATAGTTAAATGACAATTTTCAAGTCTATGATCTAATTTGCCACTTTTTTGCAAGCATTCTACCAAGCTTAAATGTATTTCTTGTGCAATCTTAAGCTGTCTTACTGACTGAGGTTTTATCCTAGTCTTAAGTTTATAATTTCTGTTGTTCTTCAACAATTTCAAATACCTCTACTTTGTCTCCTACCTTAATATCGCTATAATTTTCGAAAGCAATACCGCATTCAAAACCTTCTCTTACCTCTTTGACGTCATCTTTAAAGCGTTTTAAAGTTTTAAGGTGCCCTTCATGAATTACAATATCGTCGCGCAGCAGCCTCACTCCTGCTCCTCTTTTAATAATGCCTTTTGTCACATAGCTACCAGCAATTTTACCAACTTTAGTAATGTTAAATACTTCACGAATATCAACAGAGCCAATATACGATTCTCTTATTATTGGTGATAACATACCGCTCATTATAGCTTTTACATCGTCAATTAAATTATAAATAATTGAGTAGTACCTAATATCAACTTTTTTATCCAATGCTTTTTGCGCAATTGAGCTGTTTGCTCTGACATTAAAACCAAGGATTATCGCACCTGAAGCATGAGCCAATGTAATATCAGAATCGATAATACCGCCGACAGCGCTATGCAATATCTTTAGCTTTACTTCATCACTTTCTATCTTGTTTAGACTATTGTTAATAGCTTCTATTGAGCCGTAAACATCACCTTTGACTATAATAGGAAGCTCTTTTTGTTGGTTAGTTCCAGATGCTTTTGAGAACATTTCTTCCAAAGTGGATTTAGTTGAAACTGCTTGAATCTCTCGCTCTAATTTAGTTCGGTAATTTATTATGTCTCTTGCTTGCTTCTCAGCTTGAACTACATTAAACACCTCGCCTGCAGCAGGCGCACTACTGAATCCAAAAATTTCAACAGCTATTGACGGATAAGCAGACTGAATTTCTGTCGCTCTATCATTACACATTTTTTTCACTTTGCCATAATACTTGCCCGCAATAACAATATCTCCTTTTTTAAGCGTGCCTTGCTGTACTATTAATGTTACCACAACTCCTTGCTGTGAATCCGCACGAGCTTCTATTACAACGCCAGAAGCATTACCTTCGAAACTTGCTTTTAGCCCTAACATATCAGAAAGTAGTAATATAGACTCTTCTAATTTATCTAGATTCATTTTTTGTTTAGCAGAAACTCCCACTGTCATAACGTCTCCACCAAAATCTTCTGGCACTAACTCGTGGGATAGTAATTCATTTTTTATGCGATCTATATCTGCTCCAGGCTTATCAATCTTATTAATTGCTACTATAACCGGTACCTTTGCAGCCTTAATATGGTTAATTGCTTCTATTGTTTGAACTTTAATACCGTCATCAGCTGCTATAACAAGCACAACTATATCTGTTACTTGAGCGCCTCTTGATCTCATTTCTGTAAATGCGGCGTGACCTGGTGTGTCAATAAATGTGATAGCACGATTGTCACTTATGTTTACGCTATAAGCTGCAATATGCTGTGTAATGCCTCCAGCTTCGTCTGCCGCTATATCGGTAGATTTTAGAGCGTCTAGCAAAGATGTTTTCCCATGATCCACGTGTCCCATTACTGTAACAATAGGTGCTCTAGGTTTGAGGTTTGCTTTTGAAGGCTGATTCTTAATTAAAATATTCTCAACATCAGATCTTCTATATATCTTAGCTTTATGTCCAAGGCTTTCAACAATAATTTCTGCTATATCTGCATTGATCGTATCATTAGCTGAAAGCTTTTCTCCAAGCTTATTTAGTTCTGATATGACATCATCAACCCTTTCTGACATTCTGTTCGCCAGATCGCTTACAAGTATTGTTTCTGGAATGATAACTTCTCTATATAATTTTTTATTACGTGCTGATTCTCCAGAATTTTTTCTTTTTTCTTTTTCTCTTGCTCTTTTTATTGATGCAAGTGACCTTGATCTAGTTGGAATGTCATCCATGTCCTCATCAAGCATATGAAGGATATCAGTTTTTTTAAGTTTTTTAGGTTCGGTTAATTTAAGTTTTGTCGTAGAGGTTTTTTCTTCTTCTTTTTCAGAATTTTTCCCCTGATAAGCAGAGGAGTGTTTATCTAAAGGCTTTTTTGAAAAGTTTGCATCTGGCTTAGTAGGTATTGCGGCCTCTGGTTTAATAGAGTGAGTCTGATCCTTTTGCTCTCGGTCATGCTTTGTCTCTTCAGTGGTAGAGTCAGTCTCAGGTTGTTTATTAATTTGTGCCAGTTTAGATAAAGTGCTAATTTTTAGTGGGTTATCTTCTTCCAACCTTAAACGTTTTAGAGCGTCCATGCGCCTTGTGTTAGAATCATCGTCAAGTTCATTCTGTTTAGATGTTTTTGTAGATAATGACAATCTTTCATTGGATGATGCGCGTCCTTTATTAACTTCTATAACTACTCCGGCTCTTTTACCTGAATTAGACAATGAGGAGTGTAATGATTTGTTACCTAAGCTTAACTTAGGCATTGCTAAAGTTAATTTTTTCTTTTTACTATCTTTTTCTTTTTCAGTCATTTGTCTTTGCTTTATATAATTATAAAATTCAAAATGGACACTTAATCCAGATTAAATATGCCTGTTTTTTTGAGTTTATTCAGATGATTGAGTTTTTGCCTTATCTATTAACTTTTCTACATCTTCTTTAGAGAAAATATTTTCTGGAACAATCTCAGCAATTTCTTCGACGGTAACCTCTGCTAAATCTTCTATTGTTTTTATACCAAATTCGGCAAGCTTTAAAATATACTCCGGTGGCAACTCTAAAGTATCTAATAACTCTTGTTCTACTCCCAACTTTTCAAGATCCTCGACTATTTTCTCATTTTGACTTTGTAAGTAAAGCATTGCACGTTCTTTCAGAGAATCTACTAAATTTTCGTCGAAGCCTTCAATAGATTTTAATGTGTTAGGATCACAATAAGCTACTTGTTCAATGGTATTATATCCCTCAACAGACAATAACTGTGCCATTACTTCGTCAATATCCAAGTTCTCTATGAATAATTTAGTAGTATTAATAAAATCTTCATTTCTGCGCTTTGATTCTTGATCTTCTGTCATTATGTCTATTGTCCAGCCTGTTAATTTTGATGCTAGTCTTACGTTTTGACCTCTTGCTCCTATTGCTAAGCTGAGTTGACTCTCCGGAACTATAGTTTCAAGCTTTTTCTTCTCTTCGTTGAATACAATTTTGCTAATAGATGCAGGGGTCATGGCATTAATGACAAATTGTGCTATGTTACTATCCCAGTTAATAACGTCTATTTTTTCGCCAGACAACTGGTCTGTGATTGCCTTTACTCTAGCGCCTCTCATCCCTACGCAACAACCAACTGCATCGATAGATATATCTGCTGCATAGACAGCTATTTTTGCTTTTGAACCAGGTTCTCTTGCGACTGCTTTTATCTCTATAGCATTGTCATAAATTTCAGGCACTTCAGTTTCAAATAGTTTTTTTAGAAATCTATCATCGGTTCTTGATAAGAAAATCTGCGGTCCCTTTGTTTCTTTCTTTATTTCTTGAACATATGATTTAATACGGCTTCCTATTTCGTATCTTTCTCCTCTAATTTGTTGGCTTCTATGCAAAATAGCTTCTGCACGACCAATATCGACTATTATATTACCGGACTCTATTCTTTTTACTGTTCCAGTCATTATATCACCTTGGCGATCTTTGTATATTTCATACTGACTTTCCCTCTCAACCTCGCTAACTCTCTGGGTAATTACTTGTTTAGCGGTTTGAGCGGCAACTCTTCCTAAATCTATAGGAGGTAATAATTCCATGACATCATCGCCGATTTTTGCATCTTCCTTAATTAAAATTGCATCTTCTAGCAAAATCTCTTGTGCAATATTTTCTAGATTTTCTACTACCTTACGTATTCTATAAAGACTTATTTTTCCTGTATTAGTATCAATATTTACTGTTATGTTATGATCTAGTCCATATTTTTTCTTGCCAGCAACTTGTATAGCATCTTCCATTGCCTCTATTAAGCTAGTTTTTGGAACGCTTCGTTCCCTTGCAACCGCATCAATTATTTGAAGTATTTCTGCTTTACCAAAATTATCCATATTATTAACTCTTAAATCTAAATACTATTTTTATTTAACAATTCTTTAAACATATCGTCTGTCATCACTAATTTACCATTTTTAATATTATCAAACTCGAATGATAATTCTGCATCTTTGGATTTAATAATAATCAAATTATCCTCATTGACTCCTAAAAGCTTACCCCTAAAGGAAGAGCTATTATTTATAGGAGTTTTTAGGCGTATTTTTATTTCTTTATTACAAAACCTTTTGTAATCATCTAGTGTTACTATAGGTCTTTCAAGACCCGCTGAAGACACTTCTAAAAAATACCTGTCTAAAATTATATCTTCCACATCTAAAATTGCTGATACATTCTTACTTACCAGCTGACAATCTCCCACTTCTATTTTATTCCCATCTTTATTTTCAATCAAGATCTCTAGAATCTTCTGATTGCTACCTTTTAGCACTACTTGCACTATATTGAAACCAAGCGAGTTTACTGTCTCTTCTATTAAGCCTTTAATTTTCTCTTCCATTAGTCAGTTTTTTAAGCAAAAATTTACAAAATGTTAAAAAAGGCAAGCCCCTTTTTCTGTAGAAGCTCACCTTAAATAACAATCTAAACATATTTAATTACCAGAAATGATATAATAGATTAAGCAAAACTTCAAGCATTTATTTTTATTGCTTAGTAAAGTAAGTTAGATTAAGCTATACCACAGTATTTACCCAAAAATAAAATAAATGTTTAGAGTTATATTACTTACTTTGTTTCCTGAGATGTTTCCTGGGACTCTAGGCTTTTCTTTGGCTGGTAAAGCCTTTAAGAATAAGATCTGGTCATATGAAACGATAAATATTCGTGATTTTGGAATTACAAAGCATCAAAATGTAGATTCTACCGCATGTGGAGGTGGTAATGGACTAATTCTCAGACCTGATGTTTTGGGCAACGCGTTAGATCGGGCTCTAGAGATTGTACCAAACTCGGAGATATACTATCTATCTCCAAGAGGAAAAACATTTGATCAATCTCTTGCTAAACAGCTATCAAAGAAAAAAGATATAATTATTTTGTGTGGACGCTTTGAAGGGATTGACGAAAGGGTAATTCAAGAGTATAATGTGACCCAAATTAGCTTGGGTGACTATATATTATCTGGTGGTGAGCCAGGAGCATTAGCTCTTTTGGATAGTGTCATTCGTCTCTTACCAGGGGTTTTATCTAATGAAGAAACCCTGAAAGAAGAGTCGTTTGAAACGGAAAAAGATGGAATGAAATTAATAGAACATCCTTTATATACTAAACCGATTCAGTGGCGAGAGAAAAAAGTTCCAGAAGTGCTGCTTTCCGGTAACCATAAGCTGATCAAAGAGTGGAAAATAAGCCAGTCCCTGGAGATAACCAGGTCAAAAAATAAAAGCAGTGATAATCGCCGTAAATAAGTTATTTGAGAGAATATTATGACAAATATTGTAGAACAATTTGAGCAAGATCAAATTAAAAAAATGGTACAAAACAAAGAAATACCAGATTTTAGAGCCGGGGATACTGTGCGTGTTAGCGTTAGAGTGGTTGACGGCGCAAATGAAAGAATACAGGCTTATGAAGGTGTTGTGATTGCTAGAAGGAATAGGGGGATAGCTTCTTCTTTTGTAGTAAGAAAAACTAGCCACAATGAAGGTGTTGAAAGAAAATTCATGATATATTCACCCATTGTTGCAAAAATAGAAGTGAAAAAAAGAGGTATTGTGCGTAGAGCTAAGCTTCACTATCTAAGATACTTAAGTGCTAGAAATAGTAGAATCCGTGAAAGAAGGTTTGTTTCTTAAAGAATTGTTTTTATAAGTTGTTCTCTCTAGTGTGTCGTATTTTCTATGGAATATCTAGATCGATTTTCTTTTGTAGTAATTTACAAAGAAGAGTTGCTGTATTATCCCCTTATAGTCACTCTGCGAGCCATAGGATAGGTGAAGCCATTGTAAGTTAGAAATCCAGTTTGTATCATTTTTTTCTGGGTGGCTACGCTGGCGCTCGCCATAACGATTATTAAGTAATATAATCTCAGCATACGTATAGTATAGCAATACTTCTTTGTAAATTACTATAATATAGGTTCGACATAATACATAATTTATCAACGACTCTTCTTATATTGTCATTGAAATACCAGTTTTAAAATGCCTGAGTTTTATTAGAATTGATATCGACAAGTTCTTGTTTATTCCTTATACTCAAGAAAGTTTTAATTTTTATAGGCGTGAAATATGTATCCTATAGTGCGTTTAAGAAGAAATAGAAAAGCCCAATGGTTGCGTGATTTGAATGCAGAAACAAATCTATCGCCTGAAAATTTGGTATTGCCTATATTCATAGTTGAAGGTAAAAATATTAGAGAAGAAATACCCACTATGCCTGGTGTATTTCGTATTTCAATTGATAATTTAGTAGATATTGCTAAAGAGGCACATCTTAGGTCTATAAAGGCGGTGGCGTTATTTCCATCTATTGATAATTCTCTGAAATCTGATAATGCTGATGAAGCATATAATATGGATAACTTAGTTTGTCGCGCTGTTAGGGCATTAAAAAATTCACCTACCGATATTGGTGTTATTTGTGATGTAGCGCTGGATCCTTACACTAATCATGGACATGATGGAATCGTTATAAATGGAGATGTGGATAATGACAAAACCATTGCGGCGCTTTCAAAACAGGCTTTGGTACTAGCGAAATCTGGAGTAGATATAATAGCACCTTCAGATATGATGGATGGTCGAATAATTACTATACGAAGAGCATTGGATAATGAAGGACACTCTAATGTAAGTATTTTGTCTTACGCAGCGAAATATAATTCTAGCTTTTATGGTCCATTTCGAGATGCAGTTAGTAGTAATCAGAAAAAATATTTGTCTAAGGCTACATACCAGATGGATATACGCAACTCTAAAGAAGCGATTCGCGAAATAGAACAAGATATTAACGAAGGTGCTGACATGTTAATGATTAAGCCAGCTATGCCATCCCTTGATATTATTTCACTTGCAACACAAAAATTTAGCAATCCTATTTTTGCTTTTCAAGTTAGTGGCGAATACTCTATGATTAAGGTTGCTGTTGCTAATGAAATATTGCAATGGGATAGAGCCATTATTGAATCTGTCACATCTATAAAAAGAGCGGGAGCTCAAGCTATTTTGACTTATGCCGCACTGGAAATTGCGGATTTAATTAATTAGGGGACTGATAAAAATGAAAAATAATGATTATTCTAACAAACTAACAAAAATAATTATATTTTGTAGCATTATTATTGCGGGTTTGTCTCTCTTTATTTTACTAAATAATGACCTGGTAGACAAGCCTTTGGCTGGGCAAGGTGGTGATGTTAGTGATGGCGCTAGAATTGGTGGAAGTTTTACTTTAACTGATCAAATGGGTAATAAGTTTACTGATAAAGATTTGCTTGGTAAAGTTACGTTGATATATTTTGGGTTCACTTTTTGTCCTGATATTTGTCCTACTTCTTTACAAAAAATCAGCGAGGTAATAAATACGCTTGAAAAATATGGTATGGATGTATTGCCAATTTTTGTTACAGTTGACCCAAAGCGTGACACTCAAAATTTGATGAAAGAGTACCTTGAGCATTTTAATGGTAAAATAATTGGACTTACCGGTAGTCAAGATCAGGTTAGAAATGTTACTAATTTATATAAAGTATACTATGCCGTAGCTGAGAATCACGACAAAAATGATGACAAATATATGTTAGATCATTCCTCTTTTATTTACTTAATGGGTAGGGATGGTAAGTATATAAAGCATTTTTATATGAGTAACACAGCTAAAGAAATAATAGAATATATACGTGTGAATTATAAAACACTCTAACGCTAATGCTAGAATAAGGTAAAGTACAAGCTTATCCTTCTTTGTTCAAAAGAAAAATTTTGGAATTATGAAATACCCTAATCATGTAAGACTGAAGCTTATACATGTAGCGTAAAAACCTATCCTTTATACTTAAATCACTGGAATTAACAGATTTCGTAATATTGATATCAGAATCTCCGAAGGTTTGATATGCTATGCGAGGATTTTGCACCCCAGTAAATTTGATATCTAATTCCCATGACCTAGTAAAATAGTGATCCACTGGCATTTTTATTGGTAAGGCTTTAGAAAGAAGATTCTGAGCTGCATGTCTATTTATTATATAAGCGCCAGCGTGTGTGACTTCAGTTAAATATGCAACTAGCTTTTGCCCGTTATCAAATTGTTTAATTTTTAATGGAGACCCTCTATGTTGTATTTCAAAAGTAACAAGATCCCAAAGGTGAGAAGAATTTGTAATTAACTCACCAACTATATATTTAAGTTTAGTGTGGTTAAAACTTACATCGTCTTCAAAAATAAGAGCAAATTCAAAACCAGATTCTAAAAACTTTTCCCAAGCCTTGATATGGCTTAAAGAGCAACCAATGGTGCCTTTTTTGGGTAAATGACCAAGGAAAGATTTGTAAGACTTGATATCTACCAGCTGATCAATTTTTTCTTGAGAAAGCGTTGAACCATCAACAGCTTCAATCCTTTGAACTCCGAACCCTACATTGGCTACAGAGTTTTTCACATAATCGTACCTATCTCTTGATCTTTCTAGGTTAATTATATAGCTTATTACGCCTTCAACTTTTTCTTTTTTGTTTGGAGGTGCAGAATGGTAAAGGTCCTCTTTGTTTGTTTCTAGAACAAAATATCCAACTGGATATATAAAAATAAACAACAAGAAGCTAATCAATAAAACTAGGAAGGATTTTTTTATAATTAATAAAGATTTATTATCCATAGTTTTGAGGTAAAAGCTTTGAGATGGTGCCGGATGTCGGACTCGAACTGACAACCTACCGCTTACAAGGCGGTTGCTCTACCATTGAGCTAATCCGGCGCAAAGAGAATTAGATTATATATAGTTTCTAAGCTTTTTTCAATTCTTTTCTAGATGGTTTAGTTGTTTGAGCAGCAGTTTTTATAGATAGCTTTCTTAAAATTGCATCTGACAATTTTATTCCAGCGGATTTTATAAAACAGATGACTTTGTCAGTAGGTTGCGCTCCCTGAGTCAGCCAATGCTCTATTCTTTCTTTTTTTAAATTAATGCGTTCTGGGTTATCTTTTTCCAAAAGAGGATTATATGTGCCCAGTTTTTCAATAAAGCTTCCATCCCTTGGAGCTCTTGCATCTGCCACAACTATCCTATAATAGGGTTTCTTTTTTGCACCACCTCTGGCCAAGCGAATTTTAACTGCCATAATCAATCTCTATTTCATTTTTTCTTCTTTGAACTGCACATGTTTACGTGCCTTAGGGTCATATTTCCTAAAAGAAAGCTTTTCTGTCAAAGTTTTAGGGTTACGTTTTTTTACTAAAAAATAGCCTGTACCAGCTGTACTAACAAGCCTTACAAGTAAATTTTTATTTTTTTTCTTGGACACGGTTTTCTCAAATTATCTAAATAGCATTTCTAAAATTTAATACAGACAAAATATACTGATAATTGGATTCAGTCAAGCCATATTTTTTATTTTCTAAAAGTCAAAAAGAAGTCAAAATAAAAACACAGAAATTGTTTTGATATGGACAATGCAAGAGTAGAACCAACTGATATTGTAGATTAGATTGGAATAGGAGTATTTTATAGAAAATATTTTGTGATTTAGTTATTGTCTTATTTCTCCTGCAATGCTGCTCCATTTGAGGAAAATAAGATGATAAATAAATTGCCAAAGATAAACTAAAAAATCGCTCTATTCCAATGTAATCTACAATAAT
>DAOTRE010000005.1:0-23711 GCA_030036605.1 Candidatus Megaera endosymbiont of Nemacystus decipiens | reverse complement strand
ATTATTGTAGATTACATTGGAATAGAGCGATTTTTTAGTTTATCTTTGGCAATTTATTTATCATCTTATTTTCCTCAAATGGAGCAGCATTGCAGGAGAAATAAGACAATAACTAAATCACAAAATATTTTCTATAAAATATTCATATTAAAATGTAATCAACAATATTAATTAAAACATATTTAAACAGTAATTAAAATTTTAAAAAGATTAGCTTTTTTTAATTTTGTTAGTGAGAATAAGTGCAAAAAGTTTATATTTTTAACTGTTTGAATGTTGTTGATTTAGTTTTTCATTGTTTTTGTAGATTATATTTGAATAGGTATATTTTATAGAAAATATTTTGTGATTTATTTATTGTCTTATTTCTCCTGCAATGCTGCTCCATTTGAGGAAAATAAGATGATAAATAAATTGCCAAAGATAAACTAGAAAATCGTTCTATTTCAATGTAATCTACAATACAGCACAAGATTAGATAAAACTACTTAAGCTTCTCGCCCTTTTCTATTGCTTCTTCAATATTCCCAACCATGTAAAATGCTGCTTCTGGCAAATGATCATATCTGCCTTCTACTATTCCTTTAAATCCAGCAATTGTATCTTTTAAATCTACCAGCTTACCCGGCATACCAGTAAAAACTTCTGCAACATGGAATGGCTGAGACAGAAATCTTTGTATTTTTCTTGCTCTATTTACTAGTAATTTATCTTCTTCAGACAATTCATCCATACCTAAAATTGCTATGATATCTTGCAAAGATTTATACGTTTGAAGTACTCTTTGAACTTCACGCGCTGTATTATAGTGTTCCTCTCCTACAATCTCTGGTGTAAGCATTTGTGAGTTGCTATCTAAAGGGTCAACAGCAGGATATATCCCAAGCTCTGCTATTTGTCTATTTAATACCGTGGTTGCATCAAGATGTGTAAAAGACGTAGCAGGGGCAGGGTCTGTTAGATCATCAGCAGGCACATAAATTGCTTGTACTGACGTGATAGAACCAGTTTTTGTAGAAGTAATCCTTTCCTGCAATTTTCCCATATCTGTGGCAAGAGTTGGCTGGTAACCTACAGCAGATGGAATACGCCCCAAAGTTGCAGAAATTTCTGATCCTGCCTGAGTAAATCTATAAATATTATCTACAAAGAACAAAACATCCTGCCCCCCGTCCAAGTCTCTAAATGACTCAGCTATGGTTAATCCTGTTAAGGCTACTCTCGCTCTTGCTCCAGGAGGCTCATTCATTTGTCCGTAGACCAATGCTACTTTTGATTCTTCTAATTTATCAGGGTTAATAACACCTGAATCAATCATTTCGTGATACAAGTCGTTACCCTCACGTGACCTTTCTCCAACGCCTGCAAAAGCAGTATAACCCCCATGCGCTTTAGCTATATTATTAATTAATTCCATAATAATTACCGTTTTTCCAACGCCGGCTCCTCCAAATAAACCGATTTTTCCTCCTTTAGCATATGGAGCCAATAAATCTACTACTTTAATCCCTGTGACTAGAATGCTTCTTTCCGTAGATTGTTGATCAAATTCTGGTGCATCGCAGTGAATAGGAGCTTCATTACTATTATCAATCTTGCCTTTTTCATCAACAGGTTCTCCCACGACATTCATGATCCTACCAAGAGTTTTTTTGCCAACGGGGATAGTGATTGGTGCACCAGTATCTATGACCCTAGTTCCTCTAACAAGTCCATCAGTAGAATCCATTGCGATACAACGAACGGTGTTGTTCCCGACATGCTGTGCAACCTCCAAATACATCATATTCCCGTTATTATCACACTTTAATGCATTTAGAATATTAGGTAATTGCGTGTCTTCTGGAAATTGTACATCAACAATTGCAGAAATAATCTGTAGTATTTTACCTGTATTGTTTTTTGTCATTTTAAATGTACTCTCTTTAATATTCTTGAAATTAGTATCATAAAGCCTCAGCCCCGGATATAATTTCGGTTAACTCGGTTGTAATAATTGCTTGTCTAGACCTGTTAAGTTTTATGGATAACTTGTCAATTAGTTCTGTTGCATTTTTAGTTGAATTATCCATTGCTGTCATGCGGGCCCCTTCCTCTCCAGCCCTGTTTTGAAGCAAGCCATAGCTCAGTTCTCCTTGAATGTATAAGTTGATTATATTATGGACTAAATTTTCTCCTTCAAATTCAAAGACATCATCAGTATTGTTTTCCTCGTATAGTTTTGCAGGCAATATTTGTTCTTTTTCAAAAACTTGTGTTATTGCGTTTTTGAAACGATTATAATACATGAAACATGAGCCAACTTGCTTTTTTTGTACAAGTTCAATGATACGATTTTTTACTTGATTTGAAACACACTCATAATTAGCATTTTGGATATTGTAGGTAGTATCAATTAAGTTTGGGTATTTATGTTTTAGAGCGTCGATACCTTTTTTTCCAATAACAATCAGCTTCACAGATTTTTGCTCTTTTTTATAGCGAATTAAATCCGCCTTTACTTGCTTTATTATTGTAGAGTTAAAGCTGCCACACAGGCCTCTTTCTGAAGTCATTACAACTAACAGATGAGGCAAATCCATTAGATCCTTACTGAAAAAACATAAATTTTCATCAGATATGTTTGACAAGTTGCTATCAGTTATAATATGGCGCATTATGTTGGATAAAATATGCGAAAAGTCATTCAAACAAGATGCTCTATCTTTTATTTTTTTAAGCTTCGCAGCAGAAACAATATGCATAGCTTTGGTAATCTTTTTAGTAGATACAATGCTCTTTACTCTATTTCTTAGTTGTTTTAAACCTGACACGTGCTCTCTCTATTTTTTATTATTATCAATAAATTCTTCTACAAAATTTGATAAATAATCTTTCAGCTGCTTCTCAGTCTTTTCATTTATTTGTTTGTCATTATAAATTGACGACAAAATATCATCTTTTTTAACTCTTATGTCTGATATTAATTTAGATTCAAATTTACGAACATCTGCGATATCTATTCTATCTAAATATCCATTTACACCTGCATATAAACTTACTACTTGTTCTTGTATGTTAAAAGGAGAGTATTGTGGTTGTTTTAATAATTCAGTTAATTTTGCTCCATGAGCAATTAATTTTTGTGTAGAAAGATCAAGGTCTGATCCAAATTGTGCAAACGATTCCATTTCTCTAAATTGAGCTAGTTCAAGTTTCATTGAGCCAGCAACTTTTTTAATAGCTTTAATTTGTGCTGCAGAACCAACACGACTTACAGAGATGCCTACGTTAACAGCTGGTCGAACTCCTTTATAAAACAGTTCGCTTTCTAAAAAGATTTGCCCATCTGTTATGGAAATCACATTAGTTGGAATATATGCGGAAACATCCCCGGCTTGTGTTTCAATAATTGGTAAAGCTGTAAGAGATCCGGCGCCTTTATCGTCAGACAATTTAGCAGCTCTTTCAAGCAATCTAGAATGTAGATAAAATACATCTCCAGGGTAAGCCTCCCTTCCTGGAGGTCGTCTTAGTAATAGAGATATTTGACGATAAGCAACAGCATGTTTTGTTAAATCATCATATACAACAAGCCCGTGCATAGAGTTATCACGAAAATATTCACCAATAGCGCAACCAGTATAAGGCGCTAAAAATTGCATAGGTGCAGGATCAGAAGCAGTGGCTGCAACAACTACTGTATATTCCATAGCACCGTTTTCTTCTAATTTTTTTACAATCTGAGCAACTGTAGATCTTTTCTGGCCTATCGCCACATAAACACAATATACTTTTTCATCTTCATCGTTCTTTAGATGAGATGTTTTCTGATTTATAATTGTGTCTATTGCTATAGCAGTTTTGCCGGTTTGTCTGTCACCAACGATTAATTCCCTTTGCCCTTTTCCGATCGGGATTAGTGCGTCTATAGCTTTAATGCCAGTTTGAAGTGGCTGATGCACACTTTTACGACCTATAATTCCAGGCGCCTTCACCTCTATATTACTAGTAAGTTTTGTTTGAATAGTGCCTTTTCCATCTATTGGTCTTCCAAGAGCATCCACAACTCTTCCAATCATTTCAGGGCCAACCATCGTTTGAAGAATATCTCCTGTGCGTGTTACTTTATCACCTTGTTTTATATTGTTATCTTCACCCATGATAACAATGCCTACTACATCGCTTTCCAAATTCAGAGCCAGGCCTTTGATACCAGATTCAAACTCAACCATTTCACCAGCCTTTACATTTTCGATACCGTGTACTTTTGCTACTCCATCTCCAACTGTTACGACGTAACCAACTTCTGTAAGCTCTCCAAGCTGTTTAATATTACCAATTTTGCGTTCTAAGATTTCAGATATTTCTGATGGGCTAAAACTCATTTTAAAGTTCTCTTTTGATTATAAATTTTATTATCAAATATTTGTACAAAATCAATCTAATATAAAAAATAATTATAGTACAGTCTATTTTAGTTATTTTGCAGCGTTTTTTCTATTTTTGTTATTGCTCCTAATATTGAAAAGTCAAGCAATTTGCTGTCATAGCTTATTTTAGCACCTCCTATGATAGATTTATCTATATTTGTTTCAAGTTCTACTTCAAGTCCTAAAGTTTTTTCAAGGTATTTTTTAAGCAAATTTTTTGCTTCCTCAGATAATGGCTTTGAAGTTTCTACCATAACAGATTTAATATTATTTTTTTTCTTGTAAGTCTTTTCAAAAAGATAGGTAATATCTTTTATTGCTGCAATTCGTTGATTGGATATTATCACTTCTAGAAAATTCATCACTAAACCAGTGAGTTGCATTTTAGTGTTGATGGTGCTTAATAAAACAAGTTTTTGCTTGTTGTGTATTAAAGGAGAACACATTACTTTAAAAAGTTCTGAATTATTTTGTAAGCATTCATTAAAACACTTTAAGTCTATTAAAGTCTTCTTTTCTAAAGAATTTTTGGAAGCGATTTTATATAGTGAAGATACATAATTTTTGATAGATTCATTATCTTTTAGCATAATTTTTACCCTAAATACAACTTTACTTAACTAATAGCACGCGAAACTGATTATCTTTTTTCTTTATAATTTGATATTTTCTTTGGGCTATATTATCTGTAAAATATGTTTCTTGTGCAGCAAAACCTTTGAATTTAGAAGAATTCATGCGTGCGCAAAACTCTTCTCTATTATATTTTTCCCCAATATTAATACCAACCATTTTACCCGCATCATAAGCAAGAATATGCATAAATGATATATTTTTAATATTCTCATGGTTTGCCATTTCCAAGAAATTTTGTTCAATAAGGTTAATTGATCCAGTATAAACTACGTCAACACTGTCTTGAATGCCAAAATTAATTCTATTGTCACTTAATATTATAGCTTTTTTATCAATTTGGTATGATTTTACAACATTGATTAACTTGTCCAAATTATAACTATCATCAGATAAAATAATTACTGGCTTATAAAGGGATTTGTCATTTTCGTTTATCTCATCAACCAGGGATGCGGTTTTTGCTACTGCTTGGTTTATCGATTCAATATCATCATCATTATAAAACTCCATCCCTACCAATTTTTTATTATGGCTCTTGACTAATTCTGAAATAATCTTGTTTGTTCTGTTAGACCACTGACCAGAAGGTAATAGTGTAACATAACTGTCATAATTCTCAGATAAAGAATAACGTATTAATTCTTGTAATTGTTTCATTGGTTGATGACCAAAAACATATAGTTGTTTTCCAGCGAGATTAGGGTTATTTGACAAAGAAATAGCTATTGCGCTTTTGTTTTTTATTTTTTTTGCAACTATCTTAGTGGGTGAAGTATATATTGGGCCGATAATTATGTCTGTTCCCGAGTCTATTATTTTGTCTAGTGACTTATTAAGTAACTCAGGAGTGCTTGAGTCATAAGAAGATACTCTAATACCTTTTTTTGCTCCGTCCCTTAGACCAGCTTTTACCATCCTAATATATTCTTGGCTAGGTTGTGCATCCGGGCCAGTTAGTGGAAGTAATATCGCAACCTTGGTATAAGAGAAATTTTCCTCTTGATTAGAATTAGGTGTTGTTTGGCAGCTGCTTAATATCCAAATACAAAAAAAAGAAAGCGTGAAACTTAGAAGATTTTGTTTTATAATATTCATAAATTATTTCATTACATCTATTTCAACAATGATTATCAAACCAGGTTTATATCTTGTTTCAACTCCTATAGGCAATCTTCAGGATATAACAATAAGAGCTTTAGAGACTCTAAAAAACTCTGATCTTATAATTTGTGAAGATACCAGAGTTACAAATAAATTACTAGCAAAACATGGCATTAAACCTAGATTAAAAATATACAATGATCATAGTGACAGTAGTTTGCGAGAATTTATTAAAGACGAGATTGATTGCGGCAGAGTGGTAAGTTTAGTTTCAGATGCTGGTACACCACTGATTTGTGACCCTGGTTATAAATTGGTCAGATATTTAAAAGAAAATAATATTTACGTCGATGCTTTGCCTGGTCCTTGTGCGTTAGTTGCATCATTGACAATATCTGGCTTACCTACTGATAGGTTTTTCTTTGCAGGATTCTTGCCTAAAACACAATTTGCAAAAATCAAAACTTTTAAATCGATAGAAAAAATTACTGCTACAGTAGTTTTCTACGAAACATCCAGCAGGTTGGTTGATTCATTGAATGTTGCGCTCGAAGTTCTTGGTGATAGATACGCGCATGTTGGGCGAGAGCTAACAAAGCTATATCAGGAGTCTAATACAGCTCCTATATCGCAGCTAATAGATTTTTATACTCAAAAGAAACCAAAAGGAGAGATAGTTTTGGCAATAGAGGGATATAAGAATCAAATTTCAGTAGAAAAAATTGAGGAAGAAGTGAAATCTTTGCTAAAAGGTGGGCTTTCAGCTCGCACTATAACGGATCAATTATTCAATCAATATTCTGATTGTTTTAAACGTAGCCAGATATACAAAATAGTAACCCAGCTGATAAAATAATCGAACATATTTTAGGCCATACTATTGACTGATGAAATTTTGCTGCTATTACCTTTAGGCTTTGTTAAAATAAGGATAAAGTAATAACATGACAATTAATGAAGGAACATTGAGCCTAAAAACTTCAGGCCAAAATGAAATTCTAGTAAGAATGAATACTGTAAACCAAAGGTTGTATGAATTAGATGCAAAAGTAAAAGAAAAATCTTTAAAAATAATTGAAGTTTTAGGTCTGCCAGCCCCAAAAAACCCAGAAAGCCTTGGAACAGAAAAGATTATATCACATGTTCAAGATAAACTTCAGAATATGCCGAGTCCTGAGTTTCAAAACCCTAACCATAAATACATAAAGGACAGTATTATAGCTCACTATAGTAAGCTTGTAGAAGAATATTGCAAGTTAGTATACGCAGAAGCGGGCGCTGGAAGTGCGGTATTGAACTTAATAGAAAGTGCGCAGAATGATGATAATGGAGATGGTGCTGATGTTACTGGCGAGAATGCCAATAATGGAGTGGAACCTGATTAGTATTAATCTTTTTGCAATCTATAGAATTAATTACGAGTTAAATATGAAAAGTAATAGTATTAATTTTCCTCTAGTCAGGTGCAATAGCATACCTAATCACAACCAGGCTCTTCGGTCGGAAGAAAATCAAGAAATTGCAAATTTAATGATGAAAATGATAAAATCTAATTTGCCTGATAAGATTAGTGTTAATTCTCCTAGTTTTGAAGCAGAAGGCATTATTCAGATTAACCAGCAATATGATAACCCAGCTTTATATCGTGATGAGTTCGATCTAAAAATAAATAGAAAAGATTTTATCAAGCTTTTAGAATATTGTCATAATCATTCAGAAGAATATAACAACCTTGTTAATGACACTAAGCTTCCAATACGTTTTAATCCAAGGCACTTCGGAGAAACAACAAAAAAAGAGATAAAGCAAAAGAAAATAAACACAATTCAAAGCGAAGAAGAGAGTTGTGTTAAATGGGTCAGAGCAGTGAAAGATAATTGTCCAATTAATATCGAGGAAGACACCAGTGATATTGAATGGCCGTCGAATACAAATTATACCAGCGATAATGAAATTTTTCTAATGGATTAAGTCAAAATACAATTTTGGATTGTAATACAAATGGTGATTAGTTATAGTTATAGCTATTATTTTAAGTAATCCAAGAAAATGACATGCCATCTGTAAACAACCAAATGATCATTCCTAAATATTCTACTCTACCTTCTAAAGAAGATGTTCAGAGTATGGTCAGTAATCATAATTTGCTTGCCGAAGTTGCGGATAAGCACATATGTAATATCCAATCTACCATTGATAATATAGCATCTCTTTTTAAACTAACTGAATTTTTTGCAGACAAAAATATATTATATTCGTTGAATTACTTACTTAAAAACTTAAATAAAAAAGATGGAGCGGATTCTTCAGAATTATACGATAGTTTTCTTGCATTGATTAATGATGTAAAACTTAACGCAATTACTTTGCATCTAGAAATCGCAGAGCATATAGATCAACTTAAGGGATTGAAATTATATATTGAAGCATTGCCAAAATCACCAATATTAGATTTAATTTTAGAGCATACTCGAAATCACAAAGAGACTTTAGAATGTTTAGATTGTATTCTGGTTGGAGAAACTTCTCCTATAACAAATAATGCAGGAAATGATGGTTTTCATATGTATATGCCAGGTATTTCTCAATAACAATTAAACGTAAAAGCAATGCGGTGCCAGCGATCTATAACAATTTAGTTGTTTAGAGAAAGATAGTAGTTCCTACCATTCTTGCAGGCCATTTTTAAGATTATATAGCTGATGAGTGAATCCATCTTGTAGCAACATTTGGCACCCCAACATAGAGCGAATCCCTTTGGTACAATACAAAACTATTTTTCTGCCACCCTTTACTTCTAAATTATGCATTTCTATCAGAAGAGAAGATAAAGGTATGTTGACTGATGATGGGATTGAGTAAGCATCATGCTCACATTTTTCTCTAACATCTATAATTAAAGCCTGATTGTCTTGCATCCATTTTTTTAAAATGCTTGCTTCGATTTCTATAATACTCATGTAGCTCTCGGTGCTATATTTCTAGAGCAGATCTATATAAGTCAAGTATTGCTTCTTCTTCTGCAAGGGAGTCCCTATCCATTTTTTTTAACCTCAGAACTTTTTTCATGATTTTTGAATCAAAACCATTGCCTTTTGCTTCATCATATACTTGTTTGATATCTTCTGCTATATCAGCCTTCTCATTCTCCAGCTTTTCAATTTTATTAATATATTGTTTAAGTTGGTCAACCGCTATTACTTCACTCATATCTTTATTTAGTTAAATTAATCGTACCCATTATAGCAAATTAATTTTCAGTTTAAATAAATAAATTATAAAAAGCTTGCAATGGTATTCCTATTTAGCCATAATATAACCAAGGGTTTAATTATTAATTTTTTAACTACTAAGACTGAAATGAATGAAATCAAGATACATTTTTTTATAATAATTTTAATTGCAATAATAATAGCTTTGTCTGTCAAGCTTTATCGTTTAATGAGGCTGATTGATAAGAAAAATATCGAACTTATTAAATATCATTTAGATACTAAATTTATTTGCAAACATTTGCTAGAAAGCCTAAAAACTTCAGATCCAAATGTATTTTGTGCTGAATTTATAAAAAAGATAAAAGATTATTATTACCTAGAAGACTTAATAATTATTGACTCTCTTTATGTGGACAATAAAGAAACCCCAACTTTACTTAGAAAAAGTATAGTAAAACATATTCGCAGCAACATAGACTCTATTTCTAAGGAATTGAGCAATCGAAATCTTGTAAAATCTAGATTCTGTTTTAAGAAAGTTGAGTATAACATTCATATATCCAAGATATCTTCACTGCAAGAATGCGCGGGTCTTATTGTTTGCGTAGAAAAATCTCCATCTTTGCTTGCTGTTCAAGAAAGGAATAGTTTAGAAAATAGTATTAATTTGTTGAAAAACAGGCTATTTTATAGTTAGTTTAGTAAGCAATATTATGATATTAGTATGAAAGATATACCTTTAGGTAAAAAAACTAATTATAAGTTTAAGTATGATAGGGATCTACTTGTTAAAATACCGAGATCTATAGGAAGAGAAGCAATCGGTTTATCTAACTCCGGTTTGCCTTTTCAAGGTGTTGATATTTGGAACTGCTATGAAGTGTGCTGGCTTAATGAAAATGGTGTGCCACAGGTAAGAATATTAACAATTTATGTGGATTGCAGTTCATTTTATATAGTGGAATCAAAATCTTTAAAGCTTTATTTGAATTCATTTAGTAACCAAAGGTTCAATAGTCAGAGTGAGGTTTTATCTATTATTAAGAATGATTTGAGTGAATTATTGAACTTGGAAATAGATGTATTTTTAAAAAAATTATCACACTGCAAAGATCGTGTATTAACAAGTTTTGATGGTCAATCTATAGACAGTATAAAAGATGTTATTATTTTGGACTATAACGTTAATAAAAACCTGCTCTCAATTGAAAATAATGATATTGTGCAAGAAGAGTTGTGTTCAGACCTGCTTAAATCCAATTGTTTGGTTACGAATCAGCCTGACTGGGCTTCTGTTTACATAAAATATAAAGGGCGTAAGATCGATCATAAATCATTGCTGAAATACATTATATCTTATCGCAATCATAGTGAGTTTCATGAGCAATGCGTGGAACATATGTTTGCCGATATTATGGAAATGTGTTTTCCAGCAGAGTTGACCATATACGCAAAATATACTAGGCGTGGGGGAATTGATATTAACCCATTTCGTAGCAGTATAGCTTATAATATTAGTGAAATTGATCAAAGAAGGTTAGTTCGTCAGTAGAGCGCCTGGTTTTATTGTAGATTAGATTGGAATAGGAGTATTTTATAGAAAATATTTTGTGATTTAGTTATTGTCTTATTTCTCCTGCAATGTTGCTCCATTTGAGGAAAATAAGATGATAAATAAATTGCCAAAGATAAACTAGAAAATCGTTCTATTCCAATGTAATCTACAATATATGTTATACAGGCGCCATAGTTTTTAGGCAATTATCAGTGGCTCAATCAGCGGCTAATGAGCACTAAAAACTAGTCTGTTTTGTAATAAAACTTCTATAGCTTTCTGTGATATCGTCGTTCATTTCTTTGCAAACAGATAGTTGTCCATGGCATTTCTTGCGCATAAAAGAATTTGCTTGATAAAAACTGTTGTTATTTAAACCAGACATATCCAAGACTAAACCTGAAATAAATGTGATATCAAGTGATTCATACTTGGAATTATCTTGTATATCAAAATTTGCATGTACGTTATAAAATGTTTTATAATAATCTTTGATATCACGAGTGAAGCGTAACTGCGTTGAAAATCCTTCAAATGATGGTAGGTGATCGCCAAAATTAACAATGATAGTTTTTTTATCTCGTTGCATTAATTTTCTTATTAATTCAGTCTGGTCAATGCTGGTTCTTTCAAGTCGACTTATGTAGTCATTTAATTTAGAACAAAGCTTATCATTCATATTTTTACTACACCCTATTTTATCTTTAAAAAAGCTAGAATGTGGTCCATGATTAAGCATAGTTGCGGCAAAAATATATTTTGGTTTTTCTGGATTGCGATTTAGGGTTTCAAGAATCATATCTGCAATCATCTTATCAGGTATATTACCCCAGCTTTGAGGCTTAAACCCAAATTCATAGATATCTGTTATCTTATGTGCACCTAGTTTTGTATAAGCATCTAGCGCTAAAGAAAAGTTTTTATCGACAGGGTAAACTACTTCAACTTGGTATCCAAGAGACCTTAAATGTGACATCATAGAGTTTTCAGTCTTTGGTACTAGAGTGATAAAAGGCATATAGCTTGGGCCAGAGAAAGATTTGTGCGGTATTCCGGTATTAATTTCATATTCACTGATCCAGGAGCTACCCCCAAAAGTATTCACATTTAAAATTCCGCTGTATTTTGTGTGTTGGTTATCTTTAAAAAATTCAAAATTAAAATTATCAGCAAAATCATAGTCTAATTTACTAGGGTTAAAGACCGATTCATTTAATATTACTATTATATCGGGCATTTCATTTTTGTCAGATATGATTGTAGCATTGCTTTGAATTTCAGCTAATATAAGAGACTCATCAACGTTTCCTCTTATCGGATTGATATATATATCTTGTAGGGTAAATACGATATCTGCAAAAGGCCCGTAAGCTTTTCTTGGGTATTTACTATACTCGGATTTAACTGACTCTATTGCCATACTTATGTAAGACTTTTTATCTACAGCAAGATCGAAGATTTTTACACCAAACAAAATTGCTACACCCATGGACAATAATCTTAAAGCATAAAAATTTTTTATTCCTAGGCTTTTTTTATCAAGCAATGTATCGGATTTATTACCAAGCAATATAAGATTTATTATTAGTAATATAATTATTAAATAGATTTCTTT
Source organism: Candidatus Megaera endosymbiont of Nemacystus decipiens (assembly GCA_030036605.1). Classification (GTDB taxonomy): domain Bacteria; phylum Pseudomonadota; class Alphaproteobacteria; order Rickettsiales; family Rickettsiaceae; genus Megaera_A. Next base: position 11,177 of record DAOTRE010000005.1, on the reverse strand, counting down.
AGTTGCATACTCATATATTAAACGCATTAATCCATGATTTATTAACAATTTTAACATGAAAAAGTCAGCTGCTGATAACTCTTGCATTAAAAATTGCCATTTAATTAATTTTATGTAATCAAAGGAAACAGCAAATAATAAAGTCATAAAACCAGATAGTAGTATGCGGTTTGTGACAAGTATTAGTATAAAATAAAATAACAAAGCTAAAACCAAATTCGCTACCATTAATGAAGTGTTGAATTTAGTTGTTAAGCCAATAAATAATAGTAGTAATACAAACCATGTGCTGAGTGAAAAATAAAGTTCTTTGAAAGATATTTTATAGTCAACTATAGAATGAAATATGTTTAATATTTTGCGCATTATGCATGTAAGATTTTACTTTGAATATTTTCCCCACTAAAGATAAACTATATTTATTCATAATCAAGTTTTAAAACATTTTGCCCTACAAGTTTTTATTTGACATTAGGCTTAATGAAAAGTAGATTTGGAACCTAGTGTAATAGGTATGAGCAGCATAGCCAGATTCTGGTTAACTCATTATTTTTTATGTTAAACAGAAGCTAAAGTTTTTTGAAGGGTTTGTTTATAGAATGACTTTTCCGGATATAGTAGGATTAATTGGTGTATCATTTGTTATATTAGCTTTTTTCTTCCTTCAAATACAAAAAATTAGACCTGAGTCTACCTCTTACCTTATGCTAAATTTTTTTGGTGCTTTGTTCTTATTATACTCGTTATTTTATAGTTGGAACACTGCTTCGGTTATAATAGAGTTTTTGTGGCTTGGAATATCTACATATGGTATTGTTAAGTATAAAATAATGGGTTATAAGCTATGAGACTGTTAATAAAATCAAAAAAGTTACAAGTTGATCTCTTTTTGACTGCAAACAAACTTTAAATAATCTTTACAATAGCGACTATGAGTTTATGACCAAGATAGATGGTTTTGATTTTGAGTTACCTAAGGAATTAATAGCTCAATTTCCTTCAGAAAACAGAGATAGTGCTCAACTTTTAATTCCTCACGAATCTGGAGAATTAAATAAGGCTAATATAACAAATTTTTCTAATTTAATAGATTCATTACGTGTTGGTGATCTGTTAGTATTTAATGACAGCAGAGTAATTAATGCAAAGCTTACCTTAAAAACAGATAATGGTAAGGTTGTAAATATTAACTTAAATAAACCTATTTCTCAAGGCAAGTGGTTAGGTTTTGCAAGGCCCGCAAAGAAGCTTAAAAAAGGAGATGTGTTTTATTTTGATGAGCACAGAGTTATTGTTATTTCTAAGTTGCCTTGTGGAGAAGTCGAGCTTGAGTTCGATTTAAATAAAATAAATATTTTTGATTTTCTTGAGAAGTATGGTGAGGTTCCATTGCCTCAATACATAAAACGCGAAGATATCAATAATATAGATCAAAGCAGATATCAAAATGTCTATAGTAGGCATGAAGGATCTGTGGCTGCTCCAACTGCAGGTCTTCACTTTACCCAAGAATTACTTATAAAATTGAAGGAGAGAGGCATAGAGACTAGCTTCGTTACCCTTCATATTGGTGGTGGAACTTTTTTACCTGTAAAAACTGAGCATATAGAAGACCATAAAATGCACTCGGAGTGGTGCAATATAACCCAAGAAACTGCTAATATGATTAACAGAGCTAAGGAAGAGAGTAGAAGGGTTATATTAGTGGGCACAACAAGCATGCGTACAGTGGAATCTTGTGCTAAAAATGGTGTAGTTATTCCAGGTAATAAGGAAACTGATATATTTATCAAACCAGGATATAAATTTCAAATCGCTGATATGCTGATTACTAATTTTCACTTGCCCAAATCTACTCTTTTTATGTTGGTTTGTGCTTTCTCGGGGGAAAAAGAGATAAAGGAGTTATATCAATATGCGATCAACAAGAGAATGAGATTTTTTAGTTATGGAGATTCAATGTTACTAAAACGCAAAGAATAAAATGAAATTCAATTTTAAAATAGAAAATACACACAAAAAGGCGCGGACTGGAAATATTATGACAGCCCATGGAAATATTAGAACACCTGCGTTTATGCCCGTTGGCACCAGAGCAAGTGTGAAGGCTATGATGCCAGAGTCGGTAAAAGGTACGGGGAGTGATATTGTTTTAGGCAATACCTACCATCTAATGTTAAAGCCAGGCGCTGATTGTATAGAAAAGCTTGGAGGGCTTAGGAAATTTATGAACTGGGAAGGGCCTGTGCTCACTGATTCAGGGGGGTTTCAAGTTATGTCTTTATCTGATCTACGCAAGATTAGCGAGGAAGGAGTTGAGTTTCGTTCGCATATTGATGGCAGTAAGCATATGCTCTCACCAGAGTATTCTACACAGATACAGTATAAATTGGACAGTACTATTACTATGGCTTTTGATGAATGTACGTCTTATCCATCTAGTTTTCAGCAAGCCAAAATTTCAATGGAATTGACGTCTCGGTGGGCTAAAAGGTCAAGGGATGCATTTATTATGCGAGATGGTTATGGGCAATTTGGGATTATTCAGGGTGGAATGTATGAAGAGCTAAGAAGAGCTTCTGCAAAAGATTTACTGCAGTTAAATTTCGAAGGTTACGCTATTGGCGGGCTTGCGGTCGGAGAGGGACAAGATGCTATGTTTTCGGTGTTAGATTATGCCCCTGATTTATTACCTCAGGATAAACCAAGATATCTTATGGGTGTTGGTAAGCCTGATGATATTATTGGTGCTGTAAAAAGAGGAGTAGACATGTTCGATTGTGTTATTCCCACCCGCTCAGGGCGTAATGGACAAGCATTTACCAAAAACGGAACTGTTAATATTAAAAATGCTAAGTACGCATATGATTCCGAACCCTTGGAAAAAGACTGTATTTGTCCTGCGTGTAGTAATTATTCAAAGGCTTATTTACATCATACAGTTAAAGTTGGAGAAATTATTGGTGCAATGCTAATGACGTGGCATAATATCCAATATTTTCAAGATTTAATGAAGAGAATTAGGGATGCAATTAACAATAAACAAGATTTAGATTTTCTATGCTAGATGCTCATTTAAGACCTTTGATAGATCCGCCTCTTACTAAGCTTGCTAAGTTTTTTATCAGGATTGGAGTTACCGCTAATATGGTGACATTATTTGGCTTTTTTATCGGTGTATGTGCGATGATTATGATAGCTTGTAATAAGTATGAAATAGGACTGTTTTTGATTTGTGCAAATCGTTTATGTGATGGTCTTGATGGCGCTGTTGCAAGAAATTCCTTATCTAGTAATTTCGGTGGTTTCTTGGATATAGTATGCGATTTTATATTTTATTCAGGTATAGTATTTGCATTTGGCATTTCCGACCCTTCAAAGCTTTTTTACTCTGCATTTTTGATTTTTAGTTTTACCGGTCCTATGTCTTCTTTTCTTGCTTACAACATAATAGCAACCAAGTTAGAAAAACTTTCTGATAAAAATGGCATAAAATCTTTTTACCATTCAACTGGATTATGCGAAGGAAGTGAAACTATACTACTGTTAGTATTATTATGTGTAATTCCACAATACCACGATATATTGTGTATTACTTACGGAATATTATGCTGGGTAACGACTATAGATCGGATTTTTTGTGCTAGAAATAGCTTTTAGTCAAAGCCTTGGATGGTAGTATTTATATTTTCTATTGTAATATGTTATGGGAATTGATATAACAGCTATGTTATGCATTAAGCTGATTAGATTCTTTCCTTGTGGTAGAATAATTTTGCTTGCAACTAGAAGAAGAAAAAGAGTGCGGGATAGTGATTAGAATCTGTAATACCTTATTAGTTTTTTTAATGTGTTTTTTTACGCTAACTTCCTTTGCTAGTGAGATAAGTAAAATTAATATCTCAGGTAATAAACGTGTAGAGAGCAGTACAATAAAAGAATATTTGGGGATTAAAGTTGGAGATGATTATTCGCCAGAAATTAAAAATAAGGGCATTAAATCTTTATATGCGACCTCACTATTTGAAGACATAGAAATAGCTTATAGTGGGGGCATTCTTAATGTATCTGTAAAAGAAAATTTATTTATTAGTGAAGTTAAGTTTTCGGGTAACAGTAAGGTTAAAACTGATATTTTAGAAAATAGTATAATTACCAGCGCTGGCGAAAGTTTTAAACATTATAAAATTCAGTCCGATGTAAGAAAAATAAAAGAAATATACCAAAAAACTGGTAGGTTTGCTGCTGTAGTAAATAGTAAAGTAGAACACCTAGATAACAATAGAGTTAAAGTTATTTTTGATATTAGTGAAGGTCCAAAAACAGTTATAAAAAATATTTATTTTGTAGGAAATAAACACTATACGGCTTCTGAACTGAAGTCAATCATAATGACTAAGGAATCAAAATGGTTCCGTTTCCTAAGTAGCAACGATTCTTATGATCCATCACGTTTGGAATACGATAAGTATTTGCTCAAGCAGTTTTATGGATCAGTTGGATTTGCAGATTTTAGGGTTATTTCTGTTACATCTGAGTTGATGCAAACAAAAGAAGGATTTATAATTACTTATTCAATAGATGAAGGAAAGAAGCATAATTTAGGTGATGTAACACTTAATAACGAGCTTTTGGAAGTTAGTGATAGAGAAATATTAGATTTAATTAAACACAAGAAAGGCGATGTGTTTAATATAGAGAAAATAGAATCTACTATTGATGAAATATCTAAATATTTATCAAACAGAGGTTTCCCAAGTGCTGATGTTAGAACAGAAAATACTATTAATTCAGGCAGTCAATCAGTTGATGTTGAGTTTAAGATTACTAAAACAAGTAAGCAATATATTAACCGTATTAACATTAGTGGTAATATAAAAACAGAAGATCAAGTTATTCGAAGAGAGTTAAGAATAGAAGAAGGGGATATTTTTAACAGAAGCTTAGTCGAAAGAGGGGCGCGTAATATTCGTAATTTGAACTATTTTGATGATGACATTTCAGTTACTTGGGATCAGTCAGAATATGCAGATCGTTATGACTTAAATATTGATGTTCAAGAAAAATCAACGGCAAATATTGGTTTAGAGTTGGGGTATGATACTTCTAGCGGAATATTTGGGAAATTGTCATTTGTAGAGCGTAACCTTGTGGGTACAGGCAGAATATTAGATATGGGTGTTAGGACTGGAAAGAAGAATACTCATTACTACGCTGGTATTACTGACCCATATTTTATGGATAGTGACTTTGCCTTGGGCGTTAATGCTTTTCATAGTAATAATAGTTCTGTTGATAATAATGGACTTTCTAAATCGCAAGGTAGTAGATCTGATCGTAAGAGTTATTCTTCAAAGTCGACAGGTGTAGGAGTTTTAGTTGGTTATAATATTACTGACGATTTAAATCATCAAATTGAGTATGAAATTAAGCGTGATAAAATAACTGCTTCTGGTAAAAATAAGTCTATTTTTATTCAAGAGCAAATTGGAAGCAGGCTTTCATCTTCGGTAATTCATACTTTAACTTATGACCTTACGGATAACAGACATTTACCAAAAAGTGGTTACATTATAAGCGGTATGCAACAATATACGGGTCTTGGTGGAGATAATAAGTTTATTAAGCATGAGGTAAATGGAAAGATTTATAAATCATTTTTGGATAATAAGTATACTTTAAGTTTTACTTCCTTTGTAGGCCATATGAAAGGTATAAGCGGTAAAAAGGTTGTTATATCAGATAGGTTTAATGTTGGTGGTTATAATCTTAGGGGTTTTGCTAGCAGGGGTATAGGTCCAAGAATTAAGAAAGGTTCTCTATCGATAGAAGATGACGAAGAAAGCCTGGGAGGGCAAAAATACTATACATTATCGACAGAGCTTTCAACTCCCCTACCTTTTATACCAAAAGAGTTTGATGTTATAGGTTCGATCTTTTTAGACGCTGGTGCGCTATGGGATGCTGACTCTAAAGTTGATAGTGGTTTTCATAACAGCAAATCTTTGAGATCTTCTATAGGTTTTGGATTTTTGTGGATTACAAGAATGGCCCCTATCAAGATGGATTGGGGATTCCCAATTAAAAGAAAAAACTATGATGAAACGCAAAGATTTAGCCTTAGATTCTCTACTGAATTGTAATAATGATTTAGTGGTTTAAAATAGGATGAGCTGTCTTTTCAATTATATTGTATAATGTCAATTTAGCTGTATTGTTGGTATTATCTGCTGTTTGTTTGAGGATTGCAAAGTGTTTGTAAACAATTTTTATATATATCTTTCGAAGTGCTTAATGTTTATTTTCTTAGTTTGTACTAGTGTAGTGCAAGCTAAAGATCTAAAAATAGCTGTTCTTAATACTGAGTTTGTTTTAGAAAACTCTGTTGCCATTAAAGATGCTAGAGTTATCATTCAGAATATTAGTGATAAAATTGAAGAAGAATTAACGCAAAAAGAAATTGAATTAAAACGCAAAGAATTTGATTTGATTCAACAGCATGATTTTATCCCGGCCCAAGAGTATAATAAAAAAATATCAGATTTTAATAAAGAAGTTAGCAACACTCAGAAAAAGATGCGTGGGAAAAAAAAGTCTCTAGAGAAATCCTATACTTCAGTTATGCAAGCAGTGCATAAAGAAATAATGAATATTGTAACAGCGCTAGCTGCTGATGAAGGGTATGATATTATTTTACCTAACTCTCAAGTGATTTTTTCTGATAATGCACTGGATATTACAGAAGAAATTATTCAAATCCTAAATACATCACTTAAAAAAGTTAAGATTGAATATGAGCATGAGCCATCGTAATCTACAATATCTATAATAATTTTATAAAAAGGGGTAGATTTATATAATACTCTCTATATGGACAATGCAAGAGTAGAACCAACTGACAATCCTTTTGGGCTAAAAGTGCCTGCCCATGTGCCAAGAATAAAATGTAACACGTCTCCGGTATGTACCTTATTAAAATGGGGCGAGTGACCGGAATCGAACCGGCGACCCCCAGAATCACAATCTGGTGCTCTAACCATCTGAGCTACACCCGCCATAAAAGATTTTTACAGAAAACTATGTTGTTTCTTAGTGCTTATTTAATTATCTATAGAACCCGCTTTTTTAAGGAGTGCCCAATACCTAAATTAAAATCACTATATGCAAACCCCAAAGTATTTTAAGTACAACTCTGAGCTTGCATCTAACAAGGCAGAGCCTAAGATATAATTAACATTAAGTCAAGTAGAAATGCCCATTTTTCATTTATTATAAGTGTATTTTTAGACTGATCAGCTTAGCAAATAGTGCAACTCTTAGCTAAGGTGTTTTTAATTAATTAACCTTCGCGAAGTTTGAAGTTTCGTTCTCATAATCTTTCAGCATATACCCTCTGCCCCAAACTGTCTCTATGTAGTTTGTGCCACCAGCAGCTTCTGCAAGCTTTTTGCGTAATTTACAAACGAACACGTCAATAATTTTTATCTCTGGTTCGTCCATGCTGCTATATAAATGATTTAAGAACATTTCCTTGGTCAGTACAGTTCCTTTTCTCATTGCTAACAACTCTAATATTGCATATTCTTTGTTAGTTAGATGGACTTGCTGATTGTCTACTTCTACAATTCTGGTATCAAGGTTAATTGCTACCTTGTCAAACCTTACTACTGATTCCGAGTGTCCTTTGGATCTGCGGACAATTGCATGAATTCTAGCAATTAGCTCATCCCGGTTAAAAGGTTTTGTTAAGTAATCATCTGCTCCAAATCCAAGTCCCTTAATTTTTTGATCTACAGAGGAAAGTCCTGAGAGAATTAAAATTGGTGTTTTAATTTTTGCAGATCTGAGGCGCAGCAAGACCTCATAGCCATCTATATCCGGTAGCATTAAGTCCAATATTATTATATCGTAGTCAAATAATTTTGCCAAATTTAGCCCCTCATCTCCTATTTTTGCCGTATCGACAACAATACCTTCAGGCGCTAGCGCTAATTCTATTGACTTTGCCGTTGAGCTATCGTCTTCTACCAGTAATACTCTCATTATATTTTCGTTTCCTCGTTTTTGTAAGTAGATTTTTGTAAAAATTTTATGAAGGAGATAATATATTAAATTAATAAAAAATCAAGCAACTATTATCAGTTTGTTAATTTTTTATTCTCTTCTCAATAATAATTAATGCTTACAGAAAGAAAAATCTTCGGTTGCAAAAGGAGGGGTTTATTTTATGTATTTTTACATAAGTTAAATTATTTTTACCAAAATATAATGGATATTATACAAATTTTATGCTAGTATGTCCCTCTAAAAAGAATTTATGAATGAGGTTTAGTATGAGCGCAGATTCTAAAAGCGATGTAGAATTTTCAGTGGGTGATAAGGTCGTATACCCTTCTCATGGTGTTGGAGAAATTGTCGATGTTGAATCAGAAAGTGTGTTAGATGCAGTGCTGAAGGTATATGTTATATCTTTCCCTCAGGATAAAATGACCCTCCGTGTTCCTGTTACTAGAGCTAAAGTTTCTGGTTTGAGATCTCTTTCTACTGAAAGCGACATAAAAAACGTTTACGAAATTCTTAATACTAAACCTAAGAGAGGTAATAAAATGTGGAGCAGACGTGCTCAAGAATATGCAGAAAAAATTAATTCAGGTAACATAGAGGCTGTTGCAGAGGTAGTTAGAGACTTATACAAAAACGTTGATACTGATCGTTCTTATAGCGAAAGAACAATATATGAGTCTGCTCTTAATAGACTTGCTTCTGAAATTGCTGTGTTGCAGCAATCATCTACTGAAGCTGCGGTAGAAAATTTAGTCGATTTATTGAAAGATAAATTGGCTGCTGCTTGACTAAATAAACATCTAGTTTTTGCATTATGAATAATCTAAAGTTAGTTACAGCTCCTGCGTCTGTCTTATCCACAAGGGCAAAAGAAATTGTTTCAGTGGACTTGGAAACTCAGCAGTTAATGGATAATATGCTTAAATTAATGTATAAGCAAAATGGCATTGGATTGGCCGCGAATCAGGTAGGGATTCTAAAACGTATAGTTGTTTTGGATTTGCAGGATAAAGAATCTGAGTATAGAGATCTTTTTCCGCTATTTATGGCTAATCCTAAAATAATTTTTCAGTCTGATGACTGTCAAGAGTGTCAGGAGGGTTGTCTTTCTCTGCCGGGTCAAGCTGTATCACTCAGCAGGCCTGAACAGATAGAGGTGGAGTATTTGGATTATAATAATAAGTTGCAAAAAATTAAAGCAGATGGTTTGCTTTCAAGAGCAATACAACATGAAATAGACCACATTAACGGTAAGTTGCTAATTAATTATTTGTCTAATTTAAAAAAATCCTTTGCTCTAAAAAAACTTTCAAAAATTAAAAATAACTTACAAAAACAAGCGTCCTAAATTTTCATGAATGTAATATTTATGGGCACGCCAGATTTTGCTGTGCCTCCATTGAAAAAACTAATTGATTCGAAAGAGCATGATGTTAAGGCAGTTTTTACCAAAGAACCTAAGCGTCAAAATCGAGGAATGAAATTGGTTTATTCTCCAGTCCATAAAGTAGCTATGGAGAATAATATTGAAATACATACGCCTAAGACGTTGCGCAAAGATAATGTATTAGATCTTATAAAATCTATCAATGCAGACGTAATAGTAGTAGCTGCCTATGGTCTTATTGTTCCGGAAAATATCTTAAAAGCAAAAAAGTTTGGTTGTATTAATATTCACCCTTCAGATTTGCCGAAATATCGAGGAGCTGCGCCTTTGCAGAGAATAATTATCAATAATGAAAAAGACAGCGCTGTTTGCATCATACAAATGGATGAAGGCGTTGATACTGGAGATATTTTAATGAAGCAAGATTTTGAAATATCACCGGAAAGCACGTTTAGAGAGTTTCATGATCAATGCGCAGAAATTGGTAGTGATTTGTTAATAAAAGTGCTTGATAATATCACTACTATTACCCCAAAAAAACAATCCTCGGAAGGAGCAACATATGCTAATAAACTTACAAAAGAAGAGGGGAAAATTAAGTGGAGCAGCGAAACAGCAGAGCAAATTCATTGTAAAATTAAGGGTATGAATCCTTGGCCAGGTGTTTATTGTTATGAAAATGATGATGAGAGTAATATGATAAAAATCATTGAGTCTAGCTTCAAGGTTGAAAATCATAACTATGAAAGTGGCTCGGTTATAAGCAATAAATTTGATGTTGCCTGCTTAGGAGGAATCTTAAGACTAATCAAGGTAAAACCTGAGGGGAAAAAAGAAATGAGCGGAGAGGATTTTCTGCGAGGTAAATCAATTAAAAAGCTATACTGATTCTAAATTTAAACGGAATCTTAATACAATCATCAAGGCTGATTTTTCATCTATAACTAATCTATCTGTTGCAAGTAAAGCGCTAAAACTTTTTTTAGCTAAGCTTTGGCAATGGTTCTGTTATTTTTACTCGGTTTGTCATGTTACTATTGGTTCATGAAATAACTTAAAGTAAGAAAATGAACTATGAGCAAGGATTTTAAAATTAGTGAAGTCAGGCAGGAAATGTTTGATGAAATGAAGTCAAGACAAGTTATAAAACAAGGCGAAATGACTCGATTTAACGAAGATTTTAAGGTTTCTTCAGATGATTTTAATGAATCATATGGTAAGAAAAAGAATGAATTGCAGTCAAAATTGACAGATAGTGGCATGATTTTAGGCTTTATTGATGAATATAGAATCAAACGAAATGATAGCAATATTTCTGAAAAACAAAAAGAACACCTAGGGAATAAGGTTCGAGAAGATCTGAATTATGCGGTGGACGCACTAGAAATTAAAAATGGCAAAAAACTAGATGCAATATACGAAAATATACAAGGTTTACTTGATATAGCTGAAGTAGATATAATAAGAGAAATATATGTGAAAGATAATAATTTTAAGCCTACTAAAGGAGATGAATTATTCCCCAAATTTCAAGAGTCTGTGCAGTTATTGCGCCAAGATTTGCATGATATAAATAAAATAGATCGTCATATATGGACGCCCGTTTAAAGTCAAGGAAAAAATCATCAAAAAACTTTGGTGTAGTGGGATAATGTAAAAGCTGTCATATATTCGGCATCGCATGTGCCATAATGGTTTCTGCATTCTGCTTCAATCCTGGAGAATT
>DAOTRE010000004.1:305239-336285 GCA_030036605.1 Candidatus Megaera endosymbiont of Nemacystus decipiens | reverse complement strand
AGCATTGCAGGAGAAATAAGACAATAACTAAATCACAAAATATTTTCTATAAAATACTCCTATTCCAATATAATCTACAGTATCAAAATAATTGGTAAAATTAGATCTTACAATTTTTTTCATATTTGCTTTTGGAGATATAGCCTTTATCTCCACATTCTGTACCCTTTAGATTTTTAAATAAATTTTCCATTGGTTTACGGTCATCAATATTGCCAGGGGCTAAACAAAAAGACATAATCTCTCCTTTACGATTAATAACTAAATGTACGGTAATGGCTTAAATGAAATAAAATTATTATTGTCATTATTTCACTACTTGACATATGGCAATAGCGATTTCTTTTTCTGTTTAAATTTGGTAATAAATATTTTGTTTCATTTTGATAAAATTCCTTGCAAAAATCATTAATTTCGCAGAATATATCTTCTATGGGTGCAAGCATTTTAACCTCTTTTTGGGTTTTGTTTCCAGCTTGCACTCTAACCTTATTTGCTATCCAATTCAACTTATACCTAAACCAATTTAATATGACTCTTACCTCGAACTGAGGTTAGAGTAGGGAGATTCGTACTGTTGAAAGAAGTATTGTTAGTCTGAGCTCTGTATAACACAAAAGCAAAAATAAATGTTGCACCACTTTATATGATGTGTTATGTGTTAGATATAATAAACCTAAGGTTAAATAACTCCTCGGTGTTGTGACTTTAGCTCGCTAAACTTTAGTATTTGTCAAGTAATTTAGAGTAGAGATGCCTAATTTAGATAATTTAGTTCTGTCAAAATCGAAGAGCATAATTGAAGCGAAAAAGCTTTATCTAAGAGCCGAGTACGGTGACGCATATAAGAAATATCTTGAAATAGCGGATGTTAAGGATAAAAAGATAAGTTGTGAGATAATAGAAAAATTGCCAGAGGAAAACAGGGGGCAATTTGCACTACAAGTTCTTAAAACCCTAAATAAATTGGAAAAAAAAGATGGTTTACTCTCTAACAATAAACAGCTAGCAGAAATAAGCGCTATAAGCTACCTGATCAAGCACTATTTTCCAGAAGATATATTAGACAGAGCTCTTTTAGTAAAATCGGCTATGGAATATTATCCATCTGGAATATTTGAAGGTAATTTTATACCAGAAAAGTATGTTTCTGTAATTAGCTATATAAATTATTTTCAAAACGCTAAAACGTTTAAAGATAGTTCTAAAATTTTTATGGGGACAAAAAGCTTACCTCTTTCGCTATATAGCTTTGATCAATTCTTAAACATAAGTAACCTACAAGGCATTGAAGCAGCTTTGACAGTTCTTTATAAATTTGGTATGTCGGTTCCTATTTTATTGCTTAAGAATGACTGGGGCGATACTGTGGCTCATAAATTAGTTAGGAGCAAAAGCTATGATGGTGCTATTGCTCATCTGGAATGCGCTGCAAAATTTCACGAATCGTTTTTAGAAAAATATCTTTATAAATGCTCTAATCATCAAAATGAAAACCTGTTACAAGATATATCTAGTCTGTATAACCCAAACCTTACTGTTGGCAGTAAAAACCTAATAGATGTTTTTACCAATATCTTGTCTAGTAAAAAGCTAGAGCACTTTTTGTTGTTTGAACGTTTGGACAGTGCAAATAATGAGAATTATATGCAATTTGCAGCAAGATTTGAGAATTTTGAATTAGTCAAAAACATACTGCATTCCGCAGTTGAACATAGTAAAGAGGTAGGATTTTTCCAAAGAACATTTAATGTAAATGCTGGTGAGTTGTCACTAGTGTGTAGGTCTAAAATTGAAGCATTAAATCTCTTGCGCTCGGTTGGTATGTTGGAGCATCGAGATCAGGAGACGAATAAAAGCTATATGCAGGCTTTTTCTAAAGACTCTCAAAACTTACATAGAAGTGAGTTTAGAGAAGCAATCAAAACATCCTTTTCAAATTTAGAGAAGCGTTATAAATCTATTGAACAAAAAAACCTCTTGACCGAGTTTGAAAAATTTTTCCACTCTATTAACGATTATATTTCGGAAGAAAAATTGTTTAATTTTTTGCAACAACATAATTGTAGGATTTTTGATAAAAAGGCTACAAAAAAAGGGGATACGGAGATTTTAAAACAGTTGAGAGAGTTTAAAATTGGAGCGGAATACACTTTGGCGAGAATATTACCTGCCGATAAATTTTCTAATAAATATGACCAGGGAATATGTGAAACATCTGAAGATTCAAATTTTCCACATGAGGGAGGGGTGGTTGAGGATAAGACTCTGCAAGATGTATTAGCATATACATTGGCTGGTATTAACGATAAAAACGCATTAAAAGGAAAACAGCTTTCAGATGAGGACGTTTTAGAAAGAAAGCTAATGCTGACAATGACTTTATATGATGTGTATAAGGAAGGCAAAGAACAGACTAAAGAACTAGTATCTGTTTCTCACGCAGAGGAGGATAGTAGCACTGAGATTGTTAAAATAGGTGATATGATTTGTTTAACGGGATTGTTTGATCGAATCCTATGCACTTTGGATCATGTACATGATTCGGTAAAAATTAAAGTGCAGGAGCCAGAAATGAAGATGACATACTCTATTTTGAGTGAGAAATTGCCAGAAATATTAAAAGATATAGATGCTCCACTGCCGCTTTTGGTTAGAATATATAACAATTTTGAGAATTTAAAACAAGTTAATGTACACAAACAATTTGTACCATTGAACCAATATTTTATAGGTTTACTCAAAACATCCTTCAAAGAACAATTTGAGAACTTTTTACTAGGTAATAAGGAAACAAATGCTTCAAACCTCGACTATATTGCATTTGAAGATTGTATTATGGAAATGAAATTGCCTAATCCTTTGTTAGAAAGTATGAACATCATTAATGGTGCTAATATCAATACGATTAAAACTAATATGTTGGGTTCAAAAATATTGATGCATAATTTTGATTATAAAGATAACTTGGTTATTTCTTCTCTTTTTAAAGCAAGTGTTTATCAAAGAATAGCAGAGAACTTAAAAAATAAAACCGATACATTTGATCAATTAACAAGTTTACAAAAGGAACGATTGGATATTGCAATAGAATTGTCAGCCGATCATTTTTTTAATAACGAGCTGCAGGAGCTTGCATCTAAACACCCCATATCAGAAATATTAAAAAACGCATTTTCTTCTTTTCTACAAGAGAATCAAAATCTCAACCAGCAAACCTTGATTTCAGAAATAGATAAGATGATTCATGCGCTTGCAAAAAGTAAAGAGTGGGCTGTGTCAGATATTTTGCAATTTAATGCTATTATAGAAGACAAATCCTTTTATTCGAGGGAAAAGATAACAACTGATTTGATGAAAAATGCTGTTATAAATGAGAATTTATTAATGCTTGGCAGGGTGCTGAATAAGGCAGAAGAGTTTTATGAGGGCCAGATATCTAATGAGGATGACTTAAAACAGGAGAGTTATACAAATCCATATTTAGTTAATATTGCAAAAGAAGATTTTGGTTATGGTTCTAATATTCTTCACATTGCTGCGATTCACTGTACTACGCTGAAAGCAATATTTGATAGCTTGCTACATTTTCATGAATTTAGAGATAAGATTGATTGTTCAGATGAAGGTGGGCGTACCGCAATTTATACTGCAGCACTACTTAATAATAATACTGCAATAGAGAAGTTAGTGGAGTATGGAGCTGATGTTAACAAATACAATAATTTTGGAGACACACCAATTCATGTACTGGCAAATGATAATAATTTTGATTCCATAAACTATCTAATAGAACATGGTGCTAACCCATTTGCTAGAGATAATTCTAAAAATACGTTTGTTCATAATGCTGCCTCAAATTTTAATGCAAATGGCTCTGGCATGTTAGGTTTTGAAAAAACTCTGTGTGCCAAGATTCCTATAGCAGAACATATTTTATATTATGATTATAACTATATATCTGAAATATTGGGGAGCTGTGTATATGACAGCAATAGTGAAAGCGAGGATATGTATGATTGAGTGGAAGGATTTAAAAAAGAAAATTGATGACATAAAAGAAAATAAAATCATAAGACCAGATTATGCAGTAAAAAAGGGAGAATTTAATGACTATGATAATTTCGCTCTCTTAATTAAAGGAGGAAGTGTTTGCACTTCTGTATATCTACAAAAAAATGGTGAGTTAAAGATATGTGCAAATACCAAAAACTTTCAAGGGAGAGAAATCCTTCAACAATTAGAAATTGATTATGATGAGAATGCATTGGGTTATGCAAATGCTTTTAAAGAACCTGATCTTGAGAAAAGAAATACAGAACTCAGACGAGTACTAGCTAATGACACTAGGCTTGAGAATGGAACTTACGAGAACCTTAAGTCGATAAAGGATATATTTGCTAAATTAGAAAAGAAATTAGCTAAAAATCTGATGGATGTTAATTATTGTGATGCTTCTAAAACTTTAGAGAAAATGAAACGGGGTTATAGTGAATTTCTGGGGCATATCCAAAATTTAGACATCACTCTGGACCAAATATTTTTGAAATTTCACGTCTTTAAAGACCAACTTAATGAGGATGTATCAAAAATACGAAACGAAGGTAAATTTAAACTTTTAAATAATAGATCTTTGAGGCGAATACCAACAAAATTAGACCATTGTGAAGATAAGGATTTAAACTTCCTAAAATTCTTAGATCGACTGATGAAAAATGAAGGTAATATTTTGGATACTCCTTTAGTAAAAAGTATTTACGGCTACGACCCCGTGATTGAAGTTAGACAAGACCAAATACACGATCTTGTAATAACATTGGATGACAGCACAACATACGCTTATCATACAGAGCATATATTGGGTTTAAATATTGAAGAACAAAACAAAAGCGATGAAAATTATATAGGTATATCTAAATTATGTTGTTCCATATGCCACTATGTGGTTCGTGATATGCAAAATTATAATGTTGCTGGAACGCATGGTGATTATTGCAGTGGTAGTGCTTTAGTGGGCTTGGGTTTACATGAAAAACAAGAACAGCAAGAGATACTCAGGGGCTTGTTTCCTAATATGATGGAAATCGATAACGATAAAGAGAAAATCGAAACGTCTGTTTTATCAAAAAGAGCCTATCTTGATAGTAGAGCAGAATCACCAAATAAAGTAATGAAGTTTACAAAAGATCAGCTAATTTCTTCCTCTGATATAGATATTAATATAGGCTCTATGTATTTAAATGGTGTTCCGGTACAAAATAATGCTGAAGCTGTGACTACTACGCAAGAAGATCAGGAGCTATTAAGTCTCTTAGAAGAACTAAAAAACGAAAACCCAGAAGATAATGGAAATATTAATATATCTCTAATGGATACAGATTCTGATGATTCAGATTCTAATGGGGTTATGGGAGATTTGTAAATGTAGTTCTTTCCAGCTTTTTCAAATTTTAATAAAAAATCCCTACGTCAAAATTGTTTATATTATAGATTACATTGACATAGAGGAGGTGAGATGTTAAAAAGAAGAAAAAAGAAAAATGATACCGATAAGTCTAGATTTAAGAAAAAGAGTAATAGAGTATATTAAACAAGGTTCAAGTTATTCCTCTGCATCGCGAAAGTTTGAAATTTCAGACTCTTCAGCTCATCGTTGGTATAAGAGGTATAAAGAAACAGGAAAGTATGAAGCAAAACCATTTCCCGGCAGCAAAGGTAGAATAGAAAAAAGAGAATTTACATCTTATGTAGACAAACACCCAAATGCCACACTAGCCCAAATTGGTACACACTTCAAAATGACAGCTCGAAGCATACACTGCTATATGAAGAAATATGGATATAGCTATAAAAAAAAGAGTTGCGTTACATGGAAGCAAAGGAATCCAGAAGGAGAGAATACGCTGAACGAATAAAGGGCATAGAGAAAAAAGACCTTGTTTATCTAGATGAAAGCGGGATAGATCGTTGTAATTACAAGAATCGTGGTTGGGGCAAGAAAGGCAAGGTGTTGATGGTCAAGGCTAGTGGTAAGCGCTATAGCAGGACTAATATAATTGCAGCGCAGTGTAATCGGAAAATATTAGCACCGATGGTGTTCCATGGATCATGTAATAGTCAGATGTTTATTGCATGGGTAGAGCAATTTTTAATAAAGGAGCTGAAGCCTGGTCAAGTTGTGATAATGGACAACGCTTCATTTCATAAATCTCCCAAAATAAAAGAAGCAATTAAAAGAGCTGGATGTAGGTTGGTTTATTACCTCCTTACTCTCCAGATCTGAATCCAATTGAGAAGTTTTGGGCTAACCTTAAAAAATGGATCCGACAGTACCTTCCTCATATGCAAGATACTTTTAAGGCTATTTCCTTCTTCTTCAAATGTAATCCTTCTATTTCAATGTAATCTACAATATATGTCCATACTAATCTAGATTAAAATATAACAATCATGGAAGCTCTATATCTGGATTTTGGTCAAGAAGAATCTCTAATGAACACAGGTTGATTTATACTCTAAAAAACAAAGAAATTTATGTACTTCAATCTCGTTATCATTACTAATACGAGCTCTACACAGCAAAGCTTTTGATATGATCGCCAATTTGCTTACTAATTATTATTCCTATAGAATAATATATGGCTGTGAAAAAGAGTCGTGATTTTCTTTTCCCTAAGTGTAAACTAAGATTAGAATTTTACAATGGAATAGAAACGGTTTTAGTGGTGATAAATCCCTCATCAAATCACGCGCATTTTTACTCGACACTTAAGATAACCTGAGCATACGTAATAAGAGTCGTAAGTTATGAACAATCAGGTTTCCAAGAAAAGTTACTTTAATAATGGCCTGTATAAAAGCAATAAGAAAACCATACCAAATCCGTTTTACATATCATCACTCGGAGTAGCCTCACCAAGAATATCTGCATCTGTGTCATCTTTGCTGGAAGCATCATCTGGTATTATACTATCCACAGTACTAGCAATCTCATTACCTTGAGTTTTTAAGACTAACTCTTCTAAAAGTTCCACTACCTCTTTTAAAACATTAATCTCACTATCTGAATCATTATCTTTTCCTCTCTCTAATCTAATTTCCAAACCTTTCTTTAGATGATCTAGTGCTTTTTTATGCTCTCCGAGCTGCCAGTAAGCAAGTCCCACATTATTGTAGGAGGTGGCAACAGATGGATGATTTTCTGGCAGCACCTGGAGCCTAATCTGCAAAGCTTTTTCTTGATATTCCAATGCTTTCTCGTGGTCGCCCAGCTCTCCATAAGTATAACCCACACTGTTGTAGGATGAAGCAACATCTGGGTGATTTTCTGGCAGCACTGCAAGAAAAATCTGCAAAGCTTTTTCCTTATATTCCAATGCTTTCTCGTGGTCGCCCAGCTCTCCATAAGCATAACCCACATTATTGTAGGAGGTGGCAACATCTGGATGGGTTTCTGGCAACACTGCAAGCCTAATCTGCAAAGCTTTTTCCTGATATTTCAATGCTTTCTCGTGGTCGCCCAGCTCTCCATAAGCATAACCCACATTGTCGTAGGATGAAGCAACATCTGGATGATTTTCTGGCAGCACTGCAAGGAAAATCTGCAAAGCTTTTTCCTTATATTCCAATGCTTTCTCGTGGTCGCTCAGCTTTCCGTAAGTAGCTCCCACATTGTTGTAGGAGGTGGCAACATCTGGATGGGTTTCTGGGAGCACCTTGAGCCTAATCTGCAAAGCTTTTTCCTGATATTCCAATGCTTCTTTGTAATTACCTAATTTATCATAAATATTTCCTATCTTAACGTAAGAAGGTATAATATCTTCTTTACTCTCGGGCGGCAATAGACGTAGAGTTGTCTGTTCATATTCTAACGCCTTATTATAGGAATTTGTTACATATAAATTATAGCTAGTAAGCTTATCCCATAGTTCTGCCAAAATTGCTTTGTCGGTATATTTGACTAAGTCTTTTTCC
Organism: Candidatus Megaera endosymbiont of Nemacystus decipiens; assembly: GCA_030036605.1. Classification (GTDB taxonomy): domain Bacteria; phylum Pseudomonadota; class Alphaproteobacteria; order Rickettsiales; family Rickettsiaceae; genus Megaera_A. The sequence goes on along the minus strand of DAOTRE010000004.1, from coordinate 328,311 downwards.
TTACTAAGACCAAGGTAAAGAGAAGCAAAAGTGGTTTTTCCTGAACCAGCCAGATCAATAATATATAAACTATATCCAATAAGTCTATCGTATAGTTTCGTCAAGTCCACCGTTGTATCAACATCTATAATATCAAAATTTACCGCGTTAATAAAATGTTCTATGTGATGCACTAAACCTTGTGCTTTAATCCAATCATTATCCGGAGCTGCTTTTACTTGAGGCATTAATTCGTAAAAAACCTCAACTAAATTGTTTAATATTTTATCAGGTTCAACTATTTTTAGTTCTGGTTCATTCTTGTGAGCTTTGGCATATCGCTTAACACTTTCTTGTATTGTAGCATGCAACTTAATACCAGCTTCATTACGATTAATAACACACTCAACTATTGATTTATTACAAAGTGGCAAAATAATTCTATCTAAACTATCACCATCTAATATATTCAAATCTACATTCGCTATTTTTGCCAATATGCTTTCATCTATAAAATCCGGAGATAATTCTGCAACATGTTGTAACATGAACCATGATTTTTCACCATCCTTAGAATCATTAAGCAAATCTAGCAATAACTCTGTCTCAATTTCATCAGTTCTGCCAGTATTGTATAGCTCTATATAATTGGCTACTTTTGTACCAAATTTCTTATTTTTAAACCAAGATAGAACGTTCTTAATTCGATAAGGCATCATACTGTCAGTATTTCCAGTAATTGTATCGGTCAATTTGTCCAAATCCTCGTCATTAAAACGTTCGCCCAAATGTGCTTTTAGATAGCTAAAAACCTCATTTTTATTAAATGGCTGTAAATTAATAACTTTATCTTGTTCTGATTCACCTGCAAATTCATTACTATTACTGGTAGTAATTATTACTTTCACATTTTCTGGTAAATTATTGAGACAAAACTGTACATCTGATTGATGTTGCACACCATCGAAGCATAGCAGCACTTCACTATCTGTATAATTTGCTTGCTCAGACATTTTTTTTAACACCATACCTATTAAATCTTCAGCAGATGTGTCAGCTATGATTTCATCAGGCATTATCTTAGAAGCTAGTGCAATAGATTTAAATGATGCAACTATTGATTCTTTTGTATCTGCTAAAATATATTTGACTAGGTCTTTTTCCTTATGAAGATCAAGGTAATGAGCAGCAAGAGTGCTTTTTCCTGAACCAGTCACCCCTTTAATAACCACATATGGATCATCTTTCAAACAATTAGAGATATTTTTATTTAAATATTTCCTATCATAATAGATAGACTTTTCGTATGTACTCTGAGGAAAAAAACTATCATATATTTTAAACGAACCTGCCTGATCTGTTGTACATTCATGCCAATTTAAGTTTCTTACCTCTGGTATCTCCAACAATAATTTCATTTCATTTTCAATATCGTCATAGGTCAAACTATTTCGATACTCCTCCTTAACCACGACTTTGTTTGTGTCAAGTTTGAATTTTTGTTTTAGTTTATTTAACCTACTACAGGTTTGTTTATTATCTATCCTTTTGGCAATTGCACTTTCACGGGATTTATCTAACTGTTTTAATATCCAGGCTGTAGAGCCTTCTATTGAAGCTGCCTTTTCCATACTATCCTGTGAATTATACTCTTGCACTTCATAGTGTCCCTGCATTGTCAAGGCAAATTTATTTTCAATATCTGTAGCTTTAGAACTTTTTTCATTAGACGCAGATACGTTAATGTCTATGTATTTATAGGTTTCAAGTAACTGAAATAAATTAGTATTTCCTCCCAAATAACTTGTTATTACATGAACTAATTCTGTAGGAGTATTTGAACCTAATACTAGTTTCAACAAACCCAACAAAGATATGGTTTGAACATCTTCATCTGTGTGCTTAATATACGGCCAATCTAACATTTTATCAATTTGTTTTGCTTTTCCACTAGCCGGATCAAAACAATCTATCAAGGGCCCTAAAGAATGACCACTAACCGACAAGAAAGCATCGATATAATGCTTTGTATCGATATAATGCTTTGTATACTGAATAAGATTACCAATAACTGGCATTGCTTTTAATTTTGTAATAGCAGATTCTGGATATTGTATTTCCGGATATAACCTATAAACTAAGCCTACGTGCTGATTACAGCTATTGACTATATTTGGCGCAGATAAATAAGTTGTTATATCCAACTCTTCTATATTCTTATTATCTAAATTCTTAATGTTATGCCTATGCTTTTCAAATTGGTTAAGTGTACCGGGACTATCAAATGTTATTGCTTTGATATCAGTACAATTTATGTTTGGTTTATGACAATAATAAACCGTGTCTTCAGCTAGCCAGGCTCCCAATGAATGCCCTGTAGTAGAGAAATGATAATTATAGGGTTTGATTATGCTTTGTGATTTTGTAACTGCTTCGTAACAATCCCTTTGCTGTGGTCCTATTTTGCGTTCAAATATCTCTATTAAATCTGCTTTTAGTGATTCATTCTCCAGTCTTAAAGATTTCATAATAGCCGTCCCGCGATGCGCTAACACCGCATGTCCCCAAGAAGGATTTAAATATAATGCACCATAATAGTCATCGCCATAACTACCTTTATCAAAAACGCTATGTACACACCAATCTTTAAGGTAGGCGTTATATTTTATAAGATTTTCATCAGTAAATGTCACCTCTGCCCCATTTTCACTATCTTGATAACTGTGAGCACTGAGTAAAGCGTGGGTAAAATGGGTTGGAATATATTTGTATTTTTGGAAATTGCTTTCACACAATTTATCTATAGATTTCTTCTTTTCTTGATGTTCAAATGGTATTGCAGATGAATTTCTGCCCCATTCTCCCCAATCAATATGATATTTATAAGGGAGGTTTTCCAGGGTACTCTTTATGTCATTCAGATGTTTTCCAAAATCTATATGATTTGAATTAAATACAATCGTATGGTTAATGTTTTTTAAATTATCGCACCGAGAAAAAATAGCACTATGATTATGTACTACAGAATCTATAGATATAGCCTCGCTATTATCGTAATCTGCATCTCCTTCTTTACCCTCAATATCGGCATTATCACTACTTGAACTTGCAGATACTGGTACTATCATTAACGATGAAAGCATCAGAAAGGTGATGAATAAGCCCATTCTACTGTCCAAATTCAATTTTTGTACAAAAACGAATTCCTCTGCTAAATTTTGCTCCTTCTCTATAAAATGAATCTTTTGTTTCTCTTGAAACTTATCACGCTTATATAAAAACTTATTACTCTTGAGTAATTTTTTATTATACTTAACACAACGTTTTGCCATATTTTTACCTACTTCACAAATTCAAAGATTCAAAAACAGCTATTACTAACCTAACAAACTTTTGAATCAAAAACAACTTTAGATTATATTACGTGAAACCATATTCAGGGCAATCGGATTAAAAATAGTTTAGCAAGATAGAGTTGAGTGCTTCGTTGTTCCACCCCGCAACTTTGCGTAAGGCCTTGATGCTTAGACCCTTGAAAGATGTTTGAGCGGCTTTTAGCATATTTAAAGCAATGTGTCTTATTATAGCAATATTCTTTGGTGCATTGGCAGGAAGTGAGCTAATACAATAACTTACTTTTTTGATGTTTCACGTATAAAGTTTTTGCAAAATTATTAACCCTATGATTTAATTGTCAGGAATGAGTACTTACACCAAGAATTCAAGGAATTAAAAATATAGGAGAATAATAATGACAAAGAAAGATGAAAAAATTTATCAGTTTAAGATTACACTAAAAAGTAGTAAGCCGCCGATTTGGCGTCGTATACAAGTACCCGAGAATTATAGTTTTTGGGAGTTACATGTAGCTTTGCAGGATGCTATGGGATGGGAAGATTATCATTTGCACCAATTTGATATGACTGATCCTAAAAATGGCTTTGAAGTGAATATAGGAAATCCCGATGACCTAGAATATGGTAGAAACATAATAAATGAACAGAAAGTTAAAATATCGAAGTATTTTTCTTCTTTAAATAAAAAGGCTTTTTATGAGTATGATTTTGGAGATGGGTGGGAACATACTATTCTTTTAGAGAAGATTATACCTCAAGAAGCAAAAGTAAAATATCCAAGATGTATTGCGGGTAAGCGTAAGTGTCCACCAGAAGACTGTGGTGGATTATGGGGATATGAAGAATTACTGGAAATAATAAGTGATCCAAAACATCCTGAGTATAAAGAAAGAATAGAGTGGCTTGGTAATAAGTTTGATCCAGATGATTTCAATCCAGAAGATATTGTATTTAGCGGTCGTAAAAATAGATTATATTAAACATTACAACTTATAGAATTTATACAAATACAATATAATTTATCTTTTACTGACTCGGATTTATGTATGGTCTGTTAAGAAAATAATTAAATAAAACGTGGATGTGTGTTACATAAAATATGGGAGTAATTGTTATGGAAAAAGGAAGGGAATAGAAGATTTTAAACAAAAACTTGGTCGCCCAACAAAGATAAGTAATTACAATTTTTTTTGTAGAGTTCTATACATCTTAAGGACTTGAGTGGCATGGAGAAACTTGCCACAAGAATATTGTAACTGGCATACAATATATACAAGATACAAAAGATGGAGTGAAAACGGTTTTTTCTGGAAGTTGTTACATTATTTATAAAACTTAAAAGAGATATTGTTAGATGTGGTGTTTGTAGACGGTTCAATTGTACCGCTACGCAAACATGGTGGAGGCTCTTTAAAAAAGAAGGGGCAGCAAAGAACTGGTAGAGGAAGAAAAGGGTTGGGCACCGCTATGCATATCGCTTATTAGTAATAACGTTTGTATTGCTTGTGAACTATTTCCTGCACAAAGGCAGGATTGCAGAAGTTTTGAAGATTTAGAATCTAAGTTACCCTTAAAACACTTGCTATTTTCTACTCCTAAAGGAATTGTTTTACTAACATCCTGGTTAAGATCTAATGATTATAGCCCTGATCTTGTAAAACGCTATAGAAACTCTGGTTGGTTGGAATCAATAGGATTTGGTGCAAACATACGGTCAGGAGATAATGTTGATTGTTTTGCGGGGTTATACTCATTGCAAGAGCAATGCGGTTCCAGTATACATGTTGCAGCACGTAGCGCTTTTTCAATTCAAGGAAAGTCTCATTATTTAGAATTCAATACAAAAAAAATTATATTATTTGCTACTAATAAAGATAGAAAGTTGCCAGAGTGGTTTAAAAACTTCGATTGGGGTATAGAGTTTGAGATTCACTCCAGCAATTTTTTACCTGCAGATTTGGGAGTTTTGCATTTTCCAATTAAGGAATTTAGCGTAAAAATATCTGGAGAAATAAGAGCTTTTATGGAATGCTTATACTTGATACCAAACTATCAAGAGTTGACAGAATGTTATGAATTAATGGAAGGAATGAATAACTTACACCCCAAAAAGGTTCAGGAACTTCTATGTAACTGTAACTCTATAAAAGTTAAAAGATTATTTTTATATCTGGCTGAAAAAGTTGGGCATGAATGGTTTAATTATTTAGATTTGTCTAATATAGATCTAGGATCAGGAAAACGTAAAATAGTAGAAGATGGTGTATTTGATAAAAAATATAAAATAACAGTGCCTAAATTTTGGAAAAGTAATGATCGCCGAGTCCATATCTTTTTTTTTATACGCACCAACACGCAATCCAACTGCAGCTAACTCCTTTAATATCAATTGATACCCAGACTCTCCAAGCTCTCTCCTAAAGCGACGAATGCTACTTTCCGACACTATCGAAGCGTTGCCTCCATATTCATAACCACAAAAATATTGCCAATATATGTTCTCTTCTAATGATTCTGAGCTTAAACAGTCCGAAAAATTATACATCGCCTGCAACATCGATAAGCCCAGCATAACTCGCAGGCTTTTTTTAGCCCGGCCATATCTGGCTACGTTAACTATTTTACCAACTTCACATTCAAGCTCACCCCAATTTATTAACTCTCTTAACTTATATAACTTGTGCTTGGGACTCAGTTCAACCGATAATTTCTGGTGAAACAATCTTCCTTGTCTTTCCTCAAACTCTATTTTTTCTGCTGGCATTTTCTACTCCATTTCCATAAGCTTTATCCCTTATTTATAACCTTTTCTTATGGATCCCACAACCTCTTTATATCACTAAAACACCCATTAACTATACCCTCCAACAGTTTTGACCGACGGACTATCCAAAACAACTATTATAAATATTTGTATAACTTAAAATAGACCGATTTTGAATAATGACGTTAAGTTATTCTTGACCTAAAAGATTACTACACATTTATAGCGTGTTTGTTTTAAAGGGGAATAATCTGGTTCTAAATTTTGAATTATGTATTTAATACAATCTTCCTTATTATCTGTTAGGGCAAAAGCTAGCATTTCATAACTATATTTTTTTGCAAGTTCTTTGTTTTTGTTGCATAAATAATTCAGTACATCATATCTATTATTTTGGGCAGCTCTGATATAAAATAGTCCTTCTTCGTACGACAAGTCTATTAAGTGAGAAGTTTGATAACTTTCAATAATATTTTTTAGTTCTTCGAGATTTTCGTTTTCTATGCAAGTTAGTATTTCCATATTTATTAAGTGCTCATCATAAAAATTATCTTGGAATAAGTTCATTGGTAGTCTGCTTAACATAATGTTATCCTTTTTTGTTGTTTACTTAATATAATTTAATAGTATTATTTTCATTAAAGAATAACAACTAATCTTTTTCCTGTTTTAAAGTTAAGATGTCTTGAATTATTTTGTAGAAAGACATAATTTTTTTAGAGCTATCTAATGTGATAGAAGTAATTTGGGATAATTGAGATAATAATTTTTTGTCTTTATTTAAAAATTCCAAAAAACGTTCGTTTTTTAGACAAAACTGGAAATCAGAAATATTCAATGCAATTTTATAATAGGATCATTCAATTGTTTCTTCGAGATTTCCAGATATCGAACAATCTATAGATAGAAGTTGTTTTTCGCAGTTCTGTATTTGTTCTGTATCTAAGTTGAGAAGTTTTAGTATTCTTAAATCAAGCTCAGCATTATATTGCACCTTTAAATCAATATATTGTTGTATATTGTTCTGTATATAACTTAAAGTGAATATGCTATTTACTATTTCTTGCAAAGATTCTGGATTATCTATTATTTTTTTCTCATATATATGAAATAATTTAGTAAATAGTTTTATGCTGTTTCCTACAAACCCCTTAGCTAATGATTCATAAGCTAATTTGTAATAGTTATTAGCAAGTTCCTGAACTATATCAGATTTTAAAATTTCTCTATTTGATTCTAATAGAGCTGTATTAGCTATAATAGCTTCAAGCTTATCCATTATTTTGGCATATTCTGAGTATTTTTCCGATAATACTTCATAGCCAGAGAAACTATAAGCATTTGCTAGAATTTTAAGTGAAATACTATCATAGAAAGTATGACACAGTTCATCCAGAGACTTAAGTAAAGTTTCAACATCATCATCCTCTTTTATATATTCAGGATTAGTAATCAGTAAATAATATGCCAAAATTTTTGGATGTATTATGATAGTACTATTTTTTTCTTTTATTAGATTTTGTAGAATATCACAAACACTATTTTGTTCTATTTTTCCATATCCTAATCCAACTATATTATCGCAATTAATTGCCCTGTATAAATAGTTAGTTATGGTATCATTGTTTATATTTAAAATATCATTATCTTTATTTAAAAGTAAAAACTGAGCATATTCAACATACAATCCAGCTGTAGTTTTTGCATTTTTATGATTTAATCCTTCTATAAAAGCTTGATTTGCTTCTTCTACGTTACCTTGACATGCAGAAAAACACGCTAAATTATGGTAATGATTTCCGTATTTTAATTCTGGATCTATTTTGATCAAAACTTTTTGGCAATTTATTGCAGCCGATAAAAGATTAGCTTCATAGATAACATCAATATATTTGAATTGTATTATAGATAAGCATTCTTGTAAATTAGTGCTTAATTTAGAATCAATTTGCTCATAATATTTCTGAGCATTTTCTAAATCTTGAGATAAAAAACTATTATTACCTAACTGCAAATATATAATATCAATTAAAGTGTTATTACTGGATTCTAATGCATATTTAAGTGCTTTATCATATTCTTCTTTTTGAATATATACTAAAGCTAAATCATTATAGCTATCAGCAATACGAGGATGGTTAGGACTACTTTTATATGCTTCGAGTCTTATATCCAAAGCCCTCTCATATTGCTTAATCGCTAGATCATACAACCCCTTATTAGCATAAACCAAACCTAAATTATTGTGGCTATCAGCAATACGGGGATGGTTAGGGTTGATTTTTTCATATGCTTCGAGTCTTATTTTTAGAGCCTCACTACACTCACCGATAGCCTTATCATATAAGCCCTTAGCAAAATAAACCAAACCTAAATTATTACGGCTATCAGCAATATCTGGGTGATTTGGTGTGTCTTCGTATGCTTTGAGCCTTATCTCCAAAGCTTTTTGACAATGTTCAATCGCTAGGTCATATAAGCCACACGCACGACATGTATTACCCAAATTACCATAGCTTTTCGCAATAGATGGATGATTGGGAATAGTTTTATATGCTTCTAGCCTTATATTTAAGGCTTCCTGATGATGCTCAAACGCTAGGTCATATAAGCCTAACGCATGATATGCATTGCCTAAATTATTGTAGCTATCAGCAATGGCAGGGTGATTTGGTGTATCTGCGTATGCTTTGAGAAATATTTTCAAAGCTTTCTGATGGTACTCAATCGCTAGATCATATTCTCCCTTTGATTCGTATGCATTGCCTAAATTATTGTAGCTATCAGCGATAGAGGGGTGATTTGGTTCTTTTGTATAGGCTTTGAATTTTATTTTTAAGGCTTTTTTATAATATTCAACCGCCAGATCATATGATCCCTTATCAGCATAAACTAAACCTAAATTATTATAGCTAGCAGCAATATCTGGATGGTTAGGACTACTCGCATATGCTTTGAGCTTTATCTCCAAAGATTTCTGATAGTGCTCAATCGCTAGATCATATAATCCCTTATTAGCATAAACCAAACCTAACTTATTATAGCCAGCAGCAATACTAGGATGGTTAGGACTAGTCTCATGTGCTTTGAGTATTATATCTAAAGCTTTCTGATGATGCTCAATCGCTAGATTATACAATCCCTTCATAGCATATACCAAACCTAAATTATTATGCCCATCAGACATACTCGGGGGGGTAGGTATCGATGCATGTGTTTTGTGCATTTACTCTCAAGCTTCTGGATATTGTTGATTCGCCAGAGTCTTTTTGCCTTTTTTTCTGTTATTATCTCCCANTATTTTTAAGTCTCTTTTATCGTACTCAACCGCCTGATCATTCTATCCCCTTTCATCATAAACTATACCTAAATTAGTATCGCTATCAGCAATAGCTGGGTGGTTAGGACTACTTGCATATGCTTTGTGATTTATCTCCAAAGATTTCTGATAGTTCTCAATCGCTAGATCATATAATCCCTTATTAGCATAAACCAAACCTAAATTATTATAGCTAGCAGCAATATCTGGATGGTTAGGACTAGTCTCATGTGCTTTGAGTCTTATATCCAAAGCTTTCTGATGATGCTCAATCGCTAGATCATATAATCCCTTATTAGCATAAACCAAACCTAAATTATTATAGCCAGCAGCAATACTAGGATGGTTAGGACTAGTCTCATGTGCTTTGAGCATTATCTCCAAAGCTTTCTGATAGTGCTCAATCGCTAGATTGTATGCTCCTTTTGATTCGTATACACTACCTAAATTATTATGACTGGTGGCAATATCCAGGTGGTTTGGTATACTTGTGTATGCTTTGAGCTTTATCTCCAAAGCTTTCTGATGCTGATCAATCGCTAGATCGTATGCTCCTTTTGATTCGTATACATTGCCTAAACTATTGTAGCTACCAGCAATAGATGGATGGTTAGGATTGCTTGCATAAGCTTTGAACCTTATCTCCAAAGCTTTCTGATGCTGATCAATCGCTAGATCATATGCTCCTTTTCTTGAATATAATACTCCTAAATTATTATGGCTAACAGCAATATCAGGGTGATTTGGTGTGTCTGCATATGATTTGAGCTTTATTTCTAAGGCTTTTTGATTATGTGTAAGCGCTAGATCATATGCTCCTTTATCAGTATATATTGCTCCTAAATTATTATAACTATCAGCAATATCCGGATGGTTAATTTTATTTTGATACTTTTTTTTATTTAAAACTAAGATATTTTCTGCAGTTTTTAATCCTTCATCTATTTCGCACGTTTTTCTACATAAAGTATATAAATCCTCATGTAAAGACAATACGTCTGGACATTTTTTCACAACTTCTTTAAAATACATTAATGCTTTATCATAATCTAAAAACTTAGCATGGACTTTAGCTTTTAAGTAATTACTATCATCAAATAAATTAGATTTTTTTAATATGCAAGGCGCCTGTTCTTGTAGCTGTAACTCAGGAAAAGCAATAAAATATATTATATCTACGAAATCCATCATTACGTAAAAAAAATCATATAGGTCTTTCCTATCATCTATATGAAACATGGTTTTAACAATTTTATCTTTTTCTTCTTCTTTTAAATGTTCTAGGGCTGGTATATAAGTACTAATCATGCCAGTTTGGCTGGCACTTTGATCATAGCTTTTCAGTCTTAGGCTAGTTGCAAAACTAATGGCATTTTTTAGGTTCTGCGACCCTATTTCTGATATTATTTCATTTTTCAGAAGCTGATTTACTGTGTCCCAGGCGCTGTTTCCAATTATGCCAAAATACATACCCAAATCGTAAATCATACGATCGGGTAGACGATAGATTTCTTGTTTTATATCCAATAAACTTCCTTCATCATCAGTTTTAAAAATTGGTGTCAGTTTTGCAAGATCGCTCTTATAGGTAGCGATTTTTGATGGATCTTTATAGTCAAACTCTTTGATTTCTTCAGTTAAAACCTTAAGCGCCTTGACTTGGTGATTTTTTAGGCCTTTATTTTGATATTTTTTTTCACACCCTGAATAAGTTTCTTTTAAAAATACTTGCATCGCGTTTTTATATTCATTTACCAAGCTTTTACTACCTTTTACAAGGCAAATATTTTCTAAAATAAAAGGTAGGGACTTATCAGTCGAAGATGTACTTTTTACATAATTCATTAAATGTTCGACCGTCCCTATTAGATCATATACTTTATCTCCATTAATGCGTCCAAGTGGCGTCTTTCCACCCAAATCAAAATTCACTCCCTGTTTCCCAAGACTGCTCATATCAATCCCATATTTACTGGTAGGAATTATTGTCTCACCTATATTAATACATTTAAAATGCACTAAATGGCTTAAGTTACGAAAATATTGAACTATTTCAGGCGTAAACTTTTCGATAATGATGGCAAATTCCAGATCAGAGTAAGGCGTTATCTGATTCAGTGCCATAGACCCAAGACCAACAATTGTATATTCGCATGGAGTTTCTAAACCTAGCTTTTGCTGCAATTCTTTATCTGCTTCTTCGTACAGACTTTTGAGTAAGCCGCGCATATCTCCAGTTATTTCAGTAAATAATTTTTGGATACTATTATTATATTCTTCTTTGCTATAACAAGTTTTGAATTTATCCAGCTTAATTTTGGTATTACCTCGTAATTTGATTAGAAACTCTTTTTTAGCCTGGCTACAATTTTTAACAGATTCAGAATTAAAATCATTGAACTTAATGGAAGAATCGCCATTAATGGAGAGCAATATTTTTTGCTGAATTGATTCTAGTTGTTGATATATTTCTGTATCTTGATCTTTTATATAGCCTCTCGACATAGCATGCAGAGAATGTTGATAAAATATAGCAGCATCTGTATAACATTTTAGACCCTGGTTCAGATTGGCTGATTCTTTTTGTAAATCACCGATTTGGGTGTACAAACTGCCCAGATCTTTAAAAAGCACGCAACGTAAATTCTCGATATTATCAGTTCTCTGGTGTATGAGCTTGACTATTAAATTCTTGTATAATTCTTTATCAAGGGTTGTAAGTAATTCAAGCTTAGAGCTAGAATCAGATCCCGAGATTTCATCCGCCAAAGAGTGAATCTGCACAAGATTATCTTCAATGAGATCTTGACCAGAAACTAAATGATCATTAGGAAATAACGAGTTTCTAAGTTTAGTTATTTTTTCTTCAAACAATTTAGCCATATATTGACTTTACTTAATATTATAAAATTATTCAGTGGCAAATTCCTCACCGAAAAGAGTGCTGGATTGTTCATTATTTTCATCATAATCATTTGTAATAATAATGTTCTCATCATCTTCCATCTCTTCATCTTTTACTTCCACCTCAGAAACTTTAAATCTATTATTAGCTGCTTCTAACACCTCACCCAATAACTTTTTGTCCTGAATATAGCCCTTGCAATGCTGCAGTAATTTAGCATTAACAAAATATTCCGGATGCTGCTTCAACACAATATCAGTAATACCAGGGTTTCTCTTAATAAACTCATCCAAACACTTATAATTTTTCCTAGCAGAACTTTGCGATGCAATCCCCAAGCATATAGCTTCAAAACAAAGCAACTTTGCTAGCTTCATATTATTCGTTGAATATAGATCTCCAAGCTTTTCTTTTATATGGCTATCTGAAGTAAAACCCTTTACACCCCAGTCACCTAATATAGGCGTTGCTTTGCTAATAAAAAACCCAGAACTCCAATTTGCTTTGCTTGCTTTTTCTGCTACCCTATTTAATGTTTCAGGCAGTAACTTGGTTATAATGCTAAAGGTTAGCTCTATATCATAAGTATCAGAAGACAAATTAATTATAGGTTTGTCTAAAAAATCATCTGGAGAGGAAATAAATTTTTTCATTTTCAAATATGAGTCTGCTTTATACTTATATCCACCTTTATTAAATAAAATATTTAAATTATCTAAAGACACAGCAATATATGGGTGATCTGCCTTATATCTCTTCTCGTATGTAACAAGCGACTTCTGAAAATATTTAAGCGCCTCATCATGCTGTCCTATAGCAAAGTACATGCCACCCAAATTATTTAAGGAAAGAGCAATAGAAGGGTGATCTTCTTTATATATTTTCTTACATATAACAAGCGATTTCTGAAAATATTTAAGCGCCTCATTATATTTTCCTATATCGGAGTAAACACACCCTAAATTATTCAAGGACACAGAAACATCTGGATGATCCGTTCCGTATATCTTCTCGTATATAGCAAGCGACTTCTTATAATATTTAAGCGCCTCATCATATTTTCCCGTTTCCTGGCAAACAGTCCCCAAATTATTTAAGGAGGTAGCAATAGAGGGGTGATCTTCTTTATATATCTTCTCGCATATGGCAAGCGACTTATTATAATATTTTAGCGCCTCATCATATTGCCCCTTATCTACGCAAATATTTCCCAAATTATTTAAGCAATCAGTAATATCTGAAGTCGTATCATTACCTAAGCCTTGGTAGATTTTAAGAGCTTTTTGCTGAAAATTTAAAGCAGCATCAAAATCATATATTACTAAACGTTGATAATTTGCTATTTTGGCCAATAAGTCAGCTGTGCTTTTTGTCTTAAAGCTAATGTTGCAATTCTGAAACAAGCAATTAATATGTGGGTATATTTCTTCTGCTTTCTTCCACTTTGTACCTGGATTAGTTCCTATTATAGGCATTAACTCCGATAGCTTTGAAACTAAGTTAGCTGCTAATTCATCTTTATCACTCATCATATCTTTTTTTATAGAAAAAGAATCGTGCACTTTCTCTTGTAGCAAGCGGTGGATTTTTATTCCTGGCTTTTCGTCTCTATATTCAATAGAAGCCAGAGATAGCTTCTCAAGATCTTTCGTGGCATCTTCTAGCTCAATATCATTTCCACATTTTAATCCACGCAAAATCTCAATATCAATAAAATCTGGATCCAGGAAAGAAGCATATTGCAATATACTCCATGCTAGAGGCTTTGAAGCAATCTGATCAAATAGTAATATATATTCATCCTCATCTGGATTGTTGGTTAAGTGTTCTATATATTTCTCTATACTCCAAAATCTATTATTTTGCAGAAAAGCAACCGCCTTACCCAGCTTGTGCGGAATGATGAGACCATCTTCTGAAGTTAGAAACTCTGACAATTTATCAGCTGAGTCTTGGTTTACTCTCTTTCCAAGAGTTTTGGTTATGTAATCTGTAGCTTCGCCTTTGCACAAAGGCTCAAGGCGAATATTACTTCCTGCTTCTGGAAGCAGGTTTTTATCCCTGGTAGTTATTATAGCTTTGATGGGGGTATTACCAAGGCTCAATAACGGCTTTTCTATGTTGGAGTATTTTTCAACATTATCAAATATGAACAATACATTATCAGCTTTTGTTGCACTTTTCTGATTAACTAACCTAAATACTTCTTGAATGTTTAGATTCTTGTTATTATCCATACATAGGTTTAAGTTAATACCTAATTCCTTTGCCAGCTCACGGTAAGAACTATTTAATTTATCCGCTGTTTCTGCTGTAATAAAACGCACTAGCGCGCCTTCCTCTTTCACCTTGTGTCCATATTCTATGGCGGTGCTACTTTTACCAGTACCAGCAAAAGCGCTGATTGCAACTGCGCTGTTTTCCAATAAAATAGTTTCTATCTGCTTCATCACATCCTGACGCCCCACAAATATAGGCAGCTTCTTTGGTAAATTACTGAATATTTTCTCTATATTTGCAGCTCTCAAATTAGTTAGTTTTTGCACCAGATTCTGGTCGTAACTAACCAGCCAGTTAAGTTGGTTTTTTAGGGTATTTACTGGCTTTATATTTGAAGTTATTATGTACTTGCCCTGATCTACATCCAGATTATAGTCTCTTTTAAGATTATTCAGCATGTTTATTACAATTTCCGGTGTATCTTGCATGCAGTTTAAATTATATTTGGATATCTTCTTCAAACACCACTGGGGGCCTCCTTTGACTGTGGATAAAACAAGTTTATAAGGATTTGCGTCAATTACTCGGTAATGCCCTTTGTAATGCATGTGAAACAATTCTTTATTATTTGTGATTTCTTTTTCTATATAGCCCGCTTCACTACTATCAAGAGCAAGATGTTTAAAACTATCACAAATTTGCAGTAAACCAACATTGCCTGATATAAACTCTGCAACTACGTTAGACAGAGAGCTAGTAGTGGTAGCTGGAATTAAAGCAGATATCGCTTTTGCTCCTGCACCGGCAACAACTGCAGGAATCCAAGAAGGAGCTATCGTTTTTAGTGCAGTTTTTACTGTCACCTGACCCGCAGAAATTTTGCCGCTATTATTATGCTTCAGCAAAGGCCAGTCATTTACCTTTTTATATTTTACAGGCAATGTCGTATTCTCATCAAAGACGTCAAGCACTGGGTCGAGGCTATGGCCTGTCAAGCTTAAAAAACAGTACGCATAATGAGCGTTGTCTTTTATTTTACTTGGCACAATGCTGGAAAGCCTTGGAGAGTCATTTAAGAAGTTATTAATGCCACTGGCTGGATTGCTAATTTCAGGATAAATACGATATACCTGGCCAATATGACGATTACATATATTAACTAGGTTTGGAGCGGAAAGATATGTAGTTAAGTCGAGCAAGTCTGGATTAAAATTAGTATCAGCATTTAAGATATTGGATTTGAAATTTACCAAATGATCTGCTGTACCTGGGCTATCGAAGGTAACTGCCTTGACATTATTATAGTCAAAATCCATATGACAGAAATATAAACTCAATTCAGCAAGCCAGGCTCCTAAAGAATGCCCAGTGATTGAGAAGTGGTAAGGATCGTTATCATCTCCAGTATGCTCCTTCAGAAACTTTATTGCAGCAGCAGTAGAGGCATAAGCGGCTATTTGTTGAACGCCTATATTTCTATTTAGAATCTCTATCATATCAGCTTTTAAAGATTGGTTGGAGCCTATAATAGAATCTTTGATCTTAGTTCCCCTATGAGCCAGTACTGCATGCCCATCCTTATCGTTTATGTATAGCGCACTATAATAATCATCTGACTTTGGAGGAGAAAATACCTTTTCCACGCGCCAGTCTTTTAAGTGCTTGTTATATTTAGACTTTGGTGTATCAGCAGGAAAAGAGAGCACGTCTCCGGCTTCATGTGTAATATAAGCAGAAGAACTAAGCAATGCATGTTTGAAATCTGAAGCATAATATGGTTTGTTTATAACTGTCACAATGTCACATGAGCCCGGCATAGCAATACCCCTTATTTTCGTTTATGTACTTTTAAGAAAAAGCCCGCGCCGGCAGAGGGTAATGTCGGATAAAAAACCAAACTAGCGCTAAGGCCTTCCCATATTAAACCTGAGGTTTAATATGAACCACACTAGCAAATTTATTTCAAAAGCGCAATTATTTATTTTGGAGCTGTATAAGTTCTTATTTGGGTATAAATATTTCAGTTGTGTTTTTAGACTACCTTTATTCTAGAACGAGCCTTGCGCTCTTTTCTTTAGGTAATCTATCTCCATATGACAATACTAATTATCGGATTAAATTTATGGTAGTAGAAATATGTTGTTTCAGATTTATCCAAACTTTATCTGCAGTATAAACCTGCATATTATGCTGTTCAGCTGTAGCAATACATGCTTGATCCCCCAGCGAAAGGCCATAATCTCTAGTCAATTTTGATAACTTACCTGCTTTTTCTGCCAAATCGCTACAAAATGGTATTATTTCCGGTACTATATCGCTAATAATAACGTCTATTTCATTTTCTGGTATCTGGTTTTTCGCCAGGATGGATACTAATTCACACAAATTAACAGATGTAATCGCACTATGTGCTAACACGTTTTCTACTTTTTCATACCCTGGTTCTTTTTTTAATAAAGCGATTAATGCTGATGTATCCAATAATACTTTTTTATTTTTGGGTCTATTCATCTACATCCTCTTTCCGCATTAAGGTTAATTCTTTTTGTAAATCTAAATTTTCATATTTATCTAAAATGTTCCTGGCTTTTTCAATATTAGAATGAAAAGTAGAAATAATTAATTCAGAATCTGAATATTTCAGTGAAACTTCGTCTCCTTTATTTAGATGCAGTGTTTTTCTAATTTTAGAAGGTATGGCTAACCGGCCATTATTATCAATGTAACTTTTTAACGCTTTCATATAGAAATATATTTTACATAATATGTTTTCATTATAGATATTATCAAAAATAATATCAAAATCTATTTTTTATTTGTATAAGTTCAATAGCTTTGAGACTAAATTTTGCTCACTAGATCTTGTAACGTCACTCTGGAGCAACTTCACCGAGAATTTCTGAGTCATCTTTGGCGGAATCATCATCTGGTATTATACTATCCACACTACTAACTGCAGAGTCTGCATTATCTTGAATCTTTAAGTCTCCCCCTTCTAAAACTGCAATTTTAGACTCAATATTTTGCATGTATTTAGCAAAATTTGCCTTATTTTCAAGGGAATCAAGAATCTTATAAGATTGTTTGTAGTATTTTAGAGCTTCTTTATGCTTTCCAAGCTGGTCGTAAGTATATCCTACATTGTTTGATATATCAGCTAATAATTTATTATCGTTATTAGGATATAATTTTTGCCTTATATCAAGAGCCTTTAATTCATACTTCAGAGCATACTCATGTTTTTTAAGCCTACTATAAATATAACCAACATTGCCTAATGTAGTGGCAACTATTTCAGTACCAGGATATAGAGTTTCTTTGATTTCAAGAGCCTTTAGCTCATATTCCAAAGCTTCTTCATAAGTTTTTAATTTTCTATAAGTAGCACTAATATTGCTTAGTGTATTGGCCAGCACTTCAGTACCAGGATATAATTTCTCTCTTATTTCTAGAGATTTTAATTCATACTCTATGGCTTTTTCATTATCTCTAACTTTGCCATAAGTAACGCCCAGATTATTGAAACATGAAGCAACCATAGATTCGTTGCCTAACTCTTGAAACATTTTTAATGCTAGTTCACCATAATGCAAGGCTTCTTTATAATTACCCAACTTACCGTAATTATCACTCACTTTTTTTAATGAAGTAGCAACATCTGGATGAGGAGCTTTATACAATGTCTGGCGCATTTGCAAAGATTGCAAATAATATCCTAGTGATTCTTCAGTTTTGCCTAAATTCCAGTATTCTTCTCCTATCTCATTCATAAAGGAGCTAGCTCGAACCTTATCCCCTAATTTTAGTGACATTTTTAACCCTTCCTTTCTGAGTTTTAATGCTTCTTTATGGTTTCCTAGTTTATCTTGTACTGCTCCTAAATTATTCAAACTTATCGCTATATCTATTCCACTATCTGGTATATTTTTGTACATTTCATAGGATGCATTCATATATTCCAATGCTTTATTACAGTTTCCAAGACTATTATAAACCATACTTATATTGTTTAAGCAATTTGCTACAAGGGTATGATCTCCAAGGCTTAATTGTTTAAAGGTTTTTAATGCTTTGTTTAGATGAACTAAAGCTTCCCCATAATCTCCAATTCTGTGATATCCGCAAGCAACAAAGTTTAAGTCTTGAGCAACAACAATACTATTTTCACCATAAATAGCTCTGTCAAGTTGTAGAGCTTGTTTGTAATACTCCAAGGACTGTTTATATGTACTAGTAACGTATAAATTATAGCTTCCTGCCTTGCGGAGCAAGCTGCTTAGTTCTTTAAGAAGATTTTTATCTTCTGATGATATATTGTCAAAATCTATTTCTTTAAGCAAGTTCTCCACATCCTTGTAAACCTCAGATGCTTGATCCCATTTTTCATCAGGGGCATAATCTACCATTGGCATCAGCCGATTACAATCTTTCTCCGTAAGTGTTTTGCCTTTTAGATCTTCTTGAACTGTTGCCATTGCAATATAATCTCTTGTTATTTTTTGAATGACTCCATGCACCGCAATCCCTAATCTAGAATCAACCACTACCTCATCAATTAGAGATAGTTTAAGCAGAGGGTCTATAGCATTAGTTAAACTACTTACGTCACTTAAGTCAAGTAATTTAGCTAAAATCAGCGGATCAATAAAATCGTGGTGTAGATAACTTGCATATTGCAACAGCTTCTTATATCTTCCTTCAAATCTTGTAAGTCACTGCCAAGTTTATTATTTTCCCATCGCACATGATAGATATATTTTGTATTTTCCAATTCATCTTTTGCTGTCTCAAGCTCTTTCCTACATGGAGATGCATGCAAAATATTTTATTGAACATTTTAAAAAAAATCAGAAATTTCCCATTATAGGAATTATAACAAAAAATCAAAAAGGGAATGATAGCTTAATATTGGATAATAAAAATATTGAGATCAATATCAGTGATTTAGACAAAGCTGTAAACCCAAACATTGTATTCTTTAACAGTGGCAGATGGATTGAAGAGCTTAAGAATATTCGTGATTTATTTCCAAACGCAAAATTCTTGTACCGCACAGGTGGTAATGAAATATTAAAAGCGCCATTGATTAAAAATAATAATCCATCTCATAAACTACGCCAGTCCTATTGGGCACAACAAATAAACGAGAACATAAATGTCTTAATCACCAATTCGTTATATACTGAAAAAAGACTTGCCGCATTGGGTATTAAAGCTCCTTTTAAACGTTTTGTTGGAGGAGTAAATATTCCTGATTTAAAAAAAATTAAATATCCTGAATCAATATTACGCATTATAGGTCCCACCCAAAATCATCTATATTACCAGAAAGTAAAAGAGAAAATAAAAGAATTACATCTTGGCAAAAGCATAGAGCTAATAGGCTACACTGCAGCTGAAAAACTAAGTAATGTAATACAAGATTGCCACATACATATTTCGAACTCAAACTGTGAAACGTTTGGCAGATCAATTTTTGAAACTCTTGCATCTGGTATTCCCAACATTGCTAGGTTTAAAAATAATGCAGCTTACGGTTTTTTACAAAATTTACCCTATGTAAAATTTATCTCTAATAGTAATGAAGCATTCAATGCTATTGATGAAATATTGTTAGGTTTCTCCAAATTATCATTGATGGCGTG
Source organism: Candidatus Megaera endosymbiont of Nemacystus decipiens (assembly GCA_030036605.1). Classification (GTDB taxonomy): domain Bacteria; phylum Pseudomonadota; class Alphaproteobacteria; order Rickettsiales; family Rickettsiaceae; genus Megaera_A. The sequence continues at coordinate 308,123 of DAOTRE010000004.1, read as the reverse complement.
TGAAATAGGTAATTTATACGATGATAGTAGATTAAAGAACCAAATAGTCGCAAAAATTTGTAATAATGATACTTTGGTTATAAGCGACTATGATGGTACACTTTTCCATCAGGACTGCCATAATACCACCATACGCTACATTGAGAAATTTAAACAATTTTCCCAGAAAGTTATATGTAGTGCACGTTCTACAGAAGATTTGCTTGTGGAAATGGAGTATTACAATTTGCAAGTTGACTGGATTATATCTTATAGCGGAGCTATAACTACGGATGGGAAAGGTAATATATTGTTTATAAACCCACTCTCAGAAGAAGAAATAGAAGAAATTACTAACCTAGTGTCAGATTATAAAAATAGAAGGCCAAAATATAACATCAAGTACTTTACTTTGATTATCTAATTCAACTAACGAGTCGACAATAATTTTGATTAGGTATGAGTTAATAAATCCATTAAATCCAAGAATGGTAGAAAAAAATACTAGAAAGATGAGGTAGCATTTGTATGGTTTATAAAACCTGTAAAAATATTCTGACAATTTATATGGTAGCTCTGAGTAAGTCATCAAAATTCAAGTGTTATCATTAACACTTTGATCATAGTAAATTATTCTTCAAATAACTAGGGGGAAAAGCTGTTATTTTTAAACAAAAACTCTATAAAATACTCCTATTCCAATCTAATCTACAATAAAAAGAATCCTTTTAGGAACCGTTCCTCCTAGGAGTTTGGTACGGCAAGACTACAGAAGTAAGTGTCTAAAAACAGAAATCATTTGTTATATTTCTAATATACAACTTATCTAGGTCTACACAGTTTTTTGTAAATCCCACAATCTTAATCGACATCATTGTAATTTTCTTCTGAAGTATTACCTAGTACATCAACGTCTTCTTTGTCTTGTGAGAACATAGTATTGTCTTGTAAAATACTAGTGATTTGCTCGAGTCCTGGAGGTTGAGGTAAGGCCTTGATCTGAACTAACTTGTCTTTACTCAAAGTTGTGTGATCGTTGATGATTTCTTCTTCACTTTCATTATATTTTAAAGCTTTCTGAATAGATTTAGCTTCCCCCTTAACTAAGCCTATAATCTTACCTTCAGTCAGGCCCATAATCTTACCTTCAGTTAAACCTATAATCTTACCTTCAGTTAAACCCTTAGCTTTTCCATCGAGCTCAGCCTGTTCGATTTTACACAAAGTTAACTCTTCTTGATCAATTTCCATATCATACAACGCTTTTTGTTCTTGCGTCCAGTTCGCCATCTCCATTATTCTGTAACCTTCTTTTATTATTTCAGCTACATCCTCTGGCGTATTTTCTTCATCTTGACACTTTAACAAAAACTTCATCCATTGATGCTTAATTGGAGAATCCTTACCTATCTTAATATTTTTCATAAATTCTTTAAACTTCTTGAGTTCAAAGAATTTCCATGTCATTTTGTTATCTTCTATTGTAATACCAAAATCATGTATAGTTGGAGTAACTGTTAGTGAATATGACAAATCTGATTTTTCTTTCAATAATACTTTTTGCTTCTGTACAACTGAAGGTTTTCTTATAATGTTTTCTCTACCTATACATATGACGTAAGTATCTAATATTACTTCATGTGCTTTAGAGCTTTGGCCGACAGCAACCTGACTAGCTATTAATTTTGACATGCACATTTGTGAACGAGCTAAAGAATAGCTCTCATGAGCTCGCTGCATTTCTATTGCCATCTTCTTACCATTTTGACTTGTGCACACTAAATCAATTTTATTCCCTTGTGAAAATACCACCTTCTCTATTTTGTTCTCACCTTCAAAATCTAGAAAACTATTCAGGATGCTTTTGATAATCCCAGGATGTTCTTTATTGGTACATAACATTTTGAACGTACTGTCGTAAGTGGGATCCGCAAAAACAGTACCAGCTCTTTTAGTAGAAAGATAATTTACCGGTTTTGTTATAATAGGAAGTTTAGTGACTCCACTCAAAATAGAATGGTTAAAAACAGAAGTACGTAAAGCAAACATAAATATTACAAACCAAAATTTTTAGTGAAAATACAACTTAACTAAAAATCTAACTCTTTGAACTTCTTTTGTAAATACCCTTTTCCATTATTTTAAAATAAATTACCAGATCTTAAACTCACCGACCTTTAGTTTACAAATTAAAATCCGGTATTTCTAACTAACTATAAAGAGCATAAGAATTGAGTTATCAATAGAAATTTGCAGTATGAAATAGGAGGTGATGTTGATGAATCATATGTTAGATCTAATCTCAACTAATACACATAAGTGAATAAATTTTATTCCTTTCTCTGGTACAATTTATTTATATATTTTTATAAATGCGTAAATATATAAATATACAATAAAAAAGCTTGCAACGCATATTAATATGGTCTTACCAATTTACTCTATAGCTAAAAATCACTTTCACTATTGTCTGTCCTTTGGTGCACCAACTTTACTATCAGCTCTTTGTATAATTCCTGATCTATTTTTTCTATCTCTGCAATAGTTATGTCTTCGCTATTTAACAACTATCTAAGCTGCTCTAAATCCTCTTCGCACGTTTCCCTAGTCAATAAAATAACTATTGCCTGTAATATCTAATGAGTTAGAGGCGTTTTCTTGCTGATAACTTAAAGCCTCTGTAATATTCAAACTATTGTCATTTGTTTCTAAAAGCTCAGAAATTGTTTTGCTGGTTTTAGCTTTTTTTAACAGTGGTTCACTTGTTTCCTTATCTTCATCCAGCGGTTTAAAAACTCTTTTTGGTGGTTTGGTACGCTTATATAAAATTGTACCAGCAGAAAGACTGATCTGCGTAAAACTTCCTTCACACTCAGATAGCAAACTTTTAATTTCTACACCAGTT
>DAOTRE010000004.1:300416-304749 GCA_030036605.1 Candidatus Megaera endosymbiont of Nemacystus decipiens | reverse complement strand
TCCTAAATCTAGATAAGTAAGAGATTTATTAGCTTTGAAGACCTTCGCTAGTTCTATTGCTGCTGAATTCTCTATTTTATTATTTTCTAAATACAGTGAAGTCAGAGATTTGTTGACTTTTAGCGCCTCTGATAACTCTATTACCCCTGAATCTGTTATTTTGTTGCTTCCTAAACCTAGTGAAGTCAGAGATTTATTCACTTTTAGCACCTCTGCTAGTTCCATTCCCCCTGAATCTGTTATTTTGTTAATTCCTAAATCTAGTGAAGTCAGAGATTTATTCACTTTTAGCACCTCTGCTAGTTCCATTCCCCCTGAATCTGTTATTTTGTTAATTCCTAAATCTAGTGAAGTCAGAGATTTATTGATTTTAAGCGCTTTCCCTAGTTCTATCACTCCTGTATCTTCTATTTGATTGTATCTCAAGTTTAACTTGATAAGAGAGTTATTAATCTTGAGCTTTTCTGCTAATTTCTTTGCATCATCATCAGTTAATGTTTGAAAATATAGTTTTAATTTAGTCCACTGGTCTGGATTTCTCAAAAACTTATCTAAGTCTGATATTATTTCGCCCATATAATCCTCTTCGATTCATAATTTAATAATAACGGCATAATAACCTAATGCCACCTTGAGTTAAATATTTACTACTGTCAACAACTAACTACTTCTTTTAAAGAAAAGCATAGCATATACAAAATTGATTCAATAAATATGAAAATATTTTAGCCTAAAATATCTGTTTTAACTAGGTTCTGACAAAGTTAATTCAGCTATACTAATACTACAAAGCAATAATTCCAATATTGCCATTCTTCCAGCTAAAGTTAGCCTAATATTTGTTTGCTCCATAGACATTCTAAAAATCCTTGTGCAGGCAATGTCTTCGTTTATAGTAAATACAAAGAGGTTATTTATGACTCAGCACCAATATCAAAAATTTTCTTGACTGTTTAAATCTAGGGTTATAACGTAAGGTGCACATTATCTTAATAATAGAAAAAATAACTCAACGAATGAAACGCATTATAATATTCTTATCATCACTTTTTTTTCTAAATGCATGTAGTGTGATTTTCGGCCAGCAACCAAGAGACTTAAAAATTATAGAATTTGACTATGAAGGCCATTTGGAAGAACGCAAAATGGCTTATGACTTCTTCTGGAGGGAGGAGGGTAAGTACATGCCTTGGATAAAGTTTGAGATGATAGGTGCTGGTCTTGCTGATATCAGCTCCATACATAGCTAGATTTTTTATTTGAAGCATATAAGAAGATCTAAGTAATCATTTTTAGTCTCTAAGATGTTTAGTTCCAGAGTATGGTGGATTGGATTGATGTTGAAACATTCACCAATCTTTTTTCACTTTTTCAAAGTACTCAAGATCTAGTGCTTTTTCATAAGATTTTTTCATTTTTTCTACAATAGAAACAACTTTTTATGGCTCTATATCTGTACTTTTCAATACTTTAATTTTAGTTATTACTCTGTAGAGTTTAATGGTGTCACTCAAAAATAATATTTTTTCGCTTGACTTTTAAGACGGTAGATGTTGTTGTGGTATAGAGTAAATAAACCATGAAGGTGCCCGAGTGTATAAGTCATCAAATTTTATAGTTGTTGTGCTGATAATATTTGGCCTATTCATCAATTTACCGTGTACAAAAGCCGAGACCTACGCTGAAGCAGAGCCAAAACCTAAGGTAATAAAAATCATCAAATTTGATTATGAGAAATATCCTGAACTAAGGAAAATAGCTTACAAGTTTTTTCAAAAAGAAGAAAAAAATATGCCATGGATTGAAGAAAAACATGTTGGCATAGATTTGTTTGATCTCAATGATAATGGGGAAGCTGAAATATTTGCGTATGTTGACGGAGAGGGAAGTTGTCCGCTAATGGGTTGCCCCTTCATCATTTTGACCAAAACACTAAATGGCTACATACCACTTAGGTGGTATAGGTTGAACTACACTGTATACATACAATCTATACCTTATATCTTAAGTTCTAAAAATAATAGCTACTATGATATAGTTTTTGAAGATCCCACAAAAGATCCTGAGCTCGTGATATGGAAGTGGAACGGAAGTGATTATCAATAATTTAAACAGAATGTTGCGTACGTAGCCTTCGGACCTAATTTCATTAGTTAAATAGTCTTCTACATAAGCTTGCAATAGTTTACGAGCACTATTGCTGGTAAAATGAGAAGGTAAGAGCCCTCTGTTGAATATTTTTATTAAGTCAAAATCTTCTTTGTATTCAGGATAAACCAAAGGAAAAAAATAATGTTTAATCGCTCTGCCTCCCAATAAATTTGTACCTTGTTGCTTAAGTTTTCTTGCACTGGAGCCGCAGAGAATAAATGTCGCTTTAGTATTCTCTATAAGCCAATGTATTTCATCTAGTAGCGAAGGAACTTTTTGGACCTCATCAATAATAACTGGCAGGTTTAGTTTGTCTGCTGAGAGTGCTAATATTTCTTCTCTGAGCACAGAAGGTTGTTTTGTATATCGTAATAACAAGTCTGTCTTTAGTAAGTCAATATATACCGATTCTGGAAATTTAGTTTTCAGAAATGTAGATTTACCTGTTTTTCTTGCACCCCACAGAAATATAGATTGGCCCATCTCAAATTCTATATTTAGAAATCTGTTATATTTATACATGATTTTTACTCCATTTTGAGGACTTTATTCCAAAATAATATTATATTTTCGGAATAAAATCCAACTTAATGTATTCGTTTATAGTAAATACAAAGAGGTTATTTATGGATTGATATCAACATCAAAAAATTTCTTGACCATTTAAATCTAGAGTTATAGCATGAGGTGTATATTATCTTAACAATAGAAAAAATAACTCAACGAATGAAACGTATTATAATATTCTTATCATCACTTTTTTTTCTAAATGCATGTAGTGTGATTTTCGGCCAGCAGCCAAAAGATCTAAAAGTTATAGAATTTGACTACGAAGGGCATTTGGAAGAACGCAGAATGGCTTATGAGTTCTTCTGGAAGGAGGATGATGTAGATTTTTTTTATCACCAAGATGGAAAGAAAATTCAATGGTTGGAGATACAAGATGTTGGGGTTGCTTTTTTTGATTTGAATGATAGTGGAGAAAAAGAGATGTTTGCTTACATTAATGGTCAAGGCATGTGTCCGCCATTAGGTTGCCCTTTTGCCATTTTACAAAAACAAAATGCTGAATACAAACCTCTCAATTGGAGCAGTCCATATTCAAAAACCATCATTACTCACAACTCTCCGCGTATCGTAGGCAAAAAACACAACGGCTATTATGATCTAGTTTTTGGAGATCGTCGGAAAAAAGGGCATTATGGTCTCGATTTTCATATATGGAAGTGGGATGGTAAGAAATACCATTAGAATTGTTTAACTTAACAGCAACAAGAGAGGTTATTTATGGATCGATATCAACATCAAAAAATTTCTTGACTGTTTAAATCTAGGGTTATAACATAAGGTGTATATTATCTTAATAATAGAAAAAATAACTCAACGAATGAAACGTATTATAATATTCTTATCATCACTTTTTTTTCTAAATGCATGTAGTGTGATTTTCGGCCAGCAGCCAAGAGATCTAAAAATTATAGAATTTGACTATGAAGGGCATTTGGAGGAACGCAAAATGGCTTATGACTTTTTCTTAAAGAAAGGCATTAATATGCCATGGATGACGTTTGGTCATGTCGGTGTTGGGTTTTTTGATCTCAACCGTGATGGAAAAGACGAGGTTTTTGCATATATTAATGGCAAAGATATGTGTCCAATGTCTGGATGTCCAGTGGCAATTTTTAAAAAGGTTGGTAAATTTTATAAGGCTATAGACCAGGGCGGTGGTACAAGAACACCGCCCCGTATACTAGATTCAGTTCACAATGATTACCACGATTTAGCATTTGGAGATAGAAGAAAAGATCCTGAAGTACATATATGGAAGTGGGATGGTGAGAAATACCATTAGAATTGTTTAACTTAACAGCAACAAGAGAGGTTATTTATGGATCGATATCAACATCAAAAAATTTCTTGACCATTTAAATCTAGGGTTATAACATAGGATGTATATTATCTTAATAATAGAAAAAATAACTCAACGAATGAAACGCATTATAATACTCTTATTATCACTTTTTTTTCTAAATGCATGTAGTGTGATTTTCGGCCAGCAACCAAGAGACTTAAAAATTATAGAATTTGACTATGAAGGTCATTTGGAAGAACGCAAAATGGCTTATGATTTCTTCTGGAGGGAGGAGAGTAAGTACATGCCTTGGATAAAATTTGAGCATGT
>DAOTRE010000004.1:277010-297903 GCA_030036605.1 Candidatus Megaera endosymbiont of Nemacystus decipiens | reverse complement strand
ACGATTTTCTAGTTTATCTTTGGCAATTTATTTATCATCTTATTTTCCTCAAATGGAGCAGCATTGCAGGAGAAATAAGACAATAACTAAATCACAAAATATTTTCTATAAAATACTCCTATTCCAATGTAATCTACAATAATAGTAAAAGTAGCAACAGTGGAGGTGGGAATTACACCGTTAGATCTGGTGATACACTATCATCTATTGCTAGGGATCATGGTACTAGCGTTTCATCATTAGCGCGCGACAATAATATATCCAATCCTGATAAAATTAATGCAGGTAACAATATTAAAGTAAGTGGTAATGATAGTGGGTGGTTTGGTAGCGATCATTAAATGTGTAGTAAATTACAATGAAATTAGACAATTAGATATCGTTTTGAAATAAAAGATTGTAAATTTCTGAGTTATGAGGGTGTTATTTATATCTTGCTTATATAGATTTTATACATCAATGGAATAAAACCTTGCAAATTTAAAATTCAGCTTTTAATATACTTGGTATAGAGTAACAAACTAATTACAAATGATTAGAAGAATTGCATATAAAAAAATAATACAAGCACTAAATAGACAAGCTGCAGTTTGTATTCTAGGGCCGAGACAAGTAGGTAAAACTACTCTTGCTTTTGAGATTGGCAAAGAATATAGCTCATTATATTTGGATTTAGAATCAAGAACCGATAGAGCAAAACTTTTGGATCCAGTTTTATTTTTAAAGACATATGAAGATAAGCTAGTGATTTTTGATGAAATACACCGCATTCCCAAGATATTCGAAGAGCTTAGAGGAATTATTGATGAAAGGAGGAGGTTAAAAAAAAATTATGGCCAGTTTTTAATTTTAGGTTCTGCTTCAATTGAGCTTTTGAAACAATCAAGCGAGACTTTAGCAGGAAGAATCGAGTATATTGAGTTAACACCTATCAGTATTGCAGAAATTGATTTTTCTTTAGAAGAACAGAAAGTTTTATGGCTTCGAGGTGGTTTTCCAAGTAGTTACCTAGCAAAAGACGATGAAGAGAGTTATATATTTCGACAAAACTTTATTCAAACTTATTTAGAGAGAGACATACCGCAATTTGGACCAAGAATTCCGTCAGAAACACTATCACGCTTTTGGACAATGCTTGCTCATAATCATGGGGGGTTGTTTAATTCTTCTAAGCTTGCAAGTAATTTATCAGTAAGTAGTCCAACAGTTAGTAAATACCTAGATTTATTGGTCGACTTGCTTCTAGTTAGAAAGTTACAACCTTACTGTAATAATTTGGGTAAAAGACAAGTAAAAGCACCTAAAGTATATATCCGAGATAGCGGAATATTACATGCACTACTTGGCCTGGAGTCTTATAATGATTTGTCTGGTCATCCTATAGTTGGTAGCAGTTTTGAGGGTTTTGTCATAGAAAATATACTACTCGCTACTCCTAATAGAACAAAGGCAAGTTTTTATCGTACTAGTGCTGGAGCAGAAATTGATCTAATATTGGAGCTGCCTAAAAACCAGGGGATATGGGCCATAGAAATAAAGCTAGGATTAGCTCCAAAACCAAGTAAAGGGTTTTACAATGCTGTTAAAGACTTAAAGCCCCAAAAGACATTTATAGTTTATTCTGGTGAGACTAGCTATCCAATAAATGACAAAATAGAAGTGATTAGCTTATCTAATTTAATCAAGAAATTACGGGATATCTAAACCATACTGTATATACACACTTAGACTGGATAAAATTTTTGGATTTGTTGTTACAATAAACTAGGAGTTTCTCCACTTATTTAGCAATGTCATTTTTTTGATAAAAAAAATAATGTATAATTAATTTGCACAAACAATAAAATAATAAGGGTAGAAACATGATAAACTCTTTAGACAATACAAAAAATTCGTTTATTAGCCTACCTGATAATGAAGATAAAATACCTGAGCTAATTGAAAAATTAAAAGATCTTTTAATTGAAACAGATGTATCTGATTTAACAAACTTAAAAAGTTTTTTAATACAGCAACAACATCTCCTAGAAAAAATTAATTTAGATCAAATGAGAATAAATTTATCTAATAATGTAGATGTTTATACTATAATAGCTAGAGAAATCTGTTCACCAAGTAATACGGAAAAATATCCAGATCTGGATGACTGTTTTAATTTGGCAAAAGATGCCATAGATGAACTAGGTGGTGATCATTATTCTTTACTCGAAGAACACTATCAATAAAAGGTAAAATACCCTACAAATTGAGCTTCAAGATACTACTAAAATGACCTTTTTTAAGTGGTTTCTTTATACTGGTCTATTTTGTGTCACGAAAGCATTTATAATAGACCGATTTTAGTTAATCTACTTAGGGTGTACTCTTTCTTAATAGACCTTACAAATACTACTCTGGGAATTCTTCCCTCAAATCTTTTGATATATTTTCAACTGCCTTACTTCCCAAACCTTCTTGTTCTTGAAGCATTAATATCTGATTACCTATTTTCCAATATAGAATAATCATCTCTTTGTTAACAGATAAGTGAGTCCTTACTCGCCTCTTATTAATTTTAGTCTTTAAATTTATACGTTACTTCAAATTATGCAGAAGTAGTTTCCCTACTTTAGTATAGTGATGTCAGGAGATAAAACTCCTCTTTGAAATTATTCCGTAGCAAATTCCTCACCGAAAAGAGTGCTGGAGGCATCATTGTTTTCATCATAATCATTTGTGATAATGATGTTCTCCTCATCTTCCATATCTTCATTTTTTACTTCCATCTCAGAAACTTTAAATCTATTATTAGCTGATTCTAACACCTCACCTAATAACTTTTTGTCCTGAATATGGTCCTTGCAATGTTTTAGCAAATTAGTATTAACAAAATATTCCGGATGCTGCTTCAAGACAATATCAGCAATACCAGGATTTATCTTAATAAACTCATCCAAACACTTATAATTTTTCCTACCAGAACTTTGCGATGCAATCCCCAAACATATAGCCTCAAAACATAATAGTTTGAATAGTTTTATATTTTCTGGAGATGAAATCCCTACCATATTCATTATATTTTTTATATGGCTGTCTGAAGTAAAACCCTGCACTCCCCAGTCACCCAATATAGGCGTTGCTTTGCTAATAAAAAACCCAGAACTCCAATTTGCTTTGCTTGCTTCTTCTGCTACCCTATTCAACGTTATAGGAAACTTGGTAATAATGTTAGAAGTTAGCTCTATATCCTCAGCATCAGAAGACAAATTAATTATAGGCTTGTCCAAAAAATTATCTGGAGAGGAAATAAATTTTTTCATGTTCAAATATGAGTCTGCCTTATATTTATATCCACCTTTATTTTTCAATTTACTAAATAGCATCTGTAAATTATTTAATGAACGATCAATACATGGATGAGGGCCATTATATACCTTCTCTTTTATAGCTAGCGATTTGTTATAACATTTAAGCGCTTCATCATATTTTCCTTGTGCCTGGTAAACAAACCCCAAATTATTTAAGGAACTAGCAATATATTGGTGATCTCGCCCGTATATCTTCTCACTTATAGCAAGTGACTCATTATGACATTTTAACGCCTCATCATACTGCCCCTTGTCATGGTAAACATTCCCCAAATTATTTAAGGAACTAGCAATATATTGGTGATCTTCTTTATATATCTTTTTTCTTATAGCGAGCGACTTCTTATAATATTTGAGCGCCTCATCATACTGCCCCTTGCTCAAGTAAACAGTCCCCAAATTATTTAAGGACATAGCAATATCCGGGTGATCTTCTTTATATATCTTCTCTCTTATAGCAAGCGACTTCCTATGATATTTTAGAGCTTCATCATATTCTCCCTTGGCACGGTAAGCAAGTCCCACATTATTAAAAGACGTAGCAATATCTGGGTGATCTCTACCGTATATCTTCTCCCTTATAACAACTGCCTTCTTATGATATTTAAGCGCCTCACCATACTTCCCATTCTCCCAGTAAACAAAACCCAAATTATTTAAGCAATTAGCAATATTTGGAGTCGTATCATTACCTAAATTTTGGTATATTTTAAGAGCTTTTTTGCCGCAGTTTAAAGCAGCATCAAAATCATATATTACTAAACATTGATAATTTGCTATTTTGGCCAATAAGTCAGCTGTGCTTTTTGTCTTAAAGCTAATGTTGCAATTCTGGAATAAACACTCAACATGTGGGTATATTTCTTCTGCTTGCTTCCATTTTTCATCTGGGTTACGCTCTACCATAGGCATTAACTCCGATAGCTTTGAAACCAAGTTAGCTGCTAATTCATCTTTATCACTCATCACATCTTTTTTAATAATAAAAGAATCATGTACTTTCTCTTGTAGCAAGCGTTGGATTTTTATTCCTGGTTTCTCGTCTCTATATTCAATAGAAGCCAGAGATAGCTTCTCAAGGTCTTTTGTTGCATCTTCTAGCTCAAGATCATCTCCCAATTTTAACCCACGCAAAATATCAATATCAATAAAATCTGGGTCTAGGAAAGAAGCATATTGTAGTATATTCCATGCTATTGGGCTTTTAGCAATCTGATCAAATAATAATATATATTCATCCTCGTCTGGATTGTTGGTTAGGTGCTCTATATATTTTTCTATGCTCCAAAACTTATTATTTTGCAGAAAAGCTACTGCCTTACCAAGCTTGTGCGGAATAATAAGATTATCTTCTGAAGTCAAAAATTCCGCCAATTTCTCAGTTGCGTTTTGGCTTACTCTCTTCCCAAGGGTTTTTGTTATGTAATCCTTAGCTTCATCTTTGCACAAAGGCTCAAGGCGAATATTACTTTCTGCTTCTGGAAGCAGGTTTTTATCTCTGGTAGTTATAATAGCTTTGATAGGAGTATTACCGAGACTTAATACCGGCTTTTCTATGTTGGAATATTTTTCAACATTATCAAATATAAATAGTACATTATCAGCTTTTACTGCACTTTTCTGATGAACTAACCTAAATACTTCTTGCATATTTAGATTCTGTTTACTGTCCATACATAGGTTTAAGTCTATAGCCAGTTCCTTTGCCAGCTCACGGTAAGAACTATTTAATTTATCAGCTGTTTCTGCTGTGATAAAACGTACCAAAGCCCCTTCCTCTTTCACCTTGTGTCCATATTCTATGGCGGTGCTGCTTTTTCCAGTACCAGCAAAAGCGCTGATTGCAACTGCGCTGTTTTTTAACAAAATAGTCTCTATTTGCTGCATCACATCCTGACGCCCCACAAATATAGGCAGCTTCTTTGGTAAATTACTGAATATTTTCTCTATATTTATAGCTCTCAAATTAGTTAGTTTTTGCACCAGATTCTGGTCGTAGCTAACTAGCCAGTTAAGCTGGTTTTTTAGGGTATTTATTGGCTTTATATTTGAAGTTATTATGTACTTGCCCTGATCTACATCCAGATTATAGTCTCTTTTAAGATTATTCAGCATGTTTATTACAATTTCCGGCGTATCTTGCATGCCATTTAAATTGTATTTAGATATTTTCTTCAAACACCAATGGTGGCTTCCTTTGACTGTAGATAAAACAAGCTTATAAGGATTTGCATCAATCACCCGGTAATGCCCCTTATAATGCATGTGAAACAATTCTTTACTATTTGCAATTTCTTTTTCTATATAGCCTGCTTCACTACTATCAAGAGCAAGATGTTTAAAACTATCACAAATTTGCAGTAAACCAATATTGCATGATATAAACTCTACAACTACGTTAGCCACAGAGCTAGTAGTGGTAGCTGGAATCAAAGCAGATATCGCCTTTGCTCCTGCACTTACGATAACTTCAGGTATCCAAGAAGGAGCTAGCTTTTTTAATGCAGTTTTTACTGTTACCTGACAAACGGAAATTTTGCCACTATTATCATGTTTCAGCAAAGGCCAGTCATTTACCTTTTTATATTTTACAGGTAATGTCGTAGTCTCATCAAAGACATCGAGCATTGGATTTAGATTGTGGGCTGTATAGCTTAAAAAACAGTAAGCATAATGAGCATTATCTTTTATTATACTTGGTATAATGCTAGAGAGTTTTGGAGAGTCATTTAAGAAGTTATTAATGCTACTAGCTGGATTGCTAATTTCAGGATAAATACGATATACCTGGCCAATATGACGATTACATATATTAACTGGGTTTGGCGCAGAAAGATATGTAGTTAAGTCGAGCAAGTCTGGATTAAAGTTCGTATCAGCATTTAAGATATTGGATTTGAAATTTACCAGATGATCTGCTGTACCCGGGCTGTCAAAGGTAACTGCCTTGACATTATTATAGTTAAAATCCATATGACAGAAATATAAACTCAATTCTGCAAGCCAGGCTCCTAAAGAATGCCCAGTGATTGAGAAATGGTAAGGATCGTTACCATCTCCAGCATGCTCCTTCAGAAACTTTATAGCAGCAGCAGTAGCGGCATAAGCTGCTATTTGCTGAACGCCGATATTTCTATTTAGGATCTCTATCATATCAGCCTTTAAAGATTGGTTGAAACCTATAAGAGAATTTTTGATATCAGTACCCCTATGAGCCAGCACTGCATGTCCATCATTGTCATTTATATATAACGCACTGTAATAATCATCTGACTTTGGAGGAGAAAATACCTTCTCCACACGCCAGTCTTTTAAGTGCTTGTTATATTTAGACTTTGGCTTATCAGAAGGAAATGCCAAAATATCACCTTCATTACTATTCATGTAAGAACAAGAACTAAGCAAAGCATGCTTAAAGTCCGAAGCATAATATGGTTTGGTTATGTCCTTAACAATGTCCCCTGAGCCCGGCATAACAACACCTCTTATTTTCGTTTAGATAGCTACTGTTAAGAAAAAGCCCGCGCCGGCAGACGGTCATGTCGGATAAAAAATAAACCAAAACTGCTCTAGCGCCAAGGCCTTCCCATATTAAACCTCAGGTTTAATATAAACCACACTAGCAAATTTATTTCAAAAGCGCAATTATTTATTTTTGATTTGGTAGAATCACAAAAACTACTTAATGTTTAGCGATAGTATTTTTACTTGAATGATATGTATCGCATTGTTGTCCTCTAACTTTATCTGTGTTAACTCTTTGCAATATGCATCACGAATTTTTTGCTTTAAAACAACTATATGGTTTTCTATCTCTTTCATAATAAACCCCACATTCTTATTTTAATCTGATTAAACTATGAATATTTTTTAAATACAACCTAAGATTTAATATTGCTTTAGTAAAAATTTTATGATTTAACTTGAGTTTATATGCTGATGAGGTTATATGCTGAGCCTTTTAAGTTTCCCTAAGTTTTAGAATAAACATAGGAGAATTTGCAGAAGCTATTGCAATATTACCAAATTAACGAATGGAGGAGCATTATGAGACGTCAGATACTACCTTTTGGAAAACATTGTAGTGCAGGTACTTTCCAAGGGCTTAATAAAGTTGAGCATAATTACAAACCTTATGCAAGTCTAAAACAGCAGCCTCTTGGTAGCTCTAATGCTCCTTTTCAGTATCCAATGAGGCACTTCCATACCTCACCTCTAATTAATCAAAATAATCACTCCGGCAATTCAAATAAAGGATGGTTTGATATAAAAAAAATGCTGGGTGCTATAGGGGTTGGTAGTATTATAACGGGTGTTTTCACCTACGATAAGTTAAAGAAAATGGATGAAGAGCGCATGAAAGATCTATACAGCGAACTTGAAACCCTTTCTGCAAAATGTACTATGAGCTATATAGACTTTGATGATAAAGTTAATACCCACAAAGAATTCAAACAGATTGAAGATCTATTAAATAGCTTCTTAAACCACCAAAACCTTGATTCGTTAGGTAAGGTCAAAATTCTTGATAAGGCATCTTCTTCAGTGCTAGACGTTGTGACAGGAACTCCAATGGACCACCTATACCAAAATAGTGCGGATAGTAAGTGTTTTATATATTTACTACACATGGTTAACTGCGTTGCAAATTATCATATGAATCGTAATCATGATGGAGAAAAGGCCAAAGAATTACTATTAAAAGGAAAAGAAGCAGTAGAACAGTATCTAAAATCACATTATCCCCATGAGTTAAATGGTAAATCATTTGATAAGCTAAGCTACAAGTCCCAACTAAAATACTTAAATACAGTTGATGATTTGGCAAAGTTATATTGTTCAACTATGTATTTCTTAGGTAGAAGTTACACGTATTCTGAGGCTATTAAAAATCAGAAAGAACAAGAGCAAGCTAAAGAATATTTTAAAATCTCCAAATATCTAGGTCAGCAACTTGGTTTGTTTGAGTTTGTCCTTAGTCAGCGAAGCGGGATGTGCCGTATTGAAGAACAGGAAATAAAAGATTTAATCAAGCAAGGCGCATCATACAAACTAACTAAACAAAAGCATCCATATCTTTGTAATACATTGGTTAACAAAATAGATGGAGTAATAGATAAGTTCCAAAATTTAAAAAAAGTGGAAGAGGAGTTTATTGCAAATTTTAACGTACATAAAGATACTCAGGAGACTATTAATCTTAAGCAGGACTCTTACTACCAAGTAGAGTGTAGCGAACAACTATTGAAATATTATGGTCAAGCGATTGGTATTACTGGAGAAAAAAATAAAATAGAGGAATATTTAGATAATATACACAACCTTCTAGTTGGAGAGAGTAATTTAGCTGAGGAGTTTGAGAATTTGAGACAAGAGAAATTAAAGCAGAATTCGGAAGTTCCTTATAGGAAATATGCTTCAGTATACAATACTATTGGTAACTTAGCAGTTGTTTTAAGTGAAAGATTTGAGTGTGAGGATCATGTTTCAAGCTTAGAAATAAAAAGTAAGTTAAGAGATCTGCACTCAGAAATAGTGCAATTCATAAAAAAGTTAGAAGAACAGACTGATTCACAAAACTTTAAACACACTCTGGGCTCCATGAAAACCTTAGCTTATGACATATTTGAAGCAGCAAAGAAATTTCATGACGATAAATTTACGACAACAAATTTTGTTTTACCAGATGCATGTCATGGGCTTGCCTTGTGTTCAGATCCAAAGAGCAAAGAGTATAAAGAATTCAAACAACAAGAAGACAATTCTAATTCTAAGTTATCGAGAGAACATGATTACACTAGTGTACTTGACTCTTGTTGCTTTGTTAAGGAGTCTGGATCATATGATTGCGGATCTAAGAGTGAGAATACAAATCTAGCTGGAGAGGAAGCTGAATTATAATAATATTAATTGTGAGTTTATTATGCCATCAATATTAGAAAACCTTATAATTGTTTTAAAGCAAAAAATGCTAGGACCTGATTCAGCTCAAGCTATCTCCAAGGAGGATTTGGTTTCGTTGAATTCGTTGATATATTCCGATGATATCGACATAGAAACTTTAGAAAAAATAGATCAAGAACTATATAAAGAGCTGATAGTAAATTTGGTGCATCAAAGAACGGATGATAGTAAACAGCTATCATCTTTAGTATTTCGTGATTTGGCAGATTTACATGAGAAACTAGCTGACTTAACACCAGATCAGGATTCAGAAGAAGTAAAGCATTTTACATTAAGCTCGCATCATAAGAAACTCAAATACTATACTGATAGTGCAACTTTCTTGCAGTACTCATTACTTAATAATGAGAATAAAGATGGCACTGAAGATGAGATATACAGTAAGCTAAGTGCTATAGAAGGCAAGATTCTTTCAGTAACAGCTAATTCTAATACAAAAACTACTGCAGAAAAGGTTAAATTAGATTCAGACAATTACAAAATTACATTGAGTAAACTACGTAGTAAATGTATGACAAAACTGAAGCTAGCTGAAGATAAAGGCAACGAGCAGAAGGAGACTGTTCAGTCTGTTTTTGAGTATATAACTGACAAAATGAAAAACTTTCTGGCTAAATTATATACAGATACAATAGGGGAGTTAGAACAAAAACCACCATGTAAATTTGCAATAGTGGGTCTTGGCTCAATGGCACTAAAACAGATAACACCATGGTCAGATCTGGAGTTTGCTATTATCCTTGAGGACTACAGCCCTGAAGCTGTCAAATATTTCCGAGACTTGAGTCACTTAGTGAATTTTAAAATGATCAACTTAGGAGAAACTATTATACCAACTAGCAAATACAGAATGACCAATTTAGGAGAAACTATCATACCTACTAATAGGGATGGTATTGATATGAGCAGATTTGGTAAGGTAGGAGTAAATTTTGACTTAGGAGGTAAAACTCCCTTGGGAAGAATAAGTGGAGACAAGCCGTATGACTTGATAGGAACTAAAGATTGGTTACTCTGGTATGTAAAGAATGAAAAGAATATAGACAAAAATTTGCCATACATATTAGAAAATGTAACGCATGTATGTGGTGATGTGGATTTAGTTGAAGCTTACCAGAAAGATGTAACAGCATTCCTACACCAAGATTATGAAGGAAAAGAAGAGAAATATAAAAACCAAGGCTTAAAAAACCACCAAGTACGCGCATTAAAGATCTTAGAAGAAGGCGCGGTGGAGCTTAAGTATATTCCAATAAAATCCTTAAAAACCAATATATGCAAAGGTGATTTAGAAAGACTGATGCCTAGTTTTGAAAGCGACAAAGAGGGTAGTTTGTTGGATGTAAAACAAGAAATATACAGGCTGCCTGACCGTATGATATATAATTTAGGGGCATTTTTTGGTGTTTATGCTGGCAGTGCTTGGAATACAATAAGAGAGCTAGAAAAAACAGATATAATATCCCCAGAAGGTGCTACAAATCTAAGAAAAGCAACAGACTTTGCAACTAGTTTGAGGCTTAAGAGTTATGATCAGAGCGCTAGCCAAACTGGTTCAGTTAGAACTTATATACCGGTATTGGAGCATCTGCCGCAAGAAGAACGAGATCGTATAATCAAAACTACCTTACATGTTGAAAACAAGGAAGAGGTTTATAGGTTTTTTTATACTATGACAAACCTAATTTCTGAAATTATGGATATATCTAGATGCAAATCAAGTCAAGTATTGCTGGAGTCATTGGCAAAGACTGATTTTGTTACAACAAACGATTACTACAAAGGTGTGCTATATGCAAAATTTCTTGAGTATGATAAAGCGATAGAGTGTCTTGAGAAATTTAAAGAGGTATTTTTTCTAAAAGATCAAGGAGGTTTTTCAGAGATATATGCACGTTTATTAATTGACCTATCTGATTTATATCTTAAACTTGGCAAACTTAATGAATCATCATCAGCTTTATATGAAATAAATATATTAGGTACACTTAAAGATTGTGATCTACCTGCTACTTATTTTGGCTATGTTGGGTATAAGTTAGCCCAAATTTACTCTATGAAATCTGATTATGATTTAGCTATGGATGCTTGCAAAAACTCGATAAAAATTATGAAAAATGTCCCTGATAGCAATGTTAATTTAGCTTCGATATATAATGTTCAAGGAGAGATATGGGATAAACAAAGTCAATATCAAAAAGCAATAGAAGCATTTAGTAAAGCAGCAAATATATGCAAAGATCCTTTTTATAAAAGCAATATTGGAATTATGTGCGCAAGAATTGGTTTATATCAGGAGGCCAAAGATCTTTGTAAAGAAGCAATTGACGCAGCATTGATAGAATATAGTGATGTCGTAAATCACCCTAATATTGCTGGATTTTACAATAATTTGGGTTTTGTATATAACGAAACACAAGAATATGATAAGGCGCTTAAATATTATACTCATGCATTAAAAATATGGCAAGTAAATGCACCAAACAGTCCAGAAGTCATTATCTCTTACAAGAATCTGATGGGAGTATGTTCTTTGCAAAAAAATTATCCAGCAGCAGAAAAATATTTTGAAAAAGCACTAACAAGTTGTAAAAATATTTACGGAGATGTACCACACCCAATTATTGCAGACCTTTATAATGCATTAGGTTATATGCATTATACACGTGGTATGTACGATGAGGCTATAGATTCTTATAACTTGTCTCTTGAAATGAATAAACAGCTTTACGATTCTAAAAATAGTCTTGCTATTGCTGATAATTGCAATAATTTAGCTATAGTTTACAATGAGCAAGAACTATACAATAAGGCGATACAATTCTTTAAAAAGGCCCTAAATATCAAGAAAAACATATATAAGGATGACAATATAGCAATAGCTGATGCTTACAAGAATATTGCAGGAGCTTCTTATTTTGCAGGGTTATACCAAGATTCGATTAAGTATTTGAAATGTGAGTTAGCTGTAATAAAGCAAATATATTCTGATTCCGACATTGACGATATCGTTGCTTCTGAAAGAATAGATAAGTTAGAAAATTTCTACAATCTTGTACTTAGTAAATCAATGAATGTTCAAGATGAGAATAATGAAGTATCGCTTGCATTATTATCAGATATATACAAAGTCACTAATGATGGAGAATTACCGGAAGCAGTAGATGATGAAGTTTTTGCTAGTATCCTAAATACAAACCTGAATCAGTGGTATGAGGATGAGAGGATAGAAGAGCTTTTAGAGAGGCAAATGCCAGAAGATAAAGCAACAGTACTAGCAATAACTCAATTTGAGAATAAAGAGCTTTTGGAAGACAACTTAAATAGTGCCCTAGAATGTATTAAGAAAGAAGGACTACCTGTATTAATGCCTATACATGTGCATGGTAATCACTGGGTGGGTGCAGTTATTAGAAAACAAGCAGATGGTAAGCTCCAGGTTATATATAATGATCCCAAAGGCCATTCCATACAAGATGAAGAGAATATAATTACTTTCATTGGTATTATACAAAAGCATGAGAAAGAAGCCAATATAATAGATCTGCAGCTCAAGCAACAGTATAATGATGACGATTGCGGACCATTTACAGTAGATAATTTAGTTAGACTAGCTATGGCACATGATATTGACAATGTCAGTCGCGGGCAATTAATAGAAAGAGATGTGCTGCCAAGAAATAACACTGGAGCTATGATTAGACTGGAACATGAAGAGTTGTTGTTAGGGGGCAATAAGAATAATGCAGAAATCTTCAATGATGATGACGATATTGATATATCTTTAGTCAATACAAATTCTGATGATCTAGATTCTACTGGATTTATGGGAGATACGTCAACATAGTTCTTCTTGGCTTTTTCATTATATTTTTCAAATTTTAATATGAATCACCTGATTCTAATATCTATTGAAACTATATAAAATAACTAGAAATACTTGACTTCTGCAGAAATTATTCATAGAATCATAATCGGAGTTTTTAACATATATTTTAAATTGTTGAAAGCTCTGGGGTTTCAAAAGTCCGAAAAGCAAAAGCGGTTTTAGTCAGTATTAACCGTATAAAATATGTTGCCTTCCTCGAGATCTTTATTATTTCGGGGAGATGTTCGACATGTCCAAGGCCCAAGAAGTTATTTTTTTGGGCCTAAAATCGATCATAGCTGCTTCTTTTGCTGCAGTCTTTTGAACTCCCCGATCATTTGATCAAAAAACATTAAGGATCTCAAGAACAAGGGATCCTTTGTTTAACAAGAATAGGGGAAAACAAATGCCAAAGCTAAATAAGCAAAAAGAAGCAACAAAACATCAATCCAAAACACTAAACAACCTTGAAAAGCAGTTATTCGAAGCTGCCAAAAATAGAGATGATGATAAATTTAAAGAAATTACCGAACAAGGAGTTGATCCACTTACAAAGGATGAGTTTGGATTAGAAGCAATTTATCACTTGCTTTTAGGTAATTTATCTCGAGAAGACGCAAAAGACATCAAATATATTTTGGATAACCATAAATCCGAGCTCAGGCTTATGCGAAAAGACCCTAAGGAGTGGTAGCATGAAAAGAGCAATAATTCTGCTATGTGGGTTAATTTCTTCAAGCCAAGGTGTGGTCATTGACGTAAAACAAATGGCGATTAATGATGCCAAGTTAGTTTCATCGGAAGCGGGCACAGAATATCTGAAATGCTATGCTTTAGAGGAGAATGAGAAATCTTTATGCACATCACAGCTAAACCAAAAATACATCAACTCATATTGGGTTTCTAATGAGATTTACGTAAAAGAGTTTCGTTTTTATATAGAAAAATTGGGGTTTCATAGATTCGCACTTAAAAGCAATTTGCAATGTGATGATGTTGATCGAGCACCGTTATTTGTTGAACATAAAAATGCTTATTTACTTAAATGCGCCCCAAAACAAACTTATTTTCTACGCTTTGATTATCAAGATAAAAAATGGCAAATTTTATCTTAAAAATACTATCGCTAAACATTAAGTACTTTATTGTGATTCTACCAAATCAAAAATAAAATAATTGCGCTTTTGAAATAAATTTGCTAGTGTGGTTCATATTAAACCTTGGGTTTAATACGGGAAGGCCTTAGCGCTGGTTTGGTTTTTTATCCGACATTACCTTCTGCCGGTGCGGGCTTTTTCTTAACAGTAGCTATCTAAACAAAAATAGAGGTGTTGTTATGCCGGGCTCGGGGGACATTGTTAGAGATTCGAGAGCTGCAAATATAGAGAAAATATTCAGTAATTTACCAAAGAAGCTGCCTATATTTGTGGGGCGTCAGGATGTGATGAAACAGATAGAGACTCTTTTATTGAAAAATAGCGTAGTTGCGATTAATGCCTTTGCTGGTACTGGAAAAAGCAGTACCGCCATAGAATATGGGCACAAGATGAAAGAAGAAGGCGCACTAGTGCGTTTTATTACAGCAGAAACAACCGATAAATTAAATAGTTCTTACCGTGAACTGGCAAAGGAACTAGCTATTAACTTAAATCTGTGCATGGACAGTAAACAGAATCTAAACATGCAAGAAGTATTTAGGTTGGTTCATCAGAAAAGCGCAGTAAAAGCTGATAATGTATTGTTCATATTTGATAATGTTGAAAAATATACCAACATAGAAAAGCCGGTATTGAGCCTTGGTAATACTCCTATCAAAGCTATTATAACTACAAGAGATAAAAACTTGCTTCCAGAAGCAGGAAGTAATATTCGCCTTGAGCCTTTATGCAAAGATGAAGCCACAGATTATATAACAAAAACGCTTGGAAGAAGAGTAAATCAAGAGTCGCTTGAGAAATTGGCAGAATTTTTGACTTCAGAAGATGGTCTCATTATTCCGCACAAGCTTGCTAAGGCGGTTGCTTTTCTGCAAAATAATAGATTTTGGAGTATAGAGAAATATATAGAACACTTAACCAACAATCCAGATGAAGATGAATATATATTACTATTTGATCAGATTGCTAAAAGCCCAGTGGCATGGAATATACTACAATATGCTTCTTTCCTGGACCCAGATTTTATCGATATTGAGATTTTGCGTGGATTAAAATTGGGAGATGATCTTGAGCTAGAAGATGCCACAAAAGAGCTAGAGAAGCTATCTCTTGCTTCTATTGAATATAGAGATGAAAAGCCAGGAATAAAAATCCACCGCTTGTTGCAAGAGAAAGTACACGATTCTTTTCCTATAAAAAAAGATATGATGATTAATGAAGACGAATTAGCAGCTAACTTACTTTTAAATCTATCAAAGCTAATGCCTTTTGTAGAAGGTAATCCAGATGAAAAATGGAGGCAAGCAGAAGAAATATATCCACATATTGAGTGCTTGTTCCAAAATGATAAGATTGATCTTAAGACAAGAGATGCCGCTGATTTATTAAGTAAAATGGGCCAGTACCAATTTTTAGTGATGAATGATTTTGATGCTGCTTTAAACTACAGCAAAAAAGCTCTGGAAATCTACCAAGGCTTAGGTAATGATACGACTGCAGATATTGCTAATTGCTTAAATAATTTGGGTTTTGTTTACTGGGAGAATGGAAATTATGGTGAGGCGCTTAAATATCATAAGAAGGCACTTGCTATAAGAGAGAAGATATACGGGAGAGATCATCCAGATATTGCTGTTTCCTTAAATAATTTGGGAACTGTTTACTACTCCAAGGAACAGTATGATGGGGCCATTAAATATTATAAGAAATCGTTTGCTATATGCCAGAAGATATATAAAGAAGATCATCCGGATATTGCTAAGTCGTTAACTAATTTGGGGAATGTTTACTGGCGCAAGGGGCAGTATGATGCGGCGCTTAAATATTATAAGGGGTCGCTCGCTATATACGAGAAGATATATAAAGAAGATCATCCCTCTATTGCTAGTTCCTTAAATAATTTGGGTCTTGTTTACTCCTGCAAGGGACAGTATGATGCGGCGCTTAAATATTATGAGAAGTCGCTTGTTATGCGCTATAATATACATAATGGCCCTCATCCAGGTATTGATTATTTACTAGATAATTTACAGCTACTATTTAGTAAATTGAAACATAAAGGTGGATATAAGTATAAGGCGGACTCATATTTGAAAATGAAAAAATTTATTTCCTCTCCAGATGATTTTTTGGACAAACCTATAATTAATTTGTCTTGTGATACCGATGATATAGAACTAACTTCTAGCATTATCACCAAGCTGCCTATAACATTGAATAGGGTAGCAGAAGAAGCAAGTAAAGCAAATTGGAGTTCTGGATTTTTTATTGGCAAAGCAACACCTATATTGGGTGTTTGGGGTGTGAAAGGTTTTACTTCAGACAAATATATTAAAAAAATGCTGGAGGATATGTATTCTGTGGATAATATGAAGGTAACAAAATTGCTTTGTTTTGAAGCTATATGTTTGGGGATTGCATCGCAAAGTTCTGGTAGGAAAAATTATAAGTGTTTGGATGAGTTTATTAAGATAAATCCTGGTATTGCTGATATTGTCTTGAAGCAGCATCCGGAATGTTTTGTTAATACTAATTTACTGCAGCATTGCAAGGACTATATTCAGGACAAAAAGTTATTAAGTGAGGTGTTAGAATCAGCTAATAATATGTTCAAAACTTCTGAAGTCGAAGTAAAAGATGAGGATATGGAAGATGAGGAGAACATTATTATCACAAATGATTATGATGAAAGTAATGATGCCTCCAGTAGTCTTTTCGGTGAGGAATTTGCCACTGAATAATTCTGAAAATTAGTTATGTATTAGAAAGGAATAATATGCTAGAATTGCTGCATTAAAATAAAATTAGCAAAGAAGCAAGTATGGCATTATCAAAGTTTTTAGATCCAAAGAATGACGTGGCTTTCAAAAGAATATTTGGCAGCGAAGACAATAAGAATATTCTGATTCGTTTTATCAATGATATTTTAGGCTTAAAAGGAGCAGAAGAGGTAAAAAGCGTGCAGTTTTTGTCTCCAGTTCAAGATCCGGAAATATCATGTAAAAAACAAAGTGTAGTTGATGTATTGTGTAAGGATCAAAGTGGTGTGCAGTTCATAGTAGAGATGCAAGTGGCTCCTCAGGTTGGTTTTGAGAAAAGAGCCCAATATTATGCGTCAAAAGCCTATTCAAGGCAGTTAAATAAAGGCCAAAGAGATGATGGTAAGTACTATAACCTTAAAGAAGTGGTTTTTATAGCAATAACAGATTATGTAGTATTTCCAAATAAGAAAGATTATAAATCCGATCATGTGATATTAGATAAAAAAACCTATGAGCACGATTTAAAGGATTTTTCATTTACATTTATAGAATTGCCTAAGTTCAAAAAGGATAAGGTAGAGCAGCTAGAGACAATAGTAGAGAAATGGTGCTATTTTTTCAAACATGCGGATGAAACAAGTGAAGCCGATATGAAGAAGATAATAGAGGGAGATGAAGTAATAGAGCATGCATATGAGGCATTGAACCAGTTTAACTGGAACGAGCAGGAATTGCTGTTGTATGAGCAGGAGAGAAAGAGAGTGCTAGACAACTATAATGCTGAATTATACGTAATTGAACAAGCCGAAAGAAAAGGCATGGAGAAAGGCATGGAGAAAGGTAAGAAAGAAGGCCTAGAAGAAGGTATGGAAAAAGGCTTAGAGAAAGGAAAACTTGCAATTGCAAAAAATATGCTTCTCCAGAAGTTTGATCTCGACACTATTTCTGCTGTTACTGGTCTATCACTTAAGGATCTTCAAGAATTATTGAAATAACTATGTCCTAAGCATCTTGCAAAATTCAATCAAATAGTTTATTAATGTCGATTAATTAAACTGATAGATTAGAAAAAAATAATGAATTTCAATATAGATATAGCAATTTTTGTTGGCTTTTTAGCGCTCAATTTAGTTTTAGGCTTAATGGCTAGCCGAGGAGTTAATACAATTAGAAGTTTTGCCGTTGGTGATAAAAATTTTACTACAGCGACTTTAGCTTTTACCATAATATCTATATGGGTAAGTGGAGAATTTTTTTTCACCATAGTAGCAGAGTCCTATAAAGACGGACTTTTATTTATCTCAATTTTAGTAGCAAATTTTTTGGCATATTTGTCAGTAGGGTTATTGTTTGCACCACGTTTAGGTGAGTTTTTAGACAAAATTTCTATTGCCGAAGCTATGGGTAGTTTATATGGTAAAAAGGTGAGGTCAGTAACTGCTATATCAGGCGTTGTTGGTATAATTGGGATTGTAGCAATTCAGTTGCAAATTGCAGGAGTCTTGTTTGAGTACATAATTGGCACCGAGAAGTTTTATGGGGTAATTATCTCAGGAATTATTATAACACTTTATTCGTCTTTTGGTGGCATTAAGTCTGTAACTTTTACAGACATTATACAATTTTGTACCTTCGGTATAATAATTCCTGTTATTGCTTATTTTTTGTTAAAAAATACATGTGATCCAAGGTTAGTTTTTTCAACTATTTCTCAAAACCCAAAATTTAATTTTTCTAGTTCTTTTTCTTTTTCCAACCCAGAAATTTATTATTACATTAGCTTGTTTTTATGGCTACTAATTCCTCACTTTAACCCTGCAATTTTCCAAAGAATTGCCATGGCAAAAAATGTAAAACAGGTGCGTGATTCGTTTATAATCGCATCGTTTGCAGGTCTGATATTAGCTGCTCTCACATGTTGGATTGGTATTTTGGTCTTATTCAACAATCCTGATATACCAGAAGGAGATATTTTAAGATATACTATAGTAAATTATTCTTGGATTAGCGGATTTAATGGAATGATAGCGGCTGGTGTCATGGCAATGATAATGTCAACTGTAGACTCACACATTAACTCTAATTCAATTTTACTAGTGCACGATTTAAGCCACTCTTTGAATGTTAATTTAGATAAAAAGGAGTTGCCTTATACAAGAGTTTGTTCCCTGATGATTGGAGTCGCTTCCATACTTATGGCTCTACGTGGTGGTAATTTTTTTGAATTAATTATCTGGACTAGTACTTTTTATATGCCCGTAGTAACAGTGCCCTTCATAGTTTCGGTATTTGGTTTTAGAAGTAGTGGTAGTTCTGTTTTGGCAGGTATGGGATCTGGTTTTGCAGTTGTAGTTATCTGGGAGATATTCCTGAAAGAACATATGGCTGGTGTTGGTGGTCTGATTCCAGGAATGTTTGCAAATTTGATAGTATTGTTTGCCTATCACCATTTGTTTAACCAAAAAGGTGGCTGGGTTGAGATTAAACACGTAAATGAACTCACTATCTCAAAAAAACAAACGATGAAAGAAAAACTAGCAAATATACGTACTAGTATCACCTCATTTGATCTTTTGTTGTCTTTTAAAAAAAATATGCCGAATAATGTACGTTTAACAGCTTTGTTTGGAGTATTTCTAATAATATCAACATTTTTTAGCATTAATACTATCCCTAAGGTAGTGCATCAAAACTTTTCATTTTTGTTAGATATATTGTATCTTACTACGGCTAGTGCTGCGACGTTGCTTATGGGATATCCTTTATATGCGCAAAAATGTTCAAAAAGGGATATAGCAGCTATTCTTTGGAATGCAATAATATTTTTTGTACTGATTTGTTTTAGTTTTCTTATAGTTTTAATGAGTAATTTTTCAGAAGTACAACTGATGGTATTTATGGTGAATGTTATGATGATTTCATCTCTAATTAGTTGGAGGTATAGTCTTTTTTATTCTCTATTTGGTGTAGCTATTACGGTTTTTGTGTACGAAAAATTCCTGATTAAATATCAAACAATAGGAGAAATTTCATCTTTAGAATTCAAAATTGCTTATCTAGCACTCTTAATAGCTAGTGTTTTTGTTACTTTTATCAAGCCTAGCCAAGAAGAAAGGGAAATGGCAAAAGAAAAGGTTGAAATATTAGAGGCAGAAAAAAAGAGCTTGGGTAAAGAGTTATTAAATCTTAAAGATGAGAATGGTAAATATAAAAAAGAAATAAAAACTTTAAACCAAGCAGTTACTCATTACAGTGAAAGAGTAACAGATCAGGCAAAAGAGATAGAAAGGCTTGGAGCCACGGCTCAGAAGATACTTAACAACGTCAATCATGAGCTACGTCTTCCGGTGGGTAATGTTATGAATTTCTCTCAGATGAAATGTGAGGGTCTGGATAAATAAACTTCTGATCAGCTGAAGGATCTTTCAGATGATGATTGAAAGAACTCTACACGACTTTCCTTAATGATATTGAATATGGTTAATCTTGTATTGCAAAATGTAAGGGAACTAAACTTAAATAAAAGAACAGAAAACTTTAGTGAGTTGGTAAGAGACAGAGTGAAGATATGTAGGAATATGTATCTGCAAGGTAAGCCAATAAAGTTTAAACTAACGATAGAGCCGGAGATATTAATACCAATAGATCCAAACTATATAAGACAGGTGGTAGATAACCTTACGATTAATGCAATAAACTTCAGTGAAAAAGGACTGATAGAGGTAGAGGTAAGAAGACAAGGAGATAAAGCAGTGATGATGATGAGAGATGAGGGGATAGGAATTCCAAAACATG
>DAOTRE010000004.1:272612-275451 GCA_030036605.1 Candidatus Megaera endosymbiont of Nemacystus decipiens | reverse complement strand
TTGCTATCTCAGAATCAGGAACTCCTCGAGACTTCAGTAATTCCCAGTCTCCAAGCAACTTATGACGTTCTTTAACGTATTTTCCTTTAATTTCTACTGTACAAGCGTATCTTGCTAATTTATAAATGTTCTTGTGCAGACTAAACATTTGCATAAAAGCCTCCTTGGATTTTATTTCTTGATAAAACTTATCCTAGAGGCTTTTTTCTTTTTTTAAAGGCTCTCCTAAAAGAATTCCCTATTTCGTATCCGTCACATTTTCTGGCGAGGGCGGCTCCGAAAAGAATTCCTTTTTTAAAACCTATTCGTCTCATACCTCTCTGAACTTTTACATTTCTCCAAAAAACGTTCGTTTTCTGAGTCTATGTCTATGACATCACAAAATAACGCTAAAATCACTTATTAACTCATCTCATTTATCTAAACCAGTTTTATGGTAGTATTTTATCTTTTTAAGTGGTTTATTCCTATTTTATAAAAAAATAAAATCTTATATTCTTGCTATTATTATATTTGACAGCTATATATAATATAAGTACTATATATAATATATACTATAATTAAAATACGAGAACTTAATGTTAGTTAAAGCTAAAGTATCTAAAGGTGGGAAAATAGCTATACCAGCTATTTGTAAAAAAGCCCTGAATATTTCAGATGGAGATGAACTCTTATTTGATATCCATGATAATCAAGTAGTGATTTCACCAGTAAAGTTTACTTTGCAGGAAGTGAGAAAACTTTTAAAAGAACATAATACTTCTAATAGGAGTTTAGTTGAGGAATTAATACAAGAAAGAAAACAGGAGCTAAAAAATGAATAAAGTAATTTTAGATGCTTCTGCTCTGCTAGCTCTTATTAATAACGAAAAAGGAGCTGATAAAATTGAGCCTTTAATAGGTAATATTGTTATGTCTAGTGTAAACGTTACTGAAGTTGCTAGTAAACTATATGATATTCTCGGTGATAATAGCGAGGAACAATGTAAGTTATCTATAGAACCATTTATCAGTTCGATTATTGATTTTGACAAATCTCAATGCTACATAGCTGCATCACTAAAGAGTCAAACTAAGCATAAAGCGCTTTCTTTAGGTGATAGGGCTTGCCTAGCTCTTGCACTACAACTAGAATTACCTGTTTATACAGCTGATAAAATCTGGACAGAGCTTGACATACCCAATCTAAAACTAAATTTAATCCGATAATTACTATTCTCAGATTAGAAAATGGATAGGGAAAAGTCTTGCTTACGAGGTAGTAAAATTTAAGCCTTAGTTTCTATTTGATTACTATTCCTTACTTCTACATAAAAATATTACTTAAGTCATATATTTAGCTTTATTTTTATTTCTTCATTTATATTATGTAAACTATAGCACTTTTATATTATATACTGACTATGGCAATAAAAAAATTTTCTAGAATGACAAGTAAAGGTCAAGTAACTATTCCACATAACATCAGAAATAAATTGGATTTACTTACAGGAAGTAAACTTGAGTTTGTTATGCGAAATAACGAAGTTGTAATGATACCTATTAATAATAAACTATCAAATTTACATGGTATATTGCCTAAACCAAAGCGCCCCATACCTATTGATGAAATGAATAGCATAATAAAAAAGAAATATGATAGGAATTGATACCAATATACTAGTTAGATATCTAACTAATGATGATGTAGAGCAATCTTCAAAAGTGTCAAATCTGTTGAATCGATATTCAGGTGATGAATCTAGCATATATATAAACGATATTGTACTATGTGAGGTTGTTTGGGTTTTAGAAAGTGGTTATGAATATCCAAAAGAGCAAACTATACATGCACTTAAACTGATATTACAAACTGCTGAATTTGTGTTTTCTAACCATGATATTATTGTAAAGGCGCTTTACGAGTATGAACAATCCTCTTCTGGAGCAGATTTTTCCGATATCTTGATAAGTTTTCAAAATAAAAATGACGGTTGTTTAAGAACTTATTCTTTTGATAAAAAGGCAATTAAAGCAAATTATTTTGAGCAAATAGACAGTAAGTAATAGAATAATATGGCAGTATTAATAGGTTATATGAGAGTCTCAAAGTCTGATGGTAGTCAGAGCCTAGACCTGCAACGGGATGCATTATTAGAGGCCGGAGTAGATGCATCACGTATATATCAAGACATGCAAACAGGGGTTCATGATGATAGACCAGGTTTGAAAGCCTTATTTAAGGCGTTACAACCTGGTAATGTTTTAGTTGTTTGGAAATTAGATAGATTAGGTCGTAGCCTAAAAGACTTAATCAACATAGTTGATGATTTAAATGAACGTAAAATTGGGTTAAAAGTACTAACGGGGCGTGGTGCTCAGATTGATACAACTAGTGCCCACGGACGTCTTGTGTTTGGTATGTTTGCAGCTCTTTCAGAGTTTGAGAGGGAGTTAATAGTTGAGCGCACTAAAGCAGGTCTTGCTGCTGCTAGGGCAAGAGGGCGTATGGGGGGCAGACCAAGAAAAATGGATTTACCAACATTAAGAATGGCAATGAGTGCACTGGCAGATCCTAGCTCTATAGCTCAAGATGTAGCCAAACGACTCGGTATTTCTACTGCAACTCTATATGATTATGTTAATGGAGATGGGTCACCTAAAGAAAAAGGAGTACGTTTACTTCAGAAAAAATGATAAGGTATTTAGGGTGATTTAAAAAGCTTTTTTCTGGTACTCTAATGCTTTCTCATGATTTCCAAGGTGTCCATAAGTAATTCCTACATTATTGTAAGAGGCAGCAACATCTGGGTGATGTTTTCCATAAATAGCTTTATCCAGCTGCAGCGCATTCTTGTAA
>DAOTRE010000004.1:251932-270750 GCA_030036605.1 Candidatus Megaera endosymbiont of Nemacystus decipiens | reverse complement strand
AAGTGACGGGAGATACTTCCGCCCTTATTTTCAAGCCCGGGACCGGAAACTTCGAAGCGGTGCAGTCGGATGGCAGCAGCATGTCGATCAATCTCTTCAGCATCTCACCGGAGAAATGGGAGACGGCGGACTGGAAGCTGGAATGCCGATTGCTGGACCGCAAAGGAATATTTTATGAGACAGCCGACGGCTTTCATACCGGAGGTTCCGTCGTCGATACAAAAACCGGTGTGCAGCATGTCTTCTTTTATTCCGGTGCACCGGGGGGACCTGCAGGTGTGTTTCGACTGACGCGGCCCCTCAAGACCACTCTACTGACGACCGATTGTCAAACGGAACAACAAAACTGAACGCGATTAGAAATGAAAGAGTTCCCTATAAATATTCCACGTCGCGTTTTTTAACCATTATTTTCATGCCGTTGAAAACGAGCAAATCAGGTACACATTAAGAACCACTCATCCAGGCACACAACCAGCCAAAACAACAATATCGTAACCGGTTGTCAATTAACACCTTACAAATACGCCCGGGTGGATTCGAACCACCGACCTACGGATTAGAAGTCCGTTGCTCTATCCAGCTGAGCTAAGGGCGCTTGGATTTGGCCTCTTGTAGAGGCAGCTGTATCATAACAGTAAATTTTATATTTTCAAGTTTAAAAAGTTTCAACACTATAAGTATGTCGATTAAATTATATAAGTATGTCGATTAAATTATATTAACTCAGAGAGATTTAGTCTTGCTCTAGAAAGATAGAGCGAGATGAGTTATTGCATTTTAGTTTATAAAGTTCTATAAACAATAAGTCGTTATTTAGAAATGAGAGTGGTTTAATGGATAAAAAGAAAAAAACAATCTATTTTTTGTTTGTTTTGTTGGTATTTGGAGGATTATTTCTATTTTTTAATTTTGCAAATAGAAATCAAAACATTCCATTTGTTGCAATAGCTAATTATGGTCCGCATCCTTCTTTGGAGAAGACTATTGAAGGTATAAAGGAGCAGATGTCAAAAATTGGTTATGTAGAAGGAAAAAATATAGAATACAAAGTTATGGATGTAAATTTTGAAGCCTCCCTCATTTCTCAGATGATTACTACATTAAAATCAATGCATCCTGATGTAATTGTAACCTTATCAACTCCAGTAGCTCAAACAACTAAGAAAATTGTTAAAGATATACCTATAGTTTTTGTCAATGTTACAGATCCGTCTAGCATAGGCCTTATAGATGAAGGTCAGAACTGTAATATTACAGGAGCTTCAGATAAACAAAACGTAGACTTAATGCTTAAATTTGCAAAACAAATTATACCTAAAGCTCAGAGTGTAGGGTTGTTCTACTCTACTGCTGAAATGAATGATACATCGTTATTGGAAATGTTAACAAAAGCCTCATCAGAGAGGCAGCTTGAATTGGTTGCTATACCACTTGAGCATAGCAGAGATGCTGCAACAAGGATAAAACTAATGAAGGATAAAGTTGACTTTCTTTATACTGGTTCAAGCGCAGTAGTACAAACAGCGCTACCATCAATTGTAAAATTTGCTGAACAAATGAATATTCCTGTCATTAATTTTAATCAAGACGAAGTTTTGTCCCACGATATTTTTGCAAGTTATGGTGTTTCACATCACAAAATAGGAGCAAATGCTGCTAACATTATAAATCAAATTTTGAACGGGAAAAAGCCTTATGAAATCGAAGTTGTATATCCAAGTGAAGATGATCATATTGGCTATATAAGTAAAAGACGAGGGCATAAGATAAATTTTGAATTACCTAGTGACCTAACTGGCATTAATATTGTGAATTAGAGAAGAGGCTTGGTGCTAAGTTTACAAAATATATCTAAAACTTTTCCTACTTTACAGCAGCCAGTACTAGAAGACATTAACTTGCATATTAAAGCGGGGGAATATTGTGTTGTTGTTGGAAGTAACGGGTCTGGTAAATCTACTTTATTTAAGGTAATTTCTGGGGAGTACGAATGTGACTCAGGCAGGATTACAATTGATAACACTGATGTTACAAGCGCAAGTTTTTCTTCTAGAGCGAAATACATTGCTTCGGTTGTACAAGATATTTCTAAGGGAACTGTGGGAGACCTTACCGTAATGGAAAATCTGGTATTAAGTAATATGAAATCCAGGGATGCAAGATTAAATTTTTATGAGTTGTCTTCAGGAAATATTGTGCAACAAATAAAGTCTTTAGAACTTGGTTTAGAGAATTTAATTAATCAAAAAATGTCTAGTTTATCGGGAGGACAAAGGCAGTCAATTGCTACTTTAATAGCAACTCACCCCTTGCCGAAATTATTGTTGTTAGATGAGCATACCAGTGCTTTGGATCCAAAAACTCGACATATAATTATGGAATTTACTGATCGGGTAATAAAACAAAATCGTATTACGACAATGATGATAACCCATAATATTCAAGATGCACTAAAATACGGCAATAGGTTACTTATTATGAGTAATGGAAAAATAATTTGCAATTTTGATTCTAAAGCTAAGTTTAATTTATCTGAGGATAAAATTTTAGATATATTACATCAAGCTGGAGAAGGGCTATGATAGATATATTATTTGAAGTAGGAATAAGTGGTTTATTACAAGGGTTAATATTGGCTATCTTGGTGCTTGGGGTTATGATACCGTTTAAACTGCTTAACTTGCCGGATATAACATCGGAAGGTAGTTTTCCTCTCGGTGGCTGTTCTTATGCTGTGCTTTTGACTTTTCAGTTCAACCCATTGTTATCTGCTTTGATTGCAACGATTATGGCGGGGTTTGCAGGAGTTTGTACAGCAGCAATAAACATTAAATATAAAATTAACAGTCTTCTTGCTGGGATCATAGTAAGCACTATGTTATATAGTGTAAATTTAAGAATGATGGGTAAATCTAATATAATACTCCCAGAACTATCTAACTTTTTCACAGATGCTATATCAAATGTAAACACTAATATTTTGCTAACAATCTTTTTAAATTTAATATTTATTGCTGGTGTTTTCTTCTTTTTAAAAACAGAAAAAGGACTTCGTTTTAGGTCAGTTGGATTGAATCAAAGGTTCGCTCAGAAACAAGGAATAAACTTAAATAAGAATATTGTTTTTGGTTTATTTTTAGCTAACTGTCTTGCTGGGTTTGCAGGTATAATTTTTGTACAGACAAATAATTATGCCGATATCGGAATGAGTATTGGTATCATTATTCAAGCATTGGCCGCAATGTTGATAGGAGAGAAAGTTTTGGGGACGGAGTCTTTATTGAAAATTATTTCAGCCCCTTTTGTTGGAGCTATTATATATCAACAAATTCAAGGTTTTGCATTATTACTAGGACTTGCTCCATCAGATCTTAAATTTATGACTGGCGCAATAGTGTTATTTATCATCAGTCTTCCAAGTGCAAAAAGCTCATCTGCTTAACATCTTGAGTGCTGTTGAAATAGGGTTTCATTAATATTGTAGATTACATTGGAATAGGAATATTTTATAGAAAATATTTTGTGATTTAGTTATTGTCTTATTTCTCCTGCAATGCTGCTCCATTTGAGGAAAATAAGATGATAAATAAATTGCCAAAGATAAACTAGAAAATCGTTCTATTCCAGTGTAATCTACAATACTACGCAGCTTAAATTTACCTCTGTCATATTCGATAGGCTCGATACGGTTTTTTCTACCAGGAATTACTGGAATATTTTTATTTGATAACAAATCGGCATTTCTAACTAACTATAGACATAGAGTTAGATGAGCTATTTAGTTACTGTCAAAAAAAACTAACCGTGTCTACGTATGGCTTTCTGTTGATCGGAACAGAGGTGAAGTTGTTGACTTTGAGGTGACTCAATCAAGAGAATTTAGTGCATATTTGCCCTTAGCGTTCCGTTTAGAATCGAATTACAGAATCAATATATCTTGTAGTGATCATTATGGTGTATATGGAAAATACAAAATATCTAATGAGCATCATATGACAAAAGCTGAGACGGAACTGCTTGAATCGAAAAATTCTCTTATTAGACACTATCTTGCTAGATTCAATAGAAAAACTAAAAGATATAGTAAAGCGCTCGATATGATCTACAATTCTATCTTGATGCTTTTTAACAAAAATACACTCATATCTATATTTAGTTAGCAATGCCGATTTATCAGGAATGCTAAAAGAAGATGGTTTATTAAATTGGACAAATATTTCTGCTGTTACTGGATTATCTGTTCATGAACTTCAAGAACTCTTGAAATAACTATGATATGAATGAAGGAGTAACGAACTGTTTCCATAAGATAGATTATGAAGTTTTCCTATCTGTTAAAAGATACTCCCTACGTCAAAATTGTTTATAAGTGTTGAGCGAGCAAAATTATACATCGCCTGCAGCATCGATAAGCCCATCATAACTCGCAGGCTTTTTTTAGCCTAGCTACGTTAACTATTTTACCAAGTTCACATTCAAGCTCAGCCCAATTTATTAACTCTCTTAACTTACATAACTTGTGCTTGGGAGTCAGTTCGACCGATAATTTCTGGTGAAACAACCTTCCTTGTCTTTGCGCAAACTCTATTTTTTTTGCTGGCATTTTCTACTCCATTTCCATAAGCTTTATCCCTTATTTATACCCTTTTCTTATGGATCCCACAACCTCTTTATATCCCTAAAACCCATATTGCTTTACTGTACAAGAATTTTGACGGAGGGACTAAATCAGGATCTGATCTTCCATAGCACTACTATTATCTGAACCTGGAATATCTGCAATGATAGGTGGTGAATCCATATCGTTTCCTTGCGTTGAGTTCAAAAGCTTGTTATATTGTTCAAAAATACTTAATGCCTTTTCGGTATCATCCTTAATAAAATCCACTGATTCTATCTCTCTTTTTAGAGTATTGATATTTTCCTTAGTTTGTTTCAAATCTTGTTTATATTTTTCTAATTTTTGCTTATTGATTTCAAGTTCGTTCTCTTCTGATTTTTTGTTCTTCTTCAAATCAACAATTTCATTTTCCAATTCATCATATTCCGTTTTCTCTTTGTATTTAGTTATGCAAAAATCTTTTTTTTCATTTTCGTTTACCTTCCCGAGGTCTCCTCGAATTGACAAAAATAGATTATTGTCAATACTTTTTAATATTCTCATCAAATCACTAGCGTTTGCTTTTTCTAACTGGTTTACGTTTCTGTCTATACTTGTTTTACGCGTTGTTGCAAAGTTCAGCTCTGTTGACAATTTCTTAAGCTGATTACTTGTTTTATCAATATTTTGCTTTAGTCTTGATAACTCATTATTTGTTTCATCTCTTTCGTTATGCAGTTCTTGCAAGTTGTTTTGTTCTGTTGTTACCCTTTCTTCTAAATTCTCTACTTGAGATTTAATAGCATTCAAATCATCAAAATTTGCTAAAGGAGGCAAAGGCGGCATTGCATTTGCGGTATATGGAATGCTGTCTGAAGTTTTGTGGTGTTTCTCGTATTTTACTGCATCTGATAGTTTTGTAATTAAACTATTTTTGTTATTATCATTATCACGAATCCATAGAGGCTCATGCCAACCGGGATATGTAGCACCATGTGTACCACTATAGGTGTAATAATTCTGATCATTACCTTCGTTATAAATATCTAACACCGTATTGCATGGAAAACAAGCCAACTTAGTTATACCAATTATTTTTCCCCCTTGCAATTGATGCGTTGCATCAAGAATTTTCATCTCCGCATGCATATAACCATCTTTTAAATAGATTACTTTATCTAGTAACATAGGAGTCGCAATAAGATCAAACACTTCTTTTTTTTGTAACAAACTGTTAGCCAAAATTCTGAGTTCAATTTCTGGTCTTAATAATTTTACAGCCATTTTTCTGATAGATTCCTTGCTTTGATTTTCTATAACTATCTTGCAATTCAATTTAATGTTTTCCCCACTTTGTATTGATTGCAAAAAATCTCTTTCGATTTCATTACCCATGTTTCCAGTACTCAAAGCATCCGGCTGCCTTAATGCAACGATCTCATATTTTAAGTGTTCTTCATCTATTTTAGTTACTAATGCTTTATATTCTTTTTTAAACGGAACTTCTATATAAGTTTTTAGTAATGTAATAAATTGTTCTGCATAGTCTGCATTTTTATTACTTGCAACAAACAACTCTTTGTTGATGCTTAGCGTTGCAGCACAAGTTTCCTGCCCTGTCAGTATTGTGGCTAGCGCATCTAAATTTTTTAATTCAACAGTTCGATCTTGCTCTATGTCTGGTTCTATACTCGCCAGATTATTAACTCCACTATTATTCTTTTCTGAGTCATGAAGAGACGAAATCAAATCTTTAATATTACTCTCTTGGCTACCTTTCTTGGCAGGACGTTTTCTCTTAAACATAACTTTCATCTACCTCGTAATAACCATATTTTTCTAGCATATCATCATATTTTTCAGCATAAGACCAATCAAATTTATCTAGTATATCTCTTGGTTCTAGTTTCAAAACATTTGCAACAAAAGGGTATTCTTCTTCGTCCTTTTTACGTTCTAATAAATAATCTACAACATCCCAACAAGCTTGTTTACCATCAACAACACCTTGGCATGCACTGTGCAGTAAAGTTATTCCATCCTCAGTAGAATTCTTTACATCACCATTAGCGCCTATTAATTTCTCTAACACAGATACGCTACCTATTGCAGCGGCGACGTGCAAAGGACTTAAACCAGCTGCTCCTTTCAAGTTAGGGTCGCTATTATATGATACCAATTGTTCCGTTAAATTTTCATTTCCAATTAATGCCGCCAAGTGCAGCAATGTATTACCCAAACAATCTTTTTGTTGCAGTATTTCTTGGATATCATCTTTTCGAGACTCATTATAGTGTTTAAGTAAGGATTCTGCTAAATCTGATTTGCCGTCTATACACAGTCTATGGAAAACTGTTTCACCCAAATCGTTAGTAGTTTTTAAATCAATTCCTTTTTCCAATAAATAGTCTAATACTTCTTGATGCTCTGCAAAATGTATCAAAGAGTCCTCTCGCCAAGAAAACTTAGATTTTAAAACAAAGTTACAATCTTCGATCAATTTCTTTACCAATTCCAAGTTTCCAGTTACAATAATATTTTTAATTTTTGGCAATTGATAATCTAAAACAGCTTTTTTCAATTCTTCAAAATCTTTATTATCAGCAATCAATTCATTCAACTCACCGAGTTCTTTATTTGATAAGTTGAGCAGAGGTGATAAGTTCAGAGATTCTTCATTTTCCTTTTGACATAAAACCCGCTTTATAAATTCGTCTCTAGCTTCTTTGTTCTCCGATTTTATTGCTTGTATTATCCAAGGTTCTTGTTTTTGTTCAGATTTTGATAGTTCAGGCTTGATGATGTCTTGCTGCTTCAAAAATCCAAGAAGTTTCTGTAAAAAATTGTAAGCATTAATATCAAACTTTTCTGTATTAATCTGGTTTTTCTTTTTTGTAAGCTGATCAGCCCCAAAGCAATCAACGCCTCCCCAATCTTTGCTAAGTAGTATATCATAGTTATAATTAACTAATTTTAAAATAGTACTCTCTAGACTTTCAATCTTGACACCTGGTTTATTACTTCTGTAAAGGGTTAAATCAATCGACAAACGCCCTTTCTGATCTCGTATACTAGGATTAGCAGCATTCTCCAGCAAAATCTCCACTGCATCAGATTGCTTTTCCATAGCAGCTATATGAAGAGGAGTTCTGCCAAAGTCGTCTTTTACATGAAGTGTTTCTCCATTAGCAGACTTATTGGACAGATACTCCAAAGCTTTGATACTATTATACATAGCAGCTAGGTGAAGAGGCGTTCTGCCATAATTATCTTTTGCACTAAACAACCAATCACTACTAGCAGAGTCATAACATAACTGCTTAAGAGTATCGACACTATCGCACATAGCAGCAAGATGAAGAGGCGTTCTTTTATAATCGTCTGGCTTAGTACTAGGTTTTTCATCAGAGCTTGAAAAGTAGACTGATTCATAATCAAGAAAGCTTTTCAATGCTTCTTTAGAATTGGCAGCTGCTGCAGCGTGATAGACTGTACGACCATAATTATCTTGATAAGTCAGAAGCTCTTTTACTTTTTGTTTATTCTCCTTATCTAGCTTGGAAATAAACTCTTCAATCACCTTGGTTTTATTTTTATAGGCCAAATAGTGCAATATAGTCCTACCTCTTTCATCTCGAAAACATTCACCCCAATCACTATTTTGATCATCCGGCAACTTCAATAGATCAATAATAGATTCATGGTTTTTTATATTTTTAATAAAATCTTCTTCTGAAGTTAAAGAAATGAGACATAATATGGCAGGAAATTCGTATCCACCTCCCAAATCAACATTTTCAGAATATTTTTTGTTCTCAACTAACTCACGAGCTTCCGACAGAACATTCCTGAGCCTTTCACCTACATCTATTCCTTTTTCTTTAAAGTATTTTTGGTCCCTTGCTGAGATTTTTAGAATGTTATAATCACTATTAAGCGGTTGCCTATAAACTATTAGGGGCAAAAGTTGTGAAGCAGAAATCTTTTCTGCTAATTGCTCTAAATTAATTTCGTTTATGCTAAATTTATCTTTAATACCTGAAATATAATCAAAAGACACAAGTTCAAGCAATGTCTTTAAGCTGGTATCATTTGATTGCTGGAAATCTGGATCATACTCTAAAAAACATTTATATAACTCATTTAGTAAATTCTCAAACAGAATACCTTCCTTATTAGACCCTTTTTCAAACAAACTTTTTGTATTTTTGTTTTGAACTACCTGTTTTACTTTATCTTGAATTTCTTCAAAAGCGATATCATAATTAGAGTTCTGGTTCTTCTTCTCTCTTTTGATAATTGGAAATTGTTTTAAATTACAATAGTCAGACAAAAGTTTTAGCGTTGGTTCACTCAGTACTACATTTACTTCCTTACCTCCTGGATTCAAGACAAGTGAAAGAGTGTTGTTAATGTTTTTTACACTATCATTAACATTAAATTCTCCCTTTTGAAAAAAACTTCTTTTTTCTAAAACGCCAAACATAACAAACAAATACCTCCAATCTCCAATAAAGATAAAAACCTATAAACCGTAAAACTGCGTTGGATAGATTTTTTGCCAACAAGATTGTTCACAATATAATTTAAACAAATTATAAAAGCAACCATAGATTTAATTTATGCAAAAAAACAATCTAAACTTGAATATATTTTTGATGCATAATATTGTGCTCTTTTCTCAAAACCAACCTGAGGGGCAACTTGCATTTTTACTATAAATTAGTACATTAACTCTTTGTTTTTTACACTATATTCCTGGGTAAAGAAAGTTCTTTATGCTGAATAAAACTTTGATAATGTGGGTTCGTTTCAATTAACGTATTGTGGGGGCCTTGAGCAATAATTTGTCCATCATGCAGCAAAATAACTTCATCTGCCATGGTAAATGTTGATAAACTGTGCGAAACAAAAATAACTGTTTTATCCTTACAAAACATTCCAAGCGATTTCTGAATATAATACTCTGTCTTCATGTCTTGTGCCGAAGCTATTTCATCAAATATAAAAATCTTACTGTTTTTTAATAACCCCCTAGCAAGCATGATTCTTTGTTTTTGTCCACCAGATAAAAGACTGCCATCCTCTCCAACAACAGTATTATACCCTTCTCTCAGTCGTACAATAAATTCATGACAACAAGCTTTTTTTGCCGCTGCTATAATTTCTTCATCTGCTGCATTTGGACTGCCATAACCAATGTTATCCCTAATAGATTGATGAAATAAAGTGATATGCTGTGGTATGTAAGTAATTTGAGACCTTAGAGAATTAATTGATACATTTGCTATGTCCTGATCATCAATTTCTATCATACCTGAATTAATTTTATAAAATCTAAATAATAGTCTCAACAAACTGCTTTTTCCACTACCTGATACACCAGCTATAGCTATTTTTTTACCTGGTAAAAAGCTAAGGCTTAAATTTTTAAATATTAACTGATCAGTATATCCAAATGTTACACCTGTAAATTTGACTTTTCCATCTGATATTACAAGTCTATTGGAATTAGAAGATTCAGATAACAATTTTTCATTTTGCATTATTAATTTTAAAGCCTGTTTGATACGCCCCATTTCACGAAAAATATCAGTTATTACATACCCAAGACCAACAATACTATACATTACAGAAATAATAACATTAAAGACCAATACAAAATCACCGTTGGTAATATTTCCGCATGACCATAACTGCACTAGGTAATATAAAGTTAGAGTAATTAAAATTACTATAGGAATATCAGAAATGACCTGAAATAAATAAATTTGTTTCATCATTTTCATATGACTTTCCATTTCTTGATCTTGTTGATTTAAAACGTGGTTAGTATTTTTTTTGTGTGTAAAAGCCTTAAAACTAAGTATGTTACTTATTGTATCAACTATATACCCGCTCAACATGGATTGTTGCTGTGCATGTTTTTCAGATGCATGTTCAATTTTTTTAATAGAACAAAATATAATGACTGAATGTACTATGACCCAGCAGATCATTAAAAGAGAGAATTGATAACCTACTCGATAAAGCATTACAAAAGAAAATAATACTATAATTACCGAAGAAACAATATTCCAACAAACTAACTGCCTTATAGTTTCACATGATTGAGGTAAATTATTAATTTTGCTTGCTATGTCTCCAGACAAATTTGTCAAAAAGAAATTATAATGATAAGAAAGCACTTGATTAAAACAATAAATTCTAATATTTCTCTGAAACCTTGGAACAGTCTTAGTTTCTAGGTAATAACACAAACGAGTAATTACGGTTTTAAAAATCCAAGCAACAACTATAACAAGCATCGGGTAATATAGCTTTTTAACAGCGCTAGTATCAACTTTAGTCTCAGGGTGATCACTTAATGCATCAACTAGCAACTTTAAACCATATGGTATAATATTAGACTCTATCACCATGACTAAAGGCGCAATTAAAAGCGCAACAAATGCAAAAGGGTTAGCTTTAATAAAAGGTTTAAAGAAATTATATATCATAAATTATTTTCATAACGTTGTTGACAATTCAATATCTAGCTAATAACATACAAAATGTAACTTGAGGTTACATTTTAAAATTAACAATTACAAGGTAATTATTATGACTAAAGTCGAAAATCAGTTTGTTAAAATAGCCAATGCTAAATCCGTTACTAAAGGTGCTGGACAAGCCAGCAAAGAAGGTACTACTAGATACCAAAATAGATAAAACGGATCGCTGCAGGATTCAAGTGTTAGAGCTTTGGGTCCTGCGGGACGTTCTTTGGACTCTAATCTTTGATTTACGTAAACGTTTCACCATTTAGTTATGTATTTCCAAGTATCGGACAACATAAGGTTAGTTTCATTTAGAAATACTATTATTCTGCTAGACTTAGTCAAGAATGATTATCTTGTTTTACCTGACGATTCTTCCTCTCAGCTCAGGCTTATTTTAAACTCTGAGATGGGGTTCAGCCACTCTGAAGGTACTTACGTTTGTTCCGATATTGAGGTTGATTGCCCAGATCAAATTAGTGAGTTGTTGGAGCTTTTCTTGAAAA
Organism: Candidatus Megaera endosymbiont of Nemacystus decipiens; assembly: GCA_030036605.1. Taxonomy (GTDB): domain Bacteria; phylum Pseudomonadota; class Alphaproteobacteria; order Rickettsiales; family Rickettsiaceae; genus Megaera_A. Next base: position 259,102 of record DAOTRE010000004.1, on the reverse strand, counting down.
ATGGGTATTTAGTGAAAACTAATTCTCCCCCTTCTGATTTAATCGATTTATCTCCAAACAATAAGACTGGAGCTAAAAACATTGATTGGAAAATTCATTTCGATGACTTAGAATATAGGTGCAGCGCAGTTGATTTTGTTTTGGCATACTTGGAACTAATTAAAGTATGCTTTGTTTCTTATTTTTGTACCTTTAAGCGTCTAGTTAATATTACTAATCTTGATTCTTGCGAGAAACCAGTTTGTTGCGCACCTGACAAACAATCTGAAAATGAATTAGCCAACGCCTTAAATATTGCCTGTTTATACTTTCCGTTTAGAATAAAATGTCTAGAGTGGGCGGTTACTTATGTCCGCTTATCACATAAAAGAATGTGGAGATGTAGTTTGCAAATAGGAGTGCAAAATATGCCATTTATGGCTCATGCATGGGCCAAAACGGCAAATGGTGTCGTATTAGACGACCAGAAATTAACTGAATCTCTTGCAATAATCGTTAACGAGCCTTTTACCGATAAGGAGTTATGATTCTAGTCGCTTTTTATTCAAAACGTTCTGATTATTTGAAAAATAGAATTTTAGCATCGCAATATTTTATCAATAAAAAAATATGGAAATTTTGTAGAAAAGATTTTGAAATATACATTACTTCTGATGATTTATCTTGCAGTGGTTATAAGATTTACGAAATGGATAATACACTCATTGTTGGCAAAATTTACTGTCAGAATGGAAAATTTGGAGATAGACTCAAAGAAAACCTTTATGGTAATATTGAGGAGTGTATAATAAAACAATGCTACGGTAGTTATTTAATATTCAATTTTGCCAAAGAAAAGTTACAAATAACAAGAGATCCGGTGGGACAGCTGCCGCTGTTTTATACAAAATCTGAAACAGATGAAATGTATTTTTCCAATGAAATAGCTATGCTACATGAATTAGCTGCAACTAGCTTTGAATATGATTGGAATTACCTTTCTGCGTTTTTATTGCATACATTTATTACCTCAGATTCTACGGCATTTAAAAATATAAGTGAGTTACCTCACGGCTGCATGCTCAGAATAAGGCTGCCAAAGCTTGACTTGTCCACTAAAGTCATATGGGATCCGCGCCAATTTTGTTATAAAGAGAATCAGTTCAAAACTCACCAAGATCTAGAAATAGTGGAGAAAATTACTTCCATACTAAATGCTTTTTTAGGAAATAATAACTCCAGATTAATGCTAGACTTTTCAGGCGGCCTTGATTCTTCTTCCTTGTTATTAATATTAAAGCACATTGTTTTAGATCCAAAGCAGATATATGCTTTAAATATGTTTCATCCAAATGTGGCCTCGTCGGACGAAAGAGAAATAGCACTAGAGTTGTCACAACAAGTTGGCAGTAATTTTATAGAATTTAATCACTCAACACACCCTGCCCTGAGTCCTATTAAAGGGTTTGGGCTAAAACCTAATTGGCCTACATCGAATTTGATTCATTTGAAAATAGAGCATGATATTATGCGCCTTGCTAAGGAGCTGAATATAAGTAATTTTGTCAGCGGACATGGTGGCGATCATATCTTTCTTTGCCCACCTCCAATTGAGTCAGTATTTGACTATTTTTCTGCAAATGGTGTAAGTAGAATATACCAGCATATTAAACAAATGTCAGTTATGGGACGTATACCAGTTGCAAAAATAATGTCAACGAACCTAAAAGCTGCGATTAAATATTATTTAGGAATTAATTATTCAAGGGATAGTATATTTATTGAAGAAGTTCCATGGATTGACAAAAATGTTATTGATACAGCAAGTAATATTAAATTTCATCCATTATTTGAACTTGATATGAAAAATATATTGCCAGGAAAGTTTGCTCAATTAGATAATATTTTTACAGGACTTTCTACCATTAAATCTTCTTTAAGAAAAATCAACACACCAATCATGTATCCATTATTTTCACAGCCAATGATTGAATTAAGCCTAACTATACCAACATTTAAATCATATAAGGGAAGTTACAATAGATACCCTTTTAGAAAATCTGTTGAAGATAAATTTGGTCACTATAAAAACCTGTGGCGAAGAGATAAAGGTGAAACCACTGGAGTCACACAAATAGGAATGCAGGAAAATAGCGATTATATATTGGATTTATGCTTGAACGGTACTCTAATCAGTTCCGGTCTAATCGATAAAAAATATAAAGACACACTTCACAAAGCGTTCAACGATATGATGGGCGGTAAACCAGATTACCTTTGGCCTATCGAAAATTTTATAGCTCTAGAAATATTCTTCCAGCTCTGGAAGTAATAGCATTTTCGCTGGAGCTGGACATAGTAAAAGGATTCCCACTTACACAAAACTGTTGTTGTCAAATAGATCATCCATGAAGGTAATCGGGACAGTAGTTTCTTCTGGAGACGTTTCTGTTTTTGTAAACATTCCTGCTTCATATGTAGGGCTGTGCATCTTCTTATTGTCAAGATAATAGGCTGCGGTGTTGGTAGCAAAGCTCCTAAGCTTTGCTTGATTCGACGGAGCATTTGATACAGGCAGAATGGTTTTATCTTCTTCCTCAGCATTGCTAGTTAGTGCTTCATTTTTTTCTTGGGGCGACTTAGTCACAGTAAAGTTGGTAGTTTTATCCTCTTCCTCAAGCTTATTAGTTAGGGCTTTACTTTTTTCTTGAGACAATTTAGTCACAGTAGAGTTGGTGGTTTTATCATTACTTAAGTTATCACTCTCCTCTTGATCCGACTGAAAAGATTGGACATTTGCCACTTTTTTTGTTTCCTTATTAAAACTTTCATCATCTGATGAATCTTCTAGATATAGCTCATCATCACTTTGTGATTCGTCTGCAAAATTTGCCAACTCCTTTCTTAAGTCTATTTTACTTTTTAAGAAGTCAGCAAATTCCTTTACAGTATTTCGTTTGAACTCATCATCATGACTATTAGCATATTTCTTAACACATTCAGTAAATTTTTTATCAATTTCTTCGTTAAGATTTCCATCATCACAACTAAGAACCTTTACAATACATTTAGCTAATTGGATCTTTTTAGGGGTCAGTTGTGTTTCTATTTCATCTGTAAAAGTAGGGTTTTTAAAATTGTTGCCACCCGCTAAGGAGGCTAAAGATGTAAAAATTCCTCCAATATATTCGCCAAGCTTACCCAATATTGTTAAATTTGAAAAACCATCATATAAAAAATCAATAACTTTTTTAAAAAATGACGCATTAGGAATATTATCCATATTTATTCCAGCGTCCTCAAACTTCTTTCGATCGGCAACTTCTTGATCAGCTTCTTTAACTATTTCAACGATCGCTTTTTGATAATCTTCATTTGGTATATAGGGAAACTGAACTAACTCTTTAACATCACAAGACTCTAACTTTTCAATTAATTCCCATCCCGGACCTTTTACCACTTCACCTTCTTTTGTTGGCTCATGAAATACATACATTGAATTTTTCAAATGTCTTATCATTTTTGTTGTGTTATCCGATACCTGATGTATGTCAGCTATTTCTTCGAGTAAATTTATTACATTATGAGCTTCTACTCCAGCAGGAACTCTACTTACAACTAATAATATCGAATCTTTAATCCGATCAATATCCTTAAATGTAGAAACAAAAACTTGAAGCGCTTTACTGAAGTCCTGTCCTCTAGCACCTTGGTCAATATACGAGTAAAAGGATTTGCTGTATCTTTTAGTTTTTCTGTTAAACCTAGCAAGATAGTGCCTGATTAAGGAGTTAAAGGACTCCACAAGTGATGTTTCTGCTTTGGTTGTGGTATGCTGCTTTGAGATGTTATATTTTGAGTATGCTTCATACCCATCTGTGCAAAGATAGTTTATATTATACCTGCTACCTAGCCTCATGGCCATTAGCAAATAAGTGCTAAAATTTCGACTCTTTGTTACTTGGAAATCAATAACTTTGTTTCTGTTTCGGTCAATAGCAAGCCATACATATGCTCTTTTGGTATTTTTTTATAATAGGTAAATAACTCATCTATTTCGACAATAGCAATATCTTTTGGTGCTTTTGGTATTGGTCTTCTCCTTATCTCTTTACGAATCAGCTGAGCAAAATGTCTGATCCAGTATATTATCAGCGGGTTTGATACATTTTCTAGCCTTTCTATAGATCTGATGCCAACGCCTTCTAAGTACATTTGTATTACTTTTAAGCGCTTCTCTAGTCCGTGCTTTAAACGAGCGTCTCCCTCGCAGAAGGTTCCACCGCATTCCTTGCATCTATACCTTTGAGAACCTAATTTATTTCTTCCATTTTTTACTAACTTGCTACTACCACACCCTTTGCAATTCTGCATTTTACACCCTTTTTAACTTATTTTATAATGATCGCTATTATATGTCAACTCTTATTTAGCACTGCCTAGTTGATTAATAATTTAACTCTACCTTTATGAAATTTTATGCTATAGTTGATTGGACAACAAATAATATACTTGAGGTTTAATGTTAGCTATTAATAAAGGTTTTGTTAGATCAATACCAAAAACTCTCTACTCAGATGTCGTAGCGTTTGGTGTTCCATATTTTGCTCAGACTACATACAGACATTTTAACACCCCCACAGGCGAAAAACCTAGTATACTTGTAGGCTCAGGCAATTTTCGTAAATTAGTGCTTGGTAGTACGTTATTAGTTGATAAAACTGAGTTGATTAAAAAAGTAGAGGAGCAGAGTAATGAAGTTATGCTATTTACGTATCCAAGAAGGTGGGGTAAAACTACTAATCTTACGATGCTAAAAGAGTTTTATCAGTTAAATACGCCTGGCAAAGAAGCTGAAATACTTATGAAAGAATGCAGTAGTAAAGAGCTTTTTACTGGTGGAGAAGCAAAACTTTCAAACAACCGTAACAAACAATTACTACCTTTGAAAATTTCTCAACACCAACATATCATGCAGCAGCAAGGGACTAGGCCATTAATATATATTGATTTAAAAGATGTTCCTGGCTCTTCTTATCAAAATGCATTAGACGGCCTTAAAAAGGCAGTTTATTTGTCTTTTAATGAACATAGTTATTTATTAAATTCTAAAAGCATAGATTCTGGAGCAAAGGACGTCTTAGAAAAATTAGTGAGTGCAAATTCGTACCACAAAACAAAAGATTTGTTTTTAAAGGACAGTCTACGCATGCTAAGCGAGTTATTATACAATCATCATGGTAAAAAAGTATTAGTCCTGATAGATGAGTATGATTCAGCAATTAATAAAGCATATATAAACCGACAGATAAGTAATGATGATATAGACAAGATCATAGAGTTATATAGAGATTTCCTTAGCCCAGCCTTAAAAAGCAATATTTATCTTGAGAAAGCCTTGCTAACTGGGATATTTAAACTTGCTAAGGCCAATATATTTTCTGGGTTAAATAACATGGTAACATATGACATGTCCGACCTAGAATACTCTAAATATTATGGTTTTACTCAAGAGGAAGTTGAATATTTGTTAACTGCTTATTCTGTTGATCTAAAAACAAAAGAAGCTATCAAGGGGTGGTATAACGGATATAATGCGGGAGGACTTGAAATATATAATCCTTGGTCTGTTGTCAATGCTTTAAGAAATTACCAAGTATTTAAAGAGCAAAAACATAGTTTTCCAGCTAGCAAATATAATATCCTAAAAAGTTATTGGTCAGAAAGTGGCAACGTTAATTTTATCACTCCATTATTAAAACATAAAAGTATTAAAAATAAAATCGAACAACTTATCAAAGGAGAAGCAATATACTTTAATTTTAAGTCAGAACTAAGCGTCACAGACTATGCTGAACTAAAAAATATGATCAATCTTGGTTTAAACTATGAAATCAATAATAATGGTATCAACGTTCTGTTTTCTTATCTTACATATGGTGGTTATCTCACTAGAGCAAAAAACTCGATCCTGTATACACTGCCTAATAAAGAGATACAGGATGACTTAAGAGACAAAATATTAGAGCACTACAATAGACAATATAATATAGACACTAATTTGTTTTTGCAGGTTACTGATCAGCTACAATTAATATTAGAGGCAAAATCTCAAGAAGATTATACAAAAATCAAATCTAACTTTACATTAGCATTAACAAAAATATTTGAACAAGCCCCACCATTAAACAAAGTTAGCAGAGATAAAATAGAGCTTCAGCCCGGAGTAAAATATTGGCTGGGAAACGAGGATTTATTACACTCTATATTAAGTTATACGGTTTTGCAACTAAAGGACATTAGTCAATTTGCCACTGAGGTGTATTTGGGTGATGGTAGAGCGGATTTGCTATATCTAGATGAAGCTAATAAAAAGGCAGTTATACTGGAACTGAAGTTTGATGATAGCGATGCTAAAGCGGCTATTAAACAAATTCATACAAAAAATTATGCAAAACCAATACCAATAGATTTTGAGGTAGTTAATGTCGGGGTTAATTTAGATATGAAAAAAGCTCTGACTGTGGAGATAGAAAAGCACGGACAATATAAGGGTGATATATTTAATGAACATATTACTAATACTTCGTCAAACGATATTTATGAGCAAGAAAACTCAACAGATTGTGATATAGAACTCTCAGGTGATAGAGTGGATAATTCCTCAGATTTTTGATCTATTAAAAGATCTGATTTACCTGATTCCAAGGAAGGATTTTAACATTTGATCTATTTTGTGACTTATCTCCTGCATACACGAGATATCCACCATCAATATTTGATATTTTTTGCCAATAATTTATACCTTTAAAAAGTGATATTTCCAGGGTTTCAGAAGATTTAACCTCTATGGGAAGTAAATTGGCGCCAGAATCAATAATAAAATCTACTTCTGCTCCGTGGGGAATCACGCCAAAAATACAAATTTGATTCTTTGCCTCTATTATAACGATTTTTAAGAAGTTCTATAGCAACATAATTTTCAAATAATGCCCCTCTGGCAAAATGCCTTTTTACGTCTTTAGCGCTTTCTATTCCAAGTAAAGTAGATTACATTGAAATAGAACGATTTTCTAGTTTATCTTTGGCAATTTATTTATCATCTTATTTTCCTCAAATGGAGCAGCATTGCAGGAGAAATAAGACAATAACTAAATCACAAAATATTTTCTATAAAATACTCCTATTCCA
>DAOTRE010000004.1:220707-251115 GCA_030036605.1 Candidatus Megaera endosymbiont of Nemacystus decipiens | reverse complement strand
ACGATTTTCTAGTTTATCTTTGGCAATTTATTTATCATCTTATTTTCCTCAAATGGAGCAGCATTGCAGGAGAAATAAGACAATAACTAAATCACAAAATATTTTCTATAAAATACTCCTATTCCAATGTAATCTACAATATATCAGTAATCTCTCTTTTATACATAATTGTATTTTACGGAATTGCTTTCTTAATTTACACGGACTATCAAGTTTTTCTCTTCATTGCAAGAATTTTAAACGTTGTTGATGTCCAGGGCAATTCAATTCTCTGAAAGAAAAGAATAAAAGATAGGTTGAAAAGCTAAGGGAAAGCGCTATTTTGAAAAGTTGACAAAACCGACCAAATAGCGCTGATGAAAAACATACTACATTACCTAGGAAAAGTCCATGACAGCCGTAAAAAACCAGTGCGATTAAACTTGTCTATTTGAATTGACTTAGGTGATTTAGGTGATTAGAATGAACTTGTGCTACCTGTTATCTAAAACTATCCTCTCGATGAGATAAAAAATGATTCGGAGTAACGAGCAATAACAGTACACGGAATGGTTCAAAAGACAACGAGGGTTTGTATGGCAAAAGATAAAAGTAATTCGCAAATACAAGAAAAGCGGATTAAAACTTTTAAAACTCTAAAAGAGCTTAACGGTCTGATGTCAATGCTAGAGAAATCGCCTGAGAAATGGGGTAAAGCTGCTGGACCATACAAGCGTGTGGACCAGTTTCTGAAAAAAATAGATTTTGATAATCTTCCATTGAGAGATGAAACTGTTCTTAAAGAATTAAGCAGCTTACTCAGCAAGGCAGGCAATTATAATTTACACTCTACTAGTACATACAAACAAGCTTTGGAGTACTGCAAACATGCTTTACATTTAAATAAAGCTATTTATGGTAAAAACCACCTAAATGTTGCTCACTCCTACAATAATGTTGGGCTTATTTGTAGGCGCTTGGGAGAAAGTCAGCAAGAGCTAGATCATCTAGAAAAAGCTTTGGAGATTTTTACACAAGCGCTCCCAAAAAATCATCCAGATGTTGCCCACTACTACGACAGTGTCGCCTATAGTTGCGTTAAGCTTGGGAAATATGAGAAATCATTAGATCACCTAAATAAAAATTTGGAAATTATGCTCCAATTGCCTCCAGAAAACCGTCTAAATGTTCCTCATACCTACAGCAATATTGCCTATCTTTACGCTCAGCTAGGAGATCATAAAAAAGCGTTAGATTATCTGCAAAAAACTTTGAAGATTTACGAGGAAAAGTTTGAAAATAGCCCTAATAGCGACTATGCAAAAGCTCTTAAAAATTTTGCACTTCAGCATAAATCTTTAGGTAATAACCTTGAAGCTCTTAAACATTACAAACAATCTTTTAAAATGTTTAATGCCCTTGAAAATAAGGCAGACTTTGTTAAAGATTCACAAGATGTTGAGTCTGAAATTGCAATTTTAGAGGGCTCAGCCTCAAAACTTCAAGATAGCCCAAACCCTCCAGTTAGTCCTGTTTATAGAATACCAGATGATCATTCCAACGAAGTTGCACCAGATTTAGAGCCCATTGGTGAAGTTAAAACTATTGAATACTACACATTTCAGGAATAAAAAAGAAGACGAATCGATTGTAATCTACAATATTAGCCTCAAAATCATTTAAAATCGAGCAAATGCTTCTTATGTCAACTGAACCTAAAGCAAGTTAATGTTATTCCTCATTCACTTAAGGTTTGTGCTAGAAGATCTTTCATATCTTGATTCTAATGACTCTATTAACTTATCATATTTAATTTGTTTTTTAGGCGATATGATATCACCATTAATCTGAAGCTCTACATTTATTGGTTTATAAGAAGGTCGTTGAAATTTTTTCTGATGTAGCATATAAAAACTCGTAGAAAATATTGACTCTAACGCATAATCATAGATATTAACTACTGCTTTACCAGAATTTGAAGTAAGGTTAGTTTTAAATATGATTGGGTCTATTTCTAATATCCCTTTAGTCATTTTAATATTGCCCTTAAGGTCAGTTACAATAGTATTGCCCGTAAGAAGCATTTGATCAATGTCATACTCCATGTTTTCCTTATCATAACTTTGCTGATTAACTTTGCTTACCAAGTCATCTATAGAAAAATTATTCAAATGCAAACCTTTCATAATTATTCCTGAGTTTGTGTATAGGTTGTATAGTAGTTTGTCTTTGTTATCTCCATTAGTAGAGAAAACACCATTTGCGCTTATAGCTCCTTTATTATTAAATAAATTTTTAGGAAATATTTGAGCAACTTCTTTGATATCTGCAGAATTTAAACCGTAAGAGAAATTAAATGTAAACGGATCCAATAGAATGCTTCCAGCAAGCTGAAGACGTCCCTTCCAAACATCAAAATCTAAGTTCGGAATTTTGATAATGTTACCTTCATTGTTAAAAGCAAATATTACTCTATTAATAGAAAAATTACCATCATATAAATTGCTGATAAAACCGCTAGTAATAAAATTAATCTTACTGAAATCCAACTGATTTATTAATTTTTTTCTCAGTTCTATCAAACCATCTACTGATAAAAACTTAGCGTTAAGAGAGCCGTCATGAAATCTGGTTATTATAGATGGGTTAATGCCCCTCGCATCTAAAGATAAATCAGTATCAAACCAATCTTTCCCATCGTGTACGTATAATCTATTTAGTGAAACTTTTCCAGGTTCAATTTGCAGGCCAAAATCAACATTTTTATATATAAAATCTTTGTATTTTAAGTTTTCAATAGATATGTCATAATCTCCTAGAGAATTAATTTTTCTTATAGGAATAAACTTATTTTGATAGTCATCACTTTTCATACCATCAAAAATATTCTCAACCCATTTTGTGATATTACTAAACATTTTTAGTGAAGACTCATCTCCACAGTCAATATAATCAAAATTAAAGTTTGCGCTCGTTCTTTTCTGCTGACCTATGAATTTAGTCGAATAATTACCACTAACATGCATATCATCTAGTTTTAAATTAAAATCTTTTAATGAGTAATAAACTGGCGTTATGCTCACCTGAGATTCAAATGCAAATGGAATTTTTTGGGGTTGATCAATCGTGTTATCTGTAAACAAATTCAAAAACTGACTTAAATCATGGTATGTTAAATATACTCTTCCTTCAAAAAGGTTTCTGAAGGAGTTATTCGTCATTATTCCGTCAATGTAAAATTTATAGTGCTTATCTAAGTCACCAGAAAAATTCTTTAATGTAATCTTATTGGATGCGTTTGTATTTGCTTGAAAAATTATGTTCTCAGCAAAATTACTATCTGTTAGTATTAACTTTTTAATATTACATGATATGTCTGTTGGATTGTTTAAAAAATAGAAATTTATTGATGGAGCGTAATTAGAACTACGAGTATTAGACTCTTTTGCAAATAAAGAAGGTATATCAATAATATCAAACTCTAAATTAACCTTAGACTCTCCACCCTTAGATTTAGCTAAAATCATGGAACCTTCACCTTTAACAGAATCAGATGTAATTTTTAGCCCATCTATGAAAAATCCATTTTCAACCGGTTTAAGGTTATATTTAATATTAATATCTTTGTTTTTGTAATATTCGATGCTACCAATATTTGGTAATATTTTAGGCACTACTCTTATTATATAAAAAGGTATGGTTGCAATATCTAAACTACCACTCCCTGAAACAAAAACCCCGGACTTAAAAATTTCTTGTATAACAAAATCATATTCTTTGGTTTTGCTTTCGAGATTAAAAATTATATCATCTTCTTGGTAAATAAACTCACCTTGGATTTGATTTGTTTCGTCAATATTCGCTGAGAATAAGGTATTCTTCCCATTTTTTTCTAAAGTTACATTATTAAATACAAATGCAATATCTTCATCTGATTCTACTAAAATTAGTTTATCAATAGATGTTTCAATTGATAGCAAGTCCTTTAATATTAATTCAGAAATAAACTCATCATGACGTAAAATACTAACATCATCATGTTCGAGGTGCATAATTGCCTGTCCTACTTGAATCGAGCTAATCTTTGGATTAAAGGCTAATAAAGACCAAACAGAGAAGCTAATCTTGATATCCTTCAACTCTATCTTTCCTTCTTCAGCAACAGAATCGAGTACAATATATGGAAATGGAAATTTATTAATTTTTACCTTAGTTAAATCTATTTTTTCATGATTTATATGAATATCCTCTGCAAGATTACGGTATGCTGAATTAAAATCAACTAAAAATATAGTGCTGCAAAATAGTGCAAATAAAAGTAAAAAGATTGAAACTATACTTAGTGCTATTTTCTTCATAAGAATCATGGTATATTTGATGAACACCTAGTAGAATAATTGTTTTTTTAAAATATATCAATAAAACTTAAATGAAAAATAAAACAGATGCTAATTTAATTTTAGTTGGTGTAATTAATTCAGCGCATGGAATAAATGGCGATGTTATAATTAAGTCTTTTACTGACCCTACAAGTAACATATTTAATATGAATTTAATTGATGAGCATCAGAAGATTATCAATATCAAAGCAAAAAGGCTAGATAAAAAAGGAAATATTATATGTAAAATTAATCAATGTCGAAATAGAAATGAAGCAGAAAAAATGAAGGGGCAAAAACTGTTTTGCAATCGTATTGATTTTCCAGAGATTCAGAATAAAAATGAATTTTATATTCATGATATAATAGGAATCGATGTACTGTTAGAAAATAATAAGAAAATAGGCGTAGTACAAAATATTTTGAATTACGGAGCAGGCGATATTATAGAAATAAAATTTATAGATAGTAATAGCACAGAAATGTTCCCTTTCAATAAATCTTTTTTTCCCATTATAGAAAAAAATTACCTGATAATAAAAAACCTTTAATTATAGTGAATTATCAAATAGTCTAAAATGCTCCTATTCCAATGTAACCTACAATATCATCAAAGTTGATTAAAAAATGAGATGTTTGCTGTTAACTAAACCGGCAAGCGAGCTAAAAACAAGCTCTTAAAGCTTACTAATGATCTAATTATAATCAAATTTTATTCGGTTTTGTTTTTTAGCATTCTAGAAAGAGACTTAACTTTTCTGGAGGCCGTATTTTTTTTAATTATTCCTTTTGAAACGCCTTTCATAATTTCTGACTGAACTGTAGAAAAAAGATTTTCCACTTCTTTTTTAGGAGAGGTAGTTATTGCTGAAACAAATTGTTTAGCGTATGTCTTAATTCTGCTTTTTCTATTTTTATTTATTGCTGAAACTCTTTCTGTTTTTCTAACAGCTTTTTTTGTAGATGAATGATTTGCCATTATTTTTTACGCTTCTTTTTGAACTGTTGCTTTCTGATTTTCAATTAAATTATTATCTGATATTTTTCCTTCTTTGGAAGAAAAGTCTCTATCTACGAACTCAATAAATGCAAGAGGAGCCCTATCTCCATATCTAAAACCAGCTTTTACAATACGAGTATAACCGCCTGGTCTTTTTGCATATCTATTAGACAGGACTGACATTAATTTTTCAGCTGCAGTTTTGTCTTTAATTTTCGAAATTATTGCTCTCCTTGCAGATAAGGTACCTTTTTTTGCCTTAGTTACAAATTTTTCAACAAAAGGACGCAAAGCCTTCGCTTTGGGTAAAGTAGTTTTAATTTGCTCATTCATTACAAGGGATGTAGTCATGTTTGCAAACATGGCCAACCTGTGTGACGAAGTTCTGTTTAACTTTGTACTTTTTAATTTATGTCTCATTTTTTATTCCAATAAATTTTGTTATAAGCATCGAATATTAGTATACATCTTCATGCTTTTTGGCAAGCTCTTCTATATTTTCCGGTGGCCATCCAGCTATATCCATACCAAATTTTAAATTATACTTAGATAATACATCTTTTATTTCATTTAAAGACTTCCTACCAAAATTTTGGGTACGTAACATAGTAGCTTCCGTTTTGATAACTAGGTCACCTATATAAACTATGTTATCATTTCTCAAACAGTTAATTGATCTAACTGATAATTCAAGATCATCAACTTTTTTAAGTAAAATAGGATTATACTCTAGGCCCTTTTCTTCTTCTTTTGGTGTATCTTTTTCTTCTTTAAAAGTAACAAATACTTGCAATTGATCTTGTATGATTCTAGCAGCCAGAGCTATTGCCATTTCAGGAGTAATTGAGCCGTCAGTTTCAATATCCATATTCAACTTGTCATAGTCGGTCACCTGACCTATACGAGTGTCTTCAACTTTATAAGATACCATTTTTACAGGACTGAATATTGCATCTATTGTTATCACACCATGCGGTAGATCTTTTTTATCATGCGAGGAAGCAGGAACGTAACCTTTTCCTGAAGTGCAAAATATTTCCATATCAAGTGTAGCATTGTCTGATAAAGTGCATATCACCTGATTAGGAGTTAGTATCTCAATATCCGAGTTCGTTGTAATCATAGATGCAGTAACTACGCAAGGACCTTTTACGCTAAGCTTTAAGACCTGTTTTTCTCCACTATGACTTTTCACAGCAATCTTTTTTAAGTTTAAAATTACCTCGACTAGATCTTCTTTTATTCCGGATTTAGTGGAAAACTCGTGCTGAACACCTGGTATTTTAATTGCAGTAATCGCTGTACCTTGTAAAGATGAAAGAAGCACTCTTCTCAAAGCATTTCCTAAAGTCAAACCAAACCCTCTTTCCAAAGGCTCGATGATTATGTTAGCTATCTTATTTCCAGACTCATCTTTTTTATTATACGAAATTTTTGAAGGCTTAATTAGCGCATTCCAGTTATTATTAAGTAATGACATACAAATATTCTTAATTGATTCCTAAACTCTTCTTCTTTTTGGGGCTCTAACACCATTGTGAGCTACTCCAGACACATCAGTAATTGAAGTAACAACAAAATTCTGACTAAATATAGCTCTCATTGCTGATTCCCTCTGTGAGCCAGCTCCTTTTACTCTAATAGAAACAGTTTTCATGCCATGACTTTTGGCCTCTTCTGCAACTTTATCTACTGTAATCTGTGCAGCATAAGGGGTGGCTTTCTTTGCCCCTTTAAAACCATGAGATCCAGCTGTAGATATTGCTATTACATTTCCTTGCACGTCAGAAATAGTTACTATTGTATTATTAAAAGTAGCTTTAATATGAACCAATCCCAAAGTAATATTCTTTTTTTTCTTTTTGACTTTTTTTGCTAAACTCATTTGACCTTAATTCTCTAATTTATTTTTTCTTACCGGCAATAGCTACTGCTTTACCCTTTCTAGTTCTAGCATTAGAATGCGTGTTCTGCCCTCTAACAGGCAACCTTCTTATATGTCTTAAACCTTGATAACTACGTAAACTTTTTTTCTTTTCAATATTTAAGTTGACTAATTTTCTTAAAGCTCCTTCAACTTCAAACTGTTGATCAATTTCTGATCTTAGAGTGATTAGCTCTTTATCTGTCAAATCTTTTACTCTCTTATCTTCAGAAATTTTAACTTTCTTACAAAGATTCTTAGCTAAAGTTGGTCCTATACCATAGATATATGTCAAACTAATAACTAGCCTTTTGTTAGATGGAATATTTACACCTGCAATTCTTGCCACAAACTTTCTCCAAAAAAATAATTAGAAACAAAATAATATAAAAATATACATAAAAGTCAAACGTTTTTTAATATGTTACAAACTTCATGTTCAATATCCGATATAGATTGAGCAGCGTCAATTTTAAAAAAATTGTTGTAATTCTTTAAACACTTAATCACTGGGAGTGTTTCATTTCGAAATTCTTCTAATCTTTTTATAATTATCTTACGTTCATCATCTGAACGAACAATAAAATCAGACTTACCACAATCATCACAAACATTTTCTTGTCTTGGAGGAGAAAAATATTTATTATAAAGCTTATTACAAGCAGAACAGTTAAATCTACCTGTAATTCGTTTTATAACTAATTCCTCTTCAAGATCAAAAAATATAACATACACATTATTTGATATATTACTAATAAAATAATTCAATTGACTGATAGTTCTAGGGTAACCGTCAAGTATCACTCCCTTTTGATACTCTTTAGAATCTAAAAAATCTTTTATCATAAGATTAGTAATTTCACTTGGAACCAACTTCCCAGCATTAATATAAGGAGATAGGATTTTTGATCTTTCATCCTTCTTCCTTAACATAGAACGAAACATATCTCCAACTGAAAGATAAGGTATTGACAAAGTCTTAGAAATTAAGCGAGCTTGAGTCCCTTTGCCTGAACCAGGTGCACCCATTAAAAAAAATATTTTTTTCATATTTCTAACGCTTAAGTTTCATTTTTTTTACCATATCTTCATAACGGGCACTAAATAAATAAGTCTGTATTTGAGTCACAGTGTCCAAAATTACATTTACTACTATTAAAAAACTAGTGCCTCCAAGTGCAAACGATATAGAAAGCTTATTCATCAACAACTCAGGAATAATACAAATTAATGAAAGATAAATAGCCCCCAAAAAAGTAATCCTAGTAAGTACATAATCAAAATACTCCGCAGTATTTTTGCCAGGCCTGCGACCAGGAACATAAGCCCCATTTTTCATCAAGTTATCTGCTGTTTCTTCAGAGTTGAAGATGACAGAAGTATAAAAAAAACTAAAGAATATTATTAGCAAGCTATATAAAAATATGAACAAGGGTTTACCATGCGATAAGTACAGAGAAAGCGAACCCAAAAAGCCACCGGAATCTGAAAAACTAGAAATAGTAGTAGGAAATAATAAAACCGAGCTTGCAAATATAGGAGGAATAACTCCTGCTGTATTCAATTTTAGAGGCATATGGGTGTTTTCACCACCATAAATTTTATTACCTACCTGTCGCTTTGGATACTGAACCAAAACTTTTCTTTGGCTCCTTTCAAAAAATACTATGGTCAGTATTATTAATACTATTCCCATAGAAATTAATAATAAAAAAAGCGGAGACATTATACCCTTTCTTGCAAGCTCAAACATATTAATTAATGCACTAGGCAAGCCAGATATTATGCCTATAAATATTATCAAAGAGGTTCCATTACCTATTCCATTAGACGAAATTCTTTCACCTAACCACATTAAAAATACAGTGCCTACAACCAAAGTAATAATTGCTGAAAATCTGAAAACCGTAATAGGGATTATAACTATTGGGCCTTCAGGAGTAACAGTAGATTCAAGACCTAATGTTATACCATACGCCTGAAATGCAGCAAAAAATACAGTTAAATACCTAGAGAGCTGATTGATTTTTCTTTTTCCAGACTCTCCCTCTTTTTTTAAATTTTCAAGCGGTTTATATGCAATAGACATGAGCTGTATCACTATAGAGGCCGTAATATAAGGCATTATTGCCAAAGCAAATATAGACATTCTTTCAAGTGAACCACCTGAAAGCATATTGAACATACCCAATATTCCAGATTGGTTCTGCTGAGCAAAGCTAGATAAAGCAACAGAATCTATACCTGGTATAGGAATAAAAGCACCAATTCTACAAACAACTAAAACAAATAGTGTAAAAAGAATTTTTTTAGTTAGTTCATTTTGACGGTGCAAATGCATTATAGAGTCTTCCCTTGAGCTTTATTAATAGCTTCAATAGAGGCTTTGGAGTAAGCGTCTAGTTTTAAGTTTATAGGATAATCAAATTCATTTGCACCCTTTAACAGCTTCACTAGGTCAGATTCATTTTTAATTAAACCTAAATCTTTTAAGGTTTCCTTAGTCACTTCTTGTTTAGAATCAATATACCCTTCCTGTATTAGATACCCTAAATGATCCAAACTAAGCAGTGTATAGTTTACTTTATTTCTTGAGTTAAAGCCTCTTTTAGGTAGCCTTTTTATTAAAGGCATTTGACCACCTTCTGTTTTTATAGCAACACCAGAACGAGACTTTTGGCCTTTTTCACCTCGGCCACAAGTTTTTCCTGTTCCACTAGCTATTCCTCTTCCTACTCTTTTTCTTTTTTTAGAAGAACCAAATAGGTTAAATAAACTATTTAATTTCATATTATTATCCCTAATAATTTATAAATTTTTAATCTCTACTAAATGCTTGACTTTTTCAACCATACCTTTTATAGATTCTGTACTAGTCAGAGTTTTTGTAGCATTTATTCGTTTTAGCCCTAAACCAAGAAGCGTCTTTTTTTGAGTTGGTTTCTTACCTATACTACTTGCAATCTGCTTAACTTGAATCTTAGAGTCAGAACATTTTTTTATATTTGCCATAACACATTATATTTTTGGTTTCATTCTTCGTTTTAAACAACAGAAAGTTCGGTTGTATTTTTATTTCTTCTGGCTGCTATCTGCTTCGGCGCCCTTAATTTTTGTAGAGCATTAAAGGTGGCTGCAATCATAGTATTAGGACTCGAGGATCCATGTGATTTTGCCACCAAATCTTCTACTCCAAGCCTACCAAAAACAGATCTTAGAGGGCCTCCTGCTATTACACCAGTACCTGGAGCCGCTCTTCTTAAAAGAACTTTAGCTGCACCACTTTTTCCTTGTACATCATGATGTATAGTTCTTCCTTTATACAAAGGAATCAAAACCATATTTTTTTTAGCCTCTTTTGTTGCTTTAATTCTTGCCTCTGTCACTTCTTTAGCTTTCCCGGTCCCATAACCAACTCTGCCATTTTCATCCCCTACAATAACGGTAACAGCAAATGAAAAAGTTCTCCCGCCTTTGTTAACTTTGGTAACTCTATTAACATGAACTAAGTCTTCTGATATATTGTTTATTTTTTCAGACATTTATTGCTCTCAATTAAAATTGTATTTTCTTTCTAGCTTCATCGGCTAAAGCTTTGATAACACCATGATATTTATGGCCTCCTTTATCGAAGCAAACAAGCTTAATAGATTTTTTTTCTGCTCTATCAGCTAGAAGTCTACCTACTTTTACTGCGAACTCTTTATTACAGTTAGATTTTGCATCAACTCTTATAGTTTTATCCAAAGTAGAAGCGGAAACTAAGGTTTCAGAGCTTATATCATCAATTATTTGTGCATATATATGCCTTCCAGATTTAAAAACAGACAACCTATTACGATTTGAAACTTTCTTAAGTTTTGATCTAACTCGCTCTTTTCTTTTTATAAAACTGGTTTTTTTTATCCTCATAACTTACTGCACCTAATTTAACTTCTTTTTCCCTCTTTTCTAAAGACATACTCCCCCTTCTTTTTAATTCCCTTACCTTTATAAGGCTCCGGAGGTCTTTGACTTTTAATAATCGAAATATATTGTCCTAATTTTTGCTTATCGTGAGATTCAAGCAATACTATATTTTGTTTAGGTGTTTCAACTTTAATTTCATCTGAAATTGCTACCTTAGTATTATGACTTTTACCCAAGGTAAGATTTAAAAAACCGCCCTTTACCGAAGCCCTATAACCAACACCATTTATCTCAAGCTCTTCTTTAAACCCTTTTGAAACTCCTTCAATCATAGAATTAATAATACTTCTTGCTGTACCCCACATAGGTCTACCCTTTACGTCGAGGGGGCTAACAACTATATTATTAGTTTCTTTTTTTATCTCTATTAAACCACGAAATTCTTTTGACACAGAGCCTTTTGGTCCTTTTATACTAACAGTTAAGTTAGAAATATTAACCTCTACACCATCTGGAATTAAAATTGGTAATTTACCTATTCTTGACATTAAATCTCTCTAAAATACTTTACAAATTACTTCACCACCAACATTCTGCTTTTTTGCCTCTCTGTCAGACATAACACCGCAAGAAGTAGACAAAATATGTATTCCCATATTATTAAAGTAACCTTTTAAATCAGTGATAGAAGAATACACACGCTTCCCTGGTTTAGAAACTCTATGAAGCTCAGATATTGCTGGGATACCTTCTTTCGAATACTTAAGAACTATAGTAATTGTTTTAGTTTCTTTTTCTACCTTATAGTCTAAGATATACCCTTCCTGTTTTAAAACCTCTAAAACGCTACATTTTAAATTTGAAAGCGGTAATTCAACGTTCAAAAGTTTGCTTTTTTGACCATTTCTGATTCTCGTAAGCATATCCGCAACATTATCTGACATCGACATAATAAATCTCTAAATATTTTAATTACCAACTTGCTTTAACTACACCAGGCAACTTTCCTTTAGAAGCAAGGTCTCTAAATACATTTCTACAAATAGCCATTTTTCTAACAAAACCTCTTGGTCTACCAGTAATAACACATCTGTTACGAATTCTATTTTTAGCAGAATTTCTAGGTAAAGAAGCAAGCTTTATAGCCAAGTTAAACCTATCTTCTAGTGTAGTTTTTTTATCATGAATTATACTATTTATTTTGGCTCTTTTCGAACGCAAAGATTTTTCTAGCATAATTCTTTTTTTATTTCTTTGAATAGATCCTATCTTAGCCATATCTTACACATTATATTTTTATTAAACTAATTATAAAAAGGTATATTAAAGTTTGAAAGTAAGAACTTAGCTTGTTCATCTGTTTCAGCAGTTGTAACTATAGTTATATCCATACCCCTACTTTTATCAACTTTATCATAATCTATTTCTGGGAATACTATATGATCTTTTATACCAAAGGTTATATTTCCTTTTCCATCAAAACTTTTTATAGAAAACCCCCTAAAATCTTTTACCCTTGGCAAAGCTGCAACAACCAGCCTTTCTAAAAATTCATACATTCTCGATCTACGTAAAGTAACCTTACAGCCTAACTTCATTCCTTCTCTTAGTTTAAAACCAGCTATCGATTTTTTAGCATAAGTAACGTAAGGAAGCTGACCTGATATCGCAGTCAAATCACTAATCGCGGAGTTAATTGCTTTTGAATCATTTACAACTTCTCCTACGCTCATATTAATTACTACCTTTGCAATTTTAGGAACCTGATGCTCATTCTTGTAAGAAAAAGTATTTTTTAACTGTTTTACTATAGTATCATTATACGCTTTTTCAAATTTTAACAACATTACTTCTCACCTACTTCTTTACAATAACTTCGCCAGATTTTCTAGAAAACCTAACTTTAGAACCATCTTCAAGAGTTTTATAACCTAATTTTGTTATCTTGGATGATTTAGGATCAATATAACTCACATTAGAGACATGTATCGGTGACTCTTTTTTCTTAATACCACCTTCTGTAGTCTGGGTTGGTTTTGTATGCTTCTGAATTACATTTACACCAGAGACCAAAACTTTGTTATCCCCAGGAAAAACTTTCAAAACTTCTCCTATCTTACCCTTGTCTTTTCCAGCAATTACCTGGACTTTATCATTTTTTAAAATCTTTAATTTTGTCATTTTATATAACCTCTTCGGCCAAAGAAATTATTTTCATAAAGCCTTTAGTTCTAAGCTCTCTTGGAACTGGACCAAAAACTCTAGTTCCAATCGGTTCATTTTTTTTATCGACTAATACTACTGAATTAGAGTCAAATTGAATAGTCCCACCATCAGATCTTCTAACGCCCTTTTTTGTTCTAACAATCAACCCTCTGTGCACTTCTCCCTTTTTAACTTTACCACCAGGAGTTGCCGATTTTATAGAAACAACTATAACATCTCCACAACCGGAAATCATTCTAGCTGAACCACCAAGAACTTTTATGCACATAACTTTTTTTGCACCCGAGTTGTCAGCAACATCAAGGATGCTTTGCATTTGAATCATGATTTAAACCTTTACCATCTGTTATTACAAGATAAACATATACAATTTATT
This sequence comes from Candidatus Megaera endosymbiont of Nemacystus decipiens, assembly GCA_030036605.1. GTDB lineage: Bacteria > Pseudomonadota > Alphaproteobacteria > Rickettsiales > Rickettsiaceae > Megaera_A. The sequence goes on along the minus strand of DAOTRE010000004.1, from coordinate 237,322 downwards.
GATAATGTCAACGTCTTATTCGCTTATTATCACCCAAGATTTTGTCTTAGATATAGGCTTGTTCTCTCTAATTTTTACTTTGTCACCAATAACGCATTTATTATTCTCATCGTGAACGTTATAATTTTTAGACATTTTAACAATTTTTTTGTACAAAGGATGAAGATATGTTCTTTGTACTTTTACTAAAACTGTTTTATTGCAACTAGAGTTAGTGACAACCCCGCTCAAAGTTCTTTTTGGCATTTTACTCTCCCTATCTAACAGAAACTCGTGTTCTTAATTCAGTATTTAACCTAGCAATATTCTTTCTAACACTTGAAAATCTACTAGTGTTTTTTAAATCTCCAAGAGATTTTTGAAATCTCAGATTAAATAACTCTTTCTTATAAATAACTATTTTAGATTTTATCTCTTTAACACTAAAGTCAGAGATTGAGTCCACATTTTTTTTATTTTTACTCATATCTTTGTACTATTTTTGTCTTTACTGGTAATTTAGAAGAAGCCAAGCTTAAAGCTTCTTTTGCTATACTGGAATTAACTCCTTCTATCTCAAACATAATCCGCCCTGGAGCCACCCTAGCAGCAAAGAACTCTGGAGTACCTTTTCCTTTACCCATACGAACCTCATTTGGTTTTTTAGAAACTGGCAAATCAGGAAAAATTCTTATAAAAAATCTACCCTGCCTTTTCATGTGCCTTACAGCAGCGCGCCTTGCAGCTTCTATTTGCCTTGCAGTTACTCTTAGACCGTCCAAAGATTTTAAACCAAAGCTACCAAAACTTAACATGGTACCACTTTTAGCTTTAGAAGGTACTCTACCTTTTTGTGCTTTTCTATATTTTTGTTTTTTAGGAGCCAGCATTTTAATTATCCACTCTTAATTGTTGTTTAGTTTATTGCGTTTTTGATTAAAATCGCCTTTATAAATCCATACCTTAATACCTATAATACCGTAAGTAGTTTTAGCTTCAGCTGTCGAATAATCTATGTCTGCTCTCAATGTGTGGAGCGGCACTCTATTCTCCCTATACCACTCTGTTCTTGCTATTTCTGCACCTCCTAAACGACCTGAACAAGCGACTTTTATTCCCTTTGCCCCTTGTTTAATAGCGTTCTGCATCACGGTCTTCATAGCTTTACGAAAAGAACCACGGTTTTCTAATTGTTGAGCAATAGTCTGAGCTACGATACTAGAGTCGGTTCCTGACCTCTTAACTTCATGAATATTAATAAAAACCTCAGAGTTTACAATAGCCTGTACATTTAACTTAAGTTTTTCTATATCAGAACCACTTTTTCCAATAATAACACCTGGTTTTTTAACATGAACATTAACTATTACAGTGTTACTAGGTCTTTGAATAACAATTTTAGAAACTTGAGAAGCTTTACACTTTTTCTTAATTAAAGATCTAATAGACAAATCCTGCTCTAACTTTTGTGCGTAGTCTTTTTTCTCTGCATACATAACAGAGTCCCAGCCTTTAAACAAAGTAGGGCCAACTCTAAAACCATGAGGATTAACTTTTTGTCCCATATTATACCTCTTCTCTCTCTGAAACAGTTATATACAAATTACTAAATGGTTTGGTTATTCTAGCTCCGCGCCCCCTAGCTCTTGCTCTAAATCTTTTCATAATTACTGATTTGCCAACACTTACCGAAGAAACAAATAAATTATCTATATCCAAACCATTGTTATTTTCTGCATTTGCTACAGCAGATTGCAAGCATTTTTTTACGTCTTGCGCTATTCTCTTCGGAGAAAAACTGAGCTGCGTTAACGCCTCCGCAACATTCATGTTTCTAATCAAAGAAGTAACTAAATTTAGCTTTTGTGGACTAGTCCTAAGACGAAGCACAGACGCTTTAGCTGATATATTATTCATTGTAATTTGCCTCTATTTTCTTTTTGCCTTCTTATCCGCTCCGTGACCATGATAAGTACGAGTTGGGGCATAAGCACCAAGTTTATGACCTACCATATCATCTGATACGACAACTGGAATAAACTTATTACCGTTATGTACAGCAAAAGTCATGCCAACAAAAATAGGTAAAATAGTAGATCTCCTAGACCAAGTTTTTATTATTTCTTTACTACCAGAATCTATTGCTTTTTGTACTTTTTTTAATAAATGACCATCAACAAAAGGGCCTTTCCATACAGAACGTGTCATTTTTTAGTTACCTATTTTGCTTTTCTTTTTAAAATAAACTTTGAGGTAAGTTTATTACTACGAGTCTTTTTACCTTTAGTAGGTTTACCCCAGGGAGTGACGGGGTGTCTACCACCAGAAGTTTTTCCTTCACCTCCTCCATGAGGGTGATCAACCGGATTCATAGCCACACCTCTTACTTTTGGCCTGTTACCTAGCCACCTACTCCTGCCAGCTTTTCCTACAATAGTATTTTTCTTATCTGCATTAGACAAAGAGCCTATAGTTGCCATACAGTCAAGTAGTATTAGTCTGACTTCTCCTGATGAGAGCTTAATTTGTGCATACCCAGAATCTTTACCAACTAAAACAGCTGAAGAACCTGCAGATCTTGCTATTTGCCCACCTTTCCCTGGTTTCATTTCAATATTATGAATTGTAGTTCCCACAGGAATATTCTGGAGACGCATAGCATTTCCATTTTTTATATCCACAGAGTCGCCAGAAATGACTTGATCACCTTGCTTCAATTTCGCCGGGGCAAGTATATAAGACATCTCACCATCCGAATATTTTATCAACGCGATATGACAAGTTCTATTGGGATCATACTCTATACGCTCAACTATAGCATTTAGATTTAACTTAGACCTTCTAAAATCAACTAGTCTATACAATCTTTTATGACCTCCACCTATATGGCGTGAGGTTATTCTACCCAAATTATTTCTACCACCAGTTTTTTTCAAGCCAACAGAAAGCTTTTTTAAAGGCTTACCTTTCCATAACTTACTCTTATCTACTCTTACTAAACCTCTTTGAGACGGCGTAGTTGGATTGTATTTTTTTAATGCCATTATTTTACCACTCCACTAAAATCAATACTGGAACCTTTTTCTAAACTTACTATAGCTTTCTTCACATCCGGCCTACGACCCAAAGTTCCTTTAAATTTCTTTACTTTACCTTTCTGATTTAAAATATTTACAGAAGTTACTTTAACTTCGAAAATACTCTCTACAGCTTTCCTAATTAAGGGTTTTGTTGCATCTTTAGAAACCTCAAAAACATACTTACCTTGCTCTCCTAAAAAGGTAGATTTTTCTGTGATAATAGGCTTGCGAATTAAATCATAATTAGCTTTTATCATTACTTCAACCTCTCTTCCAGCATAGCTAATGCTTCTTTAGTTATAATCACTTTATCACTCTTAATAATGTCATATACATTTGCACCAATAGCAGGAACCACATTAGCACTTTTAGCAGAACTAGCAGATAATTTTAAGTTATTATCTACAGAAGCTCCTTGAATAATGAAAAAACTTCCATCACCAAAATTCGAAAGCTTTTGTATTAAATCACAAGTTTTAGGTTTTTGCATAACACAGTCCTCAACAAAAAATAACTCTCCAGAAGCCAACTTAGAAGATAAAGCATGCCTTAGACCTAAACGTCTTACTTTTTTCTGCAGTGAAATTTCATGAGACCTAACTTGTGGACCATGCGATACACCACCGCCCCTACGCTGAACACCACGAGCATTACCCTGCCTTGCATTACCAGTACCTTTTTGTTTAAAAGGCTTTTTATTAGAACCAGAAACCTCTCCTACTGTCTTTACAGAATGCGTTCCACTTCTACGCTTAGCTAACTGCCAGTCAATTACTCTCTTTACTATATCCTCTCTAGCCTCAAGGCCAAAAATATAATCTGTAATAGCAACTTTTCCAACTTCCTTATTTTCGAAACTTACTAACTTAGTTTCCATATTACTTACCTAATTACAAACTTTAATATCTAAAATGCTTTCTTCACAGCATCTTTAACAAAAACATACTTACCTTTAGAACCAGGAACACTACCAGAAACTATTAAAATATTTTTTTCATCATCTGCAGATACAACCTTCAAATTTTGAATAGTAGTGTTTTTATCACCTAAATGACCCGCCATCTTTTTTCCTTTAAAAACTTTTCCTGGATCCTGACACTGGCCTGTGGAACCATGAGAACGGTGAGATATTGAAACACCATGAGATGCTTCAAGTCCACCAAAATTATGTCTTTTCATTACACCAGCAAAACCCTTACCTATTGAACGTCCAGATACATCGATATACTGACCTACTTTAAAATGGCTAGGCTTTAACTCTGTACCAATATCTAACTTGTTCTCTTGCGTTACTCTAAATTCTTTAACAACAGCCTTAGGTTCAAGCTTAGAATCCGTATAAAACTTTTTCTGAGGCTTCAAAACCTTAGAAGGCTTTTTAGATACCGCGCCTAAAACTACAGCATCATAACCATCCTTGTCAAGATTTTTATGTGATAAAATTTGACAGTTTTCCAACTGCAATAATGTCAATGTTAATCTCTCTCCTTGATCAGTATACATTGAACTCATGCCAATTTTTTTTCCTATTACACCAGTTCTCATTTTACGCACTCACTAATTTAATTTCTACATCAACACCAGCTGGCAAATCAACTTTCCTTAGGGCTTCAACAGTTTGAGGAGTAGGATAGTTAATGATAACCAATCTTTTTTGAGTTCGAATTTCAAACTGTTCTCTAGATTTCTTGTCTACGTGAGGACCTCTAATTACAGTAAATCTTTCAATTTTTCTTGGCAAAGGAATTGGCCCACTAATATCAGCACCAGTTCTTTTTACCGCTCCTACCATTTCATTAGTAGCATGCTCTAAAGAGCGATAGTCAAAAGACTTTAGTTTTATTCTAATTATTTGATTATTCATTATTAACCTACTTTTAAAACACAGCCAAGAAATAGGCCTGGAGTAACAAGTAACCAAGCCGTACTTCAACCATAAAGAAACCTAGAAAATACAAGTAGGTTTCTTTAAAATTTAATTATTTTATTATTGATGACACTACACCAGCACCAACTGTTTTACCACCTTCTCTAATAGCAAAACGAAGACCTTTATCCATAGCAACAGGAGAGATCATCTTAACAATAATCTTTGTATTATCACCAGGCATAACCATTTCTACACCTTCTGGTAATTGAACTTCTCCTGTAACATCTGTAGTTCTGAAATAAAACTGAGGACGATAATCTTTACCAAATGGAGTATGTCTACCGCCTTCTGCTTTAGTTAAAACGTAAATCTCGGCTTCAAACTCTGTGTGAGGAGTAATACTACCAGGCTTAGCAAGAACTTGTCCTCTTTTAACATCTTCTCTACCGATCCCACGAAGCAATAAACCAACATTATCTCCAGCTTCTCCTGAGTCTAAAAGTTTTCTGAACATCTCGACTCCAGTACAGACTGTTTTTGTTGTATCTTTGATACCTACGATTTCAATTTCTTCACCTACTTTAACGACACCACTCTCAATTCTTCCGGTAACAACAGTCCCTCTGCCAGAAATAGAAAATACATCTTCAATAGGCATCAGGAAAGGTTTGCTAGTATCACGTTCTGGCTGAGGAATTGAACTATCTACAGCGTCCATCAATTCTTTTATACAAGACGCATCTTTGTCTTCCAGCACACCAAGAGCAGATCCTTTGATTACCTTAACATCATCACCAGGAAATTCATATTCTGTAAGCAACTCTCTTACTTCCATCTCAACAAGGTCTAATAATTCAGGATCATCGACCTGATCAACTTTATTTAGAAATACCACTATAGCTGGTACACCTACCTGACGAGCAAGAAGTATGTGCTCTCTTGTTTGAGGCATAACACCATCAGCAGCAGAAACAACAAGTATCGCTCCATCCATTTGAGCAGCACCTGTGATCATGTTTTTCACATAGTCAGCGTGACCAGGACAATCAACGTGCGCATAGTGTCTGTTTTCTGTTTCATACTCAACGTGAGCAGTAGAAATAGTAATGCCTCTTTCTCTCTCTTCAGGGGCTCCATCAATATCATCATACTTTTGTACTTGAGCTCCTCCCGTTTTTGAAAGGGCATAAGTTATAGCCGCAGTCAAGGTAGTTTTACCGTGGTCAACGTGACCAATAGTTCCAATATTACAATGCGGTTTATTCCGCTCAAATTTTGCTTTCTCTGCCATAGTTTTTCCTCTTTTTTCTAAATCTACAAAGCTTTATCGCCTCATTATACTTAAACAATTTAAATCCGCAACATTAAAATGGAGCGGGTGATGGGAATCGAACCCACGCCACCAGCTTGGAAGGCTGGGGCTCTACCATTGAGCTACACCCGCATACTCATCACAAACCAAAGTTTGTGGTGGAGGGAGAAGGATTCGAACCTTCGTACGCATACGCGGGCAGATTTACAGTCTGCTGCCTTTAACCACTCGGCCACCCCTCCAAATACCAACAACTCGTCTACAAAAATAATTATTGATAAGACACCACTAATTTACATATTGCAGCTTTATAATTGCCTTGCCCTGAATTTTTCTTAAATTCAAAGACACATCCAAATGTTTAGTTGTAACTTTCTATAATAAATAGTACTTTATGTCAAGAATATTTTTAAGCAAAAGGCCAGACTGAAAAATGAACAGCAAGAAAAGCAAAACCCTTACAAAAACTACTCAATACTATATGTATGGAAAACATTCTGTTTTAGCAGCAATAAAAAATCCAGATAGAGTTATTTACAAAATTTATTGTACAAATAGCTTTTATAAATCCAGCAAAAATTTTTTGGAAAAACAAACTATACTGGAAAAATTAGAAATAGTTGACAACAAATTTATTGATAATAAGTTAAAAATAAACGCTGCCCATCAAGGCATCATTGCTTTAGTCAAAACTAAATACTTAAATACCGTTGAAGAATTTCAATTTAATACTACAGTCGATAAAATTGCAGTGCTTGATCAAATTACAGACCCACAAAATATAGGTACAATAATTAGAAGTGCAGCAGCTTTTGGTATCACAAAAGTCATTATACCTAAAGATAATTCTCCAGATGAAAATGCGTCCATTGCAAAAACTGCCTGTGGATGCCTCGAACTAGTTCAAATAGCAAACGTAACTAACCTAAGGCAATCTCTTGCTAAACTTAAAAATCAGGGTTTTTGGGTAGTAGGAATGGATATAAATGGAAACCAAGATATCAAACTAATAAAAAACTTAGAAAAAATTATAATTATAATAGGCTCTGAAGGAAAAGGCATGAGAAATCTAACATCGAAATCATGTGACTATCTCCTTAACATACCGATTTCACCTGAAGTTGAAAGCTTAAATGCAGCAAGTGCAGCTAGTATTATTTTCTACCTTGTGAACTAAAAATTATCCGAATAATTTTCACACAACAACTTATTAATGTAATAAAATTAATATCGCGTCCAAAAAACAACTGAGGATAAAAAAAATCATATAGTAAGCAAATTTTATAGCTTTTTTGTTTATTTAATTTTTCTAAACAACCATAATAAACTATGATTTTTTAAAGATATATGACAAAAATTATGAACAAGATACGCGAATTTTTTGCCAGATTCAGACCAAAAGAAGATCCAACTCAAATGCCAAGCTCAAACGAGGAAAAGATAGAAAAAAATCCACAACTTCAAAACTGGTATCAAGATCGCTATGATAATATTGTTGTACAAAGAAATTTATTGTTTTTGCTTTTAATATCTCTCGTATTACTATCAATAATAGCAGTAGGGGTTGTTGCTTACGTAGTAAATACGAAAAAATTTGACCCTTTTGTGATTCAAATCGATGATACAACTGGTGCAGCTCAAGTGGTTAACCCAAATGCTTCAAATATAATCAGCGGGAATGAAGCTCTTGCACAATATTTTATAAAAAAATACGTCACTGCACGTGAAACATATAACCCTGTAGATTTTGAAAAAGAAGCAAGAAAAACCATAAGGCTTCTTTCAACTAGCAGAATATACTGGGCATATAGAGGTTACTTAAGGAACGAAGCTGTCAATCCACAAATACGATACGGACAAAAAAATACCACATTCTTACTAGTAAAATCATGGTCTAAGCTTTCCGATACAAAGTACATAATGCGTTTCTCTATCAATGAAACTGGTGGAGCAAGAAAATCATTCCATAAAATTGCTGTTGTAGAATTTCAATATGCACCTATGGAACTGACAGAAAAAGATAAAGACATAAATCCAATAGGATTTCAGGTAATTGAATATAGGGTAGATGATGACAATAGCTAGAATAATTTTAACAATATTAATGACTATTAGCATAAACACAAGTTTGGCTTCACGGCACGAAAATTTTATTACTACTGATAGCCGAATAAAAACCTACAAATATAACCCTAATGATGTTTATTTGCTAGTACTACATTATGGATTTCAGTCCCACATTGAGTTAGCACAAAACGAGTCTGTGGAAACTATTACATTAGGTGATTCTTACGCCTGGAAAATAACACCTTTGGGCAATAGAATATTTATTAAACCAATGGAACGTAATATACACACCAATATGACTATTATAACTAGTAAACGCACTTATCAATTTGATATAGTGTCTAAAGAACTAGAATACGGAAATGAAAAAGATTTAGTTTATGTTGTTAGATTTAAATACCCCAAAAAATCTAGGTAGAATATGAAAAACACTAAGGAAGAAACGTTATCAGATAATAAAACAAATTCGCCTGAGGTAGAACAAGAGCTATCTCAAGTAGCAACAAATCCAAAACAGAGTGCTATCATACTTGTTATTATAGTATTAATCTTTGCATACTTATTTTTTAACTTTTTTATCAATGCAAGTGATGATGAAACCGAAAAAGTTCCTACACCAAAAGAGGTGGTAACACCAACCGAAGGCCCTGAAATAAATATACCAACTATACCAACCCTTCCTCCACCTCCAAAGCTTGAAGATTTAGAACCACCATCACCACCCAGAGATGGATCTATAAAAGATCAAAATACTGAATCAGTTCCTCTGCCCAATGATGTAAATAGCGTAGCTTTGCCAACAGAAAATAATGTGGAAGAACCGATTGATTTGCCCTTTGCCAAAGTACAAGATGATCAAGCTAGAAAACGAAAGGAGAAAAAAATCAAATCTAGTATGATATTAATTGCAGGACAACCACCTGCAAAAACTCCTGAAGAAATACGCCAAGAAGCAGATTTTAATTACAGAGGAGATATGAACCTTGTGCTTGGACGCGGGAAAATCATAAACGCTGTTGTTGAAAGCGCAATTAGCACAGATTTCGGCGGAGAAGTGCGCGCTGTAATCAACAAAGATACGTACTCTGAATGGGGTAAAAGTATATTAATACCAAAGGGGTCTAGAGTTTTTGGTAACTATTCAACTAACATAGACGGAGCCTACGGACGCATTAACATCATTTGGACTAGAATAGATCTGGCAAATGGTTTTAGCCTTAACCTAGACGGAGTCGCAATTGATAATTTGGGCCGCAGTGGTCAACAAGGAAGAGTGGATAACAAATTCCGTGAAAGGCTAAGCAATGCAATATTAAGATCAGCTTTTGACATTACTCTTGCAAATGCATTAGATAAGGTTGTCAAACCACAAATAAATTCACAGGCAGCAGCACAAAGAAACCTTGACGCAACTAATATAAAAAATATTGCCAACGGTATTTTTACTCAATCTGGTATTAATGATAGAGATAAAAGAACACAAATTTGTGCGTCTGTATTAAATGCCTTGACAGACAAAACAAGTCAAACTTTTATTCAAATCCAGGCTACTTGTAATAATCTGGCGACTGATCCAGGCTCTTCTGATGATGAAAAATTATTAGCTCTAATGAATTTTATTAATTCAACCAGTGATAGTCTGATTCAAAATGCCTCATCAAACGTTGAAGAGACTAAAGCTCAATCAGCTTCTAAGGATTCTTTCGAAAATATTTCAGATACTTTAAAATCTTTTGTAGAAGAGCAGGATTTTAAACCAACTATTACTATAGACCAGGGAACTGTAATTAAAATTTATGTAAATAAAGATTACAAATTTCCTAAAAATGCTGTTTCGAAAACAAGAAGGAGGGTTTATTAATGAGCTTTGCAGCGTTAGAAACTTACTTGTTACCATTTAGACATATCTTCGATGAAGAAGGAGTCAATGAGCTGATGATTAATAAGCCAGGTGAAGTATGGGTTGAAAAAGGCGGAGATCATAGAAGAGAAGAAATACCTGAAATAGACATGGAACATCTCTTGGGTTTAGGAAGATTAGTTGCTCAATCTGTGGACCAAAAAATAACTGAAGAAACACCATTATTATCAGCAACGCTACCTAACGGGTATCGTATTCAAGTTGTATTTCCACCAGCAGTAGAAATCAATTCAATCGCGTTTGCAATTCGTAAGGGATCTACCATTAGCTTATCTATAGATGACTACAAAAAAATGGGTGCGTTTGAAGAAACATCCATTTCTGAATCTATTGATGAAAAGGATGCAACACTGAATAAATATCTTAAGAAACGGGACATTGCGTCTTTCATTAAACATGCTGTTTTATTTAAAAAAAACATTATTATAAGCGGTGGTACTTCAACTGGTAAAACGACATTTACTAATGCGGCGCTCAGTGAAATAGCAAAACATGAAAGATTAATTACAGTTGAAGACGCAAGAGAAATACAGCTATATAATCATGAGAATAGAGTACATTTATTAGCATCTAAAGGTGGTCAAGGTTTATCTAAAGCAACAACTCAAGACTTAATTGAAGCTTGTCTAAGGTTAAGGCCTGATAGAATAATAGTAGGAGAGCTTAGAGGCAAGGAAGCATTCAGTTTTTTACGAGCTATCAATACAGGACACCCTGGTTCAATATCTACTTTGCATGCTGATACACCTAGCATGGCTTTAGAACAACTTAAGTTGATGGTTATGCAGGCGGGCCTTGGAATGCCTCCTGAAGAAATTAAAAAATATATTGAGTCTGTTATTGATATAGTGATACAACTAAAACGAGGAGAAAAGGGAAAAAGATTTGTATCCGAAATTTATTTCAAATCTATGGGGAAGTAAATGGGTTTCAAAAGCATACTACGTAAAGCAAGAACTCTATTTGGACACATAATTCTGCACCCGATTGTGATACTTGCAACATTTTGGATAACGGGCTTTATTATATCATTAATTACCAATGAATATAAGCTTATAGGACCTAACCTTAACGCTATTGCTATAGCATACAAATGGGGAACATGGTTATTACAATCTTGGACTAAACTAACCTACAGCGCTTATGATTACTTAAAAATCAAATTATCTCTAGCTCTCTTTCTGCCATCTACATTAGTAATTTTATACTATATAAAAAACTTTAATAAGATAAAAAACTTACAATTCTTTAAACCAAAAGAGTCTGTTTTTGGGTCAGCTGATTGGGCAAACCAAGACGATATTGAAAGAGCAAATCTTAGAGCTGATCATGGAATGTTACTTGGGAAAGACTCATCTGGTTACTTCGTAGCTGATGGTTTCCAGCATGCTTTATTGTTTGCTCCTACTGGTTCTGGTAAAGGTGTTGGATTTGTAATTCCTAACTTATTGTTTTGGGACCATTCTGTCGTAGTACACGATATTAAACTCGAAAATCATGAACTTACCAGTGGATGGCGTAAAGAAAAAGGTCAAGAAGTGTTTGTATGGGAACCATCGAACCCCGATGGTGTAACTCACTGTTATAACCCTATCGACTGGGTAAGTAACAAGCCAGGACAAATGGTGGATGATGTCCAAAAAATTTCTAACCTTATTATGCCAGAGAAAGATTTTTGGAATAACGAAGCACGTAGTTTATTTTTAGGGGTGGTACTATATTTAATAGCAGACGAAACAAAAACTAAGTCTTTTGGAGAAGTTGTGCGCACTATGCGAAGCGATGACGTAGTGTACAACTTGGCAGTTGTATTAGATACATTGGGAGACGAAATTCATCCCGTTGCATATATGAATATTGCTGCATTTTTACAAAAAGCCGACAAAGAAAGATCTGGTGTAGTTTCCACGATGAATTCATCCCTGGAATTATGGGCCAATCCTTTAATTGATGCCGCAACAGCTTCCTCTGATTTCAATATTATGGAGTTTAAGAAAAAGAAAACAACAGTGTATGTCGGGCTAACGCCTGATAACATACAACGACTGCAAAAATTAATGCAAGTATTTTATCAACAGGCAACTGAATTCTTAAGTAGAAAAATACCAGACACTAAAACTGAACCTTATGGAGTGATGTTTTTAATGGATGAGTTTCCTACGCTTGGTAAAATGGAACAGTTTAAGGCAGGTATTGCATATTTTCGTGGCTATAGAGTACGTTTATTTTTAATTATTCAGGATACACAACAGCTCAAGGGAACGTATGAAGATGCAGGTATGAACTCATTTTTATCTAACTCAACATTTCGTATCACATTTGCAGCTAACAACTATGAAACAGCTAATTTAATTTCGCAGTTATGTGGTAATAAGACAGTTACCCAAACTTCGTATAATAAGCCTTTATTTTTTGATTTAAATATTTCAACCAGAACACAAAATGTTTCAAACGTACAAAGAGCCCTATTATTACCACAAGAAGTAATCCAATTACCAAGGGATGACCAAATAGTTTTGATCGAGTCATTTCCACCTATTCGTTCAAAAAAAATTAAATACTATGAAGACAGATTCTTTACAAAAAGACTTATGCCTCCTACTCCTGTACCAAAGCAAGAGCCTTACGACCCAAAGAAAAGCCAAGGCAAAATAACTGATGCGAAAGGCTCTGATTAATAACCATATATTCTCTTAACATAAGAATAATTTACTTTGGAATAATTTACTCTATAATAAACTAAAAGGTTCGATTATGTTTGGGTCGAAGGTAGTGACTATTGCGATTGAAGAGAAATAATAAATGAAAGAACGCAGAGCTATAATTGATATTGGTTACAATGCAATACGGGCTGTAGTATATGAAACTGACGAACCTGGGGCACCGGAAATATTTAATAATAAATTTAAAAGTGACATACTGAGCTTGCTGACCAACGATTCCCTCGATGTAAAGCACCCAAGTTACTTATCAATACAGTATTTATTACATATATTTGATAAGCTTGAAGTAACTTCTATACATTGTGTTGCTACTGCTGTACTTAGACAGCATCCAAGGGGTGAAGAATTAATCCATTATATAAAACAAAAATATGGTTTTGATATTCACATTTTAACTGGCCAAGAAGAAGCCGAATTCACGGCTATTGGATTAATTCATGGCATTAATGATTGCAATGGAATGGCTGCTGATCTAGGTGGAGGAAGTTTGGAACTAATCGAAATTAATAACTCTAAAATAGGTAAATTAGCTTCCCTCGATTTAGGTACAAAAATTATAACATCAAAAAAATTAAATACTTCAGATGAAATTCTTTCAACTATTAAGAAGGAATATGGTTGTTGTACATACAAAAATCTTTATCTAATAGGTGGAGCAATGCGCTTTATTGGTCGTATGTATTTAGATTTTATTGAATATCCACTAAAAAACCTACACAATTTAGAAATTGATTCAGAAAAGTTTTTACAATATTTATCAAAAGTAAGGAGTAATCTGAACAACTCTAAAAACAAAATTGGTAGAAGAAAAATTAATATAAATGCAATACTAGTAGCTCAAGCTATGGTTCACTTATTTTCACCAGAAAAGATTATTATTTCTACATATGGTTTAAAAGAAGGCGTTAGGTTTAAACTGATGGACTTAACTAAACCAAATATTCTGGAGAGCAAATTAGTTTATGCCTGCCAATATGATATAAATAAAACAGACTTCAGTGCATATCTCAAAGTGCTAGATAAAATCGTACAATCTACTAAAACTAACATATATGAATTACTAAAATTCTCAATCATTTTAAATAACTTGAAAAAAAAGCTTGATCATACACTCCCTCCAAGCTCAATAGTGGAATATATACTATCTGCTGAACTTCCAATTAAACAAGATGCGCGCATAATGCTTGCATTAATTGCAAGTGTACAATCCGATTTTAAACCTTCACATAACCTTGTTAAGGTCTCTAAGCTCATCATAACAAAAGAAAATTATCTTACCTGTCAAATAATCGGTCATTTTTTATGTATAGCTGAAACAGTAGATGGTATGAATTTTACAAAACCTTCATTTTCCATAGATGTCTATAAGGATTATTATGAAATTAATACTAAAAACATACTTCCCAGACCAATCTTTGAAAAAATACGTACCAGATTGAAAAATATTTCCTATATAAAAAAGAATTTAGGTTAATTTTCCATTGCTACTGTGCTGTGAGTTTTACATTTTGCACAAGTTTTTTCCAATGTAATCTACAATAAATCTAGGTTCAGGCTATGGCAGTGTTATTGTAGCAAATAAAAAGTCAGCAACCATTCTTGATCAAACCAGCGAAATCATAGAGAAATATTATAGCACTGTCTAAAGTTCTAGTTCTCCATTCCATAAGGATTTGAGGAAATCACTTACTGGCCAGATGGTAACTTGGTGTTTACCAAACATCTGTAGGCGTTTTACATCACAGGTACATATTACGTTAAGCTTAGCACTATAATCTTCACCAAATATCAACAACCCCTTAATGTCTCTAGCAACAACATTTGACTTAATTTTAACTTCAAATGCTTGATTACCCATAATAAAATCTACTTCATGTCCTTGTGAATCGCGATAATAGGTAAGTTCTTCCCTAACATCATGCATAATTTGATATGCTTTTAACTCAAGAAAAATATAATGTTCAAATGTTCTACCCGCTTCAATACCCCTTAATTCATTAAACTGATATTTAGATAGATAGTTTGCTACTCCCGTATCAAACAAATAAAATTTAGGTATCTGGGTAACAATTTGTCTATTTTTACGTTTGCTATAGGGATATAAAAAATATCCTATATACATATCTTCTAAAATTTCAAAATAACTCTTAACAGTTGATTTATTAATACCACAATCTCTTGCCATATTAGTAAAGTTAATCATTTCTCCATTACTCAAAGACATTACGTCTAAAAACTTAATAAACGGCTCTTTTTTACGTATATTAGCTTCAATTTGTACTTCATTAATCAAATAATCATATACATAAGCTGAAAGTGATTTTTGAGCATATTGTGAGCTATAATGCTCAGCAATTAAACCATTGTTAAAAATTTTTTTCCAATTTAATTCTTTAAGCTCAGGATAACACAAAGGCAACATATTGTATCTCCATGCTCTACCACCAAGTAGGTTAGCTCCCAAAGACTTTAATTTTCTTGAACTAGAACCACACAATACAAAACTAATATCCTCAATGTTTTCTATCATCCAATGTACTTCATTAAGAAGTTGAGGTATTTTTTGTACTTCATCAATGACCACGACCAAATCTTTTCTATCTTCTGTAGCAATCGCAATAATTTCTAAGCGCAAATACTCTGGGTTTAATGAGTATTTAGCAAAAACTTCACTTTGTAATAAATCTACAAATATCGCATTTGGAAATCTATTGTGCAAAAAAGTAGTCTTTCCTGTTTTTCTTGCCCCCCATAAAAAAGCTGATTGCCCTGATGGTAAATCTAAATTCAATATACGATTTATAGGCATGATAACAGCCATTTATTTGAAATATAGTTATTATATTATCTTTATATTTGATATGTCAATAAAAATCAGGCAAAGTGCGATGAATCAAAATCACTGTCCTGTGAAAAGCATTTCTAATAAAAATTTAGATCATTATGCTTTCAATCTTTATTTGCTTTAGCTTGGTGAGTCTAGTTTTTGCTTGTGGAAACAAGACATAAAATTCTCCGACAGATATTGTAGATTACATTGAAATAGAACGATTTTCTAGTTTATCTTTGGCAATTTATTTATCATCTTATTTTCCTCAAATGGAGCAGCATTGCAGGAGAAATAAGATAATAACTAAATCACAAAATATTTTCCATAAAATACTCCTATTCCAATATAATCTACAATAATTTATTAACAGTGCCATATTCTAAGAAATTTTTAAACTTTTCCTGTTCGGTTTAACTCTGTCCATCTCTGTAAAAACTTGCTCCAAATCTGCCTGTCTATGTGATAAGGATAAACTGCAGGCCTATGTGTCAAAAATCTACCTGACATCACGCCATAGTACGTTCCGCGCGACGGTGTATAGCGCCCCAGAGGAAGAGATTGGCTTCGCCGCTGCTGCGCTTTGCTTGCAGAACGAACCCCCTTTGCCGGGTTCTCATCACATTCATCATCTTTATTTTAAAAAACTACATATACCAGGGTACGCTTCGCTTTTCTTCTTGCATATCTATTTTTGTACTTATTGAGAGATAGGTAACAGATTATACCGGAGACATAGGTTACACTTTTATCATTTGAGGATTATTCAAATGACATGGAAAGAGTATAACATTATGGACGAAAGATTAAAATTTATAGCAAGAAAACTAGCTGGA
>DAOTRE010000004.1:140213-219785 GCA_030036605.1 Candidatus Megaera endosymbiont of Nemacystus decipiens | reverse complement strand
CTTGTACATTTTATGAATTATGAGTTAGGATATTTTGATATGGACTCTGCAAGAGTAGAACCAACTGATAATCCTTTTGGTATAAAACTGTTACCTATGTCCCAAGAATAAACTGTCACCTATGTCTCCGGTATGTACCCCTTTTAAAATATGGCGGAGAGGAAGGGATTCGAACCCTCGATAGAGTTTAAGCCCTATACTCCCTTAGCAGGGGAGCGCCTTCAACCACTCGGCCACCTCTCCACTTGAATCGGAAATTCATATAGAAAATAGCAGATGGTATAAAAAAATCTACTATTATTTTTATAATTTAATCGCTCTGCTTTTATAAAAGCATGCTAAATATAATGCAAGAAAATTTTATTTTTTTCTAACAATAAGGCTGTTTCTTCATAACTTACAACTATTACATTTTTACTTATCGCAATCCCATTAAATCCATTTTCCGATAGGTTTTTAATAGTATTAGGTCCTATAGTTGGAATATCTAACCTTAAGTCTTGTGTCGATTTTGGAATTTTGATCAACACACCTCCCCTCTTCGATTGCCTTAAATAAAAACAGCGTGATATTAGCTTATCTGTTCCTTCTGCACCTTCCACACCTAATACATAACCACCATATATTATAGCTGATTGCCCAATATCATATTTACTTAGTGAGTCAACAATAATTTCCTCTCCAAGTTTGATGTCTTCAAGCTCCTGCTTAGAGGGATATGCAGTTGTTTTTATTTTATTTTGATAAAGAGTTAAAATATCAGTAGCAGCAATAACATTAATAGATTTTGACTCTAAAAAGTTTGCAACTATTCTAAGCACGTTATCATCTCCTCTAATTTTTTTATGCATAATCTTTGAAAGCAAAGCTGCACCCATAAAGTCTAGTTTTAGCTGGGAAAAATTTGGCCTCTTAATACCACCTATAATTACTACATCTTTAACATCATTTTCTTTAAAATAACTAACTATAGCACCAACTTCACCAAGCAGAAATTTTTTCTGGCTGTGAGATATAAAATCTATCCCAGCAATAGAAGCAACAAAACATTTTCCACCTTTTTTTTCATAGGCATCAACAACGTCCTGCGGCAATTCTCCGTTCCCTGCTATTAAACCTAATTTTGCAAACTCCATATTACGATATCAAATTACTCAAATTTACAAAAAGAGCGGGTTTTATCAGAATGAACAAATTCTAATATCTCTTTTACTATATCATTATCTTTGAAATTCTCAGATACTTTTTCTACCCTTCGATTAAAAGAGTCATTTCTGACTTCTGTGAATAATATTTTAGTCGCCTTACTAGCCTCAATTGTCTTCTTTCTATCAAAGCCATGCCTTTTCATACCAACAAGGTTTACTCCCTCCAAATTAGCTCGTTTATTTGACGCTAAACCATATGGTATAACGTCTCTGGCAATGCCAGACATACCACCTATCATTGCATAAGAGCCTATACGACAAAATTGCTGAACAGCAGATAAACCTCCTATAGTAACAAAATTTCCTACCTTCACGTGCCCTGCCAGACTAACATAATTTGCAAATATAGCGTTATTTCCGATACAACAATTATGCGCAATATGAACACCAACCATTAATAAACAATTATCCCCTATTTGAGTTTTCATACCCCCTTCTAATGTTCCATGCTGGATAGTAACATATTCCCTTATAACGTTCTTCTTTCCAATAATAATCTCAGAATCTTCTCCGCTATATTTAAGAGTTTGTGGATATGATAAAGATGCAAATGGATAAATAACTGTTTCTTCTCCTATAGTTACCTTACCTTCAATTACTACATGAGACTTAATTTTAACATTATCACCTATAACTACTTTCGAACTAATAATAGAATAAGGCCCAATGCAAACGTTCTTTCCTATTTTTGCACCATCTTCAATGATCGCTGTTTTGTGAATCATAAGCCTAATCTACTTTGTCTTATTCTGAATCATTGCAGTGAATACTCCTTCAGATACTATCTTGTTGTTCACTTTTGACGTAGCGCTACATTTCCAAACATCACCTTTATTTTGAATCAAATTAACTTTTATAACCAGAATATCTCCCGGTTGTACTAACTTTCTGAATTTAGCTTTCTCTATTGAAAGAAACAGCACTTCCTTCTCATCCATTGATTCCATAGATTTAGCAACTAAGATAGCTGCCGTTTGGGCCATAGCTTCTACTATTAATACGCCAGGCATAACAGGATTGCCAGGGAAATGACCTGTAAACTGAGGCTCATTTGCACTAACATTTTTAATACCTACTATAGAT
Organism: Candidatus Megaera endosymbiont of Nemacystus decipiens; assembly: GCA_030036605.1. Classification (GTDB taxonomy): domain Bacteria; phylum Pseudomonadota; class Alphaproteobacteria; order Rickettsiales; family Rickettsiaceae; genus Megaera_A. The sequence continues at coordinate 217,494 of DAOTRE010000004.1, read as the reverse complement.
TTATTGGTCAAATCTATTTCAGATATGCGATCAACTAACAAAAAAGGATATCTGTGTGGAAGAATAGACATTATCTGCCTTATATCAATATTTATCATTTTTTCTGTACTAATTTTTTCATTATAATAGATTGCCTATGCCAATCCTTAATAGGAACAGCTGGACTCCCTCCAAAAGCACCAGATACTGTAATATTTTTTATTACCCCAGACTGTCCTGCTATATTCACTTGATCAGCAATTTTTACATGCCCAGCAATGCCTACCTGACCACCGATAGCACAATATTGACCTACTTTACTACTACCAGCAATTCCAACTTGAGCAACTAAAACTGTACCCCGTTTGACATGCACATTATGTCCAATTTGTACTAAATTATCGATTCTGCACAAATCTTCAATAACAGTATCTTGCATAGAGCCTCTATCTATACAGGTATTGGCACCAATCTCTACATTATTTCCTATAAGCACTTTGCCAATATGTAGTATTTTTTTGTGCACACCGCGATGAGTTGCAAAACCAAAGCCATCTTGTCCTATTGAGGCGCCAGGCAATATGACTACATCATTTTCGATAATGGCATGACTAATCACTACGTTCGAATCAATACGAGCCCTATCCCCTATAACTACTCCATGATCTATATATGTACCAGACCCTATAATACAATCGTTTCCTATCTGTACATTATCTTCTATAACAACGTTATGACCTATACTACAATTACTTCCTATTTTTGCACTTTTGGATATGGTACTAGAAGGGCTTATGCTTCGGTTTTTACCTTTGGATGATTCATAAAATAAATCAAGTACTCTTGCATAGGAAAAATATGGATTTTCTACCTGTAACAAAGTAACATTAGCTGCATTTCGGATATTATGATTTTTAGAAACAATACAAGCTCCAGCCAAACTACTTTCAAATGATATCATATATCTTTTGTTATCAAAAAAACTTATGTCGTTTTTATCTGCATTATCTAATGATTTAACATTATGTATTTCTAACTCTTGATCTCCTACTACTTTTGCGTCAATTAAGTCCGCAATCTTTTTTACAGAATAAGGCCCTAAATTTTTGTAAAACTGATTTGACATATCTATATACCCCTAAATAATTTAACTAAATTCCAAAATACAACGCTAAAAAATTATACTAAAAAAGAATAACTCATACTTAAAAAAATACAAAAACCTATAGCATCCGTACAAGCTGTAAGTAATACACCAGAAGCTGCTGCTGGGTCAATATCAAATCGATTTAATATAATAGGAATAAAAGAACCTAAAAATCCTGCAATGGCAAAATTAATCAAAATCGATATAGCAAAAACAGAACTCAGCTGTACATCATCAAATATTATATAAATTACCGTACCTCCAATGCAGGATAATATTAGGCCATTAATAAGACAAGTATAGACTTCCTTAAAAATTACACGCAAACTGTTGAACGAGCTAATCTCCCTGTTACTAATTGCTCTTACTGTAACTGTCATAGCTTGAGTGCCTGCATTCCCACCCATTGATGCAACAATAGGCATAATAACAGCTAAGGTTACTAATTTTGAAATAGTTTCGTCGAAATGCCTTATAACCATAGAAGTTAGGCAAGCTGTAATAAGATTAATAAAAAGCCAAGGAAAACGGTTTTTAGCACTAATATATAAATTATAGAAAATATCACTGTTATTTAACCCACCTAGATTTAAGATTTCGCTCTCTGTTTTTTCTTCAATAATATAAAGCATGTTGTTAATAGAAATACTTCCCATTAACTTACCGTATTTATTAACCACAGGAAGAATGTTTAAAGCATATTGTTTAAACATGAAAACTATCTCACTAACCTCAGTATTCAAACCAATAACCATAAATTCTTCATTCATTAATTCTTTTATTGGTTTTGTTCTTGAACTCTTCACTAGTTTGCTCAACAATACAGCGCCTATAGGCTTAAACAAATTGTCAGTCACTATTGCAGTGTGGAAGTCAATATCTAGGGAAGAACGTTTAATATAATCCATTGCTTGACCCGCCGTCCAATGCTCTTTTAAAGATACAAAGTCTTTCTCTAAAATACGACCAGCTGTGTTTTCAGGATACTTAAAACCTTCAATAATTTGCTGCCTTTTTTCATGCTTTAATTCATCAAGGATTTCTTGCTTTAAATCGGCACTACATATTGCCTCAATGATATCAATTGCATCTTCTATACTGATTTCACTAATCAACTTTGCACTCGCCTTAACACCAATAGCCTCAATGGCTGGCTGCTTATTTCCATCGCTAAGGGATGGAAGAACGTGAGGATTGAGACGATCAGCAATAGGTGGTAATATACTTTTGTATTCCTTGTTATTTAGTCTGTCTAAAAAGTCGGCCAAATCGGCATAGTGCAAATCTAGTAGCAAATTTGCAGCACGAGTGAAATCCTCGTTTTGTATGAATAAGTTGATGTATTCAATCTGCTGATCTAATTTTAATTGATAGTCAGCGCTAATAGTACTTTGATTATCAAATTCAGTATCTTTCTCTACCATCTACGTACTACCTCCCATATCTTGCTAATCCTATATATACACCTATTTATCAATAGTTTCATGGTGCGGCCGAGAAGATTTGAACTTCCACTCTTTTGCAAGAACAGCACCCTCAATGCTGCGCGTCTACCGTTTCGCCACGACCGCAAATAGATATATAATTACATACTTATCAGAGTTTTGTTATATTTCCATATACTAAACTAAACAAATTTATTTCAACATAATTGAGGTCTCATAAAGAGGCAGGCCTACAACATTAGAAAAAGAACCAGACATAAATGTAACAAATGACTCGGCATAACCACTCAGACTGTAACCTCCCGCTTTTCCTATACCCTCTTTAGTCAAACAATATTGGTTTATTTCATGATAGTTTAGTTTTTTAAATTTTAATAGTGTCTCTACTGTTTTTGTCCTAATTTCTAAATTATCTCCATCCTTCCTTATTACTGTAACCCCAGTATATACCCTGTGCCTTCTTTGAGATAACATTTCAAGGCTATTTTTTACATCTTCATCAGTAATAGTTTTTCTCATAATCTTATTCCTACAAACTGGAACAGTGTCAGCACCAATCACTATCCCTCGTTCCAATCTATCAGCTACATTTTTTGCTTTTTCTAAACTCATTCTGGCAGCAAACAACCTAGGTTTTTCTTTTTTAAGTATAGTTTCCTCTACATCAGAAGGAATTACCTCATCTGGAACTATGCCTAACTTTTGAAGAAGCTCCAACCTTGCTGGAGAAGCAGATGCTAGTATAATTGGTAAGGCCATGTTTCTATTCTAATGTCTCAAGATCACTCTTCCTTTAGTTAAATCATAAGGGGTCATTTCCACTCTAACCTTGTCTGCCGCTAAAATTTTAATTTTGTTTTTTCTCATTCTACCTGATGTATGAGCAATAATTTCGTGCCCGTTGTCTAATTTGACTCTAAAATTTGCATTAGGCAATAATTCTAACACCTCGCCATCCATTTCTATCAATTCTTCTTTTGGCATACAAATATTAACCCATATTTTTAGTTTGTCACAAATTAAGTAACACATACTAGCAACTATCTACTACAATTGCAAGGAATTAAAAGATAGAATCAATACGCTTTCTCAAAGCTAAAATAACCTTAGGAATAAAATTTTCATTTTATAGTTGAAAAAGTTATAAAAACTTACTACGATCGGTAGGCAATGAATTTTTGCCAAAAAACAAAAGAGGATATAGATGAAAATTTTAAAGGCTTACTCTGTAATTTGTATGCTAGTACTTGTTAATTTTGTTAATATAGCAATTTGTTCTCCAACAAATAGCATCGCCTCAGAAAACAAGTTTGAACCTAAAATATTTGAATACTTCACATTGGCTAAAAACAAAGACGAGGTAAGAAAAACACTCCATGATTACGGGTTCATAGCAATAAGAGGAGTGCCACATTATATTGAAAAAAAGAATAGGTATTTTGAATTAGCTCAAGAGTTCATAGCTCTCGATGACAATATAAAAAACCAAAGTACGCCAAAAGATGCTTTCGCAAGAGGATGGTCTTATGGTATAGAAGTTTTTAATGGTAAAAAAGATGCATACAAAGGCTCGTATTACGTAGTAATTTCAGGTAGTGAAGAAGAATTAAATAAGAATATTTGGCCTTCAAAAGATTGGGAACTTGCAGCAGATTTCAAAGAGGCCTACACTGATCTTGCTAATATTATATTTCAAACTGGCAAAGAAATCCTTCCTATCATTGGCTTAGACTTTCAATATCTCTCAGCTACCGGGCGTATGCTATATTACGGAGCAATACCTGAAATAATGGAAGAAGACAATCCATATTGGTGTGGCATACATAGAGATCATGGATTGTTTACAGGCTTGATACCTGCGATATACAAAAAAGATGGTATAATCGTAGCAAAACCTGAAGGAGCTGGTCTTTATATACGAAATCAAGAAATTATTGTACCAGATGATGTGGTTTTATTCCAAGTTGGTGAAACTGCTGATTTAATAACAGATCAATCGATAAAAGCAACAGATCATCATGTTAAAAAAGCATATGGAGGTTACGAGCGTTATAGCTTTGCTTTATTTTTTGGTATAGATAGTGAAACAAAAATTAATGCTTCTAAAATTGATCCTGAGTATCAAAGCAGATATAAATATGGAATGACATTTAAAGACTGGTGCAACGCTTCTTTAGATCGCTACAAATAGTCATAACACAAGTAACCAGTGCTTAGTGTAACTATTTTTCTTCCTATATTACTACTTTACCTAGTAATAAAAAAGAAAATAGTTATATGGAATATGAAAACTGTCAAAACATTATTGATCAGGCAATAAAAGTTAACTCACTGCTTGACTTAAGCATTGTTAATATTAACAAACAAAATTTAGAAAATTTATATTACAAGATAAAAGAAAGCGGCTTTTCGTCCGAGATAAGATGGGGGCAAATTCCGTCTCGTTCAAAAAGGATTATTACCAGAATTGAACGACAATTAATATCAAACTATCAACAACATAGTTTATATCCAAATGATTTTATTCATTCACTGCTGAGCTTGCATTCTTATGAAGAAATAGATAAAAAACAAGGGATAGTACACTTTGAAAAAGATATAGAATATAATCAGTATCTAGGAAATTGGGAGATACAAAAAATATTCGATGATGAAAAAAATGGCTATTATGCTGTAATCTACATCAATAAGGCTTTGAAACAGTTGGTGTTAGCTCACCGCGGTACAAAGATAGAAGGGAATACTAAATTGCAGCAATTATTTGGTTTGTTTACTAAACAAGATTCGGATTTACAAACAGACATAAAAGGTGTTTTTGGCAAAGAAGTTGTGTCTCAACAGCTAGCTGCTTACTATGCGACCCAAGAAGCAGTAGCATATGCAAAAGAAAACCAATATCATTTATCTACTACAGGTCATTCGCTTGGTGCATGGCTATCGGAGATGAGCGCTTATTACTGCCACAGAGATTTTGCTTACCATGATATAAAAGTAGTGAATTTTGATAGCCCGGGCTCTGCAGCTCACATGGATGATTTTAATGCAAATGTTAAAAATCATGAAACTAAATTCGAACCCAAAAATATCGATATAGTAACGTATTTATCTGCACCAAACATAGTAAATTCTTGCAATCAACATTTTGGTAAAGTATATAGAGTTTTTCCAGAAGTTCTGTCCGCTGATCAGATCAAGCACCACATTAAGTGGATATGTAAAATTCCTATAATAGGAAAAAAACTTGAGAATAATTCTTTTATATTAAACGGCATATTATCGCTGTCAGGACACAATTTAAGAGGTATAATAAAAACCTTTAACCCAGAAACAAAAAAACCCCAAAAATATATGAAAGTAATACACTGGCCTGTAATAGAGTATAAAGCCAAAAACTCTTTGTCAGATACAATCATTGATACTATAGCAAATAACATACCTACTTCTGTATTGTCATTATGTTTCAAAAAAATTGTGCGAGGAACTATAAAAAGATATAGCTATAATAGTTCAATATTAAGTGCTATCAATATATTAGGACATTTTTTGAACGGAGAAATAGATTTAAATCAATATTTTCAAGTATATAAAAACATTAGTCACAGTACTATTATGGATAAAGAATATCAACTTGACCATACATCATCCGAAAAAGATAATTTTTCTATATTATATAAAAATCACTACCAATTGGCTGAAGTTGACGAATATAGCGAAATTATCAATACCTCAAACAAAGGTAGTATAGACTGGTATATCAGCCGCCTTAATAAATGTAGTGAAAAAAAATTGAGGCAAGGTTTACCTAGAATTACAAGTCACAAAATAATATCCCTTAAACGAGGATATAAAATCATAGTAAAATGTGGTAATAAGCATATTGTTACAAAGGAGAAGCAATACTCGGTGGATGATATAAAACAAAAAATAGCTAAAACTTTAAACTCTGATTCAAAAATTAAAGAAATATTGGAAAAAATATAGTTTTTTTGAGCATAATAGAGAGTTAATTTAGTTACATACTATGGCACTGTTAACTCTCTATTTTGATATTGTAGATTAGATTGGAATAGGAGTATTTTATAGAAAATATTTTGTGATTTAGTTATTGCCTTATTTCTCCTGCAATGCTGCTCCATTTGAGGAAAATAAGATGATAAATAAATTGCCAAAGATAAACTAGAAAATCGTTCTATTCCAATCTAATCTACAATACCTCATCCCAAGAACGCTTTGGACTTAGATGTAAGTTAGCTAAATTTTCTAGCTCTTTAAATTTCATACTTGTTTCCTTATCTTTCTGAGAAAAAATCCAGCTATCACTATTTTGCATATTTGGCCATTTTATAGCTATCTCAGGATCATTCCATAGAATAGATTTTTCACTTTCTGGATTATAAAAATTTGTAGTTTTATAAAGCAACTCAGTATTCGCTAGAGCCAAAAAGCCATGAGCAAAACCAGGTGGTATCCATAATTGATATTTATTTTCAGAAGATAGTATTACGCTAACTGATTTACCAAAATTGGGAGAATTTCTTCTTATGTCAACTGCAACATCAAAAATTTTACCTCTAATAACACGGATTAACTTACCTTGTTGATAGGGTGGCATTTGGAAGTGCAATCCTCTGAGAGTGTTTTTTTGTGAATAAGAATGGTTATCTTGCACAAAAATTTGTTTTTTCCCCAGAATAGTCTCAAAGGTCTTTTGATTAAAACTTTCGAAAAGAAACCCTCTATGGTCACTAAAGATATTAGGTTTCAATAATATTACTTCTGGTATTTCAAGTCTAATTGCTTTCATAGTGGACATTATTTAATTCTAATAAATCGAGTAAATATTTACCATATTCTGAGTATTGCATTTTATTGGCCATTTTTTTCACCTTGTCATCGCTAATCCAACCATTCTTCCAGCTTATTTCTTCTAGGCAGCTAATTTTGATTCCCTGACGATTCTCTATAGCCGAAATGAATTGTGAAGCTTGGTTCAAAGATTCGTGTGTACCCATGTCTAACCATGCATAGCCTCGACATAACTCTACTGCGTGTAGTGAGTTGTTTTTTAAATAAATTTTATTTATATCAGTAATTTCTAACTCTCCTCGCTTTGAAGGTACAAGAGATTTAGCATATTGACTTACCCTTTCATCATAAAAATACAAACCCGTTACTGCTTTTTTCGATTGTGGGTTCTGTGGCTTTTCTTCAATATGCGTAATTAAGTTATTTTTATCAAAAGAGACCACCCCATATCTTTCAGGGTTTGTAACATCATAGGTAAATATAGTAGCACCCTTAGTTTGACTATTTGCTTCTGACAACTTATTAGGAAAATCTGGCCCATAAAAAATATTATCTCCTAGAATTAGTGCACAAGGTGCTCCTGCCAAGAACTCTTCTGCAATAATTAATGCTTGAGCTATTCCTTCTGGTTTTTCTTGCAGTTTATATGACAATTTTATACCAAAATTATCCCCACTACCCAGCAAATCACTAAATAACCCCAAATCTCTACCGCTAGAAATAATCAATATATCTTTGATATGCGCAAGCATCAAGGTTGAAAGCGCATAATATATCATAGGCTTATCATATACAGGTATCATTTGTTTTGATATGCCAAGCGTTGCAGGATATAGCCTAGTACCACTACCTCCCGCTAAAATGATGCCCTTCCTTTGCATATATCACACTGTTTTCTGACATAAATACCTTAAGATATTTATCCCATAAGCTCAGAGTAAAGCCAAACGTTTCTTGTATTTTACTGTTAGATAGCTCTGAGAATAGAGGCCTTTTTGCACATTGTTTATATTGACCGGTATTAATAGCAATTACATTATCTGGATTGCATTTTAATTTGTAACCGAAAACTAGAGCGTTAGATAATAAAATCTTAGCAAATTGATGCCATGAAATTGCGTTACCATTTGGAACCAGATGGTATAAGCCTTTAGCAACATAGCCTTTATCTTTTATTAGCTTGACTATTAAGCTGGTAATTTCAGAAATAAACAAGGCGCTTGTAGGCACTATATATTGATCGCTCACTACTCTTAATTCCGTTTTATGATGTGCCAATTTTAATATAGTATTAGGAAAATTATGCCCTTTAGAATCAAAAACTGCTGACACTCTAAGTATAATATAGTTTTGGCAATTAGCTTCTATATATAAATCAGCCATAGCTTTACTTTTTCCATAAACACTTAGTGGATTTATTTCATCAGTCTCTAGGTAAGAGCGTTTTAGTTTGCCGTCAAATACATAATCAGAAGAATAATGAATGAGCCAAGCCCCAACTTCATTTGCAGTATTCACAATAGACTTTACTGCTTCCGTGTTCACCGAATAGGTTTTTTCTGGTTCAATTTCTGCTTTGTCTACATTGGTATATCCCGATGCATTAATAATAATATCAGGGTTGTAGTTTCGAATTTTTCCTTCTATTTTACTTAAATCACCAAATTCCAAATCATTTCTATCCAGCGACAATATTACCATTTCAAGGCTTTGTAATATATTGTTCAAGCGATTGGCAATTTGTCCATATTTTCCTAGTATGAGTACTTTCATATTACAAATAGTCTTTATCTGATAAATATGATTTTATTGTAGACAGAATTCCATCTTTAAATGAAACTTGTGGGTTCCAATTTAAATCTTGTTTGATTTTAGTAGAGTCTATGGCATAACGAAAATCATGACCAGGTCTATCCTTTGTGAAATAAATTAATTTATTATAAGGATTATTTTTATTATCAAGCTCCCCATCCAATGTAGCACAAACTACATTTACAAATTCTATATTAGTAATCTCGTTATCCCCTCCTATATTATAAGTTTCACCTATTTTTCCCTTGTCTATTAATGTAAGCAATGCATTACAATGATCACTTACGTGTAACCAATCTCTAATATTTTTACCGTCACCATATATTGGAATAAGTTTTTTTGATAAAACATGAGTGATAATCATCGGTAATAATTTTTCCTTGTGTTGATACGGACCATAATTATTTGAACAGCATGTTATTATCGCAGGGAATTTATAAGTACGATACCATGCTCGAACCAGATGATTAGAAGCTGCTTTGCTTGCAGCATATGGGCTATTTGGTAAATAACTTGAGGTTTCAGTAAAAGGTTTATCACTGGATTTAAGGGAGCCATATACCTCATCTGTACTTACATGTATGAATTTAAATTCTTTTTGATCTTTTGGCGCTAGTTTTTCCCAATAAATTTTACTCTGTTGCAATAAATTGTACGTACCATTAATATTAGTAGTTATAAATGTGTTCGCATTTCTTATTGAACGATCAACATGCGTTTCTGCAGCAAAATGAATAATAATATTTGGCCTATATTTATCTAACAATTCAGAAACTAGCTTGGCATCGTTAATATCACCATGAATAAATTGGTAATTCTTAGCACTAGTTATTTTCCTTAAGTTTTCTTTTCGAGCAGCATATGTTAAAAGATCAAGGTTAATTAGTCGCTTACAACCTATCTGAATGCAACGAAGGATAAAATTTGAACCTATAAAACCACACCCACCTGTAACTAAAATTATATCATTTTGATTCATTTTATTATATTAAATCTTACTGCTAATGCTTTGCCAAATGGCTAATATAGTATATACGGCTATATTGATATAACAGACAAAAAGATAATTTATATTATAGTAGGAAAACTTTTGAAAAGTGAAATGTGTATAAATTGCAACTATTATTGGCGCAAATGTGAATGCATATTGTTTAAATTGACTTTGCCGCTTAAAAGGAAATTTTAAGAAAATACTAAGTGATAATAAAACAAAAACAAAATTATAAAAAGGCCAAATTAACCTCATATGACCATCAACTATAAGCTTATTCTGTCTTTCCTGTGGCAGATCATCATCTGGCCATATCATTTCGTGAATAAAAAGCTCTAGTGGTGTTTTAGTACGAGTTTTTAGATTTAAATTTTTTCTTGTTATATTGACAGTAATATCATCAAAGTGCAACTTGCTAATGTTTCGCTCTTTGTCATAAGAGTGACGCATTCCAGAATAAAAAACAAATTTAAGATTTTCTTGATTGATTTCTTGAATGCTGCCTTTTTCGGCAAAAAATATTGTCCTTGTGTCCGGTTTTTCATTGTCAAATAGAATAACACCTTCAAACGCATTGTTTTTAACTTTTTTCTCTACATAAAGAGTACTGTATTTTGATAGCTGGTTAAACTTCTTTGCGCTTACCATGCTTGAAACATAATTTTCTTTAAAATCACTCAAAATAGATTTTAAATGACTATATGAAGTTGGTAATAAGTATAGAGAAATATAATATAGAATTATAGTCACCAACATTGCGACATAAAGCGCAGGTTTGCTGAGTGCAAAATTGCTTAGACCAGCACCTCGTAATACAACTACTTGTCTTTCGTCTTGTAGTTTATGATATAAAAAAATCACAGCAAGTGTACTGACTAGTGGCATAATTATAAAAACAAAATATGGTAGCAATAATACTGTCAGCTTAAAGAAAGCAGATAAAGCAATTCCCTTATCAATTAATTTAGACAAGTTAATTGTTTGCATAATCCACACCATGCTAGTAATAATTAAAGTAAATAAGAGAAGTATTGGTATTAGGCTTCTAATTATATATTTATTATAAATATACATAGCGTGTTCTTTGATTTATTCGCAACATTATAATTGATATTTTGCAAGTCCCAATATTGAAGCTAAAAAATAAAATATCATCTTAAGTTTTATGACTTAGCTAATAGATTTAACTTTATCACAACAGCATTCTACTCAAATAAAATTAATGCGGCAATATTTTATTTGCAAGTCAAAGCCACCTAAAATTAATCAAATAATTTTTATATAAATAACATACGTAACACTGGCTAAAAACTGAGACAAAAATATTTAAACATATAAATAAAAAAGTGCTAGACCGAGGCAGAAACTTTTGCTATAGTCATCTCACTTACATGTTCCTCGGTAGCTCAGTGGTAGAGCAAACGGCTGTTAACCGTTCGGTCGCTGGTTCGAGTCCGGCCCGAGGAGCCATTTTTTTGGTGTACATACTAGGGCGTGCCGCACTTCTAATATTCTGCTAAATTCTAATCTTTTACAGTTATTGCAAGAAATCTTAGATTGCAAAGCAGTCTAGTATTAAATTCTTTTAGTGCATATAGCACTGTTAACACCCGAAACAACTTCAGGATACTGCTATAGCACTGGCAATTTATTTATTATAGCCGTTAACTTCGTTTAAAATGCTATGTCTCAATTCTTGTATTCCTTTATTATTTTTACTACTAGTTAACAAAATTTCTTTATCATAACCATGAAGAAGTAAGATTTTTTTCATATCTTTAACAAATTCATCATGAGACTTAATTTGATCAGACTTGGTAAAAATAATTTGCAAGTTTAACTGAGCTTCACTAAGAAATTCTATAATTTTACTATCATTTTCTTTAATACCTCTACGGGAATCTACTAATAGATTAACTAGCCTTAAACTATCACTCATTCTCAAGTAGAAGCTAATCAGTCTTTCCCAGTTGGCTCTTTGATTACCAGATACTTTGGCAAAACCATAACCGGGAAGGTCAACTAACAATAATTTTCTATCTAAAGAAAAAAAATTAATTTGCTGAGTACGACCAGGGGTATGAGAAACTCTTGCAAGCGATCGTCTATTACACAACTTATTGATCAGACTTGATTTCCCTACATTAGATTTACCAACAAACGCAACTTGTGGCAAATGTAGATTTGGTAACTGTTCAATTTTTGCTGCCCCTGCAACAAAAATTGCCTCTTGTTTAAAAATGCTCGAATTTATCGCCATAGGCTTTCTTAATTAATCATCTACACTTAATCTATTGATATATGATTGCTGTATAATAGATAAAATATTGTTCCATGACCAATAAATCAATAACCCTACAGGGAAACTGCTAAACATAAAAAGGAACATCAAAGGCATTAGTCTCATTACTTGCGCCTGAACTTCGTCAGTTGGCTGAGGTGTCATTTTCTGCTGAAGATACATCGTAAGTGCCATGATAATAGGCCATACTCCTATCATTAAAAACCCAGGAGGAGAAAAAGGTAAAATACCAAAAAGATTGAAAATAGTTGTGGGATCTGGAGCTGACAAATCTTTAATCCAACCAAAAAATGGGGCATGACGCATCTCAATAGTTACATACAAAACCTTATATATTGAGAAAAACACTGGTATCTGTAATATCAAGGGTAAGCAACCAGAAACTGGATTAACTTTTTCTCTCTTATACAATGCCAAAACCTCTTGGTTCAAACGCGTTTTGTCATCACCACATAATTTTTTAATACGCTCAATTTCAGGCTGAAGTTTTTTCATTTTTTTCATTGAACGGTATGATTTATTAGCCAAACTAAACATAAGGGTCTTTATCAAAATCGTTACAATCATGATACTTAAACCAAAATTACCCACATATTTATAGAAAAAATTCATTGCATTGAAAATTGGCTTGGTTAATATATAAAACCACCCAAAATCAATTGAACGATCGAACAAATTCAAGTCAAATTTTGCTTCATATTTGTCCAATAAATCAACTTTTTTTGCGCCAGAGAATAAGTGGTGAACCATAGTGATAGTTTCACCTGGCTCAACTATTTTATTCTCTCCAATAAAATCAGCCTGGTATTTTTCATCCCCATTTTTAATAGCAAAGCTGTAATTAGCGTTATATAACTCTGTTTTATCTGGAATTAATGCTGTGAGCCAATATTTATCTGTGATACCAATCCAACTAACTTTACCACTAAAACGTTCTCTCTTTTTATCTTTTATTTTGTCATATGAATATTCTTGCAATTCATCTTTGATAGAGCCAATCATTCCTTGGTGTAAAATATTTACCATATTATCAGTTTTATTCTGATAGGAACGATTTACTAAGCCATAGTTCTGAGCAGAAATTGGACGGCTTGAGCTATTTTCAATTGATTGCGTGATAGTGAAAAGATACTGATCATCAATAGAAATTGTAGCCTTAAACTTTACATTTTCTGGGCTTATCCAGACTAGGTTTGCTACTGCATTATCCCTTAAATCTGTAATATCTGATTTCCATACACTCTCTGGTCCAGGGTAAGTTATATCTTTAGTGGTGCCACGCCACCCAAATTCTACAAAATACGCATCTTTAGTTTGTGAAGGAGATAATAATTCTACATTAGGACTATTTTCATTGATTGTTTTTTTATAATTTAATAACGTAAGATCATCAAATCTTAAGCCTTTCAGAGATATAGAACCTTCCACTACTGAAGAATTAATCTTCAGCCTCGGAGTTGAGTCTATCGCGTCATTTCTTGATTTGATAGCTTTAGAACTAAGAGTCTTAGCTCCGCTTTGTTTGATACGCTGTAATTTTTCGTTATATATACGCTTTTGTTCTGCAAGCTTTGCTAGTCTTGGCTTTTCAAAAAAATGCTGCCAACCAAATATGATAGCAACTGACAAAATAATCAGCACTACTAAATTTCTAAAACTATGATCCATGAAGGGGTATTTAATAATTTTCTCTAATGGAGTTCTATATTATTTTTGCTCAATAATCAAGCTGCGTTCTGTTGACATAAACATTAATTAAGTAATTTCCATCTCAACAGAACTTAAAATAATTAGAAAAAACACTAAATGAACATTCCAGATAGTGTTTTGGTAACCTAATTTTCTATCTGCATCATATCAAGGGAACCTACTGGACTGACAATCTCTGGAAAAATATCACCAGGAATACTATAGGTTATTGTGTTAAAATCTGATAATCCTTTAATCTGACTATATAATACTGCTTCCCAAGTTGGTCTAAATGTTTCTCCCAAATTGGAATCATCGGGTACAATTAAGCTTTCTTGTCTATCTTCTGGAAAATAATGACTCAACAAGCCTGCATTTTGTGCATAAGACACTTTTTCCAAATAAGCCTCCCTATCTTCCATTAATTTATACAAATCAATTTCTGACTCAGGGGACAAACCTTTTTGATCAGAAAGACAAAACAAATTGCTATTTAATAAATTACTAATTTTAGTATTAATAAAATTTATTTCACCATTTGTTAGCTCTTGAGCTTTAGGAGTTTCATGATTTGTTATAGAAAGTAAATGCAGAAACTTAGCTTTATCTAAATCATTAGTAAAATTTACATTATTTAGCATCGGTGAGGCACTTTCTAATATATCTTTATAATTTTCTTTTAAATTTAATATATTCTCTCCTTGACCAAAAAGATCATCAACAAGCTTATAAAGAGCCCTTTTCTCTCTCACCGGCAATTCGGCAGAACTAACGAAATCAATCCATTTTCCTCTCAATTCTGTTCTAGTCGAAAACACCTCATAAATTTCACCTGGCTGAAAATCTCTTACTAATTCTAAAAGCACTTGCTCAACCATTTGGTCATTCAACTGTAAGCTATTAAGGTATTTTACTATTTCAGAGCCTTTTGGTGTTAATGCTACATCGTGAGGTTTTTCATGTCCTTCATACTGCTCTTCTTGTATTTCACTTTCACCGATTTTGTTTGCAATACTCTTTCCTAAATTGAAAATGATCTGCCTTACTTCATTTGATAAAAATGGATTGTTATACAACACTTCGGCTATCTCTAATAGCTTTTTTAAATCATCTGTATTTTTATTTTTTACGTGTAATGCATCAGGAATAATAGCTAGAGTATTTAAATGAATTTCATTAACCGTGGCAAGCTTTTCTTCTTCACTAAATGAGTTACTTCCACAAAACAAGTCATTTGCTATTTTTCTAAAATTGGTAGCAATATTTGTATAAAAGAAAATTTCTTCTTTGTAATCACTACGAATTTTCTTTAAAGCTTCCGGATTATCCTTATGTATCGTAATTTGTTTTACTAAATCAAAAGGACCTGTCTTAAGGTCAAATGCTTTTGCAATAATTTCATCACATAAATTCATGCTTTTTCTAGCAGCTGTTCCTGCATCATCGAAGGGATAAAACTTAGTTAAAGAATACGAATTTTTATACAAATTTTTCATAAAAGTTAATTTTTGTTATTAATTATAATTGCCAAAATTACATAACATTTTTTAATACTTATGTCAATCAATAGTTAATGTATTTTAATTTTTATGGCTAAAACAAATTCAAAAGGTATGATTTTTGAGAAAGTTGATTTTTGCTTGATTAATTGTTGATTATGATGTAGAATGTGGCTCTTTGTTTTTAAAAAAAGTCTTAATGAATTTTAAAAAGAAAACTATAGTGGTTGCTATGTCGGGCGGAGTGGATAGCTCCGTTGTTGCTGCAATGCTTTCTCATCAAGGACATAACGTAATCGGCATTACTTTGCAGCTGTATGATCATGGGATGGCACTACAGAAAAAAGGAGCATGCTGCGCGGGTCAAGATATTTATGATGCCAAAATGGTTGCTGACAAGCTTGGTATTCCACATTATGTTTTTGATTATGAAAATCGTTTCAGGCAAGAAGTGATAGATGATTTTGCTGATAGTTATCTTAATGGAGAAACTCCTCTTCCATGCGTAAAATGCAATCAATCCGTCAAGTTTAAGGATCTGCTAAAAGCAGCAAAAGACCTTAATGCAGACGCGCTTGCAACAGGTCATTATGTACAAAAAATTCTAAAAAATGGAAAATCAGAACTACACAAAGGAGCGGACATTGAGAAAGATCAAAGCTATTTTTTATTTTCTACAACTAATGAGCAATTAGATTTTCTAATGTTTCCGCTTGGAGCTCAAACGAAAGAAGAAACTCGTCAGCTGGCTTTAAAATACGACCTAGACGTAGCTCAAAAGCCAGATAGCCAAGACATATGTTTTGTTCCAAACGGCAATTATCGCGATATTATCACCAAAATGCGCCCTCAATCTAACCGTCCTGGCAAATTTATGCATGTAGACGGCTACGAACTTGGAGAACACAAAGGAATCATCAATTATACCGTAGGACAACGCAAAGGTTTAAATATTGCTTTTGGAAAACCGCTATATGTAATAAAAATTGACTCAGAACAAAATACAGTTTATGTTGGTCCGGAATCTTGCTTAGTAAAAACAAAATTTACACTAAGAGACGTTAACTGGATAGCTAGTGATATTGACTATTGCGATGCAGAAGTTTCTGTGAAAATTAGATCTACTACACCTGGGGTGCGAGCAAAATTATCAATTCATGAGAATAAATTTATTGTACGTTTACTGGAAAAAGAAACAGCCATTACCCCAGGTCAAGCGTGTGTTTTTTATGATGGTCAGCGCTTATTAGGTGGCGGCTGGATAACAAAAGAAATTGAATAAATATAATTAACTAATAGGTGAAAATTAATGAGTTTTTTTAGAAGAAAATCCTTACAATCAGTTCTGGATATTGGAAAAATCAGTGGTTTAGCAAAAACATTGACCTTAATGGACCTAATATTGCTTGGACTGGGTGCAATAGTTGGTACAGGTGTATTTACTTTAACAGGTGTAATCGCCGCTGAATATTCAGGTCCAGCTGTTAGTATATCTTATGCAATTGCAGGACTGACTTGTATATTTATTGCACTTGTCTACACCGAGCTTGCCTCAATGATACCTACTTCTGGAAGCGTATATACATATTCATATATTGCCTTTGGAGAAGTTTTCGCATGGCTCATAAGTAGTATGTTAATTGTTGAGATGGGGTTTGGCGCAGCTGCAGTTGCTGGTGGTTGGTCTGCTTACGTACAGGGCTTGCTTGAATCGGCTGGGTATTCTCTTCCTGCTCAATTATGTAATTGCCCAGGGAATGGTGGAACTATAGATCTTCCTGCATTTTTGGTTGTAATTTCTATTGGTGGAATGCTTTACCTTGGAACTAAGGAGAGCAAGGTTTTAAATAACATATTAGTAGTCGTAAAAATGGCGGCAATATTATTGTTTGTAGTTTTTGCAGCACCACATTTTGATATAAATAATTGGGAAAATTTTATGCCAAAAGGATTTGATGATGTTGTTTATGGCTCCTCTATATTATTCTTTGCTTTTACAGGCTTTGGAGTGTTAGCGAGCACTGCTGAAGAATGCAAAAACCCGGAAAGAGATTTAACAATAGGTATTATTGGATCTTTAGTACTTGCTACTTTGGTTTATATGTTAGTAGCAGCGGCTCTAACAGGAATTGCGCCTTTTCATGAACTAAACAACGCCCAACCTTTAGCCTATGCTTTGAAGAAAAATGGTAGTAATATTGGATCGATTTTAGTTGCTGTCGGGGGCATCGCTGGCATGACTACGGTAATTATGGTAAATATCTATGGACAATCACGTATATTTTACGTAATTGCACGAGATGGATTATTACCTAAATTTTTATCCAAAGTTCACCCAAAATATGACAGTCCGTATGTATCTATTATTTGCTTTACAATAATCGTAGCACTATCAGGCTCTCTTGTATCATTTAGTACATTGGCTCAGCTCTCTAGTATGGGAGCATTAACTGATTATATCATGGTTGGTTTGGTGGCTATTTTCTTTCGTTTATATGAGCCGAATGTTAGAAGGCCATTTAAATGTCCTGCGATATATATTGTTGCACCCGTAGCGCTTGCAGCATCGTTCTACCTGCTTAGTAAGCAAATAGTTGACGCTAATGGGCATTTGCTGCAAACTGGTAAGATATATATATGCTGGCTTGTTACTGCATTTTCTCTCTATCTGCTACATCTTGGTTATAAGTTTTTGACTAAAAATAGGACATAAAAATATAATCTAGCATCATGGAAACGATATTTGCTTATTTTACCTTCTTGGAAGGTTTCTTTTGGAGTTATATTGGCTGGGGTTTGATAGTTACCTCAGGATTTTATCTCACCTATACTTCAAAAGGCCTTCAATTTAGAGCTTTGCTTAATTTTAAAAGCAATATATTTAAAATTTATCTCCAGGCAAATGATAAATCTTATAAAGGGATACATCCTTTTAAACTCTATTTTGCATCTGTTGGGGGAATGGTAGGCCTCGGTAATATAGTATTTATTAGCACCGCTGTTATGATTGGAGGTCCTGGAAGTATTTTTTGGACTATTCTTGCTTCTTTTAGTGGAATGCTTTTGAAATATTCAGAAATCTACCTAGGCATGAAATATCGTGTAAAAAATAATAACGGAGGATTCGATGGCGGACCAATGTATTTTTTACAAGCTGCTTTTAAGTCAAAAATTCCTGCGTACTTATTCGCATTATTTCTTTGTTTATACGGCGTAGAAGTATCTAATTTTTTAATTATTGTTGACCGTATAGAGCATAGCTTTGAGTTTAACCGTAATATAATCATATTTTGCTTTTTGGTTGTAGTGCTTTACTCATCTATTGGTGGCATTAAAAGGCTTGCTAATATATGCTCAACAATCATGCCAATCTTTATGATTGGATATGTAATATTTGCAATATATATTATTGCTTGCAACTATTCATTATTACCAAGTTTTTGTAAAACGGTATTGATTTCTGCATTTAGTGGCCATGCTCCAATAGGAGGTTTTGTTGGAAGCAGTATGATTTTAGCAGCTTATCTTGGTATCTCAAAAACTGTTTATTCGGGGGATATTGGTATTGGTTATGATTCTATAATGCAAAGTGAAACCAGAATAGCTGATCCAAAAATGCAGGCTACATTATCTATATATGCATTATTTACTGACAGCTTAATTTGCGTTCTGACCAATGTAATGATAGGAGTGACAGGAGCTTGGTATACATTAAATAACCTTGCCCCTTCAGATGTCGTAGCAGCTTTACTCTCTGATTACATACCATATAGCGATATTTTTATGACTCTGCTCCTCTTTTTTGCAGGTTATACCACTATTATTGCTTATTTAGCTGCTGGCGTGAAATGCGCAAGATTTATTAATAGTAAATATGGCAAAACAATATATTTATTATATGCCATTTTTGCTTTTGTATTCTTTTGTAATTTTTCACAAACTAATGTCATGATTATTATGGGATTGCTTAGTGGAATACTTGTGCTATTCAATATATGTGGTATTTTGAAGCTAAGAAAACACATTGAATTTAATTAGATAAAACTATAATTATATGAAAAGCTCTTTGACACCACTGCGTGGTATGAAAGATATATGTTTTGACGAATATGAAATATTTAAATTCGTAGAAGATACAGCGTTCACTTTATCAAAAACTTATGGTTTCCAGGGAATACAAACACCTATCCTAGAATCTATAAATGTTTTTGATCGCACATTGGGAAAATCATCAGATGTTATAAGCAAAGAAATATATAGTTTTCAGGATAAGAAAGGAAGAACAATTGCACTGAGGCCTGAGTTTACTGCAAGCGTTATGCGCGCCGTATTATCTAATAACTTACAACAAAAACTGCCGTTAAAGCTGTTTTCCACTGGACCATTGTTTCGATATGACAGGCCACAAGAAGGAAGGCAAAGACAATTTTATCAACTTAATTTTGAACATATTGGCAAAAAAGGTCCTTCTGTTGATGCTGAAATGATATCTTGCTCTTTTCACTTACTCCAAAAGCTTGGTATTGCAAATGACCTCTCTTTAGAGTTAAACTCACTTGGTTGTAGTGAATCTAGAGAGAAATACCAATCTGCTCTGGTAGAGTATTTTAAAAAATACCTCAATGATTTATCTGAAGATAGTCAGAAAAGACTTGAAAAAAACCCTCTAAGAATACTTGACTCAAAAGATAAAAGTGATATTGAAATTGCAAGAGACGCTCCTGAATTAGATAAATTCTATACGAAAGAGTCTGCGCAATATTTTGAAAAAGTGAAGGACATATTAACTGCACTTAATATCACATACACAGAAAATACAAAGCTAGTGCGAGGGCTAGACTATTATTTAGGAACAGTATTTGAGTACACCACTACAAAACTCGGAGCACAAAGCACCGTCCTTGCTGGAGGTCGTTATGATTTGCTTGCTCAAATGATGGGAGCGAGATCAGAAATACCGGCTATAGGTTTTGCTGCTGGTTATGAGAGGATTATGCTAATGCGTGAATTTCAGATACAAAAGATGCGTAATGTTTATATATTGACAACAGAAGAAACAGCAATATTACCAGCGATAAAATTAGCAGACTACTTAAGAAAAAATAATATAGCCACTTGTCTAGAATTTGAAGGCAAACTTGCGAAACGCATGCAAAATGCAATCTCTAATAACGCACAATATATAATATTTTTAGGAGAATCGGAAATTTCTGCAAAATATTATACACTGCGTAATCTTGACAGCAAAGAAGAAAAAAGAATTCAATTCAACCAACTAAAAGAAGCCTTGACTCCTACCTCTAATTTGCATGATTTATCTATTACTGCAAATAAAAAATGAAGAAATTAAAAATAGATGCATTGTATCAAGGCTATCCAATTCCTAAAGAAAAAATAGAAACAATATGAAAATATTTAACTTGATGATGTCAAGGGATCTTGGCGGTATACAACAAGCATATGTTGACTTTGCCAGATCCCTATTTAGAGAAAAGCATGATGCTATTAATATTTCTAGTCTAGCTTCATCTATAAATAAATCTTTTACCCCTAACCACAGATTATTAAATTTGGGCAATTGGTGTTTTATATCCAAAATTCATCTTTTAGTTCTATTTATATACCACAGACCAAACATGGTAATTTGCCATGGGAATAGATCAATTATATTTGCAACATTGCTAAAATTTTTTGGTACAAAACTGCTAGGTGTGACACATAATTACAGCTATAAACACCTTAAAAAATGTGATCATATTTTAGCTTTAACTTCACAATTACGTTCCCACCTAATAAAAAACGGGTTCCAAGAATCAAGAATACATATGTTTTCTAACATTATAAAACTCACGAAACCATATAAGCAAAGCTTTCATTTCCCTATGGAAAAAAGCAAACAAGTTGTTGTTGGAGGAATTGGCAGATTAATTGAAACTAAAGGTTTTTCTGATTTAATTCAAGCTACTGCTATTTTAAAAAGCAGAGGTTTTAATATATCGCTCTTGATAGGTGGCAGAGGAAAAAATAAAAATAGTCTTCTAAGACAAGTTAAAATTTTACGTCTTCAAGATGAGGTAGAATTTTGTGGCTGGGTGTATGATAAAGACGTTTTCTTTAATAAAATAGATATTTTTTGCCTACCTTCTCATAAGGAGGCCTTTGGTATCGTTGTACTTGAAGCAATGTCTTATTCAAAGCCAGTTATTGCTACTATGTCTGGTGGTCCTCAAGAAATTATTGAGCATAAAAAAGATGGGTTATTAGTTCCCATTAACTCTCCTGAAGAAATAGCAAATAATATCGAAATAATTTGTAAAGAAAAAGGTTTAGCAAACTATCTAAGTTGCAATGCATATACCAAACTACAGGAACGATATGAAGAATCGGTTGTTTCTCTGCGATTATCAGAAACAATAAAAACTATAGAAGAATATGACCTTTAACCATAGCATAACATCAAACGGCATAAATCTAGTCACATACAACATGCCACATGTTAATTCTGTATCGATTAATATTGTGGTAAATGTTGGAAGCAGGTATGAAACAGCCAAAACCCAAGGCATCTCACATTTTCTGGAGCATATGGCATTTAAGGGAACAAAAAAACGTACTGCGCTTCAAATTGCAAAGGAATTTGATGAAATTGGTGGTTATTTTAATGCCTATACCAGTAGAGAAAATACCGTCTATTTTTCGAAAGTACTACACCAACATTTCTACAATAGCATTGAAATACTATCTGATATACTACAAAACTCTATTTTTGAGGCAAGTGAAGTCAAAAAAGAATTAGACGTAATAGTACAAGAAATTGCTGAAGTACAAGACAACCCTGATGATTTAGTTAGCGAAAAATTATTTGAAATTGCCTATCCTAGCCAACCGCTCGGCAGATCAATACTTGGAACTTATGAAACTATCAAAAATTTTAACACGGCTGATTTTCAAAATTATATTAACGAACACTACTCCACTGATAACATAGTCATATCTATTGCAGGCAAAATAAACCATGACACAGCACTAGAAATAATCGAAAAGCTATTTTCTTCTTTAAAAAAATCACAAATAAAAACAACTTATGGCCTGGCAAACTATAACGGAGGAGAATATTTTATAGAAAAAAAACTGGAACAAACTACAGTGATTATGGGTTTTGAGTCCCCTGCTTACACCGATGTACAAGAATTTTATCATGCTCAGATTTTATCAATTATTTTTGGTGGTGGTTTGTCTTCTCGCCTATTCCAAAAAATCAGAGAAGAATTAGGCTTGGCCTATAGTGTTGGCACTTGGCAGAATTCATTCAGAGATAGCGGAATATTTGGAATTAGCGCATCTTGTGAGCACGCTAAAGCTAAAGAATTGGTTGCTAATATAGAAAATGAGATAGTAAAATTGCAAGAATTTATTTCTGATAATGAACTAGACAGGGCAAAATCCTTGGTTGAATCAAATATTTATATGGCTGATGAAAAACCTGAATATAAGTCAGAAGAAATTGGGAAAACATTCTCTTTGCTAAAAAAATACTATTCAAGTGAAGAAGTAATATCATCAATCCATGCAACTTCTACGGAAGATTTACGAAAAGTAGCTAGCAAAATTTTTTCTACTCCTCAAACAAAAATCGTGGCTGGAATAAAATAGATTGTTTATCTTCCCAAAGAAGATGATTTTTTTACAATTGGGGTTTTACGAAACTTATCCAAATCTTGTGACTTATTTTCTCCTTTTGCGCTATAGTAAAGTAGTTTGATAGTATCAGATATTTTTTCTATGAAGCCTTCTTTCGGTACATTAATATTCTTCTCTTTTGCACGCTCAGATATTACGTCCTTCATCAAAATTTTTACATACCCTTTTGGCTTGCCACTAATTTCTGACACTACATTCGATGTATCATTTATTAGTTTATCCACAGCATAGGAATTATTTTTAGGTTCATATTTTAAAACATTATCAATATGGTCCGCTAATGCAGAAGGTAACATTTTTTCTGTTGTAGAAATATTTTTCAGAGGTGACGCAATATCAGTGTCATTTTCTTTTAGAGCTGTTGTAATAGCCTCTTTTATTAGTTTATCATGCTCTTTATTTTTACCACTTTCTTCCATTAAAGAATCTCTGGTTTCAAGATAATCTTGCTTTATAAGATCTGGATTTTTTGGATTTATTGTAGATTTTACTTGTTTAATGTCGTTTAGTAAAAGATTCCCCGTTTCACCCTCTGCGCAAAAATGGCATTCTAATTTGGGAGTAAAATTTTTATCTCCAACTTTCCCTAAGTTTATTTCTACAGTAGAAATTATGTAATCTTTTGAATCCACTTTCGAATAAGTTGCAATTCCATAATCTCCAAAATTACCTTGTGTTATATCGTGATCAAATAATACTTTGTCTATACTTTTATAAATCAAATTCCCACCCTTAATTTCAATTTGCGCAGCAGATCCGTTAGTTACTTGAGCTGTAGGCAAGCCTTCTGGTTTCAATGCTACTAACCCTATAAAAAGACCTCCACCTAGAGCTCCAACCGCCCCCTGCTGCGTCGAAGTTTTGATATAATCTGATTGCTCTTTTGAAATACCATAATTCTTAAAAGATCCTTCAACTTTATCTAGTAGAGCACTCTTCAACTCATCTCTTTGATTATCAGTAAACTGGTTATCTTTTGCAATATTCTCAGCAATTTCTTCATCAATAATTCTATCTAACTTTCCTTCCTTTTTAAGATGTATTATTGTTCCTCGATTAAGATCTTTGGTAAAATCTTTTTTTGCAGCTGTCTCCTCGAAGTTTAATTTACCTTCTTTTTGATACATCTCAATATTATTTGTATCCAAATTTTTTAAATAATCTGGGACGTTCTGAGAGTTTTCTATATCTTTTGAAGTAAAACTGTGTGAATTCATATTTAACGAGTAATTTTGTTTATGATATTATTATGCTACATTAACTTGATGATAAATTTGAGACAAAAAGAAAATTTATGATAAGAAAAAAATTTATCTACCTCTTGTGTGGCTTTTTTTATTTTGAAACTTATCCAAATCTTGGGACTTATTTTCTCCTTTCGCACTATAGTAAAGTAACTTGATAGTATCAGAGATTTTTTCTATGAAACCCTTTTTAGGAACATTAATATTCTCCTCTTTTGCACGCTCAGATATTATTTCTTTCATCAAAATTTTTACATATCCCTTTGGTTTATCTGTAATGTTTGCTAGTACAGTTGACGTTCTATTAATTAATTCATTTGCAGTTTTAGAGTCACACTGGTTAGAATTGTTTAATTCACTGTCAATATGATTCGCTAATGCAAGGGGTAGTACTTTTTTTGTTGTAGGAATCTTTTTAAGAAATGAAAGAGTATTATCATCTTTTTTATTATTAAGCAGGGTTACAATATCTTGTGTAATTTTATCTTCATGTTGCTTGTTTTTACCACTTTTTTCCATAAAAGTTTCCATTGTATTGGAATATTCTTTATTGATAATATTTGGATCTGAAGTATTAATTTTTATAATGGCACTTTTTTTATTTTGATGTTCTACATTTACTTTATTTTTGTCAGGATTTTCGTATTGTTTAATCCTATGACGGTCTTTTGATGCATCATTCTGTAGCTTTTGGTATTTATTGACTTCATTTATTTTGTTTTTTATATTGTGAAGCAACTGATTACCAACTTTTCCATCTGCACAAAAATTACATTCTAACTTGGGTGTAAATTTTTTATCTCCTACTTTGCCTAAATTTATTTCCACATTAGTAATTATATAGTCGTTTGAGTCAATTGTTGAATGGGCTACGATATTCTTTTCTAAAGTTGTAATATTGCGCTTTGAAAATTCCTTATCAAATAATATTTTTCCTACACTCTTATATATCAAATCTCCGTCTCTAATTTCAATCTGAGCAAGTGCATTATTATTTAATATTGCTGATTTATACTCTGCACTGGAACTCATAGAAACGGTTATTACATTCAAAATATTTTTCGATGCATTTGCAACGGCATTTTCATGGCTTGAACTCTTAATATAATCTGATTGCTCCTTTGAAATACCATGTTTTTTAAGAGAAATATCGACTTTTTCCAATAATGCCTCTAAAAGCTCATCTCTTTGATTATCATTAAAATTCTTATCTTTTGCAATATTCTCAGTGATTTCTTCATCAACAATCCTATCTAAGCTTTCTCCATTTTTAAGGTGTATTATTGTCCCTCTATCAAGATTTTCAGTAAAATCAGTTTTTGCATCTGTTTCATTGAAGTTTAATTTACCTTCTTTTTGATACTTTGTAATATTATTTGTATCCAATTCTTTTAAAAACTTAGTAAGGCTAGTTTTATTTACATCTTCTAAAGTAATGCTATACGAATTCATATTTAACTAATAATTCTATCCATGTTATTATCATGCTACATTAAATTAACAATAAATTTGAGATAAAAAGAAAATTTATGATAAAAATAAACTAAATACTTCTTTAATGTTATATAACAACATCATTATCCTCTTAATTGTAGAACAGATTTTTTTATGAATAAATTACAGATTCAAGCGTCAGACCCAACTTCTTCTATCTGGGTATCTGCCTCCGCTGGCACTGGGAAAACTAAGATATTAACTGATCGCGTACTTCGTCTTTTATTAAGCAAAGCTGTCCCACACAAAATATTATGCATTACCTTTACCAATGCAGCTGCAGCAGAAATGAAGGAAAGGATTAACGATATGATTTTTCATTGGTCTAAAATGAATCATGAAGAATTAGAAATTTCTATAAATAATATACAAGGCCGCAGCCCTACTGAAAAAGAAATAAAAATTGCTAAAAACTTATACGAACAACATTTATGCTCAGAAAATAATATAAGTATACAAACCATTCACTCTTTTTGCCAAAAAACTTTACAACAATTTCCACTAGAAGCAGATATTTCTCCTAGATTCCAAGTAATAGATGAGACTAAGGAACAAATAATATTATCTGAAGTACAAAATATCATTAACAATAAGGCAGAATTACAGATAATTAATGAATATTTGGCTACAAACTTCCACCAACTTATTATTGATGAAATATTTAAGGAAATAATTCAAAATAAATCTAAAATTTTAAAAAATAAAGCGTATAAAGAGAATAAGATTTCCGATGCTATAGAGGCTATTAAGAAATTGCGAACACCACGTGAGGTGTATTTTTCAGAATTTTTGTCTAATCTAGATTTAAGAGCAGCATTAGGCCAGAATTTTCAAATCCAGGACTTATATAAATTATTTCTAACAAATACAGGAGAAATAAGAAAACGTATTACAGGCAATGCTGTAGCAAAAAAAGGCTCTAATTTGGACATTGCATTGAAAAATTTACAAGAGCAATTCTATCAAAAAGACCAAGAGTTTAAATCATTACAAATAAGCTGCTTTTCCACTTTGATATCCGTATTAAGCTACGAATTAACAGAAGAATATAACTCAATTAAAAAACGTAAAGCTTTACTAGATTACGATGATCTAATAGATAAAACATCAAATTTATTATGTGATAGCCAGGTACGCCAGTGGGTATTATACAAACTTGATGGTTTGATTGATCATTTATTAGTGGACGAAGCACAAGACACCAGTCCAAATCAATGGGGAATCATCAATGCACTAATTGAAGAATTTTACTGTGGTGATGGAAAAGACTCAGAAAGTAATCGAACTATATTTGTTGTGGGCGATGCAAAGCAATCAATATTTAGCTTTCAAGGCGCTGATGTCAATATTTTTGCTCAAACAAATGTTAATTTAGCTGAAAAAATGTATCATGCCAAAAAACCTTTTTATAACGTCAATCTAGATACTTCATACCGATCAACCAGCGCAATACTTGATGTAGTATACGCTTTATTTAAAAATCAGCAAAATATTGATAGCAATCTATTTCCTATGCCGCTTCATGAAATCAAAGCCTATCGTAATAATACTACTGGACTAGTTGAACTTTGGCCTTTATCCACTGTGAATCAAGATATTGAGAAATTTTGGCCTGTTGAAAATAGGCAGCAAAAGAGTATTTCAGCCAAGCTAATATTAGCTAATAAAATAGCAAAATATGTAAAAGAGCTAATTGATAGCAAAAAAACTCTTCCCTCAACTGGCATGCCTATTAAGAATGATGATATAATGATTTTATTTCGCAAACGCGATCAGTTTACTGATGAAGTTATTAAAGCACTACAGCAAAATGACGTTAGCGTATCTGGCCTAGACCGCATTATATTAAAAGAAAACATATCAGTACAAGACTTGTTGTCAGTAGCACGCTTTGTTTTAAATCCATATGATGATCTAAATTTAGGAAGTTTACTAAAATCTCCTATAATATTATTAAATGAGGAGGAATTATACGATATTGCAACTAAAAGATTATCAAGTTCAATATGGAAATTTATCGAAGAAAATAGAAATAACTATGCCAATATTTATGATAAATTAAATTACTTCCAAAAAGTCTATAAAATAACTAATGCCGCAAACTTTTTTTACTACATAACAGAAATAATGGGTTATAGAAAATCATTATCTGAATATAATGGGCCGGCAAGTGATGATGCAATAAACGAATTGTTATATGCTTGCAGTAGTTACTGTAAAAATATAGACGACTCTCTACAAAATTTTATTTTTTGGATCGATAACAATTATGCATCAATTAAACGAGAGAGTTTAAAACTCAATCAAGTACGCATAATGACCCTGCACGGAGCAAAAGGCCTTCAAGCTCCGATCGTAATATTATGTGATACGACTACACTCCCAAAATTAAAAGAAAGATTCTTTTGGTCTGACAAAGGAGATTTTGTTGTCAGTACAAGTTCCAACATTACTAATAACTGTCTAAAGAAAATAAAGTCTCAGGCACAAAAAGCTTCCTATTCTGAATATTTACGACTCTTGTATGTCGGTATGACAAGGGCAGAAGACCGGCTAATAGTTTGCGGGTATCAAGAGAGCAAGTCCGTTCCCGAAAATTGTTGGTACCAGCTAGTCAAAAATACGCTCTATAACATGAGAAATAATGTAAAGCTAGATGAAAAAATCACTTATGGCCAAATCCATAACGAGATTAAAAGAACGGCTATTGAAAAAATGAATGATAAAGAATTAGAATGTTTCAATGTTCAACATGATTTAAACAAAATTCCTAATCTAAAAAAAGACAAAAAATGTCTAGGAAATAAGTATTTGACTCCAATGAATAATACAAACCCTATGGAATATGGAATAATTTTCCATAAAATTCTAGAAGATTCAATTTTAGCCAAAGACATAAGCAAAATGAGCTACCATCCTCTCATTAAGACATTATGTTTGTCGAATCAACAAAGAATAGCAAATAGCATTAGTGCAATACAATCCAATAAACAGCTGAACAAATTATTATCTTCTGGCTGCTTAGTTGAAACAAGTGTTGGTAGAATAAATCAAAACAATGGAATAGATTTAGGCCGTATTGACCTTATGATCGAAGATGGTGATAATATTATTATTATTGATTATAAATCAGACCTAACTCCACCAAAAAACCGTTCTGAAATCCCTGTCAGCTATCTAAAGCAACTTGAAAACTATAGATTAATATGCTCTTCTATTTACCCAAATAAAAAAGTTATTACTAAAATTCTTTGGCTTGAAAATGGTTGCTTAATGTAAAACATAATAAATCAGATATTACGTCTTTTTATATCAAAGTTTTGATCTGATATAAAAATATCAAACTCAATGTAATTATTGTCGATTTTTTGTCCACTAGCTATAGCAGACTCTTCAATAAAATTTTGTAAAAACTCTTTTGGTAGGAAAAAATCATCAGGGACAGAGCTTTGTATCAATTTATCATAATTTTTAAACATTACCTTAAATTTTCCTGCAGGATCTTCGCCTGTTTTTAAGTTTAAAACACCTTTAAAATCCACTTCCGCATCTTCCTCAGCATGACAAAAATTGAACTTATTTAGAATAAACTTATGTTCATAATCTAGGTCTTCCGTAACTATTTGTATCAATTTCTTTTTTGGAGCCATATAATTTATATCTAAAAGAATTTGATTACTTAAACGAGGTCCTTCTAGCACATAGTGTGTAGAAAATTTTATTGCAAAATGATTAAATAATTCTTCTTCTATCTTTAAAACGTCGAAATTGAGATGAGAAATATTAAATATTTCCTTTTCATTCCCTACAGCACTCACAGGCGAAAAAGCCAATTCGATTGAAATTATATCCTGCATGAAATTATCAAACGAAGAAAACCAAATAGGCTTATCGAACTTTAACTTCAAAACGTTAATACCTTCGCAAATAAGAGAGTAACTTTCTAAGTCTTGGGAATTTTCGGAGTTACTAAACAATATTTCATTATCTATTGAAAGCTCAAGGGTATAGATAGTATATTTAATTTTTATTTTATTAAATATCGCTTCGTGTAAACCGTTGTGACTTATTGAAGTAACTTTGGGAGTATCTATGTTAACTATCCAAAAAAATGGAAAACCGGAAACACTTATCTGATCATATGAAAACTTTATATTATCAGTGTTCAGTTCATTAACAAACTGAACTGTATTTTTCTTGATACAGTGGGCGCTAAGGCACCATAGGGAGATATATAGTACTATACTAAGAATTAGCGCTTTCGTTTTCATGGCTAAATATTAATATTCCTTGTTGCAAATGGCAACTTTACACGCATTCCATCAAGCTCTTTTGTAAGAATAATTTGACACCCTAATCTTGAAGTATGCGTTAACCCAAAAGCTAAATCCAACATATCTTCCTCTGCTTCCTCAGGCTCTTCTAATTGATTGTATATTTTTTCTTCTAAAACAACATGGCAAGTTGCACAAGCTAAAGAACCTTCACATGCGCCTTCAAGATTGATTTCATTCTGATGAGCTACCTCTAATATGGAAAGTCCGACTAAACCTTCAACTTCTATTTCCTTATCGTTTTCAACAAAAATTATTTTTATTTTTTCTGATGACATTTTTTTAATTTAATCTATTTTAATTTCATTAACACTTCGACCCTTTAGATGAGTATTAGCTCCTTGATCTAAATGTTTTTGTATAAAGTTCTCAGCTAATTTATTGAGATGGTTCATTTGATCAAGTATTTTATCACGATTATCGTTTTGCATAAACAACTTTAAAGAGTCAATTTGCTCTTTTATTTGTTGATATTCATTTTTTGTAATAACATCCGGAGTTTCTTGTAAAGCATTTTCCAAACCATATATCAAACTCTCAGCATTTGATTTAGTTTCTAATAGTATCTTTAGCTGATGGTCTTTTTGCGCATTCTGGTATGCAGACTTTAGATTGTCTAATACCGTATCTTCTGTTACTTCGTATGTAGGATTAACCGTAATGTTTTTTACTTTCCCACTTTCACAGTCACGCGCGCTCACAGATAAAATACCATCTGCATCTACTGCAAATGTGACTTCCAGTCTAGCTCTACCTGCTTTTTGAGGTCTTATACCGCTAAGCTCAAAATGCGCTAAAGATAAACAATCATCTACCATTTCACGTTCACCTTGCAATATATGTAATTTTATACCTGTCTGGTTATCCATATGGGTAGTAAATTCCTTTGTAATTGAAAAAGGAATAGGTGTATTACGCATGATGATTTTTTCAACTATTCCTCCGTATAGCTGAAGCCCTATGGACAGCGGCAACACGTCTATTAACAAAGCAGAAGATTTTGTTGATAGATTTTCTGCTTGCATAGCTGCGCCTAAAGCAACTATTTTATCGGGATCTAAATCGTCAAGTATTTTGACTCCAAAAGATCTTTTTAATTTTTCTTTTATCAATGGTATACGAGTCGAACCACCAACTAATATTATACCATCAAGCTCTATTTCATCAAACTCTGATAAAAGAGAAGATACCATATTTATTGTTTTTTGAATAATGGGAGTAATAATAGATTCAAACTCATCTCTAGTAACTATAATCGTAATATTTTCAAACCTGGCTTCTGCTTTGTTATTTCTCGATAACTGCTCTTTTATTGACCTCATGCAAGCAATAAACCTATCAGTAATTTTTAACGAATGTTTTTTTGCTACGTGCTTTGACAATAACAGATCAATATCATCTCCACCAAGCATGTTATTACCGTCAGTTGCTATAACTTGCAGGACACCTTGATCCATATTTAAAATCGAAATATCAAAAGTACCTCCTCCAAGGTCATAAACCAAATAAGAGCCTTCTTTTTTCTTATTTAAACTATAAGCATAAGCTGCTGCAGTAGGCTCAGAAATAAGGCGCAGCACTTCAAGCCCTGCTATCTTGGCGGCCAAAATAACTTGACCTCTGGCATTGTCATCAAAATGAGCTGGAACTGAAAGCACAATTTTTTTGATATCACTCTTTAATTCAATACTGGCGGCATTTGCGAGATAAATAAAAATCTGAGAAGCCAATTCTGTAAAACTAACTAACTTGTCGCCAACTAATATCCTTGGAATAGTTTCATCCAAGTTAATTAAATCTGATTGTAGCATTAGGTTATCGTTCATTTGAATTTGATCAGAAGTCTTAGACAAATATCTCTTTATAGACCTTAAGCTCCAAGCATTTTTTTGCTCCCCTATTTGCTCCCCTATTTTAAAATTTTGGCTGCCGTCTAGTGCAATGACAGAAGGACAAAAATCCATCCCATTTTCAAGTTTAATAACAACTGGGGTACGATTTTTTGAGACTGCAATTAGTGAATTAGTTGTTCCAAAATCAATCCCCACAATAATCTCACTCTTGTGTTCTTCCTGTCCTGGCTCCTCTATATCAACTATTTGCATGCTTGATTTTAAGTTTTATATTCTTTACTAAATTAGTAAGATACTTTAGTCTTACAGTATAATCAAGCGCCAAAGTAAAATTTTTACTTGCAAAAGCCTTCTTTAGTCCGGATATAATAGACTCTATGGCTAAATTCTTATCTTCATATTTGATTTTTAATTTCTCAATATCATCAACAGCATCAATTAAATCATACTCATCTAATATTTCTTCTAATTCATCAGGCTTTAGTACTGATGTCAAGGCTTTATCTTCAAAATTACAACCATTTTCTAATAATAAATATTTGGCTCTTTCATAAGAATCGGACAAAATTTTATACGCCTCATTAATTTGCATCGATTTTTCAATATACTCTTTCGTTTCTCCCATTGCAGCTCTGTCTGGATGAAATTTTTGCAATGCTTTTAAGTATCTTTTTTTCAAATCAGACTTGTCAATATCATACTTAGTTTCTAGATCAAATAGACTGAAATAATTCATAAACTGGCCATTTTATTTTGATAAAGTTTTAACAATTCCATGCAATATTTGTACTTCCGTACTAGACAAATGATCAATCTTTGAGAAAAGATTACGAATTTTGTTTTGCATGGAGCATCTTTTACTCTCTACTTTAAAGAAATTTTTATTTTGTAAACTGTTAAATAGTCGCGTATAAAAAACTTCTAACTCTTTTTGAGTTGCAAGCGCTACTTGAAGTTTTAAATCTAACCTACTTTGCTTTCTGAGCTGAAAAATTTGGTAGCAAATTACTGCAACAGCATGGGAAATATTTAAAGAATTAAATTCTATATCAGTGTCAATTGTAATAATTTTATTTGCATAAGCTATTTCTTCATTAGTTAACCCTATGCTTTCTCTACCAAACATAATGCCTACTTTACCTTGTTTGCTGATCTGTTCCCCCAAATCCCTAGACAGTAGACACTCTTTACTCATATCACGCGTAATAGAGGTGGTTGCATAAACATATGATAAATCACTTAAAGCTTCAGATATAGTATTAAAAATCTTTGCTTTATTGATTATATCAATAGCTCTAACTGAAGTTGCTTGAGCTTTTTGATTGGGCCAAGAACACGATGGAGAAACTATACGCAAATCTAAAATACCAAAATTCTTCATCGCTCTTGCTGTTGCACCAATATTCTCAGCCATCTGGGGCTTTATTAATATAATAGAAGGTAGCATTATTTTGTGATGTCTCCATGATTGTGATAAGAAAGCCTGCCGTCTAAAGATCTAATGCCAATTTCTCCAATATCACTAATATCTTCAAATTTTCCAAATATTCTCCTACCATTATTTACCATAGTAATTTCTTCTCCTAGTCTATAAGCCCGAGAAAGCCAATCTTTTCTTATAAAATCAAAATTTTTTTCTTTTTGGCATATTGTATATTTTTTATGTAAGTTATTCACTATAAAATTTAAGAAATGATCTTTATTTTTTATGAATATCCCTTCATTTGCAAGAAAAGATGGATGAATAATTCTTGCTTCTATTGTGGGTGCATTCTCAACATTAATACCTATCCCTATTACAACATAGCAGTTGCCTTTTATTTCAATGGACTCAACTAAAATTCCTGCAATTTTTTTGTTATTCAGTAACACATCATTTGGCCATTTCAATTTTATATCCGCCTTTACACCAGATTCGTTAGCAAAATAAGCTATTGCTTCATATACCACATTGGCAGCCATGAAAGGGAATAAAAAGCAATCAGAAACTTTATCAATATCAGTTAGTAAAATACTTAAATAAAAGTTACCAGCACTAGAAACCCAAGTCCTGCCTTGACTTCCGCGACCATTTGTCTGCTTTTTTGCTAATATAACATGATTGTTATCTACCCCAGCTTTTGCAAGATTTAATGCCTCTTTATTAGTGCTATCAACTTCTTCCATCTGAATAAAATTGTAATCTTGCAACCATCTTGAGTCTATAGACATATTTTTCACCACAAGGTTATAATGCAGAATTAGTTGATTAAAGGTTAACGCATTTTTTTGCTACACAATATATTTATGCGCAAAAAGAAAAAAGAAAATTGTAAAACTTGCAGAAATTGTGGTCACAAACCACAAACCTCTTTTTGTAGCTATACGCTCTATCTGGCAAACAGGATCCACAAAGTACATATATTTTATAAATTTTAAATAATAAAAAGCGGAAATTACACTAGATAGTAACCCTACACCAACCATAGCAAACTCACCTTGGCTGGTTGCACTAGAAAAAACGTAATACTTGCCAAAAAACCCAGCAAACGGAGGCAACCCTATCATAGAAAACATTATAATAGCTATTACTGCAGCAAGGGTTTTACGCCTCAATGCAACTCCACTTAAATCTTCAAAAGTAGCTATATCACTTTTCTTACCTAAAAGTGCAACAAAACTAGCAAACAAACCAATAGTCGATATTGCATATATGAGCATATATATATATGCAACATTGTTCCCACCTGTAGAATGGATTGTCACAGCCATTAATACATAACCCATATTTAGTATGCTGCTATAGGCCATTAGCCTTTTTAAAGAGTCTTGCTTTATCGCACCAAAAGAACCAACTATCATTGATAAGATAGCAGATAATCTAAGAATATCCTCTGATATAGAGGGATAATCAACAATTATACCATCAATAATATTAATCAATACGAGTAACATTCCTAGTTTCTGGGCTGTAGAAAAATAACTTACCACAGATATTGGAGCTCCCTCATAGACATCGGGAGTCCAAACATGAAAAGGTGAGACAGATAGTTTAAACAAAATAGCTATAGTCACAAACACCATACCAAATATTATACCTACATTAGGCTGCATTCCAACTAGATACTTAATTTCTAAAAAGTTAATACTACCACTAAATCCATACACAAACGATATACCCATTAACATAATACCGCTTACAAGCGCGCCTAAAATAAAATATTTTAAACCTGCCTCTGATGATTTTTCATCTTTTGTATTAAAGGCAGTGAGTGCATAACCTGATAAAGCTTGTAACTCCAATCCACAAAACAAAAGCAAGAAGTCCCTAGCTGAAATGGTAATAAATATGCCAAGCGTGGCTAGCAGCATAATTGTAATAAACTCTATTTGTATATCACCACCAGCTATTTTAACAAAATCTCTGTATATTATAATACTCATTAAAGTTAGGCCTAGTACTATAGCTTTAAAAAGATTTATTACCGAAGAAGTAAGAAAACTACCTCCGTAATAGCTATATTCAACAGGGTTGCAAATCAAAAAAACTACCAACCCTAAAAGGAATAACAAAGCAAATACAGATATTTTGCGTGAAAATTTCTCATTAAATACTGCTATCACTTGCACCATCATTGCAATAGATGCAAGGGTAATTTCAGGAATAATTATAGAAAACTGACTTATCATACTTATTTTAACTTTTATATATACTCACCAAATCAACAACTGATAGATCGATTATTGATAGAATAGAATTAGGCTTAATCCCAAAATAAATTACTAATATTGCAAGTGGCAACAACACTAAATTCTCAACAATACAAAGATCTCTAAACTTTAAAACTGCATCAGAAGCAGAACCCAAAAACACCCTTTTATATAAAACTAACATGTAAAGCGCGCTTAAAATAACACCAAAACTACACACTACTCCTGTCATAATGTCAGCAGAAAATATTCCCACTATACTTAAAAATTCTCCGACAAAACCACTTAAGCCTGGCAGCCCTATAGCTCCCAAAGTAAATATCATAAAATAAAAGGACAAAAGTGGCATGCTAACGCTTACACCTCCGTAATAACTAATTTCTTTTGTCTTGTGCCTTTCATATAAAATTCCTATAGTCAAAAATAATGCGGCAGAAATTATTCCATGGCTAATCATTTGAAACACAGCACCACTAATTCCGCTAATAGAGCAAGAAAATATACCTCCTGTGACATAACCCATATGTGCAATAGATGAATATGCTATCATTTTTTTCATATCAGACTGAGCAAAAGCAACAAAGGAAGCATAAATAACTGCAATGCCACTAAGCCATAATACGTATATTGAAAAGCTTTCTGTTGCATTTGGAAACATTGGAATAATTATTCTCAGCATTGCATAACCACCTAATTTTAACAAAACACCAGCCAACATTACTGAACCACTAGTTGGAGCCTGAACATGCGCATCAGGTAACCAAGTGTGAAATGGTACCATCGGTATTTTAACTGCGGTAGCGATAAAAATCCCAAACCAAAGCAATTGCTGCCTTTCCAATGGAAGATGTTTTAAGTAATTAGGAAGTTCTGTTATATCAAAAGTCCCTGATTTCACATAAATATATATCAAAGATAGTAATAAAAATACTGATCCTGCAAAAGTATATAGAAAAAATTTGATAGAGGCGTAAACTCTGTTTTTGTCTCCCCAAACACCTATAATCAAACACATAGGTATTAAAGTTGCCTCAAAAAAACCATAAAATAATAATAAGTTCAAAGAACAAAATGCTCCTATACAAAAAGACTCAAGTAAAAGAAAACAAACCAAAAACTCCTTAATCTTTTTTTGCACCGTAAACAAACTTGCAATTATAGAAAGTAATGACAAGAAAGCTGTTAACAAAACGAAATATATTGAAATACCGTCAACTCCAACAAAAAACTCAAGGCCAATAGAATCAACCCAATTATACTGTTCAACAAACTGAAAATCCGAAACATTCTTGTCAAACCCTAGCATTAAAGCAATAGCGCTAATCATACTGAGTGAAGACGCAAGTATTGCAACGTAAATTGCATGAGTTTCTTTATTATCTAAATTACTCCTACCAATAAAAAACCCTATATAAAAAGCGCTGATGAGTGGTAGCAATATTGTAATTGATAAAATTGGTATGTTTGATTCCATATTATAATAAATTATTTTACAAAAATTGTAGTACTATAAAACTTAGATACAACACAAGAGCTAGTACAATATAAAACGCATAGTTATATATATATCCAGTTTGTATTCTGCAAATACACCGGCTAATACATTTGGTAACGCACGCTGCGCCATTTGGTCCAAACCTATCTAAACAGTTTATATCAATATAACGCAGTAGATGCGCCAACTTATTGACCGGTTTTATTAAAATTTGTTGATATATTTCATCAACAAAGAACTTATTACTAAGAAGACAATAAGTATATTTGAATCTTTGAATAAGCGGCTCGTAATATTTTCTTATATATATATAGTACCCTATTAATATACCAAACAGACCAACTATTAAAGGTAAAGTCTCAACTATTAAAGGTATTTTGTGATGTTGAATAATAGTTTTGTTATATATAGCTCTAATAAATAAACCATATGGGTTATTAATATCTAAAATATAGTAACCTATCATGCCTGAAAATAAAGCGCCGCAGGTCAGCAGTATTAAAGGCAAATTCATAACACGAGGAGCTTCTTTAATGGTATCAAATTTATTATCATTTATCTTTGTTTTACCATGAAAAGTTAGAATAATAATTTTTAAAGAATAAATAGCTGTAAGAAAAGCAGCAACTATACCAAATATAAAAGCAATAGAACCGACACCACCGTGACTATAAGCAGATTCAAGAATTAAGTCTTTCGAATAAAATCCTGCAAAAGGATAAACACCAATAATTGCCAAAGAACCTATGCAAAAATTCATATAAGTAACAGGCATTTTTTTCCTTAAACCACCCATTTTAAATAGGTCTTGCTGACCAGTTACATATATAATATTACCAGCCGATAAAAATAGTAAAGCCTTAAAAAAACCATGAGTCACTAGATGGAACATAGCAGCCTGATAAGCTGATACGCCACATGCAAAAAACATATAACCAAGCTGTGAACACGTAGAGTAAGCTATGATTTTCTTAATGTCGCTCTGAGCTATAGCGATTAAAGCAGCAAACAAACAAGTTACAGCACCTATAATCGCGATAAAGTTTAAAATAATAGGAGTATGTTCAAACAAGAATGAACATCTAACCAATAAAAATACACCAGCAGTCACCATAGTTGCTGCATGGATCAAAGCAGAAACAGGAGTTGGGCCTTCCATAGCATCAGGAAGCCAAACATGCATACCAAGTTGAGCAGATTTTCCCATACAACCAATAAATAGCAAGAGACAAACTAAATTTAGCAGTACAAATTCACTGCCAAATATCAATAACTTTGTTTCAAGCAATACATCAATGGAAGCAAAAACATCAGAAAAATTGACTCTACCAGTATAAATAATTATCAATGCAATTCCAGAGATGAAAGCAAAATCACTAATTCTATTAACAATAAAAGCCTTAATAGCGGCTTTATTTGCAGAATCCTTATAAGAATAATAACCTATCAACAAATAAGAACATAAACCAACCCCTTCCCATCCAAGAAATAATTGAACAAAATTGCCGCTACACACAAGCATGAGCATAAAAAAAGTAAATAATGACAAATAAGACAGGAATTTGGCAATGGTCTTGTCTTCCTTCATATAACCTAAAGAATAGATATGAACTACAGCTGAAACACTTGTTACAAGCAAAAACATTATCGCAGTGACCTGATCAACATAAACTAACCAATTTACATCTAAATTGCCTATATTGATCCAATCGCTTAAAATAAATTGAAATACGTTTTTATCTGTTACTATCTTAGAAAAAAGATAAAAAGAAAACAAAGCTGGTATTGTAATGCACACACCAGCTAACCACTTGACTAAACAACCATCTAATTTTTTGTTAAAAAATCCGTTGAAAAAAGCAGATATTAGAGGAAGAAATATAATCAATTTTATTATTGTTTCCATAATTAGCCTTTCATTCTATTAATAGATTCTATTTGAATCGAATTTCTGTTTCTAAAATATAGAACTAAAATTGCAAGACCAATTGAAACTTCAGCCGCAGCAATAGCTAATACTATTAAACTAAAGACCTGACCTACTATATCATTTAACGAAATAGAGAAAGCAACAAAGTTTATGTTCACAGCCAACAACATAATCTCTATAGACATCAAAATCGTAATAACATTTTTACGATTAATCAACAGTCCACTCACACCTATTGAAAACAATAAGGAGGATAATATCAAATAATGTTCTAAAGAAATTTCACTAATCATCATAAGACAAATTACTTAAACCTTTTTTTCCATCACAAGTAGCTATTGAAATGCTATTTGCTTTATTTCTGCTGAGTTGAGCACTGACATCCTGTTTTTTTACTCCCTTAATCTCTCTCATAGTAAGTACAATACTAGAAACCATAGCAACAAATAGTATTATACCACTAACCTGAAATGGAAGTATAAAATCAGTATATAACACTCTGCCAATTAACTTCACATCACTTAGCTGTGACGATATTACAAAACCATATTTTGATGTAGGAACTACAATACCGCTACTCAATAAAATAACTGCAGTAAAATTAGCTAGTAACAATATTGAAATTATTATGGTAACACCTGTATCCTTCCCAAAGGCTGCATTAATTAAGGAACCTTTGATATTCAACATCATAACAACAAATAAGAACAACACCGCTACTGCTCCCACATATATAATGATCAACATCATAGCTATAAATTCTGCTCCCATAAGAAGCATTAACCCAGAACCGCTACAAAAGGTAAATATAAGCCATAACACAGCATGCACAGGATTTCTACTAGTTATCACGCCCAGACTACCTATTATGCTCATTAATGCAAAAATATAAAAAAATAACTCCATATTCTACCTGTATACGTAATCTTTTTTCAGTTTTTCGGCCAACTCTTGCTCCCACATATCACCATTTCTTAATAACCTTTGTTTGTCATATAATAATTCCTCATGAGTCTCAGTTGCAAACTCAAAATTAGGTCCCTCAACTATTGCATCAACAGGACAAGCTTCTTCACATAAACCACAATAAATACATTTTGTCATGTCAATATCATATCTGGTAGTACGCCTGCTACCATCTGATCTAGGTTCTGCTTCAATCAAAATGGCCTGAGCTGGACAAATAGCCTCACATAACTTACACGCTATACACCTCTCTTCACCATTAGGATAACGACGTAGTGCGTGCTCTCCTTTAAATCTTGGGCTAATTCTACTTTTTTCGTAAGGATAATTCAACGTTACTTTAGGAGCAAAAAAATAACGCAAGGTCAGCATCATGCCAGCTATTATTTCACATAATGTGAATGATTTGATATACAGTAAGATGTTTTTCATAGAGCCACCTAACCTGGTAAATTATCTGTAAACATTAAAATTGAAGCAGTAACCACTACCCAAAATAAAGTAAATGGCAGAAAGAATTTCCACCCTATACGCATCAACTGATCATATCTATATCTAGGCAAAGAAGCTCTTATCCACAAAAATATAAATAATAGAAATGATATTTTAACTATAAACCATATTGTGCCCGGAACAATGTTTAAAAACTCTAAGTTAAATGGTGGCAAATATCCTCCCATAAAAAATGTAGCAGTAATAGCACTAACCAGTATCATATTGGCGTATTCACCTAGAAAAAATAGAGCAAATGTCATAGAAGAATATTCTACGTTATAGCCAGCAACCAACTCCGCCTCAGCTTCGGGCAAGTCAAATGGCAACCTATTTGTTTCCGCTAGCACAGATATAAAAAACACCACAGCCATAGGAGCAAGCAACACTTCACACCATAGAGGCATATTTCTTTGATATTCAACAATTTCTGTTAAATTCAGGCTACCAGTAACCAATAAAACTGTAACAATAACTAACCCTATAGACACTTCGTAAGAAATCATTTGCGCTGAAGACCTTATAGCTCCAAGAAATGCATATTTTGAATTACTAGCCCATCCAGCCATAATAACACCATAAACACCCAATGACGAGACAGCAAATACATATAACACACCAACATTAATATCTGCTAAAACTACACCGTAATCGAAAGGAATCACAGCCCAGCCTATTAGGCTTAATATAAATGTTACCAATGGAGCAATAATAAATACTGACTTACTAGCAGCATCGGGTATAATGATTTCTTTAAATATCAATTTAATAGCGTCAGCAATAGGCTGCAACAAACCAAAGTAGCCTACAACATTCGGCCCCCTTCTCATCTGCATAAGACCAATAACTTTCCTTTCTGCATAAGTCAAATAAGCTACAGATAGGAGCAAAGGGACAGTGATTAATAATATCCTTCCTACAATAAACGAAATCGGAATAAGGTACTGTTCAACCAGAACTGTCATCACATATCCTCCTGATTTTGTTCTAACAATTCTCTAGAACATTTTGCCATTGTTACTGATGAGTTGCATATAACATTATCCATATAGTAGTTATTTTTTTTAGAGGTTATTTTTTCTTTCGTTATATCTAAATCAGAATTATGATCCGAAATAGAAATTTTTGCAGGTGTTATATGATCTATGTTCAAAAACACAGGGTTTTCTCTTGCCATACCTGACCTAATTGAAACTATATCTTCAAAAGGCAAAGGCAACTCTAACTTTTTTGCAATATCCAGAATAATTTTAATGCTAGGCCTAGCCTCACCTGGAGGTTCAATAGCTTTCTTTGCACACTGCACTCTACCTTCTAGGTTCACATACATACCATCTTGTTCTGTATAAGCAGCTTCTGGTAAAATAACATCTGCTCTCTCGGCCCCCTTATCTCCATGATGACCTTGATAAATGACAAAACAATCTTCTGCTATATCAGCCATATTAATTTCATCTGCACCAAGCAAGTATAATACATTTATTTTTTTATTCCGTGTCGCTCTCAATATTGCATCAGTACCTGATATACTAGGATTTTTTGTATCGTTAAAAATTAGCCCCAAATCAAGAGCTCCAACAATGCTGGCATGTTTATGGAGTATGTTATAACCATTCCAGTCAGTATTTATGACAGAATATTTTTGCGCTATTTGCTGCAACAAAAACTGTAGATAGTAACCGTCGGAACGTCCGTAAACTCCTTCACCTATAATAATTATTGGTCTCTTGGCAGAGGAAAGCTTATTACAAAAATCATGTTTTCCAGATAAAATATCATTCAAAATATTCGGATCTGATCCCAGATGCTCTATTTTATAAGTCTGATCTTCAACATCACCAAT
The DNA here is from genome assembly GCA_030036605.1 of Candidatus Megaera endosymbiont of Nemacystus decipiens. GTDB lineage: Bacteria > Pseudomonadota > Alphaproteobacteria > Rickettsiales > Rickettsiaceae > Megaera_A. The sequence goes on along the minus strand of DAOTRE010000004.1, from coordinate 174,782 downwards.
ATTTGCAACTTGTAACAGATTCTCGCGTACCATCTTACCAATACGAGCATTTAAAACAGGAGCCAATTTACGTGTGTTCACACCAACCATTAAACATAAATCCGCTTTCTCTACTCCAGCAATTGTAGTATTAAACAAATAATTCCCTCTACTAGTATTATCAATTTTATACCCAAGCTGATTAGCGTCTATAGCTTTTGATTTTAGCAAAATAAATAGTTTTTTAAGTAAAAACATCGGCTCACACGAGTTTAAAAACCCCGATATCAAACCTACACCAGGACTAGCCGCCAAAATTTTATCAGCAACTAATTTAATTGCTTCCTGCCATGGAGCCCTCCTTAGACTCCCTCCCATTCTAATATAAGGCACATCAAGCCTCTGATTCCTTAGACCATCGTAAGAAAACCTAGCCTTATCTGATATCCACTCTTCATTAATTTGCTCATTGACTCTTGGCAAAATACGCATTACCTGGTCTTCTCTAGAGTCAATACGTATATTTGAACCAATCGCATCCATTATGTCAATAGATTCTGTCTTTTTCATTTCCCAAGATCTGGCAGTAAATGAATATGGTTTTGAAGTAAGCGCACCAACTGGACATAAATCAATCATATTACCCGATAACTCAGAGGTCAAAGATTTTTGCAAATATGTAGTAATTTCCATATTTTCTCCACGCCCTACAGCCCCCATTTCGGTTACGCCAGCAACATCAGTAGAAAAACGAATGCACCGCGTGCAATGTATACACCTATTCATTGATGTAGCAATTAAAGGACCAAGATTTTTATCTTCAACACTTCGCTTATTTTCACTAAAACGCCCTGTTTTTTTCCCATACTTAAAAGCTTGATCCTGAAGGTCACATTCTCCTCCTTGATCACATATTGGACAATCTAGAGGATGGTTAATTAATAAGAATTCCATCACTCCTTCACGCGCTTTTTTAACTTTTGGACTTTCAGTATAGATTTTCATACCTTCTGCTACATTAGTAGCACATGAAGCTACTGGCTTAGGCGCCCTTTCCATCTCAACCAAACACATCCTACAATTACCAGCTATCTTCAGCTTTTCATGATAACAAAAATGCGGGATTTCTATTCCAATCGATTGACAAGCTTGCATTACTGTCAAGCCCTCTGCTACCTCTACTTCATTGTTATTAATGATTAATTTGGGCATTGTTTATATATTCCCCTTACCTTGGAATTAGACTCACTTAAATATTACTACATGATAATAATCAATATCTCACAAAAAAACAAACTCTTTTCTATTCTGAATTAGGGTTTTTATTTTTAGCCTAAACATGCGCGCAAGATTTTTTATATTAATTGGCTATGACGCTACTAATAAAGTTAGAAAGACAGTAATTTTAATAGATATCTAAAAAATAAATTGATACAAAAGAATTTCCCATACTTTTTGATCAGTTTCAATTATACTTTTACTTATCAACTTTGATTTTTAATTTCTGAATTTTTTTACGCAAAGTATTGCGATTAATACCCAAAATATTTGATGCTTTAAGCTGCACATTATCTGAGTAAGCTAGTGTTTTTTTTATTAGCACTCTTTCGACTTCTTCCATGAACCTTGTATGCAGACCAGACTCTGGAGCATCTTTAGAATGCATCTTAAAAAATGTATCTAGGTTTTTTTCCAATGCCCTTAATAAGGTGTCTCCTTTATCGTTCATACTATTATTGAGTTATAAAATTCTTTAATTTGGTCTGTTACTTCTTTTGCATTTGTAAGCTGGTTGATTCGCGCTCGAAATTCTCCTGAGCTTGGCATACCCGAACTATACCATGCAACATGCTTTCTTGCTAATTTCAAACCAACTTCTTCTCCGTAATAATCCAGCATTGCGTTGTAATGTTCAAGTACAATATCTAATTGCTGCTGAACTGATGGATCTGGAAGTTCTTGTTTATAAAGTAAATAATGTGCTACCTGATTAATAAGCCAAGGTTTGCCGTAACAACCCCTGCCTATCATTATACCATTAGCTTTTGACTCTTCAAGCGCCAATAAAGCTGTCTTTATGCATTTTATATCACCATTGGCAATTACAGGAATTTTTACCACATCTTTAACTTTGGAAATGAATTTCCAATCCGCTTTCCCAGTATAAAATTGACATCTAGTCCTACCATGAACAGTTATCAACTGCACTCCTTCATTCTCAGCTATTTGCGCAAGCTCTACTGCATTTTTCGAATTGTCATCCCAACCCATACGCATCTTTAAAGTTACAGGTATTTTTACTGCCTTAACTGTTTTTTCTAAAATAGCTTTTGCTAGTTTTAAATCTTTCATTAAGGCTGATCCAGCAAAACCACCTACAACTTTTTTAGCAGGGCAACCAAAATTAAGATCAATAATTTTAGCTCCCATTTCTTCGTTTATCTTTGCTGATTCTGCAATAACATCCGGATCACAACCAGCAAGCTGAACACAAGCTTTAGTTGCATCATTCTCATCTGTTTCAATTGCACACTTTTGTAGTGATTGACGAGAATGAGCTATCATTGCACGGCTAGCAACCATTTCTGAAACGACTAATCCAGCTCCAAATTTTTTTACCAACCTACGATACGGAAGATCTGTTACTCCAGACATGGGTGCAAGCACAACTGGGCTTGAGAGTTCTATATTTCCTATATTAATTTTCATGTTTGTTTTAATATAATGCGATATTACGCTATTAACAGAGTTAAGAGTTGCTTTTAAGACTGCACCATAACACAAACTATAGGAAAAATCACCATTTTTTCTTCAGTTTAGACATTGATTTATTAACAGTGCATATTTTTATCAAATCATCTTCTCAGGCACTGTCTCATATCTACTGGAATTATACAAAATTGCGATACAAGTTGACTTTTATGCTAAATGCGATTACAATCCGCTACTTAAGATGGTCGTGCAGCTTGCGTGTTGCGGTATGTTTATGCCTTGATAACACGAGGAAAGTCCGGACTCCATATAGACACAGTGCTGGTTAACGGCCAGCGGAGATGATAGATTAAAATATTGTCTTCAGGGAAAGTGCAACAGAAATTAAACCGCCATGTTTTCATGGTAAGGGTGAAATGGTGAGGTAAGAGCTTACCGGACTTTTGGTAACAAAAGTCGTCAATGCAAACCCCACTGGGAGCAAGACCAAATAGGTGCAGATTCTTTGTGAATTTAGCAAAGCTGGTTTGTCTATAGCTAGTTTATTTGCACGGGTAGGTCGCTTGAGGTAAATGGTAACATTTGCCCTAGATAAATAGCTGCAGATAGTTGTAAAGCTATTACAGAATCCGGCTTACAGATCATCTTACTTAATTTAATAAATAGAGAGGTAACTATGCTTGATATCAGAAAGTTGTTAGACAAATGTATTGAAACCGGCATGCCAATTACAGAATTGATGCTTCGTGTTGCTATGAGAGGAGAATCAGAAGTAAAAGTCCCTTCTTACACTATACCAAAAACACTTCCTGGTAAACCGCTAACAATTAAACCAAATGATAAGGATCATGTTAAAATAACTGTACATAATCCACAAGGAGCTGATTTAACAAATATTGAAATCAAAGAATTTCCTCCTTCAGTATCTTTTGACCATGAAGGTCAGCACCATGAAGTGCCAATTTTAGGCGAGCAATGCATAACCTTTGATCAACATGGTGTAACTATTGGGTAAGCATTATATTTTAATATGTACAAATTAATTCACCACCAGCTATGCCCTTTCTCGAGGCAAATTAGAGTGTTGATGTCAGAGCTTGAGATTGAATACTCTATGTCTCGTGAAGATTACTGGCTAAGGCGCGGTGAATTTCTTTCTAATAACCCATCTGCATCTCTGCCTATTTTGGTAATAGAGGAAGATGGTCAAAAATTAGGGCCAATTATTGGCTATTATCCAATTGTTGAGTTTTTACACGAAAAATTTGATAAATTTTACCTTATGCCGGATAATTTTATTTTACTTAGTGAAATTAGAAAGTATATTTTTTGGTTTAATGACAAATTTTTTAAAGAAGTAACTAAAGTGATTGTTGATGAAAAAGTTATTAGGCCTTTAACTAGGTCAGGCGAACCTAGAAGCGATTATTTACGAGCCGCAAAAAATAATCTAAATCATCATTTTAAAATATTAGAAAATATTCTTGAAAATAATTCATATTTGGTGTCAGACAAAGTTACTTTGGCTGATATTGTGGCCGCCTCTCATGTTTCTATTGTTGATTATTTTGGCGAAATACAATGGGATCTTTGGCCATTAATAAAACATTGGTACTCGATTTTAAAATCACGCCCTGCTTTTCGCTTGGTTTTGGCTGATAGAATACCAGGATTAAATCCACCATCGTACTATTTAGACCCGGACTTTTAAATTACAACTCACAAAAATGACTGACGCAAAAGACACTAACATTGATCCGAGATACATTCACAGAGCATTGGAAGAAGCGATAGAACAGGGCCATACCGAAACAATAGAATATCTACTTGCAAGTGGTGGCTGTCAGATCAACAGCTATGGCTTTACCCAAATAACTCAAATCAAAAAAATTAGCAAAAAATCCATAATACTTGCTGCAAACAATGCTACAGAGCTAGAATCATGGAATTTACAAGAAATATTGTCATTAGGCTATAATGATTTTGCTTCTGTAACAGCAACATTACAAAAAATCACTAAATTAAATCATTGGAATATAAGTGAAATATTGTCCCTACCATGCTTGAACCTTGAAATGTTAAAACTTGCCTTGAGCAAAGTAGATTATATTAATCCTGACCACATACAAAAAATTCTCGAATCAAATTATGCCAATGATCTTGATCTAATAAAACTAACGCTTGAAAAACTAGTAAAATTAGAACCATGGAACTTAACTGAGTTATTAAAAGTTCCAGGCTTAACTACTGAAATTCTTGAACTTGCATTAGATAAAGCTACATTGATAGAGCCTTGGAATTTGGAAGAAATTTTAAAAATGGAAAATATAGGGTATGATTTACTAAAAAAAGCAGTAGAAAAAACAAATTATCTTAGAACATGGGACTTGGATATCCTACTTGAACAGGAAAACCTAGACAGCACAATCCTTAAGGATGCAGTCACTAAAACGGATATAATATCTGACAAACAATGCAAAATAATCGCAGGTTTAGATTTCATACCCAATGATATTGCAGAAATAATGCTGTCGATCATGCAGGCAAATGCGACATAGAGCAGGGCGCTATTACCATCGCCGGATACGCCGTACCGAACATGCTTTCTTCCTCTAACTAACCAAAGCGTGTTTTACAACTTCTTTGATATGCTCAACAGGGATAATCTCTAGATTGTTCTTAATATTATCTGGTACTTCTTTTAAATCTTTGATATTTTCCTTGGGAATCAATACTTTTTTAATACCACCTCTTCTAGCAGCTAATAGTTTTTCTTTCAAACCACCTATGGGCAAAACTCTACCTCTAAGCGTGATCTCGCCCGTCATAGCAACATCTTTGCTCACTGGCTTTTTTGTCATCAGTGAAACAATAGTTGTATAAATCGCTATACCAGCTGAAGGCCCATCTTTTGGAGTCGCCCCTTCTGGTACGTGAACATGTATGCTATATTCTTTGTAATCTTGACTCTTCAGCCCAAAGCTTTCTGCGTTTGAAAGGAAGCAACTATATGCAGCTTGCACCGATTCCTTCATAACATCGCCCAGCTTACCTGTAGACTGAATACTTCCTTTATCTTTAAAACATGACGCCTCTATACTTAAAAGATCTCCCCCTACTGAAGTATAAGCAAGACCTGTTGTAACGCCTATTTGATTTTTTTCTTCAGCAAGTCCAAAAGAATATTTTTTTACACCTAAATATTCTTCAATATTTTTAGGTTCAATCGTGACGGACTTAATATCTTTATTTTTCAGTATTTTTGTGAGAACTTTCCTTGCTAATGCCCCTATTTCTCTTTCCAAAGCTCTAACACCCGATTCTTTTGTGTAATAGCGAATTAACTCTATAATAGTCTTATCTGGAATTATGAGCTCGTTCTTTTTTAAACCATGCATTTTTAACTGCTTTTTCAGCAAGTGTTTCTTTGCGATTTCAAGCTTTTCTTCTTCAATATAACCAGCAATATTAATGATTTCCATCCTATCAAGCAGTGGTCTAGGTAGATTATATGAATTAGCCGTGGCAATAAATACTACATTAGACAAATCATAATCTACTTCAAGGTAGTGGTCTGAAAACTGTGAGTTTTGTTCTGGATCTAAGACTTCAAGCAAAGCAGATGCCGGATCTCCTCTAAAATCAGCGCTCATCTTATCTATCTCATCAAGTAACATAACTGGGTTATCATATTTTACCTTCTTAATAGAGCTAATAATCTTACCCGTCATCGAACCAATATACGTTCTTCTATGACCTCGTACTTCTGCTTCGTCTTTAACACCACCAAGCGCAAACTTAATGTACTTTCTTTCCATTGCTTCTGCAATCGACTTCACTAAAGAAGTCTTACCAACTCCTGGCGGCCCAATTAAACATAAAATTGGCCCTCTAACCTTAGTGGAACGCTTCAACACTGATAGATATTCAATTATTCTTTCTTTTACTTTTTCAAGACCATAATGGTCTCTATTAAGAATTTCTTCTGCATGTTGTATTTCTATTTTTTTTGAAGTTTTTTTCCCCCATGGCAATCCTAATAATGTTTCTAAATAGGTCCTAACGCCTGTCGACTCAGCCGACATTGGGTTCATCATTTTTAATCTTTTAAGTTCTATCTCAGCTTTTTCTTTTGCATCTTTCGAAAGGCCTAATTTCTTTATTTTGTTTTCGAGGTCTTTAAACTCAGATTTAGATTTCCCATCATCCATTTCATGTTGAATGGCCTTCATCTGTTCGTTTAGATAAAATTCGCGCTGAGTTTTTTCTATCTGTTTTTTTACTCTTTGTTGAATCTGTTGCTCTATATCAATTTGAGTATTCTCTGCAATTGTAATGTCCAGCAATGATTCTGTTCTTTTGATTATGCTTTTTTCTTCAAGTAACTGCTGTTTAATTTCAGGCTCTGTATTAACGTGAGAAGCAATAATATTTGTAATATATGCCGGATCTTTTTGGTTATTTAATATATTTAATACGTCAAGATTTATTTTTTTGTTGATACGCACATAATCTTGGAAAGCATTTACTAATGATTTTACAGAAATTTCCAATTCAGATTTATTTTTAATCTTAGTATCTAAAACTGTTTCGTAATAAGACCTGAAGTATTCGCCATCTTCTATACCAATTAACCTTACTCTTTCTAATACTTCAACTAAAATTTTAGCATTATTATTTGGTAGTTTTATGGTTTGTATGATCTTTGCTACAACCCCTATATTATATAGATCCTCAACTTTTGGATTTTCTATATCTGTATTTTTCTGAGTAGTAAGAAGTATAGTATCTTCTTTTTCTATATTCTTGACGGCCTGCAAAGCATTAAGAGACTTTTTCCTGCCAATGAATATCGGCGCCACTGTTTTAGGAAACACAGTTACATCTCTGAGCACTAGCAGAGGCAAAATATTATTTTCTAATTTCATTATGATTTATTAAATATGTAATTAAGTCAGTAGATATATAATCTATGATGACTATTCTTTCAAGGGATGCAATAAATTTAATTAGAAGATGCTTTTAATATAATAAAACTATGCTAAAATCTTTAAAAGTTTTTTAACCCTAGTAAATAAACTAATGAATGTTATTGCAAAAGCTTATAATTTAATAAAAAGGCACATATATAACACACCTGTATTGTACTCGCCAGAACTTAGTAAAATTTTTAACAATAATGTATTCTTAAAATTAGACTCCCTGCAGCATACTGGTGCTTTTAAAATTCGCGGTGTATTAAATTTTCTACTGAGTAAAAAACAAACAGGCAATTTACCTTCAAAAGTAGTAGCATATAGCACAGGAAATCATGCAATAGCAGTTGCTTATGCAGCAAAAATATTAAATATCTCTGCTCGTGTATATCTGCCACTTTATATTTCTCAGACTAAAAAAAATATCGTAAAAAATTTATCAAATGTAGAAATTATTGAGACAACAAATAGATCTGAAGCAGAGTTTTATACACAAAAAGATGCTAAACAAGAATTCGTTGCTATACCGCCTTCAGATAATGATGAAGTAATCGCGGGAGCCGGCACTATGTGTTACGAAGCTTTATTAAAACTTCAATCAAAACACATAAGTACTCAAGCGATATTTGCACCTTGTGGTGGGGGTGGTTTGCTTGCGGGTAGCTACCTTGCAAAAGAGTATATTTCGCTTGAAAGCAAAATTTATGGCGTTGAACCTTCAGAAGCTGATGATGCATATAAATCAGTGCAAAATAAATCAATTTTTCGTTTTTCTCAAACTCCTATGACTATAGCAGATGGTTTAAGAGCATTAAATGTATCACAACGTACTTTAAACTATCTAACTAAATTAGATAATATATATCTAGTTGAAGAAGAAGAAATTCGCTATTGGAATAATTACTTAAATAATATCATTCCTGCGCCTTCAGAATTATCTGCAACTATTAGCCTTGCCGCAGCAAAACGTTGGTCTGAAAATAATGAAAGTGGACAAAACATGCTAATATTAATCAGTGGTGGTAACCAGGACAAACTATAAAACATCATTGCTCTTTTGGTAGTCTGTGATAGAATCCAACTTTCAAACGAAGATTTATTAATAAATTATGCCAGAAATAATTACAAGATTTGCTCCTTCGCCAACAGGAATGCTTCATATTGGTAATGTCAGAACAGCATTAATAAATTATCTATACACTAAAAAGCACAATGGAAAATTCATTTTACGAATAGATAACACCGACCTTCAAAGAAGCAAGCAGGGATTTGAAAAAGCAATAAAAGAAGACTTAAAACGACTTAGTATCATTTGGGATGATACATTTGATCAAATGTCTAAATTAGAAAAATATGAATTAATAAAAAATCAGCTGATCGAATCTGGAAGGCTTTACCCGTGCTATGAAACACCAGAGGAGCTTGAAATAAAGCGTAAATTACAATTATCGAACGGAAAACCTCCAATATATGACCGCGCTGCACTGAAATTAACAAAAGAACAAAAAGATGCATACGAAAAAAGCGGGCGCAAACCACATTATCGTTTTCTTATCAATGAGGAAGACATAATCTGGCAAGATCTGATAAAAGGCACAATAAAATATCAAGGGTCAAAACTCAGCGATCCTATCATTATCAGAGCGGATAAAAGCATGACCTATATGCTATGCTCAACTATTGATGATATAGATGCAAAAATAACTCATGTAATCCGGGGGGAAGATCATGTTAGTAATACTGCAATACAAATTCAACTTTTTCAGGCGTTGGGAGCGCTAAAAATACCTCAGTTTGCCCATTTAAGTTTGATCAAAACAAAAGATAGTAAAATCTCTAAAAGAGATGGGGGATACGACATACGTTCTATAATCGATAATAATGGTATTTTACCTATGGCAATTAATAGTTTTCTTGCTTTAATTGGCACATCAAAAAATGTCCAGGCCTATAAAAATATGAATGATTTAACTAAAGATTTCGACATAAAAACTTTTTCAACAAGTCCAACAACATATAGCCTGGAAGAATTAGAACATATTAACCATAAATTAGTAATGAATCTTGATTATGATGAGGTCAAGATAGAACTAAAAAAATATGGGAACATAGAAATTAGCGAGGATTTTTGGCTTGCAGTTAGAGCTAACATCAAAAAACTATCAGAAGTGAAAGATTGGTATGATATATGTAATTCACATAAAATCACTGAAGAAGAGCTTAATAAAAATGTGTTGCGGTCTGCCACTGAAAACCTACCAACTCAAATTGATGGCACAACGTGGAAAAAATGGACTAGTGACATTGCACAAAGCACCGGAATAAAAGGGAAAGAAATGTTTATGACCTTAAGGCTAGCTATTACAGGGCTTACTAGTGGTCCTGAACTAAAAAATTTACTGCCTTTGCTAGCTAGGAATGAGATAATCAAGAGACTCAATAAATTTTTATAACTCTGATTATGACTAAACCTATATCTTATCTATATCTTTTATAAATAAAAACATCTATAATGTCCTCAATTGATAAACAATCATATTAACATATCTGTTGAATATATGAGTAAAAATAGTCTAGAACAACAAAAGAACTTAGAAAAAAAAAGAAGCACTGCAAGGCTTGGTGGTGGAACAAAAAGAATAGAAACCCAGCATAAAAAAGGCAAGTTAACAGCTCGTGAGAGACTAGAAGTTCTCTTAGATCCAGATAGCTTTGAAGAAACAGGCATGTTCGTTGAACATAGGTGTAACAATTTTGGCATGGAAGGTAAACAATTCCCAGGAGATGGAGTTGTTACTGGACATGGTACTATCAACGGTAGGCTGGTGTTTGCTTATAGTCAAGATTTCACAGTTTTAGGAGGCTCATTAGGAGAATATCATGCAAAAAAAATATGCAATTTAATCAAATGCGCAATTAAAACCCGTGCACCAGTTATAGGAATCAATGACTCTGGCGGTGCTAGAATACAAGAAGGGGTAGATGCTCTAGGCGGGTATGGAGAGCTATTTCATTTAAATGTTCAAGCATCTGGATTAATTCCACAAATTACTTTGGTAATGGGGCCTTGTGCTGGAGGCGCGGTTTACTCTCCAGCCCTAACTGATTTCATTTTCATGGTTAAAGATTCTTCTTATATGTTCGTTACTGGCCCAGAGGTAGTCAAAACAGTAACTGGCGAAGAAGTTTCGCAAGAAAAACTAGGTGGAGCTAAAATCCACACTGCAAAATCGGGAGTAGCTGATGTCGCTTTTCAAAATGATATAGAAGCTTTGCTTGAAACCAGAAGGTTTTTTAATTTATTACCTCTCTCCAATACTGGCGATTTACCACACAGGGAAACAAATGATCCGGCTGATAGGGTTGATATGTCACTTAATACATTGGTGCCAACGGCTGCAAATAAGTCATATAACATGAAAGATTTGATAATGAAAATTATTGATGAAGGAGAATTTTTTGAAGTTCAGCCTGATTATGCAAAAAATATCATAATTGGATTTGGTTACATGGAAGGCTCACCTGTTGGATTTGTTGCAAATCAACCTCTGCATATAGCAGGTTGTTTAGATATTAATGCATCTCGCAAAGCTGCTAGGTTCATCCGTTTTTGTGATGCATTTAACATTTCGATAGTCACGCTTGTAGATGTGCCGGGATTCTTGCCAGGAATACAACAAGAATATGACGGAATAATTAAACATGGAGCAAAACTACTCTACGCATATTCCGAAGCAACAGTTCCAAAAATTACTATAATCACACGTAAGGCATATGGTGGTGCATATATTGTTATGAACTCAAAACACTTGCGAGGTGATATTAATTATGCTTGGGTTAACTCGGAAATAGCAGTTATGGGAGCAGAAGGAGCAGCAGAGATTATTTTTAAAGAAGAGTGTAAGGACCCTGAAACCAAGGAAAAAGTAATAAACGCTTATAAAGAAAACATTACTTCACCTTTTGTTGCTGCTTCTCGTGGGTATCTGGATGATATTATTAGACCGCAAAACACTAGACCCAGAATATGTAAAGCACTCAAACTTTTAAGAAGCAAAAAAGTTGATACCCCGTGGAAAAAACATGATAATTTACCCTTATAATTAATAATTCTATGCTATCAGTATGAAAACACTATCATTTGACAAAGTATTAGTAGCTAACCGCGGAGAAATAGCTCTTCGCATAATGAAGACTTTACGCAAAATGAAGATAAAATCTGTTGCAATATACTCTGAAGCAGATACAAATTCTTTACATGTGCAATATGCAGATGAAGCATATTATGTTGGTGATTCACCAGCAACAGAAAGTTATTTATCTATAAAAAACATAATTAATGCAATCAGATTAAGTGGTGCTAACGCAGTTCATCCTGGATATGGTTTCTTAGCTGAAAACCCTAATTTTGCTAATATTTTAAAAAGAGAGGGGATAATACTAATTGGACCTAGTGCAAAAGTTATCAAACAAATGGGAGATAAAATTGAAGCAAAAAAAATTGCTATTGCAGCTGGAGTTAGCACTGTACCAGGCTACATGGGTTCAATTACAAGTTTGGAGCAAGCAATTGAAATCACTGAAAAAATTGGTTACCCGGTAATTATAAAAGCAGCAGCAGGCGGCGGGGGGCGCGGCATGCGTGTTGTGAATGATTCAAATGAAATGGCAAGAGCTTATGAATCTGCAAGATTAGAAGCTGAAAACTGTTTTAGTGATAGTCGTGTTTTTGTTGAAAAATTAATTCAAAAACCAAGACATATAGAAATACAATTACTTGCCGACCAATTTGGAAACGCTGTTTGCTTGGGTGAACGTGAGTGTTCTATACAAAGATACCATCAAAAAGTAATTGAAGAAGCCCCAAGCTCTTTTGTAGATGAAGAGACACGACAAAAAATGTATAGCGAGGTTATAAATCTTGCAAAAAAAGTTGGTTATGTTTCTGCAGGTACAGTAGAGTTTATGATGTCCAGCGATAAAAGTTACTATTTTCTTGAAATGAATACACGCTTGCAAGTAGAACATCCTGTAACTGAAATGATTACTGGATATGATATAGTTGAACAAATGGTACGAATTGCAGCTGGTGAAAAATTGGGATTTTCACAAGAAGATGTCAAGCTTAATGGTTGGGCAATAGAATCAAGAATATGTGCTGAAGACCCTTCTCGTGGGTTTTTACCCTCAAGCGGTAGAATTTTAGACTACCAGGAACCATTAAAGAATAATAATATTAGGGTTGATACTGGAGTGAATTCTGGTGGAGAAGTTAGCATGTACTATGATGCCATGATTGCAAAATTATGCACTTCTGGCAAGACACGTAGCGAAGCAATAAAGCTAATGCAGTCTTCTTTAGGATCTTTTATATTACAAGGCATATCGCATAATATTAGTTTTCTTGAAGCATTAATTAATCACCCAAGATTCTACGTTGGTGATATTCACACAGGTTTCATTGATGAGGAGTATCCAGATGGATTTTCTGGTGCAAAAATCACTTCCGAAATTAATGAAATATTTCTTGCTACAACTTTATTTGTTTTTTTAACAGAGCAGAAAAGGGCTTCCAAAATACCTAATCAGCTATCAAATCAATATAATAAGATAGGAACGAGATGGATTGTTTCTGTAGATAACAAACAATTTCCTGTGATGGTAAAATCTGTTGATGAAGGATATAATATACGTCAGGGGCTTAATAGAATAAATATTCGTAGTAATTGGAGTATTGGCAACGTACTTGTTACGGCAATAGTTAATAATCAAAAAACTAATGTAAAAATAGAAAAAATTCGTACAAAATACAAACTTACTTACGCTGGCGTTACAATTGAATCCTATGTTCGCTCTCCAAGGCTTTCAGAACTTGAAGCTCTAATGATTACAAAGGAAGATAATGGTGAACAAAATGAACTACTAGCACCACTTTCTGGACAAATAATTAGTATCAATGTTAACGAAGGGGATGATGTGATACCAGGTCAGGAACTGCTTACTCTAACTGCAATGAAAATGGAAAATATTGTTACATCCTCTGTAACAGCAAAAGTTAAAAAAATTCACGTGGCAGAGAATGAGAATGTTTCCGGTGGACAGTTATTAATTGAATTTATTCAATAGCATTTGAAAAGTTTTTTAGCTTTGGTATTATCTGCAATATCAACTAGGCCTTAACTGCATAGTCAATTAGTACTCAATAATTATATAGAAATAAAACATATGGATAAATTCGTTATACATGGTGGCAATCCTTTAGAAGGCACCATTAAAATTAGTGGCGCTAAAAATGCTGTGCTACCTTTGATGCTCGCAACTATTTTAACCGATGAAGACATTCATATACATAATGTACCATACCTTTCAGACGTTGCAACCTTAACTGAACTACTAGAAAATTTTGGCGTTGAAATCAGCACTTCTAGAAATGAAAAAACTTTAGACACTAGACGTTTTGATACACTTTCAATCAAATTAAATAGTAAAAATATTGATAATTTATATGCTCCATACTCTATTGCAAAAAAAATGAGAGCATCCTTTTGGGCGCTAGGTCCAATGCTTGCAAAGTTTGGAAGAGCAAAAGTTTCATTACCTGGTGGCTGTTCCATCGGTACAAGGCAAATTGATCTACACCTTGAAACGCTAGAATCTATGGGTGCCAAAATTACAATAGAAGAAGGTTATGTTATAGCAGAAGTAAAAGACAAATTAAAAGGCACACATTTTACTTTTAAAAAAATCTCTGTTGGTGCAACCATTAATGCAATTATGTCAGCCGTTATCTCAAAAGGAATCTCAACATTTGTCAATTGTGCACAAGAACCTGAGATACAAGATTTATGTAAATTGCTATTAAAAATGGGCGCACAAATTGATGGCATAGGAACAAGCAAGCTAACCATTAACGGACAAAAATCTCTACATGGCGCAAGTCATAATACGATGCCTGATAGAATAGAAACTGGTACATATATTGCAGCAGTTGGATTAACAGGAGGGAGGCTGCTATTGGAAGGAGTTGATATTGACTCTGTGGAGCATATGCTTGATACATTTAAGCTAGCCGGAATAAATATTGAAAAGAAACAAAATTCCCTTATTGTCTCTTCAGGTCAAAAAATCCGCCCTGTTAACATTCAAACTTTGCCTTATCCTGGCTTTCCAACAGATATGCAAGCACAATTCATGGCACTGATGTGCCTATCACCCGGGGTTTGCTCCATTACAGAAAATTTGTTTGAAAATCGATTTATGCACATACCGGAACTGCAACGCATGGGAGCAAATATCACTATACTAAAAAATACTGCTAATGTTGTAGGAATCAAAAAATTTCGAGGAGCTGATGTAATGGCAACTGATCTTAGAGCTTCTGTTTGTCTCGTATTAGCAGCTCTGAACTCACCAGAAAAGACAACTATTGATCGCATATATCACATTGATCGCGGTTACTCTAGAATAGAAAATAAGCTCTCCCAGGTTGGAGCAGATATAAAGAGAATAAAAACTACATAGTAGCTCTGTCACCAAAGTTAGAATTAACAAAGTTTTTCCAAAAAACATCCCACCCTCTACTATGTGTCACGCTCTCTAGAATTTTCATTTTTACTAAAGAAGATGAGGCTTTATCGTAGTATTTTTGAAGTATAAAACTTGGAACTATTACGTCTGATTTTCCGCTTAAATGAAGCTGAGGTATCAAACGCGTTTTGCCTGCATAATCTATGGGATTTAAAGACTTGGTTAAAGGGAAGCTATTGTGATATTTAGTGAACTCAACTATGTCTAAATTTCCAGCTATAGTAATGACATCTCTAACATTGTCATTTCTAGAAGCGATTAGAATTGCAATTGCACCGCCTCCAGAATATCCAACAAGAGTAAACTTCTTCCCGTTATGATTAATTGTTTCAATCACTTGATTTAAAGCTGCCACCACTTCATCGGAAAATCTGCCTTCATTCCAATATTCATTGTTGTTACATTTGGCATTTAGAGTTATTGGAGTATATTGACATGGGCGAGCAATATATACAACATTAGGTCTATGGTCCATTGCCACCAAACGCATTAAAGTTGGGTGTTTTGGTGTAGGATTGGATGTTATGCCATATCTTCCTGCAAGATTACCATCACCCTCGATATAAAATACGTAAGAAGACTTATGATCAGTGATTTTTTGGTAAGTGGTAATAAAAAAATCACCTCCTTGCACTAATTGTTTTTCAAACTGCCAAAGACCTTTCCTATCAAAAAAACTCCGCGTCTTGTAAGCAGGATCTGCGCACGCTGTTAGTAAAAAAAATATTACTAAATAATATCTTTTAGAAAGGTATCTCATCATCTAGATCGCTACTTTCAAAGCTGGAGCTAGATGAATCATTCTTAGCTGGTGATGAATCAGTAGAAAATCCTTGTGAGGCATCTGATCGTGAATCTAGTAAGATTAGAGTAGAATTATAATTTTGTAAAACTACTTCAGTAGTATATCTTTCCTGATTCTCGCTATCATTCCATTTCCTAGTCTGAAGTTGACCTTCTATGTATAATTTCGTTCCTTTTTTTACATAATTTTTGATTACTCTAACAAGACCTTCTGAAAAAACTACAACTCTGTGCCATTCTGTTTTTTCTTTTTTCTCACCAGTCATTTTATCTTTCCACGTATCACTAGTTGCAACACTAAAATTAGCTATTTCTCTACCATCAGAGGTATTTCTAATTTCAGGATCTCTACCAAGATTACCAATTAAAGTGACTTTATTTAAACTTCCAGACATAATCTAACTAATTTATATTTTATAATTCAAACCAGGTTCTGTTGACATAAGAATCACTTGATCCATTTTAAATGATTTTGAGGCGAAAACAGTATAAATTCTGTAGAAGTAGCTTTCCTACTTTAAATAATTTGTACTTTTTGCAGGCCAAAAGCGATAAAATTGATGAATTATGTCTTATGTCAACTGTACCTAAGCTAATTAGTACCACAAAAAGCTTCTTGTTAAAACAAAAAAATCATGAATTTTATTATTTATTCTGGAAATAATAAAACTCCAGAGACTTAGATTAATTATCTTCTTGTGAAGAAAAAGACTTTTTACATTTTAATGGAATTATTTCATATACAGGGTGCTCAAATGAATTCACAGAGATATTACCGGGGAAAATCCATCCGTTGAATATAAAATCATCAAACTCTTTGATTGTGACAAATAAAGCCTCATTATATCCATCATATTCTGAGCCAGAGATACACTTATTCAATATTATTGATAAATTACCGAAATACTCCTGGGCGCTGGCTTTAATAAGTTTCTTCTCTGGCTTGGAGGTTATTCTATTTAAAATAATAATTTCAGCCTCTGAATAGTAATTTTCATCTTCGACTAATAAATCATCTTCTTCTGAAACCAAATGCTCAGCAAAGGAGATATTAACTGTCAAATATATTATGGCTAATAAATAAAAGATCTTTTTCATAATACTATTACTTACAACAAAAACCCCTGCATTTCAAAGAAAAAATACAGGGGTTGGTTTTAAGTTGATTTAACTCTTACTTATTAGAAGTTAATACGTAATTTCAGCGTTCCTTGATGAGCTACGTTTTTCTTGGCCAAATTAGCGTCATAACCAATTCCGTATTCCATCATGCCATTCTCAGAATTCAAGCTAAATCCAACGTTAAATACCGTTCTGTTTAAGTCAGAATTCCTAGAATTTAGAGAACCATTAACCCCATCTATATTAAAGAATGAGTTACGACTACGGTCTATAATATCATGGCTAACAGATGCATGCATTTCTGGCATCACCATACAATTATTGAAGTAGTAACTGCCACCATTAACTTGAGCGCCTAAAACAGCTTCAAGTCTATTGAATGCTTTGTTATGCACAGTAAGATTCGCTGTACTAACAGCACCTGTCTCAGTGTAACCTGAATCATTAATTCTAGTGTACCTTACGCCCATCATAGGAGTCAATGACATACCGTGCATCTGAGTATTGTAACCAAACATAGCCTCTGCCATGAACATCATTGAGTCATACTTACCGCGCACAGTTTCGTAGGTGGTTGGTCCTGTTACTCGATTCTCACGTACATCTACATCATTATTAGCAAATGTAACAAATGAGTTCATAAACCATTTATTGTTTAACTGTTGCTTACCGTATAAAGAGAAAGCTAAAGTATCAATGTCTGATTTGTCACCTCTCTTGAAGTCACGATATTTAACTTCTGAGTTAGCAGCAGTAAATGCAGCACCAAGTACTAAATCCTCATTAACCTTGGCGTCAGCACCAACTGTTCCACCATATGTCTCGGCTTTATATCCACTAAAGCTACCGTCTTCTTTTTGCTTAGTAGTGCTAGCAAAAGGCACAGCCCATAAACCATATAGTGCCTCATGATCACCGGAAGCAACAACTCCTGCATTATTCACTAACTGAGAATTTAAGCGAGTTGAAAGGCTTGTAGTAACTGACATCAAAGTGTTAAGATTTACTTTATCGTTATTCAAAGGATTTAAGCGCTGCACTGCTTCAGTAGCCTGTGGTAAGAATCCTCCCTCACCATCTGATAAAGTAGCCAAAATATCAACGATACCAGAAGCTTTACTTCCAGCTGGAGCAGCAGCCAGTTTAGTCAAATTAGCGCTATCTGTTGCATTCAAATTATTACTTAATAACTCAACTGCGGCAGTTGTATTGTCTGTAGCTTCTATACGTAAACCGTTAGAGGATACAGCATTATACTTTAAGAACAGGTTGCTATTAACAATGCTAATTTTAGTAGGGTCAAACTTACTGACAGATGCTCCATCGTTTAATATCACATCTATCTCTCTGGTGCTACCGTCTACAATTCTCGATGCAGCTAAATCATTTACATCGACTGCAACAGTAGTATTAGGATCCACGGTCAAACCACCACCAACAGTAATGTTAATTTGTCCATTACCATCAGTAGCATGATCATTAAATGAAATCTCATTAGCACCAGAAACTGACACATCACCATCCATTGTGACTTTGCTCGCGCCAATATCAATATCAGAAGCGGTCATAGTAACCTTACTAGTGATAGTAGTATCATCATTAAAGTCCACTCCGCCTTGGTTGAAAGCAACGCTGTCAGCTGTAATAGAATCTGTTTCTACTACAAAGTTCGTAGTATCATCACTTGAGAATACTAGCGATGTCACAGGAGTAGTAGAACCTATAGGCTGCTTCAAACTACCTGATGCATTCATTGAAACATTACCTGCTCCGTTAATTTCTGCATCTATAATAGCCCCATCACTAAATACTGCATTAGATGCAGCACCAAGTGTTATACCATTTGTAGGGTTAATAGTACCTCCCATAGTAGAAGTTTTGCCAGCTGCTATACTCATATCTGTAGTATAGATACCATCTGTAATAGTAGCATTATCTGTCACCGTCAAAGCGCCAATTCTTTGCTCAGAAGAGCCAATCGAGTTTAGAATTACACCATCTGCATTAAGCTCTAGGTCACCTTTGCCAACTACGCTAGTAGTAAAGATTGCGCCTTCAATACTAGTTGTAGATATTTTAGCATTTACTCCATCACCCATCTGTACATTAAGTTTCTTAGCGCCAGAATCTTCGGTAGCAATAGTGCTCCCAGCCGCAAATTCAGTTGTTGCTATAGCAGGATTCAAAACTATTGTATTAGTAATACCTTCTGGACTATTGTTAATGAACTTTGCTGTGTAGCTAGCAGTTTGATCATCTAAAGTAAATCTAGATGCAGCATCACCGCTGAAAGCAAACTCCTGAGCCAGGACTGTTTTGCCAGCAGCGACGCTGACATCACCACCAGCAAACTCTATCTGATTCACTAAGTTAGTAGAGCCAATATCGCTAGCTATTTCCAAAGGATCAGTGTTTGTTAAACGGAGTTTTCCTTCACCAACACCAGCTCCATTAATCCCATTAGCAGCAAATATTCTGTTTGCAGTATTAATGACAGACCCATTATTAAGTGTTACGTCATCTGCATTTACTTCTGTCATCAATGTTACATTACTGTCATTTTGAAGCACTATCTCGCTTAAAGGATTAGTATTTTTGCCATAGAATTCATGAGTTCCTGAGAAATCTATTACACCTTCAGAAGCGTTATTCGTAACCGCATCAGTATAAATATTATGTTTGTCACCTAATGATAAAGAAAAATCACCAGCAAAATTTAAATTTTTCAGCTTTTGATCTTTGCTGCCAAAGTTAACAGTGCTTCCATCACTTGCAGCTTCAAATGTTGAATCATCTGAAATCTTCATTTCTCCAAATTTATCACTTTGAGGAGCAATACCACCTATTCTATAAGTTCCTGGAGCTCCTGCACTAAACTCGACAACTGAATTACTATTATGAAGCTCTATATTCTTAACATGTGAACCATCTTCTAGCTGAACAGTTGTTGTATTGGTATTATTAGCATTAACTTTTAACAAATCCAAAAATTGCTCTGGAACTGTGTTATCACCAACTTGACCAAGAGCTACATTAAATGCTCCAGAAGTTCCAATTGCACCACTAACTTCGATATTAGCCTTATTATCACCATGATCAACTATACTCACGTTACTAACATCATGATTAGTATCTCCAGTAATTAATAAGGACCCGCCATTAGCTCCAATTGTTAGTGGGCCGCCTTGTACTCCGCCGTTAGCTCCTAATTCTACTGTGGCGCCATTTGTAATAGTTGTGTTAGTTGAATTGACAACACCATTGAAAGTAACTTTCTTATCATTGCCACCATCAATACTGACACTAGCTAGTTCGTTACCAATGGATCCTGCCTCTCCTGTTAAAGTACTGTTACCAGCAAAAACAAGCTTACCATTAGCACCAGCTGTAACAACATTACCGTTTATGTTAGCTCCATCTGCAAATGTAAAACCTGCTTCAGCAGCGTTAGCAACCTTGAAACCATTCGCAACATGGTGATCACCTGAAGCAATATTCACAGCTGCTGTTTGAGACTCAACAGAACCTATTTTATTAGTAGTAGTTCCAATTGTTCCGTTGACAGATCCTCCTGCCAAAAATGTAACTTGACCGTTACCATCAGCATCTGCTGAAAGAGTGCCATTTATAGAATGATCTGCAGCTAGTTCTAATACCGCATCATTATCTTTAAATAAGAAATTTGAAGCATAATGTGATGTAGCTGAAGCATTGTTTAATTGAACAGTGCCAGTTCCTGTTAGTTCAACTTTCTTTAATGCATTAGTTGATGTACCTAAAGCTTTGCTTACAGAGCCATCAGCAGCAAAAACTACATTACCAGTGTTATTTGTATTAGTAGTAATAGCTCCATCAACTGCCACACCATTTGCAACATTCAAAGTTCCATCTGCAGTGAAATTAGTATTACCTGTTAAATTGTCACTTAAATTTGCTGAACCTGAACCAATTGACAGTGTTTCAGTAGCAACTGTAGAATCAAAACTTGCTGCACCAGTTCCAACAATTACTTCTTTTAGCGCCTCGGAACTACCAATTGCACCAGTTGCACTTCCATCTTGCAGAAAGTTTAATCTACCATTAAAATTATTTTCGCCATCTATAGTTCCATTAATTGACTTACCGTTAGAAACATTGATTCTTGAGTTAGTACCATCTAATTCAAATTCTGATGATGTTGCATTGCCCTGAAAATTAGCAGTAGATCCGTCAGCAACAACAAAGCTGCCAATAGACTGCAGAGCACCTACATCTGAACCAAAAGTTGCTTCAGCACCTCCAGATACCTGTATTACACCATCTTCATTTGCATCTGAATCAACAGTACCAGTAAAGACAGAATCAGCCCCAATACTTAACTCAGCTCCACCACCGCCAGAACCTAGAGTAACCCCAGAAAGACCAGAAAAATCTCCTCCCACTTGGGTATTGCCAGCTCCATTAAGACCATTAGCACCGCTAGCGGTGAATTCAATATCATTATTCACTGTCATAGTGCTTCCGTCTGAACCAGTAGAATTAATAATTGAACCGATCGACGAATCTTTAGACATAACCAGGCTAATAACGCCTTGATTATTTGAATCATAAGTCCCCACTGTTACACCATCACCAGCAGCATTACCAAAACTTATGGAGTCATTGGTATCTGATCTAAAAGAATCACCCGGAGTCCAAGGTGTAGCAACACCAGTACTGTTAAGAGTATTAACTCCATTTTCTAAAGTCACACTACCCCCTGTGCTACTAAACAAAGCACCTTGAGCACTAGCAGCGCTAGTAATTACTGCTAAAGCTGAAGCAGTAGCTAGAATTCTATTTCTTTTTTCTTTCTTCATAGTATCAAATCACCTAAAATTTTGCGGTTAATAAACAATAAATTGAGTACTAGACTAACTAATACCAAACAATGTCCTGATTTTTGTTAAATTTAAATAGCAACCACTAGATTAACAAAAAACAATTACCTATAAAACATAACAACTTCAAGTGATATTGCAAACAATTATTTTTACCAAAATATAAGTTCAACGAATTTAGGTGCATTTATGACACAATCGCTGTAAAGCTTGAAAATAAAAGACAATGCTCAAGTGGTACTGGTGTAACTTTGGAAAATTAATACTGTTATTTAAGTTACAAACCGTTAAGTTTTTTGTTAAAATGATAACTAACTAGTACTTAACTCTTGAAAAATATAAGCCACACGCTTCTGCAGTTGGTCCCGCTAAAGATCTGTCTCTATTCTCCAAAACTTCCTTAATGTATGATGCAGGCCACTTCTTACACCCCACCAAAATCAAGCTACCAACAATATTACGCACCATGTGGTGTAAAAAAGACAGAGCCTCAAAATGTATTTCAATATAATCGCCCTTCCGCACTATATCAATTCTATCTAATGTTTTAACTGGAGAGCTAGATTGACACTCTTTTGCCCTAAAAGAAGAAAAATCGTGATTGCCAACTAAATAATTGGCAGCTTCTTGCATTAGATCAGTGTCCAAATCATATTTAACCCAGGAAACAAAACCTTTATCTATGATATTAGGCGCTTGTCTATTAAGAATTTTATATATATAAAATCTTTTTTTTGCAGAAAATCTTGCATGGAAATTATCATCTACTAACTCACATGAAATAACACCTATAGTGTGCCCACGGCAAAAATGATTTATTGAATGCATTAGGCGCCTAGGTTCAAAAAATTTTTGCAAATCAAAATGTACAACTTGACCATAAGCATTAACTCCTGCATCGGTACGGCCGGATGCAATGACATCCACTAGCTCACCACTGAAAGCAGCTATAGCTTCTTCTATCACCTTCTGCAGAGAGACTTGGTCTTTTTGCTTTTGCCAACCGCAATATCCCCGGCCAATATACTCCAGTGTCGCTTTATATCTTCTCACAAACCATACCGATCACAGTACAACTCCCAAAACAGCATCAGTGACATAGGTCCTTAATTAACTAGTACGGTAATGTTGCAAGTTTTTATAACGAACTGGACGACCCAGCTTCCTAAGGCCTTTGGCTTCCACTTGCCTTACTCTCTCACGCGTAACCTTAAACTGTTTACCTACATCCTCCAAAGTATAATCCGTATTAAGACCTATACCAAAACGCATGCGCAAAACTCTTTCCTCCCTTGGAGTTAATGTAGCAAGTATCTTCGTTGTTGAACCGCATAAACTGGACTGAAAAGCCGCTTCATTTGGCAAGACAGCATTTTTATCCTCAATAAAATCCCCTAAATAACTGCCGTCTTCATCTCCTATCGGATTTTCTAAGCTAACCGGCTCTTTAGCAATTTTCATTACTTTTTTCACACGTTCAACAGGCATAGCAAGTCTTGTTGCAATCTCAGCAGGAGTAGGCTCGTACCCGAGTTCTGTGAACATCTGCCTTGAAGTACGAATTATTTTATTTATTGTCTCTATCATATGAACAGGAATTCTAATAGTCCTCGCCTGATCAGCAATGGACCTTGTAATAGCCTGCCTAATCCACCAAGTAGCATATGTAGAAAATTTAAAGCCTCTGCTATATTCAAACTTTTCTACAGCTTTCATTAATCCAATATTTCCCTCCTGAATCAAATCTAAAAATTGCAAGCCTCTATTAGCATATTTCTTAGCAATCGAAATTACTAATCTTAGGTTTGCTTCTATCATCTCTTTTTTTGCTCTAGAAGCTTGAATCTCACCTTTTCTTACTAAATCAACTACCCTTTTAAACTCTTTAACAGAAAGCATAGAATCTTTATGAATTTGCCCAAAAACCTCTAGCGCACGATTGATACTCTCTTGTTCTGATTCAAAGAATTTTTTCCATGATTGTTCCTTTTTGTTTCTTAGCGCTTCAACCCATAAAGAACCACAATCAGAATTTACATATTCTTTTAAAAACACGGGTCTTTTTACTTTATATTTTTCAGCCAAATTCATCAATTCCATTTCTTTAGCAACTAAAGTATCATTTGTTTTATAAATTTCAGCCAGTATTTCTTCTATACACTTAGTGCTAAGATGTAAACCAGATATCTCCTCTCTTAAAGTGTTGAGTAATACAGAATAACGCTTATCATTTTTGATAGACTCTACCTTAGAAGGAGATTTATAAAACTCCCGTATTTCTTTTAACATTTCTTCACAAAGGCTAGATATGACCTCCATTTTATCAGTAATTGTTGGTAACAGCTCAGACTCCATAGCAGAAACAGATAAATTCACTGTATTTTCTTCTTGATCTGTATCATCCTCCTCTGACTCTTCAACATCACTTTCAACTTCTTCCGAAGGTAAATCATCGGAGCCGCCCATATTTGCATCTAAATCCACCAAATCTCTTAACAAAATTTTCTCGTTTGCAAGATCCTCAAACCATTTAATAAAGTGCTTCATTGCAATAGGCATCTCACAAAGAGAATTGATCATTAGAACCTTCCCTTCGTCTATCCTCTTTGCAATTTCTATCTCATCTTCTCTGGATAAAAGTTCAACACCACCCATGTCTCTTAAATATAAACGTACAGGGTCGTCTGTAGAACCGAAGTCCTCTGAATCGCTATCGCTATCATTATTTTGCTTACTGCTAAATACAGTAAGCTCTTCATTAACGTTGATATCTAATTTAATATCTTCTTCGTCACCATCTATTACATCGAGATCTGCCTCAGCAATATTTATACCAGCATCAGAGAATTTAGAAATCACACTCTCAAGGTCATCAGCCGATAGTTTTTTATTAGCGCCAATAGATTTGTTTAGTTCTGAGTAAGTAACAAAACCCTTTTTTTTACTTTTGCATACTAAATCATCTATATTCTTTGAATCTTCCTTTGTAAGAGTATTATCTTTCTTCATATCATTTTAATGTTTTTTATGTTACAGACACAAATACAAATATAAACTGCAGTTAGTCAGCTACAATTTCATTTAATCTGATTAAATCTTGAGTAGTTTTCTGAATTTCTTTTAGATATGACTGTAGCTTTGATTCCTCAATGGAATCACTGTCTCTCAGCGCACTTGCATACTCCTCTTTTAAAGATAAAAGATAATGCTTTTTGCACAGCCACTCAAACAACAGAGCATGATCTATGTTTTTTTTACTTTCAAAAATATCACGCAAGAATATTTTTTTCTGGCTAGACAATAACTCAAACAAGTCAGAAAATCTACTATTTTTTAAATCTTTCTTTAAAAAATCTATATTGCCATTATTTTCTAAATAATCTACTATCCAGGATTTCATATTCTCCAAATGACTATCCTTAAACAACAAAGTAATGTTAGAATTCTTTGCTAAAAGAGGAAAATAAACAAAAAATGTACATATAGCACGCTCTAAAAATTCTATCTCTGAGTAGCTTTTGCATGACTTAACTTCCGCACTAATCCCTACATTAGGTTTTAATGCATCTTTTTTCTTGAAAATAATGTTTTGCCATATCATATCATTAAAGTATCTTTTAAAACTATTCCTTACTTTGCGATCAGCAATTAGCATACAACGAGATTCCAGTAAAGACTCTAAAGCAGCTCTTTCCTCTGCTCTAGCAAAGCTTCTGCCACTATACTCATTTTGCCATATTTTCTCAGAAAGCGTTGATCGTTTGTCCAAACATTTTCTAAAAGCCTTAGGTCCCTCATGTTTTATTAAATCATCAGGATCGCGCCCTTCTGGCAATTGTACAAAAGACATGGACTTAGTAGCGGTGATTTTGGGAAGCGCTATATCGATAATCTTTTTTACAGCTCTCTCACCAGCGCTATCTCCGTCTAAACATATTATGATTTCATCACATGAATTCCATAATTTTATAATATGGTTTTGCGTTACAGCAGTCCCCAGGCTTGCCACAGCATGCTTAAACCCAGCTTGATGTAAAACAATCACATCAATATAGCCCTCTACCAATATTGCATAATTATCCTTATAAAAATAACTATTAGCTATATTATTACCAAACATTATTTCAGACTTTTTAAAAAGCTTGGTTTCAGGCGAGTTAATATATTTGGGCATCTGATCACCTAAGGCCCTTCCGCCAAAAGCAACAATTTTGTTAAAGCTATCACTAATAGGAAACATAATGCGTCTGTTAAAAACAGAATAGAGCTTATTAGTTGATTCTCTCCGCCTAAAAAGACCACTATCAACCATCTCTGGCATAGAAAAATTTTTACTATATAAAAACTGCTCTAGTAAGTTGCCTCCAGGAGAATAACCTATATTAAATTCTTTTATAGTACCTTTATTGATTCCTCGATTTGTTAGATAATTTATTATCTCAGGAGTAATCTGATCTACGAAAAAATCTTGTGCAAACTTTAATAGCTGGTGCAACCTCTCAGACTTTTGATAAACAGCAGATTGAGAAGCTGTTAGTTTAGGAATTTCTATACCATTATTCTGCGCTATTTGTATCGCAGCATTTTTATAACTAATACCAGCTGTTTCAGATACAAAACGAATCAAATCACCATGAGCACCACATCCAAAGCAATGATAAAACCTCTTTGCATCATTAACAGTAAAAGATGGTGTTTTTTCATCATGAAATGGACAAAGACCTGTATATTCCAAGCCTTTACGCGTAAGAACAACTTTCTTTCCTACTATCTCTGAGACTCTAATTGAAGCTCTTAATTTATCATAAAAATCTAAGGGCAGTTGCATATATTTTATCTAAAAAGATTCAACAAGATGCTACTTAAACCATATGACAGCGGTATAGTAAAATTATCATTTATCTTAAGATATTTTGATCCTGAGAATAACTCAACCATAGTTGTAATAAAACAGCTTACAATAATGACTGCAAATGCAGTATAGTGTGCTACCCAAAAATAAGAAAACACACTTATCAACACAGAAGAAATAAAAAAGACTATTGAACCTTCAAGCGTCTTATTATTGTATATTTTATAACCAGCAAATCTCATTCCTACAATTGCTGCCAAACTATCAGAAACAATTAATATTAACCAGGCATTAATCGCCAAACCCTTTGGAAATAAGATTGCTGTTAGCAACAACCCCATAAACATATAACTAGCACCAGTTTTAGAAGAACCAGCACCCTTTTCATCTGCCCTCAATAAAAACTCAAACAAAATATCTATCAGCTGTTGTATTTTATTGTTTTTATGTCTGTATGTGTCTGCATACAGTACCAAAGCTGTGCATATTGCCAAAATTATGCACATCATAAATTTATCTAAGAAAAGGTAGATTATTGGGAAAAATATAGCACACAAATGAAACATTTTTCTTTTTATTTCAAAATCTAATGCCGAGTTAAATTTTAACATAAAATAAGTTGATAACTTGAGTTTGACAAAATATATATGTCTAAATATACTCTTAAGCCACAACTTAAACAAGAAATAATCATGATTAAATTTCCGATTACTGCATTAGGATATAAAAAAATGGAACAAGAAATCAAAGATCTGAAATATAATCAACGCCCAAATATTATTAAAGCCATTGCTACAGCAAGAGAATTTGGCGACTTGTCAGAAAATGCTGAATATCACGCTGCTCGTGACAAACAAAGCTTTATTGAAGGAAAGATTTTGGATTTAGAAGATAAATTATCAAGAGCTGATATAATAGACCCTTCTAAGTTAAGTAACGATAGCGTAAAGTTTGGAGCCTATGTAAAAATTATTGATGACGAAACTGAAGAAGAGAGCATATACCAAATCACTGGAGAATACGAAGCCGATCTAAATAACAACAAAATCTCTACAAAATCGCCAATAGCAAAAGCTCTTGTTGGAAAAGCAAAAGGAGACATAGCAGAGGTTGTTACACCAAAAGGTATAAGGTCATTTGAAATCCTAGAAATCAGCTTTGAGCCGATCAAGAAAAAGAATTTTTAGACTATTTTTAAACGAAAATAATCTACAATAACACTGCCTAGTTCAGAACGATGCCGTATTGTTATTTTGTTTCTGAGTTCTGAACCTTATATTAGGAATTTTGTAGTAGTGACAAATAATACGTGAGAGAAAAGCTCCAGTTACCACAAGCACAACAACATTACTAATTCCTTCAGGATTTGGGCTATATGCATTCATATCAAGATATACGCTAAATATAATTCCCCATAATATTGAAATTTCTGCATTAATGGCGCCCTGCAGACATAAAATATTGTGTTTCTTTCTTAATAAATCTCTCAATATACCACCACCATTCGCAGTTAAAAATGCAAAGAATGCTCCCCATAACTCTATCGGTTCTATTCTGCCCATAATCGCGATAGCCACGCCTGTTACAATAAAAGCAGCTTGGCCAAGTGAATCTCCTATAATTAATACATCATCCCAAAATTTCATAATCACATGATCTTCGCTAGCACGCTTATTATAATATTCAAGCAACCTCACAGCAGAGAATCCTATCAATACAACTAACAAGATATAATACATATAAGATGGAGTCAAAAACAAACCAACTTCTTCTCTGTTAATCAATACATCTCGCATCACTCCTCCACCAACGGATGGCAACATGGCAAACAACAAAGTCCCAAACAAAGTGGCATTATCTTTAGCAGCAATTGCCACTCCTGAAATTGCAAAAGCAAAAGTCCCTATCACCCCTATCAAATAAAACCAATCTGATTCAATTGTTTGCATTAACAGAACAGGATAAACATAAGCCTTAACTATTTTTTTATACTCATTTGTCTTTTCAAAAGCTTTAATTTCACGGTTAAATTTGTCAACTAACTCAAGTGGTACAGATTTTTTACTAAACATTAAATGTATTGGGGTTCTAATACCTAGTGGTATTTCCTCTATCAAATTAGTTGCTTTCATATTAAGGATAGCAGCAGCTCCAACAATTCTGTCTGCTAAAAATCCATCTATTTCTCCTTTTAAAAGAGCTTGTAGCGCTTCTTGATCGTTGTTGTACTCTTTAATTATATCCTGGTTTTCGTAGTTGGTTATGAATAGATTAATTTGTTGATCAGAGTATATGAAACCTTTTGTTGTTCCAATAACAAAATTTTGTAGTCTAATTTGTGTTAGGAACTCTAGAATAGTGCTAAAATTTAAATTCTTATTACTAGTATCAAGCATAAATATAGAATTTTCTTCAAATCTATAAGGAATGGAAAAATAAGCATACTCCGTACGATCTTTTGTATAAGTAGCACCAGTTGCAATATCTTTTTCTCCTTTAGCTAATTCCTTTTGTTGATCGCGCCATTCGGTTTTGATATAGCCAAGGTTGATACCGACTTTACTCGATAATATTTTAAGCAACTCAACATCCATTCCAGTTAGTGAAAAACCGTTATTTGTAATTTTGTTGAATTGATATGGTTCCCATAGATACCAACCTGTAAGTAATTTATCCTTGCGTACAGTTTCAGAACAATCAATTATGTGCTGACTGGCTAAAGATTTTAAACCAACCGACAAAAAAATGGTTAAAAAGAGAATTTTTATAAAACGCATATGCATATTTAAATGTAAGTTGTGTTAATATTATTATAATTATGAAATCGATGTAACAAAAATAACTATCAAGTAAGTTAATATATTAAAAATTAGTAGTAGAAATCCAACGATTTACAGATACCTCGTTGCAAGCGAATATTTACCAGACAAGACTAGTGGTTTTTTAACTCCGCAGCCACATATAAGACACATAGTTATTATGAAAAGAATATATTTTGCTTTATAAACCATCTTTAAAATATTATTTGTTAATATAACAATACACTTTTAATTCAAAATTATTATAATAGAATGCAAAACAGAATAATACAAAATGGCTTATTTTTCAAATGCCTTTTTTTATTTTTGGTAACATGCTGCTTTTTCAATAGTACTTATGCACAAAAAAATAGCATTATTAAGCATAATAAATTCTTTGATGGTGAAATAGTATTTTATGATCAAGAGGATAAAAAACATTTCATAGAAGATTATGAGGGTGATGCTCTGTTATTAGTATTTTGGGCAGCATGGTGTGGAACTTGTGTCGATGAAATTCCTAAATTAGACAACCTGCAAAAAGACTTTCGTAAGCTTCCATTTAAAGTGATAGCAATATCAGAAGATTACCAAGATATAGAGCTTGTAAAAAAATATTTTGTTAAGCATGAAGTGAAATATTTGGACCTTTTTAAAGACCGAAACAATCAATTATTGATCAATCTTGAAATAGCTGGACTTCCTGCTGCATATCTCATAGACCAATCAGGGCGTCTTAAAATTGAATTCAAGGGAAAAATAAAGTGGGAAGATCAGAATATTCGAGAAATAATTATTTCTGAAATGGAAGGTGATTATGAATTGCCAAAAAATACTTTTCGCCATAGACAATTTTTTGAAAAAATATATCATGAATCTGAACAAAAAAAAGGAGAAGCAATAAATGAAAAAACAGAAACTGAATAGCACTGAAAATCAAAATTTTGTATCTAACGCAGTATTCATTGAGGAAAGGAAGTCTGAAAATAAATTTCTTCAATTATTATCGACTCTGTCTTTTAATATTTTTAAATCAAAACCTAAAATTGCAATTTTAAGGCTAGAAGGTGTTATTGGTAAAATAGGAATTGGGAGGTCAGGGATGAGCTTGGATTCAATGAATGACTTAATTGAAAAAGCTTTTTTCATGGATAATGTGATGGCAGTGTGTTTGGTCATTAATTCTCCAGGCGGATCTCCAGTTCAATCAGATTTGATATTTAATCGTATTAAGTCGTTATCTAACGAAACTAAAGTCCCTGTATATTCATTTATTGAAGACATGGCTGCTTCTGGAGGATATTGGATTGCATCTGTAGGAGATGAAATTTATGCTAATAGGAGTTCAGTTATAGGTAATATAGGAGTTATATCAAGAGGCTTTGGATTAAGCGAAGCGATTAAAAAACTTGGCATCGAGCGAAGAGTGTATTCGCAAGGAAATAACAAATCAGTTTTAGATCCATTTAAACCAGAGAAAGAGTCTGACGTACAATTAGTACATACTATTCAAAAAGAAATTCACCAACATTTTATAACAAGAATAAAAACTCAGAGAAAAGCTCGCCTGAACCAAAATGATGAAATATTGTTTGATGGTAAATTTTGGTCTGGTCAAATCGCATTGGATTATGGTTTGATTGACGGAATTGATGACTTATACTCTTTTATCCAAAAGAGATTTGGCAAGAACGTAAAATTAATACATATTAAACAAAAGCAATCTTGGTTTAAAACAAAGTTAGGTGTAAAAGCACTTAATACCGATGATCTTGCAAAGAACTTAATAGATTCTATTGAGAATAAGGTTCGCTACGATAAATTTGATTTGTATTAATCATTGACAGAGAAAACCTTTGATGATAAGGCGTTCTAGAAGAACACTGAACGCTTTATGAAATTCAGCATAAATCCCAGGATTATCTCCTTTTAATACTAGTAGGCGAACCCATAAGAATGTGGATATCATCTTGATATTTTTTCACATCGCCTTTCTTATTAGAATCACTAACAGGTTGCATTTTCAAATAGCCACCTTTTTTTAGCTCTTTGTAATTAATAGGCGAGCCTATAACAACGTGCACATCATCCTGATGATCTCTTACTTTACCTTTCTTACTACCCACTGTTGTAGGAGGCATATCTAGATAGTTTCTTAACTGCTCAAATTTTTGCGGAGAACCTAGAATATAATATATATCATCATCATTTTTATTATTGCTTCCAGTGCCAGGACCGTTATCATTACCATCAGATTCTTGTAATCCACAAGGCAGAGATCTAACTTTCAGTTTATTTATATTTGAACCGAAGAATATCTTAGGGTTACTACAAGGTATTTTTTGGAATAAAAGAGTTGAGCCCCAAATACTATCTTCATTTCCCATATATTCTTTCATTCCTATAATATTTCTAAAAGATTTCGAGAGCGGCAAACCTGCCCCATCCCCTATCAACCAATTTTCTAAAGAAATTTCAGGTATGTCAGAGAAAAGCTCTCTCAAAAACTGATTATACTGAGCTTTAGTTGGATTATCATTTGACATTAAAGCAATAATAACATCTTTATCTGTAATTTCATTATTAGCCATTTTCTCAGTAAGCTGTTTTTTAGATAATGGTGCTTCAATAGTGCCATCACCTAAATAAGCATCCTTTTTTTCATCCCCAACAAAATACATATTACCGATTTGTTTTTTGAATTTATTGGATCCTATCGCAAGACGTTGTTTTTCAAATTTCAATTCATTTGGAATTTTAGTAACAATATCGATATCCCTAATAATTGGGTTCATCATTCTAATTTTTAACTTAGAGCTTTCGTAGCCTTTTTTATTTTTTGTTTTAAACAGAGCCATTCTAAAATTCAAACCCACAAATAAATCAGTTTTTTTGCTTTGAGTTTTAGCCAGTCCAGTAGATAATGTAAGGGAAGAATAAGAATCATCGAATAAATTTCTAAATACTTTTTGCTCTAAACGCAAACGAACACCATCGTTTGTGTCAACATTATTTTTATGGAATCTGTATTTAGCTATCAGTAATTTTGTATCTAGTTTTTTGTGCAGATCGGGGAAAATACCAAATAAAGGCATTCCTATCTCTACATCATATCCTGGAAGTGCGTGCTCTTCGTTATTTTTCTTTTTCAAAGCAAAGACTTTTGTTCCTTCAGTTGCAAGAGTAACATTGTCCGGGCCAAGTTTCTTAATTTTATTTTCTGGCAAATAGGCATTGAAACGAAAATCATAATTTTCTGTTAATATTTCAGCGCCCAAAGTAATTTGGTTTACGGAGAGATGATTCGTTGTACTCTTGCGGTCATAGTAAGTGTATATACTTCCTATGAAATCATCAAAAAGGCGTCTATAAGCTAAAGCAAAGTTTGCCTCTGTATTTTGTTTGTTATCCTGCTTGAATTTTGTATCTAATAAAAGCAAACCATCTTCTGTAGATCTCAGTGGTTTTAGTAAACCTATTTCGTTAACAACCCTATGACGATAAGGAGTGCTAGATACCTCTATTATATCTGGGAAAACTAAGTTATCAGCAAGGACAATAGAACTTAAAAATACTTTAGATAAAATTACAGCTTTTGTCCCAGAAATAAATCGTTTTATCATCTCTTAAGCACTCCTTTTTATTATTTTATAAATATACTTTCTAATTATGCTGGAATTTCATTAATCTCTGGGATAGTTGCCTCATTCCCGACTAAACCATCATTATCATCTGCTTCTTTTGCCTCAAACATAGCTTTACTACTTGGATAATTAGCAATAGTATCAGCTTTTTCTTGTTCTCTTCTAGCTACGTCTTCTGGTGAACTGTTGTCATCAAAATATTTCTTAATAGCATCCATAAAACTACTTCTAACATCAGTTCCATGTTTGTTATTGATATCTTCGATTTCTTCCATAAAATTGCCTGCTAGTAGCGATTTTCTATCAAAATTTTCTTGTGTTCTTGCTCCTTCTTTTAGTATCTGATCTATGTCAGATGAATCTATCAAGCCTTTTTCTTCCAGCTTACATAATAATTGTATGAACTTAGAATTTTGGTTCGCTAACTCAATTCTATGAACTAAAACTTTCTCCAGCAAAAATCCAATAAAATCATTTATTGCTTCAATTTGCTTAGGATTGAAACTATTTTGCATTTTATGAAGCTTCGATAAAGCCTCAGCCAGTTCTTTATTAACAGTTTCTTCTAAAGCTGCAAACTTTTTTCCAGCTACAGTTTCTATTGTTGGCCCTAACTCATCTTGTTTTTCTTCTAGAGTTTCTATCCTTTCTTCAGAGTTAGCACCACTCTCCTTTAATTCTTTTAGAGTTTGCTGAAGACCAGCTATCGCTTCTTGAGCTTCTTTGTCATCTCCTTCTAATTCATCATCCTTGTCATCGTTTTTAGCATTTAGCTGTTCTATTTCAGCGTTAATCGCTTCTTTATTTGCTCCTTCTAATGTCTCAGCCAGTTCTTCTAATTTTATATTGACTTCTTCTGGTGTTAACTCTTCCAGTTTCTTCTCTAATTCTGCTATCTTATCTTCTGAGTCTAGATCAGTATCTTGTAACTCCTTGGCAGTATCCTGTAGCCCAGCTATCGCTTCTTGAGCTTCTTTGTCAGCTCCTTCTAAAGCAGCAACCGCGTCATCGAGTTTAGCACGTAGCTCTTCTATTGCAGCGTTAATCGCTTCTGGATCTGCTCCTTCTAAGGTCTGAGCCAATGCTGCTAATTTTGTGTTAATCTCTTCAGGTGTTAGACCTTCCAAATTCTTCGCTAATTCTGCTATCTTATTTTCTAATTCTAGATCAGTATCTTGTAACTCCTTGGCAGTAGCCTGTAGCCCAGCTATCGCTTCTTGACCTTCTTTGTCACTT
>DAOTRE010000004.1:119505-136221 GCA_030036605.1 Candidatus Megaera endosymbiont of Nemacystus decipiens | reverse complement strand
GATTATTTATGCTTATTGATGTGTTTTTTAATTCTTCAACGCCCGTTTCATTAGAGTCTAATCTAGATTTCAGCTCTTCATTGCTACTTAAAAGTGAGTTAGTAGTTGCCTGCAGAGCAGAAACCAATTCATTAATGCTTCTATGTTGTTGCATTAAATCTTCGATACTAGCTTTAGTCTCGTCTGCTCCGTTTTTTAGCTCTTCATTGCTACTTATCAAAGTTGCAAGACTATTCTCTACTTTTACTATAGCAGCATTTATGGTGATTTCAGCAGCTTTCAGATCTTCTATATCCCCTTCTGAATCAGCGATCATTTGCTTCAACTCAGCGTCGGTAGCTAACAACCCTTGTAGAGTATTTTGAGTATCTGTTATTGTTTTAGCTAGCTGAGTGCTCACGTTCCCTATTTCTTCCGTATTAGTATTAACCTGTCCTATAGTTTTTTCTAAAGCAAGATTATTATTTCCATCTGGATTTAATATATCTATGTCTAATACCGCCATGACTTCCTCTCAAAATTTTTAAATAAATAAGCAATAAGCCTCATTTTAAACAAGAAAAGGTAAAATATTCAAGTATAAAATTACTAAATACTAATTATTGTAAAAAAAAAGAGTTGTGTTATACCAAAATTTTATGTTTGAATGTTAAGTTATTAATTATATTATCCATAAGTTATTTAAAGTATTTCAACTTACATAAGGTTAACTATTTTGTATATTTTTCAAGTATTAATTCCTAAAATCAGTATACCTTTGTTATATTACAAGTCAAAGACAAACTACAAAAATGGCGATTTGGTCAATTTACCATTTAGAAATAAGGCGGTAACTGGAATAATATGGTCAAAAGTTAGTAATGAAATAAACTTTCCTTTAAAAGAGATAATAGATTCAAATAATTTTGCGTGCAATGTTAGTACTAAATTAATGGATTTTCTTTATAAAGCCAGCAGGTATTATTTATCAAATTTAGGAGGTATAGCAAAACTTAGCTTACCTGTTGATATAAACGAAAAGCCATTTAAAGTTTACCAGCAGAACATTAACTTAAATACAAAACTCCCACCTCTGTCAGATAGTCAGAAGCTCGCTTTAAAAGAAATTAGAAACATAACAAAACCAATATTGCTAAAGGGAGTAACCGGCTCTGGAAAAACAGAACTGTATTTCCACATGATATTTGAACAACTCAAATCAGGCAAGCAGTCTTTGATTCTTTTGCCAGAAATATCTTTAAGCAAACAAATCATTTCTCGTTTTACAAATCGATTCGGTTTTGAACCAGTAATATGGAACTCTGACGTTACAAAGGCAAAGAAAAAGCAAATATTGCGAGGCGTTATTACAGGTGAAGTAAAGGTAATAATAGGAGCTAGAAGCGCGTTGTTTTTACCATATAAAAATTTAGGAATTATTGCGGCGGATGAAGAGCATGATTCATCATATAAGCAAAGTGATGGCGTGGTATATAATGCTAGAGATATGGCTGTTTTGAGGAGTAAAATCGAAGGGTGTCTTGTAATACTTGGATCTGCAACACCATCAATAGAGTCAATATATAACGTTCAAAAAGGAAAATACCATTGTGTTGAATTAATAACCAGGCACAATAAAGCACAAATGCCTGATGTCAGAATTATTGATCTAAAGCAAGAACGATTGAAGCGCAATAGCTGGATTTCTCCTCCAGTGCTAAAAGCCATTGAAGAAAATCATGATAATGGCGGTCAAACGCTAGTCTTTTTGAACCGAAAAGGTTATGCTCCATTAATGTTGTGCACCTCATGCGGTCATAAAGTGCAATGTAATTCATGCTCCGCTTTTATGGTTGTGCATAAAAAATCTAACTATTTAATGTGCCATCATTGCGGCTATCAAGCTCCAATATATCAAAACTGCCCAGAATGCAGGTCTCAAGATAGTTTTATTATGCATGGCCCTGGAATAGAAAGAATAGAAGAAGAAATCAAGGAAAATTTTTCTAACTATTGTGTCAGAACAATAAGTAGAGATTTTAATTCAAAAGGAAGTGATATTCATAAACTACTTTCAGATATGGAACTTGGCAATATAGACATACTAATAGGAACACAAATTATTACAAAAGGATATCATTTTGCGAACCTAACTTTGGTGGTTATAGTAGATGCAGATGTTGGATTTTTGGGTGGTGATCTCAGAGGTTCTGAGCGTATGTTTCAGATGCTAAATCAAGTTGGAGGCAGGGCAGGAAGAGAAAGTAAAAAAGGCTCGGTAATAGTTCAAACATACTCACCACAGAATAAAGTAATACAAGCAATCGCCAACAACGAAGAAACAAAATATATCGAAGAAGAACTCAGGTCCAGAAAAGTCTATAATATGCCACCTTTCTCACGTGCTGTTTCAATTACTTTCAGCGGCAAAAATGATGAAAAAACAAAAGAAATAGCTAATCAATTTGTTCTCAAAGCTCCAGCTTCTAGAGTTAAAATAATGGGGCCGGTAGAAGCAATGATACACAAAGTATCTGATAAATATAGATATAAAATCCTGATAATAGCTGGTAGAAATTTTAATTTACAAAAATACTTGCAAGCTTGGAAAAATAACTTTAGATTACCTGGCTACATTCATATGAAAATTGATCTAGACCCGCTTGAATTATGGTAACATTTAGCATTCTAGAACCTGATACAATTTAAACAAAAAATAATCAGATCAGCTGACTTTGTTGCTGTCTCTCTAGTTTTTTAGCATACGCAAATAACGCAGTTGCAATTAGTATTAATATGCCAAATAACCGAGAGTATACTGCCATTTCTTGGCTGTATACTCTCGCAACTAAAAAAGTAGTAATTGCAGTCATACCATAATATGTAGAACCTAAAATCGACCCAGCACTTCCCAAAACTTTGCGATAATTATCAAGACAGCGAGACAAAATAGTTGGCACAACCATTGCATATCCAAATGACTGGATAGATATGGGTATAAAAATACAAGCAATATAATAATTGACATCAATATTTTTACTATTCACAAATGAAGTAACCGCTATCAACATTACAGCCCCTACTATGCTTAAGGCAAAGCCTATAATTTGTACTTTGGTGATGTCAACATATCTATTTATCATATATTTAGTAAGCAAACTACTAATTACCATGGCCATGCTTATCATACCAAATAAAATTCCATAAAGAGAAGGAGATATTGCTAAATTATCAATAAATACAAATGGAGCTTGAATGAAAAAACTAAAATAATTACCATTCAAAATCCCGATGATAATAGCATAGCTTATAAATATTCTGTCTTTAAAAGCAGCTTTCATCACGGAGCTAAAACTACCATTTGACTCATGTCCTAAATACCGATTAGTTTCTGGTAAAAACTTAAAATGCAAACAACAAATAAAAGATGCATAAAGCAACAATGCAACGAATATATATTGCCAGATATGAAATATATCAACTATATAACCTCCAATCGTTACACCAATTGTCGGCAGAAGTCCCATTAAAATAGAAGTATTGAGATATATTTGTGATAGCGATCTCCCATTATATGAATCTCTAGCTATTGCCTGAGAAATAACAGAACCAATGCTTGCACCATAAGCTTGCATGAAACGGTATGAAATAAACCAACCAATAGAACTACTTTGGATTATTAAATAGGTACCAGTTATATAACAACAAAGTCCTAATAATGTAATAAGACGTCGTCCATAAATATCAGAAAAACGCCCCATAGTTAGAATACCAAGAGAAAATCCGCAATAATAAGAAGTAGTTGATAACTGAACTACACTTCCATCAACACCCATCTGCCAGGCAATTGAAGGCAGCACAGTGGAGTACATTGCTTCTGTTAACATGGATAACACAGATAATGTATAAATCAGCAGAGGAGATGGAGTTGATTCCGATGAATGCATATTATTTAATTAAAAGAAGACCTTTATTTGGTAATAATTTAAGACACCTTCAGCTTATATTGTAGATTAGATTGGAATAGAANCGATTTTCTAGTTTATCTTTGGCAATTTATTTATCATCTTATTTTC
This sequence comes from Candidatus Megaera endosymbiont of Nemacystus decipiens, assembly GCA_030036605.1. Taxonomy (GTDB): domain Bacteria; phylum Pseudomonadota; class Alphaproteobacteria; order Rickettsiales; family Rickettsiaceae; genus Megaera_A. The sequence continues at coordinate 132,166 of DAOTRE010000004.1, read as the reverse complement.
CTCAAATGGAGCAGCATTGCAGGAGAAATAAGACAATAACTAAATCACAAAATATTTTCTATAAAATACTCCTATTCCAATATAATCTACAATATCATACGTAAAATAGCATCAAACTTAGTTTTTACAGCAGATATTATTCTGTTATGTATATTTTCAACACTCATTGTATCAAGAGTTTTATTATCATCTTGGATAGTGACAGATAATGCAATAGATTTTTTGCCCTCTTCTATATTTTTACCGTTATAAATATCAAATATTCCTACATCTTTAATAAGTTTTTTATCTACATTCTTGATACATCTGATCAATTCTATTGCTCTTAAATTTTGATTAACTATAAACGCGTAATCTCTAATAATTGCTTGATAAGGAGAAGCGCTAAACTCCGCACGTCTGCCAAATTTGGATCTGGCAACCGGTAAGTTATTAATATCTAATTCAAAAGTTATTACATTAGTTTTTATATTAAATATTTTAAGTATAGAAGGGTGCACTTGCCCCCAATATCCCAAAATATTTTTCCCAAGTGATATGCTCGCAGACCTAGTTGGATGATAATAGCTAGGTGCAGTATTTTTTATCTGGCATTTCTCAATATCTAATCCATAAAAATCTAATAATAATTCAAGATCAGATTTAACATCAAAAACATCATATTCTCTATTTTCATGAGGATTAGTCTCAAATACATTACCAATTCTGATTCCACATGCGTTTGTTTTTACAATTTCGTTATTATCATGAAATACTGGACCAAGTTCAAACAATGAAAAATCATTTAAAGATCTTTTTAGATTATTTGCAGATATCCGCAGTAAATTTGGTAAGATCGAAGGTCTCATATAGTTTAAATCCGCACTAATAGGATTTAAAAGCTCTAGATCTTTTTTTAAATCAGAAAAATACAGAGCTTTATTACTATCCATAAATGACCAAGTTACTGCTTCAACATACCCCAAGCTAGCTAATAATCTTTTAATCTCTGCTGGTCCTTTATATGATATTGGTATAGTGTTTGCTCTATCTATAAGAGGTAATGGCTCTAGAGGTATATTATCATAGCCATATATCCTAACTACTTCTTCTACTATGTCTTCAGCTCTTCTAACATCGTAACGCCAGCTAGGCACCGATATCTCTATTGCGTCTCCGCTATTATTACAAACAAACCCTAGCTTTGATAATATCGAGATAATTTCTTGTGTTGTAAGCTTAATACCAGTCTTACCAAGCAGCAGCGCAGAAGAAAAGTTAATTTTAGTAACAGGAGGTTTTTTCGTTTCATAAATAATAGCATTTGAAGCCTCACCGCCGCAAATATCCAGAATCATGCTTGTTGCAATACCCAAAGCTTGTAGTGTGAACTCCCTATCCACATGCCTCTCAAAACGATATCTAGAATCAGTATTAATATTCAAAAATCTTCCAGTTTTAGCAATTTTCTGCGAATTAAATATAGCCGATTCTAGTATTATACTATTTGTTGCATTAGTGCATGCGCTACTACTAGCACCAATAATTCCAGCTAAACATTGAATATCATTTTTATCTGATATAACTATAGAACCTTTTGGAACCTCATAAACTTGCTCATTTAATGCCTTAAACTCTTGTTGCATTTCTGATGCGACTACATCTACTTTTAAACCGCTATCAATTTTCTGTGCATCATATGCATGCATTGGCTGACCAAAGCTATATGATATATAGTTGGTTACATCTACTACGGTGCTGACGGGTTCTATTCCGATATTACGTAGTAAATTTTGAAGCCACTCAGGAGAAGAAGTATTATTTAAATTCTTAATTTCGCGCATTGAAAATAAGGAAGAATTATCCTCGTGACAAACATCAAGAGTGTAACTACTATCAAATGTTGTATGAATTTGGGGGAGTGTTAACTTTTTAAGCCGCCCTATCCCTGCAGCAGATAAATCTCTAGCAATCCCATATACACCTAGTGCATCAGCTCTATTTGGAGTGATATTGATATGTATTATAATATCATCAATGCCTAGATATTCAGCTATTCTATCACCAACCACTGCCTTTTCTGGTAGTTCAATAATACCGTCTGTATCCTTATCGTCAATCCCAATTTCATCATAAGAGCACATCATTCCAAAGCTTTCTATGCCACGTATTTTTGTTGCTTTAATTTTAAAGTTCCCATTCGGTATGACACATCCTATTTTAGCAAGTACTACATTTAAGCCTGTTCTAGCATTTTTAGCTCCACAAACTATTTGCAATAAATCATCTTTTGTTTTTACTTTGCAAACTTGCAGCTTATCTGCCTCTGGATGAGGCTTTGTGTCAATGATTTTTGCTACCTCAAAACAACTAAGATTTTTTGCTTTGTCTTCTATATTTTCTACTTCAAGACCAATCATAGTTAAGGTATAAGCTATTTTTTCTGGCGTAGCATCGGTCTCCAAAAATTGCTTTAGCCATGACAATGTAAATTTCATTTCGTTAGCCCCCCTGCAAGTGTAGGTATGTCTAGGTTTTTAAAATTATAATGTTGCAACCATCTTAAGTCACCTTCAAAGAAATGGCGCAAATCTTTGATACCATATTTCAACATAGCAAATCTTTCGACCCCAAGCCCAAAAGCAAATCCTTGATATTCTGAAGGGTCAATACCAACATTTTGTAGTATTTGTGGATGAACCATACCGCAACCAAGAACTTCAAGCCATTTCTTCGTATCTTCCATACGAATATCAACCTCTGCTGAAGGTTCGGTAAACGGAAAAAAACTAGGCCTAAATTGAATCTCGATATTAGGTTGTTCAAAAAACTGACGAATAAAATCAATGATAGTATGTTTCAAATGACCCATATGTATATTTTTGTCAATTACCATACCCTCAATTTGATGAAACATAGGAGTATGAGTTAAATCAGAGTCGCACCTGTAAGTTCTACCTGGTGCAATAAAGCGATATGGTGGCTTTTCCTGTTGCATCGTGCGTATTTGGATTGGAGAGGTATGTGTACGCAACAATTTTTTTCTATTATTGATACTCTGTTCTTGATTCAAATAAAAAGTATCATGCATCTGCCTTGCAGGGTGATTTTCGTCAATATTTAAAGCCGTAAAATTATACCAATCATCTTCTATATCAGGCCCTTCCTTAATATCAAAACCATACTTTGAAAATACTTGAATCAGTTCATCCATACATTGGGTTATGGGGTGAATACTGCCAGCTTTATGTTTTCTCGCTGGCATAGTAAGATCCAAAGCTTCGGATTTAAGCTGTAAATTCAATTCCTCTTTTTCTATTATCACTCCTTTTTCATAAAGTAGCTTCTCTATTTCTTTTTTTACTATGTTAATTTTAGCCCCTATCTCCCTTTTTTCTTCGTTAGACTTAGTTGCTAACTTTTTCATTTCTTGGGCAATCAAGCTAGATTTCCCTAAAAGTTCAACTCTAGTTTTCTGTAAATCAGATGAATTTTCAACCAATTCTAGTTTTTGAGTTGCTATTTTGTGTATTTCGTTTAACATAATCAAAATTTTAAATATAATCGACAATAGGTTTTGACCTATCTCATTTTACCTGCAGCAACAATAGTGGATAATAACAAAAAACTCAAGAATCATTCCGTATGACACAAATGTTTAAGAGCTATTTACCATTAATATTCATTGCATTAGCATCAATTATTATAATATCATTAGATTTGCACAGCTACTTCAGCTTTTCTATTTTACAAAAATACCATTCTGACCTTGAGTCAATTGTAAAAGAACATTTTATTCTCTCTGTTTTTTTATATATACTGGTATACGTAACTATTGTTGCTTTATCGATTCCTGTCGCAACTTTCCTTACAATTACTGGTGGATTAATATTCGGCCAAATATTGGGTACATTTTTAGCAGTGTTTTCAGCTTCATGTGGAGCAGTAATATTATTTTTAGCGATCCGCTATGCCTCAGTAAATTTTGCTTATAAGGGAAAATTTACTGCTTTAGTTCAAAAAATACGTCAAGGTATAAAAAATAATGTGTTTTTCTATCTTCTTTTTTTACGCTTAACGCCAATTTTCCCATTTGTTGCTATTAATATAGCCTCGGCCGTGCTTAGAATACCACTCGTAGTATTTTTTTCTGCTACATTTATAGGCATAATACCAGCAACCTATATATTTGCTTCTTTTGGAGCTAGCCTTACTTCCCTAATTCAGGTGGAAGATCTAACGTACAACACAATAATAGAATCTAAAGCCTTAATTTTGCTAGGGGTGTTAGGTATTATATCAATAATACCAGTGCTTTACAGCCATAAAAAAACAGGGGATAAGTAGTATTTAGATACAAAAAGCGTTGCAGCTGCTTGTAGGGCTCTGTTAAAGTGCCATAGAGAAAGACTAAGCTTGCTTTGCCTTAAATCTTTTATTTACCTTATTTATAACCAAGACTCTTCCCTTGCGCTTCACTATTCTACAGTTTTTGTCTCTATTTTTTAATGACTTTAATGATTTAACAACTTTCATAATTATCTCTGCATAATTTTATAAGCAATATGCTAATTGGATGTGGATCTTAAACTTTTTTTGTTATCTAGTCAAGGTAAAAAACAATGACCTCAGACAGGTAGGCAGGGCGACCAAATTAAAGAGGAGCTGTAAGTATTCATACCAATATAGGTTGAAGAATATTATATTCTCTGATAGTTTGTCATTGTATGGATAATATAGATAAGTAAAATATGAGTATAGATGATGACAATAAACCCAGAAGGATTTAGTACCATGACTCCGTATATCATAGTGGATGATGTAAAGGAGGTAGTAAGGTTTTATCAAGATGCACTAGATGCAAAGTTGCGTTTAGTTATACCTAAGGATTCAGAAATAAAAAATCATGCAGAACTTCAAGTAGGAGAATCCTGCTTTATGATTGGCACTCTACCTGAAGACTCAAAACAGCAATCTAGCCTGAAATTGGGATGTTCCCCAGTGTCCTTCTATCTATACGTAGATGATGTGCACCTTGCTTTCAATAAAGCCAAATCAGCAGGTATGAAAGTCACAAGACCTATAGAAAGGATGTTTTGGGGCGATATGATGGGATCTTTGATTGACCCTTTCAATATTCAGTGGGCAATAGCGCAATATCAGCCTGACAACTTGCCTAGAAAACAGCATCAGTAAATTACCTCACATCTTCTATATTTTAAAATTGTGCTTGCTCTTATATGCACGTTACATTTCAATAATTTTTTTAGCTTCTCTTAAAAATTGTATAGTTTTTTTATTGCTATTTAAGTATTTATTATAGGGATGAGACTTAGTAACCTCACTCACAATATATTCACAATATTTACTAGAATTATCATTGCTAATTCTTGAAACTAGGTAACAAGTGTTTTTCCATATTTTCTTTAACAAGCACAATATATTATTTGGCATTTTATTTATTACAGACATAATATTCCTCTTCTAAAATGATTTATTTCTTAAATGAGGCCAATCTTTTGCATCAACCCATATTATGAAGTATCTAGTTATTGGAATAAAAAAACATCTGATAAAATATCCTAATTACTAAACTAAGTATAAAATACTTATTTAGGTTCTGTTGACCTAAGAATCATTATTGCGTGTAATTTATATCTTGTCCCATGAGTTCTTCAGACGAAGTAGAATTTTGTGAAGAGGTGTTTTGTGAAAAATCTAAATTTATTAATTCAGTGTTACTTGGAAAACCAGTAAAATGGTTAAAGCAACTGCTGCTGCGCTTAATTATTTTATAAGGAGGTTCTATAACATTTTCTCTAGATTCTAAGGTTTTTCTTTTTAGCGGTAATATATTTTGTGAACCATAATCAATATTCTGGGATAAAATAATATCGTTAGTTTGTAAATCAAAAAGATTCAACGCCACACCAGATTTGCATTCATTATTTTTATTAGTTATAACCAATTTTTTGTTATGATTTTGTTTTTTTCTATGAACCTTTCCTTCATAATATTGTATATTTTCTGAATTCTGTGTATTTGATGATGCATTTTCCTTATTGCTGCCGCAATCTAGCATATTTTTTATTAATAATGAATGCTTATTTCGAATGCTGCTGCCATTGCCACCCTTAGATAAGATTGGGCGTTCTATAATGTCTTGTCTATTATAGCCATCTATATTTTTAGCCTTGGCTAGTCTTAATAGATTATCAACCGTAAATGGACCACAATCATTGTCATTATCTTGTTGCTTAAACTGTAGGTCAATGATATTAGCTTTTGGAGAGTGTTGTTGTATTATTTTAATAAAATCCAATGCGTTTTGTTCATTTTGTATAGATAATCCCTTAGGATCATTATAGATCACCTGAATATTACCATTATTTTGTTTTCTAATTACTGCCCCCACCCAGTGATTACCATGCACATGTATAGGCATTAGTACCGGGAGTCCGCTAAATGTTATGTAATTTAGTGCGTGTTGTAGATTTTCTTGAAGAAGACTTTTATTTTCAAATTGAGTTATGGCTAGTATTCTACAATTTTTGTTATCTGCTTGTAATTCCAACAAATTATAAATCGTTTCATCGTCATACCATTCACAATTATTATATTTGTTTTCTTTAATATTTTCTCTCCAGAAAGTAAAAGGATCTCTTGTCAAAGGATTTTTAGTTGTCCTTTCTTGCTTTACTTCCAACAAATTACTTTCTTTCTCAATTTTGTGTAAATTTTGTAAGTTTTTCTGGATTTTAATAGACTTTTTTACTTCCGAATATAGCATTTTTTCATATTTCAATTGTTTTGATCCTCGATTCATAATTTCTGTTGTATGAATCAATTTTTTTAAAGTCTCAATGGTATATCCATAATGCTTTAGCTCCTTAAAGACTTTCAATGAATCTTGTAATTTTTTTACTGCCATACTTAAAGAGGGTTTTGTAAAAAGCGCTTTGCAGTTTTTTCCATGTTTATTAAATTCTTCTACTGAAAGAGAGAACTTTTGTTGTCTAGATTTTACCAAACTTACTGCGTTAGTAAATTTTTTATCAATTTTTGCTGCTTTTGATAGAAGAGATAGGGATTTTTTATAGTTAAATAATTTTCCATGGATATAACCCATGTTATAAAAGCTAGTAGCCAGATCAGGATGATTGGCATCTAACAAATCTTTTCTTATTTTTAGTGCACGTTTCATGTATTTTAATGCGTTATAGTAGTCTTCAAATTTTACATATGTGTACCCAATATTATTTAGATTAGCAGCAATATCTGGATGCTTAGTTCCTAATATTTCTTGACGAATTTTGAGTGCTTTCAATTTATATTTTAAACTATTCAAATAAAACCCCAGTTTTTCGTTAGTAGAACCAATATTGTGAAAACTGGACGCTATATCAAGATGAGGTTTGTCTCCAATAAGCGCCTGTCTTATTTCCAAAGACTCAAGTTGGTATTTTAATCCTTGTTCATAATTTTTGAGTTTGCTACAAACATACCCCATGTTATTCAGTACAACTGCAGTATAAATGGATTTACCAATTGATAAATTTTTTCTTATATTCAAAGCTTTCTGTAAATATTCTAAAGCATCTTCAAATTTTTCTAGTTTTCCATAAGTATGACCAATATTATTTAAATCAAAAGTTATAAATACATTGTTTTCACCATAATTAGCTTGATTTGTTTTTAATATTTCTAGTTGATATTTTAGTGCTTTGCTGTGCTGACCAAGAGATATGTAAGCTGAAACTAAGTTATTTTTTATTATATAATTATCTGCCCCAGTGTGTTTTGATGCTAAACTATTTTCTCCTAGTTTTGTAGCTTGATGCCATTGCATTAGCCTGCTACAAATTTGCATCTTATGGACAACACTATTATTGAAAAATGATTCTAGTTCTACATTTAATTTACCTGCAACTAGCCTTTCATTTGAGCCCTCAATTCTTTGCAAATATTTGCAATAGTCTAATAATTTCTCATACAATTCTTGCATAACATAAAAAAACCTAAATAAAGGTCCGTCTACGTCCATTTCAGAATGAGTTAATTGAAATATTTCTAACAATTCTTTTTGCTCATCTTGCAAGCTGGTTATTAAGCTTTGTTTGTATATTGAAGATAATGATTCTTTTTGGCACTTGTAATGATCATAGGCTGTTGCTCTCAGTAAGTTTGCAAATGAAAGAGCTTCTTGTAAATTTATAGCAGCTTCTTTTGATATTTTATTCTTTTTGCTGAGATTCTCTAATATTTCCCAATTATTTTTTCCTTTCTCATTTAAAAAGCGTCCTAAATTATAGATAAATCTATCTGCGGTTCTATAGATTTCTTGCTTAACGTTAAATAATTTACCTGGAACTGATTTCACTTTACTAGAAGGAGAAAATTCTTCTAAATTAGGAACGCGTCTTTTATTATTAACCCTATAGTCTGTATATTCTGTCTGGTTGATGCCTTTTTTTAAAATTTCAAATGCAGTATATTGTGCTTTAGTTAAATTTATTATTTTATCAGAAGGCTCGACCATAAGCTTCTCTAGAGCCTGGTTGTATTTTTTTATCAGTGATTTTTCTCCATAAACATAACAAGCTTTCTCTAATATGCAGGGTAAGTTTTTATCTGTATTGCTTATATCTTTATCTCTTATATAGCTGAGCATTTTATCAGCTGTTTGAATAAGCTCATATTTTTTATCATTACGTCCCAGAGGAGTTTTCCCGCCAGGATCAAATTGTACCGCACTTTTAATATATTTATCTAATTTTACCTTATATAAATTTTCTGGAATGAGAGTTTCACCAAGGCAAATATTATAAAAATGTACGAGATGTGTCAGGTTTGTAAAATAGTTCTTAATTCTATATTCTGCATAATTCTTGTAATCTTCGTTTTCTGTAACTATACAAAATTCTAAATCAGAATAAGGCGTAATCTGTTTTAAAGCCATAGAGCCGAGCCCCATTACTACATACTTGCATGGAGCGGTGCCAATTATAGATTCTGCACTCTGAAATAATTCGGATAAATAATTTGACATTGATTTAGCAATTGAACAAAATAACTTCTTTGTTGTTTTTACATAATCTTTCACATTGCCTTCAGAGCGCAATTTGATCGCTTCTTTTATTTTATTAGAGCTCAATTCTCTTATCTTTTCTAAAATATGTTTTTTTGAGATATCATCAATTTGCATTTGATCTAGCTTCAAAAGACAAGGACTGGTATTGCTACTAATTTTTATTAAGTCTTGATATATTGTTTTAAGCAAATTATGTATCTGGTTTTGAATTTGTTGTTTTGTTTGAGATAATATTTGATTTGTATCTTTTCTAAATAAATCATTAACATCTTCTAATATTTTCATTGAATATATACAATATAAGGCGCTTGCTTTATAGCAATTAATATCCTTATTAATATCAGCTATAGAATGTTTTAATTTTGACAAAGCATAAAATAAATTTGCTAAATTTTCTTGGTTTAACAAATAATGTATTTTGATAAGTGGCGTATATCCCTTCTTGTTTATATAATTCAGATATTGGAGAGACGTTTTATTTTTTTCTAAATTGTTAGAAAGCTCTACTAAATTATTTACTAAAACAGATATTTTCAACTGGTTTAGACTGGCATTTAAGGTTAAATCAATTTCGATATTCAATTTTTGAACTAAAGAAATCATCTTCTGCCGATTTAGTTTTATAGAAGATATTTTGTTATTCCACACTGTTCATAATTTTTAATCATATAATAAATTGTTTAACAAGTGGTACGATGCTATAACCCTGGGTTTAAATTGTCAAGCAGTTTACTTGTTGTTTTTTAAAGGTTTTATTAGTTAAAATTAATTTATGTTTTTATTATGTAAATATCTTACTTTATACCTTAAGTATAATTTTACATTAACTACATACTTTGATAGTCTTAAGGCAGTGTAACTGTAAAAATTAAATTATGATAAGTTTAGACATACCATCGATTAACAGGAATTATTTGTACGAAAAGCATCTTAATGAAATGATAAACATTAAGTTTACTGTACGAGAAATAGATGTTATGTCTTGCATTTTGTATAATAGGACAGAAAAGAAAATTGCAGTTTTACTCTCTATTTCTCACAGAACTATAAGCGTGCATGTACGCAATATAATGGGCAAAATAGGTGTTAATTCTAAAGATGCTCTAATAGATTCTATTGAAAAGTCAGGTAATTTATCTTTTTTAAGAAAATATTATTTTGAACTTTTGACTACGTCTGTTTTTAAAAGATTTTTAGTACAAGTCGGTTCAATTAATAATGCTAATGCTAAAAAATGTGACGTCTTTTTTAGGAATTTATCAGAGAATGAATTATTGTTAGTAGAAGATATTATCAAATACCTAAAACTTGCTAATATTGATATAAAAATTAATCCTAGTCAGTCTTTAATAGGAAATAATAATTTGCACATCGTTGGCCAAGGTTATGAATTAAACAATAAGATCATAAATAATGATAGTTTTATAGTCTCATTGCCTAGTAATAAAAATGAAGATTTACTCAAAGATAAAAATTTTATAAGAATATCTTTTGGAAGAGAATACTATCTAAGCATAATAGAACTGCTAAAAAAGCTTATTGATCATAAAAATTTAGAAAAAATAATAGATAAGTTTACTAATGAGTATGATTTATTATTTAAATCTTATAACGATATTAATAGCGGAAACGAAAAAAAAGAATCAGACAAACCAACTAAAAATTTTAATAAGAAAAATCCTATAATTATATTCACATCTTTAGCATTTATAGCAATTTTGTTAAATTTTCTATTTTCTTTCAGATATACAAGCGAAAATTTTCAAGAAACTTCTGATAAATCAGAGCATCAATCTGATACAATAAGCTTTAGTGATATTAACAGTTTATTAGAGGAATATACTCAAAAAATTTCAGCTGATAATGTGTTCGTAGAAACACTTGCGCAAAATCAAGAAGTAGTCAAAATTTTAGAAGAACTTATAAATTGTAAAAACATAAATGACTTGAAGAAATATTTCTTTGATTCGAAAGTACCATCAAAATATTTAGTAAATTATCTATATCATCTTCATGCTCTTGCTTCTTATTATATGTATAACGATCATGATGGACAAAAAGCAAATGAGACTCTAACTTATGCAAAAGATTTAATGGAGAGTTATGTTAACATTAAGTCAAAAATAGGTGTAGATTTTGGTAAAATTACACCTGAAGAAATGTTTTCTGAACTAAAAATTATCAAAAATTTTCCTCAAATCTATACCAGGATTATTTATTCTCTAGGCCGTACTTATATTTATCTTGGAGAAGGTGAAAAGGGAAGAAAATACTTTATGGATTCAAAAATTTTGGGTAAAAAGCTTAATCTTCTAGAAGGGTATCTTAGTGACAATGCAGGTATATTAGTTTTAGATATAATAAAATCTGAGGAATATATTGAAAATAATCAGCTAGAACTAGCGACTGAGTTGTTAGAAAATATTATATCAACATATAAAGAATTAGAGTCTGATTCCAACGTGTATATAAAAGATTTTGTACCAGGGAAAGATCCACAAGAACTCATATCTGTCAAAGATCAAACCTATAGTAAATTTGATAGACTTTATAGAATCGTTTCATGTTACGGTAAACTTATAAAGATAGGAAATAATACAGAAAACAGATTAGATTACATAGCTTCTCTCACAGAATTTTTGGAACGTTTTTTCGAAAAATTAAATTTTGCCAGCTGTGTAGAAAAACTTTCTTCACGCAAGGTTGCAATGATATATAATGGTTTAGGTGATATTTATTTGAATTTGTATCATTTTAAAATTCATGCAAAAGATTTAAATAAAGTTTTAAACAAAAATATTAAGCTTGCGCTAGGTAATAATCTACAAATTGCAGAAAAACTTTATGTATTAGCCAAAAATATGAGCCGTAATACAGACTTCACAAAAGCCGATTCTTGCGATGGGCTAGCCAAGGTATATAAGGAAAAACTGCACCTGATTAGCAAATTATCCCAATCGCAATTGCCTGATAAAAAAGATCACATTGAAAGTTTAAATAAAAATATAAAACATTACGAGACAAAAAGAGATCACATAAATCAGAAATTAAAAAGAAAAAGCTAGTATGTCAACTGTACCTAGGCAAGACAACATAGAACACAGCTCCTTTTCCTTCTGGGCTTTCTGCTGTGATTATTCCATCGTGGGCCTCTACCGCTGATTTACACAAAGCAAGGCCAACTCCCCTGCCTTCTGCCTTTGTTGCTGTGTTTGATCCCATTCTAAACGGATCAAATATATCAAACAGCTCATGTTTTGGAATTCCTATCCCCTCATCCCTCATCATCATCACTGCCTTATCTCCTTGTCTTCTTACCTCTACCTCTATCAGTCCTTTTTCACTGAAGTTTATTGCATTAATCGTAAGGTTATCTACCACCTGTCTTATATAGTTTGGATCTATTGGTATTAATATCTCCGGCTCTATCGTTAGCTTAAACTTTATTGGCTTACCTTGCAGATACATATTCCTACATATCTTCACTCTGTCTCTTACCAACTCACTAAAGTTTTCTGTGCTTTTATTTAAGTTTATCTTCCTTACATCTAGCATTGCAAGATCAAGCATATTCAATATCATCGATGAAAG
>DAOTRE010000004.1:0-116260 GCA_030036605.1 Candidatus Megaera endosymbiont of Nemacystus decipiens | reverse complement strand
CGTTACCCTTTCGCTGTAATGAGTAACCGCTTGGTTTAAATCAGCTATTTGCTTAGTATATTCACCTTCCTGTTTCTTAAGGTTTAATATTATATCGTCTAACCCCTCTAACTCTCCTTCTAATGTATCCACTTTCGCTTCCGTATCTTCTTGATATTCCTGCTTTGGTTTAAGAAAAGCAAAGAGTATCCCTATAACCAAGGTTAGCATATAAACCAGTTTTAATTGTGTGTTCCAGACAATTGGAAGATACAAATATTCGTATATTTTAAAGCTAAAAAATACCCCTGTCATTATTGATATAAGTGACAATCTCCAATCTAATAAATTAGTTAAAATAAGCAAGTTAATTAAAAATATCATTAAGTTTATTTGATCAAAATCACTTAATATTATCAATAAGCTTGGAACAAATACCATGTTATAAAACAAACCTAATATCCACAAAATATTTATGTATTTTTTTAGTTTAATTTTTTCTGGCCAGATAGGGTAAGTAAGAAACATTGTTGCAAAAACTAGAGTAGATTGATAGATTCCATCTATTAAATTTTTATGAGCTAGCCTTATGTCATATGGAGTGGAATAAACGATAGAAAAAATAGATACAAAAAAGCACATCGCCACTAATGGATAATAGTGCTCTTCTTTTGGCTTAGCCTTAATTAATACTTTTTTTAAAGTTAAGATAGTTTTCTGACAAAACTTCTTTAGAAAATCTATTATTGAAATTGTTTTAATAATGCTATTTTTATGATGGAGTTTTTTACGATAAAACACTTGTTCTCGCAAAAATATAGCTATTAAATTAAACAACATACCCAGTACAGTATCATCAACTTCTATAACACTAAAATATTTCCAGACCAAAGAACCAAGAATGCCAAATAGCATACCGCAAATAACAGAACCTTTTGATATATTAAAATTCAGTACAGACAGCATAAATGGCACCGTAACAACGGTCATATATGGTCCATACCCCAATATAAATAAATTAAATATGCTATCTACTTTCAAAGACATAATAATTGAAATAGAACCTACAACGATGCAAAATATGCGTGAAATTAGCAATTCCTGATGTTGTTTTATAAGTTTTAGTGGTCTACAAAAATCATGAGAAAATAATACAGCAGCAGAGCTGATATAAGAATCTGCTGTAGACATAATCATCGCCATAATACTAATGATGATCACCCCTTTAAAACCATAATAAGTATAGTTGTCTATTATGTAGTTAAGAATATTATATGGCTCTAAAGACGGGTCTTTCACTAGTACCAATATTGCAATCCATGCAATCAACAACTCTATAATCAACAAATAAAAACCAGCTAATATAAATGATTTTTTAGACTGAACAATGTTTGCAGACATTGAAATTCTCTGAAAAGTCGCAGGACTAAAACCTGGTACCAAAAAATACACAAATATTGCTAAAGTTCCCAAAAATTCAACCTGAGTATAGTCTAACAATTTACTAATATCAAAGTTTGCGTTCGTATTGATAAGATTAGCAATTAATTGAGGCTCTCCTATATCTTGCCATATTATGAAACCAATTATTGGTATCACAATACTAAAAGTAATAATCTGTATTGCATCAGTAAAAGTAACTGATCTAACCCCTCCAAAAGTAGAATATGCAACCACAATCATTGCGCTAATGGTTGTGCTGTATACAGTAGGAATATAAAAGAAATATCCCAATATATTAGAAAAAATTTTGAACTGAATTGCAAGAGCACCAATAGTGCCAATGAAACCTGTGATCGCAGTAACAATACGTATTTCCTTACCATATAAATCACCCATCATTTCAGCAACTGACAACTTACCTAAAAAACTTTGCATTTTAGGCACAAAAAAGTGTGCAATTATAAGAAACGATAGAGCATCAGCTATTATAGCAATAATAAAGTATAGCCCATGGGTATATGTCTCAGCCATATAAAATGCAAATGACCCACCACTAACCCACGTAGCAACTATTGTTGCAACCAGTGCTCCAGTAGAAAACTTACGGTCTCCCAGTGCATAATCCTTAATGCTGCGGACTTTTTGCCCGTAACCTAAGCCTACGAACAGTGTCAAAAGCAAGAAAGCACTTACTATTGCCATATCTATATTGAAATTCATTATTTTTTTCTAATCTATCAGTTTAATTAACCGACATTAATAAACTATCTGATTGAATTTTGCAAGATGCTTTTGTATTTTGGTTAATCCAGGGTTATCTTATAACGCAAGCTTAGGCACTGTTAATAAAATCAAAGAAGTTACATTTTGAGCTCTTTTTGACTGCAAATGATAACCCTAGTTTCTACTAGCTTCATGGTTAGTATTTTTATCTTCTAGCAAGATGGATAATACTAGCCCTCCACTCAGCAAAACAATAGTGATTAATAGTGGTATGTAAGCAGGGATCGTTATGTAATGAGCAACGAAGATTTTTACTCCAATCAATACCAAAATAATGGATAGAGAATATTTGATGTATTTGAAGCGCTCTACTAAATGGGATATGCAAAAAAACAAAGCCCTCAGACCTAAAATTGCAAAAATGTTCGAAGTATAAACTATAAAAGGGTCCTGTGTTATAGCAAAAATCGCAGGTATGCTATCAATTGCAAAAATTAAGTCCATTGTTTCAATTGTTACTAGCGCTAGAAATAGTGGTGTAATAAATAATTTCCCCTGTTTTCTGACAAAAAAGTTTTCGTTTTCGATAGTATTAGTAACGTTACAATATTTTGTTAATAGTTGATATATATATAATTCACTGATGTCGATAGATGTATGATTGATATTAGCCAACATCTTAATTCCAGTGAAGATTAAAATAATAGCAAATATGTACAATACCCACGAGAAGTTTGCTAATAATACCGCCCCTGCGCTAATCATTATAGCTCGTAATATTATTACGCCTAAGATTCCCCAAAATAAAACTCTGTGTTGGTATTTGCTTGGAACTTTAAAAAAAGTAAATATCATTGAGATAACAAATATATTGTCGACAGACATTGCTTTTTCCAGCAAAAACCCTGTGAAATATTGCTTTGACAGAGTGGTTCCTAATTTAAAATAAACAAACACTCCAAATAGGCAGCCAATAATAATATAACCTAGGCTTAATAGTAAGCTTTTTTTAAAACTCAAAGGCTCATTTTTTCTACTGAAGACTCCTAAATCCAGTAGTAGTAGAGTAATAATTACTGTAAAAAACAACAACCATTCTATATTACCAGCAACCATTCCACGCTCCCTTTGATTTTAGGTTCAGTTGAAATAAGACATAATTTATCTGAGGTGAATGATTAATACAAGGAAACCTAGAAAATGCTAATAGAGTTTTGGATGTTATATTGTATTTTTAACCATGTTCGAATAGGTTATGAATTCTGTTAAGCTGGAGGCTACTTTAGCCAGTAACAAAAACTATGCTTAAACGGCGAAAGTAAAAATTATTGCTACTTGCATAACATAAGGCTTTTGTGACTGTAGAATTTTTTAGGAAGGTTTTTCTTTTTCCATCATTTTTTTATTATATAAAACCCCAAAATCTACAGGATCAATCATTAGCGGTTGGAACCCACCGTCTTGCGTTGCATCTGCAATGATTTTGCGCGCGTATGGAAATAATATAGAGGGACAATGCACCGCTAGTAGCATTTCTTTTTGTTCTTCTGGTATGTTTGAAAGCAAAAATACTCCAGCATATTTTATATCAACTACAAACAATGTTTTATCCTCTGATGTAGCTTTTGAGGATATAAAAAGCTCTACTTCAAAGTGCCCTTCTTCAGCTAGAGACTGAACTTTTAAATCCAATGACAAATCAATCTTCGGTGATTTATCTAGAGTTGCAAGGCTTGATGGCGCATTAGGATTCTCAAAAGACAAATCTTTAAGATACTGAGTTTGAACTGAAATATGTGGTGCTTTGCTATCTTCATTTTCCATAGTTAATATTTTTATTGATTATTTAAACTTTTGGCAATGTGACACCGGTTTGCCCCATGTACTTACCTTTCCTTGCTTTGTATGTTGTAATACAATTTTCATTTCCTTGCAAGAATAAAAACTGACAAGCTCCTTCACCTGCATAAATTTTTGCGGGCAGCGGCGTTGTGTTAGAAAATTCTAAAGTTACATGCCCTTCCCATCCTGGCTCAAGAGGTGTAACATTTACAATGATACCACACCTTGCATAAGTAGATTTTCCAACGCAAACTACCAATATATCCTCTGGGACCCTAAAATATTCCACCGTCCGTGCAAGAGCGAAACTATTTGGTGGTATTATGCAAACATCCATATTTCGATGGACAAGATTTTGATCGCTAAAGTTTTTAGGATCAACAATGCTTGTATTCAAATTCGTAAAAATTTTGAATTCATTTGAGACTCTAGCATCATAACCATAAGAAGAAACTCCAAACGAAATTATTTTTTGATTGTGTTCAGATTTTACTTGAGATTCAATAAATGGTTCTATCATACGATCTTTTTTTGAACGTTCAATAATCCATTTATCTGACATTATAGACATATAATTAGGGATTTTAGTTGATTGACAAGACAAGACATAAGCATATATACAAATAAGGACATCACTTGTCCATTAAAAATAATTGCCTCTGTAGCTAAAAAATGTATTTTGTTCTAAATAAGCAAAAAGTTGTAAATATGCAACACATAGCTAATAATTTGATAATTAAACCTTAAGTTGTGTCAACTTGTTATTGCAGAAACAGTGTTGTAACTTTAGAGTGAGACCTACGGCTCAGGCTTTTGGAATATAGTAAATTTGGATTGTGTATAAGAAGGATTTACAGTATTGATGAAATAAATCTATTGACGATTGAATTTTTATCGGTATGTTCTTTGGCTATAGGGCAGAATCTGTGATGTAACTTCGTTTACTTGAACGCATCAGTGGATTCATTTTAATAACATTTTTAGTAGGTTTAGAAAAATGAACAAAATAATAAAGCAAGTCCTTTCGACAGCTGTTATTACTTCTGCTATAAGCTGTAGTACTACGCATGCTATCGATTTAGGTTATGATATAGCTCCGGAAGCTCCGTCTATAAATGTGCAACTTAATGGTTTCGCACATTTTCAGGCTGGATATAGAAACCAAAATAAGTTAGAGAGTTCTGAAAAATCCTCATCTCCTTATAAGAATGATTTGGCATTCTTTAATGAAGCTGCTTTGGTTGCTCACGTCTCAAATTTGGTAAATGATGTGCAGTATGGTGCAAAAATAGTCTTAGTTACTACTGCTAAAAGAAAAAGTTCAAATACTTATAACGGATCTCACATCTATGTTGCTAGTGAGTATGGTAAAATTGAGCTAGGTTCTCCCATAACACCCGCAGCAACAATGATGATTGATGCTGGTAAAGTTAGAGCAGGTAGTGGTAACTGGAGTAGATATGCAAATATTGCACCAAATTATCAGAAGCATAATGATTTAAACCCAACATTTGTTACAAGCCCTGATTTTTTCTTGAGCGACAAATTTACTACCACTTTGGATAATAGGTCATATACTAATGAACCTTCTAGATCTGTTGTTTTCTATACTCCAAAGTTCAAAATGGCAGATTCCTCTAGCATTAGGCTAGGAATAGCTTACACTCCTGACTCTAGTAATACAGGAGCCGATAACATCAGTGTGTTTGGTTCTGGAACAGAAACAAAAAAGATACAATCACCTGCCATCGATCGGTTTGAGTTTAATTTAGGTGTCAAGGATGCAGTTTCTGGTGCAGTTTCTTTAGAACATAATTTTTCAGATGGTATAGATTTGCAGTTCGCTGTTTCTGGTGAATATGGTAAAGCAAAAGGCACAGCCAAAGAATTTACCAAGAAAGAGGATACAGATCCAGCAAGCGAATATCATTTGAGTGATTTGAAAGCTTACAACATTGGAGCTGTGTTGAACTACGGTAGTGTTTCTTATGCTGCATCTTATGGTTCCTTGGGAAATAGTTTGACTACCCCACAATATCATAAAACAGGGCGTAAAACAGATTATTATACTGCAGGTATAGGTTACAAGCAGGGTGATTTTGCATTGTCTTTTGATTATTTCAGATCCGAGAAATTCAAAAACGTGGCACAAGCTTATTCATTAGGAACAAGTTACAAAATAACAGATGGATTCAAGCCGTATTTTGAGGTTACAAGGTATACGCTCGATGGAAGACCTGAATTTTTCACAGATGTACCTAAGAAAAAGACGAGTGGTACTGTAGTTATTACAGGTATTAAACTTTCTTTCTAGAACGAAAGTCGATTAAGTTAAGAAATATGTACAACCGCTATTTGATGCATTTTTGCCTCTTTTAGTGTGTTGTACATATTTTTAATTGGGACCTTTATTTTGTTTGATAGAGATGCCCTAGGTTCAGTTAACATAAGACATAGGTTACTCTGAAAGGTATCACTTATTTTTTAGCAAGAATCTAAACTTGCATATGTTGAAGAAATATTGTTTAATCGATATGTTTCAATTTAATACATATACTAATATGGTTGATATCAAATCCATCAAAAAACTTAGTTTTGAAGAAGCTTTGAACCAGCTCGAAGATATAGTAAAAAAAATCGACTCTGGACAAGAAAGCTTAGCGGATGCTGTTGATAGTTTTGAGAAAGGAGCTTTGCTGAAAAAACATTGTGAAGATTTGTTAAAGGATGCAAAGTTGAAAATTGAAAAAATAGTGAAAAATTCTGATGGAACAACAGACTTTGCTGAAACGGACCTTTAATGTCTATCCCCAGGTTTTTAAGGATCAAAATATTTAGTTTGATTTCTTGTATTGCTATCTTTCTTACAGTTGCGAATATATTGGTCGGTTATTTATTTTTGTCTCGCAGTTTAGAGGAAGAGAGAATTATTATAATCAATCATAATTCATCAATAAGAAAAATAACAAACCAGCTTGCTGATGAGTCGGTAATAAAGTATAAATTACTGTTTAAGGTGATTGCCACAATATATAATATGCGTTATCCGCTTAAAAGTGGTGAATACAGGTTCACTAGCGATATTAACCCTTATCAAGTTTTACTTAAAATTTCTAGTGGAAAATCAATTGTACGTAAGTTGTATATTCCAGAAGGCTCCACTACAAAAGAAATAATTGACAAAGTAAATGAAACTAAGAGATTGGTAGGTCAAATTAATTATTCGATTCCTGAAGGTCACCTGATGCCATCTACATATTTTTATTCTTATGGAGATCGTAAGGAAACTTTGATTGAAATTATGCTAGACTTGATGTCTTCAAATTTAGACAAAGCTGTAAGATTATTACCCCCTGATTCACCTATTAAAACTAGAAAAGACATATTAACTCTTGCTTCTATCATAGAAAAAGAGGCAGGTAATGAAGAGGAAAAGCCAATAATAGCTTCTGTATTTATTAATCGTCTTAAAAAAGGCATGAGGCTTCAGGCTGATCCAACAGTCATATATTCGATTACAAAAGGGCAATATAAATTGGCTCGTAGATTAAGAAAGAAAGATTTGCAAATCAGTTCTGCATATAATACATATCGAATTTACGGTCTGCCCCCCGGTCCAATATCTTCTCCCAGTTATTCCTCAATTATGTCAGTAGTCAAACCAACCAAGAGTAATTATCTATATTTTGTGGTCAATGGCAAAGGTGGGCACAATTTTGCAACTTCTTTAGAAAAGCATAATAAAAACGTAGCAATTTTTAGAGCAAGTAGGAAAGCAAGAAGATAAAATTAATTTTACAATTAGTACAATTTGTTTATAAAAACAATTTTTTTATAAATTTTAACATTTAATATTATTTTTCCTCTTGTAAATAGAAAATTATGCACTATATCACATAATGTAGTGTTAACTCTGCAAATATATCTCTTTGTTCATGCAAAGAAGTATTTGGTAGAATAACTTAGAATTTTGTATAGTAAAGAGGTTATAATCATGGGGAAAATTATAGGAATTGACTTAGGTACAACCAATTCATGTGTTGCTGTAATGAATGGTAAAGAGCCTGAAGTTTTAACAAACTCTGAAGGAGACAGAACTACTCCTTCTATGGTCGCATTTGTTGAGGGAGGTGAACAATTAGTAGGGCAGCCAGCTAAGAGACAAGCTGTTACTAATCCTAAAAATACTTTATATGCTATTAAGAGATTAATAGGTAGAACAATCACCGATCCAACAGTGACGAAGGATAAGGAGATGGTACCTTACAGCATAGTAAAATCTGAAAATAATGATGCATGGGTTGAAGCATTTGGTAAAAAATATTCTCCAAGTCAGATTAGTGCCAAAATTTTACAAAAAATGAAAGAAACAGCAGAAAGTTATCTGGGTGAGAAAGTAACTCAAGCTGTAATTACTGTTCCTGCTTATTTTAATGACGCTCAAAGGCAAGCTACTAAAGATGCTGGTAAAATTGCTGGCCTTGAGGTCTTAAGAATTATCAACGAACCTACAGCAGCTGCTCTTGCTTATGGGCTTGATAAAACAGGTAATAAAACTGTAGCTGTATATGACTTAGGTGGTGGTACATTCGATGTATCTATTCTAGAAATAGGAGATGGCGTATTTGAAGTGAAAGCAACAAATGGCGATACTTTCTTAGGCGGTGAAGATTTCGATATGGCTGTACTAGACCACTTAATTAGTGAATTTAAGAAAGAAACATCTATTGATTTGAAACAAGACCCTCTTGCCTTGCAGAGGCTAAAAGAAGCAGCAGAGAAAGCAAAGAAAGAGCTCTCGAGCGCTCAATCTACTGATGTTAATTTGCCATATATTACAGCTGATGCTTCTGGTCCGAAACATATGAACGTAAAATTGACTCGCGCTAAGTTAGAGTCTTTAGTAATGGATTTAGTCGATCGTACAATCGAACCTTGTAAGAAAGCTCTGAAAGATGCTGGATTAAAATCTGGGGAAGTTGATGAAGTGATTTTGGTAGGCGGTATGACCAGAATGCCAAAAGTCATAGAAAAAGTTAAAGAGTTTTTTGGTAAAGATCCACATAAGGGCGTTAATCCAGATGAGGTAGTTGCTTTGGGCGCTGCAGTTCAAGGTGGTGTTCTGCAAGGAGATGTCAAGGATGTACTGCTTCTTGATGTAACGCCTTTATCTCTGGGTATTGAAACTTTAGGTGGTGTGTTTACAAGGTTAATAGATCGTAATACAACAATTCCAACAAAGAAAAGTCAGGTATTTTCGACTGCAGAGGATAATCAGTCTGCTGTAACTATTCGTGTCTTCCAGGGTGAAAGAGAAATGGCTGCTCATAATAAGATGTTGGGTCAATTTAATCTTGAGGGTATTCCACCTTCTCCAAGAGGAATGCCACAAATTGAAGTGACATTTGATATTGATGCTAACGGTATAGTGCATGTTTCTGCTAAAGATAAAGCTAGTGGTAAAGAGCAAAAAGTGACTATACAAGCCTCTGGTGGATTAAAAGAAGAAGAAATTGAAAAAATGGTCAAAGATGCTGAAGCTAATGCTGCTGAAGATAAAAAACGCAAAGAACTCATTGAGGCTAAAAACCAGGCAGATACTTTAATATATTCTTCAGAAAAAACACTAAAAGAACATGGTGAAAAAATTAATGCTGGAGATAAAAAAGCTATAGAAGATGCTATGGCTGATCTTAAGTCTGCCGTCGAATCGGAAGATATAGAAAAGATCAATTCTGGTGTACAAACGCTTGGTGCGGCAAGTATGAAGGTATCAGAGGCAATGAATGCGGCTTCATCTCAACAAGCTGATTCATCATCTTCCGCAGGAGAAGCTCCGAAGAATGATGAGAAGGTCGTAGATGGTGAATTTAAAGATGTGAGTGAAGATAAGAAAGACTAGCATCTTATTCTTCTATGTCATAGAGAAAGCAAGGGAAACCATGTAATTTGTAAATGATTTTATGGTATCCCTTGCACATTTGTAAGGTAAAATTCCTAATTAGGTTAGATAGAGTATTAAAATGTCCGAAAGAGATTATTACGAGGTTCTAGGTCTTGGCCGATCAGCAAGCGCAAATGAAATTAAAAAAGCATATTTAAAATTAGCTAAACAATATCACCCAGATGTAAGTTCTAGCCCTGATTCAGAGAAAAAATTTAAAGAAATATCTCAAGCCTACGATATACTTAAAGATCCTCAAAAGAAGGCTGCATATGATCGCATGGGCCATAGTGCATTCCAGCAATCTGGCGGTGGTACAGGCACAAGTGGTTTTAGTGGAAGCAATCCAGATATCAATGATATATTTGGAGACTTTTTTAGTGATTTTATGGGTGGAAGAGGTAGACCCAAGCCAAGATCCTCAAAAGTTAGGGGTTCAGACCTAAAATATAATCTTGAAATTAACCTTGAAGAGGCATTTAAAGGCGTAGATAAAACGATAAACTTTACAACTGAAACTACATGTTCGTCTTGTAAGGGACAGGGTAGTTCTAAGCCTGACTCTATGAAATCGTGCAGTCAATGCGGTGGTAACGGAACAGTTAGGATGCAGCAAGGTTTCTTCACTTTTGAGCAACCGTGCAGCGCTTGTTCAGGGCAAGGTAGAATTATTAGTGATCCATGCAGTAGTTGCAGAGGCAACGGTAGAAAGACTAAGAATAAAGATCTTTTAGTTAATGTTCCAGCTGGCGTAGAACACGGAGTAAGAATTAGGATAGCAGGTGAAGGAGAAGCTGGAATTAGAGGAGGTTCTAGTGGTGATTTATACGTATTTATTAATATAAAACCTCATAATATATATAAAACAGATGGAGCTGATTTACACCTTAAGTTGCCCGTTACATTCACAAAAGCGGCGCTTGGGGGAGAGGTCAAAGTGCCTATTATTGATGGAAGCACTGTATCACTAAAAATCCCTCCAGGAACTGAAACTGGAGATAAATTAAGGCTTAAAGGTAAAGGCATGTCAAAGGTTCGGTCCTCTCTAAGAGGAGATTTGTATGCCCATGCTTATGTTGAAATACCAAAGAAGCTTAATGCAAAGCAACGAGAATTATTAGAAAAGCTTGATGCTGAGTTTACGGAGTCACAAAATTTTAAAGATGAAGGGTTTTTTGCTAGGTTTAAAAATATTTGGTCATAGACTCTATGGCACTGTTAACAGTGCCATAATTGTAAAGCTCTTAAAAAAAGAATTGTACTTAAATTTTTTATCGTTATATACTTTCGAGATATAAGATAATTCTTATATGTCTAAAACCTAGATTTCCTTTCAAGAAAGGAACATCGTTTTAGGCATCGTAGCGAAGCTTTATCCATATGATAAAATTTATGTGTAATAATATGATTGAAAAAAACAAAGAGAAGAAAACTTTAGATACTACTACTGCTTCTGTTATATTAAAAAATATAGGCAACAAAGAACCAAAGGGCAAAACTAAAATTGCGCAATTAATGCAAGATTTTCATGAAAACGGTATTCTGCTTGCAATGATTTTTTTCTCACTACCTGTTGCGATTCCTCTCCCCTATCCTCCTGGTTTCACTACCCTTATGGGCTTGCCGTTGATTATATTGTCTTATCAATTATTAGTTGGTAGTAAAAAAGTTAGACTACCACAAAAAATCAATGAGTATGAAATCAAAAACTCGACCTTAAAACAAATTAGTGACAAAATTGTGCCTATAGTTGAATCAGTTGAACGTTATGTGAAGCCCAGATTTCGTTTCGCATCTTCAGTATATTGTGAACAATTAGTTGGTTTAATCTGTATTATTGCGTCT
The DNA here is from genome assembly GCA_030036605.1 of Candidatus Megaera endosymbiont of Nemacystus decipiens. Classification (GTDB taxonomy): domain Bacteria; phylum Pseudomonadota; class Alphaproteobacteria; order Rickettsiales; family Rickettsiaceae; genus Megaera_A. The sequence goes on along the minus strand of DAOTRE010000004.1, from coordinate 104,484 downwards.
TTAGCCGTCTCGATTCCAATTCCATTTACTAATGCAATACCTGCTTTAGGCATTACAGTATCCTCTCTTGGGCTATTAAATCGTGATGGATTGGTCATATTTTATGGCGCAATAATTGCAGCAGTCGGTACAATTATTGCACTGTTTGCAATAATTGGCAGTTTTGTTTTTCTTAAGTCAATGTTTAGTTTTATAATTTAATGTTAAAAAAAATCTATCAAGGTTCTAGTAAAACTCTTTATAGTTCAGAACTTGAGCATTCTCTGATCATGTCATTTGAAGATTCGATGCGTGTTTCTAGCGGTGATATTATTAATGTATCTGGTAAGGGGAGTATTAATAATACCATCTCTGCACACTTGATGTCTAAATTAGATATGATAGGAATAGAAAATCATTTGATTGAAAAAAAGAATATGAAAAAACAGCTGGTACAATATGCAGAAGTGTATCCTGTACAACTAAATATTACGACAATAGCATGTGGACGATATGTATCTGCATTTGATATAGAGAATGGTTTTGTTTTTGAATCACCAATCATAGATTTCACAGTTAAAAATAGTAAATTAGGTTATCCGCCTGTGAATGAACAACAAATATTAAGTTTTGGCTGGATGTCTAAAGAAGAGCTAAAAGAACTTCAACAATTGGGAATGAGAGTCCATGATTTTCTTGTAGGCTTGTTTGCTGCTATTAATATTCGTATGGTAGATATTAAACTAGAATTTGGTCGTGTTTTTAACGGCGAAGATTTTGTTCCAATATTAGTTGATGAAATATCACCAGATACATGCCGTTTGTGGGATATGGATTCCAACCAAAAACTATGTTATGAAATTGCAGATCAAGGGGAAGAGCGGTTAATTGCCGCATATCAGGAAGTACTTTCTAGACTGTGTTGACATGATACAAGATCTAGGTTCTGTTGACATAAGACATAATTTATCAATTTTGTTACTTTTCAAGTAACTGTTCTTTATACAATGTCTTATAGTGTCTAGAATTTTGAATTAGTGTTTTATGCGTTCCTTCATCGATTACTTTTCCTTTGTCAATCAGAAGGATTCGATCTGCGTTCTCTATTGACGAGATACGATGTGCAATTGATACAATTCTACGATTGCTGAATATTTTGCGCAAGTTAGTTAATACAACTTTTTCACCTTCGCTATCAAGCGCACTTGTTGCTTCATCGAGCAAAAGAACTTCAGGATTATAGATTAGGGCTCTAGCTATAGCTATTCTCTGTTTTTGCCCACCGGAAAGCCTAGTCCCTTTTTCCCCTATTGGTGTATCTATGCCATTTTTTAAATTAGATGTAAAGCTTTTTATATCACAAGCATCAACTACCCGTTGTAGCTCTTCTTTAGACGCATTTGGTTTAGCAAATAAAATATTGTCTCGGACTGAACCAGAAAAAATCATAGGAGTTTGCTCAACATATGCTATTTTATTGCGTAGCGCTTTAGTATCAATTGCTTCAATCTTTTGATTGCTAATAAAAATACTACCTTTATCATAATCATAAAATTTCAGAAGAAGCTGCAAAAGAGTACTTTTTCCCGAACCAGATCTGCCAACTATTCCAATAAAATTACCATTTTTTAATGTTAGAGATATGTTATCTAATACAGTAATATTAGACCTAGAGGGGTAGGAAAACGTGACATTAACAAAACTTATATCTCCTCCAAAATCTATTTTTTCATCTAGATTAATGCTTTGCTTTGTTATGCTTTTTAATTTTTTAATTTCCATAACTCTTTCTATTGAAGCAATAGGCCCCTGTATTTCACTAAACATTTCTATGATACCACCAGCGCTTAGAGCTGACATGATGGCATAATAAATAAAAGAAATCATTTTCCCGGAACTTATGTCTCCACTAAGAATATCTAGACTTCCAATCCAAATAATTGTTATAATTGCTATGGCAATAATAGAAATCGTTAAAGCAAAAAACAACGAGCGATATTTTAACCTTAAATTTGCAAGTAAATTATAATCTGACATGTTTTTATTAAATAGATTAGCCTGGTATTCTTGGCTATTATAGGCGTGCAATGTTCTGATGCCTGTAAAGTTTTCTTCTATACATGAAGTTTGCAGAGCCTGGCTGCTGAGCACTTTGCGAGATAATCTTTTCACAAACTTGCTCAGGCCAATAATTGGTAGTAATAATATAGGTATTCCAATTATAGCTAAAATTGATAATTTGGGGCTTTGAAGAAACATCAATGTTACTGCACCAATTAACATTAAGATGTTGCGTATAAAAAAAGATAAAAAATTAACTATGAGTCCATTAATTGCATCAATGTCTGGACCTAAACGTGATATTACATCCCCTACCTTTAGTTCTTCAAAAGTTTTTATATCAACGAATAATAGTTTTTCATACATATCACATTTCAATTGGGATGTTACTTCTAAAGCAATATTATTAATATAATAAGATCTTAAGAAGCTACCAAAGGCAAAAACTATAATTAATATACAGATTAAAATAGTAGCATTATTGATTATTTCTATCTCATTTGAAGCCAAGCCATGATCTATAAAGTATCTAAAAATATAACCTATTGATAGTAATGATAGTGCTACACTAATTAAAGCAAAGAAGACTATCATAAGCTTTTTCTTATGTAAAAATAAATAAGCTACTAGTTCCTTTATATAAGAATTACAATACATCAAGAAATCGAAATTTTTAGTTCTTTATTAAGAATATCAAATAGGTTATCCCCGCGGCTTGATACCCACTGACCATTTATATAGCCAAAGTGAAATGGTCCACTGATAGGTGAAGACAACCAAATTTCATTTGCAGCTGATTGCACGTTAATAACATATGTGCCTACAGAGCCGCTAATTGAAAGAATGCTATTATTCAAATCAATATCAAAATTACAATCTGTGTCCATTTCTTCAGTTTTATCAGCAATCTTGCTAATAACCTCATTCGCAAGTTCTATAAATCCGGCGTCACTAATCATTATCTATTCCCTTATCAACAATTTTATTTTATGAATAGCTTTATATCCAAGATATACAGAAATACGTTCAATAATTATGTCCTGTTTATAAGCCAACTCTAAAGATATACTAGAATTTTCTGCAGAAATATATAAATTATTAGTTTTTTTACTATTGATAACATTACTAGTAATTTTGATTGGAGTCGACCCACTGCTGAGCTCTAACCCCACAATATCACGCCAATGCATTATTAAATCACCAAGGATTGGATGTTTGTTTTTATATATCTTGAAAATTATTTCATCAATAGCATTTATTATAGGTCTCATAACAACATGTTTGACTTAAAACTATAATATTCGTTATTTCCAATTATAACATGGTCATGTATACGCACACTAATTACCTTGCATGCGTTAATGATTTGAGTTGTAATATCAATATCAGCACTTGATGGTTTTGCATTACCGCTCGGGTGGTTATGTACTAAAATAATTGCTCCCGCCTCATGAAACAATGCTCTTTTCACAATTTCACGTGGGTAAACAGGAGTCTGATCTATTGTACCTGTTGCCATCACCTCATCTGCAAGTAAAATATTTTTCTTATTTACAAATAATACCCTAAATTGTTCTACCTTCAAACAACCCATATTAAATTTTAGGTAATTTAATAACGCAGACCAAGAATTTATGATGTTTTTCTTTTTAATATTTTCATTAAAAACACGATTTAGTAATTCTTTCATGACTCTGAATTGTAGATATACCGATTCGGTCGTGCCATCAATACTAATGATTTGATCAAAATCAGCGTTGATTATATCTTTAAAACTGCCAAATTTTTCTAGTAATTTTTTAGCCAGAGGTTTTACATCCTTTCTAGGAATTGCCTGAAACAGCAGCAACTCAAGCAATTCGTAGTCATTAAGACTAGAAGGTTGATTGTTTAGAAACCTAGATTTTAATCTTTTGCGATGACCGACATAATGTGGTTTACAATCAGCACTATTTTGTTTTGTCATATGGAGGGCATGAAAAATTCTCAGGAGAACTGGTAAAAACCTCAAAACCATCGCTTGTAACACCAATAGTATGTTCAAATTGTGCAGATAATGATTTGTCTCTAGTGGTTACTGTCCAGTTATCAAATTTGCTTAAAATAGTGTCTGCTTTGCCCACATTAATCATTGGCTCGATAGTAAAAAACATACCTTCTTTTAGTTCAACACCTGTTCCAGGTTTACCATAATGTAAGACAGTTGGTTCGTCGTGAAAAACACGCCCTATTCCGTGTCCTGTATAGTCACGAACTGAAGAATAATTAAATTTTTTTACATATGATTCAATAGCGAATCCAATATCTCCAAGCCTAACACCAGGTCTTACCATATTGATTGCTAACATCATAGAATCATAAGTTACTTGAGTAAGTCTTTTTGCTTGAATTCCTACATTACCCACATGATACATACGGCTGGTATCACCATGCCATCCATCTACAATAACAGTAACATCAATATTGATAATGTCACCATTTTTTAGTTTTTTCTCAGATGGTATACCATGGCACACTACGTGATTTACTGAGGTGCAAACTGATTTGGGGAATCCTCGATAATTTAAAGGAGCAGGAATGGCATTATTTTTTATGATAAAATCATGGCATAAATCGTTGATTTCTGATGTGGTAATGCCAGGTTTTACATAATCAGTAATAAAATCTAAAGTCTGAGCAGCCAATTTTCCAGCCTTTCTCATTGAGTCAAAATCTTTTGGACCATGAATTTTTATTGCCATTTTACTATTTTTTTAACTTTTTAGTTAGTAATTGATTTACTATTTTAGGATTTGCTTTTCCAGATGTTTTTTTCATCACTTGCCCAACAAAGAATCCTAGTAATTGCTCTTTCCCAGCACGATATGCTTCTACTGAATCATAATTGGCTTGCATAATCTCTTCTATATATCCATTTATAACGGACTCATCAGAAATTTGTATTAAACCTTTCTCTTCAATGATTATATTAGGTTCTTTTCCTGTATTGAACATTTCTTCAAAAACAATTTTAGCGATTTTTCCCGATATAGTGCCAGATTCAATAAGTTTTACTAAATTTCCAATCATTTCTGGTTTTATTTTACATTCGACTAGATTCATAGAATTTTTATTCAGTTTGCCAAATAACTCGCTAGTGATCCAGTTTGCAACTATTTTTGCATTTGTACCAAAACAAGCTTGTTCAAAATATTTTGTAGAATAATCATCAGCAACTAACACTTCTGCATCATAACGACTTAGGCCAAGATCAGAAATATATCTGGTGATTTTCGCATCTGGTAATTCTGGTAATTCAACACGTAGCTTTTCGATTAGCTCATCATCAATAACTACAGGCAACAAATCAGGGTCAGGAAAATAGCGATAGTCATTAGCATCTTCCTTGCTGCGCATTGTTCTAGTTTCACCTGTATTTGTGTCAAATAGACGAGTTTCTTGGGTTATTACCCCACCATTTTCAATTGTTTCGACTTGACGCATCGCCTCATATTCTATTGCCTTAACAATATTTTTAACAGAGTTGAGGTTCTTTATTTCGCATCTGGTTCCGTACTCAGCACTACCACTTCTTCTTACCGAAACATTTGCATCACAGCGCATTGATCCTTGCTCCATATTCCCATCACAAGAACCTACATAGCGCAATACACTTCTTAGTTTTTTTACATATTGGGCAGCTTCTAAAGGAGATCTCATGTCAGGCTCAGACACTATTTCCATTAAAGCTATGCCAGAACGATTAAGGTCAATTAAACTATATTTTGGATGTTGATCATGTATGCTTTTTCCTGCGTCTTGTTCTAGGTGAATACGGTTTATTCGTATCTCTTTTTCCTCTCCATCTTTTTCAGAAATTTTTAGATGCCCATTTTGCACTATTGGCAAATAAAATTGAGATATTTGATATCCTTGAGGCAAATCAGCATAAAAATAATTTTTACGATCAAACGTAGATAACTTATTAATAGTTGCATCAATTGCTAATCCTGTTTTAACAGCTTGCCAAACGCAATATTCATTTAATACAGGTAACATGCCAGGCATTGCCGCATCAACGAAAGAGACTTGAGAATTTGGTGGTGCTCCAAACTCAGTTGCTGTAGGCGAAAATAATTTAGCTTTTGATGTAACCTGTGCATGAACCTCAAGACCAATTACATATTCCCATTTTCCAGTATTACCAGCTATATATTCCATGTTAAAATCCCTTTGGTGTAAAATTTAAATGTTTTGTTGCTCTTTCAATTGCACCCGATGCCCTGATTAAATTATATTCATCAAAAGAAGGTGCCACTAGCTGCATTCCAAGCGGTAGTTGCTCAGATGAAAATGCAGTTGGGATTGAAGCGCAAGGGAGTCCAGCTAAACTTGCAGGTATAGTAAATATATCGTTCAAGTACATAGTTACGGGGTCTGTTTGATTATCATCTACAGCAAAAGCAGCAGTTGGAGTTGCAGGAAGCATAATAATATCAACTTTTTCGTAAGCTTTTTTAAAATCGTTAGCTATTAAACGCCTGACCTTTTGGGCCTTTATATAATATGCATCCATGTGGCTAGCTGACAATACGTATGCGCCGAGCATGATTCTTCTTTTTACTTCTTCACCAAAGCCCTCGGTACGAGTTTTGATATACATTTCATCAAGGCTATTATGCTCACCATCAGCTCTATACCCATACCTAACACCGTCATAGCGAGCCAAATTAGCTGAGGCTTCAGCAGGTGCAATAACATAGTAAACGGAAAGCGCATATTTTGCATGTGGTAGCTTTATATTGACAATTTCTGCTCCTTGGGCTTTCATCATTTCAGCTGCATCTTGCCACATCTTAATAATCTCTGGATTTACTCCATCAAGCTCCATTAAATCAGTTGGTATACCAACTTTCATGCCCTGAACTGATTTAGTTGCAGCGTCAACCAACTTTGGTACAGCTTTATCAGCTGATGTCGAATCCTTAGAATCAAAACCCATAATAGATTCTAGTACCAAAGCGGAATCAGAGACCGTCCTTGTAAATACTCCAGCTTGATCTAAGGAACTTGCAAATGCAACCATGCCCCACCTGGAACAACGACCGTATGTTGGTTTTACTCCTACGATACCCGTAAAAGAAGCAGGCTGGCGGATGGAACCACCAGTATCACTACCCAAAGTTGCCATAGCTGAGAAGCTACTAATTGCAGCAGAAGAGCCACCAGAAGAACCGCCGGGAACTATTATTTTATCGCTGTTAAGAGCTTTCCAAGGGCTTTCTACGTTTCCATAATAGCTGGTAGTATTTGAAGATCCCATAGCAAATTCGTCCATGTTAGTTTTGCCGAGCATTATGCTGCCGGAGTCAGCAAGTTTTTTGCTTACTGTTGATTCATAACATGGAACAAAGTTATCTAACATCTTTGATCCTGCAGTGGTTTTAATTCCTTTCGTGCAGAATAAGTCTTTAACACCAACAGGAATCCCTTCCAATAATCTATTGCTGCCTTTTCTATAATTTTCATCAGACACTTTAGATAGCTTAAGCGCCAGATCAAAAGTTTCTGTAATATAGCAATTTAATTTTCTGTGCTTTTCTATTTGCTTTATATGATCTTCTACCAATTCCTTTGTAGAAAATTCATTGTTTTTTAAGCCTTTTATAGCCTCAACGATTGATAGTTTATTTAAATCTGTCATTATTTTACTCTACAACTTTTGGAACAACGAAGCATCTTACTTCTTTTGCTAAATCTTTTCCTTGACTTGGAACATTTGCAAACAAATCTTTTGATATATCTTTTTCTAAAACCTGGTCTTTTTCTAACCTTTGATTTAGTTGGCTCACCGATCTTAGAGGTTCTATATCAGTGCAGTCTATATCTTGCAGTTGGTTGATTACATCCATAACACCTTGTAATTTTTCTACAAAGACTTTTTCTTCCGGTGAGGAGTAATAAATTTTCACCAACCTTTGTAATTTTTTTAGCTCAGAACTATCAAGCATATGATTATCCATTATTTATATTTAAGATCATTTTTTCTTTTTTGAAGTAGAATTAAACTTGCCAAGATTGCCGACAAACTTCTCAATTGAAGTTTTGCCACAGCCATAAGAACTTGTTGAAAATTTATTAATAGACAAATTGTCATTTATTTCTATATCTTCTACCACCCTTGCTTCCAAAGCATTATTTCCAGAAAAGGTTATTTGAACAATTTGTTGTTTCTTAGTTTTACGTGAAAACAAAGAGCGTTTTGTAGAGGTTCTATGTATATAATACCAGGTATTATCAGAGTAATCAGGGATATAGGTAGGAGAGCCGACCATATCAACTAATTCCTCTTTGCTGGGATGTTGGGAATTAATACTAACAATATCTTGATTCGTCAGTAGCTGGCCACTATTGGTAACTGTTTGGCAGCCACATAAAAACGACAAAAAACTTAATAATATCACCTTATAAAATGCGTTCATATAAAAAATATTTAAAATATTATGGATTTCAAATTAGAAATATAGTATAACATACACCAGTTTGACAAATACTTTTTTAATTATTTTGCTAATACTAGCAATAAAACAGGAGTAATTATATATGGCAGTTCCAAAAAAGAAGACATCAAAGTCCAAGCGCAATATGCGTCGTTCACATGATGCATTGAGTAAAATAAACGTAGTGATTGATAAAGACACAGGCGAGTACAGATTGCCTCACCATGTTGATTTTAGTAGTGGATCTTACAACAACAGACAAATTATTGTTGCAAAAGAAGAAAACGAAGACAAGCCAGAGTAAGTGACATGGCCTCAAGAATTATAGGATGTGGAGGCTATTTACCTGAGAAGATTTTAGATAATTTTGACTTAGAAAAATTTTTAGACACAACAAATCAGTGGATATTTTCGCGCACTGGCATAAAGCAGAGGCATATCGCTAGTGATGAAGAGACTGTTGCTTCATTAGGATATAGTGCTTCTATTAAAGCTTTGTCAGACGCTAAAATCAATAAAAAAGATATTGATTTAATTATATTTTGTACTACTACCCCAGATAATACTTTTCCTGCTGCTGGTTCTAAATTGCAGGCTATGCTGGGTTTAACCGATGTTCCTGCATTTGATCTTCAAGCGGTATGCTCTGGTTTTGTATATGGCTTAGACGTAGCAAGGCATATGCTGAATGGTAATTATAAAACAATTTTATTAGTTTGTGCTGATAAGATGAGCTCACTTTTGGACTGGAAAGACAGATCGACTGCTGTCTTGTTTGGTGATGGAGCTGGCGCAATTATCATACAAAATGACGATAACAGTAACAGCGGTATTATTGATACTAAAATTCACTGTGATGGAAATTTTCGTGATATCTTATATACAGATGGTGGTGTTAGTAGTACTAAGTCTACTGGTGTTATCAAAATGGATGGGCAAGCCACCTTCAAAATGGCAATAGAAAAGATGAGCGAATCAGTTCTTTCTATACTAGAAACAAATAACCTTTCGATCGAAGATATAGATTACATAATCCCCCATCAGGCCAATATACGTATTATCAATAGTATTGCAAAAAAAATCCAATTAAAGCCTGATAAAATTATTTCCACTATACATAATCATGCAAATTGTTCTGCTGCTTCTATTCCTTTGGCTCTTAGTGATACGCTCGCTGCAAAGCGTATTAATAAAAATGACTTAATTGTTTTTGTTTCGTTCGGTGCAGGATTGACATGGGGCAGCGCAATATACAGATGGTAAATAGTTGTTAATCATAGCAATTTATAATAATGATGATATTATATCAATTTATATTCACCATAATGTAATCATATGTCTGTTAGTACAACAATTACAAAAGAAAAAATAGCTCAAGATTTACATAAAGAAATGGGCTTATCGTTCTTGATATGCGAAGAAATTGTAAATAAAATTTTTACAGAAATGACAGATCTAATTTTGCGAGACGAAAAATTAATGCTGCATAGGTTCGGGACATGGAAACTTCATCGTAAAAAGCCAAGACCAGGCTTTAACATAACTCATGGGAATCACGTTAATATTCCAGCCAGAACCGTACTTCAATTCACTTCATCGAACCTACTGAGACAAAAATTAAATGGTAAGTAGATGAGAGCTCGTAAAAAGTATTTTTCAATTTCTGAAGTTTCAAAACTTACTGGTTTGTCGCCTGTTAAACTCAGATATATTGAAAAATCCAACCCCCTGTTTAAAGTATTAAAGATTCGTGATAGAAGATATTACACTAACGAAAACTTGAGATATATAACTGAAGTATACCAACTTCGTACTAAAAATATTCAACAAGATCTAGATAGAAAAAATAATAATATGATAGAAAAAATAGACAACATACTAAACCGTTTCAAGGAATTTATTTGATGTGTAAAGGCAAATTTTATCATATATTATTTATTTTGACTTTATTCTTACAAGTTAGCATTGTGGTAGCGGATAAAAAAATGACCTTTAACATCAAGACTAATGCTAACTCTGAATTAAAAGCTAGTTTGGATAAAGTTTCCTTGGATCTTCGTAGCTCAATAAAGCAATTAAAGACAGCAAGTCAGATTGATTACTGGGAAAGTGAAGCGGAGTCAACCTTTGTTAAGGTGCTACAATCTTTTGGTTATTATGAAAGCTTAATAGAAGTAATACGAGAAGAAGGAAAAAATAGTGAAGAAATCCTGCTAACATTTGAAATTAATATAGGGGATAGATACAGAATAAAAAATGTTGATATAAAGTTTACCTCTGATGGTAACAAGCAAATAAAAAATATCCCTATTAATAAACTAAAGACTCGTGTTGGAGATTATATTAATGCGAGTTTAGTAGAGAAAGATGAAGAAAAAATTTTAGATTACATAGAAAAAAACAATTGTTTACTTAGTTTATCAGTTTCACATCAGGCAATAGTTGATCATTTAAATGACGAAGTCTCTATTACTTTTCTAATAAATGCAGGACCATTTGCTACGGTAGAAAAAATAGAACTTACTGGCTTAACAAGTCTGAAAGAGTCGTATGTGAAGAAATTGACAGGTTTAAAGGAGGGGCAATGTTATAAACAAACATATATTGTAGATGCACGATCTGAACTACAAAAATCTAGTTTGTTTTTATCGTCTACGCCTTCTGTACCGGAAAATGTGAATGACAAAAATGAAATTCCAGTTACGTTTGATTTTAAAGAACGGAAACTGCGAAGCATTAAATTTGGTATAAATTATGATACAGATATAGGACTCAATGGAGTATTAGGTTGGCAACATAGAAATTTATTTGGCGCAGGTGAAAACGTTAAGGTTAAATTAGATTCAAATATAACAAATCAGTCTTTTGAGCTAAATTATCAAAAACCTTTTTTTTTGAGAGATGACCAGTTATTGCGCGTTGAAAATAAATATGAGCATTCTAAAGAAAAGTCTTTCGATACAAAGGAAGGCAATATAGGAGTATTTATAGACAGAAAGGTTAGTAAATACTCAAAAGCTGGCATAGGAAGCCAATTTTCTGGTATCAAGGAAAAGAAAAAAAACAATAAAGATAATAGTCAAGAGTTTTATTTATTGTCCCTTCCAACTTACTTAGAGCATGACAAACGAGATAATTTATTAAGTTCAACAAAAGGTTACCTGGCACGCCTAGATATAGAGCCATTTTCTTCTATTAAGTTTAATAAGTCACCTTTTTTTAAACTTAAGTTTACTTCTAGTGCATATTACAGCTTTAGTAACCAAATGACTCTTGCGATGAGAGCTTCTACAGGTTCTATTTTTTCAAAACTTGATGATAGTAGTATACCTCTTAATGAAAGGTTTTTAATTGGAGGGAGCGGTTCAGTTCGTGGCTACGGACATAATTTAATTGGCCAATCCGATATCGAAGGTTTGGTTTTAGGAGGCCGTTCATTCGTTGAGTTATCTAATGAACTGCGTTTTAAACTAAGGAATAATTTGGGATTTGTCATGTTTTTAGATGGTGGTCGTACTTATAACAAAAAAATCGCTAAAATAAATAATCTTTTATTTGGAGCAGGTTTTGGACTAAGATATTATACAGATTTTGCGCCTTTGAGGCTGGATATAGCTTTTCCGACAAAAAGGAGAGATTCACTTGATAAGTCCATTCAATTATATTTTGGAATTGGACAATCATTTTAGAGGTATGAATGAGTAACATATTAAAAATATCAATAGGCTTATTCCTGTCACTTGTAATGCTCCTTATGTCTGTAAGTTATTGGATCAAAACTGAAAATGGGCGCTCTTATTTAGAAAATAGTCTCTCTGACATAACTCAAGAAAAATGGGGTGTACAGCTAAAGCTACAAGATGTTGATATTTCCCTAATTTCAGGGATAAGGGTTAGCAATATATCAGTCTATCAAAACAATAATAAAGTATGTAGTATAGATGATATAAAGACATATTTGATACCATCTATTTTTATGTTATGGCAAGTTAGCCTTCCATCATTAACTATAAAAAAAGTAGAATTGTTAAAATTACCTATTCTTCCATCAAATACAAAAGAAGAAAATATCTTATTATCAACAAAAAATATTAACTACGCTATACCAAAAATCAGTTTTAAATCTATTGATATAAATCGTTTCTATATTGCAAAAGAAGTGCTTGATGCTGAGGACTCTAAAGAATTTAGCTTGAAGGGAAAAGTAGTAGCAAATTTTCACTCTATGATTGTTCACTTTAAGCTGGACAGCTTATTTCATTCAGAATCAGGGTTATTAGAAGGAGCAAATTTATGGCTTAGCGGTAAATATAATATCAAATCTCAAAAACTAGAGATAAGCTCACATAGATTTAATTCAGTCACATTTAATACTGAAGGCAATGCCTCTATTGATAGAGATAGTAAAGAGATTCTAGCCAAATTCAATTATAATTATCATCTTCCAGAATCAAAGGGGACAGTCCAAATTGATGGGACACTTGAGAAGTTAAATATTAGAGGTGATGGTGAAGTATCTAACTTACTAAGCAACTTAACAGGATTAGAAGATTTGCCGCTGTCAACGGTAAAATATAGTGCCAACTTCATCTTAGACAAGAAAGCTTTGGAGGGTCAAATAGAATTAGAAGAAAATGATCTAACAGCCACTGGACATCTTGTTTATAAAGATAACATTATCATTTTAAAAGATTTTATAGCTAATGGTAGCGCATTAACTTCAACAGTAGATTTAGAGTATAACCTCAGCACTGGTTTAGCAAATGGTAACATTAGCTATTATGATGATTCATTAGAGAAATTGAACAAATATTTTCCAGATATAATTGAAGGAGTGGCTCATTTTGATGCGGCATTCTTCTCCAAAAATACAACGGATCAGGGTTTAAAAATCGTTGGCTCCGTACAAGATTTATCAACTTCTTATGGAGATACAAAAAATATTGAATTAAGTTTTTTATCATCTTCAGTTTTTAAGAAAAAGGTAGATAAATTTGATATGCTAATTAAATATTTTTACACGGATAATTTTATAATTAAAAATATAGAACTTGATGCTGCATCTAATAATAAAGGGATAATAGAATATAGTGCTAACATGCTTTCAAGGAGCCCTTGTTTAATTAATTTTCAGTCTGAAGGTTGGATAGATCCGCATGAAGGTATCAAGTTTGCAATGCCATATTTGGATGGGAATATCGGGCAATCAAAAATTAAGTTAACAGAGCCGTTAAAGCTTACTTTAGGTAACAAATTTGATATTGATATGAAAAAGTTACAAGTGGGCGAAGGCTTTATTAAACTTATTTCAAATGTACAAGAGCAGAAGGTTAATAGCGAACTTGAGTTTAATAATATTTCTACAAAAATATGTGATAAGATTATTACTAATAATTTTAAAGACACTATTGTTAATGGTAAGCTTACTTTGAATGGCAGCTTAGAAAAGCCTGTTTTAAGTGCAAAACTTAATACAAAACATATGTTAAAAAAAACATCTAATATTGCAACAGTAGATATACAAGCATTCGCCGATAATTTATCATCAAACATAGCTATAAATTTTAAACATGATAGTGATCATGTAGGTTCTATTTCAGCTAAAGCAAGTAATAATTTTTCTCTATCTCCATTGAGTTTTTATTTTAACAAAGAAAAACCAATTAATGCTACAATTGACTTAAGTAAGGAATTGGATATTTTTTCTTTGCTTCCTAAACTAAAGGAACAAAAGATATCAGGCCATTTTGATGGTAAGTTAAAAATTTCTGGTACAATATCTCAGCCAATTTTAAAGGGGAAAATGACTTTAACTGAAGGTAAGTATCGATATAAAAAACATGGTGTCAAAATACAACACATAAAGGCCGATATTATACCTGAGGCCGGTGTGCTACTGCTTGATAAAATTGCAGCACAGGACTATTTGGGTAATTCATTAAGAGGAAATGGTAGTGTCGACCTCAGTGAAAATAGATATCGTTTTACTTTTACTACCGAAGAGTTTTACCCTTTAAATAATTTATATCTTAATGGTGCATTAGCAGGAACAGCAATTTATTCAGGCGACAAAAATAATTCTCTTATCGAAGGTAATTTAGTATTAGGACCAGTTGAAATAAAAATTCCAGAACGTTTTAATCAAAATATTCCAGAACTTAATGTGGTGACAACATTAGATAAAAATCAGTACTTACGCAAAAGCAAACAGAAAAGAGAATATTGCACTTGTTTAGACCTAAAATTAAAAACAAATGATCAGGTTTTTGTCAGGGGGCTTGGTGTTGATACTAAGTTGGAAGGTGAGTTATCTCTTACAGGAGACCTGGATAATCCACTAGTAGACGGTAGTTTAAAATCAATAGAAGGAAAGTTCAAAGAGTTTGGTAGAACCTTGGATGTAGAAAAAAGTACTTTAGTTTTTAATGGACCAATTCCTCCATCTCCTTATCTAAATATTATTGGAATTACTAATGTTGAAGATGTTGAAGTTAGGGTTATGCTGTCTGGCTCTATTATGAATCCTGTGCTTAATGTCAGTTCCAATCCTTATATGAAGAAAGAAAGAGCATTATCGTTGTTATTATTTGGTACGACCACTGAAAATATCTCTCCGCTGCAGGCAATACAGCTTACTGCAACAGCAAGCCGTCTTTCAGGAAAATCTGGTTTGTTAGACCCTATTGATCTTAGTAAAAAAGCTCTGAATATAGATGAATTAAACTTAAAAGCAAATACTGATGACTCAGGTTCATACTCTCTCCAAGCTGGGAAATACTTAAAAAAGAATATATATTTTGAAATTGAGCACGGAATACAAGATAGTTCAACAAAAACTCGCCTGGAAATACAAATAACACCAAAAATTTCGATTGAAACGATTAATGGTTACAAGGAAAATAATATAGGAATTAATTGGAAATTTGATTATTAATTTGATTAAGCTAATTTCTTGCAATAATGTTATGTTTTCATAAAATGAATAAATTGATGATAAGAAAATAATTATGGATAGTAAAGAATCTAATATTAAATATGTTGATTTTGAAAAAGCGATTTCGGAGCGTTATTTATCATATGCTTTATCTACTATTATGTCCAGATCACTACCTGACGTTCGAGACGGACTTAAACCAGTGCATAGAAGGCTGTTATATGCGATGATGAAATTGAGACTGGATCCTGAATCTGGCTACAAAAAATGCGCAAGGATAGTTGGTGATGTAATGGGTAAGTACCACCCTCATGGTGATGGTGCGATATATGATACTTTAGTCCGACTATCGCAAGAATTTTCACTACGATATCCCCTTATTGATGGCCAAGGGAACTTTGGTTCTATTGATGGAGATAATGCTGCTGCGATGCGTTATACCGAATCTCGGATGACTAAAATATGTATGTTAATGATGCAGGATCTTGATCAGGATACTGTAGATTTTGTTGGAACTTATGATGATTCGGATAAAGAGCCAGCTTTGATGCCTGCAGCATTCCCTAACTTACTTGCTAATGGTTCAGAAGGCATAGCAGTTGGCATGGCAACAAGTATTCCTCCTCACAACGTAGATGAATTATGTGAAGCTCTGATATATATGATTGACAATCCTCAAAATAGTGATTGCGATGCGTTAATGAAAATTATCAAAGGTCCCGACTTCCCTACTGGTGGTATAATTATAGATAGCCAGGAATCAATTGCCAAGTCTTACACTATTGGTCGTGGTAGTTTTAAGGTAAGAGCAAGATGGGAACAAGAGAAATTTAGTCATGGACTGTACCAAATAGTCATTAGTGAAATACCTTACCAGGTGCAAAAATCACGCCTAATTGAACAAATTGCCAATTTAATACAAGAGAAAAAGTTACCATTAGTAGCAAATGTACGAGACGAATCGGAAGCAAATATTCGTTTAATAATTGAACCAAAAGGACGCAATTGTAGTCCAGAGATAGTTATGGAATCACTATTCAAACTTACTTCACTGGAGTCACGCTTTAGTATGAATATGAACGTATTAAGTTCTAAAAATATTCCTGGAGTAATGAATATTTTTAATGTCCTTAAAGAGTTCCTAGATCACAGAAAAGAAGTAGTTCTCAGACGTAGCAGGTTCCAAATTAATAAAATCGAAGCACGCCTTGAAATACTAAATGCTTTAAAGGTAGCATATTTAAATATTGATGAAGTGATTAGGATAATACGACAGGAAGATAACCCAAAACATGAGTTAGTTTCTAAATTTAATATCAACGAAGTACAAGCTGAAGCAATATTAAATATCAAGCTAAGGTCTCTTAGAAAACTTGAAGAGGAACAAATAAACTTAGAATATAAGCAATTAACAAAGCAACTTGGCATTTTGGGTAAAATAGTTTCAAACTCTGCTAAACTCATGGAAACAATACGTAGTGAAATATTAGATATACAAAATCAGTTTGGTAAAACTACTAAGTTAGGATTAAGACGTACTAGTTACCAAAAGGTTGAGCCATCAGTGCAGCAAGTAGACATTACCGCTTTTATAGAAAAAGAACCAGTCACAGTTATTTGTTCAAAAATGGGATGGGCACGCTTGCTTAAGAATCATAATTTGGATTTATCTTCTATAAAATTTAAGGAAGGAGACGAGCTTGCTTTTTCTGTTGAAACATACACTACTGATAACATATTAATTTGTTCAAGCGGTGGAAGATTTTTTAATATACTTGCTGATAATTTTGCTAAAGGCAGGGGTCAGGGAGAATCTATTAAGCTAATGATAGATATTGAAGATTATGATGTGATTAGCATGATTCCTTACCTGCAAAATCAAAATTTACTAATTGCTAGTAATAGAGGTAAAGGTTTTATTGTTAGCAGTAACGATGTTTTGGCTTCAACTAAAAACGGAAAACAAATAATGCAACTGGGTGCAAATGATAAATGCTCTATATGCAAACCAGTTAATAAGTGCGATATGGTGGCAATTATTGGAACTAATAGGAAGTTACTGGTATTTGATATAAATGAAATACCAGTTATGAAAAAAGGCAAGGGTGTTACTTTGCAGAAATATCAAAATGCTATGCTGGGAGATTTAAAACTCTTCAATTCACAGGAGGGATTAAGCTGGAAATTGGGGAATAAGATTAGGATAGAAAAAGATTTAACAACCTGGAAAGGAAGACGCTCAGGAGCAGGTAAGATACCGCCTGTAGGATTTCCTAAAAATAATCAATTCGGCTTCCTTGATTAGGGTCTGGGAACATTGCTTAAAGCTAATCTAAAATTAATGTGTTAATAAATTTAGGAACGTATTTTTAATAAACACGGAATATGATCTGATGGTCTGTTGCTACTGCGCATATCCCTATCATAATATGTTTCTATCAAATCTCCAGCTAAATTGGAGCTAACCCAAAGATGATCTAGTCTTCTGCCTCTGTTAGACTTTTTCCAGTCTCTGTTTCTGTAGCTCCACCAACTATATAATTTTTCTTTTTGTGGAATGAAATGGCGGCCAGTGTCAATAAAGTCAAAAGATTTTTGGAAGTTAATCAGGGTGCTCCTTTCAATAGGTGTATGGCTTACAACATCTCTAAGTTGTTTTGTTGACCAAACGTCATTTTCATGAGGAGCGATGTTTAAATCTCCGAGTAATATAATCTTATCACTTTTGTTTCTATTATTTTTAAACCAGTCTTGCATTAATTTCACAAACTGAATTTTATGTTTAAATTTAGGATTTATGCTCTCATCTGGAATATCGCCTCCTGCTGGTACATAAAAATTATGTATTTCGATATTTTTAATTCGTCCGCAAATATGTCTTTTATCTTCGTTATATAGATCCACTGCAAAGCTATTTATTATTGGGTATTTTGATAAAATTGCAACCCCATTATATGATTTTTGTCCCCTAAACACTACATGAGGAAAACCCATGTTATTAATAGCTTCCATGGGAAAAAATTTGTCTTCCACTTTTGTTTCTTGCAGACAAATAACATCCGGAAGATATTTCTCATTGATAATTTTAATTAGTTCTAACCTTAGGCGAATAGAATTAATATTCCAAGTAACGATTTTCATAAATAAACAACACCTAAATCTAAATCAATACAGAAACTTATCAATAAAATTTTTAAAGTATCGCAATATTTTGGCTTCTGGCGAAATATTTTTTGCCCCCCATTTTTTTATCCATGGCTCGGCTAAATTCCACATGTTAAGCTCTTCGTCTAAAGAAGCTGCGACGCCTTCAACCATTACAATAGTTTTTTGTAAAAGAAGTAGTTGTGGTTGAGCATCCATGCCGTATTCTTTTGTTAATGTTATTAGTTGAGATAGAAGGTTTCCAAATGAAATATCTTTCATTGGCAAACCTATGATAGGTTCAGCTACTGCACGACAGCTTTGTGCAAAATATTCTAAATTAGTGTCTTGAGGTATGTACCCTACTTTTTTATGTATTTTTGCTACTAGCATATAATCCTTATTCAAAAATGCATACAAGATTTCTGCTATCGCAAGTCTGTCTTGCTCAGGTAAGATACCAACTATACCAAAATCTACCATTGCAATTGTTCCATCATGGCAGAGTAAAATATTTCCTGGATGGAAATCTGCATGGAAGAAACCATCTCTATATGCTTGGTTAAAAAATATGTTCACAATGCTAGAGGCAGCTTTTTTACAATCTATTTTAAGCTTAGACAAAGCTTTTTTGTCGTAAACTGAAACGCCATCAATCCACTCTGTTACTAATATATTCTTTGACGTATATTCCCAGTAAATTTTTGGTATTTTAAGTGAGCTATCACCAGCAAAATTATCTCTGATTCTTGCAGCAGCAGATGCTTCAAATTTTAAATTTAACTCAAGGCGCATTGTTTCTTTAAATACACTGATTAGTTTGCCCAGCCTTAGTTTATTACTTTTATGTAGTAAGCTTGTTACAAGGTGTGCAATGGTTTCTAGAAAAGCAATATCTTTTTCATATTTTAAAAAAATTGATGGTCGTAGAATTTTTACTGCTACAGTTTCACCAGACTTAAGCTGAGCTTTGTGTACTTGCGCTATTGACGCTGCTGCAACTGATTCTTTATCGAAGTGGATAAATATGTCGCTAATTTTTTTGTTATATTGTTTTTCTAGCGTCTCTTTAGCTAAGCTAAATTCAAACGGAGGCAGTTTATCTTGAAGCTGGCATAGGTGGCTTGCAATTTCCGAGCCAATTAAATCCGGTCTTGTGGAAAGAGTTTGGCCAAGTTTTATGTATATAGGGCCCATGTCGATTAGAGAATGAGAGAGACGTTTTCCTAAAGGAAGTTTTGTTTTTTTTATAACAGACGTTGGAGATAAAAATGAATTTATACAAATAAGAAAATAATTTATGTATGATGGGATGTTGTAACTTTTAAGTCCATAAAACACCTGATGTTTGCTTAGTATAAATAGCAACTTTATTATTCCATAAATGCACTTTAAAAACTTTGTCATGTGTTTTAGGTTTCTTTAGTTCCATAATGAATTGCAGCAATGCCAAAAGTTAAATTTTTATATCCAACTTTTTTAAAATTTTGTGCTTCTATCATACATTTGAATTTATTTTGATCAGGGAATAAGTTAATACTCTCTGCCAAATATCGATATGCATCTTTATTATTGGCAACGCATCCCCCTATTGTAGGTATTATATTAAAAGAATAGAAATTATACAATGAGTCTAGGCATTCATTTTGTACTTTTGAGAATTCTAAACAAAGAAACCTACCGCCTGGTTTTAAAACTCTATATGCTTCTTTTAATACACAATCAATATTAACAACATTACGAATACCAAAAGAAATAGTATAATAGTCAAAACTGTTGCTCTGAAATGGTAAGTTTTCTGCGTCCGATACAACAAACTCTAAATTACTAAGCATATTATTATCAATCGCGCGTTTTTGGCATAAGTCCAACATGTCAGGATTAATATCTGTGACAACAATATAAGGGTCAGCCCCATGAGTTTTAGCTTTTTCTTTGATACGAAAAGCAATATCACCAGTTCCTCCTGCTACATCAAGAATTTTAGCATCGTAATTATAAATCATATTACAAAACTCAGATTTCCAAATACGGTGTACTCCAAAGCTCATGATATCATTCATAATATCATATTTTTTAGCGACGTCTGAAAATACATCGCCAACTAATTTACGTTTTTGATCTGAGCTTACTTTTTGAAAACTAAAATCTGCGTCATTTTTTCTATCCATAAATTCTCAGTTTTGTTTAGCTGTTATTATTATCGTGATACAAGCTACCATCATTGTCTGTTGATATCAATAAATATCAACTTATGCTGTGTTTTATAAGTTTTGCTAACAACAAAGCAGAAGATTTTTCTAGATATTTTTATTACTTTATAATATCATCTGGAGGATTTGATATAATGTGAATTTTTGATATAAAAACTAAATTTATGCAAGATAATTTGTTTGAGGTTCCTGGAGGTGAAGATAAAGTTTTACTGCATTCCTGTTGCGCTCCTTGCTCTGGACCGTTAATAGAAAAAATGCATGAATCTGGTATTAAACTAACAATATTTTTTTATAATCCTAACATTCACCCTAAAAAAGAATACGAAATTAGAAAACAGGAAAACATACGCTTTGCCAAAAAATTAGGTATCAAGTTTGTTGATTGCGATTATGATGTACAAAATTGGTTCGCTAGGGCCAGAGGCATGGAAAGAGATCCGGAAAGAGGAAGAAGGTGTAGCATGTGTTTTGATATGAGATTTGAAAGAACTGCTCTTTATGCCTATGAAAATGGATATAAGGTTATTACTAGTTCTTTAGGAATTTCTAGATGGAAAAACATGGATCAAATTAATAAAAGTGGTAAACAAAGTGCTTCAAGCTACCCTGGCGTAACCTATTGGACATATAACTGGAGGAAAGATGGTGGTGGAGCTAGGATGTATGAGTTAGCAAAAGAGGAAGAGTTTTATAAGCAAGAATACTGCGGTTGTATATATTCTCTAAGAGATACAAATAATTGGAGAAAGAAAAATGGTAGAGATGAGATAAGTATAGGTGAAGAGTTTTATAGGAAAAAACTCTCTGAAAACAGCTCTTAGTTTTTGCACGCTCGGCATGTTAATCTCTCATGATAATAAACCAGTAAATGGCTGGATCAATCTATATAAGCCACGTGGTATAAGTTCTGCAAAAGCTGTTGCCATAGTAAAAAAATCCTTTTCAAATCAAAAAGTCGGACACACTGGTACTTTAGATTTGGAAGCTGAAGGTGTTTTGCCTATAGCTGTTGGAGAGGCTACAAAACTGGTCAATTTTTTGATTGAAGCAAGGAAGACATATAAATTTACTGTAAGATTTGGAAAGAAGACGGATACTGCAGATGGTTCAGGAAAAACTATTGAAACTTGTGGCTATATACCTTCCGCCGAAGAATGTAAAAATATAGTAAGTAGGTTTATAGGAGAAGTAATTCAAATACCTCCTCAATACTCTGCGCTCAAAATAAACGGAAAGCGTGCGTATAAGCTAGCTCGTGAAGGAAAAGCAGTAAATCTAGCTTCAAGAAAGATAAATATATATAATTTGCAACTCCTTCAATTTAATTTTTTAAAGCGCGAAGCAAGCTTTCTGTGCTGCTGTTCCAAGGGTACTTACATAAGGACTTTAGCTCAGGACATAGCTTTAAGCTTGCAAAGTTTAGGATATGTGGTAGAATTGGCGCGCTTAAAGGTTGGCAGCTTTTCTCAGGAGGATTCAATTAATGTTGAGAAATTGCTAACAAAGCCCCATGAAAATGCAAGAGATTTTCTAGAGGAAAGATGCTTGAAGGTGGAATCTGTACTAGACGACATCCCGGTACTGGAAGCAAATGAAGATCAAATTCGTAAAATCAAATTTGGCCAGATGGTTACGTTTGAAGGAGGGCAAGATCGAAATATTCTTTGGATTAAAGACAAAAATTCAAAGGTAGTTGCCATTGGCAAACTGTTTTCAGAAAATTTCAAACCTTCAAGAGTGTTTAATTTATAGTAAGAGAGGATAACGATGTCGATAACACAAGAGCGAAAAGCAGAGCTCATGAAAGAATATGCAACAGTTGAAAACGATACAGGCTCCGTAGAAGTCCAGTGTGCGGTAATTACGGAAAGAGTTAAGAACTTAACGGAACACCTAAAAGAAAACCATAAAGATTTTTCCTCAAGAAGAGGTTTGTTAATATTGGTGAGTCGTAGAAAAAGATTGTTATCATATTTGAAAAAAAACAGCTCAGATAGGTATAAAAAATTGATTCAAAGATTGGGAATCAGAAAATAATATCTAACTCAAACTATTTTAGCTAAGATATAGGCTTATTAAGTAGATAAATATTCCGTTTTGTTTATCATATCATAGTTTGAAATCGAGTAAGTTATAACAAGTGAAAACTTGACGGAAAATTTGTCAAAAGGTTAGCATTACGCTATTTATAGAAAAACAATTGGGTATATATTGAATGTTTAATGAAATAAAAAAACAAATAGAGTGGAATGGTGAAATATTAGAACTTTCTACTGGTAAAATAGCAAGGCAAGCTGATGGTGCTGTGATAGTCAAAATGGGTAATACCATGGTCCAGTGTACGGTAGTTGCAGCTAGAGAAGCAAAAGAAGGAGCTGACTTCTTCCCATTAACGGTGAATTACCAAGAAAAGTCACATTCTGCAGGTAAGATTCCAGGTGGGTTTTTTAAAAGAGAAGGTAAGGGTGGAGAAAAAGAAGTATTAACTTCGAGGCTAATTGATAGACCTATTAGGCCTCTATTTCAAGAAGGTTTTTTTAATGAAACCCAGATATTATGTACGGTTCATTCTTTTGATCCCAAGCATAACCCTGATATATTAGCGCTGATTGGTGCGTCAGCAGCTTTAGCAATTTCCGGTTTGCCTTACAAGGAGATAGTGGCGGCATCAAGGGTTGCAATGATTGATAACCAGTATGTAATCAATCCAACTTTAGACCAACTTGATATCAGTAAGCTTGATTTGGTAGTTGCAGGTACTTCTGATTCAGTAATGATGGTTGAGTCAGAGGCAGAATTTTTAACGGAAAAGGAAATGCTTGATGCAGTGAAACTTGGTCATGAGTCTTTCCAGCCTGTAATTAACTTGATTAAAGAATTAAAGCAGGAGGCTGGGAAAGAGGCATGGGAAGTTGTAGAAAATTATCCTCAAGAATTGAAAAATGAAATAAGAGAATTGATAAATGATTCTGTTAATCAGGCTTTTTCTTTGAAAGTGAAGCAGGAAAGGTATGCAGCTGTAAAAGAAATCACAAACTCTGTTCTTGAGAAATTTACTGCAGATGAGCAATATACTGAAATGCAAGTTAATATGGCTCTTTCTGAAGTAAAATCTGATATTCTAAGGCAAAATACTTTAAAGACTAGGAAAAGGATAGATGGTAGAGCTGCAGATGAAATCAGACCAATTGTTTGTGAAACATCTATATTACCAAATGCCCATGGTTCTTCTTTATTCACAAGGGGTGAAACGCAGGCTCTTGTTGCTGCTACTTTGGGGACTGGTCAAGATGAACAGATAATGGATGGAATAGAGGGAGAGTATAAAGAATCATTCTTGTTAAATTATATATTTCCTCAGTATTCTGTTGGAGAAGTTGGGCCTCTTAGGGCGCCTAGCCGTAGAGAAGTTGGGCACGGAAAATTAGCTTGGAGAGCATTGAAAAGAGCAATACCTCAAAAAACAGATTTCCCATATACGGTTAGGGTAGTTTCCGAAATAACGGAGTCAAATGGTTCCTCTTCTATGGCAACTGTATGTGGTGGTTCAATGTCTATGATGGACGCTGGAGTTCCATTAAAAACTCCTATAGCCGGTATAGCTATGGGCTTAATAAAAGATAAAGATCAGTTTATGGTATTGTCTGATATAATTGCAGATGAGGATCATTTGGGGGATATGGACTTTAAGGTTGCAGGAGGAGACAAAGGCGTAACAGCTCTTCAAATGGATATTAAAGTTCCAGGTATCACTTTCGATATTATGAATGAAGCATTAGATCAGGCTAAAGCTGGTAGAATGCACATATTAGGTAAAATGGCAGAAGCTATCAGCGGAAGCAATGAAATTAGTGGTAATGCACCAATAATAGAATCTTTCATGGTCCCAAAGGATAAAATTCGTGAAATTATTGGAGCTGGAGGGAAAGTAATAAGAGAAATTTGTGATACTACAGATGCAAAAATCGATATTGCAGATGATGGTCAAGTATCTGTTTCTGCTGTTGGTAGAGAAAAATTGAATGCTGCAATTGAGATGGTTAAGGCAATAGCTGTTGACCCCGAGATTGGAGGAGTTTTTGAAGGCAAAGTAGTCAAAATTTTAGATGCAGGTGCTTTTGTCAATTATTACGGTAATCGCGATGGTTTTGTTCATATCAGTGAAATTGCCGATGAAAGAATTGAATCTGTAGCAAGTGCGTTAACTGAAGGGCAAGCAGTTAAAGTAAAGCTTATAGGTTTTGATAGAGGTAAAGCAAAGCTAACTATTAAAAATGTAAATAAAGAGCTCTCTAGTGAAAATCGTTCTTTTAAGGACAAGAAAAAAACATCAACGCGTGATGATAAAAAAGGTGGGAGTAAAAAGTGGAACAATAAAAGTTCCAATTCTTCTTCCGATGAAGGCGAAACAACAGAAAGAAAGTACTTTAAGTAGAAAGCTAAAATTATAGCATTGTTAGCAAAATTATTTTCCTTTTAGTTATTGTTAACAGTGCTATAGGTGCAACTCTCTGCTGGCTAATTAAATTTATTGTTTCTTATGAGAAAATTATATAAAATATTTTCAAAATTCATAATATTTACATTATTTTCTTTTTTAAGCACTGTTCACGCGAACAATATAAATTCTGAGATAAATTCATATATTAATAATATAAAAACTTTAGCAATTGAGTTTAAACAACAGGATAGTAACGGTAATGAAGCGTCAGGAATGTTGATTCTGGATAAACCTCATAAATTTAGGTGTAATTATTATGCGCCTTATCCTCTACTTATTGTTGGAAATAGGAATTATATTTCGATATATGATTTTGAAATGAAAAATCTAACCAGGATTAAAGCAAAACGCAATCCTTTTAACTTTTTGCTATTAGATAATTCTCAAGCAAAACAACAATTTCGTATAGTGAGTACAAACGAAACAAACAAGGCTTATAAAGTAAGGCTGCAGGATTTATCAAGTAAGAAATTTAGTGAGGTAACCTTTGACAAGATCAATAAATCCATTGCTTTGCTTAAAATATTCGAAGAAGACAATATTATCACCTTAACTTTTGGTAAAAATTTTGAAATCATTTCTCCAGAGGCTTCATTGTTTATTTTGAAGGATCCGGATTTATTTGGACGCCCTAGTCGCTTGGGAAAAAAAGATTTATATAAAATTCTTGGTGTTCTCACAGAATCCTAAACTTTTCCGGGATTGTTCGATAGCTCTAAGAAATTATGTTTAAGGTTATTGATGCTTGTCTGAATTAGCTTATAGCACAAAAGACAACAAAATTGATATAATCCTCGAATTTTCTATTAAGTTCGGGGGGATGGCTGTTATGTCCAGGGCTCAAGATTAAATATCTTGAGCCTAAAAGCAGTCATAGCTGTTACTTCGACAGTCTTTCTAACTCCCCGATCATTTGATCAAAAAACATTAAGGATCTCAAGAAGAAGAGATCCTTTATTTAACAAGAACAGGGGAAAACAAAATGCAAAAAAAACTAGCAAAACATCAATCCAAAACACTTACATCTCTCCAAAAACAGCTATTTGAGGCTGCCAAAAATGGAGATGTTAATAAATTTAAAGAAATTACCAATAAGGGAATTGATCCATTTACAAAGGATGAATTTGAATTACCAGCAATTCATTATTTCATTTTAGGAAAACTATCTCCAGAAGACGCAAGAGACATCAAATATATGCTTGATAAACAAAAATCTGAACTCAGGCTCATGCGAAAAAAGCATAGAGAGTAGAAGCATGAAAAAAGCGACAATTCTGCTGTGGTTATTGATTCCTTCAAGCCAAGCTATGGCACTGTTATTGTAGATTATGTCAACAGAACCTAAATGCGTACCAAAACAAAACTATTTTCTACGCTTTGATTATCAAGATAAACAATGGAAAATACTAACCAATTGTTAAAACTTGTACTCACGCTTTTGTGGTAATAATTTCTAGCAATTTCTTCATCAATGGTTTAATACCAAGTTTAGTAAAATTCGATATTGGATAGACATCCTTTCCTGTATGTGTTTTTATTTTTTTAACTTTTTCTATAACCTCTTCCTCACTTATAGAATCAACCTTACTGAGACAAATGACTTCTTCTTTTGATTCTAAAAGATCCGAATAAGAAGACAACTCACCTCTAATCACATTATAATCTGAAACGACATCTTCGCTAGCTGCATCAATGACATGAAGCAACACACCACATCTTTCGACATGCTTCAAAAACCTGTCGCCAAGGCCACTACCCAAATGAGCGTTTTTTATTAAACCAGGTATATCTGCTAATACAAATTCTTCGTCATTAACATAAACCACTCCCAAAGATGGTTTTAAGGTTGTAAAGTGATAATCCCCTATCTTGGGTTTAGCAGAGCTTGCCATTGAAAGTAAAGTAGATTTGCCTACGTTAGGCAATCCAACAAGACCGGCATCAGAAAGTAGCTTTAACTTTAATACTACTTCCATTTCTTCGCCTACTTCTCCACTAGTCCTTTTTCTTGGTGATCTATTAGTTGAAGACTTAAAATGCGCGTTCCCAAGACCACCCTGACCACCTTTTAAGATCTCAAACTCTTCATCATCTTTTTCAAAGTCATATATTAATAATAATCCGTCTTCTGAAAAAATTTGTGTTCCTACTGGAACTTCTAAAACAAGAGAAGCACGAGATTTTCCAGTCATGTTTCTTCCCTTACCATATTCTCCGTTTTCAGCTTTAAAATGTCTGGTATAACGAAAATTTAATAAAGTATTCAAATGTGCATTGCTACGAAAAATAATGCTCCCACCTTTACCACCATTTCCGCCATCAGGGCCTCCTCTTTCTATAAATTTTTCTCGGTGAAAACTAACTGCACCAGGACCTCCATCTCCAGCCTTGATATATATTTTTGCTTCATCAATAAATTGCATAATACTCTCTAATCACCTTTAAAATATGACAACAACTTCATACTGATTGCCATGTTAATAACTAACATTTACCAAGTACAATACTTGCATTAGTCCCTCCAAAACCAAAAGAATTAGACATCGCGTATCGAACCTTTGTTTCTTGAGACTTAAGCGGCACCAAATTAATTTTTACATTTTCAAGAGGCTCATGCAAATTTAGTGTAGCAGGCACGATAGAATCCCTTATACTTAATGCGGTAAAAATTATTTCTACGCTACCGGCAGCACCAAGTAAATGGCCTATGGAAGACTTGGTAGAAGACATCTTTAATTTATCATTGTTAGAAAATAAAGTTTGAACCGCGTCTAATTCAATTTTATCTCCAAGTGGAGTTGAGGTTCCATGAGCATTAATATAATCGATATCTTCACTAGAAACATTAGCATCCTTCAGCGCCATCTGCATCGCTCTTGTAGCGCCGCTACCACTAGGAGCAGTGATATGACTTGCATCAGCAGACATTCCATATCCCAATACTTCCGCATATATTTTAGCACCACGCTTTTTAGCGTGTTCGTATTCCTCAAGTACTACAACACCAGCACCCTCTCCCATTACAAACCCGTCTCGCTTTGCATCCCACGGGCGAGACGCTTGTTCGGGAGAGTCGTTAAATGTAGAACACAAAGCCTTCATCGAAGCAAATCCTGTAACACCAATCGGAGTAATAGGAGCCTCAGCTCCTCCAGCAATCATCACATCAGCATCGCCATATTTAATAACACGAGCTGCATCACCAATAGCATGAGCGCCAGTGGAGCAAGCAGTGCAAACTGCACTATTAGGACCTTGATAACCATAATTTATTGATATGTGACCGGGCAACAAATTGATCAAAGATGCTGGAATAAAATAAGGACTAACCCTTGCTCTCTCAGACTTGTCAAGCTCTACTGAAGTGGTCTCGATAGTTCCGAGTCCGCCTATTCCTGAGCCAACTATTACACCTGTACGCTCCTTTTGTCTGTCAGTAACAGGAGTCCAACCGCTACCTTTAATTGCCTCATCAGCTGCAACTAGGCCAAATTTAATAAATTTATCCATTTTTTTTAAATCTCGAGCAGAGATTATTGATTCAAAAGAAAAGTTTTTGACTGATGACCCAATTTTGCAAGTCATTTTTTCTGTATTGAAATAATCAATTTGTGTAATACCACTTTTACCAAACAATATACTATTCCAAGTGCTAGATACATCATTACCTAATGAGGTAATAGCGCCCAAGCCAGTAATAACCACTCTTCTCGACATATAAAAACTCTTTGAATTATTCGTATTAACCTAAGCTTCGAGTGAAAAACAAAAAGCTTATATAACGCATAAGATTCTATCAACAATATCCTTTATGTCCAGCATAGATTCATCACTAAAAGTAAATCTCAACAAATGGGTTCCACTGAGGAAAATATATAGGGACGGCTTCAGTTATTCTAATGAAAAAACCTATAAAGCTTTTTCAATAACTATTAAATCAACTCATAATTTGCTTATGTTATGCACTTTCCATATGTTTTTTTATTACATCTATAGCGTCAGAAACTGTTACAATCTTAGCAGCTTCCTCATCTGGGATTGTACAATCGAATTCTTCTTCTATAGCCATGGTAAACTCAACCTGATCTAAGCTATCCGCACCTAAATCATCTATAAATTTTGAATCTAGTGATATATCACTTTTTTGGGTGCCAAGTGTATCAGCTGTAATTTGAATCACTTTTTCTTCTATGTTATCTCCCATAAAAACCTCTAAAATTAGTTAATTTGTTAATGATTTAAAATTTAATAAATGCTTTTGTATCATATATATCTCTTCTTGGCCAGAATAATATTTCTGTGTAAAAGCACTATGTGCGTTACTATTGCATGAGCATTCCACCGTTAATATGAATTGTCTGCCCTGTAATATAAGAAGATAACCTACTTGCCAAATAAGCACTCATGTAAGCTATATCCTCGGGCAGCCCTATTTTAGAAAGGGGGATTCTGCTTTTGATATGCTCAACCTGCGACTCATTCAAAGCATCTGTCATACTAGACTTAATAAAACCTGGGGCAATACAATTCACTGTAATATTTCTGCTAGCTACCTCTAATGCTAAAGATTTACTCATACCAATCAATCCAGCTTTAGAAGCACAATAATTAGCTTGCCCTGGATTTCCAGATAAAGCAACTACAGAAGATATATTAATTATACGTCCATATCTTGCTTTCATCATCTTCTTTATAGCCATTTTATTTAAAACGAAATTAGCCTTGAGGTTTACATCAATTACTTTATCGAAATCTTCGCTACTCATTCGCATCGCCAATCCGTCTTTAGTAACACCAGCATTACATATCAAAATATCAAGCTTTTCTATATCATCTAATATTTTCTCATAATTATCTGGTACGGATAAATCACATTGTTTTATCGTGTAATTATCCTCCAACTCATCGCCAAGCTTTTGTAACTTTGAAAAATTACTACCACTAATATAAACATGGGCACCAAGAGAATGTAATTGCTTTGTAATTGCCTTTCCTATACCACCACTTGCTCCAGTAATAAAAACTGTATTTCCTTTTAAATCAATCATTTGCTAAGCCTAATTTTTTAATTAACTTAAAGAGCATTTTCTGAAGACTCTGCCACATCTGTTTCTGCAAGCGATGTTGTTGCACTTGACTCTGATTGCAATATCTTGTCTTTAATAGCACTCTCTAATTCAGCAGCTACCAAAGAATTTTCTTTCAAATATTGCTTTGCCTTTTCTCTACCTTGACCAATATGGCTACCTTTGTATGAGAACCACGCACCAGATTTCTCTATTAGCCCATGCTTAACACCAAGATCTATGATCTCACCTTCTTTAGAAATACCTTGCCCATATATTATATCAAAATCAACTGTCTTGAAAGGCGGAGATATTTTATTCTTAACAATTTTAACTCTGGTCTGATTCCCAATCATTTCTTCTTTATCCTTAATAGAACCAACTCTTCTAATATCTATACGTACTGAAGAGTAGAACTTCAATGCATTACCCCCGGTTGTAGTCTCAGGGCTACCAAACATTACACCTATTTTCATACGTATCTGGTTAATAAAGATAATAGTAGAATTAGTTCTAGAAATTGATGCTGTTAACTTTCGTAGAGCCTGACTCATTAACCTTGCTTGCAATCCCATATGAGAATCACCCATTTCACCATCGATTTCGGCCTTAGGAACCAACGCAGCAACACTATCTACTATTAAGAGGTCTACAGCCTGAGAACGTACTAGAGTATCTGCAATCTCCAACGCCTGTTCACCAGTATCTGGCTGAGTAATAATAAGCTCATCAGTATTCACCCCTAGTTTCTTAGCATATACAGGATCTAGCGCATGCTCTGCGTCAATAAAAACACAAGTTCCACCTTTCTTTTGAGCCTCAGCAATAGTATGCAATGTAAGAGTCGTTTTTCCTGAACTTTCTGGCCCAAAAATTTCAATAATTCTGCCTTTAGGGATACCCCCTATCCCCAGCGCTAAGTCAAGACCAAGTGAGCCTGTGGAAATTGCCTCCACATTCATAGTATTTTTTTGACCAAGGCGCATAATAGAGCCTTTACCATAGTTTTTTTCAATTTGACTTAATGCCGCAGACAAGGCTTTTTCCTTTTCCATTTTATCCTCTGTTTTATAATTGCTTAATTAGTAATATTTTATCAAATTTAAACTGCTCTCCTTAATAATAAAATTACTACGGTTGATATAACAATAAACCTATCTTGAATATTGTGCAATAAATATTATTTCTTATTTTGCATTTCACTTCTTAATTCTAACCAACATTCTAATATTTCTTGTAAAGCTGCATCGTCTATTTCAGAGTCTATCCCTTCAAACCCACCTAAAGAATCAAGCATTTCTTTTAAAAAAACCATGTCTTTTTCTGGGATTTCTTCATCTTGATAAGCTTCTTCAAGTTGCTCAACAATTTGTTCAATATCAAGTAAATTCATCTTTATTACTCTTTAAGTTTGAAGTTTGAAATTTTCAAAATACATATTACATCTGAAAAATCTAGCTAAATAGTATAAATTTATCATATAAATAGATTGCACTATAAATTACAATATAAATATACTTGAACTAGTATATTATGAATGTACCATAAAGGCGCTATTTAGAACAAAATTAAATATATGAGATTATTATGCAACTATGTATAAATGCAGTTACGAGCCTGCTGGATAATGCATTAAAGGAAGATCTAGGGATTAATGGCGACATTACTTCTGAAGCTATCATCAAAGCTAACAAACAAGTAGATTTCCAAATTAATGCAAGAGAACAGATGCAGCTTTGCGGTATTATTATTGCCAAATATTATTTTGAAAAATACTCAAACATTAAATTCCAAAAACATCACAACGATGGGGAAAAAATTAAAAAAGGTGATACAATCATTTCCGGCACCGGAAGTGCGAAAGAATTATTAATGCTTGAAAGAATTATACTGAATTTTATGCAACACATGTCCGGCATTTCTACTCTAACTAACAATTACGTAGAGAAAATTAGTCATACAAAAGCCAAGATATACGACACTCGAAAAACATTGCCTACATTAAGAGCGATACAGAAATATGCCGTACGCTGCGGAAAAGGTTATAATCACCGCCTAACATTAGACGGAAGTATAATGATTAAGGATAATCACATAGCAATTTGTGGAAATCTAAAATCTGCCATACATTTAGCAAAACAACACCTTCCGCATTATGTTAAAATTGAAGTAGAGTGTGATAATCTCCAGCAAGTACAAGACGCACTAAATGAAAAAGTTGATATAATTATGCTAGACAATATGGAACTTCAGCAAATACGGCAAGCCGTCAAACTAGTAAATGGGAATGCAATAATAGAAGCCTCGGGTGGAGTTTCTATAGATAAAGTGAAAAACATTGCCGAGGCTGGAGTTGATGTAATCTCAGTAGGAAAACTAACACACTCTGCACTAGCAACTGATATTGGTCTAGATATTCTATGAGTAAAGCTATAATTGACCAGATTCAATCGATACGAGAACAAATTAATCTTCATAATAAGAAATACTATGTTGATGATAACCCAACTATTTCAGACGGTGAGTATGATTTGCTGTATCAAAAATTACAAAAGCTAGAAGAAGAATTTCCAGAGCTTATTACAGATGACAGCCCAACTCAAAGAGTAGGCTCTTTCGTACAAGAAAAATTTGAAAAGCATCATCATATAAAGCCAATGTTCTCTCTTAGCAATGCTTTTGATGAAAATGATATAAACAATTTTGTTAATAAAATAAAACGCTACTTAAACATAGACTACCTACCTGAAATAATATGTGAGCCAAAAATAGATGGCCTTTCATTTTCATTAACCTATGAAAATGGTAAATTAAAATATGGATCAACACGCGGAGATGGCAAAATTGGTGAAAACATAACGGAAAATATAAAAACCATAAAGAACATACCTCATACAATTGATACAGCCGAAGAATTGTTAGAGGTTCGTGGAGAGATTTACATTGATAAAGAAGACTTTCTTCTACTAAATAAAACTCAGGTAAAAAATAACTTGCCAGTTTTTGCAAACCCTAGAAATGCTGCAGCAGGGTCTTTAAGGCAACTTGATCCTAATATAACAAAAAATCGCCCCCTCAAATATTATGCATACTCCGTAGGACACCACAGCAAAGGCTTTGCTTTAACTCAAACTGAACTATTGAAGAAGCTAGAAAATTTAGGATTTGATGTTTGCCCTTTAAGCATTAGCGTAAACAAAATATCTGACATTATGAATTTTTACCATAAATTATTAGCTATTAGGGAGAAATTAACCTATGAAATAGACGGGGTGGTTTATAAGGTAAATAATTATGATCTATGTAAAAGATTAGGATATATTACCAAAAGCCCGCGTTTTGCAATTGCACATAAATTCCCTGCAGTAATCACAACAACAACTCTTCGTGATATTACTATTCAAGTTGGAAGAACCGGAATTTTAACTCCTGTGGCTGAGCTGGAACCAGTTGCTATTGGGGGTAGCAAAATATCTAGGGCTACTCTGCATAATTTTGATGAAATAGAAAGACTTGATATTAGGGTAGGGGATATTGTTGAGTTATATAAAGCTGGCGATGTAATACCTAAAATACACTCTAAGAAAGGAAAAAATCATAAACAAAAAGAAAAAATTCTACTGCCTAAACACTGTCCATCCTGTGGTTCTGAAATACACAAACTGCAAGGTGATGTATTACTGCGATGTAATAACGGGTTAAATTGTCCAAAACAACTTAGCGAGTCTATCAAACATTTCGTATCTAAAAATGCAATGAATATCGATGGACTTGGCAAAAAGCAAATAGATTTTTTATTAAAGCAAAAACTAATTCACAACCCTGTGGATATATTTACCTTAGAAAAAATAAATAATACATCATTATCCAAACTTGAAAATATGAATGGTTGGGGAGAAAAATCAGTTAAAAAATTATTTACTAACATCAGCGCAGCCAAAAAAGTTACCTTACATAAATTTATTTACGCCCTTGGTATCAGGCATATAGGTCAAAGTAATGCTTCCATGCTCGCAAAAGAATTTATCACTATTGAGAATTTTATGGAATCAATGATAAAATTAGCTAATGGCGATCAAACGCTCGCCAGTAGAATCGTTAGCATAGACGGTATCGGAAATAAAATGATGATTGACATAAAAGAGTTTTTTAGCACAGACGAAAATCTTAGAATTATTGAAACATTGATAGACATTCTAGAAATAATGCCATACGAAAATAAGTCAGAGCTTACTAACTCTGCTATACTAGATAAGAAAGTAATTTTTACTGGAACCTTAAATTCTCTATCTCGTCACGAAGCAAAAGTGCAAGCCGAAAATCTTGGTGCTAAAGTAGTTAGCAGCATCTCTAATAACACAGACATGTTGATCGCAGGAGAAAAAGCTGGTAGTAAATTAAAAAAGGCAAAAGAACTAGGTGTTACAATAATTTCCGAAGATCAGTGGCTTAAAATAACAGGTGTAAACTCATGATAAAACAGAGATTAGATAAACTCAGGTACGAACTAAAAAAACACAACTATCATGGATATCTCATTCCTTCTGGCGATGAATACATGAGCGAGTACACCCCTGCCCACGCAAAAAGGCTTGAGTACATGACTGGATTCACGGGCTCAAATGGCCTTGCTATTATATTACAAGATCAGGCTTTATTTTTTACAGATGGAAGATATATTCAACAGTCAAAACTACAATTAGACAAAAAATTACTAAAAATTTACAACCAAAACCTCCTGTTGTCATTCGATCCATCTGATTATAATATACCAAGTTCTTGTAAAATTGCTTATGACCCTTCTTTGGTGAATCAATCTCAATTAAAATTACTAGATAAACTTAATTTAGCTGCGCACGAGAAAAATCTCGTAGATTCAATATGGTCTAATCAACCTCCAAGGCCAAATTCTAAAATTTATAAATATAACTCTAACTATGCCGGTTTAAACGCATTAGCAAAAATTAAATCGTGCAGAAAATTTTTAAGTGATAATGATGGTGGACAAGCATTGCTTATTTCTGACCCTGCATCAGTGTGCTGGACTTTGAACATCAGAGCTAGCGATGTTGATTATTCTCCAATATTACTTGCATATTTGCTAGTAACCCATGACCAGATTCTTCTTTTTACAAACAAAAATAGAGACGGTATTTCATCTTTGAATCCTGAGATTAAAATTAAAAGCTCTGAAACACTTAAAACAACCTTAGAATCGATAGAGGGTAAAATTATTTTTGATAAAAATCAATCCTCAGTTTTTATTTCTTCCATCATAGAAAAACTTGAATATACAAATAAAACAAATCCATGCATGATATGGAAATCATGTAAAAACCAGGATGAAATAAGACACGCACAAAAACGGCACATCGAAGATGCAGTAGCTGTTTGTAAAATGCTTTATTTTTTAGAAAGCAACGATTTGAGTTCAACGACTGAGCATGACATTAGCATAATGTTAACAGAACTTCGCAGTAGAAGTAAAAATTATATATCAGATAGCTTTGCAACTATTTGTGGTTTTAAAGAAAATGGAGCTATTATTCATTACAAACCCAAAAAAGAAACATCTAAGAAAATTTCTGGTAACGGCTTATTATTGATTGATTCTGGAGGGCAATATCTCGGAGCTACAACGGATATTACACGAGTAATTGCAATTGGAGAAATTAGAAAAGAATATGTAGAATATTATACTAGAGTTTTAAAAGGACATATTGCACTTGCCAAAATCAAATTTCCACATGGCAAAGTGAGCGGAGCTCATCTAGACGTACTAGCACGTCAATATTTATGGGAGTTATATAAAGATTATGCACACGGCACTGGACACGGTGTTGGTAATTTTTTATCAGTACATGAGGGACCACAAAATATAGGTATTGGAACTCTCAGTACTCCACTCCAGGCAGGGATGATTTTATCTAATGAACCTGGTTATTATGTAAATAATGAGTTTGGTATTAGGATCGAAAACTTAATGTACGTGAAACAAGAATCAGATAATTTTTTAGGCTTTGAAATGTTGACTTTAGTGCCATACGCTAAAAATTTAATAGATTTTTCTATGCTTAGCAACGAAGAAATTCTTTTCTTAAAAGATTATTACAAAAAGATTGACTCTAATATCTCTCCTCTATTGTCAAAGGAAGAAAAAGTGTGGCTCAGCTGGCAGTTAAAGTTAGATTCTTATCTCAACAGAACCTAGCTATTTCTTGGTGGCGGTAACAGTCTACCGTATGATCATTCACCATACCCACTGCCTGCATAAATGCATAACAAATTGTTGGACCAACAAACTTAAACCCAAAGTTTTTTAAACTTTGACTCATTTCCTTGGATTCTTTTGTTGACGTTGGAACTTCACTTGCGTCCTGCCAAGCATTTTGTAAAACAGTGTGATTAGTAAATCCCCAAATATACTTATCAAAGCTACCATATTTTTTCCTAACACTTAAAAACGCTTTTGCATTGGTAATAGAAGATTGTATTTTAAGTTTATTACGTATAATACCAGAATTTTGTAACAATTCTTGCTGCTTCTTTTCGTCATATTGTGCAATTTTTTCAAAATCAAAATTGTCATATGCTTCCCTGTAGTTTTCGCGTTTCCTCAGTATAGTGCTCCAGTTTAAACCAGCTTGCGCGCCTTCTAGGATTAGAAACTCAAACAAAATTCTATCATTGTGAACAGGCACCCCCCATTCATAGTCATGGTAGTTTATATCAAGTTTATTACTAGATTCATTTATCCAACTACAACGTCTACGTTCCATTTATTGCCACACTTCTTTTTAGATATATAAGATTATTACTTTTCTGGTAAACATAATTATTGATTGAGTATTTTTTTTATTTAAACTCATCGTAAGTTTATAGTAGGAATTAATTTATGCAAAAACAAATAATTTATTCAAAATTTATACCAAGATTATTTGCTGTGACTTTTGATTTATTGATAATATCTTTTTTAACTTCAGGAATAGTAAAATCTTTATATAACATTATGTTTTATTTTACATTTAAAGAGCAATTAGATGGAATCGAAGGAATAGAGATTTTGAATGCCTCCTATGTGGCAGTATCATCAAAGGAGTTTATTACTTTTTATCACGCATCTCCTCACGCCGCTAGCAAAGCTTTAATCTTATATATGTGTACTCTGCTTTTTATGTTTTTTATTATGGGTATATACTTCGTATTTTTTTGGAAAAAATTTGGCTCTACCCTTGGTGGAATGCTTATGGGAATTAAAGTGGTCGATGAAAAAACTTTACGCAACGCTTCCAAATGTCAGCTAATTAAAAGATATCTCTGCTACTCCATTAGTTTTATTGGTATTTGGTGGATGTTTTTTAATAAAAAGAAAATGGCACTCCACGACAAATTATCAAAAACTTTGGTAATTAAAAGGTAATTAAGCCAAATTCTTGTTTGATTTGATTACAAGTTTTTGTTGCAATTTCTCTGGCGTTAGATGCACCTTGAGTTAGAACATCTTTTAGATAAGATTTATCTTCCCTAATTTTTTTATATTCAAATTGGATTGGCCTAAGGTGGTTAACTATTATCTCTGCTAGGTCCTGCTTAAACTCTGCAAATCCTTTTTGCTGATAATTTTCTACAATAGTTTCTTTTTTATCATCAGAAATCGCACTATATATATTAATTAAATTAGCTATTTCTGGTCTATTTTCTTTATCATAAGAAAAATAATCTAAGCTATCAGTCTTGGATTTCATTATTTTTTTTACAATTGTATCTGCATTATCGGATAAATTAATACGACTAGAATCGCTTTCATCTGATTTACTCATTTTTTTTCTTCCATCACGCAAACTCATTACTCTTGTAGACACGCCTTGTATGTATGGCTCTGGTAATTTAAATATTTCTTTATTAAATTTTCTATTTACAGATTCTGCAATATCTCTTGTGAGTTCCAAATGCTGCTTTTGATCATCTCCAACGGGTACAATATCAGGATTGTAAAGTAAAATATCTGCAGCCATTAAAACTGGGTAAGTAAAGAGTCCAGCATACGCATTATCTTGTTTCTTGCCAGCTTTATCTTTAAATTGTGTCATACGTTTTAACCACCCCATGGGTGTTACGCAATTGAGTATCCATGCCAATTCCGCATGCTCTTTAACTGATGACTGAGCAAATAAAATTGATCTTTTTGGGTCAATGCCGGATGCAATATATGTAGCAGCTATCTCAAACGTTGACTCTTTTAAAGCCACAGGATCTTGATCCACTGTAATTGCATGCAAATTAGCAAGGAAAAAGTAACAATTATAAGAATCTTGTAATTCTACCCAATTTTTGATAGATCCAAGATAGTTCCCTAAATGCAGCATACCGCTAGTTTGAATACCTGAAAATGCCACTTTTTTCATAACTAGTTATTTTTTATCTACTTTAAAATATTGTTTCTTTAGAGCCTATACAGTATAGACACAATGTCCAAAATTGTAAAACTATTTCACAATTTAGATAATTCTTAACTAGTTTATTAAAAAATTTATGGTATCAAAATAAATTATCATGTAGATTATTTTCATAATAATACAGATATTT
The DNA here is from genome assembly GCA_030036605.1 of Candidatus Megaera endosymbiont of Nemacystus decipiens. GTDB lineage: Bacteria > Pseudomonadota > Alphaproteobacteria > Rickettsiales > Rickettsiaceae > Megaera_A. The sequence continues at coordinate 65,518 of DAOTRE010000004.1, read as the reverse complement.
TGAAAAAACATGAAGAATTGTATAAAAATTATTAAATCCAAATTTTTTAAGAAAAAGCCAAATTTGGTTATCCATTATAACAGCAAAGAATATGATCAGAGAGTTTTGGAATATTTAATAGACGAACTGCAAGAAGATTGCTCCGAATATCAAAATGAAACAGGGATCGATATTAAACATCTATTGTTAAAATTATCAATAAGAACTCAGTCAATCAATTACATAGAACAATTAATGAAAAAAGGAGCATTTTTGAACTGCTCTGTCATAAAAGAAATAGGAGCAAAGAATATTGATGAAGACGTACTTACATACCTTGCAGCCGCTTGTCAAAATAATGATTTTGATTTGAAAGAAGATTTGATTATATCAGAGCTGGCGTCTCTTGGTATAATTTCTAAAATATCCCCAACTATTATGTTAGAAAATGGAGAAATAACCTTTAACCCAGGTAACATAAAAGTATCAAGGCAAATTACTAATATAAATCATTCTGATAATGCGGTGAAAATTCTTATAAAGCATATGTTAAGTGCAAATGACGTTATGCTTCTATGTGACAAAAATAGCGGTAACAAATATATAGAACTAGAAGAATTACACATGAATTATCCAGATATTTATGATGCACTTAAAAATAAATCAGACTTAGGCCTATCTGGAAAATCTGCATTTTCTACCATAGAAACTCAAAGCCTAGAATATTAGTCAAATTGTATTGAAAATGACTAAAGCAAGGTTCTTCCTATGCCGCATAGGATAAGGTTATACTAGGTTTAGTTGACATAAGAATCATTTGGTCCATTTTAAATGATTTTGAGACGAAAACAGTGTAAATTCTGTAGAAGTAGTTTCCATACTTTAAATAATTTATACTTTTTCCTGACTTTATTAACAATGCCTATCGTTTTCCCCTACTATTTCAAAGTATCTCGTACTGTTATTCCAATATCTGCAGGTGAATCAGAAATTATAACACCCGCTTCTCTAAGAGCTTTTAACTTATCTTCAGCCCCACCTTTGCCTCCTGCGATGATAGCTCCAGCGTGTCCCATTCTCTTGCCTGGAGGAGCAGTAACCCCAGCAATAAAACCTATAATGGGCTTTTTTATTTTACTATTTTTGATAAATTCAGCAGCCTCTTCTTCAGCACTTCCACCGATTTCACCTATCATTACTATTGCTTCAGTTTCGTTATCATTAAAAAATAAATCCAAGCAGTCAGTAAAGCTAGTTCCATTAATTGGATCTCCTCCAATTCCAATACATGTAGATTGCCCAAGCCCAACAGCGCTGGTCTGAGCTACTGCTTCATAAGTTAGAGTACCAGAACGTGATACTATGCCTACTGTACCTTTTTTATGTATATGACCAGGCATTATACCAATTTTACACTCATCTGGAGTTATAACTCCTGGACAATTGGGACCGATAAGCCTAGTCTTTGAACCAATAATAGCTCGCTTAACTTTCATCATATCAAGTACTGGTATGCCTTCTGTGATGCAAATTACTAATTCTATCTCTGCATTAATTGCTTCTAAAATAGAGTCGGCAGCAAAAGCAGGGGGAACATATATAACACTTGCATTTGCTCCAGTCTGGTATACAGCTTCTTTAACCGTATTATATACTGGTAATTCCAAATGCGTATTACCACCTTTGCCTGGTGTCACTCCACCAACCATTTTTGTTCCATACTCTATTGCTTGAGCTGAATGAAATGTACCTTGTGAACCAGTAAAACCTTGGCAAATAACTCTCGTATCCTTGTTAATTAATACCGACATTCATACCTCCCTTATATAGCTTGTAGAATTTTTTGGGCTGCCTCACCCAAATCTTCTGCTCCAATAATTTTTAGACCAGAATTAGCTAGGATTTCATTTCCTTTCTCAAAGTTAGTACCAGCTAGTCTCACAACGACTGGTATTTTTACCCCAACATCTTTAGCTGCAGAAACGATACCTTCTGCAATAACATCACATCTCATAATACCACCAAAAATATTGACTAACACTCCTTTAACAGAGTTATCTGATAATATAATTCTGAATGCTTCGGCTACTCTTTCTGTGGTGGCTCCACCTCCTACATCTAAAAAATTTGCAGGTTCTCCACCATAATGTTTTATTATATCCATAGTAGCCATAGCAAGGCCAGCACCGTTTACCATACAACCAACATTACCTGACATACGAATGTAATTTAAATCAAACTTACTAGCCCTTAGTTCAAGCTCATCTTCTTCATCTTCATCTTGTAACTTAGCAATGTCAGGATGACGAAACAAAGCGTTGTCATCAAAATTTATCTTGGCATCAAGGGCAAGTATCTCACCTTCGGGTGTCTTGACAAGAGGGTTGATTTCTATTTGCGTGGCATCAGTATCAATGAATGCATTATATACTGAGCTAACAATGTTAAACATTTTCTTGGCATTTTCTCCTTTAAACCCTAAGAAAAACGCAATAGAGCGACAATGAAAAGGCATAATTCCAGTAGCAGGATCTATAGATATTTTTATAATTTTTTCTGGTGCTTTATCAGCTACTTCTTCAATATCAACACCACCCTCTGTTGAAGCCATAAAAGTGATATTGCCAGAAACTCTGTCAATCACAGCACTAAAGTAATATTCATGGTCTATATCACAACCAGATTCAACATATACACGTCTGACTATTTGCCCTGAAGGGCCAGTCTGGTGTGTAACAAGATTCATTCCAAACATCTCCTTGGCATGCCTCATTGCTTCTTCCTTTAACTTTGTAACCTTTACTCCTCCAGCTTTACCTCGTCCCCCAGCGTGTATCTGGGACTTAACGACGTATAATGGTGCATTAAAATCTTGAAATAACGTTTCAATTTCATCTTTGCTCAAAACTACAATTCCGTTAGAACATGGAACTCCATACTTCTTCAAAATATCTTTAGCTTGGTATTCATGAATATTCATCTTCAGTTTACTTTTAGATATAAGTTTTTATATTTGTAGTTATAATCTATAACGCTTGAGCATGAATGTCAAAGATTAATGTTACCACTATTTTACTTAAAAATTAATATCCACAAAAACTGTGGATAAGACTGTGAATAACGTATGAATATATACTCAAAAGCATTATATATTAAAGGTTTTCTATATAATGCTTAAAAAATGTGCACCTCCTTTAGAACCGCAGAACTTTGCTAAAAACAATGTAATTATAGTTAATAATTGCACCTTTGTTAAAGCTTATTAACAAAAATCTACAATTTTGTGCATAAATTATCTAAATTAATCAGAATGGGGTAAATAATCCCCGTTGACCTCACTTTCAACAACTTGAGAAGTTTAGTATGAAATAGCAAGCTTATCGTATAAAATTGTGTGTAGTTATATAATAAATCTAACTCTTCTTTATTACCTGAAGGCCACCCATATATTTTTGTAATACTTCTGGTACTCTAATAGACCCATCTTTATTTTGATAGTTTTCTAATATAGCAACTATGGTTCTTCCTATAGCAAGCCCACTACCATTTAACGTATGGACTAAAACAGTATCTTTCGAACCTTGTTCTTTATACCTAGCTTTCATTCTACGTGCTTGAAAATCACCACAATTAGAAATGCTTGCTATTTCTCTGTAACAGTCCTGACCTGGAAGCCAAACCTCAATATCATAAGTCTTTTTTGAAGCAAATCCCATGTCACCCGTACATAACAACATTACCCTGTAAGGCAAATCTAGTTTTTTTAGTATATTCTCTGAAGCGCTCAACATGTGCTCATGTTGTTTTTGCGAGTCTTCTGAACAGCATATAGTGACCAACTCAACTTTACCAAATTGGTGATTTCTAATCATACCTCTTGTATCCTTACCTGCACTGCCAGCTTCTGACCTAAAACATTCTGTGTAACCCACATACTTCATAGGTAAATCTTCTTTCTTCAAGATAGAATCAGCTACTAAATTTGTCATTGGCACCTCTCCAGTTGGGATAAGTCGATATTTTTCATCGTAAGTCAGATAAGAATCCTCTGAAAACTTAGGTAATTGTCCAACGTTATACATCGCTTCAGCCTTAACTAGTACTGGCATAGATACTTCTTCAAAAGAGTGTTCTGTAGCATGACAATCAATCATAAAATTAATCAAAGCCCTCTCCAAGGCCGCTAATTGTCCTTTCAGACTAACAAACCTGCTACCAGAAATTTTTGCTGTCTGCTGGAAATCCATCATTCCTAGATCAACTCCTAACTCAAAATGCTCTTTTGCACCTTTGATAGAAACAGGTTTTTTATGAGACCTTACAAATTTATTCATTTCTTCATTTATACCGTAAGGCACCTCAACATCGGGTATATTAGGAATATTAAGTACGATATCTTCTAGCCTGTGGTCATTTTTTACTTTATCACTTAAGTCCGTGAGCTTTTCGTTAATATGCTCAACATCTCTCTTTAGCTCATTAAACTCTTTTGGGTTACTTCCTCTCAAGCTTGCAAGGCGTTTGTTTTTAAGGTTTTTAGCCTGCTGAAATTGTTGTATTAGAGTGACGTGCTGACGCCTTTCTTCATCTAGTTCTAACAATTCTATTGAATCAATTTTAATACCCCTTTTCTGCATATGGTTATTAAAATCTTCTTCATTTTCCCTTATCCACTTAATATCTAACATTTGTCTTTCAACCTTTTTTCTATGGCTATGCTGATTAATATTGAGAATTCATATAATAAAACTAACGGGATTGCAAGTGCAATTTGACTTAAAACATCAGGCGGCGTAAATATTGCAGATATTATGAATAATACCACAATAACAATCCTTCTTTTTGCTTTCAAATAACTTGTTTTTACAACCCCAAGCAAAGATAATATTGATACTAAAACTGGTAACTGAAAAGCTGCGCCAAATGCCCAAATCAAGCCAAAAAATAAGTCCAGATACTCACTAATCTTAGCTTCAAAACTTACAGAAATGTCACCAAATTTTGTTTCATAGCCCATAAAAAAACCCCAGGCATTAGGAATTATAAGGTAATACAAAAAAATCCCACCAAGGTAAAATAGAATTGGAGAACAAAAAAAGATAAAGTAAGCAATTTTTTTCTCTCTGATGTATAAACCTGGCGATATAAAACTATATATTTGGTAGCAACAAATTGGATAAATTATCAAAAAAGCAAAGAATGAAGCAGTTCTCAAATGCCCCCAAAAAGCCTCCGATAAATCAGTATAAATTATCTTCTGGCTACTCGAAATTGATATCAATGGCTTAAGAAGAAAATATAATAAAGACTCACTAAAGAAGTAACACAAAACAAATGCAAGAAAATAGGAAAGAATTACAATGAGTATGCAACTCTTAAGCGCCAGTATATGCTCTTTTAGAGTAAATTGATCCATCTTTACTTTGTAGAAGTTTCTTCTTGTTCTAAGCCAGTTATACCTTCTTTTACCTCATTCATAAAGGAACTTGTGTTATTTTCTTCTGCATCATCAGATGTGTCATCTTCATCTGCTACCAAAGGCATCTTAATAGACTCCAAATAATCCTTAGAAAATAGATTTATCATTGTAAACAAGCCTTGATTTAAAGGATTTTTAACAAGCGAATTTTCTAGCCAACCAGGATATTTTTCTTTATCTATTTTGCTAAATACTTCTCCCAAATTTTTTGCATTTAAATAGGATCCGGTTGAAAAAACTACAGTAAAAGCAAATATTATCAAAGATAATATACCACCTCTTACTACCCCTAACACTCCACCAAAAAAAGTATTAAGTATTGAAACTTTAAATAACATAAAAGCAAATTGTGCCCTGGACAAAATAAAGCTAATCACTAGTGATAACACAATATACGTAATCACATAACTTATTATTGAATTTAACAACTCATTCTTAAAGTATGGAAGTATCTTTGGTTCCAAATAAGGCGCCAAAATTATTGTAAGGATTATCGTTAAAATAAAACCTAAATTATCTATTAATATATAAAAAAAGCCTCTGTAAAATCCGAGTAAGGTCGAGATTGTTATCAAACTTAAAATTATAATATCAAAAAAAGTAACACTCATAGCTCTATAATTATTTCATTAGTTATTATATAATTCATCTTTATATCATGTGGTTCACATGGTATCTTTTCTTGAAGATAATCATTGTAACAAACTCCTATCTTATAAACCGAAAACTTCTTTTCTATTAAAGAAAGATAACGATCATAATACCCTTTCCCAAATCCTAGTCTATAACCTTCTAAACTAAAAGCCAGACCTGGAATTATAATTAAGTTTGGAATAGTAATGTTGTTGCTTTTAGGCTGCATTATACCTAACTTACCAGATTTTTCTAGTTCATCATCTTTTTTGTATTTAACAAAAAGCATCTTATCATCCTGAACTTTTGGTAAAGAAATAGAGCAACTGAGATTGCATAGACTATTTATTAGATTAGGCTCACCATCAAGAGGGTAATATATACCAAGATTAAATGTAGCTTTTTGGGTCATGTGTGAAACAATAACACGTTTTAAAGACTCGGATATAGCAAAATCACTTTCTGTATTTTCTGCCTTTGAAAAATTCATCCTTGATTTCAACATGACTTTTCTTAAAGAGCTCTTATCTTTCATAGATTATTTTTTAATTTATTCATAAATAATCTATGGTTTTCTAATTCATCTGATGTTGGTTTAATTACTAAGCCATTTCCCAAAGCCAATTTTTCATTAACAGAAGAATTATCGCTCACATCACTATCAATTAAATGAAAACTTGATTGTCTACCACCAGTGAGCTCAATATAAACCTCTGCTAATAATCTTGAATCAAGCAATGCACCATGCTTATCACGAATGGTATTGTCAACTTTAAATCTTTTGCAAAGCGCATCTAAATTTGCTTTAGCACCAGGAAATAATTTCCTTGCCATGGAAAGTGTATCTATCGTGTCTTCTAAATTAATAATAGATTTATTAATCAAAGACAGCTCGTAATTCAAAAATTTGATATCAAATCGAGCATTATGTATAACAAGCTTTCCAGAATGAATAAAATCTAAAAATTCATCAACAATCTCATTGAATAAAGGCTTGTCTTGTAAAAATTCTGTAGAAATACCATGAATTCTGTAGGCTTCTTCAGGAATATCCCTCTTGGGGTTTATATAAACATGAAATTCTCTGCCAGTAATAATACGATTTTCCATCTCGATGGCACCAATCTCTATTATTCTGTGCCCATCAAAAGGGTTCAAGCCCGTTGTTTCCGTATCTAATATTATTTCTCGCATCTTGCCCGCAAAATAACTTTGACTTAGAAGTATAAATAAAGTTTTTTAACTTCTTCTTACAAGCTTGATTAGATCTTTAACAGCGCCAACGGATTTATCAAAACTTGCCTTCTCCTCATCATTTAACTCTATTTCCACTATCTTTTCAACACCATTTTTGCCTATAACCACTGGAACTCCAACATAAATACCATTTTGACCATATTCACCATTCAAATACGCAGCACAAGGCAGAACTTTTCTTTTGTTATACAAATAACTTTTAGCCATTTCCATAGCAGAGGTTGCTGGAGCATAAAAGGCGGAACCAGAACGAAGCAACGAAACAATTTCTCCTCCCCCAGTCCTTGTTCTACTGACTATAGCATCTATTTTTTCCTGAGAACTCCATCCCATTTTTATTAAATCTGGCAGAGGGATACCACTAACTGTAGAATATCTTGTAAGTGGCACCATAGTGTCACCATGCCCCCCTAAAACAAAACTATTTACGCTCTCAACAGAAACATCAAACTCTTCAGCTAAGAAGCAATTAAACCTTGCAGAGTCAAGTACACCAGCCATACCCACAACTTTATTGCTTGGCAAGCCGCTTTCTTTTTGTAAGGTATATACCATAGCGTCAAGCGGGTTTGTAATTACTATGACAAACGCATCCGGTGCATACGCCTTTATTCCGTTTGCAACTATTTTCATTACATTAGCATTAGTTGCAACCAAATCATCTCGACTCATTCCAGGCTTCCTTGCAACTCCAGCAGTAACAATAACTACATCACTACCCTCTATATCTTTATAATCGTCTGTTCCAAGAAGTGATACATCCGAATTTTCAATGGTAGCTGATTGTGCTATGTCAAGAGATTTTCCTTGCGCTTTAGATCTAGTAAGGTCGAATAGAACAACATCGGCTATATTATCTTTTGCAATAAGATGCGCTAAAGTTCCACCAATGTTACCGCCACCTATTAAAGCTATTTTAAATCTTTTTGTCATATAATTACCTCTACTTATCTCTATCTTGACGGGTTCATAACATCAAAAAATTCTGCATTCGTCTTTGTTTCTTTTAGTTTATTGAGCAAAAACTCCATAGCATCAACCGTACCCATAGGATTAACTATTCGACGAAGGACCCACATTTTTGAAAGCGAAGCTCTATCAAGTAGCAGCTCTTCTTTTCTTGTCCCAGATTTTGTAATATCTATAGCAGGATATATCCTCTTATCTGCTATTTTACGATCAAGAACTATCTCTGAGTTTCCGGTTCCTTTGAATTCCTCAAATATAACTTCATCCATCCTTGAGCCAGTTTCTATTAATGCTGTACCAATTATCGTTAAAGATCCACCATTTTCAATGTTACGCGCTGCTCCTAGTATTCTTTTTGGCCTTTGTAGTGCATTTGCATCCACACCACCTGTTAAAACTTTTCCAGATGATGGGATGACAGTGTTATAAGCTCTAGCAAGTCTTGTAATAGAATCAAGTAATATTACTACGTCTCTTTTATTTTCTACTAATCTTTTTGCTTTTTCGATTACCATTTCTGCTAATTGCACGTGCCTTGAGGCTGGCTCATCAAAAGTAGAACTTACAACTTCTCCTCTAACTGAACGCTGCATATCAGTTACTTCTTCCGGCCTTTCATCGATCAATAAAACCATCAGATAGACTTCTGGATTATTTGTTGCAATTGCATCTGCAATATTTTGCATTAAAACTGTTTTTCCTGTTTTAGGAGGAGCAACAATCAGAGCTCTCTGACCTTTCCCCATTGGAGCAAACATATCTATAACTCTAGTACTATAATCCTTTTTTTTGCTCCCAGTAATATCCATCTCCAGTTTAAGTTTTTGATCTGGAAATAATGGAGTTAAGTTATCAAAATGTACCCTCCGATGAGATTTTTCGTGCTCCTGAAAATTAACTTTATAAACTTTCAAGAGAGCAAAGTAACGTTCGCCAGATTTAGGAGCTCTTATTTGTCCTTCAACAGTATCTCCTTTTTTCAGACCAAAGCGACGAATTTGACTTGGAGAAACATAAATATCGTCAGCCCCTGCAAGATAATTAGCTTCAGGTGATCTTAAAAATCCAAAACCATCAGACAAAACTTCTAAAACACCTTCTCCGTAAATTTGTCCTCCGCGTTCAACTGTTTTCTTTAAAATTGCGAATATTAACTCTTGCTTCAACATAGAGCTTATATTTTCTATGCCAAGAGCTTCCGCTTCTTCTTGCAACTCTGTTGGCTGTTTTTTCTTCAGCTGCTTCAGGTAAACTTTTATAACCTCACCAGGAGGTTGAGCATTTATATCTTGATCTTCTTGCTGGTATTGACCTTGGACGGTTTCGTCAATAGGCTTTTGTTCCTCTGGCAAACTACCTTTCTTATTTCTAATTCTTGATTTTTTTATTATTCTGGTTTTTTTATTATTATTTTCTTCAATGGCCATCATTAATATTTTAAGTAGATTGATTTGATTTTAATTGATAAATTCATATACCTTTAAGAGGATATTCCTAACTTCCGCTTTTATTATTGTTTTAAACGAAAATGTTTATATGGATTCGGAAGCGTCAAGATATGTGTAAATTTGTAGGCGCACAACTTCAGCAAAACACATCTGCACCGCGACAATTAATCAAATAACAAATTTTCGATAGCATGTCAATAAAATTCCAGAATTTTTCTCTCTCACGACCCACCAGTACGCCGTTGTTGAAAACATTCTATGGACAATTTCATTCTTACATGTCTGTATTATTCCCAATAAGTGGAGTACAAATTTCATTCTCTAAGTTTTTTAAATTTTCAGAAATAAAATTTATTTGACCCATAAATTCTTCACTCGGTGTAAAATCAGACATTAATAAAGTTTTAGTACCACCTTCACACATTTCCAGTAAACAACACCCAATTTGTGTGTAGACTTCTACTTTCATTAAATCCAAAATATATTTTTTGTTTTCTAATACAGAGTAATCTATTTCTCCTATACCTTTATTAGAAAACTTTTTTAAATTATCAACGGTAATAACTGTAAAGTTATGATTACAAAATTTAAAATTACTAGCAATTAATGCATCTTTTTTATCGCTATTATTATGCACATAAGAAGAAAAAAGCCCTTTTAGCATGTTGGAAATATCTTTTACTTCTTCAGATACAGGAACATTATTTGTGATTTCAAACTGCTCTAAAATAGTGTTTGTAAAATACTGAAATAACTCACTAAATTCGTCTGCTTCAATTTTAAAATTATCCACAAATCCCTGACTGACTAAGTATTTAAATACTCCAATATCTGGATTATAATCACTCATGATACCGGTCAAAACATTACTATTTGACATACCATGTATGATATCGTATTGCTTACTTTGTGTTATGCATTTTACTTTTTCAACGCTATTATTTGGATTACATACAAGTATACTTAATGGAGTTGATCCTTCGTTATCCCTAGCATGAATATATGCTCCATTTTTTATCGCCCAATTTAATATCTCAGTAGTAACATTTTCGTTGTTGGCTAAAAGATGTAGCACGACCTCTTCATAGTCATTCTTCAGATTAATATCTATTCCTTTTTGGATTACGTAATCTAGAAGCTTGGTATGATCTCGGTTCTTTGTATCAAGATTATTGTTGTAAGCCAGCCAATGTAGTATGGAGTTACCCTCTTCGTCGATTGCGTGAATATCTGCATCATTTCCCACCAGACATTTCAGGGTTTTGAGATTAACATTTTTGTTGAAAGCAAGGACGTGTAGTGCAGTTTCACCATTCTTATTTCGCGCATTAACCTTAGCTCCTTTGCTTACTAAGCAATCCATTATGTTGGTAGTAACTGCTGGGTTACCTGCAAGTCGCATTAATGGCGTGTCTCCATTATCATCTAGAGCATTAACCTTAGCTCCTTTTTCTATTATCCATTCTAGCGCATTCTCATCAAAATAGTCTTTCTCAACCAAAAAATGTAGTACAGTATCACCATCCTTATTTTCCGCATCAACCCTTGCACCATTTTTTATTAAGCAATCCATCATGTTAATAGTAACTGCTGGGTTACCTGCAAGACACATTAACGGTGTGTTTTTGCTAATACGAGTTATATAATTAACATCTGCCCCTTTTGCTATCGCCCAGTCTATTATCTCAACAGTAACTCTTTCGTTTTGAACCAGGTCAACTAGCATACTTTTTATATATTTTTCCTTTTGTTCGATGTTTTGTATATTTTCTAGTGCCTGATTCAAGGCGAAAATATTAACATAGTCACTTTTCACAATATTTTCGAATATTACTTTCCAATTATTATGAAAAACAGATGTAAGTGAATCTTTGTTCATAATCAACCCATATGAAATAAATTATCAAAACTGCTATAGTACCTAGGTTCTGTTTATATAGCAGTTTAATCACAAAAAATCAAGAATTATTACTTTTTAACACCCGCTCGGTATAAGAACAGCAAGACTGAGAGATGCTGAGTATGTCTAGAAACTCTATAATTTATGCAAAGTAAAATTTTCACTTGAATTTTTTATTTTATTTTGTATCCTATCGGTTAGATGCCTTTACACGTAGATTTTTACTTTGTATGTAAAAATATAAAGGGTATTTTGAGCGGGTGTAGCTCAGGGGTAGAGCGCTACCTTGCCAAGGTCGAAGTCGAGAGTTCGAATCTCTTCACCCGCTCCATTTTTTAAGGGTACATACCAGAGACATAGGTAACAGATTATTCTTGACACATAGGTAACAGTTTTACGCCAAAAGGATTATCAGTTGGCTCTACTCTACAAGCATCCATATCAGAAAGTATTATATAATCTGTATTCCCGCCTACGCGTACTGAGTTATTGTAGATTAGNATTGGAATAGGAGTATTTTATAGAAAATATTTTGTGATTTAGTTATTGTCTTATTTCTCCTGCAATGCTGATCCATTTGAGGAAAATAAGATGATAAATAAATTGCCAAAGATAAACTAGAAAATCGTTCTATTTCAATGTAATCTACAATATCAAGAGAACTTTGGAAAACGTCTCTTACTCTTGACTTTAGTCAGTTTAGATTTAAAGCCTTTATTGTAATTCTTGCCTGAAGATCTTTTTTTTCTTACTTGAGGTGCTCTATCGTTAGCACTGATTTGCTCGCCGCTAATTAAACGATTAATAATATTCCATTTACCCTTATCACCAGGAGTAACCAAACACAAAGCCTCACCTTTTGCACCAGCCCTTGCGGTACGCCCTATTCTGTGTATATAATCCTGCGGACATTGTGGCAAATCATAATTAATCACATGCTCTATATGAGGTATATCAAGACCTCGAGCAGCTATATCCGTTGCTATCAATATTTGGTACTTACTATTTCTAAAACCTCTAATTACGCTTTCTCTTTTACTATGTCTTAAATCTCCGTGAATTGCACTAGCAGTAAAATTATCTCCTTGTAGTTTTTTAGCAATCTTCTCTGTAGAATGTTTTGTTTTTACAAACACAACGATTGACCCTGATTTTTGCGACAAATGCTTTACCAGATTTGAATATTTGCTATCTTCAGTAACATGAACAACTTCTTGCTTTATATTTTTAGCAGGCTCACATGCTTTCCCTATAGCAATTCTTTCTGGGTTTTTTAAATAAGTATCTGCAATCTTGATGATATTTTTTGGCATTGTTGCAGAAAAAAGCAAAGTTTGCCTTTGTTGCGGCATGAATTTAATAATCTGGGCAATTTGAATTGAAAATCCCATATCTAACATACGATCTGTTTCATCCAGTACCAAGAAATTTGTTTTTTGCAAATTTAATGTTGCTCTTTCTAGGTGATCATTTATTCTACCAGGAGTACCAACTATTAAACGAGGCTTTGACTTCAGTTGAAATAATTGTTTCGACATTGAGTCTCCACCTATTAAAAGCGCAGTTTTGATATCTGACTTCCTTCCAAGTATCTGTTGCAATGCTTTCATCACTTGCGCTGCAAGCTCACGAGTAGGAACCAAAACTAGAGCTGTTGCATATTGATTATGCAGAAGGTTAGCTATTAACGGAATACCAAAAGCTGCCGTTTTACCTGTTCCAGTTTGAGCGGAGCCTAAAATATCTTTACCCTTTAATGCCAAAGGTATAGAAGCAGCTTGAATAGGGGTTGGTTTTATAAAATTTAAATTTTTTAGTGAAGTTTGTAGGTTGTTGGGTAGCTCAAAGCCAGTAAAATTTTCCATGTGTATAATTAATTTATTGTTATTTGGGCAAGAGACAGTCGAAATAACTTGCATATAAATTAACTGCAGGCAAAATGGCTCTCTTGAGTTAGGGTGTGTAAAAGTATTTAATTTGGTTAGCTACCACTATCAAAACACGAAGTAAGGCAACTAAAATCGATCGCACTATAACTTATTTTTATGACAAACGCAAGTTTATTAATAAAAATAGATAAACAGCATTGACGCTGTCTTAAGTGTAAAGCAAAAATTTTTGATTAAAAGGGATATACTTTTTTAAAACTAACAATGTAACGCTTGAGTGTCTTTAAAATACTGTTCCTTTGGGGCTTAACTTTTTTTTCAAACGAGCGTCCATTTTTTGTTTCATAACTCCTTTTATCAGTTTTATATAATCTGGAATAATTTTTTTAATAGAGTATTTACTCTCTACACATCGCCTTGCATTTTTGGAAACTTTTTCACGTATTTCAGTATTTTTCAAGAGAAATTCAACTTTACTTGCAATTTCCTTTGGATTGAAAAAATCAGCAAGCATGCCATTTTCACCATCTTTTATTACTTCTTTAACAGGCTGAGTACTTGAAGCAACAATTGCACAACCAGCAGACATAGCTTCAATCATTGACCAAGAAAGTACAAAAGGAACTGTAAGATATATATGAACTGTTGAATGTTGCAAAACTTCTATGTATTTATCATAAGGCAAATAATTATAACAATGTACTCTATCAGAATTTAATCTCATTTTTTCTAAAATTCTCTCTTTATAACCTATTGCTTCTTGGGAATTTGAACCATAACCGACGCCATTTTTGCCTACAATAATAAAGGTTGCATTAGGACGCTTTTCTGATAGGATTGAGATCGCTTCCATTGCTTGCTCAAACCCCCTGTATCGTTCACAATTTCTTGTTATATAAGTGATTAATTCTGAAGAAAATGATATCTTATTTTTCTCGATTAATAACTCCTTTTTTTTCTTTTTAATTGGTTTGATGACATCGGTATCTACACCTTCATGAATAACAGAAAATTTATGATAAAAATCTTTAGGGTGTAAACTAACTTGCCAATTAGTGGGGCTTATAGCCCAATCACAAGCTTCTAAATTAATCAAATGATTTGCATTTTTTACTCTGGTACGAGCTATGTCGTCTGCAGTTACTTTTCTGTTAGGTAAAAAACCTATATCAGCGCCAAATGCACGGTAAAAAAATTCCATATATGCTATATAAGGAGTATTTGGAAAGACATCTTTTACAAACATAGAGTCCCCCCATCCTGAATGAGCATAGATAATATCGGGCTCAAACCCTTGATCTTTAAGTCTCTTGCAAGCTCTCCATCCTGCTTGCCCCATATATACAGCTTCATTAAATGTTCTTAAATATCTGTGACCTCTTTGATTTTTGTTTTTAGTAATCGGTTTTGAAACAATTTTTTCAACTCCCTCGATAATTACTTTGTTTGGATAACGACAAATAAACTTTACTTCATTGTTTTTATCTTCAGCAAAAATTCTTGCTAAATGTTTAAATTGCGCTGGAAAATTTTGGTGTATAAATAAAATTTTCATTAGACTATGGCACTGTTAGATAAAATTTTTACTTTTATCAAAATATTATAACCAGATACTAAAGCTCGTCGTAAATAGAAATAGTTTGTTGAAGCATTAAGTCTAAAGAAAATTTTTCTATTATGCTTTTTCTAGCACAATTAGTAATTTTTTTATGCTCATTAGTTCCAAGTATTGATAAAACATATTTTATTTTTTGTGCAAGTTGCGTATGATCTCCAGGTTCAAAATGAAAGCCGGTTTTTTCATTTTCTATTGTTTCGCAGGCGCCACCAATGTTAGTAGCAATTACAACTTTTTCCATTGCCTGCGCTTCAATTATAGTGCGGCCAAATGCCTCTGGCTCAACAGAGGTAGATAAAACTACATCAGATATGGCATATAGCCTTACCATGTCGGGTTCGTTGCCAAATAACTGCAAGCGGTTTTGTATCTTGTATTTATAAATACGGTCCCTAACTTCTTCTACATATTTTGGGTGTTTAGATAAATCTCCTACCATGATACAATAGAAGTTCAAATCCTTAATTTCATTTAAAGCATCAATAAGAGTAAGGTGCCCTTTCCACCTAGTAACCCGAGACGGGAGTAAAAGAATAGGAGTGTTTTGTGGTAGGTTATATTTATCTTTATATTCTGCTATCTCTTGATCTGATACCTTGTTTTTATCAAATTCTTGATGGTTAACACCACGATGAACTACCTTAATTTTTTGTTCATCAATTTTATAGTTCTGCAAAATATGTTCCTTCACAAAATTCGACACCGCAACTACCTTTTTACCTTTGGTCATAATACTGTTATAATATTTTTTAATGCTATTATTAAAATTGTAAATACCATGAAAAGTTGTCAGCAATTTGATTCCTGCAGCCTGCGCAGCTTTATAGCAACTCCAAGCTGGTGCACGCGAGCGAACGTGAACTATATCAACATTATATTTTTTTATAATATCAACAATTTTTTTTATATTACACCACATAATAAAAGGATTTTTACTTGCGACATTTAGGTATATGTGCTTTGTTCCGCTTGCTTCTAACTGAGGAGTCAACTTACCTCCACTAGAGACCACTATCGAATTATTACCCGTCTCCACTATCTTCTTCGCAATTTCTATAGTTCCCCTTTCAACCCCTCCGGAATTAAGAGATGGCACAACTTGTAAAATCGTTTTCTTATGATATTCTGAGCTCATATTAAATAATTATATTTTATTGATGACTATTTTAAATATAAATAATGAAAATAAGATCATAGCCTATAAGAAACACATTGCAACTAAATTTGACTCTCCAACTATAATATTTCATCACGGATTTATGTCAGATATGAATGGAGACAAGGCAACCTATATTGAAAAATATTGTATTGATCACAATTTTAATTTTATACGTTATGATAATTATGGATCCGGCGAGTCATCTGGTTTAATTACTGAGCAAACTTTAAGTACTTGGCTTAATGCTGGACGCCATATAATCAATGAACTCACTACAAAGAAAAACATAATACACGTTGGATCAAGTCTTGGAGCATGGATTGCAACAATTTTATCACTTGAAAATCCAAAGCAAACTGTCGGCCTGATTAATATAGCACCAGCCTTTGATTTTACAGAAAATTTAATCTGGGATAAATTCACACAAGAAGAACAAAACAAGCTACTGAAAGAAAAAATTTATTATCTGACAACTAATGATAAATCTTATCAATACTCCATTACTCTTGATTTGATTTTAGATGCCAGGCAATACTTACTCTTAAATAAAAACAATATTCAAGTAAACCACCCTGTTCACTTAATTCATGGAATGAAAGATGCTCAAGTGGATTATCGTATATCTCAAAAATTTGTAGAAAAAATCAGTGGAGGAAATGTCGTCTTAAAATTAGTTCAAGAAGGAAATCATAAATTATCTAGAAAACAAGATTTAGAATTAATTTCCAGTTCTATTAGTGAAATTATTTCTTGTAATAATCTACAATAGATCAGTAACATCTTAATTATCACCAGTAATTCGAAGTTGCTCATTCTCATCATTGATTACGCTGAACTGATCATTTAAATTTTCTAAGTATTGAACCATATCACTTATGTTTAGATATCTCTTTTGATCAATATAACATTCAACTATTCTTTTCAGTTTTTCAAATTCTTTTTTAGCTACTTCAGGGTTTGATTTACATATGAACTCTAATACGTCTGGTTGTATTTTAGGAAAACAAGCAGAATGAAAAGGATAAGATAATGCTGTTTTTGGATACATACTAGAAAAAAAACTTTTTACCGTAAATTGTTTTAGCTTTATGTTTTCGTGCTGCATAAATAATTTTAGGATAATTTTTGTATTTTCGTTCTCAAAACCTTCATGAATAAAATCTAAAAGCAAAATATCAACTACAGATCTTCCAGTAATATCATCTTTTATAGCTGGAAGGTTGGGATCAGCCTTATTATCCAGCAAATACTTCAATTCCTTTTCAGAATTTCTATATGTATATAAAAGTAACTTACCATCTTTATCATAGTTATCAATTGATTCTATTGGAATCTTAGCACTTTTGATTTCCTTTTTTAATTCAGCGGGTTTTAATTTATTTTCCTGCTTATCTGCTTCATGATTTGATTTTTTAGAAAAAAACGAAAATGAAAAAGAAAAAAAACTGATAAATTTATTAGCAAAAGAAAAAATAAAATCAAACACAGAAAATTATTAATCAATTTAAATAAAGTGGCATTATTATATAAAATAATCATTAAATCAATTTAATTTTTCAACTAATAACTCGGAATCATTAAATTCTCTGAGTAAAAAAGGATTACACTTGAATATGCGTTTTACTGCAAAATAGAGTAATTAGCAGGATTTTCAAATATTTTGTGAAGAGCAATATTGTTAATGTTGTGGCTTGTTTTATTACCCCTAACCTGCATTATGAAGTCACTACCACAACAGAAAAAATCTCCTATTAGATCTAGTAACTTATGACGTGCAAACTCGTTATTATGCCTCAACCCATCTGGGTTCATCACCTCATCACCGTCAATACCTATGGTGTTGTCTAGTGATGCTGCACGCGCAAGTCCACGCTGCTTGAGATAATCTAAATCTTTCAAAAAACCAAATGTTCTAGCATTTGCAATATCGCTAAGGAACATAGACTTGCTATCACAAGAATATTCCTGCTGACCTATTGCTTTATTATCAAAATCAATTCTAACACTAACATCTAAATGCTGAGATGGGGTAAGAAAAATTTCAGAGCCACCATCTTTTATATTTAATGGCTTTAGTAATTTCAATTTTCTTTTGTTAACGCCCTGAGTTGTTAAACCAGCTTTTTGTAGTATTGATACAAACTCTATACTACTTCCATCCATTATCGGAGCCTCTGCATTATCTATCTCAACAATTAGATTATCAATACCGCAACCCCAAATAGCAGCCATAATATGCTCTATAGTGGAAACTTTAACTCCAGAACTGTTTTTAATTGAAGTAGAAAGGGTGGTGTCACAAACGTTTGTGTACAGAGCCCTAATCTTGTTATCCGAAGCGGTCACACCATTTCTGACAAAAACAACACCAGTCTCAGGTAGTGCGGGCTTAAATACGACGTTGGTCTTAACACCCGAATGGACACCAACCCCGGAGCATAAAACGGGCTTTGAGATGGTCGTTTGTAGCATGTCCAGGTTGCTCCGTAGGTTTGATGTACATTACAGTTTCTTAATATGGTACAATCATGAGAAAAAAACAAACAAAAAAATGTTACAAAATGTTTCGTAAATTCAGATTCTATCTATGCAGCTATGGCACTCTGTTAAGAATTATTTATGATAAGGGTGATTTTTTATAATTGATTCCGCGCGATAAATTTGTTCAATTAAAAATAATTTCGCCATTTGATGCGGCAGAGTCATCATTGATAAACTTAAGCAAAAATCTATTTTTGAATATATACTTTTATCAAAACCGTAAGCCCCTCCAATAACAAAGTCTATTTCTTTACTAGCAAGCATCTGTTTGTTAAAGATTTTGCTAAAATCTTCACTTGATATTTGTGTGCCAGCTACATCAAGCAATACAACATAAGCATCTTGCTTTAATCTATTAATAATGTTTTTGGTTTCATCTTTTTTGATTTCTAAAATCTGTGTTTTTTTTGAATGTGGTAACTCTACGTGCACCACGTTCCAAGAAAGCATTTTGGTATATTTATTGCATAAAACTTCAACAGTTTTGTCGAGCTTTCCTACAGATATTATTTGTATTTTCATTTTTTATAAGAATACTCCTAATTCAATCAAAAAGTAAATCTACATATCTAGCAAAAGTCTTTGCGGATCTTCTATTACTTCTTTTACTTTAATCAAGAATGTGACTGCATCTTTTCCGTCGATGATTCTATGGTCATATGAAAGAGCAACATACATCATAGGCCTAATCTCAATTTTCCCATCAACAACTACAGGCCTCTGCTGGGTATTGTGTAGTCCTATAATACCAGTTTGAGGCGGGTTAATTATTGGAGTTGAAAGTAAAGATCCATAAACCCCCCCGTTAGTTATAGAGAAAGTTCCACCACTCAAATCAGACATGGAAAGTTTTCCTTCCCTGGCTTTAGTTGCAAGAGAAAGAATTTCTTGCTCTATTCCAGAAAAACTAAGTTTATCTGCGCCCTGTACTACAGGCACAACCAATCCTTGTTCCGTACCAACAGCGACTCCAATATCATAATAATTCTTATATATTATGTGATCCTCCTCTATCTCAGCATTAACTGAAGGAACCGCCTTCAGCGCATTTACCACAGCTTTAGTGAAGAAAGACATGAAACCAAGTTTGACACCATGCTTTTCTTTAAATGAATCTTTATATTTACTGCGAAGAGCTATGACATTACTCATATCAATCTCATTAAATGTAGTTAATATAGCAGCAGTATTTTGTGACTCCTTTAATCTTTGCGCTATCGTTTTTCTAAGACGTGACATTTTGACTCGCTCCACTGGCTTTGCAGCGCTTTCAGATTGATTTTCTGTTATAGAACTAGAATTTTTATTTGAGTTTAGGTGATCTAGTACATCTCCCTTGTTTACCCTTCCTTGCTTGCCTGTGCCATCTATTCTTTCAATATCTAAATTATTTTCATTAACAAGCTTTCTTACTGATGGAGACATAGTATCAGACTTATTTACCGTAGATTCTTTATTAACAGCAGGCGCTTCTTCTTTTTTAATAGATGTTTGATTCTGATCTTGAGTGTCATTTTTTTTATCTTGCTTTTCAGCGCTTTCTTCTTTTGACATAGGTCTTATAACACCTACAACCTGACCAACACTTACAGCATCATTTTCTTGACAACTAATTGAATCTAGTATGCCAGAGCTAGTAGCATTAATTTCTAAAGTCACTTTTTCTGTTTCAAGCTCTAATAATAATTCGTCAACTTCTACATGGTCTCCAGCTTTTTTATACCATTTCGCAATCGTTGCCTCTGACACAGACTCACCTAACGATGGAACTACTACCTCAACACTCATAATCATTCTCCATATATCAATAATTTATTAAATATCTAATGCTTTTTTAATTAGCGATTCTTGCTGCTTATTATGCACATATGCATAGCCTGTCGCAGGGGATGCAGCCATATCACGCCCCACAAAAATAATCTTTGATTTAGAAACTAATTTTTCTAAAATCTCATCAAATAATGGACCCACAAAAGTCCAGGCACCCATATTCTTTCCTTCTTCCTGACACCATATGTAAGATTTAGCATTCTTGTATTTCTTTAATAATGCCATTATTTCTTCTTTCGGGAAAGGGTATAATTCTTCTAATCTAATGATTGCAATATTTTTTATTCCAGCCTCATTACGCTTTTCAACTAAATCATAGTATAATTTTCCTGAACAGAAAATTATTTTCTTAATATTTTTTACAGAAATATTTTCCACTTCGTCAATAACTGGCTCAAATTTAGTATTAGAATCAATCTTGTCAAATGGTGATACAGCCATTTTATGTCTTAACAAAGATTTCGGGGACATTACGATTAATGGCCTGCGCCCTTTGCTTAATACTTGTCTTCTAAACAAGTGAAACATTGAAGCTGGTGTGGTGGGATACACTACACTCATATTATCTTCAGCACATAATTGCAAGAATCTCTCTAATCTAGCCGAACTATGTTCTGGTCCCTGCCCTTCCATAGCGTTTGGCAGTAGGCATACTAGACCACTCATACGAAGCCACTTTGTTTGTGCAGATGAAATAAATTGATCAAATATAATCTGAGCACCGTTGCAGAAATCGCCGAACTGAGCTTCCCAAACAACCAATTGCTTAGGGCTAACCAAAGAATATCCATACTCAAAACCAAGCACCCCGTATTCTGATAAGTTGCTGTCTGCAACTTCGAAAACGGCTTGATTCTTACTAAGATTATTTAGAGGTTCATAAGTATTATCGTTTTCTTGAGAATGTAGCACTGCATGCCTATGCGAAAATGTACCACGCTGGGAGTCTTGACCAGTAATTCTAATAGGAATATTTTCCTCTAATAACGAAGCAAACGCAAGCTGCTCAGCAGTAGCCCAATCAATAGGCTGCTCATTGGTTATATTCTGCAGTCTAGATGCCAAAAGTTTCTTGAGTTTATTATTAATGCTAAAATTTTCTGGTATACTACACAAGCTTTTTCCAAGCTTTTTTAGTTTATCTATAGCTACTCCAGTTTTAACATTGCTGTCACTAGCCTGTGCAATACCAGACCATTTACCTTCAAGCCACTGGGCTTTTGGTTGATACTGTTCAACCATGGTAAATTCTTCATCTAACTGCTTTTTAAAGTCAGCTTTCATGTTAGAATAAAGGCTTTCATCTATAACACCTTCACTTAACAGCTTTGTTGCATATATCTTAGCAGGTGTCTCCTTTTTCTTGATAACATTGTACATTACGGCTTGTGTGTACATTGGCTCATCGCCTTCATTATGGCCGTATTTACGGTAGCATACTATGTCAATTACTATGTCTTTATTAAAAGTTTTCCTATAATCACATGCTATTTTAGTTGCCAGTATAACTGATTCAATATCATCACCATTAATATGAAGAATCGGGGCACCAACCATCTTTGCAACTTCTGTGCAATATCTACCGGGCCTGCCATCTTTTGCCGTTGCAGTAAAGCCTATTTGGTTGTTAATAACTATGTGCATAATCCCACCAACTTCGTATGGCTTCAAACCTGACATAACAAGGCTTTCTGCCACCACTCCTTGACCACAAAAAGCAGCATCTCCATGAATTAATATCCCAAGAACTGAGCTTCTGTTTCTTTCAAAATAATCTTGTTTAGCTCGTACTTTACCAGCAACTACAGGATTAACGGCTTCAAGGTGAGATGGATTTGGTGTTAAAGATAAATGTAAGTTTTTACCTGCAATAACACGATCAGAAGAGTAGCCCATATGGTATTTCACATCACCTGCAACATTTAAATCACTAGGAAAAGTTGCTCCCCCAATAAACTCTGATAAAACAGCGCGGTATGGCTTTTTCATAACTTTTGTTAGAGTAGACAATCTGCCTCTGTGAGCCATACCTAGTACTACTTCTTTTACATTCGAACTTGCAGCTTCTTCTATTATTTTCTCAAGGCATGAAATAGAGGCCTCACCACCTTCAATAGAAAAGCGCTTAGCTCCAGGAAATTTTGTGTGTAAATACTGCTCAAATCCTTCAATTTCTACTAAATCCTTTAATATTTTTCTTTTCTCATCAGAATCTATGTTTACAGATGAAGTAATATTTGACTCAAGTTTTCGGTAGAGCCAATTTTGTTCTTGCATATTTTCAATATGCGATATTTCAGCAGCTATATTATTTGCATATACTAATTCTAACTGATCTTTCAGCTGACTAACTGTACACTGAGTCAAAACACTAAAACCTTCTGATACACTAATTTTTTGCGGGAGATCATTTTCTAAACCGAAACTTTGGTAAGTCATGCCAAGTTCTTCATGCGTTTTCCTTTTCTCCAGCCCTAATGGATCAAGATTTGCTAGTAAGTGCCCGTGCTCTCTGTAAGCTTTAATCATGAATTTAGCTCTTAAAGAATTTTTTTCCTGGTAGTGATGATCTTTGCTTTCTATCTTACTATCTTTTACCTGATTGATTTTATCTTGCTTGACATCAATTATTCTAGAAATTGTTTTTATTGGATCAAAATCAGAATTTTGTTCAAAAAAATCTATCCAACTTGCATCAACTGAATTTTTATCTTTTAAATATTTTTGGTACAACTCTTCTATGAAAACAGAATTTGCATTAAATAAAAAGTCTGTAGAATGAAATTTCTTTCCCACTTGATACTATCTCCAAAATAAGGTTTATTATAAACATCTATATTATAGGTATAAAAACCATATTCATGCAAGTTATTTCATTTGAAACACTAACACTTAAATGCTATATTCTGTGCTGTAAAAAATATTCTATATAAAGCTTATGAAACTTCAATGTGGTATTGTTGGCCTTCCCAACGTCGGAAAATCAACTCTATTCAACGCCCTGACAGCTAGCTCTAAGGCTCAGGCAGAAAATTATCCTTTTTGTACTATTGAACCAAACTCTGCTTCCGTCGCAGTAACAGATACTCGGCTCGATAAGTTGGCAAATTTAGCAAATTCTGCTAAGATTATACCGACTTTTATAGAATTTGTGGACATCGCTGGACTAGTTAAAGGAGCAAGTAAAGGAGAAGGGCTAGGTAATAAATTTTTATCACATATTCGTGAAGTAGATGCAATAATTCACGTACTAAGGTGTTTTGAAGACGACGATATAACTCATGTTAACGGCAAAATAGATCCAATAGATGATGCAGAAACCATAGAAACCGAACTAATTATTTCCGATCTTGAGTCTTCAGAAAAAAGAATTGTTAATTTGCAAAAAAAAGCGAAGTCAGATAAAACACTTCAACCTCAATTGGATTTGCTCAAAAAGTGCCACAAAATTTTATCAGAAGGCAAACCATTACGCAATCTGAAAGACGTGGATTACAAAGATCTCAGCGCGCTACAATTTATAACTTCAAAACCAGTTTTATATGTTTGTAACGTAGAAGAAAATAATGCCGCTAACAGTAATAATTATTCTAAACTAGTCTTGGAAAAAGCTAAAAAAGAAGGCTCAAAGGCAATAATTATCTCTTCAAAAATAGAAGCTGAAATTTCAATTTTAAGCACTCAGGAAGAAAAATTAGAGTTTTTAAGTAGCCTTGATTTATCAGACACAGGTTTAAACAAAATTATTAGCTCTGCATATAGCATTTTAGGCTTAGAATCATTTTTTACAATTGGTCCAAAAGAAGCTCATGCTTGGGCTTTTAAAAAAGGTTGTAATGCACCTAAAGCAGCTGGAATAATCCATACGGATTTTGAAAAAGGATTTATCCGCGCTGAAGTCATTTCATATGATGATTATGTCTTATGTGGTAATGAAATAAAAGCGAAAGAGCTGGGCAAGGCAAGGATAGAAGGCAAAGAATATGTAATGCAAGACGGGGACGTAGTACATTTTAGATTCAATACTTAAATTTAGATCTAGGCTTTTTATTCTCCTGAATTATGAAAAGATCCATATTCATGGATAAAACAAATTTGATTAGTACTGCCATATTCTTTTTCAGTAGTTGTACCTTGTGAAGGCAATCCATTTAAAGATAAAATTTGTGACTTGCTTGCACCATTCTGAAGATAAAACCAAAAAGAAGATTTATTATTTTGTTTATTTTCTTCTTTCATATTATTTACTGGCTCGTTTTAGATTGTTTAACAAAGTTTTGTAATCATTTTTTTCAACTTGCTATATGCTTCTTCTAAAGCTTTATCATCGAAGGACCTAAGCACTAAAGAAGTGCCTATTTTGTCGTTACCAGAAAATGGATAGCTTCCCATTTCAACATTCTTGTATTTTTTTTGCAACTCACCGAAATCTTTTGCTAAAACCCCTTCCACTATATTCACATCAAGACTCTTGCTTTTCATCAATTCACACTCTGGTAACAAAGCAATTGCAGAAGTCAGCATTGTTTTCATTATTTTAGGTATTCCAGCCATTACGAACACATTTTTTATATTGAAACCAGGAGCTAGGGTTTCTGAGCTCCTAAGCAACTTTGCTCCTTCTGGCATGCGAGACATTTTAATCCTTGCCTCATTGAATTCTTGACCTTTTTGCAAATAAAAATCTCTCAAGAGATAATATATTTCTTGGTTTATTGCATATTTTAAGTTAAATGCTTTAGCCACGGATTCTGCTGTAATATCATCGTGAGTAGGGCCTATTCCTCCAGTAGTGAAAACGTAATCATAAGCTGCACTTAATTCTCGGACAGTTTTTACTATTGCTGCTTCTTCGTCAGCTATTGTTCTAACTTCAAAAATATTAATTCCTTTCTTGGAAAGAGTTAAAGCTATTTGCTGAGTGTTTTCATCAAGAGTCCTACCTGATAAAATTTCATTACCAATAATAACAATTGCTGCACGTTTGCGTGACATATACGAATTTTATTTTAATTAATAATAATAAGCAACATTGATTTCTATTACAACAATAAAAAAGAGGGAATCATTAGGATCCCCTCTGTAGCAGATGAAATATTTATAAAATTTCTATCTTCTATCGCCTAAAAACCTCAACATAAATAGAAATAGATTAATGAAATCTAGATAAAGAGTGAATGCTCCCATTATAGAAATCTTTTGACCCATTTCACCACCACCTGATGAATAATACATAGATTTAAGCTTTTGTGTATCCCAGGCAGTTAATCCCATAAATATACCAACTCCTATAAGAGAAGTAGCAAATGAAACCGCAGAGCTTTGTAGAAATATATTTACCAAAGAAACAATAATCAGGCCTATTAATCCCATCACCAAAAAAGAACCAATTGAAGTCAGGTCCCTTTTAGTAGTATAGCCATATAGACTCATCGCACCAAAAACTGATGAGCAAACAAAGAAGGTTCTAACCAAAGACTGACCGGTGTACACGAGCCCTAAGTTCGAAAGCGACATACCCATAACTCCAGCATAAACCCAAAACAAAGTCTGAGCTTTTTGGACCGACATTGTACCCATACCCATGAAAAAATACAAAGCTATTGCAAGAGGTGCGAACGTAACTACCATACCAAAAAATGACATTCCCATAAATTCGCCACGTGGACCGATGTTATACATCAGATTTAAAAGCGGTGGGAAACTGATAGTAGCGTATGCCATAAACCCTGTTAACAGTAAAGCAAGCGCCATATAGTTGTAAATCTTGAGCATATATTCTCTCAAGCCTTGGTCGAATCCTCTGCTATCTTTTGCAGTAAAAACATTTGTGTAGTTGATCATTTTAGTTACCTCAAAAAAATCATTTCATTGTTTCAATATAATTCCGTTATTACATCTTTTCAAGTAGTATTGCTAATAATAACAATAATCCTATCCAACTATTTGACTTAAATCTTAACAGACAGTTGCTTCTTTGCCTAATATTGAGTGTAATTACAGAATAAACCGTAATAATCATAGCAGAAAATACCAAAGCCAATCCTGAAATGTTCAAAATAGAATAAAAAACTAGAAGAAATATTGAGTAAAAGAGAAGATACAAACCAATAATTATGTATTTATAAAATGTTTTCTCTAACAAAATAGCAAGCGATTTTATTCCTATTTTTTTATCATCTTCAATATCCATAAAAGCGTATATAGAGTCATATGCAACGGTCCAGCATACGCACCCCAAATACAATAAAAAGGCATCCACTGAAATAGTGTTTTTTAGTGTTGCATATCCTATTAAACAACCAATATTAAAGGTAAAGCCAAGAAAAACTTGTGGATAGTAGGTAATTCTTTTCATCAATGGATAAATTACTATTAGGCTCATGGTCAAGAAGCCTATATATATCGCTACTTGTGATAGGGTAAGCAATATAGCAAGACCTAATAACAAAAGTAAACACAAAGCAAGCAGCGATTCTATTACAGTAATTTTGCCACTTGCTAGAGGGCGGGACTTAGTGCGATCAACATTTTTATCTAATTCCCGATCCCATAGATCATTGATAATACACCCTGCACTTCTCATTATAATGCTAGCTATAAAAAATAGCACAATATAATATAGACCACTGCTCCCTTCTGCTGCTAATATTAAGCCATATGACGCAGGGAAAAAACAAAGCATATAACCTGCTGGTGCATGCATTCTAAAAAGAAGTAACAAATCTATGGTTTTTTTAGAAAGTAAAAATATATTTGGCATTTTTAGACCATTTATAATATTATCGCTTTTTACTAGGCTACTCCATCATGCAATTATTACTAAATAAATAGTTTATACATGTAGAATGAAAACCTAGACCGTAATATTAATTTTAATAGTAACGATTTACAATGATAGATTTTCCTAAAAAGTATAAATTCGCGGAAAGAGAAAAAAAATGGCAAGAAACTTGGCAAAAAAGTGGCATATATGAGTGGAATCCTAATACTTCTAGAAAGCAAAGCTATGTAATTGATACACCTCCTCCTACAGTCTCAGGACAATTACATATAGGTCATGTATTTAGCTATACACATACTGATTTTATTGCACGATTCCAAAGAATGCGTGGAATGAATGTGTTTTATCCCATGGGTTTCGATGATAACGGTCTTCCTACAGAGCGTTTGGTAGAAAAAAAGAAAAAAATTCGTGCAAATCAATTGGGCAGAGAAGATTTTACTAAAATTTGCCAAGAAGTCATTGAGTCTGAAGAAGATAAGTTTAAATCACTCTTTGATAGTATAGCTTTATCAGTAGATTGGGGAATTAAATACCGCACTATCAACCCTCTATCGACTACTATTTCTCAAATGTCTTTTCTAGATCTGATGAATAAAGGTCAAGTATATAGAGATTCCCAGCCAATACTTTGGGATTCGATTGACCAAACCGCCTTATCTCAAGCAGACATTGAAGAGCATGAGAAAACTACTTTTATGAATGATATTAAATTTTCCACTGAAGAAGGCGAAACTATTGTTATAGCTACAACAAGACCAGAGTTGCTTCCTTCATGTGCTGCAATTTTTTATCATCCTGATGATGCTAGGTATAAAAAACTAAAAAGTAAGTTTGCTGTTACACCCTTGTTTAATGTACGAGTACCAATATTACCAGATGATCTAGTAGACCCTGATAAAGGTACTGGTCTTGTCATGTGCTGTACTTTTGGAGACCAGACTGACGTATTGTGGTGGCGTAAACATGACCTTAAAACTAAAATTATTTTTTCAAAACATGGTAAAATAATAGAAAATATAGAGTTTGATGAAAATTGTCTTGATGAGGTAGCAGCAAAGCAATTTGCCTGCCAGATATCAGGCCTTAAAATATCTGAGGCACGTAAAAAAATAATAGAAATACTCAGGAAACACGAGTTATTAATTAACCAAACTGAAAAATCACAATTAGTAAAGTGCGCTGAAAGATCTGGCGCACCACTTGAAATTCTGACAACTACTCAATGGTTTATAAAATCTGTGGACCATAAAAAAGCTTTATCTGATAAATCTAATCAGATAAATTGGCACCCAGCTACAATGAAAGTTAAATTAGATAGTTGGATTGAAAATGTCTCACTAGATTGGTGCATATCAAGACAAAGATATTTTGGAGTTCCGTTTCCTGTTTGGTATTCAAAAAAACCAGGTGAAGAAGGCAAAATACTGCTGCCAAAGAAAGAATCCTTACCGGTAGATCCGTTAAAAGATTTACCTCCAGGATATAGCAGAGATGAAGTAGAAGCAGATCAGGATGTTATGGACACTTGGTCTACAAGCTCTGTTTCTCCACAGCTAAACTCTCATGGTATTGCTAAAAACTATATGGTGGATTCAGCCAGACATGAAAAGTTATTCCCTGCAGATTTAAGACCGCAAGCGCATGAAATTATTAGGACGTGGGCCTATTATACTATGCTAAAAAGCCATTTACATGAGAACACTATTCCGTGGAAAAATATTATGATTAGCGGATGGTGCCTTGCTGAGGACAAAACAAAAATGTCAAAGTCTAAAGGAAACATAGTAGCACCTGAAAAGTTAATAGAAGATTTTGGAGCTGATGTTATCAGGTATTGGTCTTCTAGTGCAAAATTAGGATCTGATACTGCTTACTCTGAAGACATTATGAAAAATGGTAAGAAGTTTGTAAATAAATTATGGAATGCAGCAAAGTTTGTATCTCAGTATTTCACAAAAATGCCAAAAGGATTGATGAATAAACCTCTAAATCAACTACAAGATTTAATTTGTTATGACATTGATAAATATCTCATTACTAATTTATCAAAATTAGTACAGAATGTAACGAAATCACTTGATGGATACGAATATTCTGCTGCAATATCTACTACTGAAGAATTTTTCAAACAAATCTTTTGCGATAATTATCTCGAAATAGTTAAGACAAGAGCCTATAATGAACAAAAAAATGATGACAAAGGGGCTATAAGTGCACATATCACTCTATGTCATAGCTTTAATATAATTTTAAGATTACTAGCACCTTTTTTACCTCATATCACTGAGGAAATTTATCACATTCTTTATTCAGATGGTAATTCTATACATGAAAAGGGTCTTTGGCCTGATTTAAACATTCAGTTTGCAGAGTTTGACGAAAATGAATCAAAAGCACTGTTTGATGTTCTAGAACTGGTACGCAAAGCAAAGGCAAAAGATAATCTTTCAATCAAAGCTCCTGTAAAATATATTGAAATTAATCAAAAAAGCTTTAGTCAGAACTTGATCAGTGATCTAAAGGATGTAACTTCTTCTGAGGAAATTAGATTTGTTGATAAGGTTTCGAGCACAGAACAAAATTTGTTGATAGATAAATTGCAGATTAATGTAATATATTAATAGTGTCAGTTGTTTTGCATTTTGAGTATTGTAGATTAGATTGGAATAGGANGTATTTTATAGAAAATATTTTGTGATTTAGTTATTGTCTTATTTCTCCTGCAATGCTGCTCCATTTGAGGAAAATAAGATGATAAATAAATTGCCAAAGATAAACTAGAAAATCGTTCTATTTCAATGTAATCTACAATATAACTATCATCATACCGATTCTTTTGACATAATTTGACATAAGAATATGTAAACTTAATAAAAATGCTAAAACTTGGTTTATAAAGCTTGAATTATATGAAATATATAGTAATTTATTGTAGTTAATCCTTTGTACTGATTGTACTGACAAAGGGACGTTGCTTAAGTTTGTATTTTAATTCTAATTATATTTATATCTAATGTATGAAGATTTAGTGGCTTTTATTCCTTACGGTATTTTTATCGTCAAAGGAGTATGGGTTACAATGAAGTATAGTGTTATTTCAGTGTTTTTTGGTCTTTTTATTGGCTCAATTTTAGCATTTTGCAAAGTACTGGAACTTAATTTTTTACGTTTTATAGCACATGCATATACCTCTGTATTTCGTGGCACACCCGTATTAATACAGCTATCTATTGTATATTTTGCTCTGCCTAGTTTAATAGGAATAAAACTAAATGTATTTCTAGCTGGAATAATTGCTTTCTCCTTGAACTCGGGCGCTTATATTTCCGAAATAATCCGTGCTGGTATTGAATCTGTCAATCCTGGACAAATAGAGGCGGCAAAAGCATTGGGTATTAGCCCTATATTGAGAATGAAAGATATTATATTACCGCAAGCATTCAGATATATTCTTCCAGCACTTGTGAATGAATTAATTAATTTAGTTAAAGAATCAGCTCTAATTTCTGTCGTTGGGGAGATGGATTTAATGCGTAGAGCTCAAGTTGTTTCTGCTAATACTTTTGATTTTTTTATGCCAATGCTAACTGCTGCTGCAACGTATTATGTTCTGGTCTTAATCATAAGTAGTTTTGCAATGGCTTTAGAAAGAAGGCTTGTTTTATGATAGTGCTTGAGAACGTTACAAAAAATTTCAATGATACACTAGCAATCAGCAATATCAACTTGAAGTTTGATAAAAGAGAAACAACCGTGGTCATAGGATCTTCTGGAAGCGGAAAATCAACTTTGCTTCGTTGTATTAATAATTTGGAAGTTCCTACTTCTGGTCATGTAAGTATAGATGGGCAAAAATTATCCAGAAACAATAGGAGTAAATTATGTTTTAAAATAGGCATGGTTTTTCAGCAATTTAATCTTTTTCCACATATGGATGTGATTAATAACCTTCTTTATGCCCCAATAAATGTTATGCGTCAAAATGAGTCAGAGATGCAAGACAAAGCTTTCAACCTTTTGAAACAATTTGGTATTTCAGAAAAAACTTATTCTATGCCAAATAAACTATCCGGAGGACAAAAGCAGAGGGTAGCTATTTGTCGTGCTTTGATGATGGACCCAGAAATTATGCTGTTTGATGAACCAACCTCTGCTTTGGACCCAGAGGTGGTTAAAGATATTATTGCGATCATTAAAGATTTAAAAAAACAAATGAGTATGATAGTCATCACTCACCATATTAAATTTGCAAAAATTATTGCAGATCGAATTGTTTTCATGGATAGGGGGCAGGTGCTTTGTGATCAACGAGCGAAGGAATTTTTTCTAAAGCCAGCATCGCACAGGGCTAGGCTGTTCTTGGAGAATGTTGGAGATTTAATGTAATTTGCTACTTAATTGGAGGTTTATAATTTTCATCATGTTTTGTCAGCAACCTTTCTGCTGCAAACTTTTCTGGTGATACAAGCCTACCTTCTGCAATTATGCCTTGTTCCTCACGAAATAAAGCTGGTATTTGCCCGTTAAAATTGACTATTATTTCCTTAACATTATCAGTAATAGTAAATTCTATTTTACCTTCCTCCAACTCTTTTATAGACCCTTGCTTAACAAGACCACCAATACGAAATTTTTGCTGGTTTTTCAAAAGTGGTATTTCTGAAGGAGGATAAAAATATATTATACTATCCCTTAAATTGGATAACACCAAGTATGTACCAACTGAGAAGCACAGCAAAACTGAGAGAATAATTATTAATCTATTTCTTTTTTGCTGCTGCACTGGACTTTTTATACTTAATATATGAGCTTATAATCATCACTACTAAACTTGCAAATGTAACAATATATGCTGATAGAACGTAAAAATTCATATTAATCAATATTTATACATGATATTCATATCTATATACTATACTCAAATTTATATCTAATTAAAAGAAAATACGTGTGACTATAAAATTTGACGCTTTAAAAATTTTTTCAGAAAAAAAACAATTAGAAATCTTTATTTTAGGCATTTACAGTGGGATGCCTTTGTACGTTATATATTCTACGCTCGCTGCATGGTTAAAAACAGAGAGTATCTCATTGGAAATTATTACTTCCATCGCTATAGCAAGAATATTTTACTCATTAAAGCTATTCTGGGCTCCATTTGTTGATCATGTTCAGCTACCATACATCCACTACATAGGGCTTAGAAAAAGTTGGATGATATTTATGATATGTCTTATTACTATAGTGATGTTTTCATATAGTTATCTAGAACCTACACATTCAATGACATCGATTTTTATTTTAACTTTATTGCTTGGCTTTGCTTCTGCCACGCTAGATGTAGTAATTGATGCTTATCGTATAGATACTGTAGAAAAGAGTAAATTGGCAGTAGCGGCAGCAAGCGCTGTTTTTGGATATAGAATTGGTGGATTAATAGCGGGAGCAGGAGCTTTTTATATTGCTCACAATTATGGATGGCATTGTGTGTTTTATTTCATAAGTGTTCTATATCTAATTGGAATTTTTTTCGTTCTCTCTTTAAAGGAACAGGGCCGTAACAAACCTAGAATTGCAATAGACATTAAAACTTGGAAAAGAATAGTGATCGAACCTTTTATTGATTTTTTTCAACGAAAATACTCGTTCACAATTTTGCTAGCAATTATTTTTTATAAGCTAGGGGACGCTATGTTAGGAGTGGTTGCAACTCCTTTTTACATGAAGCTTAACTTTTCTTTGCAAGAAATTGCTAAAATAGTTAAGATTTATGGTTTTGGAGCGACTATATTTGGTGCATATCTTGGGGGGATTATAATGTACAAATATGGTAATATTAGGGGGCTAATTATTTGTGGTATCGCGCAAAGCATAACTAATTTAGCTTTTGTTTGGTTAAATTATCAGGGTCATGATCTAAATGCTCTGACAATAACAATTACCGTAGAAAACATAGCATCTGGTATGGGAGATGCGGCACTTATCGGGTATTTAAGTTATTTATGTAATAAACACTTCTCTGCTACGCAATATGCAATGCTTAGTAGTAGTTCTGGACTATTTAGTCATTCTATAGTAGCATTTGGAGGAAAAATAGTGCAAACCATAGGGTGGGATTTATACTTTATAATGACTTCAATCCTTGCATGCCCTGGGTTGTTGCTATTATTGTTGTTGCATAGTAAGTCAAAATGATGTAACAAATTACTTATAACAATTAATAAATTTTTGTCATAGATAGTTGTAATTTTTATACCAAATGTTAGTTTTGTTTTTGCTTTAGTATTAAATAAGTTGATTCTTTGATACTTTAAGCAGTATCATTAATTTTTGTTTAGAGCTATTTTAAATTTCGTCTGGTGATTTTGCTGTGTTAAAAAAAAGCTTTTATGTATTTTTAATAATATTTACTTTTGTGTTAATTCCTACTAGTTATGGAAACAGCAAAAATAAATCTATACAACACTACAAGACACCTATTGAAACTAGTTTGGTGGTGGACGGCAAATCTGGTGAAATACTACATTCACGCAATGCTAAAAAGAAAATATATCCGGCTTCTCTAACCAAAGTAATGACTATATATTTGGTATTTGAAGCGCTAAACACAGGAAAATTAACTTTAGATCATAAATTCTACGTTTCAAAAAATGCTACTAAATCTCTTCCTAGTAAACTATATGTGAAAGCAGGAGAAAGAATCTCCGTACGAGATGCTATTTATTCACTCAGTATTAAATCTGCTAACGACGTTGCGGTTGTGGTTGCTGAAAATATCGCTGGTTCAGAAAGCAAATTTGCTAGGTTAATGACCATTAAAGCTAAGCAGCTTGGAATGAATAATACACGTTTTACAAATGCTTCTGGTTGGCATGACCCAAAACAACAAACTACAGCTGTAGATTTAGTAAAACTGTCGATAGCAATAAAAAGAGACTTTCCAGAATATTATAAAATGTTTGGTAAAACCAGTTTTAAATATAAAGGAAAAGTGGTACGAGGGCATAATATGGTGGCCGCTACCTATCCAGGAGCTGAAGGTCTTAAAACAGGTTACCATACTCCTGCTGGCTGTAACTTAATCACGGTTGCAACCAGGGGAAGAAAAAGCCTGGTTGGTGTTGTAACAGGTCGTAAAAATGTGTCTATGCGTGATCAAAAAATGGTAGAATTGCTTGACACACACTTTGGTGTAAAGAAAACAAAAAAAATTGCTAAGAAATCACTTAACTTACCTAAAAAAAGAAAGGTTAAAAAAGTTTAGTTGCTCAAGCTTTTTCTTACAGAAAAAACAAAAAAATTGACTTTTGAAAAATAAAATGCTAGATAGTACAAAACTATTTCTATCGTAAGCTGGCAGAACCTAGTTGCGACTAAGAATTACTTAAACACGAATTAAGGATAAGTTTTTTTTTTGTCTGTAGGTTTTACAATAAATGTCTAGCGTAGAAAATAAACCGTTTCCTGGAAAATTTCGTAATATTTTTTGGCCTATACATAGGTCTGAATTGCCTAAATTTCTTCCAATTTCTGCCTTAATGTTTTGCATCATATTTAATCAAAATATACTAAGGATATTAAAAGACAGCATATTAATATCTGAAGTCAGCGCTGAAATTACAAGCTTTAGCAAGGTTTATGTCATAACACCTATGGCTGGAATATTTGTGATTTTGTATGCAAAGATGATAAATCATTTACCTATTAATAAGATTTTTTATTATTTAATTTCAATATTTTCAGGGTTTTACATGATGTTTGCATTTCTTATATACCCTAATATTGAATTATTTCATATGGATCCTGAATCACTAAAAAACTTGATGATACAACATCCGCACCTAAAGTGGTATATTGCTACAGTCGGAAATTGGAGCTACGTTTTATTTTACGCGTTTTCAGAGCTTTGGCCAAATATTTTTTATGTATTGATTTTTTGGCAGATAGCCAATGAAATTACAGATACAAACGAAGCAAAAAGATTTTATACCTTGTTCTCGTTATTCGGGAATTCGTCTCTCATTTTTGTAGGATTCCTGATGATGGGTTTGTCAACTGATAATAGTTTTATACATAACTTATTTACCATCTCAAATGATAAAGTCATACTAACAAAAATATCAATAGGTATGGTTTGCGTTTCATCAGGATTTGCTTGCTTGTTGGTCCGCCACATTAGTATTAATCTGATAGATAATAGCATGAATATCAACCGCTCTGCTGCAAAAAAACTAAACAGACCCAAAATGGGAATCATAGAAAGTTTTAGGTATATTATGCGTTCCAAATATTTATGGCTAATGCTAGTATGCTCGGCATCATTCGGTTTATCTATGAACCTTATTGAAGCAGTGTGGAAAGCTAAAATAAAAGAATTGTACCCAACTGTAAACTCTTTTGCTGCATTTAATAGCCTCTACATCTTGTGGACGGGGGTTGCTATTATGATAATGACCATTGTTGGAAACAATATCATGAGAAGAAAAAGTTGGTTTGCTGCAGCTGTAATTTCGCCAATTATTATTCTTGTTACTGGTTCTATATTTTTCATTTTGGTAGTTTTTAACGATTATATGCTGACCCTTTTTGACACATTAATATTAGTGTCTCCTCTTGCGCTTGCAGTTTTTGTTGGAGCAGTACAAAATATATTATCCAAGGGTTCAAAATATTCTATTTTAGACACATCAACGCAAATGTTATATATTCCACTGGATCAGGAATTACGAACAAAGGGAAAAGCTGCAGTGGACGTCATAAGCCCTAAAATCGGAAAATCTGCAAGTGGAATGATACAAGCTATTATATTTACTCTCTTTCCTATGGCAACTTATGACTCAATAGCGCCAATATTAATGGTGTTTTTCATCATAATATGTGTAATGTGGATCCAGGCCGTACATAAAATTTATCAAGAATATAAAAAAATGATTTAACTCCCCCCAAAAGCTTTGCATTATTGCACTAAAAATTTTTGATTTATCTTGATTAAAATGTTTTTTTCTTATAAAGATTATGCAATATTATTATTAATTCTAAACAAAACGCAGATATGTTTATAGACAAAATACCAGCTAAAACTAAAGGAAATAATTTCAATGTAATAATTGAAATTCCTATGAATGATGAACCTGTAAAATATGAATTTGATAAAAACTCGGGTGCAATTATGGTCGATCGATTCATGCAAGTTTCAATGTCTTACCCATGTAATTATGGGTTTATACCGCATACATTGTCGGGTGACGGAGACCCAGCAGATGTACTAGTAATGTCACAATATAAAATTATTCCTGGTGCTGTCATAGAGACAAGGCCGGTAGGCGTTTTAATGATGGAAGATGAATCAGGTATAGATGAAAAAATTCTTGCAGTTCCAACTACAAAAATTGATGCTATGTTTGATAATATTCAGGACATAGATGATGTGCCTTCCATCATGAAGGACCGCATTGTACATTTCTTTGAAAGTTATAAAAAACTTGAAAAAAATAAATGGGTTAAAATTATGGGATGGGAAAATGCAGAGAAAGCAAAGCTTTTAATTGAAAAAGCGATCGAGCAAGATTAAAAGTCTTGGTAAAAAGATATAAATTATTGATAAAATACTAAAACCTTGTGTTAAAATCTGGATTCATCGTTGCATCACTAACTTTACTATCACGAGTTTTTGGACTAGCACGAGAATTTTTTATTGCTTATAGTTTCGGTACTAGTGCAATAGCTGATTGTGTAAATATCGCTTTCAAATTTCCGAATCTATTTAGGAGAATTTTTGGAGAAGGAGCTTTGTCTGCAGTCTTCATACCAATTTTTAGCAAAAAATTATTAGTATCAAGAGACGAAGCAAAAAAATTCAGCGGAAGCATATTTTGCATTTTGTTAATTGTGTTGTCAGTATTAACACTAATACTTGAGATAACAATGCCATATTTAATGGTTATTATAGCACCAGGCTTTTACCAAAACTCTGAAAAGTTCTTGCTTTGTATTACGCTCTGTCGTATCACCACGCCCTATTTAATTTTCTTGTCTATCACAGCTTTGTTTGGAGGTATGCTTAATTCAGTAGGTAGGTTTTGGGCTCTATCGTTTGCGCCTGTCATAATGAGTGCCACAGTCATAATTTTTACTTATTATTTTCAAGATTATTATACTGCTCACTACAGCATTGCATATTCTTTAATATTTGCTGGAATACTACAAATAATCTTTATGGTAGCAAATCTGCGCAAAGCAAACCTGTTATTTAGCTTTAAAATATATCGAAACGATCCAGCTATACCTAAGTTTTTTAATAAAATGACACCTGCTGCCATTAGTTCCGGCGCACAGCAGTTAAATCTCTTCATATCACATTCAATTTCAAGCTTCATACCGGGCGCAATATCAATATTAAGCTATGCTGATCGTCTTTATCAGTTACCCCTAGCTCTTATTGGTATTACTTTTGCGACAGTTTTGTTACCAGAATTATCCAGGCTTTACAAAACAAAAGATTACAATAAAACAAATCATTTGCAAAATACGTCCATTAAAGCTGCTTTACTGATTTCAATCCCTGCTGCATTAGGGCTTTTTGCTATGTCTGAGCCTATAATTTATATGATCTATGAAAGAGGAGAGTTCATAAGACAAGATACAATAGTAACGGCAAAATCATTGGCAGCATTTTCTTTTGGCTTGCCAGCTTTTACTCTATCCAAAATATTGCTACCAATATATTATGCAAATTTAGATACAAAAACACCTTTGCGTATAACTATTTATTCAATAATTATCAATTTAATATTAAGCATTTTATTGATGATTCCTTTTGGTGTCGTTGGAATAGCAGCTGGCGTTTCTATTTCAACATGGATTAACGTGTGGTGGTTAATTAGTGGCGTAAAACAATTTGGAAATTTTAAAGTTCAAAACAGTACTAAATTCTTTGCTATAAAGACGTTTATTTCCTCTCTCATTATGCTATCCTACATCTATGTTGTAGATTTTTATCTCCACAAATATTTTTTCTCTACTGAATTATTAGTTAAATTACTCTCTGTTTTTGGCGTTATAGCATCAAGCATGGTAGTCTTTGGAATTAGCGCAATTATTTTTAGACTACATAAAGCCATTAATGAATAAGAGACCAGCAAATAAGCAAGATTTTTTTAAAACACTCAGCATCATATGTATGTTCATTGATCATTTTGGTTTATATCTTGCTCCCAATCATTTATATATGCGCGCTATAGGGCGTTTTGCATTTCCTATTTTTGCATTTTATGCTGGGTATAATTTTAAAAATAGAGTTAACTTGCAAGTCTTGATATATGGCTCTCTTCTCTATCTATATAATACCTTTTTTATTTTTCACAAGTTACTACCAGCTAATATACTAATTTCGATATTTGCTGGTCAGTTATATTTATTCCTATTGAATAGTACACTAAAATCTTATTTTGCTCTAGTTATTCACTATTTTATTCTAATTGTTGGATGGAACTACACGCGTTTGTATTTTGAATATGGTTCGCTCACTATTTTATTCATGATCATAGGAAATTTATATAAAACAAAATACTTAGGAGCCCAAAACGGGGCATGGCAAATTTCATTGACTACTCTATTTTTCAGTTACGTTGTATTTGGAGGGTACTTTTCAGTCGTTGATTACTTAATACTTGCTCTAGTGTCGATATCACTATTTTATATAATAAAACAAAACCAGCACTCACAAAAAATAAAATATTATTTTATCACAAAAATTAGCCGCAATAGCCTAATTATATACGTTATTCATTTAGCTATAATACAGTTCGTATGGAGATATTGTTAAAATTCTCTAGTTTGTTTATTGTTTTGTTTAGAGTGCTTTGTGTGGTTTAATCCTTCAGCCGTGTCTAGTGTATTTTTTACTTCTGGGTTTTTCTTATAAGGATTAAGGTAAGTAATAATCTTAACAACAATTTCCTTAATTTTCTGCAAAAATGATCTTTTTTCTGCTGGTGACAAAGCTGTATCTTCTGTATTTACTGATTGTTTCAAGTCTTCTGTTAATTTCTTCAACTTTGCTGAATCTATATTTTTTTCAAATGGTATTTCTGACTCTTCTTTTTTTTTTCTTTTGCTTTTTCTATATAGCTGCCTAATTCATCCAATTGTTTTACGAATCTTTCAACATTTTCTTTTTCTTTTGTTATGTCAGTTTCTTGTTTAATAACTGAATGCACAACATTTTCTGATTCCTTTTTAATATTGGGAGAGATTTTTTGTTTTTGTACATGCACTTCTTGTTGTTGATTTTTCCCGTTTACAGCATTACGAAAATTTTCAAGAGATTTTATGACCTTATTTGCCTTTTGATAAGGCATTGATTTATCTTGCTGTGCGAACAAAATATTATGCAACTCTGTAGCAAAATCACCCGATGCCTTTTGGCGCATACTCTTAGGCTGTTTGTCAGATAAATAAAAATCTTCTTTTTTCCATCCTTTATCAAAAGCAATCATTGAAGCAGCAACAAACCTGCCGCAATTATTTGTATCATATTGAATTCTGTGGTCCCTAGTTAGTAATTGTTCCACTTCAAATTTTGGCATCCCTTTTTGCTTTAAGCTATCGTTAATAGCATTATTTATTGTAGAATACCACCGCTTTAGATCATGACCTAGAGTGTCTATAAAAGTAATTTTATTAGATTTAACATCAACATACAAACCAACCCAATGACCATCATCTTCTATAAAGATTGCCTGATTCTTAGCGCTTTTAAGAAGAGTGCCTGTTAAATGCTTGTTAATATTTGCATATGAATTTTTCTCTGTGGAAAGAATTTTAGATTCACCATTAGCAAGATATTTAGAAAAATCGTATAATTCAAGATCCTCTACAAGCTTTAATTTTTCTGATTCATAAGAGTTTTTCATTTTATCAGTCCTATAAATTGGCATACAAGAATGATTGTACGCCAACAAGGTCCAATATTTCCAACTGATGTATAGTTATTAGTAATTTTTTTGACTTTATATGTTTTTTAAACAACTATAAATCTATTTTGATACCTAATATAGACGATAATATTAAATAAGAGACGATATATGGATCTGCATTTGCTCCAGGTCGCCTATCTTCAATATATCCATAACCTTTGTCTGCGACGGACCTTGGAATACGAATTGAGCTACCACGATTTGCTTCTCCATAAGAAAATTGTGTAATAGGAGATGTTTCATGAGCTCCTGTTAGCCTTTCTTCTAATTTATCACCGTAATATTTTACATGAATTTCATGGTTTCTTTCGAGATTTTTGATGTAAGAATCAATCGCTTTTTTGCCTGTTTCTTTAGACCTTGAGTCTTTTGTTGAGAAATTTGTATGCATTCCAGCTCCATTCCAGTCACCTTTCACTGGCTTATTATCATGAGACACATGAATATTATACTCCTCACTCAAACGATGCATAAGCCACCTTGCAATCCACATATGATCAGAAATATTCAAAGCCGAGGAATCCTCTTGATCACAGCCTCTATAACCTATCTGATATTCCCATTGTCCTGGCATTACTTCTGCGTTCATGCCATAGTACATAATGCCCGATTTTAAGCAAACTTGACGATGTTTATTTGCAAGCTCACGACCAAAAATCTGCTCGCTTCCAACTCCGCAATAGTAAGGCCCTTGTTTCCCTGGAAAACCGTGCTCAGGCCAGCCCAGTGGGATGTTACGTCTAAACATAGTATATTCTTGCTCAAAACCCGCCCATAGTTCTATTTGCTGCCCACCAAGATCCAGTGCATGCCTTAGTTTTGATCTGATATTTGATTTATGTGGCGTTTTATCAGAATTCAAGACTTCACATAGCACTAAATAGTCGCCTCCATTATCAAGGCCATCTATCACATAATTCACAGGATTAAGGAGACAATCGGAGTCTTGACCTGTTGCTTGGTTAGTTGAAGAGCCATCAAAATTCCACATAGGAAAATCATTTATGGTAAAATGATCAGGCAAGTTTACGATTCTAGTTTTTGAACGAATTTGACCTGTAGGCTTAGTTCCATCAAGCCATATATATTCTACTGTTTTTAACTTTTTCATAAATTTATTGGTATTTTTTTAAACGTAACTTCCTTTAAGCATTCTGTCCAGGCTAAGCTTAGCTCCCTTAACTATATTTGGTTCAAGCTGAATCAATGGCGCTTGATTTTTCATACACAAATATATTTTTTCTAAAGTATTGAGTTTCATAAAAGGGCACTCGCTACAACTAGTGCAGCCTGATTTATTTAAAGACGGCACATCATAAAACGAGCTATTTGGAGCAACTTTATGCATTTGGTGAATAATACCAGGCTCAGTAAGCACAATAAATTCCGAACCGTCATTATCTTCAGTATATTTTAGTAATGCAGAAGTTGATCCAATAAAATCTGCATATTCTAAAAGAGATTGTGGACACTCAGGGTGAGCAATAATTTTGGCATTCGGATTATAGGTTCTGAGTCTAATTAATTCTTTTTCAGAGAAATTCTCATGCACTACGCAGCTACCATTCCAAAGTACCATACCTCTACCAGTCTTATTGATCAGATACTGCCCCAAATGCTTGTCTGGTGCAAATATAATAGGCTTATCTTTTGGAATAGAATGAATAATTTTTTCCGCGCTGGATGAGGTAACAATTATATCTGATAAAGCCTTAATTTCAGCAGAACAATTAATATAAGTCACTGCAACATGGTCTGGATATTTTTCTCTGAATTTTTTAAATAAGTCGGCTGGGCATGATTCCTCAAGCGAACACCCAGCTTTTAAATCAGGAATTATTACTTTTTTACCAGGATTCAGAATCAGAGCAGCCTCCGCCATGAATTTCACCCCGCAAAAAACTATAACATCAGCATTTGTCATACTTGCTTTTTTGGACAACTCAAAAGAATCTCCGATGTAATCAGCAATATCTTGGATTTCGGAATCTTGGTAATAATGAGCTAATATGACTGCATTCAGGCTCTTTTTTAATTTCATTATCTCGGATTCAAGATCAAGGTACGGGTCTATTGTTGATAAATTTGCGCTCATTATTTGATATATACATAAGGTAAAAAAACATGCAGTTTGATACTAATATAAATGCGCGTAAGGGTCAAGAAACTATCCAAACAGCAAATTGTTAATTTGCAACTAACAGATTGTGATATGATTTATAAAACACCAGAATAAAAGGGAATTCTTGATCATTTACACTTAAATAATCATTATATTATAATAAATAATTAATATTTTAAGGAAAATTTATGGCAGGAGAAAAAAGTGAGGGTGCTAAAGATCCAGATCTGGTTTTAGCAGGAAAATTGGTCACTGATATGAAGACATGTTTAGTTGAAGCTTCAAAACAGGAAGGGTTAGCAGGAAACTTAAAAGGATCTGAAGTAGGTTTGCTAAATAACCTGCGCACCACGAAAGGAAATTACGAGTTTAAAGATAAAGAAGCTTTAACTGCCTTTGTATCAAAAATGTCCGACTTGCCAAGTCCGTCAGCATTTGTTCAAAATAACTATGAGGCTTTAAACAGTTTAAGCTCGGGAAACAAAGACGGCTTGGACAAACAGCTTCAGGCTGTTGCAGCTAGTAACCAAGGAAAATATCCCAAAATTTATGGAAAAAAGAATCCAAAACCAACAGTTCCTGCTGTTAGCGAGAGGAAGGTTAACATAGAGAGTGAGAAAAACACTGAAAAACAATTAATACAAGATTTAGACAAAGAACTCCAAAATTTTGCTGACGATGATAAAATGAAAATTAGGGATTCATATTCAAGTATTGTATTTCAGGGTACAATAGACAACAACAGAGAGCTTAGAGAGAGTAAAATAACTAAAGATTTAGTTAAAGTAATTGACAGCAGTAAATTCACACCAGAAAAATTAATCGATACTGTTGATAATATAGTGGATTCTTACGGGACAAAACTAGATGATAACAAAAAACAAGAATATAAAGACAAAATACTTTCTGCAGCTACCAAACTTGCTGATTCAAAGGGTAAAATTAAAGAACAGAATGTTATTCTAGCTGAAGAGTTAGCCAACGGTATGAAAGATTTATGGAAAGCAAAAGAAAAACAAGGCTCTCCTATAGCAGGGACTCAAGAGCTCTTAAAAGATAAAAATAGTCCGCTACGTGAGTTCACAAACAAAAAAACAGGGAAAGTTGAATTTAAAAACCAAGAAGATGTTAAAAAGTTTTCAGAAAAACTAGATCGAATCACAAAAAAAATACAGGGAGAAAAGTTATCAACAGACCTTACATTATCAAATAACAATGCCGTATTCAAAAACTTGGGAAATGGAAAAGATCCGAATCCAGAGACTCTAAAAACTGTTAAAGGTACTATTGAGCTTAATAAAACGAACAATAAATCCATTCCAAAAAAGATATCAAGTGCTCTTAAAAACCAAGCAGCTAGCATAGGAAAGGCAGCACTCGAGAAGGCAAAGACAGCTAAGGAGAATGTAGTGACAGCAGTTAAAACCGTAGCAAAAAAAGTTGGACCTGGTAGGTAGCTATTGCTTGTATCTTGTGTATGATTCACATGTAAAAACAGGCAGGGTTAATAATGCTTTTTATCCTATCCATTCTGTACTTTCTGAGACCCTGCCCAGTAAGCTTTTGTTGCAGCTTGTAAAAATTGATCTGGACAATTCAAAATTGTATTACTTACCTTTTTTAAATTCCTGCTATTTGGATTAATTAAAAAACACCCACCTTTCTCTATACGACCAAATTTAACCTCATTTTTTACAAGGAAACTGCATTTTTGATCTTTATTATGTACTATAC
This sequence comes from Candidatus Megaera endosymbiont of Nemacystus decipiens, assembly GCA_030036605.1. GTDB lineage: Bacteria > Pseudomonadota > Alphaproteobacteria > Rickettsiales > Rickettsiaceae > Megaera_A. Next base: position 21,196 of record DAOTRE010000004.1, on the reverse strand, counting down.
TAACTCCACCCATCGCCTCAAGCATAGATAATATCTTATCTTCACTAAATGTTAACATTGCATTTTTTTATGTGCTAATTTCTATCTCTTTTTTTCTTCAGATTTGTTAAACAAAAAAGAAGAGTTGACAAACAAGTTTTATTGTTGTTTAAAACTAAACAATTGTCAAAATGATTTTTCCTGAGTTTGTTAATAGTGCCATACTGAAGCCAAATTAGCTGAGAATAAGCAAAGAACAACTCAATAGTTTATATTGATATTGTAGATTACATTGAAATAGAACGATTTTCTATCTCTTTTAAGGATGTGCTTTTTAATTAGAAGTTTAAGTTAATCAATGAAGGAGTTGCAATAAGATCAATCGCGGTTGAATTTATCCAAGTTCCTTATAAGTATCTACCAGCCCATGCTGCAAGAGCTTCCGCGACATATTTACTGTCTCTTGGGTCTTCCATTAATAAATGGTCCGCCTTGTCTAGTGATATAAAGCTTTTAGGGTGTTTTGCTAATTCATATATTCTTTGAGCATTCTCTATGCCTACAATTTTATCAATTGGTGAATGCATTACCAGCAAAGGCTTACGTAAATTTTGAATTTTGTCAGGCATATTTTGGTTATTAATATCATCCAAAAATTGTTTTTTTATATTAAATTTTATTCCTCCTAGCAACACTTCTGCTTCTCCTTTGGCATTAATTTCGTCTATATGACTTGCAAAATTATGCTGCACATGCTGAGTATCACAGGGAGAGCCAATAGTCGCAACAGCCTTTATTTCCTGTATTTTGTGTGCTGCTGCGATTGCAGCAGTTCCACCTAAGCTATGTCCTACTAATATCTGAGGTGCAGAAAAATTTTCTCTCATAAAATTTGCTGCACACACTAAATCATTAACATTAGATGAAAAATTTGTATCAGCAAAATTACCCTCGCTAGCTCCAAGACCTGTATAATCAAATCTAAACAATGCTATACCTACATTGTTCAATGCGCGTGCAATTCTGCTTAGGGCGCTCACATCTTTGTTACCAGTAAAGTAATGTGCAAATAAAACGTAAGACTTAGGGTTTTTAGGAGAGTCTAACCTTGCCATTAAGTTATGGCCTAAAGAACCAACAAACTTTAATTTATTGTTAACTAATGAAGACATGCTAAATATTTAAAAATTAATTATTAATACCAATAATGGTAGTAATATATACAGGAGAGTTAACAAAAATCAACAAAATCTATACATATTACAACTTTTCTAAAAATATAGAATCTATTAGATAAGTAAATTTTTCTAACCCTAATCCTTTGTCGCATTGAGCCGATAACTCTGGTATTACTGGTACTTTTGCCATTAGTGGTATATTAAATTTTTTAGCTATGTCCTCACCAGCATTGCCAGCAAATATGTTTATCATATGGTTTTGTTGTGTAGTTTGTAAATAACTCATATTTTCTATGACCCCTGCAATCTTAATATTAAATTTTTTATATAAATTGATGGCTCTTTGTACGTCTGATTTTGATATTAACTGTGGAGTTGTAACCATATATACTTCATCAATTTGATAGTTTTGCAGTAAGCTTAAATGTATATCGCCTGTACCTGGAGGAGAGTCTATTATTAGACAGTCTAAATTATCCCATCTGGTAAGAGACATCAATTGATATAAAGCTTTGCTAGCCATTGGCCCTCTAAAGCTAACAGCAGATTCTGGAGCTGAAATAAATCCAATAGAGTTGATCTGTATCCCGTGTCTATTAAGTGGTTTCATTCTTTTATTATCTAATTCGGGTTTTTCATTAATACCAAATAGGTCTGGTATTGAAGGACCATAAATATCTGCATCTAAAACCCCGACTTTTTTACCCATTTTCTTTAATTTATAAGCCATTAGAGTTGCAATAGTAGATTTGCCAACCCCTCCCTTTCCAGATGCTACTAGATATATTTTTTTGACATTATCAAGTTTTAACTTAGGTTTTCCTTCTGGTTTGTTGGTAGAATTACTAGTGAGAACTATATTTGTTTCTAACTCGGGAAGTTGAATGAAAATTGCCTTTTCAATGTTGGATTGAATTAATTTAGCTTTTTCCAAAGGGATTCCAGTGATGTCTAGTAAAAGAGCTAGTCTATTTTCTTTAAATGTTAGTTTAGAAACTCTTGATTTTAAATCAATTTCGTTTGAGAAAGCTATATTTTTTATGATATTTAAAATTATATCTGATCTTTTGTTAGTCATATCTTGCATTTTTTCATGTCATAATATAGTGTATCTGGTATCGATTCAAATTTTTTACAGAAAATGTGCCAAAATGATTAAAAGATTATATAAAAATATCTTCTATAAATCCCCTTGGGATGATATGGAGGATTCTGAAGAAGAAAATATCTTTACTCGCAAAAGAAATGACAAGTTTAATTTCGAAAATTTTAATTTTGACTTTAACAGTAAAACTGTTTTTTTAGGGATAATTGCAATTTTTATATTATGGCTTAGTTCAGGTATTTATAAAGTAGAAGAGGGGGAACAGTCTCTTGTTATGCGCTTTGGAAAGTTTAATCGGATTAGTAGGGCTGGATTGAATTTTCATTTACCATACCCAATTGAACAGATTTATGTAGAAAAAGTTGATGAATCAAGAAGACTTGAACTTGGCTATAGATCAACTGGAAGAGCAAGAGTAGGAGGTGCGTTATCATCTACTGACATTAAAACTGAAAGTATAATGCTCACGGGCGATGAAAATATAGTTAGCCTTCATGTTGATGTGACGTGGCATATCAGTGATATTTCCAAATATATTTTTAATGTAAATGATCCAACGAATACGGTTAAGTCTGCTGCAAGTAGTGCTATACGTGAGGTAGTTGGAAACACCCCTATTTCTTCAATATTATCTAATAAGAAGCAGATGATAGCAGATAAGATTGAAAAATTGATTCAGTCGGTACTGGACCAGTATAATACTGGAGTAGTTATTGAACAAGTTAAGTTACTTAGAGCAGAACCACCTGAGCAAGTGATAGCAGCATATCGTGATGTTCAAACAGCAAAAGCTGACAAAGAAAGAAGTATTAACCAGTCTGAGTCTTATAAAAATGACATTTTGCCACGTGCTAGAGGTGAAGCTGCAAAAATTGTTGAAGAATCAAATGGTTATAAGGCTTCTATAATTTCTAGAGCCAAGGGTGATACAGCAAGGTTTAGTGAGATATATGCTCAATACAAGAATAATAAAGATATAACTGAACAACGTTTGTACCTTGAAACAATGGAAACTATATTAAGAGACTCTAGTAAGGTAATAATGGGTGGAGATCAAATGCTGCCTCATATGGCAATAGATCCAAAAGATCGTTTTACAAAAAGATAAGTTATAATTTTAAGGAAATAGAAAATGAATAAAATATATATATCAATCATATCAGCGTTTGTTTCTTTACTCGTGCTTGTAAATTCATTCTTTGTAGTGAATCAAAAAGAAATAGGTGTTGTTTTGCAATTTGGTGAAGCACTGCGTATCATTGATGAAGCAGGACTGAATTTTAAAATACCATTTATTCAAAATGTAAAACTTTTAGATAAACGTATTTTGCATGTTATTGCAGAAGAAAAAGAGCTTACTGCTTCTGATGAAAAAAGAGTCATAGTAGATGCTTATGCAAAATACAAGATTGTTGATCCAATAAAATTTATTAAGACGGTATATGATTATTCTGGAGCAAACTTACGTTTGAATAAAATTCTAGAGTCCGCGATGCGTACAGTAATAGGTCGCTATCCTTTAAATACTCTGCTTACAGAAGAAAGGTCTAGCTTGATGTTACAAATTAAAGAGCTTTCTCATCAAGAAGTCGTTACTTATGGTATACGGATTATTGATGTAAGAATTCTGAAATCAGATTTGCCAGCAGAAAACAGTGCGGCTATTTACCAGAGGATGCAAACAGAAAGAGAAAAAGAGGCAAAACAAATACGAGCTGAAGGTGAAGAAGAATCTGCTAAAATAAAATCAAAAGCAGATAGAGAAAGCAAGGTGATATTAGCTGATGCTTATATGACGGCTCAGAAAATAAAAGGTCAAGGTGATGCTGAAGCGACTAGGTTATATAATAATACTTATTCAAAAGATCCTAACTTTTATGAGTTTTATCGCTCTTTAATAGCGTATAAAAATTCTTTGAATAAGGACAATACACAATTTGTAATATCTCCAAAATCTAGTTTTTTTAAGTATCTAAAAATAGATCAATAGCTATGATGAATTTCGTATTCAAAAACTTTATTGGCAGATTACTTATGGTTTGTTTAGTTCTGTATTGTTATTTGTTTCAAATAGCACTTGCTTCTGGTGCTAGCACCGTAAGAATAGAGAGTTTTGCGGATATTATAGAACCTTTAATGCCAACAGTAGTTAATATTCACACAGTTAGAAAGGAGGATAATTCTGATAAAAGCTTTTTTTCTAGTTTGTTTTCTACAAATAAATTAAAACAATTTGCAGAAAATTATAATATTACATACTCAAAATCTGGTAATCTAATTAAAGAGCATGGTTCTATCGGTTCTGGGTTTATAGTTGCTGAAGATGGTTTTATAATAACCAACTATCATGTAATTTCAGACTCTGAAGAAATTAACGTAAAATTAATGAACAATGAAGAGTTTCCGGCTAGAGTCATAGGAATAGATTCTAAAACAGACTTAGCATTGCTTAAAATTGAAACAGAAAAAAAGTTGCCATATGTAAAATTCTCTGACTCAGATAAATTACGAATTGGTGATCAAGTTATTGCTGTAGGTAATCCTTTTGGTTTTGGTGGCAGTGTTACTACGGGAATAGTATCATATAAAAGCAGAGATTTAGGAACAGATCACAGAGAGCTTATTGATGGTTTTATACAAACTGATGCTGCAATTAATATTGGTAATTCGGGAGGCCCACTCTTTAACTTAGAAGGAGACGTTATAGGTCTGAATACTTCTATACCTGAAATTAGTGATGGAAAAAATATAGGAATTGGTTTTGCCGTGCCATCGAACATTGTTAAACCAATTATGTTGGAGCTCAAGAAAAATGGTAAGATAAAAAGGGGCAAACTAGGCATTACTGTACAAAAAATGACCCCAGAGTTGGCAGAGGCTTTTGATTTGGATCAAAAGGAAGGTTTGTTGATCGTTAATATAGCAAAAAAAGGCCCTTCTGCTGAGTCTGGATTGTTAGTAGGTGACTTGATTATTAGTTTTAATAACAAAGAAGTTAAGACTGCAAGAAAATTAGAATTAATGGTTGCTGAAAGTTCTTTGGGAGAAAAAATTTCCTTGTCAATTATTCGCAAAAATAAAAAAATGAATGTAGAAATTGCAATTGCTGATCCAAGTGATAATCCCTCTAATTCTGTGCTAGAAGAAAAACTAGAATTAAAGAAAAATGGAATTACTTTCAGTAATATTACATTGGATAATATTAGAGAATTAAATATCAAGCCTCAGGTTAAAGCTATTTTTGTTAAAGCTATAAAGAATGATGATGAAACGGACTTACGAGTTCACGACATTATATTGTCCGTGAATCAAGCTCCAGTTGAAAGTATCGAGCAGTTTGAGCAAATATGTAGCTCACTAGTTCAAAAAGGCAAAAAAAAGCTAGTTCTATTAGTAAAAAGAAAAAATACAAACATATTTTTACCTTACTTGCCTTAGGTTCAGTTGACATAAGACATAATTTATCAATTTTATCGCTTTTGGCCTGCAGAAAGTATAAATTATTTAAAGTAGGAAAAACTACTTCTGCAGAATTTATTACTAACAGAGTTATGAATTTTCTACTTTTAGTGCTTAATCTAAAATAACATATAGTTATAACGTGGCACGGGTAAAAAAGAAGTAATAAAAAACTCTGTGATTCTCTACTGCAGAAAAATGGTGGGCGATAACAGACTCGAACTGCTGACCCTCTCGGTGTAAACGAGATGCTCTACCAACTGAGCTAATCGCCCTTGCTAAGATTGAAATTCAAACTCGACGAGTAACAATATGCATGAAATTTTGATAATAATCAAGCATTTTATTTGGTGGGCGATAACAGATTCGAACTGCTGACCTCTACGATGTCAACGTAGCGCTCTAACCAACTGAGCTAATCGCCCCTTTATTTTTTACTGTCTAAGAATAATTTACTTAACTTAATTTCTGTAAAGACAGAACATAGAATATGTACTATTAATTTTACAATATATCAAGTATAAATATCCCTGGCCTTGTTGTATAATTAAGATCCAATTTACGTCATCCCGGAATTTTCGATAGAAAATATCCGGGATCTCAGGCAGATTGATTGAGATTCCGGGTAGCAACAGTCTCTACAGGCTAAAGCCTGAGTGAGTATCGCTCCCGGAATGAAAAGGGTTTTTGAATTATGCAACAAGGCCAATATTCCTAAAGTTTTTAGGTAATAGAACCTAACTAATTTTATAAGTAATTTATTATGGAAAGAGTAGTAATATCTCTGGATGGTCCGTCTGGCTCTGGTAAGGGGCTGATTGGTTCCATGATGGCAAAAGAATTCTCGTTAAAATATTTTCAGTCTAGTTTAATTTATCGTGGACTAGCATATATTTGTATGAGTAGAAATATAGCGCCTGAAGAAACAGAAAAAATTATTAAAATTGCTCGCTCATTAGATATTGTGCAAGCAACCGAAAATATTGACTTAAACACCGAAGAGATAGGTAACTTTACATCTAAAATTTCATCAATTTTGGAAGTTAGAAACATAATTAGCTTTTGCCTAAAAGATATTGTACGAAACAATCATCGTATTCTCATGGAAGGAAGAGATATTGGTAGCGTTATTGCGCCAGATGCAGATTTGAAGCTTTTCATTACAGCTGATATAATTACCAGAGCAAAAAGAAGATATAAACAGTTGTGCTTAGAAGGAAAATCGTGTATATTGAGCGATGTTTTGAATTTAATGCGAGAACGAGATAAAAGGGATTCGTTAAGAAAGAGTTCTCCCTTGGAGATTCCACATGACGCTATTCTTGTTGATACATCGAATCTCAGTCCCGAAAAAGTTATTGAAAAAATAAAAAGCAGTATGGTAAATCATAAAAATGCCGATGATTTACTAAGATTATTTAACTTAAATGCTGAAAAATGGCATTATTTCAGCGAAAATTAGAAAATATATGAATATTAAAGAAAGATTTATTCCTCAATTAGCAGACGTTACAACAGAAACAGGGGATTTTGCAAAAATACTTGAGAACATGAATACTACAAACATTACTCAAGGTTCTGTTGTAAAAGGACAGGTAGTAGGTATTACTAACGATGTTGTTATCGTTGATGTTGGTCTAAAAAATGAAGGAAGAATTGCAGTATCAGAATTTAAAACTCAACAAAATTTGCCTTTACCTAATGTTGGAGACATTGTTGATGTCTTCGTTGAAAAAGTAGAAGGAAGAAAGGGAACAGTTTTAAGTCGTGAAAAAGCAATTAGAGAAGAATCTTGGGTAAAACTTGAAAAAATGTTTGAGAATGGAGACAACGTTGATGGTTTCATTTTTGGAAGAGTCAAAGGTGGTTTTACAGTAGATCTAAATGGCGTTGTAGCTTTTTTGCCAGGAAGTCAAGCTGATGTACGTCCTATTAAAGATCCAAATGCATTGCTTAATATAACGCAACCATTTCAAATTCTTAAAATGGATAGAAAACTTGGTAATATTGTTGTATCACGTAAAGCTATTTTGGAAGAGTCTCGTTCTGAAGATAGAGATAAGATGCTTGCAACGATAAAAGAAGGCGATGTGTTGACTGGAGTTGTTAAAAATATTACAGATTATGGTGCATTTATTGATTTGGGAAGTCTTGATGGGCTATTGCATGTCACAGATATTTCATGGAGCAGAATTAATCATCCTTCAGAAGTTTTAAGCTTTGGTCAAGAAGTTGAAGTGATGGTTATTAAATTTAATGAAGATACAAAAAGAATCTCATTAGGTATGAAGCAGCTTGATTCTAATCCTTGGGACAACATAAAAGAAGAGTTTCCTGTAGGGAAAGTGATGACAGGCAAGATTACCAATATAGCAGATTATGGTGTATTTATAGAATTAAAGAATGGTATAGAAGGTTTAGTACACTCTTCTGAAATTGCTTGGGGAAAATCAACTCAGAATCCTAAAAAACTTCTAACTATTGGTCAAGAAGTTGAGTTTGTAATTTTAGATGTTGATACTGATAAAAACAGAATTTCTTTAAGTATTAAAAAATGTTTGAATAATCCTCTATTAAAATTTGCTGAGAATCATCCAGTTGGAAGTGTGATAAAGGCTCCAATTAGAAACATAACTGATTTTGGAATGTTTGTGGCTTTGGATGAAAGTATCGACGGTATGATCCACGAATCAGACATTAGTTGGTCTGAAAGCAACTCTGATTTGTTAAAAAATTATAACAAGGGTGATGAAATAGAGTGTAAAGTTTTAAGTATTGATCTTGAAAAAGACCGCGTTGCTCTAGGAATTAAACAATTAACAGACGATCCTTATAAAGGTATAATCGACGAATTTAAAAAAAATATGAATGTTACATGTACTGTGACAAAAGTTAGTAGCGATGGCCTTAATGTTAGCGTTAATGATAAAGTAGCTGGCTTTATTAAAAAGGCGGATTTATCAGCTGAGAGGTCGGAGCAGAAAGCTGATAGATTTGGAGAAGGTGATCGTATAGATGCAAAAATTATAGGAATAGATAAAGTTACACCGATGATATCTCTATCTGTAAAAGCTCTTGAACTTGACGAGCGTAAGAAGGCTATCAAGGAGTACGGATCAACCGATAGTGGGGCAAGTTTAGGTGATATATTGGGTGCTGTGCTTGAAGAAGACAAGAAAGGTAAATAATTTAGATACGATTCCTGCTGTTTAGTGCATTTTATTAAAATTTTTTAGTAAAATGCACCTTTAACCAATCTATTTTTATCCTATTTAACTTTTTCAGCACTGCCATAATTAATAGTGATTAAACGGTTATAATGAATAATATTATCAATGGGAAAAATATCGCTAGTTCTATCCTTGAAGATTTAAAAATAGAGTGCACAAGGTTAACTAATGGTGTAATGGCACCATTGCTATCGATTGTTTTAGTTGGCGATAATGCTGCTAGCAAGGTATATATCAACAATAAAATTAGAGCTGCTTCTTTTGTAGGCATTAGAACTCGTTTAATCCACCTCAAAAGTGATATTTCTGAGAAAAACCTTTTGGATCAAATTGAGAGATTAAATGCTGATAATGATGTATCTGCGATAATAGTTCAGCTTCCATTACCTTCGCATATTAGTAAATCCAAAATTATTGAGTCTATTAATCCTAACAAAGATGTAGATGGTTTTCATCCAATAAATATTGGTCGTTTATATAGCGGTAAAAAAGGTTCTTTTGTTCCATGTACAGCTCTGGGGTGTCTTGAGTTAATTAAAGCTTCTAAAATAAGTTTGCCTGGGAAAAACGTTGTCATGATTGGCAGGTCAATAATTGTTGGAAGGCCTCTGGCCGCTTTATTGTTAAACGAAGATTGTACAGTTACTATTTGTCACTCTAAAACACAAAATCTGAAATCCATTACACAGAATGCCGACGTAATAATATCAGCTATTGGTATTGCAAAATATTTGACTAGGGGCTATTTCTCTAAAAAAGCGGTAGTAATAGATGTTGGTATTTCTAGAATAAAAATTGACGGAGAATATAAAATTTGTGGCGATGTTGACTTTGAAAATGTAAAAGACTATGTATCTTACGTTACCCCAGTTCCTGGAGGAGTAGGGCCAATGACTGTGGCTTTTTTATTAGCAAACACTTTGAAAAGTTTTAAATTACAACACACAATATAGATTTTGTGGTAAGGTATACTAATTAAGTTGGATTAAATATATGAAAGATGACAAACAAATTGCTGTTTTAAGTTTTTATAGTTTTACTAATATTGAAGATGTAAACAGTTTACAACCTAAGATTTTGTATTTTGCTAAGAAAAAATACATAAGAGGCACAATATTAATTGCAAAAGAAGGATTTAATGGAACTATATCTGGAGAATTGGAAAATTTAGAATTTTTACTAGAAGAAATAAAAAAAATAACTCATGCAAAACAGATCAATGTAAAAGTAAATTATTGTGATAATCAGCCATTCTCTAAGATTAAAGTTAAAATAAAGAAAGAGATAGTTGCGTTAAAGTATGATGATTTGGATGTTGAAAAGCTAAAAGGCACGTATATTAGTCCTAAAGATTGGGATGAATTCATTAGTAAAGAAGATGTTGTAGCCATTGATACTAGGAATGATTACGAAATAAAAATAGGTACATTTAAAAACGCTGTAAATCCTAAAACTGAAACCTTCAGTCAGCTACCAGAATGGACAGATCAAAATATTGAAAAACTTAAGGGTAAAAAGGTTGCTATGTTTTGTACTGGTGGTATTAGATGTGAAAAATCAACTGCTCTTTTGAGAAAAAAAGGAATAAAAGATCTCTACCATTTAGAAGGTGGAATACTGCAATATTTAGAAGATACAAAAAATATCAATAATATGTGGCAGGGGGAATGTTTTGTGTTTGACGATCGAGGAGCAGTTAGTCAAGACCTAACACCTGCTGCAGAATTTTGGGTTCAGAGAGGAGAAACTGCTAAGTCTATGAGCCTTAAGAAATAATGAATACTGAGAATATCTTTTACTCAAAACACAAAAATATTTGTGTGTCAGATAAAAATGACTATTTATATGATACAATAGTAGGGAACGCTTGGTTTTTTGATAAAAATATTTTGGTAGAAAAAGATGATCAAAATAATTATAAAAAAGCTTGTATAAAAATAAATTCAATAAAGTTAAATATTCTACTTTTTACTGAAGAATCAGATTTTTTAAAAAATCAATCAATAATTGATTTATTAATCATCAATTCAACGTTAAAGTACAAGCTGGATCGGTTTGTGATATCTAATGTTATTAATCTTACTCAATCTATCTTTACTGATGATGATATTTTTTTTCCTCTGCCCTTAAAGCTTCAATCTCTTCTAACTATTATTGAAAAAATTATAACGAGCGATCTATTGTTTTGTAGAATTAACAACAAATGGATCTATAGCGAGAAGCAATCTTGCATTCTTTCTCTAGACAAAAAAATTATCCTGACTGGTAAGGAAAATCAAATAGTTAAATCAATCATAAACAACAATTTTAAGATAGAAATTTCAGCTTTAAGGCAAAAAGTCTGGGGGCACAACATATTTTGTGAATCATCCACAGTTGAAACTCATTTGTATCGTTTAAAACAAAAATTACCTTCTAACTTTTTGCATTTTGACAATAAATTTGTATCGTTTTTGTCACTAGATTAATGCTTATATTAATTTTATAACTGTATTTAATATAACCACAATAGTAAAGATGTTAATCTTATTTTTACGACTAATATTTTTTAATAATCTTAGTCTAAATTAAGTTAAAATAAAAAAATGGAGAGTATTATGCCTAACCAACAAAACCAAAATCAGAATCAAAACCAGAAACAGAACCAAAACCAAAATCAGAATCAGAATCAAAACCAGAATCAGAATCAAAATCAGAACCGCAATCCCAATAACAATCCACAACAATAGAGGGTTGCTGGCCTAGGTGCCGTAAGATATTTCCGGCACCTATTATTGTAGATTACATTGAAATAGAACGATTTTCTACGCTTTGATTATCAAAAAATGGAAATTTTTATCTTATTCCCCCATTAAAGTCCCTTCTGGTTGACTATCTGTCTTTATCTCATCAGAATCAAATAAAGCATAGCCAGACTTTTGAGTAGACACAGAATGAGTTTTTGCGATTAACGAGTGTTTAATATCTTGTTTAAATGCAAAGATACTTTCTGCGTTGAAATACTCTTTCTCATCAAAATAGTAATAGATTTCTTTAGCATTAATAGGATTTATATTATCAATTAATAATAAAACTTTGTTGCGTAGAGAAGAAAGAAGCTTAAAGTTAACAGACTCAGTATTTATAAAGAAATATAAAAATTTATTACGTAAGATGTCTTCCATTATATTTATTACGGAATCGACTTGCTCTTTATCAGATAAATTGCGATACTCTCTAGCTAAAATTTCTGATACTTTTCTATTTACACTTAAGTGTAGTGGTGTGTGCCACAACGAATTATTTACATAGATATCGCTACCCTTATCTATTAACTTTTTTACTATTCTAATTTGCACATCCAAAAAATTCTTATCATCTATCAGCACTGTATTATGAAGAGGTATCTCATAATGTTTATTCCTTATATTGACATCAGCTCCTGCTTCTATCAGTAAATTAAATGATTTTTCATTGCCTGCGCTGATTGCAACATGTAGCGGCGTATTACCATTTTCATTTCTAATACTAACATCTTCTGGATTACAATTCTCTATCAACAATTTCAAATTTTTACTACTATTACAGGCAGAAAAGTGCAAAGCTGTGTTACCTATTCCATTTTTAATGATAATATCTTCATCGTTACAATATTGTAATATTGTATTGAGTAACTCTAAATCATCAATATAAGAAGCAAAATGTAGCGCTGTGTTGCCGTAAAAGTCTTTTTTGTTAATGAGATTTGGTTCATTTGTAAGTAAAATATTAATAGCATCCTTATTGGTTACTGATACCGCATGGTGAAGTATCGTGCCACCTGTATTATTTTGAATAATATTGAGATCTACTTTATGTTTCACGTAATATTCTAAGGATTTATTATCAAATTTTGATATAGACTGAAATAGTAGATTTGGGTTGTAATTCTTTGTATCAAAACTACATTTGTCAATACCAAGAGTATTCTTTATCTTTTTTCCTATTCCCATAATATCTTAATTCAAACCCAAAATATTTTTAACTTCTTCATCTTCGATCCACCTATTATTTTGTAGCAATTCTCTTTGTTGAAATTTTACAACTGAGTCCATTGGCTTTTTAGAGACATATTTCATACCGCTATAGTGAACACTATAGAAATCCATATTAAAGACCCTTAATTTTTTATCAATATTTTTCAATTCATGTAACTTATGAGAAATAAACAACAACTTTTTTGGTATGTAGGTTTCTCTTAAAAAATCTAGAACAGTTCGTGTTTGGCTATAACGCCCTGTAAAAATTATCCCATTGTAAAAACGTGAAGCCCAGTCTGTTTGGGATTTTATGATAAATTGATTTTTCTTATTAATCTCTGAGGTAAAGTTAATACCTAAGGCACTAAGCTCTGCTAAACGTTTTTGCTCTATATTTACTAGTCTTAAAGGCATCGAACATACTCCGAATACTTTTGCACCTCTATCTTTCAATAAAGATACCAGCTCCACCCACTTTTGATCTAATATTTTAATCTCTCTTTTTTGATACCAGTTTGCTACTATCTGGTTATATTCATTGTTTTTCTTTCCAAGTTTTACAAGGCTACTAATGAAACCTTTATAAGGGTTATCCTTATGTGAAAACATATCAGATTTTGGGGCTACTATAGTATTGTCTACTTCTATCAAAATCATAGTATCGCTGTCTGCCCACTCCAATAATTGGCTAGACATTAACTGTTCTACCGATCTAATATCTTGCACCAATTTTGCATTAGAAACACTAATACCAGTGGTAAATATTAGACACATTAAGATTAGCTTTAACTTAAATATGTTATTGTTCATAAGGATCTTGTATCTCTGATTCTAGTTCTATTCTTTGCACTTTATTTAATGAATCAACTAAATTTTCCCAAAATTCGGTAAATTTCTCTATGTTTTTTTCTGTTTTTTTGCTTTCTTTTATTTTTTGATAAACAAATCCCTCAACATAAGTTTCTTGTTTAAGGGACTTAAATTGATTAGACAAAGATTTAATATACCCCCTATCTTGATCTACTATATATATAGTATCTGGAAACCATTGCAATTTGGTAACCAACAAACTTGCTATAATATTTTGAGGAGAGTTCTTTTTTTCATAGCTATTACACGATAATAAGCCCCTGAAAAATGTTGGATATGTACCTCTTACCTTCTCTCTATTGTAAAATTTAAATTGTTTTTCTCCAATAGGGCTGAGAGATAAATTAATACCATGGTTATATAATTGCATCCAAGTCCAGACTTCTAGATGCTTTATATCATCAATACTACCAGAAATATTTTTTGTAACAACAACCAGTGGGACATTAAATTTTTGCAATTCTTCTATAAAGCTTACAATTTTAGGATCAGGTTTTTTAATAGGGTATTTGACAAGTATCAACTCATCTATGTAGGGTCTAACAGAGAACTTTATCCTCTCAAGATTTTTTTTAACTATATTGTGAGATAGACCATCTGAAGGGTATAGTTCTTCAATGTCAGGATCAAAAAGGAAGCCTTCTAGCGGCAGGATCACAAGTGTTTTAGCAGAATTTTTTGTTTTTATTGAAGCAATCAAATTTCTACTTAATTTTTCAAAATCCTCTGGAGAGGAAATATTTGCCTGCGCATTAGAAAACGAAATAACAAGCAAAGATAGTATATAAATTATTTTTGATCGAACCAATTTCATAATATTTTGCTTTAAAAAACAAGACCTATTAAATTAGGCCATAAATTACCTAAAACAGTCAAGGATTATAGGATAAAATAAAAAAAATTAATATTTTTTTAACAAACCTGTGATCAATATATGGCACTGTTAACAAAATCAAAGAAGTTACATTTTGAGCAGCAGATTTTCAAACTCTTTTAACTTGTCTCTGATTTTAGCAGCTTCTTCAAATTCTAAATCTTTTGCCGCTTTTTTCATCTCGCTGCGTAAAAGCTCTATTTGCTTTTCTAGTTCTTTTGGAGTTGATATTTCACTAAGCACAATTTTATTGCCACTACTTTTAAGTTTAATATCGTCTTTTCTTTGTAGCTCATCTAGACTACGAACTTTACTTGAGATTGTAGATGGAGTTATGTTATGAGTTTTATTATACTCCATTTGAATCACACGCCTTCTTTTTGTCTCAGAAAGAGCTTTATCAATGGAATTTGTAATCTTATCAGCATATAAAATTACCCTTCCTTCGCTATTACGTGCCGCCCTTCCTATTGTTTGTATAAGTGAAGTTTCGGATCTTAAAAAACCTTCCTTATCAGCATCAAGAATTGCAACTAAACCACATTCAGGTATATCCAATCCTTCGCGCAAGAGATTAACTCCCACAATAATATCAATTTCTCCCAAACGTAAGTCTCTAATGACCTCTACCCTTTCTAGAGTTTGAACTTCTGAATGTAAATATGACACTTTATAACCTAATTCTAAAAGGTAGTTACTCAAATCTTCTGCCATCTTCTTTGTCAAAGTTGTAACTAGAGTGCGTAACCTCTTAGATATAGTGTTTTTAATTTCATTAACTACGTCCTCAACCTGATTTGTAGCAGGTTTTACAACACATTTTGGATCTAAGAGACCAGTTGGTCTTATAATTAATTCAATAATTTCACCATGAGTTTGCTCTAGTTCAAATTCGCCAGGAGTAGCTGAAACAAAGATGGTCTGAGGGCGAGAATCTAACCATTCTGTAAATTTTAAAGGCCTATTATCTAAAGCAGAAGGAAGTCGAAAACCATACTCCACAAGCGAGCTTTTCCTTGCCTTGTCGCCGTTATACATTGCACGGATTTGTGGAACAGTCACATGAGATTCGTCAACAAATAGTATTGCATCTTTTGGCAAATACTCAAACAAGGTAGGAGGAGGTGTGCCAGCTTCTCTGCCTGTTAAATATCTAGAATAATTTTCAATACCTTTACAAGAACCCATAGATTGTAACATCTCAAGATCATACTGTGTTCTTTGATTAATTCTTGAAGCTTCAAGTAATTTGCCTTCTTCTTTTAATGAACTAACTCTTTCCTGTAGTTCTTTTGATATCCGCTCTATAGAAGTTTTTATCGTCTCTTGAGGCATAACAAAGTGCGATCCGGCATATAGGGTAGCTTCATCAAATAGCCTGAATTCTTCTCCTGTGAGAGGATCAAATTCTTTTATTGTCTCAAGTTCATCCCCAAAGAAGGTTAGCCTCCAAGCTCTGGTTGCATAATGCGAAGGGAAAATATCTATATTTTCGCCCTTTACTCTGAAATTTCCTCTTTCAAACGCTATATCGTTTCTCTCATATTGTAGTTTTACTAGCTCATTTAAAAAATCTGATCTTTTATAATTTTCACCAACTTTGAGTTCTAATTTCATTTGATAATATATCTCTGGAGACCCAAGTCCGTATATGCAAGAGACAGAAGAAACTACAATGACATCCCTTCTTTCCATTAAAGAACGAGTCGCAGAGTGGCGTAACAAATCTATTTGTTCATTAATCGAAGAGTCTTTTTCAATAAAAGTATCAGTTCTTGGGATATATGCTTCTGGTTGATAGTAATCATAATATGAAACAAAATATTCTACAGCATTTTTAGGGAATAGCTCCTTCATTTCAGAATAAATTTGAGCTGCAAGCGTTTTGTTGTGAGCCATAATCAAAGAAGGCCTACCTGTACGCTGAATCACATTAGCCATAGTAAAAGTTTTTCCTGAACCAGTAATACCAAGCAGCATCTGTGACCTTTGCTTACTTTTTAAGCCTTCAACTAACTTTTCAATGGCTTTCGGTTGATCACCATTAGGCTTGTATTCTGAATGTATTTTAAAAGCATTTATTGACATGAGGCGCTATATGTTGATATTCTAGTTTAGTGATAAGAGAATAACAATTTCTGGAGAGATAATCTATGAAAAACGTAACAATATATACTACTAACATATGTCCTTACTGCGTCAGAGCAAAAGCTCTTCTAAAAAAGAAAAATGTAGAATTTAATGAAATCAACGTAGAAGAACCAGAAGAGAGATCAAAAATGATGGACAAAACAAACGGTAGTAAGTCCGTGCCCCAGATTTTTATTGGTAGCGAGCATATAGGTGGTTGTGATGATTTATATGCACTAGAGCAAGAAGGCAAGCTTGATAAAATCTTGCAATAAATATTTATCAGTCTATAGAAGAAGAATCACTACTACTATCGCCTGAGATTGGTAACGTGTAATATGATATCTCAGAAACTTTTACCCCTTGCTGATTAGGGAAGGAAAATATTGCGCTATAAGCGTCTTTGTAAGAAGCAGAATATTGGTAATGAAAACCATAATAAACATGCTTTGTCTCAAGACATTTGCTTGCATCACCAAATACTTCCTTTGAAGCAAGCATACTGGCAACTAAATGTAGCACCTGCTCATTAGATGCTTTTTTTGCAATATGCAACATCGTGTCCCCATCTTGATTAAAAGTCTCAAGCATAAGATGCGCATCTTTATCATTAAAATGTTGTAAAAGTATATTTTTTATGAAGTCCACTTGATTATATAAGGCCGCCTTATGTAGAACATTATTACCACTTGTATCTAAAGATAAAACTTTCTCTAACTCAGGGCTTATGGAAGCTATACCAGTTATATCTAGAGTATCTGTACTGCTGTCTGTGTCAATTATTGGGTTACTTGTATCTTCACTCTCTATATTAGAACTTTTTGTATCTTCTGTATTTTCTTCCTCTATAATATCATCGGAATCTTCTGCAATCCCTTCTTCATTTGTGTCATGGGTTTTGTTACTGAAAAAATTAAAAATTTTGGAGGCAATAGTGCTACACATACTCTTTGTTTTAGAGAAAACACTGCTAAACAATCCTTCTTCCCCTGATGAATCTTCACTTATCACCGAAGGTGGCCCGGTCGTACGCTTTGAAAAAAAATTTAAAATTTTACTATAGAAAGACATTAAGTTGTTACTGAAAAAATTAATTTGCTCACCATTATAACTCAATCCAAGGTTACCACTAAGCCTGCTTTACACTAGGAACAATTTTTGTGCTTTTGACGTTCTATCACCTAAGAAAACAGAAAATAATCCAAGGGAGGAGCAGCTTTTACTTCATGCAGGTCAATATTCTCTGAGGTCCAAAGCTCTCAAAATAGATCGCCTCATTGCCTCTATTGCTATAATAACCTTAAGTTATTTATAAATGGAAAAAGTCTTACCGTCAATTTTAAATTAATCGTAGACAATTCAGGGTGATTAAATTCTCCAAGAAGAAAGAGGAGTAAATAGTTGAATAAATGAGGGAAAGATATATTGTAGATTACATTGAAATAGAACGATTTTCTAGTTTATCTTTGGCAATTTATTTATCATCTCATTTTCCTCAAATGGAGCAGCATTGCAGGAGAAATAAGACAATAACTAAATCACAAAATATTTTCTATAAAATACTCCTATTCCAGTGTAATCTACAATAAAGTAGAGAACTTCTTTGCTAAACTTAAAGAAAATCGACGTTTAGCATTGCGATTTGAGAAATCTGATCTTTGCTTCTTAGGATTTATTGCTATGGCTGCTATAAAATATAACCTTTGTTAACAGTACCTAAACTAGTCCCTTTTATTCTAGCGTTGACACAACTAATTGGTACATTCTTCGTTGACATTAAAAGTTAGAAAATACCCGACAATTTCTATTGTCTTAAAATATGCTTCTGTTCCATAAATCTTCTAAGAAATCTTTTATAGGATATATCAATATCTGAACTCCTGAAGCAGTTATCAAGCGTTTTCTGCTCTCCAAACTTATAACAATAGAATGTTTAGGATTATGCTCTTTGCTGAATTCAATTAATCCTTTCAATTCTTTTGTTTGTACTAAACTACTAATTTTAACTTCTATAGCTGCCATGTCTCGTCCTATTATAAAATCTACTTCTAAACCACTCTTTGTTCTCCAATACGAAATATTATAACGTTTTTTGTTTAACTCCTGATATGATTTCAACTCAAGAAAAATATAATTTTCTAGAGCCTGGCCAGCATCAGCACCTTTAAGTAGTTTTATTTCTTTTTGTAGCAGATACAGCGCTATACCCGTATCAAAAAAATAAAATTTAGGGGCTTGAGATATTAACTGTCTAGAGCTTTTTTGTGTAAATGGTCTCACAAGATAACCTAAGAACATATCACATAATAAATCTACATAACCTTGAGCAGTTTTTGCGTTAACTTGGCACTCTCTAGCAATATTGGAAAAGTTTACCATTTGACAGTTACTAAAGGCAATTGCTTCTAAAAATCTAGAAAAACTACTTAAATTTCTAATTTTTCCTTCCCACTGTACTTCGGGAATTAGATAATCCACAACATAACCCTCTATGCTCCGAGTAGGGATATTTTTAGACAAATAATGATCTGGGATTAAACCATGATTAAAGATTTTTAGCAGGTCAAATTCTGGCAGTTCGGGAAAACAAAGTGGTAAAAATAATTGCCTCCACGCTCTTCCGCCCAATAAATTAGAGCCTGATAGTTTCAGTTTGCGCATGCTAGAGCCACATAAAATAAAAGATAAATCTTTTACTTCTTCTATAATATGATGTACTTCATCAAGAATTTCGGGGATTTTCTGTACTTCATCTATTATAACCATACTAGGATTTGTGGCTATTATTTCACCTTTTAATATACTTACAGATTTACTATATCTCAGGAAAGTATTATGATCTAATAAATCTATATATAAGCTATTTGGAAAGTTATCTTTTAAGTAGGTTGATTTACCGGTTTTTCTTGCTCCCCATAAAAATAAGCTTTGCCTCTTAGGTAAGTCTAATACAAGCGTTCTTTTTAGCATTATGTTATATATTAGTTATACTATTTCGTAGTATAGAACTAATTAGTATACATGACAAGTATAACTTAAAAAATAATCCATCCATTTCGAGCCCTAATTATACTAATAACTTAGCATCTTTAACTGTCTAAAAGTTGGTTCTTAGTACTTTTTGCTTCTAGATAACTTTCTTGATCTTTATAATCTTCAAAAAAATATTCATTTTGTAAATAGCCAAATAATAATAAGTTTGAATCAGAACATTTGACGAATGCTTGAGGCGTATATTTGTTTTTTATCATGTATTCTAATGCGTAATAATATAAGAAAGCGCTAAATAGAGAGATATCCTTTTCTTTTATCATATGTTAGATCTAATCTCAACTAATACAGTTTAGTCGAGCATTCAAGGCATCGAAAACCAGATAATTTTCTTGCAAATACTCTCTCTGCTCTTGTTGCTTATACATTAAAACCACGCAAACCATCTATTAATCAACCCTTCCTGGGTGATACAGGATCGAGGCTTACGTCGAGTTGAGTTAATTTATTTTTGGTTTAGCTGTGATGTGCATAAAGATTTCTCATTCTCAGCCAAAGCATAGCATTTCAGATATTCTGTGCCTGCTTCTACTGAGACTAACTTGGCATCATTTATTGCTGTTTGTTTTACGTCAATGACCACAGCTTGACTTGAGGAAATTAACCCCCATAGCAGAATTGTCGCTTTTTTCATGCTTCTACTCTCTAGGCTTTTTTCGCATGAGCCTGAGTTCAGATTTTTGCTTATCAAGCATATATTTGATTTCTCTTGCGTCTTCTGGAGATAGTTTTCCTAAAATGAAATAATGAATTGCTGGTAATTCAAATTCATCCTTTGTAAATGGATCAACTCCTTTATTGGTAATTTCTTTAAATTTATCAACATCTCCATTTTTGGCAGCCTCAAATAGCTGCTTTTCAAGACTGTTTAGTGTTTTGGATTGATGTTTTGTTGCTTTTTTTTGCTTATTTAGTTTTGGCATTTGTTTTCCCCTCTATTCTTGTTAAACAAAGGATCTCATCTTTTTGAGATCCTTAATGTTTTTTGATCAAATGATCGGGGAGTTAGAAAGACTGCAGCAAAAGAAGCAGCTATGATCGATTTTAGGCCCAAAAAAATAACTTCTTGGGCCTTGGACATGTCGAACATCTCCCCGAAATAATAAAGACCTCGAGGGACACACCATATTTTATACGGTTAATGCTGACTAAAACCGCTTTTGCTTTTTGAGCTTTCTACACCCCAGAGCTCCCATATCGGGAAACTCCGTGCATTATTTTATGAATAATTTCTGCAGAAGTCAAGTGTTTCTGGTTATTTTGTATAAGTTCAATACCTTTGAGACAGAATTATGCGTCTAGGATTTGGTTAGTATACTCTA
>DAOTRE010000003.1:108200-130659 GCA_030036605.1 Candidatus Megaera endosymbiont of Nemacystus decipiens | reverse complement strand
TGTCGCCACTAGAGTCATTGTGTTGAAGTTTCGTCCGCCAAGAGCAAAATCTCTGATATTAGTTACACTTTGGCCGTTATAAATTCCAACACCAAGTGTAAGGATTAAAAATCCAACAATGATAGCTATATCAAGACCCATGAGCTCAACTAAATATTTAAATTAAACGATATTAATAAACTATTAGATCCACCTTGGCAAGTGCTATTTGTGATAAATTTGTATCAATCCTCTCGTTTATCTACATAATTCATATTAAACGCTTGCGTTTTGTTTGCCGGTGGGTAAAAAATCATGTGTTCTCATGAAGATTTTCAATATTATCACCAGAAAGGTCTATTTTTTGATCTGGTTTATGAAAAGCATTTTTTAACTCCATCCAGTTAAGTATTTTGCTATCTAATATCCAGTTTCTTATTTTGGGTATTTGGTATTTTTCTTTAAGAAAAGCAAATTTTTTAGCATCTGAAAAGAGACTGAAGTCAAGATAGAGTTTATGGTGATTCCATTCTTTTAGTATAGGGTCTTTAGCATTATTGTTTAATGTTTTAAATAAATCATCATCCATTATGTACCAAGAATATAGAGAGAGTCCTATGCGAAAAAATGCTTCCTCACCTAGTTCTAAATATCTTTCTTTTACTTTGGAGAATACGTCATAATTTTTTGACACTTCTTGATCAATATAGAGATTCATGTTTTTCCATTGTTGAAAAATAGGATCTTGCTCTATTAAACCTAATTGCAATCTATTTTTCATTTTTTAAAGTTTTAATTCTTGAATTTTCTTCATTACCTCTTGTTCGTGGCCTTTAACCGAAACTGAATGCCATATATATTCGATTATTCCTTCTGGATTTATTAAAAAAGTACTGCGTTTTATTCCCATATATTTTTTACCAAACATAGATTTTTCAACCCAAACATGGTATTTTTGACAAATTTCTCCCTCTTTATCAGAAATTAATTTAAATCTTAATCCGTACTTAGTACAAAAATTGCTATGTGATTTGAGGCTATCTTTTGAGACACCAACTATTTCTACAGATAGTTTCTTAAATTCATCATATAAAGATTCAAACCCTTTAGCTTCTGCGGTGCATCCAGGAGTATTGTCTTTTGGATAAAAATATAATACCACGTATTTACCTTTTAAATCACTTAAAGATAATTGATGATTTTCTGAAATTGGCGCACTAAAATGCGGTGCTTTGTCTCCATTTTTTAACATATCAACCTAATTTTATTTTTTTGTTTTCACAGGTTTAGTTGACATAAGACATAATCCATCAATTTTATCGCTTTTGGGCTGCAAAAAGTACAAATTATTTGAAGTAGGAAAACTACTTCTGCAGAATTTATACTGTTTTCGCCTCAAAATCATTTAAAATGGACCAAATGATTCTTATGTCAACAGAACCTAGCAGAAGAAAAAACTAATCTATTTTTCAACTGAAATCTATTATGAGGGTATAATATGCTTCTGTAAACCTCTAAATTTTCAATTACTCGCTGAACATAATTTCGTGTCTCTGCGTAAGGAATCATTTCAATCCAATTTAATACATCTCTATATTTTGTTATTTTACGAGGATCTCCAAATTTTTCTATCCAAGCTTCAACTTTTTCAGGCCCAGCATTGTAGGCAGCAATTGCAAGTATATAAGATCCATTAAATTTAGTTAGTAAAGAGGCTAAATAATTGCTTCCTAGCCTAATATTATAATGCTCATTTTGCATTAAATGCGCGCTATTGTAATAATCATCTTTGATAAGCAGAGCTGTTTCTTTAGCTGTTTCTTCTAGTAATTGCATCAGCCCCCTTGCGTCTGCTTTGCTGCGAGCATACTTATTAAAAGCAGATTCCTGGCGAATTATACTATAAATTAAACCAGGATCAATTACTGAGTTTTTTAACTCATAAGGGAGCGGGTAGTTATAGTTTGTAATCATTAACTTATTAAATAAAACGCGCCTTGCAAACCAGTGTTTTTGATGCGCAGTCATTCCATCGCTAAATAAGAGTAAAAAATCCTTTGCTTCGTTTAAATTTTTAATTTTTGAAGCTGCAAAACTAATATAAATTTGTGATAAATCTGTTGGACCATATTTGCTAACCAAATTAGTTGCTAAAAAAATTTTATTCTTATCCCTTTTTACGTTTGATTTCGTACCCACTTCATATGTTGAGATATCAAAATTTTTTGGAAGTGTTATTGTTTTACCTCCAATTTCTATTAATCCCACCTGACCATAAAAACTATAAGGATACCTGCGAGCCACCATATTGTAAAGTTTACTTGCTGTTTCCATATCGCCCAATTTTTGGTAGGTTCTACCCATCCAATATAAACTTCTTGATTTACTAATTGGCGAGCTTACTATTTTATTTAGTTGTTTAAAGTGTTTTAGAGCAAGCTTTGGTTCCCTTAGAAATTCAAGTGCAAGCCATCCGGCTAGAAACTCTGCATTACTTTTGTTTATTGCATCTTGTGCAAAGTGGAAGCTTACTACTTTATAAGCCTTTCGATATTGCTTGTGATCTAAATATTCTCGTGCTATATAATGCTGGGCTCTCCATATTAAATCGCCATACTCTGTTTCACTCTTCACCGAATACACAAGTTTGTTTATTTTTTCAGGAGTAGTGAAATTATATTTTTTCTTCATATTATCTAAATAGCGGTATAGTACTGCTGCGGTTATTGCCTCTTTAGGAAGAGAGTTGAATATCGCTTTTGAATTATCTGGCTTTTTAATTAAAGAAATCTGTGCATTGAAAGGTCTTTTCAATTTAGCATCTATATATTGGTAAACCCTCTTTGCCTCAGTGATTCTATGATTCATTAATAAATAATCTATTTTTTTCAAATGATCTTTTTGAGTTAAATATTTTGAAAAATGTCGATAGTATTTTTTTTGTTCTTCAAGCTCAAAATTACCCCTAATCCAACCTTCTTTTACAGCTATAGGTAAAAAAGGTGATTGCGGGTTAGCTCTTGATATGGAATAAGCATAATATTTACGCCCTTTAGATGTGATAGGAGGGTACTTAGTGAAAAATTTAATTATTTCACTGTCCGATAATTTTTTATCTAAGAGATTCTCCGCCTGTATTTGTAATAAATGTTTTTGAGGCCATACAGGGTTAGAAAGTAAAAAATTTGATATCTGGGTAAACCCATTCTTTTTGTAACTTGTGTCTAGAAATTGACTAGATAACACAATTTTTTTTAAAGTCTCATTATTGGCTTTTTCTGCTATTTGTAGTGCTTTAGACCAGTTTTTTTTACTCATTGCACTAAAAGCTTGTGCTTCTAGTGAGTTATTCGCATAAGATTGTGTAGTTAGCAAAAAAAATATCAAAATAATTGACAGCCTAAGCATTATTCCCATAATCTATAGAATTCTAAATAAAAACATGAATTAATTAAGTTAAATGAATAGAGCATTTATATTTCCTGGTCAAGGTTCTCAAGCTGTGGGAATGGGGAAAGATTTTTTTGATACTGAACCTGTTGCAAAAGACGTTTTTAATCAAGTTAATGAATTCTTGGGTTATAAATTAACTGATATTATTTTTTATGATAAAAATAATGAACTATCGATTACCAATTATACTCAACCTGCTATTATGGCTACATCCGCTGCAATTCTTGCAACTTTATTGAATAAAACTGGTAAGAAAATTAACGAGTTATGCGATATTGTAGCAGGGCATTCACTCGGAGAGTATAGCGCGCTATATGCTGCCGAATGCATGAATTTAGAGCAAGTTAGTAAATTGTTACAAATCAGATCAGGTGCAATGCATAAAGCATCACTTAATAGCCAAAGTGCAATGGCTGCCTGTATGGGTGTTGATCCTATTGATTTACAAAATATGATTGATTCACATGTTAAGAATGGTGTATGTCAAATTGCAAATGACAATACAGATGGTCAAGTGGTTATTAGTGGGCATACCAGTAATATTGATATGATTATTGCTGAATTGAAGCTAGAAAAGCGTAGGGCAATTAAATTGAATGTTAGTGCTGCATTCCATAGTAAACTAATGAATGATGCAGAGACTGAAATGAATGAAGCTCTTTCTAAAGAAAAATTTAACGTACCTCAAGTGCCTGTTATTTGCAATGTGAACGCTAGTCTTGAAACTAATAAAAGTTCTATCAGAGAAAATCTGGTAAGACAGATTTGCAGTAGTGTGCGTTGGAGAGAAACAATGGATCAGTTTGCAAAAAGAGGAATCACTGAACTTGTTGAAATTGGTCCTGGAAAGGTGCTTAGCAACCTTGCAAAAAAATCAAAACACGAATTTATAATTCATAATATTGCAACCATAGAAGATATGTATAATTTTATTGAAAAATAAGATGAGCCTAAATCGTTTAGAATTAATCCAAACCATACCGAACCGACCAAGTCATACCAGGTTTGACCCGGTATCTAATCTAAAAGTCGTGCCGGGCTTGACCGGCTTTGTTGCATGGCAGTTGCAAAAAAAGAGTAGTTGCGCAGAGTGAAGGTCATGACGCAAAAAACTAGATTGCTTCACCTAAAGGTTCGCAATGACGGTCATGATGCAAAAACTAGATTGCTTCACCTAAAGGCTTGTAATGACGATAAGGATAATATCATGTCTTTTATGAGGTATAACCAGTCTGGAATTAGCTGGCATCTTCCTTTAAATAAGCAATAACATCCGCTATATCTTGGGGTTTTCGGATTCCCACAAATGACATTTTTGTGCCAGGTACATAACGACTTGGTTTATTCAAGAATAAATATAAACTTTCAACATCCCAATTGTCTGAACCACGAAGAGCTAAAAATGCTTTAGAGTATGCAAAATCAGTATTTGAAGCTTTAGCCGAATCTACAACATTCCATAAATTAGGACCAATTTTATTTGCGCCTCCTTTGTTAAAGCTGTGGCACGAAACACATTTCTTAATTAGCTTTGAGCCATTTTCGGCATTAGCCTGAGCCATTAATTTTGCTATATCGACGGGCTCGTCTTTTTTGGTATTCTCGTCACTTGAAACGTCATCAACCTCAACTTTAAAGCCTCTCTCTGCTATTTCCAATTTAGGTTTATATAAGATATTTGCAACAAATCCCGATAACATGGCAATTAAGCTAGCCAATAATATTGCAGCTATTATTTTGTTTAACTCCAAACCAGACATAATTTTGAACAACCCTTTTATAGTCTTACTGTGTTATTTTATTTTTAAATCTTCTATGCTCCACCTAGCTCTTGGCTTGAAAGAGATATCGCTCATTATACCCTTGTTTAACCTCAAAAGTCCAGCAAAACCTATCATAGCTGCATTATCCGTGCACAAATTAATTGGTGGTGCGATAAACTTATAATTTTCTTCTTTAGCGATCGACTCAAGCTTTAGGCGTATTTCTTTATTTGCTGCAACCCCTCCAGAGATAACAAGCTTTTTGTCATCTAATTTATTATGTAGCTTTTCATATTCTTCAATAGCATATTTTATTTTAATAGATAATATATCACATATTGTTCGCTGAAAACTTGCAGCAATATCACACTTATCTTTAGTTGTTAAGGGCCATAGTTCTTTGATTTTTAAACTTACAGCCGTTTTTAAACCAGAAAATGACATATCAGCATTTTTTTTGTCACAGATTGGTTTTGGGAAATCAAATCGCATTTTATTTCCATTTTTTGCTATTTTTTCTATAATTTGTCCTCCGGGAAATCCTAGCCCCATCATTTTTGCAATTTTATCAAATGCCTCTCCTGCTGCGTCATCAAGAGTTTGGCCTATTATTTTATAGTCCCCCAGATGATTTATAGAAATAAATTGACAATGACCACCACTAATCAAAAGCAATAAGTAGGGAAAAGTAACTTGGTCAGTTAGCTGTGCAGTGAGTGCATGCCCTTCTAAATGGTTGACAGCAATAAAAGGTTTTCTCAGAACGCTAGCAATGGCCTTGCCATACATGCATCCCACTATTACACCTCCGATCAATCCTGGTCCCGAAGTGGCAGCAATAGCGTCAATATCATAAAATGATAAATTTGCATCGGTTAAAGCTCTATTAACTACACGCTTTATATAGTTTAAGTGAGAGCGTGCTGCAATTTCTGGTACAACGCCTTGATACGGTTGATGTTCCAAGATTTGAGTGTGAACTACATTTGATAAAATGCGTGGTTTCGGATCAGCAGTAATTACAGAAGCAGCAGTATCATCACAGCTAGCTTCGAGCCCAAGTATTTTTAAATCCAAAACTACCTACCTAGTGATTGTATAAATTTTCAATAACATATTTAAGAAAGTATTTTATATCCAACTGATTACAAGGCCTTTCAAGATTGAAAAGTGTAGAAAGTTGAGGTGGTATATACTCCATTACATTGCTAAGTACCGCAAAATAAATATCTCTAGCAGGTACATAACCGGATTCACTGCGTATAGCAATTGCTCTACCACTATGGTGGTATATTACATCTCCATTATCCATTTCTATCATGAAAATTCCATACCCAGTATAATGTTTTTTGCCAACTACTTGAGCTGGAACTTCGTTATGCTTAGTAATCATAAGATTATAGAGTTTTTTAGGTAGAACTTTCCCTGTATGCAAGGACCTATGCCATTTAACAAGGTCTTCGGTATTAGAAAGAACCCCACCATCAGCAAAAGGTATCATAAGAAATTTTACTTTTGATTTTGCTGTTGTAATATAAGGTTTAAACCCAGTTGGGGTAGCAAAATATCTAACAGGATGTTTCTGTACTATTAAGCTATCTGATTGATCTTCAATCGCTTCATTTAAGGATATTAGTTTAGTATTTTTCATCCCTAGAGGGTCAAACAACTCTTTTTTGTATACAGAAGCTAAATCCTTTTTTGTAATTTTTTCAATTATTAATCCAAGCAAAGTAAAATTAGTGTTGCAATAGTAATGTTCTGTGCCAGGTTCAAACATTAATTCTTTTTCTGCAGCGAATCTTGCTATATCGCCTACTATTTGATGTAACTTTTTGTTTGGATCAATTTCTACCTGCATGAAATATTCTGGTATACCACTAGTATGAGTAAGAAGGTGATGTATTTTGACTTTATAAGCCCACTCGGGTATCTTATTATTTTTCCAAATATTACTTTTTTTCCCTAGATGTTTTGCTACTGTATCTTTAACATTTAATTTTCCTCTTGCTTGAAGTTTTAAAATTACAGCAGCAGTCATGGTTTTAGTCGCTGATGCTATAGGCATCAACTGATCTGGCTTTAAGGGTTCTTGAGATTCAATAGAAAAATGGCCCTTTGCGCCTTGCTTTATTACTTTATGTCCTTGGGTGAATAAGTATGTACAGCTGACGAACCTTGAATCTAGGTATTCGTCACAATATTTGCCTAAGTCACTCTTTAAATCTTCGTATGCGATAGCATGAGAAGAAATAATAAAATTTAAAATAAAAAATATTTTAAGAAAAATTTTCTTTCTCATGCTTTGATTTGCTGTTCCCAAAAGTCTTTAAAAATATTCTGCGGTAGAAGAGCTATTTCAAAAGGATTCTAAACTTTAAGAAAAATCAATAAAACTTAAATTTCTGATTACCAAATAGTTCCTAACAACCTAGAGTTTTTAACAAAATTCACCGCAATATAACATTAAGTAAATATATCCACCAACACCAATGAAGTCAACTAAATTTGGTTACAAAATATGGCTTATAATTTTATTTGT
Source organism: Candidatus Megaera endosymbiont of Nemacystus decipiens (assembly GCA_030036605.1). GTDB lineage: Bacteria > Pseudomonadota > Alphaproteobacteria > Rickettsiales > Rickettsiaceae > Megaera_A. Next base: position 122,922 of record DAOTRE010000003.1, on the reverse strand, counting down.
TACAATATAACTTTCTCAAATAAATTATTTAACCTTTTAGAAAATAAAGCAACATCAGAAACGGGTTGGCCCTCAATAATACAAGCTTGATCATAAAGCATATAAACCAAATCTTTATTTTCTTGTTTCTTTGACTCATCCTTCATTTGCTTATTAATTTTGGCAACTATCTTATGCTTAGGGTTAATTTCTAATATTTTAGCACTAGCAGAAGAAAGTTGTTTTTGTTCTATAAGATATCTTTCCATTCTAATGTCCATAGATCCATCCGCCACTGCAAGGCAAGCTGGTGTTGACTGCAATTTCTTAGAAATTTTTACATCTCTTACCAGATCATTTAATGACTCTTTAAAATATTTTGTTAATTCATCAAAATTTTCATCTTTTTCTTCACCTTTTTTATCAGAATTGTCTTTGGAATCAGCCTCATCATTTAAGTTAATATCACTTCTAGTAACTGATTTAATTTCTACATCCTTATACTTACTATTCACATTTACCCAGAAATCGTCAACTGTGTCAGTAAATAGTAAAACATCGATTTTTTTAGACAAGAAACCTTCGATTTGAGGATTGTTACGTAATTTTTCTGCATCATCACCGCTCAAGTAATATATTGTTTTATTTTCATCTTTGCAATTTGCAATATAGTCATCCAGACTAATCATTTTATTGTGCAAGGCGCTTTTGAATACACAAACTTCTAATAATTTTTCATGATTGGTTGTTACTTCACACAACCCTTCTTTTAAAACTCCACCAAAATTATTCCAAAATTCCAGGTATTTATCAAAATTTGATTGTTTTTGTTTTTTTAGTTCTGCTATTACCTTGTTAGTAATAGTTTGTTTTATCTTCTCTAATACACTATTATGTTGCAAAGTTTCACGGCTGATATTTAAAGGTAGGTCATCGGAATCGACAACTCCCCTTAGGAACCTCATATATTGTGGTATTAAATCTATATTCTCGTCTGCAATAAACACTTTCTTGATGTATAGCTTAATTCTACATTTGCGATCTGGGTGGAAAAGATCAAATGTTTTAGAGCTAGGTATAAAAATCAAGTTGATAAATTTTACTAGTCCTTCATTATGATTATGCATTGTAATCCAAGGCTCATCAACTGCATGCGCGACAGATTTATAAAATTCATTATATTGCTGATTGGTCAAATCAGACTTAGACTTTGTCCATATAGCTGAAGAAGAATTTGTTTGTGTTTTACTTCCATTTTCGTCTAAGAAATATATTGGTATTGATATATGGTCAGAATAGCTCTTAATAATATGTTTAATCTTAAAGTGATCAAGAAAAGAATCTTCTTCTGTTTTCATGTGTAATACTATTTCAGTCCCACGAGCAAAATCACGTTTCGTATCTGAAATAATGTATTCTCCTTGACCATCAGAAGACCAAGTATACACTTCATTTTCTCCTGCTTTCTTAGATGTGACGAGAATTCGATCTGCAACCATAAAAGAAGAGTAAAACCCTACACCAAACTGACCTATTAGTTGGTTATCTTTTTTACTATCTCCTGATAACTGATCTAAAAATCTTTGTGTCCCGGAGCTTGCAATGGTTCCCAGATTTGCATTTAAATCATCTTTATTCATTCCAATTCCAGTGTCACGTACAGTAATAGTCCTTGCATCTTTATCAATTGAAACTGTTATATTAAGATCGGCTTCTCCTCCAAGTAATTTTTCATCAGTTTGACTTAGATATCTTAGTTTATCACATGCATCAGAAGCGTTTGAAATAAGCTCTCTTAGGAATATCTCTTTGTTTGTATAGAGAGAATGTATCATTAAGTTTAGCACTTTACCGATTTCGGCGTCGAATTTTTTTGTTTCTTGCGTCATATTTTCCTATCTAGTTAATTAATCATCAATAATTGTTATATAGTGACGTTATTTGAAATTTCAAATATTTTCTGATAAGTTTACTATTTTTCCAATTGTTTCTTGAAATGTTTGATCTTGATATTCTTTATTCTAATAAAACGAAAGCAAAGGAAGCTATAGCCAATTCTGATTTTTATAATTTTATTTGCGATGACCTAATAACTAGAGCATTTAGGCTCCAAAAGCTTCCTCAGAAGATATTATTAATTGATCCTCCAATTAAAACAAAAATTGAGAGCGCTTTAAGTAAAAAATATACTGATGCAAGCATAATAATTCGTTTTGCTAATCAACTATCAAATCTTCAAGAAAAATTTGATTTAATATTATATCCTTTCGGAATGCATTGGTCGGTTGATGTTCAATTTACGCTAAAAAATATTTATACTAGACTTAAGCCTGAGGGTGTTTTTATTGCGAATTTTGCAGGAGAGGGTAGCTTATCTTCTTTGCAAAAAAAACTCTTTTTATTAGAAGATAAGTTTACTAATAAACATTTTCCTCATATTTCTCCTTTTATCAAATTTGAATATATGACACCACTTTTGCAACAAGCAGGTTATCAGGAAAATATTATAGATATAGAAGATATAGAAATAGAGTCTGAAACTCCACTTGCTTTAATGAAATCATTGCAACGTTACGGTGAATCGAATGTTTTGAAGAAAAGAGGAGGTTACTCTATTACACCTGCAATGTACCGAGAGCTTAGAACGAAATGCGAAAAGCCTTTTATTGATTACATTAGAGTAATTAGTTTTATCTGCAGCCCCAAAAGGGGAACTATAAAGTTAAGGCACAAGTAGTTTACACTTGAGGAGATTATAAAAAATAAAATATTACAAAAATTATTTTCGTGCTTGTAATTTCATTACCAAACATGATATCATTCAACGATTGAAGCCATAAGGCTAATGAAGTTTGGAGTTTTTATTATAAGAAAGGTATAAGATATGAGAGAGTTTGATTTAGTCGTAATTGGTAGTGGTCCGGCTGGCTATACTGGTGCAATCAGGGCTGCACAGCTTGGTTATAAAGTTGCTTGTATAGAAAAATCTGAAACTCTAGGAGGGACATGTTTAAATGTTGGGTGCATACCTTCAAAAGCCATGCTGAATATATCAGAAAAATTTTACGACGCAAAAAATAATTTTGAGAATATTGGAATTAAGACTGGTAAAGTTGATGTAGATCTAAAAAAAATGTTAGCGCAAAAATCTAAGATAGTACAAGATTTGTGCCGTGGTATAGAATCTCTCTTCGCTAAAAACAAAATTACTAAGATTACAGGCACTGCCAAGATACTTGATAAAAATACAATATCAATTTTACATAACAAAAAAGAAGAAAAAATTCAGGTAAAAAATATTTTAATTGCAACTGGTTCAAGTGTAGTGGATATACCGAACGTTAAAATTGATGAGAAACAAATAGTCTCTTCGACTGGCGCTTTGTCATTGCAAAAAGTTCCAAAAAACCTTGTTGTAATAGGTGGTGGATATATTGGTTTAGAATTAGGGTCTGTTTGGAAAAGGTTAGGTAGTAAAGTAACAGTAATTGAATATGCAGATCGCATAGTACCAGCACTAGACAGTGAAATAGGTAAAATGTTTCATAAAATTTTATCAAAGCAGGGAATCGAATTTATGCTTGAGACAAAAGTTATTAGTGCAATAAAAAACCAAAAAAATGTATCATTAAAAATTTCTGAAGTAGGCAGTAAACAAGAAAAAGAAATCAAATGTGATGTTGCATTGATCTCAGTTGGGCGTCGTCCTAATACGGAAGGTTTAGGATTGGAGAAAGTAGGTATTCAATTAGACGATTGTGGTAGAATAGAAATTAATCATAAATTTCAAACCAGTATTGATAATATTTATGCGGTTGGGGATGTGGTAAGAGGACCTATGCTTGCCCATAAAGCTGAGGAAGAAGCTGTTGCTGCAGTAGAGATTATGGATAAACAAGCAGGGCATGTGAGTTATAATTTAATACCTAGTGTAGTTTATACCCATCCAGAAGTAGCATCTGTTGGACTAACAGAAGATGAATTGAAGCAAACTAGTACGGAATATAGAGTTGGTAAATTTCCGTTTTTGGCAAATTCAAGAGCCCGTAGTATAGGTGATGCTGAGGGTATGGTTAAGCTTCTTGCTTGCGCTAAAACAGATCGTATAATTGGTGCACATATTATTGGTCCAGATGCTGGAGTCATGATTGCAGAGATTGTTGCTTATATGGAATTTGGGGGTTCTGCCGAAGACATAGCAAGGACGTGCCATGCTCACCCTACACTAAATGAAGCAATAAAAGAGGCTGCATTAGCAGTTGACAAACGTACAATCAATATGTAGAGAAGGTACTCTGATAACGTTACAAGTTTTAGCAATTGGTTAGTATTTTCCATTGTTTATCTTGGTAATCAAACTGTAAGAAATAAGTTTGTTTTGGGGCGCATTTAAGTAAATAAGCATTTTTATGTTCAACAAATAACGGTGCCTGTTTTACATCATCACACTGCAAATTATTTTTAAGTGCGAATCTATGAAACCCTAATTTTTCTACATAAAAACGAAACTCTCGTACGTAAACCTCATTAGAAACCCAATCTGAGTTGATATATTTTTGGTTTAGCTGGGCAGTGCATAAAGATTTCTCACTCTCATCCAAAGCATAGCATTTCAGATATTCTGTGCCTACTTCTGTAGAAGCTAACTTTGCATCATTAATTGCTGTTTGTTTTACGTCAATGACTGTCCCTTGGCTTGAGGAAATTAACCCCCATAGCAGAATTGTTGATTCTTTTTGCTTATTTGGCTTCAGCATTTTGTTTTTCCCTCTATTCTTGTTAAACAAAGGATCCCTTGTTCTTGAGATCCTTAATGTTTTTTGATCAAATGATCGGGGAGTTAGAAAGACTGTCCAATACAGCTGCAATGACCTTTAGACCTAAATCCGAAGATTTAGGTCTTGGACATACGCCAATGCCTCCCCGAAAATATTTAAAAAATTTTAATTCGAGGATAGCCTAGGTTTTAACGGCAGGCTTACCGCGTTGGACGGAGCTTTCTACACCCCAGAGCTTCCATATCGGGAAACTCCGAGTGTGATTTTATGAATAATTTCTGCAGGAGTCAAGTATTTTTAGGTTCAGTTGACATAAGAATCATTTGGTCCATTTTAAATGATTTTGAGGCAAAAATAGTGTAAATTCTCCAGAAGTAGTTTTTCCTACTTTAAATAATTTCTACGTTTTGCAGGCCAAAAGCGATAAAATTGATAAATTATGTCTTATGTCAACTGAACCTAGGTTAGATCTCAGATTGAGCTCGTGACGGCGATTGCGTGGCTTGAGGCTTCGGGCAAAGTATAGTAGAATGGTCATGCCGAATTAACATTGTCTTCCCGGACTTGATCCATAACTGCCCAAAGTTAAAACATAAAGGATTTTTAGGAAGCGACCGGTGGTTTTTATTACGACGGTGGGTACTTTGAGTGCTATCTATAACTCTCTATTTTTGCTAAACAGATTTTTTCCGTAACATTTTTTAGTTTTTCTACCCTTGTAGTTAAATAGCTTAGTTGTTCTTCGGTAATTTTATAGTTTTTATTGTAACGCGCTTCAACATATGCATCTCGAAGTAATTCAAAGCATTTTGTTTGCTCTGGCGTATCAAAATGGAAGATTTTTAATAAATCTTCGTGGTAGCTATTTACCATACCCTTCAATTTTTTAATATCATGCGTTTTTGGCTTATAACCAGTAAATACCAATAATATTGTATTATAAAAACTTTCTGTCGATTGGTGTAAATAAAAAGCAGAGAAACTATAATCCTCTCTTTTAAAAGCCCTTATTGAATCAGCTAAAAATGTAGATCCCTTATAAATCCAATAATCATAATCCTCTTGTGCAATTTTTCTGACTTCGTCTTTACCCAATTCAGCTGGCTCTGATAATTCATGAGTTCCACTATCATAAATCAAAATGCCTTCTTTTTTTATGTCTGAGAAAAAATATTGCCCTATTCGAAGTTGTTCGTTAACCGCTCCTATTGGTTCAATTATAATGGTTACCCATGGGTCTCGCTCTAATTGTTTTTCTTCCAGTTTTTTAGCTATTTTATACTCCATATTAATTGCTTTGGTATGAGAATATTTCCCTTTTTTTAGAATAATCAAAATATCCAGATCACTTTCATAACTATAGGTAATGTGACCTTCCATATACATATCCTTAACCCAATCACCCCTTGCGTAGCTGCCAAACAAAATAATTTTGTCAATTTTATCTTCAGCAACAGATAAAATTTTGCTTTTGATTAAGTCAAGCTTATTTTTAATATGCTTAGAGTTTTTTGGTAATTCTGTTTTCATTATCTTTGTTTTCACTTTTAAATATCATAATCTATAAGCTATAATAAATTATTCTTAGTAAAGCAGCAAGTTATAATGAATCGCCTTTCAAATATTAAGACAAAACTCCTAGCCATTACTTTAGTCTCATACTAATACTCAAATGAAGCTTGTAATTAATACAAAAAACTCTACAATCTGAACAAAAACGAATTTAATAGTCACCAGATACCAAATTTAATGAATTAAAGAATATGTTTAAATGTTTCACCCTGTTTTTACTTTGTATAATCAATCGCTCTAACAGCTTTGCTGAACCGGCACCATTTGGTCTGGAAATTAACCGATCTACTTATGAAGAAGCTCAAAAAAATCAAAGTGACGCTCTTTAGGCTTTGTATTAGAATAAAACTTTAAATTAAAATAAAGAATTTATGACAAATTATTTAGATTTTATTGCAAGAATACTATTAGAATTTAGCCATGAGACTATTATTATTCCATTACTAATTGTCGGCTATATATGGATTAATAGAGAAATTTTTTTTCATGGAATTTGTATAGTATTACTAAGTATGATATTCAACACATCTTTGAAAGCAACATTTCAAATCCCCTTAAATCCTTCTATAGGTAAAGTAGGATTTGCATTCCCCAGTGGGCATATGCAAACTTCTGTATCATTATACGGTTTTCTTTATACATTTACGCGAAGCATATTATTAAAAACCTTCTTAATTGTTTTGTTAGCACTCATTGGAGTAAGTTTAATATATTTGGGTTATCATAGTATTGTGGATGTATTTGGCGCTGTTTTCTTTGCATCAGCATTAATATATTCATATAAGTATTTGTCAAAAAACGTAAAGGCGCTTAATTTCTTTTTAATGATTGGTGTATTTGCATCTACTTTACTAGTATATATAAAATCACTGCATGCAATTCCACCGCATTTATGGATGTCTTTTTATGCATTGCTCGGATTATTGGCCTCACAATATTATTTCGATCATAAAAAAACACTCGGTTCACAAACAAAAAAAAGTAAATTAATCGCTACTATATATTGTTTTTCTTTTTTATTTTTAGTAAATGCAGCTTTCGCAGTAAAATCTGAAATAACTTTATTTATTGCACCACTAAGATGGTTTTGTATAGGGATACTAATTCCTTTTTCTGTATTCCTATCAAATCGAAGTTCACAATAAAATTATGAACTATAACAACTGAAAAAGTATTAATATAGCCAATAGTATCTCAGTTGCTACAGAAGAGAGTAATAGTTTCAAGACTTATACTCCCAATCCTTCCTTATAATAAATCTTACTGACATAATAAATTCTGATTCAATACAAAAATATTTTTACATGTTTCAGAAAAAATATGACAAATTATCTGTTAACGATTCATCGAAAGAATTCATACCAGCCGCGTGTCATTTTGATACAAATACTTTAATCACAAAAAATGGAGAACTACTTCAAACAATTCAAATTAATGGTATAAATTCTGAAGATGTGAGTGATAATTTATTTAATTTACGCCAGGTTGTACGTGATTCAATATCCGGTGCAATAGTAAACCATAAATATGCTTTCTGGATTCATACAATTAGAAGAAAAGCTAATTTAGACGATACAAAAGAATATAATAGTTTTTTTTCTGATAATTTGCATAATATTTGGAAGAATAAAAACTACTGGGATGATAAATTTGTTAACACTTTATATATTACAATCATACATGATGCTCCTGAATTAAGTTTAAAAAATTATAATTCACTAGTAAACTCTCTCTCTCCGAAAATAATTACAAACTTTGAAGAAAGGTTTTTTGATAACGCACTCCAAGAGATTACTAAAACAACTGATATCATTTTAGAAGGATTAAGTGGTTTTGGAGCAAAAAAAATAGGTATAAGGTGTGAAAATAATAATTGTTATTCAGATTTAATGTTTTTATACAGAAGAATTATGCAACTTAACGAAGACCAATGTAAAGTGCCCACCTCTGATATATCAAGCGCGCTAGCAATGCATAAATATACTGTAGGAAACGATATGATCGAAGTTGTAGGCGAATCTGGAAAAAAATTTGCTGCCATTATGTCGATTAAAGAATACCAGGAGGTATCGTCTGAAGCGCTAGATAGGTTCCTACAAATCCCCGTTGAAATGGTCGCTACGGAAGTATTTTACTTTGTTAATCATCAAGAGGTAACAAAAAGATTCAAGGATCAAGAGTATATTTTAGGTGTTAGTAAAGCGGATGACTTAAGGAAATATAAAGGCCTGGATAAAGTATTCTCAAATAAAAATGAATCTGATAACAAGTCTGCTTTCTGCCATCAACAAATTTCTTGTATGGTTATAGGTGACGATTTAGACAATCTTGAAAAACAAGTAATACAAGCCTCAGAAGCACTTTCAAGGATCGGCATAGTACATGTCAGAGAAGACATTAATTTAGAAAAAACATTCTGGGCACAATTACCTGCAAATTTTAGATTTTTGTCTAGAATGCATCCGACTATAATTGAAAACACAGGCGCCCTAGCCTCTTTGCACAACTTTCCCACGGGTAATAAGTATAGCCCCTGGGGTAGAGCAATAACTTTATTACGTACTGAAAAAGGAACGCCTTACTTCATGAATTTTCATGACAAAACAAAAAAAGGTGCAACTTGTATTTTTGGCGATTATGAATCTGGAAAAACTACGTTGATGAATTTTTTTCTATCTGAGTCTGATAAATTTGCGCCTACAACATTATACGTCACAAATAAGCAGGACTCCCAGGTGTATATCAATGCAAGAGAAGGAACATGGTCTGATGATACAAAAAATATTATTAATCCATTGCTCTGCGGAGAAACCAAAGAGAATCTTGCCTATCTTATAGAGTTTTTTAAAATATTATCTAAACATTACTTTGATCCGCTATCAGAAAAGGAATTGGTTGCAATCGAGGATTTATGTAAAAAGATCTTCAAAATTCCTGTAAAGGATAGAAAAATATCTGTTGTTATAGATAAACTAGGCAAATCCAAAGAAGAGACCAACTTAAAAACACGCCTTGCTGATTTTACAAAAAAAGGAAAATATTATGACATATTTAATGCTGAAGAAAATTATATCTTAAATCCAGGTGAGTTATTTGCTATAAACTTATCTTTTCTTGACGAAGATGAGTTTATTAAGAAAAATCTTCCTAAGGAAAAAAAGCTAATGGAAAAGTTTGAGTATAGTCTTAACTCTTTCAGAGCTCTAAAAACAAGTGTAGCCTTTGCTGTATCGAATATATTATTTAATTCAAAAGATGAAAGCAAAAAGATACTTGCAATAGATAATCTAACTCACCTGATATATATACCTCATTACCAGTTTCTGATTCCTCAAATAATAGCAACCCTGGATAAAAAGAATTGCATCACATGTTTTGCTGCAGGCAATGATCAGTTGGTCAAAATGCAAAAAGAAGGTGTAAAACATAATTGGATCAAGTCTATAAATACTAGTTTTATACTTCCCTCTCATATATCAGCTGAGGGACTTGATACAATCTTTGATTTAAATAGAGCCGAAATGAAGAAGCTTGTAACGCTAACAGTTGCTTCTAGGATGTTTTTGATCAAACAAGATGATCATGTAATAACCTCAGAATTTAGCACGGGCGGAATGAAACCAATCATCAAAATGCTCTGCTCTAATGAGAATGAACGCAAATTAGCGAATAAACTAATGACACAATATGTAGGCAAAAATATTTCTGATTGGGTTGAAGGCTTGTACACTAAATTTGATGAATTAGAGTAGTACTAGAGAGGAACCGCGTGCTGAGAAAATTTTCTATATTCTTTACTTTTTTAGTGCATTTTAGTATTGCTAGTGCCTCGGAATGGAGTGAAGCTGGTTCGTGTATCCTTAATCCTTGCACTTGTCTTGGAGGTTTTGTAACAAGATATGAAGAGTGGGATGGAGAAAGTCTAGACAAAGGACCAGCAAACTATGCTTGTCCTCCCTATGGCAAAGAAGTTGGACGAGATGATAACATATGCTTAGCAAACCAAGACTACCCCGGATCAAATGTATTATATTTTGAGGCATTCTGCGGTGAAGAATCTCCTGACACGACATATTTTGAACCTAAAATTAGAATGAGAGCCCAACATTGTAACGCAATATCTTGCTGGACTGAAAAGCATGATCTGGCCTGGGACGGAGAATGCGTTACAATGGCAGGTGGTTATGCATTTCCTCTACACAGAATGTGTGCTAGGGTTGCCTTGCCAGCTGGTACCATAGAGGGTCTTGCCGAAGACCCTGGTTATACCAAAGGAAAGCACTTAAATTTTGAAGGAGCAACAAAAGATGATGAACCTGTTCCTACAAGTGACGGTGGAGAAATGATACTAGAAATTCCAAAATTATGCTTATACAGAGACCCCTCTTTTTATAGTTTTGATAGTACAACGATAATACCTAGTGCGGATAATGGTTACACTATACTACCGGATGTTATGGATCTTGACCCCTTTAAACAGCCCATACATAAACTCCAAGGAGTCCATCCAGTTATAGAAGCGGTAACATTCTTGGTAGATAACGGAACAACATTTTCACAAGGAGCTTTCTCATTAATATCTTCACTATTCTCTTTTATTGAAGGTGGTAGCGGTGAAGAAGGTGGAACAACTGTTGGATCAGTACTAGCCGATACATTTGCCTTTTTAGGGGATGTAATAGCATGGGCTGGTTCTCTCATTACAGAATATATTAGAGAAGCTGGACAAATTAACCGAGTTGTTAGTTCTGACGAGTATGGCTGTGTTAATATCCCTCTTGGCCCCTTCCCTCCGCCATTTTGTGATACAATAATTCCAACTTCTCCCATTGCCACTTTACATAATGTTTGCTCTACAGATGAAAACGGAGATTTACTACCATCACTTGAAGGTCGAGAATGTGTTGTCTCCTCTGATCGTAACAATTATATACATAACACAATTAGGATTGGATATGATAAATTCCTTCCAATATGTGAAAATGGTGAAAACCCAGCTGAAACTGACTTATGCGTCTCAATAGAAAATCTAGATTCATTCGCCTCAGCCAAGGCGCTTCACTTACTGACAAATAAACGAGATATGATAAAACATTGTAGCTCTGCTTCTTCAGGAGAACCTTGCGTAAACTCAGTAATTACAAATGCTTGTAGTTCTGGTAATAGCTCTTGCGCAGATGGGTTTCGCATAGTGTACGGAACATTTCTTGGCAGCTATAGCACTCCAAGCCCATATTTTAGAGACGACTTAAATGACTGTCCAAGCGACGTCAGCGCAACTTGTCAGAAAATATGGGGCGTTAACGTAGGAGAATTCATAGACATTCACCTTGAATTCGGTGAAATCCAGACAGATTATGATATATTACCAATTACAACAAGCTTTAGCATAACAAATACAGAAGGCAAACAAGAGAGTTTCAACGCTTCTATAGTCAGAGTTGCTGAATTTAACGACGAACATTCATTCACACAAGACCCTAATGATGTTTGTGTATTCCAAGATGATAAGTTAATAGGCTGCAAACCTCGTGCTACAAAACCAAAAGTACTAATCTATGAATGCGAAAGTGGTATTATACCAGGCATCAGCTGTAGCTCTAATTATTTTAATCCTAAATTTATTGTTTCCTACAAAGCGCCTTATAAAACAGGTTATGGTGAAGATGATATAGAATATGATGTGACCTCCTCTGCAATTGAGCCACTCTCTGTGCATTCAGGATCTGGAGCCCTTCAAAGCACTATAAATCTTGCTGGTAACGACTTAGAAGCATTTGTAACAGATGAAACATTTATTTCAAAACCATTTTATGGGCCAAACGCCCCTTCCCCCGTTTCGCTTTATGGAACCTATCAAAATGATATACCCCCTATTTCTGCAGACGGGATTGTTAATGAAAATGCTGTCTATATTGGAGGACTTGAATATATTAATGATAAATATTATAGAGGCGGAAAATATACTTGCCTTGCAAATAATAACCATGTCAGGTGTCCAGCCGACCCAAGCATATGCGTGTTATCAAATTTAATAAACCGTGATGTTGTTAGATGTAGTTTGTTTATAGAAAAATATCGTCAGCACAATGGTCTCAGCTTATGTAAACCTGAACAATTATCATGCACAAGTGTGGACTCTATTGATAAAATAGGAGGCGCTGGGATCATTGAGATAAAACATTGCTCTGATGGAAGCAAATGCTATAACTCTGAAGTTGAACTCTGCATAGCTAGCACACTACCCGAAGATCGCTTTATACCTAGCGCAGATTTAGGAAACATACTTTCTGATTCACAATATTTTGATACTGTTGGTGAGTCGCCATATCCAGGGGTTCCAATCCCAACTGTAGGAGTGTATGACAAAGATCTATATGGAATTAGAGATAAGACAGCAGTTGAAAGGGGTTATTGTGTTGAAATCCCACTTGGAACTTGCGCAGCAGAAAACAACTACTCGCAGGATAATGGCTATGCAGCCTGGAGCGAAGCAAATTCTGGTGAAGATTCACTTGGCACTTGCCAGGAAGGTTGGCAACCAGTTGGGACATTGGTGCGTAAATGCCTTCCCAATGCAGAAAATCAAACTTTTGAGCTTGAACCACTATATTTCTTAGAGGATGATGGCTCTGGCAATATCCAAAAAATATATACAGATGTTCGGTGCGAACCTATACCATAGCAAATTATTACTAATAAGTTAATTTATTATTAAAAAGTAATCTTTTTGCAAAAAAGTGGTTGCTTTTTGTTAACTATTAGTGCATAATGACGTCAGAATAATATATTGAGTAAATAACTTATGCCTACAAATAATTCAATAGTACCTTATAAATCAGATAACTCTTCTAGTCTTTCTAATATACCAGGCCAGCTTTCGGAAAATTCCTTACCTATAACTGATCCAAACGCAAGCAAAAATAATCTTCCTCAAAAATATCATTCCATTCCCTCGAACAATAACGCTGAGAATCAAAATAATACAGGCTTCTTTTCTTATTTTAAAAGCTTTGGATCTAGTTTATTTACAGGAATAAGTTCAATTACCTCAAGCTTCTTAAATGTTTTTTCATGGCCAAAAGATAAAATCTTTAGTTTGTTTGTTAAAATAACAAAAGAGAAACAAAACTCAAATAGCTCAACTAATACTAGCCCCACTGAGAAAAAAGAAGAGGAAAAAAAGTTAGAAAATAACATAACTGAAAATGATCCTTCTGAGAACAACGAAAAGAAAAATGAAATAACTAACAATACCACTAAAGAACAAGCAATCAAATCTACAATAACAACTCGTACAAGGTCATCATCTTTTGATAAAAATCCTTCTCCTTCAAAACAACTAAAAAAATCTAATTCTCTAGATGATATTAAAAGTATCACAAAAGAGAAAAAGTTAAATAACTCAATTAAAAACAATGCTGAGAAAAAAGACGAAGAGCAAAACAAAAACAGCCCAACTGAAAATGACAAAGAAGAAGAACAACCATTTGGTCAAGAAAGTATTGATGATTTAGAGAATCAATCAAAACCTACTAATAAAGAAATAGAAGAATTTGAAAAAGAAGAAGAAAAAATTAACAACTATCCAGAAGAAAATCCATTAACAAATACTGAGGACCCTTTCAAAGAAGAAGAAGAAGAAGAAGATAATAAAAATATTGAAACAAATCTTACTGACACAAAATGTAAAAAATCAGAGGAAGAAGAAAATGAGAATGAAAGTAATGACAAAAATGATCAACACAAAAACCTGGAGGAAAAGATTCGAAATGAGTGCGAAAAATTTGCGCATAACAAGAGAATAAACAAAACACCTGAAGAATTTGCAAGACTTGATCCTCAAGAGAGAAGTGATAACCTAAAAGAGTGGCAAGAACAAAAAGCAAAAGACTGGCAAAAGTGGAGTGATACTGAACGAAAGCAGTTTGCAAAAGATATGAAAAAGTTCAAGTTTGTAGATTACAACAAATGGCTTAAACAATTTAATGAGTTAATAAAACAAACGCCTACAGAACCTCATGATTTAGAAAACTTGACTATGATTGATGGTGTATTATTTGACGAAAATGTTAACAATTCAGGTCTAAGCTTTTCTGAGGCTTTATACTATGTAGAACACAGTTCAGACTTAGCTGTAAGCAGTTTCGAGAGCGACAACAATCCAGATGCTCCAAATCCAACCTTATCTGGAGATCATAAACATTTTGAAGAAAATTCAGACTCATTATAAGATTATATTACTTAATAATAATCGTCATATATGGACGCCCGTTTAAAGTCAAGGAAAAAATCATCAAAAAACTTTGGTGTAGTGGGATAATGTAAAAGCTGTCATATATTCGGCATCGCATGTGCCATAATGGTTTCTGCATTCTGCTTCAATCCTGGAG
>DAOTRE010000003.1:43281-107043 GCA_030036605.1 Candidatus Megaera endosymbiont of Nemacystus decipiens | reverse complement strand
CTTCCATGGTATGGACCTCCTAACTTTTTTGTTATAAAATTTGGTACATTTTTGATACCGTGGATAAGTTTAACATACTTATCCTGGGCGTCCATACCATCATGGCGAGTGGCCAACATAGTTGATACAGAAAAAATGACGCAAACTAGACTGCTTCACCTAAAGGTTCGCAGTGACGGTCATGACGGAAAAAAACTAAACTGCTTCACCTTGTAAAAGTCATACCGGGCTTGATCTTGTATCTAATCTAAAATTATGTCTTATGCCAACTAGAGCCTAAAGAACACGCAGGCCAATTTTGCTTTTGGCTTGCGTTTTTTTCATGAAATTCAAAAACTGACTAATAGAATCAACGATATCATCATGCCTGCTATTAGGGAAGCTTGTCAATTCCTTAATAATTTCACGGTTAATAGTAGTTTTTTGACTAATAAAAACTCTGCCAGATTGAAATAATGGAATGGTTGAGGCAAAGCGCGTAATTTTATCATATTTAGGTCTAATTGGAATAATATTCATATGCCTTCCGAGTGATAAATCCTGCGCCAAGGACTGCCCACTAGCTTTATCCTCTATTAAAACATGCTTTGGAGAATATTTTGCAATTTGCTGCTCTATTGCGGATTTGAGCTCTGGGTAACACATTTTTCGCCTTATAATCGAAACTAGATAATATTTATCATTGCTAACCCCCCAACATGTACCAACGCTGTAATCTGAGTCTTGAGATATTTTTATTGCCGTGTCCCAACTAAGCACATAATAATCAAATCCAGAATAAGTACTATGAAATTTTATGTCAGACAGCTCGATCATACTTGTTGATGATGATACTGGAGACTGAAGAAGCTGTGCTGCAAAATTTTTTGCCCCAATCTCGCGCTCTAAATTTTCCAAAAATAATTTGTCATCCCGAGTTGAGTTAAGCAAATTGCCTTGTTTATATTTGTATTTTTTGCCTAAAATGGAATAATTATAATCTTTGTCAGCAATAGCAGGTATTTTTAATAATTCCCAGGAATTAGAAGAAATAAGATGAGCAGATAAATCTTCCTCATGAAGTCGCTGCATGACAAGGACTATCGCTCCTTTTTTAGGATCATTGAGTCTTGTAACAAAAGTTTGTTCAAACCACTCAACAGCCTTTTCTCTTGATTTCTTTGAATGTATTTGAGTTGGATTATGTGGATCATCGATAATTAATATATCACCCCCCTCTCCCGTAGCAGATCCTCCAACGCTTGTTGCAAACCTAAAGCCATTATCGATAGTTAAAAATTTACTTTTTTGATTATGTTTTCTGCTAAGCTTTGTAAGTGGAAAAAGCTCTTTATACCAACTAGCATTGACTACTAATCTACAATCCAAGGAGTGTTTTATACTTAATATTGACGAATAGCTGGCGGCCATAATTCTGGCTGACGGGTCATGGCCTATCAGCCATGCAGGCCAAGCAACACTGACGCAAACAGACTTAAGAGCGCGTGGTGGCATATTAATAATAAGACGCTTTATTTGCCCTTTTCGTACTGCTTCCAAATAATTAGCTATTAGATCTATATGCCAATTTGGCTGATAGCCTGCACCAGGATTTATTGTATGAAAAACTTTTCCTATAAAGCTGCTAAAATCTTGTCTTAATATTGCTTGGAGAAATTTTTTATTATCAGTCATTATTATATCTACTGATAAATCTCTCAATAATTTCTTGGTCTTCTGAAGATATATCGTGCTTTTCAAGCAAAGTATCGTCTTTGCTGAGTTTGTTAAGCTGAATAATTAGATTAACCAACTTGTTTAAACTATCAGTAATATTTTTTCTTACATTAGCCGCTGTCTTAGACTTCTTATTTTGCAATTCGTCTAACTCTTCCTCCAACATGAGAAGTAACTTTGCTATAAAATTATATAATTTATCTATTGTTTGTTTCATAATAATAGCTAATACTTAGTTTGTTTGAGAAGTAGTGTTTATTTTATCAAAACCCTCCAGTGGAGCTAGACCAACTAGCTTTCTTTTTTCATTCACTGTCATAAAATTTGCACTAGAAATTTTAGACCACAATCCTTCTCTTCTTTTTGTTAGTACAGATATTGCCTCTTTATCAAAATCAACTATTAGATCTTCTTGGTACCAATAAGAGAGCCATGAGCCAAGTGCATCAGAATATTTATCTAGCAGAGGAATAATATTTTCTTCCCACAAAGCAAGTCTTGCCTCCTGCATGTTACTGTAAGTATTATCTCCACTAATACCAAGAAGCTGAGGAGGGATGTTGAATGCGACTGCTATATCTCTTGCAAGAGAATCTTTTAACTCAATAAACTTTTCAAATCTTTCAGAATTACTAGTTTCTTGCCATTTTAATCCGCCTTCTAAAATTAAAGGCTTCCCTGAATTATTAGACCCACTAAAATTTTCATAAAACTGCTCTTGAAGCCTTTCAAACTGCTCATCTGTTAGATATCCATTTCCATCTTGAAATACTAGAGCGCCACTAGGACGACTTGCATTACTTAATAAAGATTTATTCCACTGAATTATTTTTTCATACAAATTAATTGCACCCGCCGCAGAAGATAAACAGGAAAGACCGTATTTTGTGTTATGAGGATTATAATTTTTAATATGTAAAATTTGACTTATCCCGCTTGATGGGTCAGTTTTGTAATTATATGTTTTTCCTTCAGAGATTACTTTGTATCCAACATTTTTATCACCCAACACTAATTCAGATACATCATTAGGATGTAAGTTTTTGATAGTATAAAAGCTATTAGTTTTATCATAATCAATGAGCATATAGCTATTACCATACAACAATAAATTAGAAAGATTTTCTATGAAAAAATCAGCTCCTGAACTATTAGGACTTGGCTTTTTTAATAATTTTACTACCGGATGGTTTGGCTGTAGTTTATCCCCTGTAGAGGATGTACTAAAAACTTGCCAAGGTACATGGCTTGCTGAAGTTGCTATTAAACTTACACATCTATGCACTATTACATTTTTTAGATAAGAATCGACGCCAACACTCTTATCACTTCCATTATTGAAAAAAGAATAGTTTAAATTAGACAAAGATTTTCTTTGATATCTATTTCTTATTTTTCGTAAATATGATTTTATCACTAAAATGTACCTAATTTGTTAACTTTATGCTTCTTATATCATTACAACAAACAACCACTAATAAAATATAAAGAAATATATTTGCAAATTTCAATTTTTTGCCTAGAATCTTAGGTACACAATTAATAATATAGATAAGAGCTGATACAATGTACGGACAATTAATAGAACTAGTATTTTTTGCTGCAATAGCACTGCTTATTATAAATAAGCTAATATCAGTTTTGGGCACTACTAGTAGTGATGAAAAGCTCAACCATAGAAAATCTTTTTTTGGAGAGGTTGACTCAATGAAGGATGTAACCTCTACCTCTACTAAAAAAGAAAATAGCGTGATTCACACACGTTTTAGTAGTAAATCTCAAGACTCAAAATTTAAAGATTTGGTCCTTGAAGGACACGAAGAAGATGTTCTAAAAGGACTTGTAGATGCAATAAATAAAATTCCGAGTTTTAATTTAGAAACTTTTCTTAAAAAAGCTCAAATTGCATTTAAAATGCTCATTATTGCCACGCAAAAAGAAGATGAAAAGCAAATAGGTCAGTTGGTAGACAAAAGATACATTAATGAATTTAAAAAACTTTCCACAAATTATAGTTCCTACAAAGCTGATAACGAAATACATTCTAAAATATCTGAAGTATATACCTTTGGTAATAGTGTGTTTGTAAAAATATTATTCATAGTGATGTCTAAAATTGACAACAACAATTTACATGAAGAATGGACATTTAGCAAAAATAGTAATGATGATTCTCCTAGTTGGTATTTAACCAATATTGATAGACCAAGTTAATATCTATGTTTAGATTGACCTTATTAATCAAACATTTTTTTATATTTATCTTAAGGTCATATCAATATCTTGTTTCTCCTTGGTTTTATAGAACTTGTAGGTTTCAACCGACATGTTCAAGATATGCTATAGAAACGCTCAAACAACATCAAATCATAAAAGCAATTTTTTTAATTATCAAAAGATTGGCTAAATGCCACCCTTACTCGAAGGCTAATTATTATGACCCTCCACCTAGGAAATAATTGATGTTAGGTTCAGTTGACATAAGACATAATTTATCAATTTTATCGCTTTTGGCCTGCAAAAAGTATAAATTATTTAAAATGGACCAAAATGATTCCTATGTCGACTGAACCTAAAACATTATTTACATGAGTCAAAAGAACTTTATTCAAAAGTATGTTAGCGATGCACCCCAACTACCTGGGATATATAAATTTTTAGCCCCAGATAATACCATATTATATATTGGAAAAGCTAAAGATATTAAAAAGCGACTCTCTCAATATGGCTTAAAGCTATCATCTAAAAATGAAAAAATGATTTCCCTTGCTACTTCAATTGAATATCATATTACTGAATCAGAATCTGCTGCACTACTTTTAGAAGCTCAACTAATCAGAAAATTTAAACCTAAATTTAACATAGCGCTAAAAGATGATAGCAGTTTTCCATATATAAAACTAAGAACAAATCATCAATACCCTCAATTAATGAAATTTCGTGGAAAAAATTTAGAAAACGGAGAATTTTTTGGCCCTTTTGCGTCTGCGAACTATATCGAAGTAGCCTTAAAAGAGCTGCAAACTATATTTAAGCTTCGTTCTTGTAGCGATAGCTTTTTTTCCAGCAGAAAACGACCATGCCTACAATATCAGATTCAGCGTTGTAGCGCTCCTTGCGTTGGAAAAATTTCCAAGCAGGAATATGATGAATCCGTCTTAGAAGTGAGGTCATTTTTATCTGGTAAAAACCATTTATTACAGACAAAACTTGCTAAAAAAATGGAAGAATTCAGTAAGAACCAGGAATATGAAAAAGCTGCAGTAATACGAGATAAAATCAAAGCAATTAGCTATGTACAGCTAAAATCTCAGAAATCTAATGTTTTAACCGATGCAGATATAATAGCTGTCTCCTCCTCTAGCGGTGAATTTTGTGTTGGGATTTTAATCTATAGGCAATCTCATCTTTGTGGTTATCACCCATATTTTCCTGAAAACACTGACACTCAATCATCCCAAGAAGAAGTAATTACAAATTTTTTGATGCAACTATACCAAAATAAAACTCCTCCTAAAACCCTGATTCTTAGTCATAAAATCAATCAGCCTAGTATTTATCAAAATGCTCTAAGCAGCCTGCATAAGAAAAAGGTCAGTATTATATCTCCAAAGTCTGGCAAAAATTATGAAATCGTTCAAAATGCATTGAAAAATACTGAAATATCTCTTGCCAACCACTTAAAAAAATCTGCTAAAAATATTGCATCCCTGGAAAAAATAAGAGATTTATTCAATCTACCAGAAATTCCAATGAGAATTGAAGTATATGATAACAGCCATATTCAGGGCGCTTTTGCAGTTGGAGCTATGATCGTTGCAGGGGTTAACGGTTTTGAAAAAAAGGAATATCGTTTATTTAATATGAAAATCGATGACAAAAATACTTCTATACAAATGGGTGATGACTATGCAATGCTTTCTCATGTCTTAAAAAGAAGGCTAATGCGTATTAATTCTGAACCTCACAGAAAACCAGATCTCATAATAATTGATGGAGGGAAAGGCCATATGAAAACTACCGAAAAAGTTATGAATGAACTTAATATTCATATTCCATTTATTTGTATTTCTAAAGGTATTGAAAGAAATAGTGGTCGTGAAAATTTTCATTCATTAATGAAAGAAAGCTTCACTTTGAATAGAGATCTTCCAGTAATGAAATATTTGCAAATATTAAGAGATGAAGCGCATAATTTTGCCATAAAAAGCCACAGAAAAAAAAGATCCCGCGCTGTAACCACCTCTTCTTTAGACCTTGTAAATGGTATAGGAAAAATTAAAAAAACAGCATTGCTTAATTATTTTGGGTCTTTTGATGCAATAAAAGATGCTACTGAAAAAGAGCTACAATCTGTCACTGGAATCAACAAAAAATTAGCGCAGCATATACGCAAAACCATAGCAAATTAATTTGAGCAAAATCTAGAAAATGTGGTTGCAATAACATTAACATTGACTTTTATGCTAAATGCGATTACAATCCGCTGCTTGAGATGGTCGTGCAGCTTACGTGTTGCGGCGTATTTATGCCTTGATAACACGAGAAAATCCGGACTCCATATAGACGCAGTGCTGTTTGACAAACGGCGAAGTTGAAAGATTAAAATATTATCTTCAGTGAAAGTACAACAGACATTAAACTGCTATTACAGAGTACGGCTGACAGATCATTTTGCTTCTTAATAAAAAAGAGAAAATTATGACTATTGATATCCCAAATAACGATCCACACAAAAGTATGCCCACAGCAGCTCTACAAAAAGGCTCAACTCCCTGGTACTTGAAGAAATTATGTCGGTCAAAAGAAAATTCTATGAGACTAATGATCAAGAATAGACAGTTGTGCAAGGAGCTGATAGATTTAAAGAAAAAAATAGAAGTTAAATCTTCTGAATATCCAGATCAGATATTAATTAGAAAAGAATATCATGGCAAGATCTCATATG
Source organism: Candidatus Megaera endosymbiont of Nemacystus decipiens (assembly GCA_030036605.1). Lineage (GTDB taxonomy): Bacteria > Pseudomonadota > Alphaproteobacteria > Rickettsiales > Rickettsiaceae > Megaera_A. The sequence goes on along the minus strand of DAOTRE010000003.1, from coordinate 100,379 downwards.
CTGAAGTTGAAGATAGAATGAATGCGTTACGCCAGATGCAAGGATTCGAGGACATAGATTGGTTCGATTGTAAGACAATGTTACCAAGGCCCGATACAATTGGTAGCAGCTTTTTTCCTGAGGGCGCGGACCCATTTAAATATTATCAGAAGAGAGAAGGGCTAGAGGATAAAATAGATGATTTATTAAAAGAAAACCAATGTTTAGTTATTAGTGGGCCTCCTGGCCAAGGGAAGAGTACTTTTACATCTTATTACATAAAGTCGAAATCTAGAAATGAAGGGTGTTTAGTAAGGTACATTTCTGCTTCATCAGAAAACGATATTATTGCAAGTTTTAAACGAATTGCTGCATTATATGAAATTGAAGGAGTAGAAGACGAATATTTAACAGGGATTGTATTAAAGAAACTTTCCTATCAAGGAAATTATAGTATTACTGATGTAATATTATTTTTTGATAATGTAGAGAGTTATGATGATATAGTACCATACTTACCTAGTTCATCTCAGAATATAAAAGTGATCATTACCAGCCGCAACCCAATGATTCTAGATGAAAAATGCGTTTTCAAACTACCACCATTTAACAAGAAAGAGTCACTGGAGTATCTAAAGGAGAATTTACCTAGTAAGTTTAGAGGAACGGATCAACTAGAGAAATTGCTTGCTGAAGTAGGAGATAAGTATGGAAATACTATGCCCTATGCTATGGACAGGATAGCTACCTGGTTTAAAGTAAAACGCTTTGAAGCAACGATTGATGGTTGTATTGAATATATAAGAACATCTAACGCAACAGGAGAAGAAGACCCTGAGACAAAAATGTTATTAGATTTTTTAAATAAATCTGAAAATCATGCCGAGTCCTGGAAGTTACTGCAATATGCAAGCTATCTGGAACCAGATTTTATTGATCCACTGATTTTAGCTAAACTACTTGACTTAAGTAAAGTAAGAGATTTAAATAAGCTGATCAATCCTTTATTTAAACTCTCTCTAATTGATAAGGTAATAACCGACTCAGGGCATCATGGAATTACGGTGCATGAAATAATTCAAAAGGCAATAAAAAATTATATAACGAAACATAAAGATAATCCAAAAGTTCCAACTCTTACACGTGAAGAAATACAAGAGAAGCTGATTCAAACTCTTAATGAGGTAATGCCGACCTTCGACAGCTTACCTGAGAAATGGGATGAAGCTGCTGAGGTTTATAAGCAAGTGGAAAAATTGCTAAAAGAGGTAGATTTTGATAATCTCCCATTCGAAGATGAAACTGTTCTTAAAGAATTAAGCAGCCTGCGAGAAAAAGCAAGAAATTATAATCTGTACGTCACTAATAAGGACGAATCAGAAAATATATTTCCAGGTATTGAATATACTCCCCATGACCCCGTTAGTACTATCGGTAAAGTACCAGGTGATGATCCCAGCAAAGATGAATCAAATGTAACTGTCATCGGTGACACAGGCGATTGATCTACTATGGGGCAGTGTTAACTGCCCCATAGCAAAAGCAAAAACTAATCATAATGAAGTTATGCAAGCATTGATAGGTTCTGTTGACATAAGAATCTCTGGACTATATTATTGTAGATTACATTGGAATAGGAGTATTTTCTATTGCAATAAAAATTACTAATTTGCAGTAAAAATAATCCAAAATACAGGCTGATTCCTTATAACAAGCCGACGTTTTATATCAACTGCCTAATACGGAAGCAACTTCATCAGCAAAGTTTTTTTCTTCCTTTTCTATTCCTTCTCCTACCTCAAAACGTACGTAAGATTTTAGTTTTACATCAGTTCCTAACTCTTTAGACAAATTTTGAATAATTTCAGAAACCTTGCTTTTCCCCTCAATTACATGAACCTGATCCATAAGTACAATCTCTTCTAGATACTTACGTATTCTACCCGCTATCATTTTATCAATAATATTTTGTGGCTTGCCCGAATCTTTGGTTTGTTGAGTAAAAATCTCTTTTTCTCTTTCAATTAACTTTGGATCCACGTCGTCTTTAGTCATAGCCTGAGGCTTCGCAGCCGCAATATGCATAGCAATTCCCTTTGCAACTTCAGATAATCTCTTTTTATCACCTTTAGATTCTAAAGCAACTAACACTGCAATTCTTCCCATATTTGGAGCGACACTATTATGAATGTAAGGAACTATTACACCTTCTGTAATAGTTGTTCTGGACATACGACGCAAGGTCATGTTTTCTCTAATTGAAGCAACTTTAGATATAAGCTCTTCTTCCACTGTGACACCAGAAGAAGTAGACGCCTTTTTTAAGGAATCAATATCATTGTAACCCACCGCAATCTGCACAACCTCTTTCACAAGATTCTGAAATATTTCATTGCGAGAAACAAAATCCGTTTCAGAGTTAATTTCTACTACTGCCGCGTTATTACCATCAACACACACTGCGACCAACCCTTCGCTAGCAGCCCTGGAAGCTTTTTTAGCCGCCGCCGCTAATCCTTTAACTCTTATCCAGTCAACAGATTTTTCAAAATCTCCATCGTTTTCAACAAGTGCCTTCTTACAATCCATAAACCCTGCTCCTGTCTGATCTCTTAGTTTTTTAACCATAGATGCTGATACTGCCATAATAACTTATACTCTTTAATTTATATTACTTATTTTTTGCTCTTAGTCGTAGCTTTAGTTGTTTTATCTGCTGTTTCTTCTTTTGATTGAGAAACTTTTTTTGTAGTTTTTACAGCTTTAGAATCCGTCTTTTTATCAACTGAATCTGACTTTGCTACAGCTGCTTTTTTTACTGGTTTTGCCACTTCTTCCTTCGGCTGCTTTTTTTGTTTAACATTATCATCAGATTTATCATTTTTAGATCCAACTTCTCCTTGAGGCTGAGCTTTAGATAACTTCTCTTGCCCTTTTATCTGCGTAACGTTATCAAGCGACTTATCTTGGTTTACAATTGCCTCAGCTAATCCGGCATCTGCACCTGAATCAGTCATAGCATCTTGGATTCCTGCAAGAGCAGCATCAGCAAATAATTTACAATATAACCTAATAGACCTTATAGCATCATCATTACCAGGCACTGGGTAATCCACGTTATCTGGATTAGAATTAGTATCCACAACAGCCACAACATCTATATTTAACTTTTTAGCCTCCTCAATAGCTAAACGTTCGCGATTAGTGTCAATTGCAATTATCAAATCTGGTAATCCAGCAATTTTTCTAATACCTGCAAGAGACTTCAAAAGCTTATCTTTCTTTCTATTAAAATTTAGAATTTCTTTTTTTGTATATTTATCTGCAAGCTCTTCATCCTCTAATATTTTTTCTAGAGTATCTAACTTCTTAATCGATTTAGATATGGTATTCCAGTTCGTTAATGTGCCACCTAGCCATCTACTGTTAATGTAAAACTGCCCACATTTTTCTGCATATTCCGCAACTAAGTCTGTGGCTTGAACTTTACTCCCCACAAACAAAACTTTTCCATTATTTTTAACTGTTTCGTATATCTTTTTCAGCGCAATCTCCATTAAAGGCACAGTTTGTTGCAAATTAATTATGTGCACATTATCTCTTGCTCCGTATATGTAAGGAGCCATTTTCGGATTCCATCTTGATGTGTTATGACCAAAATGCACACCTGCATCTAACAGGTCTGTAACTGTAACTTTGGGTAAATTAGACATTATTTTCTCTTTTAATTTAGTTTATTTTATACCTCCGCATACCAACAAATCAAAGCCGCGCTAACACAAACTATGATCAACAAACCACCCTGCAGTAACCGGCATGCGTGCGTTTTCTTTTGAAAATCTCAAAAGTCAGTTAGCAATATACAGCATAAGGTAAGTATTATCAATTACTTTTTTAGGCAAATGGTTCGCACGAGGGAAATCTAAAAATTGCAAGAAAAACGTATCATCTGACTAACCGCGCGCTTGGTTATATACCATAGGAAAATGGTGGAGCCACGGGGAATCGAACCCCGGACCTTTTGAATGCCATTCAAACGCTCTACCAACTGAGCTATGACCCCATTGAAACTAAAAGATAAAATTGATAAATTATGTCTTATGTCAACTGAACCTAGAGCAAATATAGATCAAAGATTTATTAATCGCAAGGTCAATTTTATAATTTTATAAAACAAAGCCTCCAGGACTCTACACCTAGATACCTAAACAAGTTCGTTATGACTATTGGTGCTAGGTATGACTATTGGTGCTATGTATGACTGTTGGTGCTAGGTATGACTATTAGTACTCGGTATGACTACTAGTGCTTGGCATGAATGGACTAACTTTATACTATATCTATGAAAACAAGTGGCACAGAAGCACTCAATATAAAAGCTCCATCTCTTGCTCTTATTCTTTAATAGATATGCTTTTTATACTTGTTTATTAAACTAGATCACCTTTATCTTTAGTGTCATCACCAATCAAAAGGGCTACTTCTGTGGTCTATTTTAGGTTTTATTGATACTAAGAACTTACAATCTCCTGTAAATAATGGCTTATTCACAGGAGAAGGGAAAATATTTTTATATTATAGAACTTGGCGCCTCAAGATCAGCTGGTGTATCTTGAGGTAACTCGGAAGGATTTTCAGTTACTTCCACTGTAGTTGTAAATACCGTTTTTTCTATACGTCTGATATCCATAGCAGGTAACTCGTCTTTTGTGGTTTCAACAGTATCAGTAACAATTTCAACACTTGCATTAGGTATCTCAGACACAACGTCTTCTATAACAGCCGCATCTTTTGACAAAGCTTCCAGGTCTCTCTTGTTGCTAGCTACTTTTTCTTCATCCGTAAAACCTACTGCTAGAAGAACATCATCTACAACAGAATCTAGCAATTTTCCTAGCAGTTGAGTTGCTATTGGAAGTCCGAATTTTACTAACATATAAGGAACGCCTCCTAACACATCAGCAATTGAGCCCAAATTACCACCGCCAATATTTAACAAAGAAGCAACATTTGATATTAAAATATCTAAATGCCTAGGCTTTAAGCCTTCTACAACATCTATAATACCCCTATCCAAATTATGCTCTGTCTGATTTAGGATAATTTTTCTTAAATCCTCAATGTTATTAACTTCCACATCAAGCCCAGTGATAGACTCGTAAACAAACTCACCAACGTCCGCTAATTTTGACTCGATGATTTTTTCTTTGACACAATATTCCAGTGTTTTACGAATCATTTTTGATGCAAAGATATTTAGTCCGTTAATTGCAGAAGACAACATACCTTCTCCAAAAACATCTTTTGGTTCATTGAATATTCCCTTCACAGATTTTTTTAGCTGTGATTTATCTTTTGCAATTATATCATATTTTTCTGCAACTTCCTTAACACCAATTTCACGTTGCAAATCAGTTAATCGTGATTTATTTAATTCTTTATCCTTCATAATATACTCTTTTAATTAATTAATAATCGCTAGCACAAATTTTGTGTCTAGCTATGGCACTGCTTAAAGCCCCAATACAGTATCATCAAAAACAATTAAAAAAGAATTAAGAAAAGTATTTTTTGTTAAAAAAAACAAAAAATTATAAACTAAATTCTGCATTAGAAGAAGAATTGATACCCAAATGTTCCAGCGCACTACGCGTAAGCATTCTACCTCGTGGAGTCCTTTGCAATAAACCAACTTGTATTAAAAAAGGCTCAATCGCATCTTCTATCGCGTCTTTTTGTTCAGACAAAGCTGCCGCAATTGTTTCAACCCCAACTGGACCACCGTCATAATTATTTGCAATAAACTTTAAATAGCGATGATCATTGCTATCCAAACCCATTTGATCTACTTCTAAGCAACATAGAGCCTTATCTGATATTTTTGCATCAATAGTATCTTTATTTTCAACTGATGCAAAATCTCTTACCCTTTTAAGTAACCTTAAAGCAATTCGAGGCGTGCCACGAGAACGACGTGCAATCTCATTGGCCCCATCTTGAGTAATTGCTACATTGATTAAGCTAGCCCCGCGGTTTATTACCATGATTAACTCATCAACAGTATAAAATTTTAGCCTTAAGGGAATGCCAAAACGATCCCTAAGAGGATTACTAATTAAACCAAGACGAGTTGTCGCGCCTATGAGAGTAAATTTTGGGAGATCAATACGAACAGACCTTGCGCTAGGCCCTTCACCAATTATAATATCTAAGAAAAAGTCTTCCATAGCTGGGTAAAGGATTTCTTCTATATTAGTATTTAAACGATGGATTTCATCGATAAATAATACATCATTTTTTTGTAGATTAGTTAAAATTGCAGCTAAATCCGCCGCTTTTGATAATGTGGGCCCTGAAGTGGCACGAAAATTCACCCCCATTTCTTTTGAAATAATATTAGCTAATGAGGTTTTACCAAGACCTGGAGGACCATAAAATAAAGTATGATCTAGAGATTCTTTCCGATTCTGAGCAGCCTTAATAAAAATACTTAAATTAGATTTGATATGTTCCTGTCCAACAAACTCGCTAAGCAAATTAGGACGAAGAGAAAAATCAACATCTTGTTCTACTTCTTGTGACGACAATATCTCTGTTTTTTCTTTCATATATTTTAATTTTTTAGCGCAACCCTGATAAGATCATTAATAGATATTTCAGGATTTTGTGATAAAATTGAACTAACTCTAGCAAAAGCTTCAGACCTATTAATCCCAAGCCCTGTCAAAGCCAAAACGGCATCTCCAGATATGTCATTTTTATTAGTACTAGAAGTAATATTCATTGATGCAACTGCAACTGCACCGGCCCCTCTAGTTGAAACGAATTTATCCTTCAGCTCAGTAATTATTCTCTCTGCAAGCTTTTTCCCTACACCTGAAACATTGTTGAACGCAGCTTTATCTTCAATGCTTAAAGCGTTTTGTATTTCTTCTGTGCTCATTTGTGATAATATAGCAAGTGCCATTCTAGTGCCAACACCTTTGACAGACTGAAGGACGTTAAAAGTAGATTTTTCTTCTAAAGTTAAAAAGCCATATAAGCGAATGTGATCTTCTCTCACATGAGTCTCAATCATGACTTCTAAAAATTGCCCTACCTCAATTAGAGAAAGCGTCTTACCAGAAGCAAATACCAAATAACCAACACCTGAAACATCAATTACAAAATAATCATCATATACCGAGTCAACTGTTCCTTTTAATTTACCAATCATTTTAAAATAGATTATATTTCCTACATTAGTATAATAAAACAAATTATAAATTACACAACTTGTAAATGAGTCCAACAGAAAAATACAAAGCATTAGCTGTCGCTCTAATCACAACAATCATTCGTTACTACAACTATGCGTTGTTCGGGCTTTCTGCAACTATTTTAGCCGAAGAATTTTTTCCTGGAGATAATTCACACCAAATGTTAGGCTTTTTTATAGTATTTAGTGTATCAGCCCTTAGCAGAACTTTTGGAGCTGTTATTTTTGGCTCTATCAGTGATAAAATAAGTAGAATTCATAGTATAAAAATTACAGTCTTGATAGGCGCAATTTCAACTATAATAATAGCTTTTCTCCCATCATTTTCCTACTTAGGACAATGGTCAATTATAATATTAACTGCCTCGCGTATATTGTTTCTCAGTAGTTTGGCAGGAGAAATAGACACTATCAAAATTTTTACATCTGAAATAATAGGAAGAAAACATAAGCACATAATAATTTCTTTAGTTACTTCTGCATCACAAGTTGGTGTTATTTTTGCTTCCGCTTTGTACTACCTAGCACTAAACTACAGCGACCATCAATGGCTCTGGAGAGGGAATTTTTTCCTAGGAGGAGTGCTGTCTTTAGGTGCTTTTTTAATTAGAGGCAACATGAGGGAAAGCGATGAATTTTTAGTCTCAAAATCACAAAATGAAACAGAACTTAAAAAACCACTAATCACATTACTATTTGAAAATAAATATAAGTTTTTACTAGCAACTATAATTAATGGATTTCTTGGATCTGGGTATCATTTTCTTATTATATTTTTAAATTCTTTCCTTGCATATATCGCAAAAATTATCACACTGGAAACGGCGAGCCTAAATAATATAATACTAATTAGCACTTACGCATTAATGTCACCGATTGCTGGATATATAACAGAAAAAAGTGACAACAAAAAACTAACAACATACGCTTTGTTAATCAACATAGTTCTAACTATATTATTATTGCTTACCAATTTATATCATATGCTGTGGATTCAAGTGCTAATAATTTCAATCATTCCCTTTTACCAAATTCCATCTATTATCATAACACAATCACTCTTTCCTGCAGTGATACGTATTCGTATGTGCAGCCTCTCTCATGCGATTGGCAGCATGCTATTCTCTTCTACCACGCCATTAATATGCATGCTATTATGGAACTACAAACTCACAATTAACTCAGTATTTTACTATTTTTTGTTTTCTATGTTATGTTTGTTATTAAATATAAACTGTTGCAAAAAAATCTTAAAAAGCTAAGGTATTAGAAATAAGCTATAAAAAATGTTAACTTTTATTACACGCCCAGCCTAGATTAAAATAACATTGAAGTATAGATCAGTAAGTTTTTGAAAATTATGACAATAGATAGAAATAATATCCAAGACGAATCTTGTGATCTGTCCAATTTAACTCAACCTGTTATGACATCACAGATATATGATAATCATATATCTGTGATAGAAAACTCTACGCCAGGAATGCCTCCGCTGATGCTACCCATGCACTTCATACCCAATACTGCTTACTGTTTTAGTTTGCCTATATCTCATCATGTCTTCAATACAAGGATCCCTAGTCCAAATTATCTAAACAGGGAATTGACCTCATATATAGGTAATATTGAAACTGAAGCAGCGATAGAGGGGGCACATGCAGAAATACAAACGGAACAACATAGATATTTTGAAACAATTCTACTACCCCCAGCACAAAGCATAGACGAAATTGAAGCACTAGAGTTAGAAGACAATGAAGAAAGTGATGTAATGGAAATATCTTAAACTAAGAACCTTCACCCCTCTTTAGAAAATTATTTTATTCCAAAAGTATTAGGATTTGGGTGCTCTACATCATTAATAACGTAATTAATGGCTATTATGCTTCTAAGAACAAACCATATAAAAATTGCTATATAAAACATAAATCCCATGAAAAAAATACTAATACTCATGAAAATAAAAGATATAATTATTGAGACAATAATAGCCGCCACGCCCAATGTAAAAGTTCTAAAAGCAAACTGATAATGGCTTTGCCATATTTTATTTTTATGCCCCATATGCACAAATGCAAAAGCAACACCAATAATCGGCAAAACTGTTATAATACTACCCAATAGGTATAGCACATAAACTAATATTATATTTTTCTTTCCAGGTTCTAGATATTCTTTTATTTCACTATTCACGGTTTCAACTACTCCTTAAAATTTCTAATTACGTTTTCAAGTATACCATTATTTTTGATATAATCTATTTCTATGTCAGTATAAATCTGCAATACTGCATCAAATATTTTGTTATCATCATATCCATTTTTTATAATAACTTGCAATGGCTGGTATGGCTTAATTTGCTCAGTAATGCCAATTATATCAATTTTTTCCTTACCACTTAACTCCAAATCAGAATATGTTACATTGTTAGCTAAAACTATAGGCAATACACCCATTCCTACCAAGTTAGATCTGTGTATTCTCTCAAAACTTTCAGCAATAACAACTTTAATTCCTAATAAACTTGTACCTTTTGCTGCCCAATCTCTTGAAGAACCTGTTCCATACTCCTTGCCTGCAAAAATTACCAAGTCTATATTATTAGACTTATAATCCATTGCTGCATCATATATACTCATTTGTTCATTATTCAAAGAATTGATCGTTACTCCACCTTCTACCCCTGGACATAAGAGATTTTTTATCCTAACATTTGCAAATGTGCCACGCATCATTACTTCATGATTTCCTCTTCTTGCTCCATATGAGTTAAAATCCTTAGGCTCTACACCTTCACCAATTAAATAATTTGCCGCAGGACTTCCTAGGCTGATAACCCCAGCCGGAGATATATGATCTGTAGTGATGGAATCCCCAAACATAGCAAGAATTCTTGCGTTTTTTATATCGGACAGTTCTTTTCGTGGCTGCTTAATATTATCAAAGTATGGCGGATTCTTAATATATGTCGAGTTAACCCAATTATAACTATTTTCCTTGGTTACCTTAATATCCCTCCAGTGCGGCTCACCAACAAACAGATCTTGATATTTTTGTTTGAACATATCCGATGTAATAGAGCTAGACACATATTCCAATATTTCTTCCTTACTTGGCCATATATCCTTCAAATATATTGGTTTGTTATTTTTGTCGTGTGACAAAGGATCTTTCGATAAATCTATATTGATAGTGCCAGCTAACCCATAGGCAACAACCAATGGTGGAGAAGCAAGATAATTTGCTTTTACATGAGGATGAATCCTACCCTCAAAGTTGCGATTTCCAGACAAAACTGAAGAAACAAGCAGATTTTGTTCTTTTATTGTCTTCTCAACATTATCATCCAAAGGCCCAGAATTACCTATACATGTTGTACAACCATAACCAACTAAGTTAAAACCTAAATCATCTAAATGCTTGGTTAGACCAGCTTTATTTAGATATTCAGTAACTACCTTTGAGCCAGGAGCTAGTGAAGTTTTTACCCATCTTTTGGGCTTAATACCAATTTCATTTGCTTTTTTAGCCATCAAACCTGCAGCAATCATAACAACAGGATTAGATGTGTTAGTACAGCTGGTAATGGCTGCAATTACAACACTACCGTTAGATAATTTTGTATCATTCCTTTCACCTAGTTCGTAACCAGGAAAGCCCTTTTCATAGTTTTCTTTTAAATCAGGGATTTTTACTCTATCCTGCGGCCTCTTAGGACCTGCAAGAGAAGGCTCCAAAGTGCTCATATCCAACTCTACAACATCAGTATACAATGCTTCCTGCTCTGAATTATACCATATGCCTTGATCTTGTGCATAATGTTCTATGAGTTTAATCTGCGAATCTTCTCTAGCCGTAAGTTTCAAGTATTTTAATGTTTCGTCGTCGATCGGAAAAAACCCACAAGTAGCACCATACTCTGGGGCCATATTAGAGATAGTAGCACGATCAGAAAGGGACAAAGAAGCAAGCCCAGGTCCAAAAAATTCTACGAATTTCCCTACCACCTTTTTCTTACGAAGCAACTGGGTTACAGTTAACACAAGATCTGTCGCTGTAATATTTTCACCCATGCTGCCAGTAAGCTTAAATCCAATCACTTCAGGTAAAATCATAGGCAGCGGCTGACCTAACATCGCAGCTTCTGCTTCTATACCACCTACTCCCCATCCAAGAATAGATAGTGCATTAATCATTGTAGTATGACTATCAGTTCCAACAAGCGTATCTGGATATGCAAAATTTTTGCCATCAACGTTTTTTGTGAATACAACATGAGCTAATTTTTCTAAATTAACTTGATGGCATATTCCAGTTCCAGGAGGCACAACTCGAAAATTTCTAAAGCTTTCTTGCCCCCATTTAAGAAAAGTATATCTTTCTTGATTACGCTCAAATTCTTTATCAACATTAACCTCAAAAGATCCGTCATTTCCGAAAGAATCAACTTGCACCGAGTGATCTATTACCAAATCCACAGGAATAGCTGGATTGATTTTTATTGGGTCTTTTCCTAGTGCAAGCATTGCATCTCGCATAGAAGCAAGATCAACTATAGCCGGAACACCGGTAAAGTCTTGCATTAAAACCCTAGCAGGCATGTACCCTATTTCTTCCTTAGATTTTCTAAAGCTGATCCAAGACTTAAAATGCTCTACTAATTTTTCATCTTCATGATTGCGTATTGTATTCTCAAGCAATATTTTCAAACAGTAAGGCAATTTATTAACATCAAAATTATGCTCTACCCCTGCTTTATAGATATCAAATATACTATATTCTCTATCATCTATTTTTATTTTTTTAATATATTTAGAGTTTTTATTCATTTAGAATTAGATTTCGTTATAATAATTGTTGGTTCTAATTGAATGGTAGTCAAAATGGTTACCTATAACAAGTATTTTTCTTAATCTAACCATAATTTTTATTATCTGTATGATAACTATAGACTCCTTATGTTTTAACCTTGAAGATAGATGTGTATTTAAGGACATTATGGTTACCTTTCTTTCATCAGCAATAGTTTTACTACAGGGTAAAAATGGCTCTGGAAAAACATCCCTACTTAGAATGTTAGCAAGAATTCAATATCCGTCCTCAGGGCAAGTATTATTTGGAACAAAGCAACAACCCATCTCACTCTTAAGCAAACCATATTGTACATATATTGGTCACAACATAGGAGTAAGAAACGAACTGACAGTATTAGATAATATAAAATATTGGGCAAATATATTTCGCTCTGAAACATTAATTGGCGCTGCAATACAATATTTTAACCTACATTCAATATTAGATACCAAATGTTCTCATCTCTCTGAGGGTAATAAAAAAAGAGTCGCTTTGTCACGCTTGATTGTTTGTCCCTCAAAATTATGGCTTCTGGATGAAATAGACACAAACCTGGATGATCTAAATAAAGAACTATTAATGAGGCTCATTGTAACTCATGCAGACAATGGGGGGCTTGTCTTTTTGGCTAGTCATACGGAGCCTCCAATAAAAACTATACAAACGCTCGATTTAAACCATTACTGCTTTAATAAATAATATGTTACGCCTATTTTTACAAGAAATACTTACCCAAAATAAAAGCTATCATATAGTTAAGCATTTTCTTCTGTTTTTATTATTTGCATTAACCAGCACGGTAATAATCAACCCAATAGAAGATATGCACAAAATGGGCCTAATATTATCGATCATTTACATACCTCTTTTTTGGCTTAGTAATAACTATTTCATCATAAAATCTGACGTTAATAATGGAAATATGGAATTCTTATTGACTAGCACTTCATCATTTTCAATTACAATAATAAAATTCTTATCTATTACAATTAATGGATTAGTAAGTCAGACTCTAATGATTCCCATCATTATACTATTTTTTCACCCTACAATTAAATTAATAGTTATTTTCTATTGTTGCTCTATTTTGGTGCTAATGCTCAGCGTAGCACTAACCATATTAATATCATCAATCCAAGCCTATTTTCAAAATAATACGAATTTTTTAACTGTAATGATCATGCCAATAATGTTTCCTAACATTATAATTAGTGGTATGATGATAATATCTCCACAACAAATCACATTATTACTAATCATGCTTGGTATTAATCTAATATTAATACCTGTTATTTTATACTTATCTCAATATTTGATCGATAATATTTACCACATTTAAATAATATAAAGCAGTTATTTGATATAAAAAGTTTGCTAGGCTTTGTCAAATGCGTTTAAAATTCTGATTATTATGATTATTAAAACAAATCTTCGAATAATGTAATGCTAGATGTATTCCTGGGTAAGTTAAAATTACTACTCAAAAGCCCTATAGTGATTTTTATTTATGGTATCTTAAGTAAGTGGTATCTAATGGTTATGCTTTCTGCAATCTTCGTAGCATTTTGGGTATTTAAGGGGCTGACTGATATAGGATTCATGGAAGAAGCAGAAAAAACAGTTTCTAAAGCTCTTCAGGACTCAAAATCAGTAGCTCGTTACTGCATACCAAAAATTATGGATTTTGGCGAATTCTGGGAATGCCTACAAGACCCTCCTGAATACGAGTCTACTGAAGAAGAAAAAGCTTTCCAAAAAAATGCAGAAGATTTACTGAATTTTGAAAAATATGACCAACAAAAAGATCCATATGCAAAATGATCTTATTGTATTTTTTAATAAATGTAGTTGAAATTATTGATTATATGTAATGCTAACTATATAATATCTTTCACTTAGTAAATAATCGGATTTAAAGATATGTCAGACGATCAAGAAGATAAGACAACTCGCAGAGATTTTATGACTTTGGCTGCAGGAAGCGCAGCTGCAGTCGGAGCTGCATGCACAGCATTTCCGTTAGTGGATTCTCTAAACCCATCTGCTGATGTTTTAGCAATGTCTTCAATAGAAGTTGATATTTCACAGGTGCAACCAGGACAAACTATGACAGTGAAATGGAGGGGAAAACCAGTTTTCATTACTAATCGCACGCAAGAAGAAATAGATAAAATTAATGCAACACCGATGAACCAATTGATTGATCCGCAATCGGATTCTGAACGCGTATTAAATGGTCATGAAAAATGGCTCGTTACAATAGGAATATGCACACATCTAGGATGCGTACCACTATCTAACAAAGGAGAATATGATGGTTGGTTTTGTCCTTGTCATGGGTCGCATTATGACAAATCTGGAAGGATAAGAAAAGGCCCAGCTCCATTAAATCTTGCAATTCCACCGTATAAATTTGTTTCAGACACAAAAATTAAAATTGGATAAGACAACATGAACCACCAAAAAGAAAAAAGCACAAAGAGGAATCCTATTGTTGAGTGGATAGACTACAGATTACCGATCTTTTCATGGTTAGATCATTTTGTTGTTTATAAAACGCCTAAAAACCTCAATTATCTATGGAATTTGGGTTCAATAGCAGGAATAGCTCTAATGATTCAAATTGTCACGGGCATTGTTCTTGCAATGCATTATACTCCCCATGTTGATCATGCATTTGACAGTGTAGAAAAAATTATGCGTAACGTTAATTATGGTTGGCTAATACGATATGCTCATGCTGTTGGGGCTTCAATGTTTTTTGTAGCTGTTTATCTTCATATTATGCGCGGACTATATTACGGTTCATATAAAAAACCACGTGAATTATTGTGGCAAATAGGCTTAGTTATATTTCTTACAATGATGGCAACAGCATTCCTTGGTTATGTACTACCTTGGGGGCAAATGAGTTATTGGGGAGCTACTGTAATTACTAATTTGTTTTCTGCTATTCCATTCATTGGAGAAAGTATAGTAACATGGTTATGGGGAGGGTTTTCTGTAGATAACCCTACTCTAAACCGCTTTTTTGCTCTACACTATCTGCTGCCTTTTGTAATTGTTGGCTTAGTTGTACTGCATATATGGTCTTTGCACACACATGGATCCAATAACCCAACAGGCGTAAAGCTTAAGAAGCAAGACATGATACCTTTTCATCCTTATTATACAGTCAAAGATTTCTTTGGGTTTGGAGTATATTTCCTAATTTTTGCCTATTTTATTTTTTATAAGCCTAACTTACTTGGTCATCCTGACAACTATATACCTGCCAATCCATTAGTTACTCCCGCTCATATCGTACCTGAATGGTATTTTCTTCCATTCTACGCGATTCTTAGGGCTGTACCTTCTAAGCTTGGAGGAGTGGTGTTGATGTTTGGTAGTATTTTAATTCTATTTGTATTGCCGTGGCTTGACCGTTCGCCTGTTCGTAGCGCAAGATATCGTCCAATATATAAAGTAGCTTTTTGGATCTTTGTACTAAATTGCTTGGTTTTGGGGTATATGGGAGGCATGCCTGCAGAAGAACCTTACATCGCTATCAGCCGTATCGGGGCTACTTATTACTTTCTTCACTTTTTGATAATACTCCCTCTAATAGCTAAATTTGAAAAACCTTTGCATATTCCGCACTCAGTAGAAGAAGAGGCTAAAACTCATAAAGATGACTTAATATAGGGGTAATATCTATGAAAATTTTATCGAAATTGTTACTAGTTTTATCTATGTTTTTAGTTTCCACAGCTTCTGCTAGCAATGACTCCCTCAAACCTAAACAAATTGTATGGCCATTTGAAGGAATATTTGGAAAATTTGATCGCCAAGCAACGCAAAGAGGAGCTCAAATATATATGCAAGTTTGCGCTGCCTGCCACAGTCTTAATCATGTTTATTACCGTAACTTAAAGGCTTTAGGTTTTTCTGATACAGAAATAAAACAAATTGCATCTGAAAAAACAGTAGTGGACGGACCAGACGAGTTTGGAGACATGTTTGAAAGACCTGCACTACCTTCTGACAGGTTTGTTGCTCCTTATCCTAATGAAGAAGCCGCACGCGCAGCGAACAATGGAGCTTACCCCGCAGATTTATCACTCATAGTGAAGGCTAGACATGATGGCGCAAATTATTTATATTCTTTATTAACAGGCTATCAAGAGGCGCCTTCTGACATAAACTTAATGCCTGGTCTATATTATAATCCTTATTTTGAAGGAATGCAGCTTGCAATGCCAGCTCCGCTTGCTCAGTCAATTGTAGATTATCTTGATGGAACTCCAGCAACCATAGACCAAATGGCAAGAGATGTTACGATATTCCTTCAGTGGACTGCAGAACCAGAGATGGAACATCGAAAATCTATGGGTTTAAAAGTTATGATCTTTTTAATAATTTTCACCATTTTGTTTTATATTGCAAAAAGAAATATATGGCGCGGCGTAGACCTAAGTGATAGCAAATAAATTTTAAAACAGCTCATACCTTGAACATGCGGGTTTTTCTTTCAAAGGGTTCTTGATATAAAGCAGTTTTGTGTTTATGATTTGGCGTGATGAATAATTTAATTACCTCTAATGAGCAATAGTTTTTATATAACAACACCCGTTTTTTATGTTAATGATGTGCCACATATTGGTCATGCATACACCATTATTGCATGTGACGTTGTTTCAAGGTTTAAGCGCCTACAAGGAATTGATGTAAAACTATTAACTGGATCAGATGAACATGGGCAAAAAATTGAAAACTCAGCAAAAAAGCAGGGCAAACATCTGGAAGATTTCGTAACAGAACACTCATTGGCTTTTCAGAACATGATGAGTAAATTAAATATTTCTGATCATGATTTTATAAGAACTACTGAAACTAGGCATAAAAAAGCTGTAAAACATTTATGGAATAAGCTACAAGATAATGGCTACATTTATAAGGGAAACTATGCAGGATGGTATTCGACGCGCGATGAAGCTTTTTACAGTGAAAAAGACTTGACAGAAGAAGGCTTAGCGCCTAGTGGTTCTAAAGTAGAATGGATTGAGGAGCCGAGTTATTTTTTCTCTCTTTCTAAATTTCAAGATAAACTACTTAATTATTATGAAAATAATCCTGATTTTATAATCCCGAAATCAGCAAAGAACGAAATTATAAACTTTTTGCACTCCGGATTAACTGATCTATCAATATCTAGATCTAGTTTTAAATGGGGCATTGAAGTTCCAAATGATCCTGAGCACATAATTTATGTGTGGCTGGATGCGCTGACTAATTATATTTCAGCGCTAGGATACCCTGAAAATACAGATAATTTAAAAAAATACTGGCCAGCCACTCATGTTGTTGGCAAAGATATAATTAAATTTCACGCGATTTTTTGGCCAGCATTTTTAATGGCAGCAGACCTACCATTGCCAGAATCTATTGTCGTACACGGATGGTGGACTAATGAAGGAGAGAAAATTTCTAAATCGCTTGGTAATACTATTGACCCTACAGGCTTAGTTGATAAATATGGCCTTGACCCTGTGAGGTATTTCTTGATGAGAGAAATCACTTTTGGTAAAGATGGTAATTTTGCTCATGAAAATTTAGTAGCACGTGTTAATAGTGAGCTTTCAAATAAAATTGGAAATTTGTTGCAAAGGGTCTCTTCCTTTGTTTTCAAAGAATGTCAAGAATGCATACCACAAATTAATCAAAAAACTATTAATGACTTGTATCAAAGTGATCTAATAAGTTTTGCACAAGAAATCGCTAATAAGAATATTACTTTAATGGATAATTACTCCATAAATCAGGTAATTGATAACATAATCTCTATAGCAGAAAGAGCAAATCTCTACATAGACCAAAGTGCTCCTTGGTCTTTAAAAAAAACTGATCGCGACAAAATGTTTCAAATATTGTATATACTTCTGGAAGTGAATCGTTATATAGGAATTATGTTACAGCCATTT
Organism: Candidatus Megaera endosymbiont of Nemacystus decipiens; assembly: GCA_030036605.1. GTDB lineage: Bacteria > Pseudomonadota > Alphaproteobacteria > Rickettsiales > Rickettsiaceae > Megaera_A. Next base: position 82,328 of record DAOTRE010000003.1, on the reverse strand, counting down.
ATTCCTAATTCGGCGACTCAGATGCTAGAGCAACTAGGAGTGCCAGATGATCAGCGTATGTTTAAACACCTAACAAGGAATTATGCCTTAGAGCCTGGCAGGCAATTGCAAAAACCTGTGCCAATATTTCCTAGGATAGAAAAATGATTATAGTAGACTCACATTGTCATTTAGACATGCTTGAAAAAGAACATAATTTGGATGAAATAGTTAAAAATGCAAAGGCCAATAACGTAGAATATATGCAAACCATTTGCGTTAAGCTTAGTGATTTTGACAACATCTTATCCATTGCAAAAAAATATGATAATGTATACGCATCTGTTGGAGTACATCCAAATGAAGTTGACTCAGAAAACGTTGTGAATTCTGATACATTACTCAGATTAAGTGATCACCCGAAGGTTATAGGTCTTGGGGAGACTGGTTTAGACTACTATCGAAACCTTGACAAACTCCAACAAGAAGCCCAAATTTTTTCATTTAATGAACATATCAAAACTTCGCAGGCATCACAATTACCTGTTATAATACACACTCGCCAAGCAAATAAAGACACTCTATCAGTTATTGAAACTAACATGAAAAAACAGCAATTCCCTGCTTTAATACATTGTTTTACAGAGTCAAAAGATTTTGCAAGTAAGGTCCTAGATCTTGGTCTATATATCTCTATATCCGGAATAGCTACATTCAAAAATGCAGATGATTTAAGAGAAATTGTAAAATATGTGCCAAGTAATCGCTTATTAGTTGAAACAGACTCTCCTTACCTTGCTCCTGTGCCTTATAGAGGAAAAACTAACCAACCTGCATACACTAGATATGTTCTAGAATGTGTTGCTGAGCTCAAAAATACTACAACCGAAAAAATGGCACAAATTACTACCGATAACTTCTACATGCTCTTTAACCTTAGATTTTAAATGTATTTTAAGTTATAATAACAAATAGCTAATCAAATAAAGGTTCTCAATGGCACAAATAAAATGCTATAGCACAAGTCAAGAATTACTTATGAAATCATTCTGCAAATTAGCAGAAAAAAGCTATGGAGCGTTTAAAAAAACTCTTGTAATCAGCGATAGAGAGGAAATGACTACAGCTCTTGATAATGCATTGTGGACGTATTCAAAAAAGAATTTTATTCCACATGCCAAAATTGTTGATCCAATGTCAGGAGAGCATCCTATATTAATTACTAACTGTTTACAAAGTCAAAATTTAACTGCTCAGAATCTTATACTGGTAAATTTAAACTCCAAATCATTGCTTGAAACAATTAAAAAATTATCTCATGTAGAAAATATTAAAAAAATCTCAATAATTCATGATGAAAATATTGATCTATCAAATAAAATTTTAAACGATATTTTAATTAAATCTAATATTACGATTGAAGAAATTAAATTTTATAAACAATTATCAGTTGATAAATGGTCTGTAGTAACCTAGAATTAAGGTAATTGTAAAAATACAATTTATAAAAATGAAAAAGCAAAATAATGATAAAACTAGTAGCTTAAGAGGCTCTAGAGCGAATAATATATTAATAGATGAGGTAGCAAAGCACTTGATTCAATGAGCAAAGTTTTAATTGTAGAAGATAACGAACTAAACATGAAACTTTTTCGTGACCTGCTCACTATCAAAAAGCATGATGTTATTGTATCTAAAGATGGAATAGGAGTGTTAGATATAGCAGAATCTAAAAAACCAGATTTAATATTAATGGACATACAATTAAATGGTATTTCAGGTCTTAATTTAATTGAAGGACTAAAAAAAAACTCTGCCACAAAAGATATACCCATCATTGCTATTAGTGCCTTTGCAATGAAACAAGATGAAATTACTATATCATCATCTGGTTGCGATTTGTACCTTGCAAAACCGGTAGCTATTGCTGATTTTTTTCAAGCAATAGATCGATTTTTAAGATAATGATTCTAATAAAATATATTTATGACTGCAACGATACTAGTAGTAGACGATTTAGAGCAAAACGTAAAATTGCTTGAAGCTAAACTAAAGGGTGAGTACTACTCCGTTGAAATAGCCAGAAATGGGCTTGAAGCACTCGAAATTTTGGAACAAAGCAAAATAGATATTATACTGCTGGATGTCATGATGCCAGGAATGGACGGCTTTGAAACATGTACTAAAATAAAGCAAAATCCAAAAACTAGGCATATCCCCGTTGTTATGGTAACAGCTCTAACTGATATTGAAGATAGAATAAAAGGATTAGAGGCTGGAGCAGATGAATTTTTAACTAAACCAATTAACGATACTGCATTATTTGCCAGAGTCAAATCTCTTGCCAGAATGAAAAGTGTAATTGATGAATTGACACTTAGGAATAAAATAAACAAAGAGTTTGGCGAAGATTTAATTAGTATAGAAGAAGGCTTTGCATCTAGCAAAATATTATTGATAGATGATGATTTAATTCAAGCTAAAAATATTAAAAATCATCTTTGCTCCATAACTAATGACGTTACTATAACCAATGACATAAATGAAATATTAAAAAAAGAGTCAAATAACAAAATAGATCTTATTATTATTAGCTGTCAAGCACAAGGAGACCCCTTAAGAATAGGGGTGACACTTAGATCACATGCCAAGTGCCAACATGCAGTTTTAATGCTTCTTGCTCAAGAAGAAGATATGCCAACTGTTATCAAGGGTATGGACCTTGGAATAAATGATTATTTCTTATATCCAGTAGAAAAAAGTGAATTGCAGGCAAGAGTTAGAACTCAACTACGCAGAAAATTGTATCAAGATCACTTAAGAAAAGAGTTAGAAGAAAAAGTTAATCTTTCAACTAAAGATGGATTAACCGGAGTGTTTAACAGAAGATATTTTGATGTACATATAAAACAAATGGTAGAAAAAGTACAAAAAACTGATCAAAAAATTTCTTTGTTGATACTAGATATGGATCATTTCAAAGATATCAATGACACATATGGACACCAAGCTGGAGATGAGGTATTAAAATCACTAAGCTCTTTATTAAAACAATCAGTGAGAGTTACAGATTTAATTGCTCGTTACGGAGGTGAAGAATTCATGATTTTAATTAGTAATGCAGAGCTTGCTACTGCTGCAAAAATAGCTGAAGAGATAAGAAAAAAAATTTCCGAGCATGAGTTTATTATACCAAATAATGAATCCAGTATAAAAAAAACCACTTCAATAGGAGTAGCTGAGTATGCACCTGGTGAAACTATTGAAAGTTTTATTAATAGAGCTGATGAGGCTTTATACAAAGCAAAAGAACAAGGAAGAAATAAAGTTAGTGTAAGCGATTAGCAAACCCACTATTGTAGATTAGAGAATGTTCAATCTTAAACTAAAAAAGAGGTGTAAACCACCTATTTACTTTTACACCGTAACAATTATAAATATATTTTGTCAAAAGTGATAGAATCCGCCTCATGTTGAATTAACCATTTTTTTCTTACTACTCCCGCTCCGTACCCACCTATTCCTCCATCAGTTTGAATGACTCTATGACATGGAATAATTATTGCTAGCCTGTTTTTAGCATTTGCGTTTGCAACAGCTCTAAAAGCACTTGGTTTTTCCACAGCTTGCGCCTGCTCTAAATAACTTTTTGTCTTTCCATAAGGAATATTCAATAATTCTTGCCATGCTTTTTTTTGAAACGAAGTGCCAAGCATATAGCAATGAGTCTTAAATGAAGTAAGTTTACCACAAAGGTACATCTTAATTTCTTTTTCTATCGAGTCAATTGCCTTTGTAGTGCCAAAAGCTATGTTAAAATTCCATTTTTTACATAAATTATAAATTCCTTCATCCAAATATTTACGATCACAAAACTCCAGCAAATATATACCATGATCATCTCCTATCGTGATCATTTTGCCTAAATCAGTGATAAATAGTTTTACTTTTAAGAGTTTGCTAGGATTGCTAATAGTACTGGCAATAAAATCTACAGTTTGTTCGAAGGCATTATCATCCATATTACGAAACCCTTAAAATTGTCAAATGTTATTGAGAATTTTTAATAAAAATCTCTAGAATTTCTTTATCAGATAACTGATTGTTATTTGTCTCCTTAAGGTAAGATTGGACTAAAAAAACTACCTTTTCAACAAATTCTTTTTTCATGTCTTCAGTCGCTCTAGACATATTATGTTGAATATTCTGAAACCCAGACTCCTTTAACCTCTTAAGCAAAAGCTCTAACTCCTTATGTCTAAGATCCATATCTTGTTTGATAACATCTTTTGATTCTTTTAACATTGTCGTTTTCTTTTTCTCAAAAGCCTTAATTTCGGACTCTAAAGCAATAAGCGCATTTTTTGCTTCTGTTTTTATCTTTCTAGTTTCATTAAGACTATTTTTAATCTCAAGAATTTTTTTATCAAGGCTCTCAAGGACAGCTTTTTTCAAAGGGCGATATATCAAGTAGACCAGTATCGTAAAACAAATTGCTATTACTAAATTTTCGTCTAAAAAACTTGTCATGTATTTTTCTCATGAATCTGCTCCAGTATATTTGTATCAACATCTTTGTTAGTAATTTTGGTTATAATGTATGATGACAATTTCAACAAATACTGGGGCTGTTGTCGTTTAAAAATATTTATATATTTTTCAATATCTTTATTAGCAATTTCTTCTTTTTCTTTTATTTCTTTAAGTAAAATGGATCGCTTTTTATCCTGCTGCTCATCAAATATTTTTTTAGCCGTTACCTGCATATCAGAAATTTGACTATTTATTCCTAGCATCAGTTCATCTTTATATGCCTCAATAGACTTAATTTTATCATTATACTCCTGAGCGTCACTAATATTTTTCTCTATAGCGCCTGAGCGTTTATTAATTATATACTCTATAGTAGGAGCTATGTACCTACTAACGGCAAAATAAAGCAAACCAAAAAAGCAAAGTAACCAAAATAGCTGCGAAGAAAAAAATGTCGTATCAAATTGAGGCATAGCAAAGAAATAGTTATATTATGTAAAAATCAATAACATTGCTAACACAAATGAAAACAGGCCCATTGCTTCTGCTAGTCCTGCTCCTATTAAAGCCATCCTTTGTAGTTGTTCACTCGCTGAGGGGTTACGCGCCATTGCATTGAGCAATGAGCCAAATATGTTTCCTACACCAATCGCTGCCCCGACCATTCCAAAAGCCATAAGGCCAGCAGCTATATATTTAAAAGCTGTTGCATCCATAAATTTTACTCCATTTTAATTATTAGTACATGTGTAACAAAACTACAATTTATAGTATCCCAAATAATTTTGTTATTACATTTAGGATAGATAGTTTATCAAGCCCTAAACTACACTATGCCAAGCTAATGCAAATTTATTGCGTCGTTGAGATAAACACAAGATAATATCGTAAAGATATAAGCTTGTAATATCGCAACAAATATTTCAAAACCAATCAAAACTACTATAAGCGGTATAGGAAATATTTTCAAGTATATAGCCATTGAAACAACAAATCCTGCTATAACTTTTAATAGTACATGGCCAGCAACCATATTGGCAGCAAGTCGTAAAGATAAACTAATTGGACGTGCCAAATATGCAAATAATTCAATAACAATCATTAGTGGCGCAAGCCATAAAGGTGTTCCTTTAGGTAAAAACAGTGATAAAAACCTCAAGCCATGTAGATAAAAACCGACTACAGTAACCAACAGAAATATTAACATCGCAAGTGCAAAAGTAATGACTATATGGCTTGTGACAGTAAAACCATAAGGAATCATACCAAATAAATTACAAGCAAGAATAAATAAAAATAATGTAAAAATAAAAGGAATAAAGCGTCTTCCTCTTTCTCCAACGTTTTGTAGAACAGTTGAGCTTGCAACAGAATAGATGAGTTCAGCACTCAACTGAAGACGAGAAGGTGTCATATTCTTACTTCTTAAAGAAATAGCTAAATATGTGATTACCGCAAAACATGCAAACATCATAAAGACAGAAGAATTGCTGACACTAATATCAACTCCTAAAAAGTCTAACTCAAAAAATTTCTTAAGTTTGAATTGATCAAGAGGGTTATGCATTACTTCCTTACATATTTATTAAAAATTAACTTGAAGCTTGCTAAGCACGACAGCATAACACATAGGATAACTGATATGGGCCAAGAATCAAATAAATAATCGAATAAACTACCAACAATCATTCCAACCAATACCCCAGCTACAATCTCCACTGCAATATTAAAGGCAATGTTTGATTCGCAAATTACAGATGGCTTCTTTTGGGATCGTCTTTTATAACCATCAATTTGTTTCTGAATATCTTGTGACTTTTTATTTTTCATCTTCTTTCAGCAATTTATCAATAGCCTCCGACAAATCATTTACACTATAAGATTTTAGGTGTAACTTTCCATTAATTATGAAGGAAGGCGTACCTATAAAATGTTTCTGACGCGCCATTAATCTCGTGTTTTCAATTAATGAATCTACCTTTTCCTTATCATTTAAACATTTAGCATATTTTTCTGCTGAAGTCCCACCAAGAGTTCCCATATTAGTCAAAATTTCACGGTAATTTTTATTATAGGCCCAGTTTGCTTGCTGTCTCAAAAACACATTTATAAATTTATAATATGTTTCAATATCAGTATCACATTTAGCAAGTATTGTTGCATCAAGATCCTGCTTATTACCTATAAACTCTCTTGAAACATAAAGAATTTTATTAGTATCAATATATTTTTTCTTGATCTGAGGTAAGATAGTGTTATGAAAATAAACACAGTGAGGACAAGTTGGCGAAAAATACTCAAAAACAACCACGGATGCATTTTTATTCCCCAAAAATATATCGTCCTGCTTTAGTTGGAATGGGTTTGATACGATAATATTCTCTTTTTTTTCTTTTGTTTTGGCTTTTTCCTCCTCCAATTTTTCTGCCTTATGTTTGTTTTCTTTACAATCTTCTAGAGCCTTAGTATATTCTTTTACATGATTGTCAGACAGGTCCGATTTTACTTTTAGACCTTGATCTCCGCACGCAGTCAAAATTAACATGCTAATTATAATTATTAGAAACTTACTCATTGATTTACCTGCCATATTATTAAGTATTTTTCTTAAGTCAAAAAAACTAAATTCTAACTACATACAACTTTATACATCACAAATAAATTAGTTTTTAACAAAACCTTGTCACTTACTATCCAAAATGACTAATAACTTGTCTTTTTTCAACAAAAGCTTGGTAAAACTAAAGCTTCGTCATTCAATTACATGAAATTATATGGCGATTAGATGGTATTGTAGATTACAATGTTTCCACAGAATAGTGGTGCCGCTAGAAAGATTTGAACTTTCGGCCTCATCATTACCAATGATGCGCTCTACCCCTGAGCTATAGCGGCTTAAACGTATCTTTAAAAATAAGTTTGCTATCACTGCACATTTTTGACATAATAACGTTTTAAGGTCAAGTAAAATTTAGCCATGTCAAAGAGTACGGAAAATAATAAGTCTAGCATTAATAAGAAAAAAGATGATTTATCCTTAGCACTACGTAAAAACCTTAAAAGACGCAAGGCTACTAAAAAAACTAAACAGAGTTAAAATTGACTTAAACTATATTTTGCACCTGTAGCTCAGCTGGATAGAGTGTTACCCTCCGAAGGTAAAGGCCATTGGTTCAAATCCAATCAGGTGCGCCACTTATTCCGAGGTATATTCTTACACACATAGGTAATAGAATATTAAGGACCAAATATGCAAGCCGTTTTACCACCAAAAAATAATCAATAGCTGGTGGTTTATATAGCAGCGTTAGTCCTTTTTAGAACTCGCTTTAGGCTCTTTTTTCTCATTTGAAAGAGATGCTTTGGTCTTAGTTGCTTTCTGTTTTTTGACTGGAAATTCAGCAGCTTTTGGGTCGTTCATATCCTTGCCAGCCAAAAGATTTTTGATCTGCTTACCAGTTAAAGTCTCATGCTCTATCAATGCTTTCGCCAAAGTATGCAGCTGATCAATATGGTCTGTAAGAATTTTCTTAGCAAATTCATATCCTGCATCTATTAATTTTTTTATTTCTTTATCTATAGACTCAGACAATTTTTCAGATCTAAATTTTTCTCCGTCATTAACAGAATAGCGGTCTTCACTACTTGCACCATGAAATACAGGCCCAATTTCTTTACTCATTCCCCACTCAGTAACCATTGATTTAGCCATATTAGTGGCCATTTTAATATCCGAAGATGCACCTGAAGTGACTTTTTCGCTACCAAAAATTAATTCTTCTGCAACTCTTCCTGCCATTGCAACTGCAATGTGCGACTTCATTTGCTCGAAAGTTATAGAGTTACGATCATTTTCTGGAAGCCTCATTACCATCCCAAGCGCCCTGCCCCTTGGAATTATAGTAGCTTTATGTATTGGATCGGAAGCTGGAAAATATAAACCAACTAAGGCATGACCTCCTTCATGGTATGCAGTAAGCTTTTTCTCTTCTTCAGTTAAAATATGTGAGGTCCTCTCAACACCCATCATCACCTTGTCTTTTGCATATTCCATATCATCCATTTCTACTGTCTTTTTCCCCTTGCGAGCAGCAATTAAGGCAGCCTCATTCACTACATTCTGAAGTTGAGCCCCAGAAAAGCCTGGTGTACCACGAGCAATAACTTTTGCATCAACATCTTCTGCATATTTTACTTTTTTCAAGTGAACTTTTAAAATCTGCTCTCTACCTCTTAGGTCTGGATTTGGAACAGTAATCTGACGATCAAAACGACCTGGTCTCAAAAGAGCTGGGTCTAAAACATCAGGCCTATTAGTTGCAGCTATTATAATCACACCTTCATTTGAATCAAAGCCATCCATTTCCACTAGCATCTGATTAAGCGTCTGCTCCCGTTCATCATTTCCGCCTCCCATTCCAATTCCTCTATGACGACCGACAGCATCAATTTCATCTATAAATATTATACATGGAGCATTTCTTTTACCCTGTTCAAACATATCGCGCACACGACTTGCACCAACCCCAACAAACATTTCGACAAAGTCTGAGCCCGATATACTAAAAAATGGGACATTAGCCTCACCCGCAATTGCTCTTGCTAAAAGAGTTTTACCGGTTCCAGGAGGTCCTATTAATAGGCATCCTTTTGGAATTTGACCACCCAATTTTTGAAATTTGTATGGATTACGTAAGAAATCAACAATTTCTACCAATTCTTCCTTTGCTTCATCTGCACCAGCAACATTCTCAAAAGTAATTTTTGGCCCCTTCTCAGATATTAATTTCGCTTTTGACTTACCAAAACCCATTCCTTTGCCACCACCTTGCATCTGCCTCATAAAGAAAACCCACACGCCAATAAGGAGTATCATTGGGAACCATGAAACAAAAATACTAAACAATGAATTCATTCTTGTATTTGGTGGTATTATACTAATATAAACGCCATTATCATTTAGCTTATCTATAAGCCCTGGATAATCAGGAGAATAAGTAGAAAACTTAGCTCCATCAGAAAGAGAACCTTCTATATTGCGCCCCTCTATTTTTACCATAGTAACTTCCCGTGATTCCACCTTATTCAAAAAATCGGAAAAAGCTAGTGAGTTGCTACTCCCACTCATTGAATCACCTTGTAAAAAATTGAAGGTCATAATCATCAGGACAAAAATAAAAATCCAAGTTAAAATTTGCTTATGCTGATTTTTCATAAAATAAATTCCCTATAAGAAATGCGTAAAACGTGAGATAAAATTGGGTCGAAATATTATCTCCAAATTACTATTGGTAAAAAACTCCCCACTATCATAGTAGGATATATGGGGTATGGCTACGATTTTTTCAAGTTTTTTAATCACAGGTAATGTAAATAACACCGATTTGCTGCCAAAATCTAACATTTTCTTCAGCTGGCGCAACTGCAAATCAGATTTTATAGAGATATATTCAGACTGACTCATGGAACCAATATGGCAATTATCTGGAAAATTATTACCATCAATCATAAACCTGTTATCCCAAATAAAATAGTTTTCTTTCTTTTGGATATTATTATTTATTTGAGATATCTCTCTATAAAATAAAATTTTCTCCATTTTTCCAACTATTCTACATCCATGCAAAGTAGAATTAATTTGTTTATCATAATTAATAGCATTCAAAAGATTTGATATGTTTCTATATCTTGGTAAATTTACTTTTCCGCTTATAATAGTTAACAAATAGCTAATAGATTGAATCTGTATATCACAAATTTGATTTTTAACTCCCTGCAAATCCATAAGTGCGAAACCATTATTACTAATAAACACATTTTCAGCCAAAAACTTGATAAGTTTTTCATTTAAATGTTGAGCATGAATATTTGTTTTTTCAATATCATTTAACAAGCTGCTTTTTTCTTGTTTGCTAAAACCACTTAACCTTTTTCTAACGCGGTTTCTCTCATATTTATTGGAATAATTAGATAAATCCTCTATAAATTCATATCCCGATTCATACAAATATTCTAATAAAGAGTTTTTATCAAAAATGATTAATGGCCTAATAACTTGAATGTTATTATGGAAATAAGAAGTTGAGTAACTAAGTCCAAATGCTCCACTTTTTTTTGCCTTACGCATGACATAATTTTCTATTACATCATCTTGGTGATGAGCAGTTAGCAGCAATTTTATCCCAAGTTGATGACATTTTTTTGTCATTAAATCATACCTAGCAGATCGTGCCTTTTCTTGAACTCCTGAAGAAAAATGCTTTCCTTCATTCCAAGATAAGGAATGAAATTCATGGCCTAAAGAATGTACTACCTGGCTAACAAATTCTACTTCAGATCTAGACTCTACCCTTATATTATGATCTACACTTAGTACCACTAATTTGATAGATTGATTTTTTAATTTAGACCAATGAGATACTAAATGAAGCAAGGCAATCGAATCTACACCACCAGAAACCGCTAAAGCAATTTTATCGTGAGGTATGTTACCTATCAGGTTATCTAGAAAATCATTAAACCTGCCTTGCTTCATTTGTTTTATATAAAAATACCATCTATAGAATATCTAGAAATAGCATTCTGAAGTGCTAAATTCAAGGTTCTTTTGATGGAATCTACCTCTTCTACTTTTTTTCCTTTATTACTAACAGAAAGCACTCCTTTTTTTACATCTTTGAATAAAAGCTCTTGAATTTTTTCTATTGTATTTTTTCCGTCCATATAGCTCAGAGCCACTTTATCAAAAATATTAATTCTAAATGCCGCATGATGGCCTGTGGTAACCCAATTTTTATTAGAATGCTTTAATTGATATTGCACCATTTGGTTAACTTTAGGCTTTTTAAGGTTAATTTTTGATTTGTCAATTTCAGATAATGTAAAGCCCATAACTCCTTTCATTATAAGATTTATTCCACTAACTATAAACGCTTTTTCTATTTCTTCTTTCTTATTCTCTTTAAATAGTTTATTAGCCTTTTTTACTATAGTGTCAAACTTCATAGGAAAACCTCTATTCTCTGACAAAACATAAAGAACTGCTATCAAATAAGGAGACTTCGTGCTAATAGCATTTTGTTTATTCCCCCTGATAAAAAATTGTACCTTCTTATCTGCCTTATTTTTAAGGATCTCTTCGGTAAATGGTTTTTCTGGTATAATATTTAAAGAAAGGGCAAACTTTTTGATCATAGAATTTTCAATCTTACGATTTAGTTTTAATCCCTTGTGACAAAGCAATGAGCTTCTGAAACGCCTGTTATTGATAAAATCTAGATATTGTTCGGTCTGTAGAATATTTTTTAAATTTTTTAATTTTTCTACAATTTCCGGCTTCATATTACCAAGATACATGCTACTAAGTGAGACATCTGATAAATATTGCAGATCATATTTTGAAGCCTGAGTAATGAAATCAGTAAAATAAAATTGCTTGTTATTCCTTTCTAAATGTTCATGAAAAATGTAATTATCAGATTGTTTTGATAATGTTTCTGTTTCACGTCTTAGCATATTGGCATAAGGTGTGTCTTGACCTTTCAAACTATCCTTAACAAAAGATAATAAAGCTCTTGATTGTTTTATTTTTTCCTGATTAGTAGCAAAACCTTTTGAGTGATATAACATCATATCTCGTATAGTTCTAATCATATTCCACCCAGGCAAGGTATTGTAACTGATATATACAACACCGTTTTTTGATAGATTTTTATTTGATATCTCTAGAATTTTCTCTTGTATAGATTCAGGAACCCAAGAAAAAACTCCATGGCAAATAATATAATCAAACTTTCCAAATGATCCATCAATATCAGAAATTGACATAGCTTTTAGCTCTATATTTTTCAGCCCTAACTTTTTTATATGCTCTACTCCTTCTGAAATTTGCTTCTCGGATAAATCAACACCAACATATTTACCCTTAGGATGATTTAGAGCATGAGGTATAATATTTCCTCCAGATGCACATCCAAGCTCCAACACTTTAGCAGAGGATATTTTTGGAGGATTCATCCCAAACAATAGAGCTAAACTCGCAAGTTTTTCAGGAGATGTATAGTGATAAGGATAACTTTCATAAGGCTCCGATTCATAAGATTGCTGAATTTTTGTTAAATCATCTGACATAGTTACCCTCCATATTTAGTTAGTCATATTAATTACTTGACTGGAATTTTATATATTAAACCCAGCGCAAATTCACCTGCAGCAGGTGACTTCTTTATCTTACTTATTATATCAAAAGAATTATATTTGAATTCAATATCTTTTATGATTTGTAACTTCAAGCTAAGATCTAATGCAATATTTTTTGTAAGTTCTTTTGTTGCTCCAAAACCAAATTGATACGTTAAACAATTAATATTATTTTTTTCTACCTTAAAAACTAAAGCTTCACCTAAGAAAGAACCTTTAGATGGTTTTATTGTTACTTTAGCTATCCCGGCTCCAGCAGTGAAATACGGCTTAAAACCGTAATATTCATTTTGCAAAGCATAAATTATGTTAATCATAGCTACATCTGTTCGAGTTTTTGTACTACCCGAAAAATCATCTTCTACAATGGTTTTTAATATATCATATTTAAAACCATAAGAAGGCTGATGAGTTGCCGATAATTCAATCATCATGCCAGGATAAAAACTGTACCCTGCTCTAAAACCAAACATTGTAGAGCTTCCTAATCTAAAAGAAGAATCATTCTCCGTATCTTTAAAAACCTTCACTACGGGAGATGAAACCCCGGCTTCTAAACCAAAATAATAATATTCATCTATATCATCTTGAGCTAATGAATTGTTTAATAATGTTATCAATATAACGAAAAATACTACTAAAAATTTGTAGGTTCTGGATAATAAAAAATCCATATATAATACTCTTTTAATTTTTACAAACGACCGATAATTGCTATAGAAGCAATTATTCGGATTATATAAAACAAATGCATCCCGTCAATTTAAAACAAAAATAATTTTTTAATTATCTATAAACTATTTGATTAAAACAATCTTCTATAAAGACAAAAATTACTACTACAATATCTATATGAGTAACAAAAAAACCACCTCAATTAAGATCCCTTATTTTAAGGCTCTGGGGAATGGAATAAGGAAGCGACATTTACACCGTTAATGCTATATATAGTATGTATTGTAATATTGAATACTATATCTGCGATATTAAGATTGAACTTTATTATTTGTTTATTTATCATGTTTGGTATAACTTGCATTATAAATTAAATTGATGGAACTCAAAAATGACAAAAGCAAAAAAGACTAAATATGAAATAAAAATTGACCGTAAAAAAGATTCTTTACTTACTGATTTTGGTAAAGCAGTGCTCAAAGATAGATATTTAATAGATGGAGAAGATTATCAAGATCTTTTTGCTAGAGTTGCTTCATATTATGCTGATGATGTTGAACATGCTGGACGTATGTATAATTATATTAGTAACTTGTGGTTTATGCCTGCAACTCCAATACTTAGTAATGGTGGTACTACAAGAGGGTTGCCTATCTCATGCTTTCTCAATGAAACAAATGATAGCTTGCGAGATATAGTGGATTTATGGACAGAGAATGTATGGCTTGCGTCTCGAGGCGGAGGAATTGGCAGCTACTGGGGTAATGTACGATCAATTAATGAAACAGTGCATGGAAATGGAAAAACATCTGGTATTGTACCATTCTTAAAGGTTCAAGATTCTATGACACTAGCAATATCTCAAGGCTCTCTTAGAAGAGGAAGCTCTGCTGTTTATTTACCAATTGATCACCCTGAAATAGAAGAATTTATTGACTTAAGAAGACCAACAGGGGGCGATGTTAACAGACGCGCGCTAAATATTCACCACGGTGTAGTAATTACTGATGCATTCATGAAAGCAGTTGAAAACGATGGGGATTGGGAATTAATCAGCCCAATGGATAAAAAAGTTATGTCATGCGTTAAAGCCCGTGATATTTGGGTAAAATTGCTGACCACACGAGTAGAAACTGGCGAGCCATACATACTATATATCGATGCTGTAAACCGTAATATTCCAAAACATCATAAAAAACTTGATCTTAAAGTTAAAACTTCTAACCTATGCTCTGAAATTACACTACCTACTGGTATAGACCATTTAGGAAACCAACGCACTGCTGTTTGCTGCTTATCTTCAGTGAATCTAGAATATTATAATCAATGGCATAAAAATGAACTTTTCATCACTGATATTATGAGGTTTTTGGATAACGTACTTGAAGATTTTATAAAATCAGCCCCAGACGAAATGAAAAGAGCAAAATATTCTGCAATGCGAGAAAGGAGCGTAGGGCTTGGAGTAATGGGTTTTCATTCTTTCTTACAATCACAGGATGTACCGATAGAATCTGTTATGGCAAAAGTATGGAATAAAAAAATATTTGAACACATATCGACTCAAGTAGAAAAAGCTTCCGAACTACTTGCAAAAGAGCGCGGGCCATGTCCAGATGCGAAAGAAGCCGGTGTAAATGCAAGATTTAGCAATACCACCTCTATTGCCCCCACCGCATCAATATCTATTATTTGTGGAAATTCCTCCCCTGGAATAGAACCTTACGCAGCAAATAGTTTTACTCAAAAAACATTGAGTGGTTCTTTTACGGTAAAAAATAAAAATTTAGTTAAATTACTTGAAAGCAAGGGCTTTAACAATGATCAAACCTGGTCTTCCATATCAACCCACGAGGGGTCAGTACAACACCTAGATTTTTTAACTGATCATGAAAAAGACGTATTTAAAACAGCATACGAAATTGATCAACATTGGATTATTGAACTTGCTGGAGATAGGACACCTTATATCACACAGTCCCAATCTCTAAATGTTTTTATGCCTGGCAATGTTAGCAAGAAACTTCTGCATGACATTCACTTTAAAGCTTGGAAAAAAGGAGTGAAAAGCCTATATTATGCAAGATCAACTTCTATACAAAGAGCAGATAAAGTATCTCATGCAATGGCTCAGGCCCAGGAAATGATTGACCTTGAAAAAAGTAACAAAGATCAACAAAATAATTCATTACAAGACACATCAGTAAAAAATGAATATGACGAATGCTTAGCATGCCAGTAAATACTTATAAGTTAAAGAATTAAAAATTACGGAGAAAATTATGTCACTTTTAAACGCAAAACCTATTTATAAACCTTTTGGATACCCTTGGGCTTATGAAGCATGGCATACACAACAAAAAATCCATTGGCTTCCAGAAGAGGTTCCACTAGCTGATGATGTCAAAGACTGGAAATACAATTTATCTGCAGGAGAGAAGCACCTACTGACACAAATTTTTAGGTTTTTTACCCAGGCCGACATAGAGGTAAATAATTGCTATATGAAGCACTATTCTCAAGTATTCCAACCTACTGAGGTACAAATGATGCTGGCTTCTTTTTCTAATATGGAGACCGTTCATATTGCAGCTTACTCACATCTACTTGATACAATAGGAATGGATGAAACAGAATATCAGGCCTTTATGAAATATAAAGAAATGAAGGACAAATATGATTATATG
This sequence comes from Candidatus Megaera endosymbiont of Nemacystus decipiens, assembly GCA_030036605.1. GTDB lineage: Bacteria > Pseudomonadota > Alphaproteobacteria > Rickettsiales > Rickettsiaceae > Megaera_A. Next base: position 66,255 of record DAOTRE010000003.1, on the reverse strand, counting down.
CAAAAATTTGGTGTAGAGACAAAAGAAGATATTGCAACTACACTAGCAGTATTTGGAGCTTTCACAGAAGGGTTACAATTATTTGCTTCATTCGCAATTTTACTCAACTTTCCAAGATTTAACAAAATGAAAGGAATGGGACAAATTGTTACATGGTCTGTTAGAGATGAAACTCTCCACACTAATTCTATTATCAGACTCTTTAAAACTTTCGTTCAGGAAAATCCAGAAGTATGGAATGAAAAACTAAGAAGCAGGCTGTATGAAGCATGTGCAACAATAGTTCACTTTGAAGATGCATTTATAGAATTAGCATTTGAAGTTGGAGGTATTGAAGGTCTTACAGCACGAGAAGTAAGGCAATATATCCGATATATCGCTGACAGACGCCTAATGCAACTTGGGTTAAAAGAAATATATTTGGTCGACAATAACCCCCTGCCTTGGCTTGATGAAATGCTTAACGGCGTAGAACATACTAATTTCTTTGAAAATAGAGTGACTGAGTATACAAAAGCAGCAACTACAGGAACATGGGAAAAAGTGTTTCAAGATATGGATGAAAAATAAATTACAAATAAAAAACAAACACGCAAATATTAGGTTTTGTTGCTAGGTTCTGTTGACATAAGAATCATTTAAAATGGACCAAATAATCCTTATTTCAAGAGAACCTAGCCTATAACCTACGAAACCAAAACATATTGTAGATTACATTGAAATAGGAGTATTTTCTAGTTTATCTTTGGCAATTTATTTATCATCTTATTTTCCTCAAATGGAGCAGCATTGCAGGAGAAATAAGACAATAACTAAATCACAAAACATTTTCTATAAAATACTCCTATTTCAATGTAATCTACAATACAACAAAACTTTATATGATATAAAACTCTTTGTTGCTTCTTTTGAAGAATCAATTATTATCAACAGACATTTGTCAACACCTAAACAATAATTAATAATTTATTGACATTTTAATCATTATATGTTAACATACATTTACCTATAATTAATATTTTAGAATAAACTATGACTAATATACAACATACCCGCAAACTTCAAACCCTTCAGGAATACAACAAAAAGTACCAAGAAATAAGGGAAAAAAGAGCTGCTAAAAAAGATACCCAGGAGCCTAAAATTGAGGAAGAAGTAGTAGTAAGAATTGATGAGAATGAAGAAACCAAAGTATCTAATGAGAATAAAGAAAACTCAGATGCAGATGTTTTAGACTCATCTAAGAAAGATACTCAGGAGTCTAAAATCGAAGAAAAAGTAGAAAGTATTCATAAGAATGAAACAAACAATACTTCTGAAGAAGATGTTTTAGACTCATTATTGCCTTCTGATACACAAGAAGAAAATAATCCTGAAGGAGGGCCTGATCTAGTAGGTAATGATGGTGCGACAACAGATGAAGATGTCTTTAGTAACATACATTTATATGGTGGATATTAATCATTGCTGCATTATCGCAACAAAATTAGCTGAGAAGCAATATGATGGGCGGGCAGTTCTTCTGCCTGTCTTTTTTATACTTTGTAGAGCTTAAATACAAGACCTAATTTAGATTAGAATTCTTCTCATCATTAAAATTAAAAAACTCTATCATATACATTTCATTTTCTGGTATTTTTCTACTAGGAAAAATTGCGCTAAATTCGGATGCGTATGATTTCAAATGCCTTCCCTTTGTTATAACAGTTCGAGTTCCAATAGGTATCTTATTGTGCAGCGCATGAGAAAAAATCATAGGATATTTTAAATCACCAATTTTCATATTAATGCTGCTTTTGTTTAAAACAGAATCAAAAATAACTTCATCACTACTTAATTGAGTTATTCTTACATCATAATTCGCTCTCATGCCACAAACCATAGGCAACTTGTAAGTGATCTTGTCATCAAATATTTTGACATCTTGAGCAAAATTACTTGGCATAATATTTTTTAGTAAAGCCTGAACTTTAAAATACGATTTATTATGCTTAGGGTCTTTTGTAAAATATTTAGTTGCAATTGTTGCATGCCTTGTTTGCCCTTGTTTCATACCAACTATTATTGCATCAAGACCTGGTGCAATTTTTTCCGCTCCCAGCTGAATTGTTGCGCTATCTTCTTTTATTAATATATTACTTGTGGTTAGAATTTTATAGTCAATAGTGACAATATGCCCACAAGAAGCAGGCCCCTTGCTTCCCTCACCAAAAGTATGGATTTTAAACAAAGAATTTATAAAATCTGTTCCGTTTAAATTAATGCTAGCGCCTGATGCTAATGGCTTATCCATGGGCTGAACTAAGTTTTCAAAAAATATTTTCCCCTCTTCTGTTTTTAATACATTATGCAAAACATTTGACATAGTTCTTTCAATAAAATTACCATTCATATCAATTTCTTTTGACTCTGGTTTTGTTGCATTATTAGCTTTCTCATTTGATCCTTGAGTCGCTTGAGGCCTATTGACACGCTGCGAACTTAATGAATGATTAAATATCAAATAAATAATCATTCCTGTCATGACAAGGGTAAGAAGTTTTTGCATAATCAAATATTATAATTTATAGTACTTTTCCAACATAACAATATTTCCTAACAAAATAAATCAATAAGCAAGTTTATGACACAAAAACATATATATGATGTGTTAATTATTGGCGCTGGAGGAGCCGGTTTATTTTCAGGTATATTAGCAGCAGAAAAAGGTCTTAAAGTTGCTATTATTAGTAAAGTACACCCCCTCAAAAGCCATACCATAGCTGCACAAGGCGGAATCAACGCAAGTTTAGGTAATATTTCTAAAGATGATTGGAAATGGCATGCCTATGACACTAGTAAGGCTGCATGCGGCCTTGGAGATCAGGATTCAGTAGAATATATGTGTAAATCTGCGCCTTATTTAATTAAACTATTATCATGTATGGGAGTTGAATTTGATCAAACAAAAGACGGACTTATTGATCAAAGAGTATATGGAGGGCAAAGCACAAATTTTGGCTCTGGCGAACTAGCGCATAGGGCCTGTTTCTCAAAAGATAGAACAGGACATAATATACTACATAAACTATACGAAAAAGCGTGTGATTTAAAAGTTAAATTTTACAAATTTTACTTTGCCTTGGACCTTCTTTTAAATAAAAATAAATGCTATGGAGTATTTTGCTGGAATATTGAAGAAGGCAAAATGCATAGTATATTTGCAAAAAACATAATTATTGCAAGCGGTGGAGGAAGCCAAGTATATGCAACTTCTACATCTGCATCTTTGTGCACTGGCGATGGTAATGGCATTGCAATACGAAGTAAACTTCCTCTTCAAGATATGGAGTTTATACAGTTTCACCCCACAGCTATTAATAAACTAGGAGTGCTAGTAACTGAAGCTGCGCGCTCTGCAGGTGGAATACTGCTAAACTCAAGAAATGAAAGGTTCATGCAGAATTATGATGCAAAATTTAAAGAATTAGCAACAAGAGATGTAGTAGCAAGGGCAATAGCAAAAGAAATTAATGAGGGAAGAGGCACAGGGCCAAATAAAGACCATGTATTACTTGACTTAACGCACCTATCTATTGATTATATAAAAACCAATTTACCTACAATATACGAAAACTGCCACCATTTTTTAAAAATAGACCCTAGCACTACTCCAATACCTATTTCACCCGCTGCGCATTACAGCATGGGGGGCATTCCTACCAACTCTAGATGCCAAGTAATCAATTTTACTGAAGATCAGGATCAAATAATAGAAGGTTTATATGCCATAGGCGAAGCTGCTTCAACTTCTGTACATGGCGCAGGAAGACTGGGTTGTAATTCTTTACTTGACCTTATCGCATTTGGATATAAGGTAGTTAATACTATACGTGAAGAATCAAAGATAGAACAGTATCATGATAAGCAAGATAAAACTACCATTCAATTAAAAAATTATTGGTTAAAGAAATTTCATAATGAATCTGGGAATATTTTAAAGCTTAATCAAAAACTAAAAGAGACTACGAGCAAATATGTTGGCATATTTCGCTCTGGCACATGTCTCTTGCGCGCTCTACAAGAATTGCAACAAATAGAATTATCTTACAATAAACTAGGAATCAGTGATAAGTCATTAAAGTGGAATCTTGATTTTCAACATTATATCGAGCTGGGGAACCTTATTGTTTCTGCTAAAGCAATAATTTCTAGTGCAGTTTGGAGGTGTGAAAGCAGAGGAGCGCATTGGAGAATTGATTACCCCACGAAAAATGATCAAAAATTCTTATACCATACTATTTATACAACCACAAAGAACGGATCAGTAATAAAAAAACGTAAAGTAAGAAGAGTTTCGGATTAGGTTTTAGGATAAAACTCTCTTTACATTTATATAATACTTTTATATCATAATATTTATATATAACTAATAGTTGAAATTATGAAGATATTTTTAGTTGTAAAAAGTGAAAATGTTACTATCGATGCTCTTGAAGCAGCAATCAAAGAAGGAGCAGATGTTAATGCAAAAGATAGTCATGGCCGAACTCCTTTGCATTATCTTGTACAAAATGAGAGCGTTAGGCTTAAGTTAGTAGATTATTTAATAAAAAATGGAGCAGATATTAATGTAAGAGCACGAGATAATAATACACCTTTGCATTATCTTTTGGAAAAAAATGAGAGCGTTACGCTTAAGTTACTAGATTATTTAATAAAAAATGGAGCAGATGTTAATGCAATAGATGCATATAATAATACCCCGTCGCATTGTATTGTAATAAACAAGAACGTTACTCCTAAATTGGTAAATTGTCTAATAGAAAATAAAGCGAATATTAATGTAAAAAATGATTATGATCGAACCCCTTTGCACTATCTTTTTTATAACAAGAATGCCACTCCTGAATTGGTGAATTGTCTAATAAAAAATGGAGCAGATATTAATGCAAAAGATAACATTGGCTTCACTCCTTTTTTGCACTTTATGTACAAAAAAGCTATAAATATTGAACTAGCACAGCACCTACTAAAGCTTGGATTTGCCGATAATATTAAAATGAAAACAAAGAAATTCAATTCTTTATTTCAAGATTTTATGGATAATCTTTGTAATGTAATAAAAAATGAAGAGGAGTCTCTTCTGCAACAAAAACAAGAAGCAATTTTGGACATTACAAAAGAAACTATTTCCTGTTTTATTAATAATAATTTTGATAAAAAGAATGAAATTATTAGTGGTAATTTTAAATATTTTAATAAAGAATATAGTTCAGTTTTTAATTCTAACCCATGCAAAGCAGAACTATATCTGAAAACGAGTCTCTATTTATTATTAATATGCGATAAAAACCCTAATGGTATACTAAGCAATGATTTTCAGAATGAAATGAGTCGTTTAAACCAAAAATCAGCTCCAAAAGCTTTTTATCCTTTACCTCCAAATCTACCAAATATTGATGATTTTACTAGTTTTTCAGAAGACAAAAAACCAGATCAGTTATACCTTACCGGGGAAACTTCTGAATGATGAATTTTTAGCTCTACCTGTATTTATTAGTTAATGTTGGTTTGTAAAGCGATGAAATTCTTTGGTCAGCAAAATCCTATGCTTAGGGTTTGAAACAACATAGCTGTACCAAAACAAGTAGTTGAGCCGATTCTTTTGTTTATAAGAGAACTTGACAAAATAATCGGATGGTTATAGCATTGCCTAGGTTCTGTTGACGTAAGAATCATTTGATCCATTTTAAATGTATTTTGAGGCAAAAACAGTATAAATTCTGCAGAAGTAGTCCCCTTACTTTAAATAATTTGTACTTTTTGCAGGCCAAAAGCGATAAAATTGATAATTATGTCTTATGTCAACAGAACCTACAATAAAAACTTAAGAAAATTACTATGCCACTAGAAAAGCGCACGAGGGTATTGCTCAAAGTTTCAGGCGAGTCACTTATGGGCGACATGAATTATGGTCACGATTTTAATACTCTAAACAATATTGCAAACGATATAAAAGAAGTTTGCTTGCAAGGAATAGAAGTTTGCGTGGTAGTTGGAGGAGGTAATATTTATCGCGGTAGTGATTCGAAGACTTTAGGTATAGATCGAGCTACTGCAGATCACATGGGTATGCTAGCGACAGTAATTAATGCTTTGGCACTTCAGAATACTATGGAAAAAAATTCTGTTCACACAAGAGTTCAGTCTGCTGTCCCTATGATGAGCGTATGCGAACCTTTTGTACGTAGAAAAGCAAGACGGCATATGGAAAAAGGAAGAGTAGTTATTTTTGCTGCTGGAATTGGCAATCCATTTTTTACAACAGATAGCGCTGCGGTGCTTAGGGCAATAGAAATGAAATGTGACTTATTATTGAAAGGCACGAATGTTGATGGTGTGTATGACGATGACCCTAAACAAAATCCAACAGCAACAAGGCTAGAGAATGTTAGTTATAATGATGTTCTAAGAGACAATTTGCGCGTTATGGACATGGCTGCAATTGCTGTAGCTAAAGAAAACTCTTTGCCAATTAAAGTATTCTCTATAAAAGAAAAAGGAAATTTTTTAAAGATATTGAGAAACGAAGGCAAATTTACACTAATTAAATAAAATAGAAATAGACGTTAAATATGGATCAAAACCAAAAAGAAGAACTTAAAACTAAAATGAACAAAGCCTTATTAGTCTTAGAAAAAGAATTAGCAGGGCTACGCACTGGCAGAGCTTCAGTAAATTTATTGGATCCTGTAGTTGTAGAAGTTTATGGGAGCAAAATGCCTATTGCTCAAGTAGGTAGTCTGTCGACACCAGATGCAAAAACCCTAGCAGTACAAGTCTGGGACCAGGGCCTAGTTAAAACAGTTGAAAAGGCAATAGTTGATGCAAATTTAGGGCTAAATCCATCTGCTGATGGCCAACTAATTCGTATGTCACTCCCTGTTGTTAGCCAAGAAAGAAGAGAAGAATTAGTTAAAATTGCTTCCAAATATGGAGAGAACACTAAAGTTGCTTTAAGAAATATAAGACGCGATGGAATGGAAACGCTTAAGAAAAATGAAAAAGATGGCGCAATTTCTAAGGACGAACATCACAAATTTTCAGAAGAAGTGCAAAAATTAACTGACGATTTTATTAATAAGGTTGAGCACATGGTAAAAACCAGAGAAAATGAAATATTAGCTCCGTAATTTTGGTTTGTCATGCAAAACTTTTCCTGAATTAAAACAACATACCTACAATGCAACCTTTAAGATTGCATTGTGGTATTGTAGATTACATTGGAATAGGAGTATTTTATAGAAAATATTTTGTCCCTTCGTCAAAATTGTTTATAAGTGTTGAGCAAACAAAAATTTTCTTCAATTAATCGAAGTTTTAAATAGTAGGTACTAAGTTTTTATTAGCAAAGCCCATTTTTTAGCAAAATGGTAGCCAAAATCCGCTCATATTTTGCGCTGCAAGCAAGTGCCCGTATTAACCATTTTTACGCTGGTTTTGATTAATAAATAATTGAGATTTTAAGATTTGGTGCCCCTAAGGAGCGGCCGTTATGGTATTGCTGATGCGTTTTAGGTTGAAGCCAATTGCAGATATTAGGTGAGCGTTCACGGTAATTATTAGATCAAGGAATAGAGTTGAGAGAATGGCTTGATACCTTGTAGTTTTGCGGTAGCGAAAATGGATTTTGTTCTCTTGTGAGATTCATAGACATGGTTTCAACTTTCTGAGTGCTAATTCAGTTTGGTAATTTTGTTCTTGAATATGCTCTTTAGATGAATCATATGCATCAATGACATCTTCCCAAAGAGGAGTTTTATCCCCTAACATTCCACCATATTGGGCAGGTGTTTTACCACCAAGTGAACCATGTAAGCGTTGATAATTATAAGTAAATTGCCATTCTTTTAGCTGCTCTTTTAGAGTTTCAAAATTGGATAGATCTGCTGTAGCATAAAATTCACGAAGATCGGTTTGTTGAGAGCGTTCTACTTTACCATTCAAATGAGGTGATCTGGGTTTTATAGGCCTAAATTTAACGTCAACTCGACGTAAGGAAAGGGAGGAGATGGGAACTATAGTTTGAATTGGTGTGAAATAAAAGGTAGAGTGCAAGTTTGAACCAATAAACCTTAGGAGGTTAAAATGCTTGCACCCATATAAGAAATATACTGCGAAATTGATGATTTTTGCAAGGATTTTTATCAAAATGAAACAAAATATTTATTACCAAATTTAAACAGAAAAAGAACTCGCTATTGCCTTATGTCAAGTAGCGAAATAATGACAATAATATTTTTATTTCATTTATACCATAATATAAAATTGAGATAATATATTAATTTAATTCTAAGAATCTATTATAACTTAATAGATGTGGAAAATAAGGTTTTAAGTAATTTATTACACACTCATGATAAAAATCTTTAAATGTTCGATAATGACTTAAATGAAACAAAACTAATATTGTCATTATTTCGCTACTTGACATGCGGCAACAGCGATTTCTCTTTCTATTTAAATTTGGCAGCACATATTTTGTTTCATTTTGATAAAATTCCTTGCAAAAATCATCAATTTCGCAGAATATCTCTTCTATGGGTGCAAGCAGTTTAACCTCCTAAGGTTTATTGGTTCAAACTTGCACTCTACCTTTTATTTTACACCAATTCAAACTATAGCTCCTATTTCTCTCGACTCCACCTTACGTCGAGTTCAGGTTATGTAAAGAACGGATATGTATATGTGAAACAAAGGTATAAATGCAAAGAATGTGGCCATAATTACATAGAAGGTGACGAAAGGCAAAAATACACTCTACAAGACCGACTAAAGGTAATAAAATTGTATTTAGAAAATTGTGGAATACGTACAATAGAAAGGTTGACAGGGATTCGTAACAGTCAAATATCAAAATGGATAAAGGAATCAGCCGACGATATAAAGAGTGAGTTATTAAAGAGTCAAAACAATATAAACTCACTTGAAGATATATCAATATTAGAAATAGATGAGCTTTGTACCTATATAAAAAAAGACCAAAGAACGGAGGAGGGTTTACCTTCGTATGGATTGCTGTTAATAGGAACAAAAGTGAAGTTATTGATTTTGAAGTAGGTGATAGAAGCAAGTCTACATATCTGAACTTGGCCAGAAGAATAGAAGAAAAATACAAGATACATCATCTATGTACTGATGATTATAAAGCTTACAAATACTACAAAATATCTGAACATCATCATACTACTAAATCAGAAACTTCTCTGGTAGAATCAGTTAATTCTCTGGTTAGGCATTATTTAGCCAGATTTAATAGAAAAACCAAGAGATATAGCAAGTCTATTGATATGATTAATGCATCACTCACATTACTCTTCAACAAAAAATTGCTTAATCTTAATTTCTATCTATAATTATTGGGCAATGCCTCTTCACTTGCGTCATCATCCTTGCCATACACGGATTTAAACGTTATACTACCAGAAGTTTTATTAGGGGTTCCGCCCGGAGGAGCAAAGTCCCAAGTTAGCTGACCTTCGGCATATAATGGATTATTAATAACAGTATCACCTAATTTCACCACTATTGCAGCATCTGTATCACTAACTGGATTCATAGACAGATCTAAGTATTCTGTACCACTTAGTGTGGTAGTGTAGAACCCTGAATAGAAAGTCAATGCATGTTGCTGATCATAGGTAATATTTTTATGAAGTTGTACCAAATAATCAGCAAGATAAAACCCCTGCCCTTCATTAAAATAAGCATCAATATCACCCGGATGCTTCCAGTAATGCTGGGCAACATATAGCAAAGCCAACCTCTTAGGAGAATTGGGAGCATCAAGTCCATCTAAATAACTCTTAGCACGTTGTTGAGAAGGAGTTGGATCAGTTGATGTTTCATCTAGATAAAATGATGGCACAAGCTTTTTCTTGCTACCTACAATTACATGCTTACCAAACTTTGAGTAAGTACGCCCCGTATCAATACGTCTCCTGATCGTTTGGTATTGAGGGTATAGCTTTGTAATTTTTTTATCAATTTCATATAAGAACTCCTTGTTTCGAGAACTATCAAGCGCAGATATTCCGCTTAACAACTTAAACAAAAATTCAGTGATTTTCTTAATATTTCTTATCCTCTTATTTACATCAGCCGGTATCAAAAGAGGATCACCTTTTTTAAATTCACCAAATACGAAATCTTGACCCAATTTACCTATGACAAAAGTCGATTTTCCCTGCTCATTGTAGAAGTTTAACTCTCCCTTAACATCAGAATTAAAACTCAGTGTAAAAAACTCATAATCATAATCCATCTCTACCCCATCTACAAACACCTTACCTTCATGAATTTTGAGAAGTAAATTTTTTGTAGGAGTAGACAAATAATAGTCACCTTCCAGCAGATTAATAGAGCTAAAAACATTGTTGAACAAGAAACTTATATCGCTCAGGGTGGTATCGTAACCCCTAGCATTCAACCAAGTTTCCAACTGTTTTGCATCTTGTTCCCTCAAAGACTTCCTCAGAACTCTGACGAAGCGATAAAGAAAACTATTATCTGTTATTAACTTTGAGTATAAAGATAAAGCATTCCCTATCTGTTCCTCGAACGCCTTGCATAAAGCGTTTTGACTATCAATTGAAAACATTTCTGGCACCTAATGTTTAAATACGAAATTAACCTATAGTTTTATCGTTAGCACCATTATTGTTTATGGTCAAGCATTAATTTTAAATCAGTAAAAAGACATGGCGTTAGCTGATTAAGCATCATTAATTGCTGTTTGTTAACAGTGCCATAGCTTGGCTTGAGGAAATCGATAACCACAACAGAATTCTCGCTTTTTCATGCTTCTACTCCTTAAGAGATCTTCGTAAAAGCCTGAGTTCAGATTTATGCTTAACGCCCTGGACATATACAACCATCTCCCCGAAATTTATAAATAATTAATAAAATCACTGATGTAATTGTCTTGTGAGATAATTTGAAAAGTTGAATCTTGATAGCTATCCAAAAATAACTTTGGTTTTTTAGCTTTTGTTTTGGGATTCCACTTAAATTCATAAGCATTTAGGTAGCCATTTTCTTCTTCAATATAATCTATTTCTTGACGATCATAAGTACGCCAAAAATATTGATTAATAAACTTTCTATTATATTCATTTTGCTTGATTTTTTCACAAATGAGAAAATTCTCCCATAGACCTCCAACGTCGTTTCTTAGGTTTAAAGGTCTGAAATTCCCTAAAATTGCATTCCTTATACCAGTATCATAAAAGTAATATTTTGAGGATTTATTTATCTCTTTGCGCAGATTTCTTGAAAAAGATCGAAGTTTAAAAATAACAAAGCTTTTTTCTAGTAAGTCTAAATATTTCTGTACTGTTACAATGTGTAATTGAAGATTTTTTGCCAATTCGTTCAGTGATACTTCACTGCCGAGTTGTAGGGCAAGTAGGATTAGTAGATCACGAATTTTGCCACTATTTTTAATATCAGTCATTTCTAAAATATCTTTATATAAATAGCTGCTAGAAAGTTCAGCTAGTGCCTCTTTTTTATCTTCAAATGAGGAGGCTTTTATTATTTGAGGATATGATCCGTATAATAAATAATTGTGTAGATTATCCTTGAACTGAGCTTCGTGTTTTGCTTGCTCAAGAACTGCTATAGGATATAGAGTGAGAGTTTTCTTTCTGCCTGTAAGTGGTTCCCCTAGTTTGTTTGTTAAATCAAAGCTTGCAGAACCACTGACAACAATATTTAGGTCATTGAATTCATCGTGCATTAGTTTTAGTATTTGACCTATATTCATTATAGTTTGTGCTTCATCAATCATTAAATAATCTAAATGAGCAAATGAAGCTTTTAACTGGCTAAAATTTTGTGTAGTCAAAATATCTCTATCGCTGAATTTTTCTGCATTTAAAAAGAGTTTTTTACCTTTTAATTCTGAAAAGATTTCACGCATTAATGTAGTTTTGCCAACTCTACGTGCGCCATATAATATTAAAATATGGTTTGTACTAATTTTTTGTTTAATTTGTGATTTTAATTGACGCAATATCATTATTTATACTAAATATATTTATTATAGTATACAATTATAACATAAATATATTCACTAAAGCAAGGAGATAGTGTTACTGGCAAGAGCAGCACCGCCATAGAATATGGGCACAAGATGAAAGAAGAAGGTGTGATTTTTATCTCCTAACATATCACTATATTAAAGTAGGATAAACTACTTCTGAAGAATTTGTACTACTTTCGCCTCAAAATCATTTAAAATGGACCAAATGATTCTTATGTCAACAGAACCTAGAGCAAGACTCTTCACATGTTAAATCTAAGGTTTAATATGAACCACATTAGCAAATTTATTTCCAGACTGCAATTATTTATTTTTGCTTTGGTAAAATCACAAAAAGTACTTAATGTTTAGCGATAGTATTTTTAAGATAAAATTTTCCATTGTTTATCTTGGTAATCAAACTGCAAGAAATAAGTTTGTTTTGGGACGCATTTAAGTAAATAAGCATTTTTATGCTCAACAAATAACGGCGCCTGTTTTACATCATCACACTGCAAATTGCTTTTTAGTGCAAACCTATGAAACCCCAATTTTTCTATATAAAAACGAAACTCACGCACATAAATCTCATTAGAAACCCAATCTGAGTTGATATATTTTTGGTTTAGCTGGGCAGTGCATAAAGATTTCTCATTCTCAGACAAAGCATAGCATTTCAGATATTCTGTGCCTGCTTCCACTGAGGCTAACTTTGCATCATTAATCGCCATTTGTTTTATGTCAATTACTGTGCCCTGACTTGAGGAAATCAATCCCCATAGCAGACACAGCAGAATTGTCGCTTTTTTCATGCTTCTACTCCTTAGGGTTTTTTCGCATAAGCCTGAGCTCGGATTTATAGTTATCCAACATATATTTGATGTCTTTTATGTCTTCTCGAGATAAATTACCTAAAAGGAAGTAATAAATTGCTTCTAGTCCAAACTCATCCTTTGTAAGTGGATCAACTCCTTGATCGGTAATTTCTTCAAATTTACCAACATCTCCATTTTTGGCAGCTTCAAATAACTGCTTTTCAAGATTGTTTAGTGTTTTGGATTGATGTTTTGTTGCTTCTTTTTGCTTATTTAGCTTTGGCATTTTCTTTTCCCCTATTCTTGTTAAACAAAGGATCCCTTGTTCTTGANTATTGCCAATATATGTTCTCTTCTAATGATTCTGAGCTTAAACAGTCCGAAAAATTATACATCGCCTGCAACATCGATAAGCCCAGCATAACTCGCAGGCTTTTTTTAGCCCTGCCATATCTGCCTACGTTAACTATTTTACCAACTTCACATTCAAGCTCACCCCACTTTATTAACTATCTTAACTTATCTAACTTGTTCTTGGGCCTCAGTTCAACCGATAATTTCTGGTTCTACAATCTTCATTGTCTTTGCTCATACTCTATTTTTTCTGCTGTCATTTTCTACTCCATTTCCATAAGCTTTATCCCTTATTTATAATCTTCTCTTATGAATCCCACAACCTCTTTATATCACTAAAACACCCATTGCTTTAATGTACAATAGTTTTGACCGACGGATTATTTTTTGATTTAATTATTGTCTTATTTCTCCTGTAATGCTACTCCATTTGAGGAAAATAAGATGATAAATAAATTGCCAAAGATAAACTAGAAAATCGTTCTATTTCAATGTAATCTACAATATTATTAATTTTATCTTATGCGCTCGCAGGTAGCATTTATAAGGTTTAAAATCCTCTTAGTTGGGAAGTATATTTAACTAGCTAGCAGCTTGTACTTTTGCTAGCGACTTTATCAAAGAATTAAGTGCATTTTGATGCTCTGTATTTCCAATTTTCATGAAATTTCTAGAAATCTCGATACACATACGCTGATGTTTTGTATTTTGCTGATCTTCTTTACTTGCCTCAGATATACCTTCATAGAAGTACGAAGGATCTTTTCCTAAGGCCTTTGCAATCAAAACCAACCTTCCAACAGAAATCCTATTGGTACCTTTTTCATATTTTTGTAATTGCTGATGTGTTACTCCTATTACGTCAGAAAGCTGTTGACGTGAATAGCCTTTTGCCAACCTTAATGAAAAAATTTTATTTCCAACAAAATTATCTACCTCAGATATAAAATCATTCTTTCTAGCCATTGCTTAAAACCTAATCAATTTAATTACATATTTAAAAGTACTAATATAAATTAACATATTTTAAATTATTAGGCAACTTCTTTTTTAAATTTCTTTAAGATTGAGTAATGAATACTGATATAAATTAGATAAACTTATGTGGCAAATTAAGATTAATTTTTTAGAATATAAAATTTCTTTGTTGTCAATTAATTAACTTTTTATTTATTAACAATCTTGAAATAATATCATTTATGTGATATGTTCAGCATTAATAGTAAAGGTAATTTAATTATTTTTAATGCAAATTGAACAAGTATTAACTTATGACAGACAAACAAAAAACAGAAGACGAAGCACTTGAGAACACTTTATTTTCTGACATATCCTATATATGTAACTCAACTAAACTAATAATTGATTCATTGCAAAAGGGCCTTGATATAGCACAACTACCAAATGGAGATGTAATCATCACAGAGGTCAAAACTATTAATACTCAGTATACTTGGGATAAAAACAAAAATAAAATGGTTAAGTTAAATCAAATTTAACTCTAGTTTTTGGTTTAATTGTCAGCTCTAGATGATATTTCTAGAACCTTAAACAAACCGCCCATAAACTCCTTAGAGACAAGACGCTTTACTTGTCTGTCTATTACCAATTTATCATCTGTAGACAAGCTTTTTTTTAACATTTCAGCTCTAAAATATATGCCATGCTCTACTAAAAACTCCTCTTGATTTTTAAAAGAAAAAAATGAGCATCCAGATTCTTGTGAAGCTTTTTGTAGAGCATAAAAATCTACATGAGCTGTAACATCTGCCTCACCCAAAGTATCTATTATAGAGACGTATTTGTGATTCTTCATCGCCTGCAATGTGCTATTATATTGCGTACTAGTACGGCTATGAGGGGAAACATGATATCCATAATCTATTACCAAAGCGCTTCCCGTATTTTCAATGATTTTCTTACTTATCTCCCTAATAATATTAAGCGAATCAACAGATTCTTCAATAATTCCTCCATCCGGTGAATGGATATAATCAATTGCAAATTGCTTTTGTAAATTACTGTTGATATTAATCGTATCATACTTAATTTTCGCATCTATTGGGTCAACAACCATTACGGATTCATACCATTTGAGCTTGATTTTCATATATTGCTTAATAGGTAAAGCATCAAAAAACTCATTAGCAACAACTAGCAAAGGAAGATCTGGCAAATCATTCAAATTAGAGACCCATTTAGTTCTTATGCCTTGACCTAAAATACTTTTTTGTTTCGCAATAAAATGTGGATTAACTTCATATAAATATATTTGAACAGCATCTAAGAAATCCGGTTCCACTTTTGCTACTCTAATTAAATCAGACATTAAGCTTCCATGACCAGGCCCAAGCTCCAATAATACAAAATCACTTGGTTTTCCTATTTTTTGCCAGCGCTGAATACACCACAAAGCTATCATTTCTCCAAATAACTGAGACAGTTCAGGCGAAGTTATAAAATCTCCATATTGCCCTAAGTTTTTTACATTTTTATAATAGGAATCACTGTTATCAGTAAGAGTTTGCCTCATTACATCATCAATTGTGATGTAACCTTTTTCTTTAATAACGTTACGAATAGAAGCATCTATCGGCATCTAGATACACTCTGCTTCATTAAAAACAAACCAAAAAATAACATAGGAATACACAAAAATTGTCCCATAGTAATATATCCTAGAATATAACCAGTTTTAAAGTCTACTTCTCTAAAAAACTCCACAAAAATTCTAGAAAAAGAATATAATAACAAAAATGTACCACTGGCAAGCCCTCGTTTATCCAAAGCCCTATGAAAAAATACTAGATAAGCTAATATAGTAAACGTAGCAACACCTTCAAGCAAGGCTTCATATATCTGGCTTGGGTGCCTCGGTAGCATATCTGAGTACGGAAAAACCACAGCCCATGGAACATCAGTTACCCTGCCGTACAATTCAGCGTTAATAAAATTTGCTAACCTTCCTAAAAATAAACCTATAGGCGCTGCACAAGCTAGAATATCAGACATCGTAAAGAAATTTATTTTTCTTGAACGACAAAAGTAGTATGTCGAAATAACTACTCCCAAAATTCCTCCATGAAATGACATGCCTCCTTCATATGTCTTTAAAATATCGATAGGATTAGATAAATATTTTGTTGGATCATAAAACAAAACATGCCCTAGCCTACCGCCAACAATTACCCCAATGATAAGCCAAGAAGCAAAATCATCAATATTCTGAGAAGTTATCTTACTATCACTCAGTTTAATTAACTTTAAACAGTAATACCAGCCTATTAAAATACCAAATACATAAGATAAAGAATACCAAGATACAGCGAAAGGGCCAAAAGAAACTATAACTGGATCAATATCTGGAAATTTAATCACAAGCCTCTAACCTTTTTAGAAATTTATATTCAATTCTTTAAACACAGAAAACAAAGACTCTACCAAATGCTTAATCATGTCATCCGTGTGAAAAGGAGTTGGAGTAATCCTTAAACGCTCAGTATTTTTTGCAACAGTAGGAAAGTTGATATATTGTACAAAAATTTTATGTTTTGTAAGCAACCTTTCAGAAATTTTACGAGCTAAATCCGCATCACCAATAATAATTGGTATTATGTGAGTTCCATTTTCTAGAAACTTAACCCCAGCTTTTTTAAAAGCACTCTTTACAGATGCAACAACTTTTTGATGCCGCTGCCTTTCGTAATCAGAATCTTGAAGGTGCTTAATACTAGCTATTGCAGCATCTGTGATAACAGGAGGCAGTGAAGTGGTAAATATAAACCCACGAGAAGTAAGGCGAATTGCATCTATTAAATTTGCACTAGCAGAAATGTAACCTCCTATAACACCATAGGCTTTTGCAAGGGTTCCTTGTATGATGTCAATTTCATCGGATAGACCTTTCATATTTGCAATACCAGCGCCTCTTTCGCCATAAAGGCCAACGCTATGGACTTCATCTATATATGTTATTGCATTATACTTCTTAGCTAAACGGCAAATTTCTTCTATTGGTGATACCATACCATTCATAGAATACGCAGACTCAAATATTATCATTTTAGGCCTGTTTATATCTACTAGCTTAAGCTTTTTCTCAAGATCATCTGTATCTAGATGCTTATAGATATATTTTTCTGCCCTAGAGTTTGCAATACCAGAGATTATTGAAGCATGATTTATCTCATCAGAAAAAATTGCGATGGAAGGAAGTATTTTTGCAATAGCAACTATTGATGCTTCATTGGCAACATAACCTGAAGTAAATAATAGTGCTTTTTCCTTAGAGTGTAAATCGGATAGTAACTTTTCCAACTCAACTATTGAATTATTATTCCCACCAATATTTCGTGTCCCCCCAGAACCAAGCCCATTTGCAAGCAATGATTCTTTTGCAGCCTTAACAACTGCGGGGTGCTGACTCATTCCTAAATAATCGTTTATGCACCACATAGTGATTTCCTCACCATCTAAATCAGCACATGGAAGTCTGCCGATTTTTTTTTGAAAATTAAGGAATTGTCTATATCTTTGCTCTTGCTTTATACCTTCTATTTGCGCAACAAACGCATTGTCATAGTTAAACATTACATTCTCATATTAATAACCACCATTGTTATACATCATTAAACGCCGATTGAGAATATTTTTTTGAAAATACCTTGCATTGCTATGTTCTGTTGAGATAAGAATCATTTGGTCTATTTTAAATGATTCTTATGTCAACTGAACCTAGGTTTGGTTAAAAGAAAATAATAAATACTACTTTAAAAAGAAAAAATTACTTTCTGTAGAGTTTGAAGAACTAAATTCATAACCATTTGCATTAAATTTCTTAAGCCCATCTAGATCATCTATCTCATTTTTGATTATGTAATTAAGCATCATACCTCTAGCTCGTTTAGCATTAATTGGTATGTTTTTAAGTACATCTCCTCTATTTTCCATAAAATGAATATCGACAACAGGCACTCGCAAATTTTTCCTGTCAATTGCCTTTGAATATTCTTTTGAGGCAAGGTTAATCAAAATTTTATTTTTGTGTTTAGATATTTTATCCTTTAACGATTCAGTAATTGTCTTTTGCCAGAATACGCTTAGTCCATTTTGAGCACTGATAGGAAGTCTTGCTTTCATTTCAAGTCTATATGGGCGAATCTTATCCATAGGCCCAAGCAAACCGTATAAACCAGATATAATACCTACATGTTTTTTTAGAAATTTTATTTGATCTTTAGAAAACGCTCTATCTATTTTACTATAAACATCGCCATTATAGGCGTATATGGCAGGCTTTGAAGGCAACCTGTCAAAATTTTGATACCTATCAAAATTCAATTTGGATAGTTTCTCGCTTGTTTCTATAATACTCCTTAAGCGAGTAATGCTGAAAGCCTTTAGTTCGTCTAACAGAATATTTGTCTCAGGCAAAAAATTACACAATTCACCAGAATCATCAGAATTGCTAAAATCCATTGTTTTTGCAGGTGATATAATGCTAAGCATATCTGCCTCTAATACGACTAAATAAATGATTGAACTCGGCTCCTATGATAAATATCATATTAAGAATATAGAAAAAGATCAATGTAATTATGATACTACCGAGCGAGCCGTATATTATACTAAGCTGATTATAATATATTATATATTTAGAAAAGAAAATACCACTAACTGACCATGCGATAATCACTAAAAAAGTACCTGGTATCACCTCTTTGTATTTTAGCTTTATATTAGGAATAAAATAATACAAAGAGCTCACTGTAAAAAACAGCGATATAAATACTAAGCAATACCTTACTATATCAATAGAGTCTTTATAACTGTCAATCAAATCATGCAAAGTTTGTATGTGAAAGATAATATTTGGAATTATCACAAATAAAAGCATTGCAAGGGTGATGGCAGAGCTAATGACCAGGAACTGAAAAATACTAAGCATTCTGCGTAATATATAGTTTGGAGCACGCTTAACTTCATACACTCTATTAAGTATTGTTCTTAAACACTCTACAAAGGATGATGACGTCCATAAAGTCCCTAAAATAGCTAATGTTAGAAGCCCTTGAGGCGGAGCTACAAGCAACTCTTCAACATGATCTTTAATCGATTCAACTGAATGAGCGGGCAAATTTTGCACAGACAGCTCTAAAAACAACTCTCCTAGCTCAGAGGCTCCGAAAAAACTTGTAAATGCAAGTATAAAAACGAAAAACGGAAAAATAGACATCAGCATCATAAAAGCCATGTAGCCAGCATGTTCAACACCATCGTGCTCTATCATCTTATCTACAGCTTTATAAATATTACAAAATACCTGAATCATAGAAAACAGCTAGTAGAATTGATAAAATAATACAGTTTGGTTTTGATACTACAAGGCCTACCTTATTAGAACAACGCCTACTGTGAAGTATAAAAGATTTTAATCAAACTGCAAGAAATCTTTAAATACTGACGTTATCTTATAAGGATTTTTATTAATTGTTCATTTTGAGTTGATTTTGTAGTCGAGTTTGCTATTGTACTTTCTGTGTTTTGTATTTTTACATGATATCATAAAACCTAAAGGCCAGATAGCAAAGTGGTAATGCCGTGGACTGCAAATCCTCTATCGCCGGTTCGATTCCGGCTCTGGCCTCCATTTCTGATTATGAGAAATATTCTTCAGAAACAAGTCAAAATACCTAACCGCTTTTACTTAGCTCAATCTATCTTCCTTTACCGCCCCTACCTATCTTGTTCTGCTGAGGGTTTTTAGGAGTAGATTTTGGAGGAGCAATTTCGTTAGAACCAAGAAGTTTTTCATTTGATTTTGCTTTATTTCCAGGAACAAAACCAGAAATCCAATTTCCTATTCTTTTTGCTTCATTAATTGCCTCTTTCCTGCCTATTAGAGATTTTTTTTCTTTGGTTGTGTCTGGTTTCACCTTGTTAAACTCTGAAGATTTTTCTGGAGATACAAGATTTCTTTGGCTTCCAAGCTTAACTGTTGTTTGTTTTTGATTATCTCTTTTTCCTATCGTAAGCTTACTCTTTGTAAAAGCTGTAGCCTTTTTTGCTTGCTTAAAAGCTTTCTTCCCAGCTCGTTGGGCACCAACTTTGACATCGGTCAGATTCATTTTTCTTTTTGCATCTTGTTCTATATCTGCGCTGAGCTTTTTAAAGCTTTCAGGACTTGGGCGCTCACTCTCTTTGAACTGACTGAAAGAGCGAGGATTTTTGCCTTGAAGTATATCAGCATGATGCTCGTTATACATTCTAGCATACTTCATTCTGTCTGTTATTTTGCTACCCACCCCTTGTGCGTTTGCTATGTTCATAAACTGAGTGCTCAAATTTTTTGAAACGGATTCCATTTCGCTTATTTTGCCTTCTGGAGTCAAATCTTTATTATATACTTGCTTAATCTTTTCAAACTGACCTTGAATTTTAGCTATTTGACCTTCATCTAAACCCCTTGTAATTTTTTTATTTTCAATAATACCGCTAATATTGTTGTAATAACGGTCGAGCTTTTGTTCTGCTGGAGTTCTTGTATCTTTCTCTTTATCTACTGCTTTTTTATTTTTTATTTCACCTTGTACAAAGGTCGACTTTGACTCTTTTTCTGGGGAAACAATGTTTCTTTGGCTTCCAAGCGTAACTGTTTTTTTCTCCTTATTATCTCTTTCCCCTATTTTAAACTTACCTTTTCTTAATTTAGCTTTTTTGAAACCAGCTTTAATAGAAGTTGATTTTATTTTGCTTTTTGAATCTGGGTTATTAACAATATTGTCTATACCTTTTGAAACGTCATCAGCTAAAGGCTCTACTTTTTGTCCTTGTATTAATTTATTGTGATACTCATTATAAGCTTTAACGTATCTTAAATTATCTATTGATTCCGTTTTATTTGAGCTATCTAGCTGAGCTATCTTACTGAATAATTGTTTACTTATCTCCTCAGAGATACCTTGGACCCCCATTTTTTTGTCTTCCGTAGGCAAATTTTTAAGATCCTCGATTTCGTCTGCAATACGAGATAATTTTGGTTTTTGCTCACTATTCAAGGCATTTGTTACTTCTTCGCTTCTGAGCAACTTTGGTATATTTTCTATATAGTTTTTTATATTTTTTTCATCTGGGTCATTTGACTCTGGCATTTGGCAACTTCAACATTATTCACTAGTTTTTAATTACTATAAAAATAATATGATTATTCATTTTAGACTAGTTTTCTTTCACAAAAAGTTAACATATTAGTGATTGTCAGTTACCCAAAAACACAATTGTGCATTTAAAATACCCATGTATCATGAGACTTTAGCCCGAAAACTAATAATATATTGATGTAAAATATTAATAAATCATTGACTTGTAATGATTTCAGCATATACTTATAGTATATTTTGCCAAAGATTTTTGGCCAGTTTTGTAAATAAATACTTAAAAACTATTAACTAAATGCGTGAAAAATCTAATAAAATCCCTACACTGTCTAAATTTAGCCATGAGCTAAAAACACCCATTCACGGCATACTGGGAATAACAGATTTTTTGAAAAACAACTGGAATTCAGTATCTGTAGACAAGAGAAAAGAATGTCTAGATTCAATAACAGAAGCAAGCAATGATATGCTTGGTATAATAAATCTAATTTTAGATCCAAAAAATAAAGACAACATTCATTTTGACTTTAAGGAAGTTGATGCTTTAGCTATTACAGAGAAGATAATCCAAAAATTTATTCACCTACGCCCAGAAAGCAACAAGATAAACCTCACTCAACCCACAGGATTCAAGCAGAAGGTAGTCAGTGGAGATGAATTTTGGATTGGGCAAGTAATTCTGAATATAATCTCAAATGCATATAATCATGGCAACGGTGGAGTTATTGAAGTAATATTAGACAATAGAACCGTAGGCTCGAAAGAGTATTTCTGTATTACAGTCAAAGACCAGGGACCAGGTATTAATGCTGATAATATTGACGCTATATTCGAGCCTTTTCATGTAGGAAAAGATACAAACGAAAATAGCACAGGCCTTGGCCTTAGCATATGCAAAGAAGTGATAGAGAACCATAAAGGAACTATTAGCGCGCGTAATAATAAAACGCAAGGATTGTCTGTTGAGATAGAACTACCTATAAGTAAAACAATGTAATGAGCAATTCTAAAACTATATTATTTATTGATGATGAAATTATTTGTCATAAAGTTTTAAGCTTAATGGCAAGCAATCAGGACTGCTACAAATTTATCCATGCATATAGTGCAAGCGAAGCTTTAAATATAATAAAAAAACGCTATAGCGAAATCTCAATTATTGTTTCAGATATATCGATGGATGATTGCAGCGGGCATGAATTATTCAAAAAATTGCAACAAAACCCCAAATTCAAAAACATACCCTTTATTCTTCAAAGTGGTCTTACCTCTGATGCGGAAGAGATAACATTTCAAAAGAATATTACCATCCCCATAATATATAAACCATACAAAATCGAAGAATTAATAAAATTGATTGACAAAGTAACGAATAGTAATGAAGCCGTAAATGCAGCACTTGAGTGCTAGGTTCATTTAGTGAGTCTGTCATAGAATTTGTGTATTGTAGATTAGATTGGAATAGGAGTATTTTATAGAAAATATTTTGTGATTTAGTTATTGTCTTATTTCTCCTGCAATGCTACTCCATTTGAGGAAAATAAGATGATAACTAAATTGCCAAAGATAAACTAGAAAATCG
>DAOTRE010000003.1:28906-41875 GCA_030036605.1 Candidatus Megaera endosymbiont of Nemacystus decipiens | reverse complement strand
ACATTTTAGCTTGAATGGTCTCACTCCTCTAGAGTATACTAACCAAATCCTAGACGCATAATTCTGTCTCAAAGCTATTGAACTTATACATAATTGATTTTTTAACTTGTAATCTAAGTATTATTGCTATATATTCTGGTTACATAGATGAAGCAGTATTATGAAACGCCATTTTCTGCTTACTATAGAAGATCTTCTTCTTGAGCTGTTAATATAAAGGCTGCTAGCTTGTAATTTGTAGATTAATTTGTTAGCAGCCTGCGTCTCGTCATTTTTCCTTTTATTCTATAAGTAGATACCATATAAGCCTCCCTGTCATGGTTGTAAAATACGTTTTTAGAGTACAGAAATTAAGGCTGCAGAGAAAAAAACAAACTTGCAACAAAAAATATGTTTTTTGTTGCAAGTTATTGCAGTAGTATTATTTTAGATAACTTGCAAATTATGATACACGGAGGTTTTTATGGATCACGGGAACTTTTCTTTTTCTCAGTCTATGCTTGTTATGATGAGTAATTCTTCTCCTTCTACCCTTTCTAGAACCGCTGCAAAAATGGATCTAAAAAGTACTAGAGAAAGTGGCAGAAGAAAATATAATTTTGAAGAAAGCCGAGCTATTTTAAAAGAGCTTGTGGCAGAAAACTACGAAATTGAAAAAAAATACAGGTCTTTTTTAATTTTAAAGGAGGAACTGGAAAAACAAGTTTATGCCATCAGATGTCAGTTCACATGGCACTATTGGGTTTCAATGTGTTAGCAATTGATTGTGATCCTCAATCTCACTTAACATATGCCTTAGGATTTGGAGAAGAAGAAAATAATGTTACGCTGTACGATGTATTGATCAATAAGATGCCGATTCAAGAATCTATAAAGAATGTTTATCCTGGGGTTGATGTTATTCCATCTGATTTATCTTTAACTAGGATAGAGTTTCCACTAAGTCAGTCAACTAACCGAGAAAAGATTTTAAAAAAAAGTATAGAATCCATAAAAAAACAGTATGATTTCATATTTTTAGATACTAACCCTACTATCAGTGTTTTGAATCAAAATGCTACATATTGTGCTGATATAATAAACATTATTTGTGAGACTCAACCTTTTAGTTTAAAAGGTCTAGAGATGTTGGTTGGAGAACTAGAGGAGTTTTCTAATGCTATGGAGAAAGAAATTTTATATAAAATTATTCCTAATAAATATGAATCCAAAACAGCTAGTTCTCAGGAAGTATTGGGTAGTCTAAGATATGATTATAAAAATGCAGTTATGGAATCTGTGGTAAGAAAATGTGAGGATATCAATATATCAGCAAAAAAACAGATGCCAATATGTGCATTTTGTAAAAAAAGATCTATAGCTTTTGAAGATATGTGTGATTTAAGTTTAGATCTTTTGCAACAGTCTGCTAAAAAAATAAAACAAAGAGATGGAGCACAAAGTGAAGATAGATAGCGCAAAAATAAAAACTCCGATTTTTAAAAAGAAAGATAAAACAAATAGTCAAAGAGTAAGTGCTTATACAGAATCTTATAAAGGTGAATATTATAATCTGGAAATTAATAACCTTATACCTTTTAAAAATCAGGCGAGGAAGGTATTTGATGAAAAAAGCTTAGAAGAGTTAGCAAGAACTGTAAAATTATATGGTATAAGACAACCTCTTACTGTTCTACCCTCAGAAACAAATGAAGGTTTTTATGAAATAATCAGTGGGGAAAGAAGATTGAGAGCTGCACAAATCGCAGGTTTGAAAAAGGTGCCATGTGTTATATTGCAAGATCAAAGCGTAGCAAATGAAATAGCATTAGTAGAAAATGTGCAAAGAAAAAACCTTCACCCTATAAAGCTTATGAAGGGTTTTCAGACTCTTCTTGAGAAGGCTGTGTGTAAGAATCAACAAGAAATAGCAGAAAAAATAGGGGTTGCCAGAACCACGGTTGTAGAAACCTTGGCGCTGGCATCTCTTCCGTCTTCTAGTCAAGATTTATTACTGAAAAATAATATAAAATCAAGAGCGGTTTTACGCAAATTACTCAAAGCGCCGCAACAAGAACACGAAGCTATTATTAAGAGCACCAGAGCAGAAAAAAATCTGCTCCAAAAGAAAGCTTCAGTTTTTAAAAAAAACAAGAAGAAAGTGCTTTCAGTCTATTTTGAATTTGGAAGTTTGGTGTTTGATGAAGAGAACATTTCTATTACTACAGAACAAAGAGACGAGCTAAAAAAGCAGTTAAAAAACTTTATAGAAAAGTTGTGATTCTAACTTTTTGTTAAACTGTCGCCACAGCGACATTTAATTAAGACACACATCAATTTGCTGTAGAGCGCAGTATTTGTTTTTCACTTTTTGCACGTTCATTCAAGATACGACAATATAATCTTGCAAATATAAAAGTTTGTTTTATTATTTATAAATAATAGTTTTATATTAACAAAAAGATTTTATAATGACATATATTATTGTAGATTCTATTGAAATAGAATCTACAATAAGTTGCAAAAAAATGAACTATGCCGATCAAAAATTGGCCCCTAGCATTGAATCAATTTGAAATTCTCTGTGGTGATTTTAAACGGGATTTATTGGAGCATAAATTTTAGAACTGACACAATCTAAATGATTGACTCATTTTAGTCATTGCGATCCTTTAGGGGCATTGTTGCATGGCGATTTAAGTTTTTTCAGTTAGGTATAGAATTATGCATTTTCATATGAGATTAGACTTTGAAGATCTTATGCAGCTGTAATTAAATTAACAATTTTACATTTAATTTCCGATTGTACCCGTCGATTTTGTTCTTTTCTGTTCGTTAGCTTATCACTGCAATGTTGTTTTATTTGTAGCATAGTGCTTTCTACTATCGATCTTGCATGATAGCCAACCTTCTTTTTCCATGATGCTCTAGCCAGAGATTTATTACCGTTTATCGTATTATGATTTATGTATTTTATAGCTTCATCTCGCTCTTGCAAAATACCATGCTGCTTACTTAAGTTCCTGTTATTTCTGGTTAGTCTAGCATTTCTAATTGGAGGGATTAATTGCTTGGCTTTTTTCTTTTTTATAGCTTCCCTGCAGTTAACAGTATCATAGGCCATATCTCCACAAACTGCTGATATTGGCTCCTCTATTGCATCAAGCAAAGATGGTAACACCCCTCCATCATTTGCCGTCGATTTGCCATAGATACTACCAAGAATCTCTCCGGTGTTTACATCTATTGCTATATGTAATTTACGCCATTTTTCAAAACAAGATGTCTTTTGACTATGGTGCTTGATCCGGTTCCACTCCCTGCCAGAATATAATGTTAACCCTGTTGAATCTACTGCTACCACCAATTGCCCCTGACTTTTAGATGTCTGTAATTTCTTGCGTAAAAACACCTGCAATTTTTTACATCTTCTACACATAGTCGTATAATCTGGAATTTGAACATCAATCTCCATAAGATTAAACACTGATTCCATAAAACCTTGAGTTTGACGATAGGCTAATTTATAATATTCTTTAAGTATCAGGCTTAATTCTATGACGTGATCGCTGTATATAATTTTACCACCGCTTTTTCTTTCTCCAGCATAATGCCATTTTTCTATAGCTTCTTCGCTGATGAAAAATTCTATTCTTGCTATTTGCTTCAATTTCTGGTTATATTGCGACCAGTTGCGCTTTTCTCGGTATTTTTTCATATAACCTTAATAGCGCAACTACACCAAAATTCAACCCACTATCCCCAAAAAAATCAATCCCTACTATTTAAAAATACTCCCCCATGCAACAAAGCCGCCATAGGCGAAGCAATCCAATCAAAGGTTATTTCATAATAATATTCCCTCTAGATTGCCACGTCGAATACTAATATATTCTCCTCGCCATGACAATAAGCTTTAGATACCTTGCCATCCAACCCCGGTTACATTTAAGTCTGTCTACTGGGACAATTGAATAGAGACTAACTTTTTTGCGAGTTCAAGAGTTGGGAATCATAACTCGTTACCTTTTATTTCTTGTAATATTGTAGATTCATTTTAGTCATTGCGAGCCATACCATAGGCGAAGCAATCCAATCAAAGGTTGCATAATATTTCCTCTAGATTGCCACGTCGAATACTAATATATTCTCCTCGCAATGACAATAAGCTTTAGAGACCTTACTCTTCATCCATAGTTTCTCCTAAAACTTCTATTTTTTCTACTTCGTCATATATATTTGTTGCAGCGCTTCGCTTACGAGAAAAATTTTCTAATATTTTATTTCTAAAATTCCTATCAACAATATTCTCATCTGCTCCACTACCAATCAAATAATGAGCCATTTCTATTATTTCCAGATGCTTATTTTTTGTAATGTTATAGTAGCAATTTGAAAATTTTAATAAATTATTCACATAGTTAATGTAATCTTCGTTTTTGCTACTAACACTGCCTAATAAAAATTCAAACACATCATTCATCCCTTGTGATATTGCTGAATGAATTGGCATTTTTTCGTTCACATCCTTTGAATTAATATTTGCCTTGTTTTCTAACAAAAGTTTTACTACTTCGACATTTTCTTGCGATGCAGCAAAATGGAGTGCTGTCTTCCCAAGGGCATTTTTAACATTTACATCTGCCTTGGTTTCTAGCAAACATTTTACTATATCAAGGTTTCCATTTTTTGATGCAGTATGGATAGGCTGTAAATTTAAAAATACTTTAATATTAGTCTTTGCACCACCATCTACTAAGTACTTTACTGTTTTGAAATGATTTTTTTGTACAGCCAAATAAAGGGGTGTTTTATTATAATCATCTTTTTCTTCAAGCCTAGCATTATTAGTTAGAAGATACTTCACTATTTTAGAATTTCCGTTTGCAGCTGCTAAATGCAAGGGGGTCCTATGCTCAAAGTCAGTAGGGTGCAACCTTGCTTTATTCTCTAAAAGAAACTTGACTACTCTAGGGCATCCATATTCAGCAGCTATGTGAAGAGACGTTTGGAAGCAATCTGTTGTCTCCTCTATTTTAGCATTATTGTTTATAAGAGTCTCTAGCATGTCATTTCGACCCATGCAAGAGGCGCAATGTATCAAAGCCTTACCTTCTATCTTGCTATCGATATTGATGTTATGCTTCAGAAGAAACTTTATTTTTAGATTAAAAAGCTCTATTACACTATTAGTAAAAAACACTGCTTGAAAACAATCATTCAACAATAAATCATGTGTTTGATCTTTTTTTAGAACCTTATTTTCTCGTTCAACAATTTTTTTAGGAATAAGCGCCCCCTTAATAAAATAATTTACCTTTCAAAGAATGAGGAAGTCACAGATTTATGTATAGGCTTCAGCAAGTAAGATAAAATTGATTTATTACCTGTTATAATATCTACCTGCGCAATCATTCCTGGAATAATTATATTCCTACTTGGATCATTACCTACGTAATTTTTACCCATTGTTACTGTTCCGATATAGTATCTTTGCCCTTCTTCGTTCTCAAAAGCAGATGCAGAAATATATGTTAGTTTCCCTTTTAAAGAACCATAT
The DNA here is from genome assembly GCA_030036605.1 of Candidatus Megaera endosymbiont of Nemacystus decipiens. Lineage (GTDB taxonomy): Bacteria > Pseudomonadota > Alphaproteobacteria > Rickettsiales > Rickettsiaceae > Megaera_A. The sequence goes on along the minus strand of DAOTRE010000003.1, from coordinate 36,336 downwards.
CTTGAATAGTCGTATGTACTAATTTTAATATCTGCATCTTGACCAACTTTAATATAACCAATATCTTTAGGGTTAATTTGCACTTCTATTACAACGCCTCCTTCTAAAGGAATAATCTCTGCAATAATTTTACCTGAATCAATCACTCCACCTAAAGTATTTACATTTAAAATCTTAATATAACCATCAATAGGAGCCGTTATTTGCAGGCGATTTACCTTATCTTCAAATTTATCTATAGCTTCATTGACTTGAGCCAAATCGCTTTCAATATCATTAAGTTCATTATATGTTTCATCAATAAATCTTGAATCTAAAAAGTCTAATCTATTTTTGTATTCATCTACTGCACTACGAGCCTGACTTATTGCAGATTCATTTTCTTCTATCTCTCCTAAAATAGAATTAAGTTGTTTTTGAACCTGAATATACTGAAATTTACTTACATGACCTTTTTTATATAAATTTTCTTTTATATTTTTTTCTTCATTAATAAGCTTCATATTTTCTTTATCTGTTTTCTGCTTTTGAAGTATCCCTTCTATCAAAGCTTCTTTTTGTTTTATCTGATCACGAATAATTTCTCTTTCATCTTCACGCGCTTTTATAGTTCCATGATAAATTTTCATCTGCTCTTTTGCTAGTGCAATATCCTGCTCACTGTCATCTATTTGTTCAAATTTAGGTTCTGTATTATTGATTAGTGCTCTGAGCCTAATTGCCTCGTATTCTAATGCTACCCTTTTTGAGTTTAAAGATTCTAGATCATTAGAAAACGAAGCACCACTTAATGTAACAAGGACATCTCCCTTTTTTACTAGATCTCCTTCTTGAACTTTTATCTTTGAAACTATTCCACCTTCAAGGTGCTGCACTAGCTGTATATCTTTAGTTGGTATTACATTACCATGAGATATTGCAATTTCATCAACTTTTGTAAAAGCAGCCCACAAAATCGCAAAAAATACTGCAACACTAACAACTAACACCACCTTCTTTATAAAATAAAGATCTGACTTCTCTTCAATAAGAGCAGATTGTGATAAATATCTTAGTTGATCTATCTTATTATCAGATTCTTTTTTTTCTATTCCAAACATTTAACTCTTACCATATTTTTTTGAAAATTCACTTTTACCAATTACTAAAGGTGTCTTCGACAAACGCAAAGCTATAATGCGGTCTGCTAATTTTAAATAATCTACCCTTTGGTTTACAAAAAACACCGTTTTCTTTTTCTTACGACAGTTCTCCAAAAATTTTTTATATGAATCACCAAGCCCTTCATTAAGTAATGAATTAGGCAGCTCATCAAGCAAAACAACGTTGCTGTCTTTTAACAAAATTCTAGCAAAATTTAGTGAGTGTTTTAAGCCTTCTTCAAGTGGGCGGTGATTACCACAAATCATTGTATTCAAACCATTCTCTAGCTCGTTAATCTGATCAATTGAGCATGAGTCAATAAGAGCTTGTTTTATCTCTTTATCAGAGGCAAGCATATTCATTATTTTTAAATTGTCCTTAATACTACCTTCAAAAAAATTTGGCATTTGTGGCATATAAGATATGTAACTTCTTAGTTCTACTGGATCAAATTGCTGAATGTTTGCATCGTCAATTTGAACGCTACCCATTTGAGGATGATACAAACCATTAATTAATTTAAGTAAGGAGCTTTTTCCTGAACCATTGGGCCCCGTAATAGCTATTACTTCACCAGGCTTGGCTTCTATATTTAAACCAATAAATAATGGCTCTAGCTTAACATTATAACGAAGCCCTATATTATTTAACTTTACATTACCTTTTAAGTTATCAATCGGCTTTGATAAGATTAGAGGTTCCTTTTCAACCTCCAAATTCATAAGCATGTTAATTTGCCTAATACTATTTCTAAGCTGCTCTAATCTAGGCAATACAGAACATAAAGTTTGCATCGGACCAAGTATACGCCATATCAATATCATAGTTGCAACTAGAGCACCAACTGTTATTGTTTTACTCCATATAAGCTGTACACCAAAAGTGATTACTGCAACGCCCGATAACATCGACGCAGCATGAGCAAAATTCTCAATTATTACCGAACTAAATTCTACATCAAAATTTTTTGCTATTGACTGACCCAACTTTTCTTTATATCTCGACCACCAATTGTTACACATACCATTGTGATGCAAGGAATCAATTTTTATGAAAGTTTCAACTTCATGCTCCTGTCTTTCTCCACCAAAAAATGCTCCTTCTTTTATGGATAGATGCATTTTAGAATAAAATAGTGATAAAATTATTATAAAGCAGCTAGCAACTACAATAGGTATTATTACTAGTGGTCCGGAAATCAACCAAATTACTACAAATAATATAATTGTAAATGGAATTTCTATCATTACAGAAAATAGAGGTCCGGCAAAAAATTGCCTTATAGAGTCAAAGTTTTTAATTCTAGAGATCTGTGCTGAAATTGGTGCACCTTCTGTCATGGCAGCTCTTAAAAAGAGCAGTTTTTCAAAAATAGCATTACTAACTATATAATCCAGCCTTATACCAAGCCAAACGACTGATTTCATTCTAAAAACACGTAAAACCGACTCAGCAGTAACAGCAATTAAAACACCCAAAACTAAGAGCCCCAGAGTTGCTGTGGATTTTGCACCTATCACATAATCATATACCGACATTATGAATAAAGGCATAGCAAGAGCAAAAATATTAATGAATGTACTAGCTATTATTATTTTCCTTAGAATGGGTCTAAATTTAAATAAAACGCCAGAAAACCAACCTACTCCCGCTGATTTCATTGTCTTTTTTTTCTTTTCTATCTGTTCTAAAGTGAGTTTTTCAAAAAAATGGGCTCTCCCAAACATTTCCTTATCAGCAGATATTTCTTCTATTTTTTGAGTAGCGCTGTCAAAAAATGTAATTTTATTATTTTTTTTAGAGAGCAATACCTTCGGTGTTACGCCATCTTCATCTGAACTAAATAAGCAAGGCATTAGCCTGTCATCTATATCTCCTAATTTTAATTTCATCTCATGATCCAAATAACCAAGGTAAGACATAGAGTTAATAATATCAACCAGGTCTATTTCTCTTTTATGATTATGAGGCAAGGAATGAAGAAGATTTTTAGCACTACCACTCCAGCCCAAAGATACCAAAAGCATAATTATAGAATTCATATGGGCATGACTAGAAATGGATAAGGAAGGTATTGACTTTGCATACACTTTAAACAGCTTCATCAGAGATTCTGTTTGCTCCTTATTAATGTGCTGTCTATCACATTGAATTAAAAAATCTTTGCTACGCATTATCAAAACTCTTAGTGATATTTAATGTTTCATTTTTTGTTTTTTTATACTCCATCATTACCAATTTTTTATTTTCTAATAGGTAATGCTTTTTAGCCAGTGCACAGAAATTGCTATCCTCTGTAATTAAAATTATAGAGATTTTTCCTACAAAATTCGTAACCAACTCTAATAAGTACTTATAACCTTCACTATCCAATCCTTTGTCTGCATTGTTGAATAAAATAATCTTAGGTTTATGAAGTAAAACTCTTATTATAGACATTTTCTGTTTTACACCAGGAGAAATGACATCAGTCAAACCATCATTAATTTTAGTATCATAACCTTGGGGGAGCGATGTGATATACTTATGAAGCCCAAGCGAATTAGCAAATTCTTTTGCCGTTTCCTCTTTTTTTAGATCAAAACCTGTTAAATTGTCAATTACAGTACCTTGAAATATTGCCCCATCCGGTTCTATTAAACTAATATGATGTACTAAATCTTCAGAAGTTATAGTATTTGCATTTAGCCCATCAATTAAAACAGTACCTTTTGTTGGAGCTTTAACTCCTATAAGCAGCTTAATCAAAGCATCTTTAACAGAACTGCTAACAGCATGAATAGCAACAACCTCTTTTTCTTCTAATTTAAAATTAACATCCTGCAAAATGAATGATCTGCCTTTCTTCAAAGTAAGAGATTTTATCTCTAATTCTCCATTTTTCTTACTCTCCTGATCTTGAGAATTTCTAACGATTTGAGGGATAGAAAATAATTCACTAGCTTTCTTATCTGCTATTTTATATTCTTGATATTGTTCCCATAAAACAAGAGACTTCTGAACTGGTTGCATTAGTCTGCCCGATAACAAAGTAGTAGCAACTAAGCCACCGGTTGTCATATCACTTGCTATTACCAAAGGTGCCCCACAAGCTACAATTGCTATAACCATCAACTGCCCAAAAACGCTAGCACACATACGACCTTTTGCTGCTACTAAAGAGGCGTTATAAGTACTGATTGTAGTTTTTTCTTCTAGCAACTCAAACTTTCTTTTAAATAAAAACTCCAAACCATAAGACTTAATTGAATGCACTCCTCTGAGCGCTTCAATAATAAAATTATACTTATTATCATCGTCATCTTCTTGAGCTTGGAGAGCTACTATCAAATCATTACCTAATTTCCAGTTTATTAATGAAAAAATTACCATCAAAGTAAAAGGTACAAAAACCAAAAGGCCTGCAATATAATAAATGAGAAATAAAAATATGAATGCAAAAGGTATGTCTACCATTAACACTAAAGAATTTCCATTATGAAAATTTTTGAGTTTAGCAAATGAACTTAGGGTTTGGACCCTCTTCCCAACTCCTTCTAATTTTAGCCTGTCGGGATCTGCGTGAATGTAGCTTCTTACAGCATTTGCATCAACAGAATATTCATACAAAACTCCCGCCCAACCGGTTGCATAAGACCTAAGAATCCTCATAAAAGCTTCAAGAAATACAGCAGTAATAACTATTAAACCTAAAATCATTAGTGTGTTATAGCTATAATTTACCATAATACGATCATATACTTGCAGTACCATAATAGGAAGAGCAAGCGAAAGTAAATTAATCGCAATAGTACCGATTATAATCTCAAGCTTATTCAGCTTAAACTTATATTTAGGGTCGTTTAATGGATACTTATTTACCAAATTCATCTTTATTCTAAACCTTTATGTATTATTAAATAATTATAAAATCAGTAACATTCCTGACAACTAAATTATATAAATCTTTCATATTTTGTGAATCTTTCCAGTTGATTATGTGCTTATTTTGAAGCATTTTCTATTTTTCTCTATTGTTATAATGTGGGAGTATTATCATTCTGATCATTATTATCACCATTGTCATCACCGCCATTATTAACACTATTTCCATCATCTACATGCTCTGTTTCACCGTGATCATTAACATCTCCTTCATCGTTATCAACCCAGCTGTTGTTATCTGCGCGTGAGAAATTTGACTCAGAGTTACTAGCGCTCATCCAATCGCTTTCCTCACTTGCAACAATAGTACCCGCATTAAATGTTTTAGTACTTACGTCGTAAAGTCCATCATTAAACTGGAAGAATTCAACATTAGTGATTGTATCAGTTCCGTCTCTGCCTCCTACGCTGTCTGTTACAATTATATTGCCGCCTGAAGACGTAATAGTATAATCTCCAAAATCTCCGCTAAAGATTGCTAAATCGTTATTATTTCCTCCTCCATCTATCGTGTCATCTCCTGCTCCTCCGCTCATAGTATCTTTGCCTGGACCACCAAAGATACTATCATCTCCTTCTCCTCCAAAGATGCTATCATTTTCTTCATTACCTTCTATCGTATCTGCTCCAATTCCTCCGCTTATAGTATCGTCACCTGGACCACCAAAGATATTATCGTCACCTTCTTCTCCAAAGATGCTATCATCTGCTTCATTACCAAGAATAGTATCTGCTCCAACACCTCCGCTTATAGTATCACTACCTGGACCACCAAAAATACTATCATCTCCTTCTTCTCCAAAGATACTATCATCATCTACATTACCAAGAATAGTATCTGCTCCAATCCCTCCGCTTATAGTATCACTACCTGGACCACCAAAGATATTATCATCTCCTTCTTCTCCAAAGATACTATCATCTCCTCCACTACCAAGAATAGTATCTGCTCCAATCCCTCCTTCAACAAAATCATCTCCTATTCCTGCTACTATAGAGTCAGTTCCCTCTCCTCCCAGCAGTGTATTAGTTCCACTCGTTCCTTCTATTGTATCGGCTCCCAAGCCGCCATCTACAGAGTCATCACCAACTCCCGCTACTATAGAGTCATCTCCATCACCTCCTGCGATTGAGTCATCTCCGCTACCGCCGACAACAGTATCGTCTCCCAATCCACCTGAGAGTGTATCCGCATCATCACCTCCGTCTATACTGTCGGCGTCAGTACCTCCAGTAATAGAGTCAGTTCCTGTTCCACCAATTAGAGTATCTGCACCACCAAAAGATATAATGGTATCATCTCCTGCTCCTCCGTCTGCATAATCATTTCCTGCATCTAAACTATCAAAATCAGGTGTTATAATATCATTTCCTGCTCCTCCAAAGAGACTGTCTGCTCCTTGATCGCCTTGTATAGAATCGTCTCCTTCTCCTCCGTCAACAGAGTCATCTCCTGAGTGGGCATCTAAAGTATCATTACCTTCTCCTCCAAAGATAGTATCATTATCATTTCCACTAAATACATAATCATTTCCAGCCCCAGCATCAATAGAATCATCTCCATCTCCGTCTAATAAAGAATCATCTCCTTCATTTCCAAAAATTGTATCATTCCCAGCTCGTCCACGTATGGTATCTGCTCCCAGACCTCCTTCAACAGAATCATCCCCCGATCCCGCTACTATAGAGTCATCGCCACCGTCTCCTGTTATTACATCGTCTCCGCTGTCGCCGGTGATAGTATCATCCCCCTCACCGCCCGAGATAGTATCAGCATCATCACCGCCGTCTATACTGTCGGCATCTGTTCCTCCGGTAATAGAGTCAGTTCCAGCTCCCCCTAAAAGTGTATTAACCCCGCTTGTTCCCTCTATCGTATCTGCTCCAACTCCTCCGTCTACAGAGTCATCTCCTACTCCTGCTATTATTGAATCGTCACCAGCATCTCCAGTTATTACATCATCTTCGCTGTCGCCGGTGATAGTATCATCCCCATCGCCACCCGAGATAGTATCAGCATCATCACCGCCGTCTATACTGTCTGCGTCAGTTCCTCCGGTAATAGAGTCAGTTCCAGCCCCCCCTAAGAGTGTATTAACCCCGCTTGTTCCTTCTATCGTATCTGCTCCCAATCCTCCATCAACAGAATCATCTCCTGCCCCTGCCACTATAGAATCGTCCCCCCCACCACCGACCATGGTATCGTCACCAGCTTCTCCTGAGATAGTATCAGCATCCTCCCCTCCCGTACTAGAATCAGCTCCTGCCCCTCCCAACAGCGTATTACCACCCCTTGTTCCCTCCACCGTATCTCCTCCCAAGCCCCCCTCACCAAAACAACCCCCTACACCAGCCCATCAAGA
>DAOTRE010000003.1:0-27199 GCA_030036605.1 Candidatus Megaera endosymbiont of Nemacystus decipiens | reverse complement strand
TAAAGTATCAAAATCAGTTATTATAACATCATCACCTTCACCACCAAAGATAGTATCCTTTCCTTGATCGCCTCGTATGGAGTCATCTCCTGCTCCTCCTTCAACAGAATCATCACCAGTTCCCGCTACTATAGAGTCAGAGCCAGCATCTCCGGTTATTACATCATCTCCACTGCCGCCGAGAACAGTATCATCTCCATCTCCTCCGGAGATTGTATCTGCATCAGCTCCTCCGGTAATAGAGTCACTGCCAGCTCCTCCTAAGAGTGTATTAGCTCCGCTTGCACCCTCTATCGTGTCCGCACCCAGACCTCCCTCTACATAATCGTCTCCATCACTTGCGCCTAATGAATCATCACCTTCACCTCCGAATATGTTATCTTGGCCGCTGCCACCTCTTACGGTATCATCGCCTATATTACCTATAATTAAATCATCACCACTTCCGCCTAGAATAGAATCATCTCCTACATTAGCATCTATTGTGTCATTTCCTGCATCTCCTTCCAATATATCGTTACCGGTTCCACCATCTATAGAATCACCACCAAGGCCTGCCTGAATTACATCATTCCCACCATCACCATATAAGGAGTCATTACCATCACCACCAAAAATATAATCATCACCGAACCCGCCTGAAATACTCTCACCTAGATTCCCTGCACGCTTTATGTCATCAATCCCATTGTCACTCGTCGTGCTCTGAATAGTAAAACCAATAACCAAGTCATCAAAATCTGAATCTCCCCCGCCGAAACTTTCTTCCCACTGAACTTCACCGGCATCATCATTAAAAATAGTATGATTTAAACTATCTGAATTTAAACTTGAATTTGAAAATAAAGCTGGCGCTCCGGCACCAACTAGCGGAACCCCATTTACATAAGGAGTCCAAACGCCTCCAACTTCTATGAATTCAACATCAGTTACGTCGTTAAGCCCAGCATTTAAATTACCCCCATCTGGAATAATAAATATGCCTATTTGAGTTGCTCCAGGTGGAATCTCATCGTCTTCATATCTCACAACTCCATTATCACTAGTAACAATACCTCCACTTTGATTTGCAATGTGTACAACCCCTGAAAGAGGTTCACCATTGTCATCAGCGAAGTAGTGACCAATCGAATTACTTTGCGTACCGTTAGTCGACAACGTGTCAAAATTTACTGTTACACCTCTATCAGGAATTAGACCATAATTACCATTTGCTAGCCTTTGAGGAATTGGAGGATCTATATAGAACCCCGGATCAGGATCTGGATCAATAGTGGGAGGCGGATCAGGATCTATAACTTCTTCCTCTTCATCTAATGACTCAACGAAAGGGTCTGTTTCCTCTATGCCTTCGTTACCTAAAGGAGGTTGTATATCAGGAAGGTTTATATTTGCATTAACTCCGTTACCACTAAGGCCTTCCCTTTCTTCAACAAAAATATCTTGCTGTTCATCTACTTCTTCAGGAGGAGCGCCTGATTCAGGTGGAACATCTTCGATCTCAGGAAATTCTGAAGGAGCAAGGGAAAGCTCGACTTCTGAAGCATTATTTTCAGCATCACCAGATTCTAAAACGTCATCTAATAAATTATCGTCTCGTTCTTTAGGAGGGGGCTTGGTATCGTCTAATTCATACTCCTCTTTTTTAAAGGGCTCGACTTCGTCTTTTGGAAATTTTTCTAATTTTATGTGCTTTTCATCTTCTGTGGCAAGAAGCTCCTCAGGCTGAGCTCCCTTGTCTTCAGCATCTATTTTTTTTGCATCTAGCTTAGATTTATCAGCATTATAACGATTTTCAAATCTCTCGAATCTCTCAAGTAAATCCCGCGATTTGTTTATATCATTATTTTTTGAATCTGACATATTTAAGCAATCAGTGTTACGTAAGCATTTATTTATGGGCTCCATGAGTCGCCACATTAAATGTTATTACTTTAAAGCTGATTGTCTATTAAAGAGAATTAAAATTTTAAAAAATTTTTTATAATATTGTTATTTTATTACTTTAAATGAAAAACGAGGCATGAATATACCGAAAAACAACAATAAATTTACCCAAATTTGTCCCAAATACATCGCCTGCTCGACCTGATCTGGTAAAAAATTCGATATACTTGCAAATAATATAAAAAACCCGCTAGAAAAAAATACAACTCTTATTGAATTTTTTAATCCACCTGATCTTCTAAGTTTAGAAAAAATAAAAATAATTAATATCAATAAAATCTTTTCAAAAATCACACTGACTAATAATAGAAAAGACAAAATAGGAAATAAAACATAGATGATTGGTTTATATACAATATTGGCAAAGTTAAGTAATAGCCGCCTCATATGCGATTGATCTAACACTGCTTCTTGCTTACCTAAAACTTTATCATATGCAATAACAAAATGCTCTAACAACTGACCTTGCGGGCTGAGTATATTGATGTAAAAACTATTCTTGCGCAAAACAATCGCAGTTTGCATCATAGATGCAGATGAAAGTTTTTCCTCTGTATCAATTGCAATAACTTTTTTGTGATTCATAGAATAAACATCCGAATTAAAATCATCATCTGCTACAGTCAAAGATTTACCATCATACTTTAATAAAGGCATTTGGCTTAATATATGGTCTAGCTTCTGAGCTACAACTGAATCGCTGTTACCATCTCTTAAATATACAGCAATGTTATCAACATAATTTAATAAGAAAATGCTGACAAAAAATATACAAATAAACGATAAGTTTAAAATATATTTAATACCATAACCATTATAATTCCTGTAAACATTACCATAAAACGATGCAGAGCTAATTGATAACCAAAAATGCTGTATTAAAACCTTTATAAACTGATAGAATTGTAAAATGTATGTTGTCATAAAATAATATATGGTTTAGTATTTTCAAAAAATATTTCCTATGACAATATAATGATATTAAACAAAATGCAAAATGATTCGCTTGATCAACTTAGTGATTGTATAAAAATATTAACAATAGATGCAGTAGAATCAGCAAAATCAGGACACCCTGGTATGCCAATGGGTTTTGCGCAAGTAATGACTAATTTGGTTTTTAACTTTTTAAAATACAACCCTAATGATCCAAAGTGGTTTAACAGGGACAGGCTAGTGTTATCAGCTGGGCATGGTTCAATGTTGCTGTATTCTTTCTTTTATCTAGCAGGCTACAAAGGCTTTTCTTTAGAAGACATACAACAGTTTCGTCAGCTAGGCTCAAAAGCAGCTGGTCACCCAGAAAACCATATATATAATGCTATTGAAACTACCACTGGCCCCTTAGGTCAAGGTTTAGGAAACGCTGTTGGTATGGCAATTGCAGAAAAAAAGCTTAAAAACACACTTGGTAACAAAATTTGTAACTATAAAATCTACGCAATTGCAGGAGACGGATGTTTAATGGAAGGTGTTTCATATGAAGCTCTGTCTTTAGCCGGCCATTTATCACTTGATAATTTAATTATTCTCTTTGATGACAATAATATTACTATTGACGGGACTACATCATTGTGCACATCCGAAGACCATCTTCTGAAGTTTCAATCAATGGGTTTTTCTACTATGTCTGTGGATGGACATGACCAAAATAAAATTACTGAAGCGCTTCGCTGGGCACAAAGCAATAAAAAACCTAGTTTTATTGCTTTTAAAACGCTAATTGGTAAAGGCAGTAAGAGTATGGAGAATAGTTCTAAGGCGCATGGGGCACCTCTTGGAGTAGAAGATATACAAGATCTAAAAAAACGCCTAGGATACGAGTTAGAAAATTTTTCAATCAAACAAAACTTATTGGACAAGTGGAAAGGTTCCTGGGTTAGAAATAAAACTTCCTATGATAGTTGGAATGAAGCATATAATAAATTGGCACCAAGTAAAAAGGACTATATTAATAATGATGTTATCAGATATTCGTCTGACAATTCATTCAAACAAGCTGATCCTGAGGCAACTAGAGTTTCTTCTGGGAAGATCATATCTAAAATAATGAAAAATAATGAAAAAATTATAATAGGCTCAGCTGACCTTGCAGGATCAAATGGTTTAAAAAATGATCACGTAAAGAATATCTCACGTAATGATTTCAGCGGTAATTTCATTAATTATGGAGTTAGAGAACATGCAATGGCTGCAATAATGAATGGTCTTGCACTATCATCTTTTACCCCAATTGGAGGTACATTTTTTGTTTTTTCTGACTATATGAGACCTGCTATTCGCCTTGCAGCTATGATGAATTTATCTGTTATATATGTTATGACTCATGATTCCATAGGGGTAGGAGAAGATGGACCAACTCATCAACCAATTGAACATCTGGCTTCATTTAGGGCAATGCCAAATATTAATGTGTTTCGCCCTTGTGACTTTATTGAAACAAGTCAATGCTACGATCATGCTATTAAAGCAAAAAAACCTGCAATATTTGCCCTCTCAAGGCAAGCTACAGCACAAATTACCCGCAACAACGACAGTGATTTATCTATGAAAGGCGGTTACATTATTTCAAAAGAAAGGAAACAAAATGAAAATTTAGATGTAACAATTTTTGCTACAGGGACAGAAGTTTCTATTGCTATAAAAGTACAATCTATTTTAGAAAACCAAAATATTTCTGTCAGGGTTTGTTCTGTACCTTGCATGGATATATTACTTGCTCAAGGCAAGAGTTATTTAAAAGCTCTACAGGGGAATGCAAAACATCTTTGTGCGATTGAAGCTGCTAGCAGCTTTGGTTGGGATAGACTTATAACTGAAAACGGTATATTTTTTGGAGTTAATCAGTTTGGAACATCAGCTCCTGCGAAGAATATTTATCAAAAATTTGCCCTAACCGCAGAAAATATTTCAAATAAAATTCATCGAATTCTACTGCATTAACAGTGCAATATAAAGCATCCCTCCTAAAGCGGCTTTGTTGCATGGCCTACTGGGTCTTGGATCTTACTGATAGTGACTATTTTCACCTAATATTTTGTGCCTCATTCTCATTAAATTTTTTCTTTGATTTCTCTTTTCTAATGTTTTCTGCGTAATTTGTTCTTGCTTTTATATCTTTAACAGCTGTTTTAACACTACTAACTCCTTCATTTTTAATAGCTACCGCTTTTTCCTTTATATCCTTAAAACTAGCCACAGGCGCATATGCCAAGCCTTTTGTCGCTCCCCATGTAGCCTTAGCTGTCCCAGTAACTGTTCCAGCTGCAGCGCCAACTCCACCTCCAATTGCTACTGGTATGAAGTTAGCAACAACAAGCTGTGCTATCTTCCCTGCCTTAGCTGCTGCAGTCTTACCATCACCTTTCCAATGAGCATACTCCTCTTTAGCAAGAGTCATATCAATTCCGCCTTTTACCCCAGAATATAGGTCTTTTGCAAAAGCTTTTGCCGGATTAATAGCAAACTGAACTAATGTATAATTAATGCAGTCCTCGATCAAACCAGCAAGATTTTTCGTAAGTTCGAAGCCTGTCTTACCGAATGCTTTCGTCGTCTCATGCAACACAGTAGCAGTCCCCAGAATAGCTTTCGTGAGGAGATATCTCTGCTCAGCACTTTTTGCTTTTTTCAGCTCATCATTAGACTTGCACAAATCCTCTACTTGATTTAAAAAATCGTCAGTTAGATAATTCTGAGCATTTTCTGTATTAATAATTACCTTCTCTGCTTCTTTTATATCAAAAGATTTGCCAAGTTTATCTAACATACCTTGAGCTTTTTGCTTTTGAACTTCAGCAAACTGATCCAAACTAACAACACTAGCATACACATTATAAAGATCTTGTGCTGTTTTTTGTAATGATTCAGTGTAATCATTGTTTCTAAATTTAGTTAGATTATCTATTTCCGCTTTAAAATCGACACCTCCTACATTAAATTCATCTTTATACGCATTGCAACTATTTACGAGGTCTAAATATTTTTGACCTAATGTATCATTCAAAACACCATCTAAATTAGGAATTTTATTAAGCGCTTGGATATAATCTCGGGTTTGCAAAAGCACTCCTCCAAGAATTTTTAAATCTTCTTTTTGATCTTTATCTACATTACCACTATCAATTTGTTCTTGAATTTGACCTAATGCAGGTTTTACTAAATCATCTAAAGCATTAATCTTGTCACTGAGTGTTTGTTCTGGTTGATTGTCTAATACTGGATTCTCGATCGGTTTGTTATCATTATCATTACCTTTTGCCATAATATTCTCCTCTTTCTTTTTATTTAACTTTTTCGTCTGTGCTTCTTGGATAGCAGCTTGGTTGATTTGCTTATATTTTTTTGTTTGTCGTTTTCTTTTTCCAACCACACGAAACACATATTCAATTAATAGACTTAAGCACCTTGCCTAAAACATAAGATGATGCTATCAAGTTAATCTTTGACAAGAAAGATAATTTTCTATTAACGCTTACATATTTTCTAAGTAGTATGCTGGTTTTACAACTTTTTGTTAGATTCAAAAGAACTACACAGCTTTAACAGTTGTAATAATAAAGATATTGCAACAGCACGAGTGCAGATTATTAGAGAACGCCTTGAAGAAAGTTTTGTAATGTTTTGTTGTCACTATTATCTAGATCTTTAATTGAACCAGACCAGATTATTGTGCCTTCACTCAGAAAACCAACCTCTAGACCTATTTTTTTTGCACTTTGAATGTCATGAGTAATCGTGATTGTCGTAGCTTTTAGTTCTTCTCTTATTTTTACAATCAAATCATTAATAACATTAGACATGATTGGATCAAGGCCAGTAGTTGGTTCATCGAAGAAAATTACCTTGGGCTCCGTCGCTATGCTCCGTGCCAAAGATGCCCGTTTTTGCATCCCTCCAGATAATTCTGAAGGAAAAAGATTAAGCACTCTTTCAGGCAAACCAACCATACGAATTTTGGAAATTGCAAGATCAATATATTCCTCTTCTGTGAAATTATATAATTTGCGCGCGAAGAATAATATATTTTCTCCAATAGTAAGAGAATCAAATAGAGCTCCAGACTGGAATAGATATCCGCAATCCTTTAACATATTTGCTCTATCTTGAGCAGAAAATTCTGTAGACTCTTGCCCATTATATAAAATGCTTCCTTCAGTTGGCGCAAGCAACCCTACCATCAATTTAATTAAAACAGATTTACCAGATCCAGAACCACCAAGTATTATAAGGGAGCTACCTGATTTTACATTAAGGTCTATGCCCTTAAGAACTTCATGTTCTCCAAATGATTTTTTTAATGATTTTATTTCAAATTTATTCATAGTTTAACTAAAAAATATTTCGGTAATCAGATAGTTACTAATTAATATAATAATTGATGAACTGACAACAGCAGAAGTAGTAGCAGAACCAACCCCTTTTGCTCCTTTGTCTGAGTAATACCCATAATATGAGCTCATAATAGCAATTATGAATCCAAAAGCCGCAGCTTTGACAAGACCAGAAATTACATCTATAGATTCCAAATGTTCTGCCGTGCTTATTATATAACTAGAGCTATTAAAGCCTAGCTTATAGACACTCACAAAATATCCTCCCATAACTCCAATAATATCACCAACAAATACCAAGCATGGAAGCGATATCACAGAAGCAATAACTCTTGGAACCACTAGATATTTGATTGGATTTGTGGATAAAACATAGAGAGCATCAATTTGTTCTGTAACTCTCATAGTTCCTATTTCAGCTGCAATGGAGGCGCCAACTCTACCTGCGACCATAAGACCAGCAAGGACAGGTCCAAGCTCGCGCGTAATTGACAAGACAACTACAGTAGCAATGGAACTTTCTGCAGAAAAACGTGAAAATCCGGTATAGCTTTGCAGTGCAAGAACAGCACCAGAAAAAATCGCAGTCATAGCGATAACTGGCAAGGAGTTATAACCTATAATCAGCAACTGCCTTAAGATTATGTTGAAGTATAGAGGCCTAGAAAACATCCCAATGATGGATTTAAATACAAACAGAGACAAATGACCTACTGTGCCAAAAAAAATAGATGATTTGTTTCCAATTAATCTTACTGATGATAATAACATTATTCCACTTTAAAACCCGTATCTTTTTACAATATAAAGACTAAAGGTGGAATTATATACTTATTTTTTAAAACCTCCAATATTTCTTGCATTTTTAAAAATTTTTTGATATTAGTCTAGTTTCTTTTAGGACAAGTCAGCAGTCTAATCAAATAACATTATACTAAACAAGAATTATATGAATTTTTTAGAAGAATTTAAAAAACGTGGCTACTTTCATCAATGTAGTAATGAAAAAGTATTGCTGCAAAAAATGACAGAAGAAAAGATTGTAGCATATATAGGTTTTGATTGTACCGCAAAATCCTTGCATGTTGGTAATTTAATGCAAATCATGATATTGCGACTTCTTCAAAAACATGGTCATAAGCCTATTATACTAGTTGGCGGTGCAACAACAAAAATTGGTGATCCAACTGGAAAGGATAAAACAAGAAAAATGCTTTCTGAATCTGATATTGCTGAAAACATGTCAGGAATTAAAAAATCTTTGCAAAAATTTATAAAATTTGGCGATGGAGAAAGCGACGCAATTATGCTTGATAATTCAAATTGGCTAGAAAAAATAGGTTATATTGAATTCTTGCGCAAAATGGGCAAGGAGTTTTCCGTTAATCGAATGCTGACTATGGAGTCGGTGAAATTACGTCTTGAAAGAGAACAGTCGCTTACATTCTTAGAATTTAACTATATGTTGCTCCAAGCTTATGATTTTTATCATTTGAATCAAGAATATAATTGTTGCTTGCAGCTTGGCGGTAGCGACCAATGGGGCAACATATTAATGGGAACAGACTTGATTCATAAGACTCTACGCAAGGATAGCTTCGCGCTTACCACGCCTCTTTTAACTACATCTTCAGGCAAAAAAATGGGGAAATCTGAAAATGGCGCGGTTTGGATTAATGCTGATCAATTAACTCCTTATGATTATTTCCAATATTGGCGCAATACAGAGGACGCAGATGTTATTAAGTTCGCAAAGTTATATTGTGAATTTTCTGACAGCGAAACAGAAAAATTCATAGCGCAAGCAAACGAAGATATTAACGAAGCAAAAAAACAGCTAGCATATAAAGCAACATTACTATGCCACGGTGAGGAAGAAGCGCAAAAGGCGCTTGAAACTTCGGTTGCAATATTTGAGAAGGGCATAGTTACTGATCATACCCCTACAAAGCATATGGATCGTGAAATTTTTGAAGTTGGAATAGCAGCCTACGAATTGTTTTATAAAGTTGAACTTGCTGGCTCTAAAGGCGATGCTAGAAGACTAATACGAGGCAAAGGTGCAAAAATCAATGATATCGTCATTGAAGATGAAAATTTGTTAGTAAAAATTGGTAGTTTTGATCAAAAGCAGATATTATTATCCGCCGGAAAGAAAAAACATATTATAGTGAAATTAAGCTAGCTGCAAATACCCACTAGTTGTATTAGTTGAGATTAGATCCATGTCTTGATCGGAGTCCTCGTCCTGCCCCCCCACACGTCGTCCTGAACTCGTCTGGAGGATCCAAGTTTATAAAAGACTAGATACCGAAACAAGTGGGTTTGTTATGACGCCTTTGCTGCTCTGAAGCCTGGTATGACTGTTTCTCTTGCTTTTTTCCTAAGGGGATGACTTGTTTTCTGCGCCTTTCTTTCTAAGGAGATGTCTGTTTTGCTAAGCGTTGGCTCCTAAGGTAGTATAAAAACAAAAAACCCCTTACATTGTTTGCAAGGGGTTTTTATACCAAACTTAGGTAATAGCTGAAATTGCACTATATCAGCAAGCAGTGATTATTTTATAACAACTACAGATCTGCGGTTTTTAGCCCAAGCCTCAGCATCGTGACCTAAAACTGCTGGTCTTTCTTTACCATAAGACACTGTTGTGATACGCATTTCCTCAATCCCTTGAGCTACTAGGTAATCTTTAACAGCTTTTGCTCTTTTTTCACCTAAAGCAAGGTTATAAGCTTTTGTACCTCTTTCGTCACAGTGACCTTCCACTGTTATCATAAGCATGTCATGAGTTTTTAAAAAGTCAGCTTGTTTTTTTAGAGTTTTTGCAGCAGTGTGTGTTATAGCAGCACTATTTAAATCAAACAATACTCTGTCTCCAATCATTTGTTGGAAATCCATTAAGTGCTTTGAATCAGCTTTATACATTTTGTTTTTATATCCGCAACCAGATAGTGCAGTTAATACAACTGAAGCAAGAAGAATTTTTTTTATCATAATTAGTTCCTTTATTTTTTATTGATTACAATCTTAATCTGAGGGTCACAGCTTTAGTACGGAATCAAAGCAAAAACACCATCAGTCTTATTACATACTACTAGCTGATAATCTATAAGTAAAATAAAAATAACGCTATATAGAAAATAGGTTTGTATAAGACGATATTTTTATGTTGTAGAAATGATACTAGTTAGTCTCATTTGATATGAAAGAAGAAAATTCTTCTATAATTCTTTTATATAAAACTATTTTAAATTGGATAACATCCTGTAATAAATCTTTTGCATCTATCCATTTCCATTCTTCAAACTCTGGGCACTCGGTATTTATATTAATATCTTCATCACTTCCCAAAAAACGAATTAAAAACCATTTTTGTTTTTGGCCGCAAAATTTCCCTCCCCATAGTTTTGGTACCAAAAATTCAGGTATTCTATAGCTATACCAATTTTTACTTTCAGCTATAATTTTACAATTATCACTACCAATTTCTTCCTTCATTTCTCTAATTGCTGCAACGCTAGGTGTCTCGCCAAGGTCAATGCCTCCTTGAGGCATTTGCCAAGCATTGTCTTTTGTATTAAGTCTCTTTCCAACAAATATTCTATTTTCTTTATTAATAATCATCATACCAACACCAGGACGAAATGGTAAGTCTTTATACTCAAGATTGTTATACATATTATTGAATCTACTTATCTAACACCTATGCACATTACAAAATGAGCGTAAATTATATAACAATTGATTAGTCATTATTCTGATTTTTTAAGGTTTATTATTAAGCCTCTGACAAGATCAAATGCGCGTGCATATTGGTAATCTTCTTTATATTTTTCAGATAATTTAGGAGAATTGTTTTCTTTTTCCTTATCTCCTGAATCAGATTCTGTTTTTTCATCATTATATTTCTCCAAGTAACTTTTTACCGTTGCACTAGTAAAATGTTTATCATTAGTTTCAGGATCTACATAATCAACTTTTTCATTTTTAATGTAAATGTCCGGTGTGATTCCTTTAGCATTTATTGACCTGCCGCTCGGTGTATAGTATTTTGCAGTCGTTATTTTTGTAGCCGCTCTGTCATTAATTTGTGTAAAAGTTTGTACTATACCTTTACCAAATGACGTTGTGCCTATAATTACCCCTCTTTTATGATCTTGCAGTGCACCCGCTACAATCTCGGCGCTAGATGCGCTACCTCCATTAATTAAAACAACTAAAGGCACTTTAGGAGCTTTCTTAACAAAGCGTCCAGCAGATAATGTAGTAGCATTTTTGCTGTCTCTACCTTTGATAGAAACTATAACGCCTTGCTCGATGAAGTACTCACCAACTGCGACTGCTTGATCTAAAGTTCCACCAGGATTATTCCTTAAGTCCAAAATTATGCCATCTATGTTTTTGTTTTTTGCTTTTAGTTGGTTTTGAATTTTTTCTACTGATTTCTTCAGCTCGCTTAATGTCAAGTTATTAAAGACACTAACACGAAGATATGCTATAGCACCAGCATCGTCTTCCTCAAAATCAGCTTTGACAGGCTTGAGTTTAACAATTTTTCTGGTCATCTCAATTTCCTTAGTAGTATTTGAATTTTCTTTTACTACCAAAAGGTTTAGTTTTGTTCCTGGCTTACCACGCATCTCTTTTGCTGCCTTTGTAAATCCAAGAGTAGAAACAAGTTGCCCATTTACTCCAATGATTAAATCGCCTGCTCTAATTCCAGCTTCATAAGCTGGAAGATCGTCTATAGGTGTTACAACTTTGATTGCTCCATTGTCAAAAATCATTTCAATTCCTATTCCACCAAACTCTCCTTCAGTATGGGTTAAGAAAAATTCTAAATCATCATCTGTATAGTATCCAGAGTAAGGGTCTAGCGACTCCAACATACCGTTAATTGCAGCGTCTGTCATTTTTTGACGATCTGGGTGTTTGATATAATCATATTTTGCCTTTTCAAAAACCTCTTGAAATTGCTTCAAATAATATGAATCCGGCTGCTGTTGATTTTGTTTGTCTTCAGCATATGCAAAATAGCTTGCTGTTAATATTTGAGATATAATAATTAATTTACTTACTAGATTCATTGTTTTTAACTTAAACATATAATTTTATTTCTTCTGTTGTTTTATCTAATGAGTTGCTTTGTATAAATTCATATCTTTTTTCTGGATTTTTCCCCATCAAATCATCCACTATATTATCAACGGCTTGAAAATCTTTTATTCTTACCTGGTATAGCACACGATTCATAGGATTCATAGTAGTTTCTTTTAATTGGGAAGGCGTCATTTCCCCCAAACCTTTAAATCTTCCGACGTCAATTTTCTTCTTGTTTTTTCCAAGCTGTTGTAATAATTTGTTCTTTTGCGCTTCATCTGACGCATAAAAACTTGCACTACCTTGGACCAGACGATATAAAGGAGGCTTGGCAAGATACAAATGCCCATTTTCTATTAACTTTCTCATTCTTATGTAGAAAAATGTCATCAGCAGTGATGCGATGTGAGCCCCATCGACATCTGCATCAGTCATAATAATGATTTTTTCATATCTTAGCTTCTCTTCCTCATAATTTCCAAGGGAACCACAATTTAATGCTATTTCTAAATCTTTTATTTCTTGATTTGCGGATATTTTTTGTGAAGTCGAATTAGCCACATTGAGTATCTTTCCTCTTAACGGCAAAATTGCCTGGGTGCGTCGATCCCTTGCTTGTTTTGCAGAACCACCAGCTGAATCTCCTTCAACCAAAAACAGCTCAGTTCCTTTAGCACAAACATTAGTGCAATCAGCAAGCTTGCCAGGGAGGCGAGTGCGATGAGTGGGAGTTTTACGGTTTATAGCTTTCTCATTTCTTTTACTAAGCCTGGTTTCTGCTATATCTATAAAATGCAAAATTAGTTTATTCGAAGAATTTTTATTTTTAATAAGCCAGTGATCAAAATGGTCTTTACACATTGATTCTATGTATTTTGCTATACCATTAGATACAAGTTTTTCTTTAGTTTGCCCTTGAAACACAGGGTTTTTAATAAAGACTGAAAGCATTAAGCATATCGAAGATAAAAGGTCTTCAATAGCAATAATAGAAACTTTCTTGATTCCAGCCATTTCTCCATAGCTCCTAATTGCCTTAATTAATGCTGCTCTTACAGCTTGCTCGTGCGTTCCGCCTAATGGAGTTGGTATAGTATTACAATAAGAATTGATGAAATTTTCATTCTCATGCCAACATATAGCCCATTCAATTCTGATATCCGGTTGTGTTATTTTAACCTGACCAAAAAACACTTCGCCGCCTATTATTTGTACAATATCTAGCTTTGTGTCCAAATAGTCCCTTAAACCATTTGGAAAATGAATAATTTCTTTTTCAGGGAGATCATTTTCTTTGATTAGAGCTGGAAAGCAGTTCCACTCAATTTCTACCCCTTTATGCAGATAAGCTTTAGATTTTGCAAGCCTATAAATTTTATTGCTATCGAACCCTATATTTTTATCAAATATAGTATAGTCTGGTTTGAATGTAACTTTGGTACCTTTAAGTTTTTTTAAAGTAGGTTCAGAATAGAGAGCGTCCAGAGGTTTACCTTTGCTATATTCCTGTTTGTACAGAGTGCCAAATTTGTATACCTCTACAATCAATTTTTCTGATAATGCGTTAACTACAGAGATCCCAACTCCATGCAGGCCTCCAGCAGTTTTATATGATTTGCCAGAAAACTTTCCACCTGAGTGTAGTGTCGTCAGAATCACTTCAAGTGCAGATTTGTCAGGAAATTTTGGATGCTTATCAATAGGTATGCCGCGTCCATTATCGCTGATAGAAATACTACCATCTTCTAGCATAGATATATTAATTCTATTTGCGTGTCCAGCAACCGCTTCGTCCATTGCATTGTCCAATACTTCCGACACAAGGTGATGCAGAGCATCCTCACCAGTACCTCCAATATACATTCCGGGTCTCATACGTACTGGTTCAAGACCTTCTAAAACTTCAATATCATCCGCTGTATAGGACTTGTTGTCTATGGAAGTATTCTTGCTAAAATTAAATAAGTTGCTCACAGGCTCGTAGTATATATTTTCATTAGTTATGTCAGCAAAATTTAGCTAGCATAAGCGTTATAATTAAACAAATATAAGAACTTAATGAATTAATGGTTAAAATGCAAGACTTAAGCAAAACTTTACTTAATTTTATTAGCGTATTTTTTTAGGCGATACATTTTATTCTATAGATTTAACTTTCTGTTTTCCGTCGCGCATTTTAAGGTAAAAATTTCTATCTATTGGTAAATTTTTAATATCTGATATTATATTTTCATTTTCATCCATAGCTATAACATAGCCTCTTTGTACTATTTTTTTATAATCAGCACTAGATAAAATTGAGCTATACACTGCTAGTTTATTCTCGTAGTTAGAAAATAAGTTTTGCTGTTCTCTCAGTAAAATTTTAGAAAAATTATTATATTGTAAAATTTTATATTCTAATGTTTTATGAATTTGAAAACGTGATAAAGAAAACTTATTTAGAAAGACACTGGTATTCCTAATCATATTAGGCATGCATTCATAAAACCTAAAGCCTAATTCATCAGTTCTTTGGTAATAAAACCGAACTAAGCTTTTTATGTTAGAAACAATAGAACCATTGCTGATTAAAATTTTTTGATTATAGTGTTTTATTAATTCAGCGAGTCGTGTTGATAGGGTTTTTTCTAGATTACCGAGAGTATAGATTAAATCTCGCGCTACAGGAACAGAAAATTCTGCGGCTGCTGTTGGTGTTGGCGCTCTTAGATCAGCAACTAAGTCCAGTAGTGTATAGTCAGTTTCATGGCCTATCGCAGAAATAAGCGGTATTTTAGAATTAAACGCAGCACGTACTACTATTTCTTCGTTAAATGACCATAAATCCTCTATAGAACCGCCCCCTCGAGCAATAATGAGTAAATCCGGCCTCTTATTAGGAGTGATTTCATTAAAGCCTTTAATTGCTGATGAAACTTCTTCTGCAGAGCTGTTACCTTGCACTGAAACAGGCCAAATCACGATTGAAGTTTTACACCTATCATTAATACGATGTATTATATCCCTTATAACAGCTCCCGACATTGAGGTGACTATACCAATTTTTTGAGGCAAAAAAGGTATTTTTTTCTTATGCTTTTCTGCAAACAATCCTTCAGCTTGTAGTTTAAGTTTTCTTTCTGTCAATATTTGCATGAATGCGCCATCTCCGCTGGGCTTAATAGAATCAACAGATATTTGATATTTTGATTGGCCTCCATATGCGGTGATTTTCCCGCTAACTACGACTTCAAACCCATCTGTTAACTTAAACTTTAATTTTGAAGCGACTCCTCGCCAGCAAATAGCAGATATTACAGCTTTCTCATCCTTGAGAGAAAAGTAATAATGACCTGAGGATGCGATTTTCAAGCCTGAAACTTCTCCCTTGATATTTACAAATCCTAGATTAGACTCCAGCAATTGTTTGATTTTGTTAGAAATTTCTGAAACTGAAAACTCATGATCTCCTCTTTTTTGAGATATAGGTAAAAAATCACTCTGCATATCGAATAAAATAGTCTATTGTTTGTTCTAAAGATTTTTTAAAATATAATAATAACTCAAAAAATACTGAAATTAGACTATAAATAAATGCATATTTTTTATCAATCATTATTAGCAATTGTGATTTGTTTTGCCAATCTTGCATTTGCAAATACAGAAGAAAGTTTTATAAAAGCTGACCGTATTTATTATGATAATGAGCAAGGAATCATCCGCGCTGAAGGAAACGTAAGAATAAAAATAGATGATTACGTTTTGCAAGCTCAATCTCTTGAATATAATACAAAAAAAGACTTGGTTGTAGCTGAAACTGGTGTAAAAGTTACGGATAATACAAACAAAAAAATTCATGGTTCAAAAGTTATATTTAAAGATAGATTAAAACGAGGGGTTATAGAAGAATTTACTGCAATTTTTGGAGAGGATTCAATTATTGCTGCTAAAACTGCTAGACGTTTATCTGAGGATAAATTTGAGCTAGAAAGAGCTATCTTTACACCTTGCAAAGTTTATTGCAAAAGAAAGCCAATTTGGCAAATTAAATCGGAAAAAGCTGTTGTTGATAATGAGAAACAAAAAATAACTTACAGAAACAGTTTTTTTGAAGTATACGGATACCCTGTTGTATATATTCCATATTTTATGCATGCAACCCCTAATGCAGATGCCCAATCGGGTTTCTTATATCCATCTATTAAAAATAAAAATTTTATGATACCGTTATATCTTCGTCTGCGAAATGACATTGATTTTACTTTAAGCCCACGTTTTGGAAGAAATTATACAATATTTGATTTTGAGTACAGGCAACTATTCCATACCGGGGGATATCAAATATTTGGTAATTTTGGGAATCCATCAGATCACAAACTCAAAACTAACCAAGAGACAAATGATACTAAGACTATTCATAAAAACCATCGCTTTCATATACTAGCTAAAGGTGACTTTCAGACAGATCAAAAATTAAGTTTTGGTTTTGACGTTAATATAGCTTCTGACAAATCATATTTAGTAAATTATCATAGTATTTATGACCCTTATCTAACTTCCTCATTATATACTAGGTATATTGACCAGAGAAACTATACTTCATTTGAGGCAGTAGGCTTCCAAGAGTTGAGAAATGACGGGAGTGCTGACAAATCATTTGCTTTGCCATTAATGGATACACAACATAGTTTCAGTTTGAACGATGAAAACTCAGCACTATTTAATGTGCGCACTAATTCATTTTTGTATAATGATTCGAAGCAAACATCTATTGCAAAATCATCTCTAGACTTTGGAGTTAATTATAGTGATTTCTTAGAAAGCGGTTATATGACAGAATATTCTATTGCAAATAGGTTTGATATATACTGGCATGATATTGAACAAGAGAAGAATACCAATAACTCTTCTAAATATTTCATTCGCGCTACTCCAGCAATTAGTTTTAAATTAGGTTATCCAATGATTAAGGATTATAGGCAGTCAGTTGTTCAGATAGAACCTATAATAAAATTTTCATTAGACAAACATTTTAATTCGAAGAAAAATAAAATAGAAACTGTTGATTCTTATAATACTGAGTTATCTGAAAATAACATATTTCATTCCGACAAACTTAATGTTGTCCGTAGTGAACAACAAGGCTTGCAAATAGGCTATGGTATGAATGCAAGCCTCAGCTATGAAGATATATACATCAGCTCTTTTTTGGGCCAAACTTATTATAATAGAACCAACATTAATAATCAGCATTTTGAGTATGTAGGGAATATTTCCGCAACTATTAATGATAATCTTAATTTATTTTATAGATTCCGTCAGGACCAAAATTTTAAGCCAATAAGGAATGAAGCAGATATTATGCTGCATAGCTCTAAAATCAAGACTCAAGTTGGATTTGCCCAGCTGCGTAACATAGATAAGTATTTCAATAATGTTGTATTACCAACAAATCATATATCTCAGTTAAATTTTATTACAGATATACAATTCATAGATGATCTTTGGTTTGGTGCTGGCTTTAGGCTAAACTTGAAAGCAAAAAGTACTCGTACTTTATCCAAAACTATTCGGATGACTTATCTGTTTGATTGTGTTAGTATGAGCTTCAGCATGACTGATAATTTCTTCCAGGATAGGTCTAGAGGTGTCAAAAAAACAAAGTTACCTAATTTCAGTCTGAAATTAAAAGTTCTCAATATGTAGTAAAATAGATAAAAATGAAAAAAACATTTGCGATCATAACATTGATCATTACGTGCTTTTCTAATCAAGCATTTGCAGAAAAAGATATAGTAGCATTAGTTAACGATTATCCTATAACAAGTTATGACTTAGAAGCTAGGAAGGAACTGTTAGTTAACACTCAAAATATTACTTTTAACAATGAAGAAGAGCAGAAAATTTTTCATAAAAGACTTTTGGAACAGCTCATTGAAGAACACCTTATCTCTGATACAGCAAACCAGATGGGTATTAACATTAATGATGATACTTTAGATTCAGTGATTCGAAGTATAGAAAAGCGCAATAATTTACCAGATGGAGGAATGGTAGCATTACTGGAAGATAAAGGATTGTCTGTTGAAAGCTATAGAGATCAAATCAGGTATGAATTGATCAAAAGTAATATTTTCAGCACAGTAGCTGAAGATATTACTGTTTCTGAGTCTGAGATTTATGATACAGCAATAAACAACAAAGATTCCCAGCTTAACATTCGTGTTTGGCTTTTTGAGTCTTATGGCAATAACCTGATTTCCTACAAAAAATTAGAGAAGCTAAAGGCAGAATTGCAATCATATAAGGGAGATATAGACGAAACCATTTTTAGAAATTTTGTTGATAAAGTCCAAGAAATAAAGGACTACAATAAATTATTGCCTAAAATGAAGTTAGCCCTTAAGGAAACGCAAGAAAAAAACACTACTGCTATTTTCCAAGACGGTGGAAATTTATATGTTATGTTAGTTCTTGAAAAAGGTTTGTCTGCAACAAAAGAACAAATGGCAAAAATAAAAGATGATATTACTAATACTAAAATTGACCAAAAAGTTGAGTTGTTTCTGAAAAAAATTCGTAATAATGCAGATATAGTTTACCCTTAAGTTTTTGTCATGCCTTTATCAATAGCTCAGCTTGCAACTAAACATGGTATCAAGCCATTGAAAAAATATGGGCAAAATTTTATTTATGATGAAACTTTATGTGATAAAATTTCACGCTACGCCCAAATTAATGAAACATCTAACGTTCTTGAGATTGGCCCAGGACCTGCTGGACTTTCAAGGTCTATTTTAAAAATGAACCCTGCAAAATTAACAGCTATTGAAACAGATGAACGCTGCATTAATTTACTGAAAGAGGTACAGTTATTCTATCCAAAACTAAAAATTATACATGCAGACGCATTAAGAGTTAATTTGTCAGATATAACAAATGGTAAAGTCGACATAATAGCAAATCTACCATATAATATTGGTTGCAAACTGCTGACCAATTGGCTAAATCAAATTGAATATGTTAATGCGATTACTGTAATGTTGCAAAAAGAGGTGGTGGAAAGAATTGTATCTAGACCTAATTCCAAAAACTATGGAAGAATATCGATTTTTTCCCAAATATTGTGCCATACTGAAAAATGTTTCGATGTAACAAGAAATGCTTTTTATCCAAAACCAAAAGTTGATTCTGCTATAGTACGTCTTCTGCCAAAAGAACACCTTCCTCCAAAGGAAGTATTATGCTTAGTTGAAAAAATAACACGTCATGCATTTTCTAGTAGAAGAAAAGTTTTGAAGTCGTCATTAAAAAAAATTATACCTGATATAGATTTATTATACCAAAAATTTGAGTTTAATGACAAAATAAGGTGTGAAGATTTGTCACCAGATGACTATCTTGGCATGGCTAATTTTATCATAAATCTGAATAATTAATGATGTATTTTATCACTTATGTTGCGATTGAAGTTAAAATTTCGTAATTTAGGTTAGACTATAGTTTTCAAATGTTATATATTGTTTATCACAACTAATTATTACTGAGCGATAAAAATGCAAATAAACACAGCGATAGCTTTGCAATATTTCCCTATTGCGCTTTTTTTAGCGGTTGCAGTAATTTTGTCATTAATTTGTATAACTCTTCCTTGGGTTTTTGCTTCGAGACTTCCAAGTAAAAATAAGCTGTCTAGCTATGAGTGTGGATTTGATGCATTTAATGATGCCAGAGGTAGATTTAACATACGATTTTATCTGGTAGCTATATTATTTATCATTTTCGATTTAGAAGTTGCGTTTCTTATCCCATGGGCAATTAATCTCAAATCAATTGGTCAGTTCGGATTTTGGTCTATGATGATTTTTCTCTTGGTTTTAACCATTGGCTTTATTTATGAGTGGCGTAAAGGAGCTTTAGAATGGGAATAGACATCAATAAGCAGGACAAATATTTTCATGAGACAATCTCTAACAGAGGTTATGTTTTAACAAAAATTGATGACATCACCGCTTGGGCAAGATCTAACTCTCTTTGGCCAATGACTTTTGGTCTTGCATGCTGCGCTGTTGAGATGATGCAAGCAGCATCTAGCAGATATGATATGGATCGTTTTGGATTTTTATTTCGCCCTAGCCCTAGGCAAGCTGATCTGATGATTGTAGCTGGCACATTAACAAATAAAATGGCACCAGCAATGCGTAGAGTTTACGATCAAATGGCTGACCCTAAATATGTTATCTCAATGGGTAGCTGTGCAAATGGTGGGGGTTATTATCATTATTCATATTCTGTGGTTCGCGGTTGTGATCGTATTGTTCCAGTTGATGTTTATGTTCCGGGTTGCCCTCCCACTGCGGAGGCTTTAATATATGGCTTGATGCAATTGCAGCGCAAAATAAAAAGAACTAATAAGTTTAAAGGGTAACAATGTCATACCAAAAAGTGATTGAAGATTTTTTTCAGCAGCATGATATGCCTATTCAAAACTCTTTCGTTTCAAATATATTATGTTATACAACTAAACCAAATATTTTACCTATTTTTCTTAAATTCCTTTACTCTAACGCAGACTTAAGATTCACAATTTTAACAGACTTATTTGCAGTTGATTTTCCCGAGCGTGAAGAAAGATTTGAAATGGTGTATAGTTTATTAAGTCTTAAGCTTAATAAACGAATTATCATAAAAATAAATATTAAAGAAGGTTGTAGTGTCTCTTCGATACACTCAATTTACCCTGCTGCTTGCTGGTATGAAAGAGAAGCATTTGATATGTTTGGTATTACTTTTGAAGGCGCTAGTGATCACCGTAGAATTTTAACAGATTATGGTTTTGTAGGACACCCCTTACGTAAAGATTTTCCACTTTCAGGTCATTTGCAGGTAAAGTATGATGAGAAGCTTGAAAAAGTAGTTTATGAGCCAGTTTTACTTGAACAGGAATTTAGGAACTTTGATTTTACTTCTCCTTGGCTAGGTCCAAATGAAATAAAACTACCTGGTGATGAAAAAGCGACGAAGTAATTTATGAAGGACATAGAAAAAACAACTATAAACAGAGACACTGAATCGGATTCAACCACAATAAATTTTGGTCCACAGCACCCTGCTGCCCACGGAGTTTTAAGATTAATACTTAAGATGGATGGAGAGGTTGTAAATAAGGCTGATCCACATATTGGGCTACTTCATAGAGGCACTGAAAAGCTAATAGAACAAAAAACTTACACTCAAGCTATCCCTTATTTTGATAGGTTAGATTATGTATCGCCAATGTGTCAAGAACATGCATTTGCTTTAGCTATAGAGCAACTATTAAAGTGTGATATTCCAAAACGTGCAAGTTACATCAGAGTTTTATTTTCTGAATTAACTAGGATTCTCAACCATGCCATGAATATAGGAACTCAGGCGGTAGATTTAGGTGCAACCACTCCGCTACTTTGGTTATTCGAAGAAAGAGAGAAAATCATGGAGTTTTACGAAAGAGTTTCTGGCTCTAGGATGCACTCTAACTATATAAGACCTGGTGGGGTTGTTTCTGATTTACCAGCAGGTATCCTTGAGGATATAAGTGCATTTGCTATAAAATTTAAAAAAATCTTAGAACATACTGAAGAACTTATAACAGAAAACAGAATTTGGAAACAACGATTAGTTGGAATAGGCGTAGTGACTCAAAAGCAAGCTATGGATTGGGGGTTTTCTGGCCCTATGCTCAGAGGTTCTGGTATTGAATGGGATTTACGTAAAAGTAACCCTTATGAAATATATGATGAGCTGGATTTTGATATACCTGTTGGTAAAAATGGTGATTGTTATGACCGCTATTTAGTGCGTATTGAAGAAATGTATCAGTCTCTGCGTATTATTAATCAATGCATTGAAAACATTCCAAAGGGAGATGTAAAATCTAAAGATCCAAGAATATCTCCTCCAAAGAGGGAAGATATGAAGAACTCTATGGAAGCTATGATTAACCATTTTAAATTATATACAGAAGGTTATAATGTTCCAGAGGGAGAATCTTTTGGAGTAGTTGAAGCACCGAAGGGAGAATTTGGGGTATATTTATATTCAAATGGTTCAAATAAGCCCTACAGATGCAGAATAAAAGCTCCTGGTTTTGCGCATTTACAAGGTTTGGATTTTATGTCCAAAGGGCATTTAATGGCAGATGTAGTATCTATTATTTCTAGTCTAGATATAGTATTTGGGGAGATTGACCGATGAAATCAGAAAATAGCTTTTCATTTAATGAGGCAAACTTACAGGCTGCACAAAAAATTCTGCAAAAATATCCCAAAGATAGGGCTAAAAGTGCAGTTTTGCCTCTACTTGATATGGCTCAACGCCAGAATAATGGATGGTTATCTGTAGCTGCTATGGAGTATGTTGCTAATTTTATTAGCCAGCCTTACATCAAGATATATGAGATCGTTACGTTCTATAGTATGTTTAACATTAAGCCTGTCGGGAAGTATCATATACAGGTATGCGGAACTACGCCTTGTTGGCTTAAAGGAGCTGGCAATATATTAAAAGAAGTGGAAAAACTGACTAGCAGCAAGCTTGGTCAAACTAGCGATGATGGTTTGTTTACTATTAGCGAAGTAGAATGTTTGGGTGCGTGTAGAAATGCTCCTGTTGTGCAGATAAATGATGATTTTTACGAAGATTTGGATTCAGACAAGCTTGAGTCTATAATAAAAACAATTAAGAAACAATAAGATGAGCATAAGAGATATTAACGTGACTTTTTTAAGAATACTAGTTTTAATTATATTTTTAATACCTTTAGTTTCATATTCTAATCCTATCATTGCCAATGGCTTTTTTATTACTAATAAAACTGCATCTTTTCACAACAAAACAGGACGTATAAAATGTAGTGGTGAAATTCCTTATCCTTATTTATCTAATTCAGATGAAGAACTTTTTATCACTATAAATAATCATATAGAAAATTTTGTTGAGAGATATGCAATTTGCAATCAAGGTAACCGAAATCATTATAGCGTAAGTTATGAGGTTCCGGAATCAAAAAACAAAGATTTTTTTAGCGTGCTATGGGTTACCAAAAGGTATGATAAAGTTGTTAGAATAGACACTATAAATTTTAATGCAGAAAACGGAACTATATTAAGGCCAGAGGGTATTTTCCACATACATAGTAATAATTTAATTCACGAAATTATTAAGCTATCAAAGGGTCATTTAGGCTTTGATACAACATGGGAAGATTTTTTAAATAAGATTGAGTCTAGGGATATTCAGTTATATTTAGAAGATAACGAGTGGTACATTATTTTTAACACCACGCCTGCATTTGAAACATTATTTAAAGCAAAGCTTCCAAGATATTTTTTACAGCAAAGACAGAAACATGGTTAGGAAAGAAAATTTAATCTTCACTAATATCCACGGCTCTGGAGCAAGCGATTTAAGCGCTTCGATTGAGCGAGGAGACTGGAATAACACAAAAGAATTAATAGGCAGAGGACGTGATTGGATTGTTGCAGAAGTAAAGGCCTCAGGACTCAGAGGACGAGGGGGGGCTGGATTTTCTACTGGAATGAAATGGTCATTCATGCCCAAAGATCATTTAAAGCCTTC
Organism: Candidatus Megaera endosymbiont of Nemacystus decipiens; assembly: GCA_030036605.1. GTDB lineage: Bacteria > Pseudomonadota > Alphaproteobacteria > Rickettsiales > Rickettsiaceae > Megaera_A. Next base: position 3,218 of record DAOTRE010000003.1, on the reverse strand, counting down.
TTACTTAGTTGTAAATGCTGATGAATCCGAGCCTGGTACATGTAAAGATCGTGATATTATTAGATATGAACCCCAAAAGCTTATAGAAGGAGCATTACTTAGTTGCATTGGTATAGGAGCAAAAAAGTGCTACATTTATATTAGAGGTGAGTTTTACAACGAAGCCCGGGTTTTGCAAAAAGCGATAGACGAAGCTTATGCTGCCGGTTTATTAGGCAAAAATGCCTGCGGAAGTGGCCATAATATTGATATATACTTGCATAGGGGCGCTGGAGCTTATATATGCGGAGAAGAAACGGCTTTGCTTGAAAGCTTAGAGGGTAATAAGGGGCAGCCACGCCTTAAGCCACCTTTCCCAGCTGCTTCTGGGCTTTATGGTTGTCCAACTACTATTAATAATGTGGAATCCATTGCTGTGATTCCTACAATATTAAGGCGTGGAGCTAATTGGTTTGCCTCAATGGGGAAGGACAATAATACTGGGACTAAGTTATTTTGCATTTCTGGTCATGTTAATAAGCCTTGTATTGTTGAAGAAGAAATGGGAATACCCCTGAAAACTTTAATAGAGAAACATGCAGGAGACGTACGGGGAGGATGGGATAACCTCAAAGCAATTATTCCTGGTGGGTCTTCGGTTCCTTTAATTCCCAAAGAGATTTGTCAAACTGTTACTATGGATTTTGATGCTTTAAGAGCCGTTAATTCAGGCCTTGGGACCGGTGGAGTAATTGTAATGGATAATTCCACGGACATAATTTATGCCATTGCCAGGTTGAGTAAATTTTATATGCATGAGTCTTGTGGTCAATGTACTCCTTGTAGAGAGGGGACAGGTTGGATGTGGCGTGTGATGATGCGTTTAGTAAAGGGAGACGCAAAAGAAGAAGAAATTGATGAGTTAATTGAAGTTACTAAGCAGGTTGAAGGACACACTATTTGCGCTTTAGGTGATGCTGCAGCCTGGCCTATACAAGGCTTAGTCCGACATTTTCGTGACGAAATAATTGATAGGATTCGTGCTAATTCTAGATCATGTTAAGACAAAAATACGAGATTCATAATTGCTTACATTTAATACCTAAAATTATTCAGTAGCAAATTCCTCACCGAAAATAGCACTAGAGCCATCATTACCTTCATCATAATCATTTGTGATATTCCAATGTAATCTACAATACCTGAATATATTTATATCTTGGTTTTGACAAAATATTAAACTTATGGTTTAATGAAACAAAAATATCAATTTGACATGTTTTACATGCAATGTACTGAAATTATCTTTATGTTGAAAAAATCATTGTATAAATTAACTATTTTAGTCACAACTATTCTCTTAATTAGTACTTACCCCACATCAGCAAAAATATCAGAATACCAACCGGGCAAAAAATTTATACTATTGAGCATTGATGGAGGTGGAGTACGAGGCATTATTCCATCTATGATATTGGCTGAAATAGAGAGGAAAACAAATACTCCTATTTGTCAAATGACTGATATGATTGCAGGTAATTCAACCGGTGCAATTATTGCACTTGCACTTGCTACTCCATCGGACACAAACAAATCTAAAAACAAATATACTGCCAATGATTTGGTAGATCTTTATCAAAACCAATCAAAAAAAATATTTCATAAGTCTCTGTGGCAAAATATAAAAACTGGCTGCAACCTTTGGGGACCTAAGTATGATAGGACCTACTTAGATAACATATTGAAACAAAAATTTGGTAATACAACTTTAAGCGAAGCAGTTAGTGATGTTGTAATTCTATCCTATGGATTAGAGTCTGGAGAAGGAAGGGTTTGGAGCAGTAGAATAGCTCGTAAAAAAAAGCGTAATGATTTTTTTATGAAAGATATTGCTGCAGCATCATCAGCCGCACCCACTTATTTCTCACCAGTAGTAATATCAAATACTCAAGGTAATTTTTGTCGTAAAAATGATTACAAAATTCTAAAAAAATGCACTCATGTAGATGGAGGAGTTTTTGCCAATAATCCTTCTATTGTTGCAGCAGCTGCTGTGTTACAAGCAAATCCATCTATGAATAGATCAGATCTAATTATAATCTCCTTAGGGACAGGTAAACTAGAAGGAAATCATCCAACAAATGTAAAAAACAAAGGAATAATAGGTTGGATAAAAAATATTAATATAATAGATTTAATACTTAACGCTTCAGAAGATGTTTCAGAATGGGCAACGACAGCATTTGGTATAAAAACATATAGATTACAACCAACTTTGGATGCACATGAAAGTGCTATGGATAATACGTCTGATAAAAATTTATATAATTTAATGATTAAAACTCAAGAATATATTAGAGAAAATTACGATCTTATTCATGAGGTTTGTAATATATTGAAAGATAATACCAAATCAATCTAGGTCTGCTGCAGTTAATTTAACCTCTAAATTGTTCTAATAAACTGCCGGCATTGCTAAACAAGAGTTGATATTAAATGTTTATTAAAAAACAAAGTAAGAGAAGCGTAAATCATGTCAAAGGATTTGCTGTACCTTTTAGTTTTTCTGTTAAACCTTGCAAGATAGTGCCTGATTAAGGAGTTAAAGGATTCTACAAGCGATGTTTCTGCTTTTGTTGTGGTATGCTGCTTTGAGATGTTATATTTTGAATACAATTCGTATCCATCAATGCAAAGTTAGTTTATATTATGCCTACTGCCTAGCCTCATGGCCATTAGCAAATAAGTGCTAAAATTTCGACTCTTTGTTACTTGGAAATCAATAACTTTGTTTCTGTTTCGGTCAATAGCAAGCCATACATATGCTCTTTTGGTCTCTTTTTATAATAGGTAAATAACTCATCTATTTCGACACTAGCAATATCTTTTGGTGTTTTTTGTATTGGTCTTCTCCTTATCTATTTACGAATCAGTTGATTCAAATGTCTGAGCTAGTATATTATCAGCGGGTTTGATACATTTTCTAGCCTTTCTATCGATCTGATGCCAACGACTTCTAAGTACATTTGTATTACTTTTAAGCGCTTCTCTAGTCCGTGCTTTAAACGAGCTTCTCCCTCGCAGAAGGTTCCACCGCATTCCTTGCATCTATACCTTTGATAACCTAATTTATTTCTTCCATTTTTTACTAACTTGCTACTACCACACCCTTTGCAATTCTGCATTTTACACCCTTTTTAACTTATTTTATAATGATCGCTATTATATGTCAACTCTTA
>DAOTRE010000002.1:124062-213049 GCA_030036605.1 Candidatus Megaera endosymbiont of Nemacystus decipiens | reverse complement strand
CCATTATGGCACATGCGATGCCGAATATATGACAGCTTTTACATTATCCCACTACACCAAAGTTTTTTGATGATTTTTTCCTTGACTTTAAACGGGCGTCCATATATGACGATTATTAAGTAATATACCTCAGCATACGTATAGTATAGCACCCCTTCTTTGTAAATTACTATACCTTACCTATTCATTGGCAGGACTACAGTAAATAAAGCCCCTTTCCCTTTAGGACTTTCAGCAGTAATAATTCCTCCATGGGCGTTTATTGCAGACTTACAGAGCGCCAGACCAACGCCTCTTCCCTCAGCTTTACTAACTGTATTTGAACCCATTTTAAATGGATTGAATATATCAAATAAATCTTCCTTAGGTATCCCAATACCATCGTCAAGCATCATCATAACAACCTGATCGCCTTGTTTTCTCACATCAACTTCGACCAAACCTTCATTGGTAAAGTTAATCGCATTAATGACCAAATTATCTACCACTTGCCTTATATAGTGCACATCAATCGGTATCAATATCTCTGGCTCTATCGTTAGCTTAAAATCTATTGGTTTTCCTTGTAGATATATGTTGCGACAGACTTTCACTCTATCCCTGACTAACTCACTAAAATTTTCTGTGCTTTTGTTTAAATCCAATTTTCTAACATCTAACGTAGCAAGATCAAGCATATTTAATATCATTGTTGAAAGTCTTGTCGAGTTTTTATATACCTCATCTGACAACTCTTTCAGCTGAGCTGGAGTATACTGCCCCAAACCGTCACATAACATCTGTGAAAAATTCATAACATTACCCACAGGAAGGCGTAGCTCATGGTTAACGTTGTTCAGTATTTTTTGAGCCGTTGCACCCAATCTCTCTATTTCTTTAAACTGATCTTTTACTTTTTCACTATAATGTACGACTTGTTCATTAAGTGTGTCGATTGTCTTTTCATATGAACCAGCTTTATCTTTCATTGCAGCCAATTTATCATCCAGATTTTCAACCCTTCCTTTCAATAACTCAACTTTGGATTCTCTTTCTTCCTCCAGCTGCTGGCGCGGTTTTAGGAAGAGAATTATTGAAGTAGAGAGAATAAGTATCGTGTACATAAGAATAAACTCAGGTGATCCAAGTCTAACTATAAATTCTGCTCCTCCAAAGAAATACTGATAAAACTCGATGCTTAGATAAAAGCCTGCAACTATCAAAAACAGAGCTGCGCGCCATCCGAGCAACAATGCAGCAATCATTATGTTAACGCAGAATAACACAACCTGCAGGACGGCAAACTTACTAACCAAAACAAAAAAAGCACTGAAAAAGATAAGCATATAAAAGATGGCGATTGGATACCAAGTCTGGATTACCGCTCTCTTTACATTGACGTCGATGCTTAAAGGCCATAGAGGATACATAGCTATCGTAGTTCCAGTAACCAGCATTAAAGGGTAAATAATTTTCATTAACTGTGCGTTAGAGCCCAAAAGCTCAATTTGTGTGGAATACATAGTCGTCATGGTGCAGGCAACAAAATAAATTCCCAGAATGCTATATGCTACATCATCACGCGGAGCTATATTCTTACAAAAATCCTTAAAACTAAAGCTTAATATACAGTCAAAAATGTCTTTCTGTTTTTTTTCTTCATCATCATCCTTTGGGTCTTGCAAATAACTGTTGTCTATTGATACCCATCCACCTTCTTGCTTTAAAAGATAGTGTGAGCCAAACAAGAAAGCAATATTACAGCACATTGCAAATAACACGCCAATAATATTTTGTGATACCGGGAAATATCCGGCAGGCAATAAATTCCATAGAAGAGTTGCAAGCAGGCCAGCACCCATAGCTATCAATACTGATTTTTCACTGCTGCGAAAGCCAAAAACTGTAAAGATGAAAATTGGACCAACCAAAGGAATGTAAAAACTATTAGCGAGCACTATTATTCCCAGCAAATCGGTCTCAGTTAGTGACAAAATAATCGTACCGAAACCCAAAATGCAAGCAAAAAGCCTTGCCACAAACAATTCATTTTTTTTGTTTTTTACAAGCAACCCGTAAATATCGTTGGTAAATAATGTAGCAGAAGTATTAATAAATGAGTCTGCACTAGACATAGCAAAAGCAATAATAGCAACTACTACCAAACCTTTCAAACCTGTAAAACTATATGTATCAATAATATAGCCTAAAAGATGGCCCGATTCTATGTTGGGATTCATTGTATACACAATAAATGGTATCCAAGCTATAATGATTTTGATTCCTATAAAAATAAAAGCAGAAAGCATAAAAGCTTTTTTTACCTGAGCAATATCACTTCCCATTGCTATTCTTTGAAACCCTGAAGCAGTAATAGCAGGAATAGAGAAATATAAAAACAGGAAAACAAAACTCCAAAAATTATTATTTGAAACATCAAATAATATATCTACATTGAACTTTGGTTGCAGCAACGCCTCTGAAACAGAATAGCCACCATGATAAAACTGACTCCAGACGGCAAAACCAAGCAAAGGAATTATAACACCGAAAGAAAAACCTTGTAAAATATCCGTGAATGTAACAGCTCTTATTCCACCAAAAGCTGAGTATATGGTTGCAATTGCACCAGATACTATAATTGCGTAGACTGGCGATATATTCATAAAATAAGACACTACATTACCAAAGGCTTTAAATTGCACGGCTATTATGCCAGCTGCACCAATCGCGGCTGCCACGCCTGTTACGAACTGCACTTTTTTGCCATAAAAACTTCCCATTGCCTCTGCAATTGAAACTTTCCCCAAAAACTCTCCCATTCTTGGAGCCAAAATGAAGGCTGTAATAAAAAACGACATCCCAAGACCAACGGACGCAAACAAATAATAAAATCCGTCTGAGTAAGTCTTAGAAAGATTAATAAAAAAACCACTTCCGCTAGCGTAGGTGGCAACAATCGTGGCAACTAATGCTGCGGTAGAAAAGCTTCTTCCACCAAGAGCGTAGTCTTTTACTGTTTTCACATTTTGGCCATGACCAAGTCCAACAACCAAGGTTAATATTAGGAATGCAAAGACTATTGCATTATCAACATTCAACATCATAAGTTTAAATACGTAGTTACATTTTCGAGTTTGTATGACTATATATAAACTATCTGTAATTTCAGAGCAAGTCTTTTCTTAAACTTAATTAACCAAGCAATATAACTTAAGGTAAGCCAGCAAAATTTGACTCTTAGGATTTTGCCATTCTTTTTCTTTCATTAGGATCGAGATATCTTTTTCTAAGCCTAATAGATCTTGGAGTAACTTCCACTAATTCATCATCCTGAATATAAGCGATAGACTGCTCTAAAGTCATCAAACGTGGCGGTGAAAGCCTGATAGCTTCGTCCTTTCCACTAGCTCGTACGTTGGACAACTGCTTTGATTTTACTGGGTTGATCTCCAGGTCATTTTCACGATTATGCTCTCCAACTATCATGCCTTTATATAGCGGGACTCCACCCCCGATAAACATCACGCCTCTGTCTTCAAGGTTCCACAGTGCATACGCAACAGAATTACCGTCCTCCATTGAAATCAAGACACCATTCCTACGTCCGTCAATTTTTCCGCAATATGGTTGATATGAGTGAAATATTCTACTCATAACACCACTCCCGCGTGTTTCAGTCAAAAAAGGTCCGTGATATCCTATTAACCCCCTTGAAGGAGCAAGGAAAATTAATCTTGTCTTACCAGCTCCTGTTTCACGCATATCCTTCATTTGACCTTTACGCAAACTCATTGATTCCACGACAGTCCCTACAAATTCAGAATCCAAATCTATCTGTACTTCTTCAAAAGGTTCAAGCTTTTGACCATTTTCATCAGTTTTAAATAACACTGTTGGACGACTGATGGATAGCTCAAAGCCTTCCCTACGCATAGTTTCAATTAAAACTCCCAGCTGAAGTTCTCCTCTCCCTGCAACTTCAAAAGAATCCGCCTTATCAGTAGGCGTAATTTTAATGGCAACATTTCCTTCAGCTTCCTTAAGAAGCCTTGCTCTAACAACTCGCGAGGTGAGTTTGTCTCCCTCACGTCCTGCAAGCGGCGAATCATTGATAGAAAAAATCATGGATAAGGTAGGAGGGTCAATCGGCTGGGCCTTCAGAGGTTTTTCTATTTCCAAATCTGCTATGGTATCAGAAACATTGGCTTTTTCCAGCCCAGCAATTGCTATAATATCACCAGCTTTTGCATGATCAACAGGAATCCTTTCAAGACCCTGAAAAGTTAGCATTTTAGTTATGCGTTTATTCTCAACTAGCTGCCCATCGTGAGATAAAACTTTAATGGCGGTATTAATACTTATGCTGCCACTTTCAACACGACCTGTCAAAATTTTGCCAAGATAAGAGTCGTACTCCTTAGTTGTAACTATCATAGAGAAAGGAGCGTCTTCATCAAGAGAGGGAGCCTCTACATGCTTTATCACAGTGTCAAATAACACATGCAAATTTTCTCTTGGTTTTGTTAGATCATCAACAGCCCAACCACTTCTGCCTGAAGCATATATCACAGGGAAATCAAGCTGCTCATCTGTTGCATCCAAAGAAGTAAATAGATCAAAAATTTCATCTAGCACTTCTTCAGCTCGCTGATCTGATCTGTCGATTTTATTAATTACAACTATTGGTTTTAACCCTAACTTTAAGGCCTTCCCTAAAACAAACTTTGTTTGTGGCATTGGGCCTTCAGCAGCGTCTACCAATAGTACTACACCATCAACCATACTCAATATACGCTCGACCTCTCCACCAAAATCAGCATGTCCAGGAGTGTCTATTATATTAATTTTTGTATCATTCCAAGGTACCCCCGTACATTTTGCAAGTATAGTTATACCTCGCTCTCTCTCTAGATCATTCGAATCCATAGCGCGCTCGCTCATGCTTTGATTCTCTCTAAACAACCCGCTTTGAATCAGCAAATTATCTATTAAAGTAGTTTTGCCATGATCAACGTGGGCTATGATGGCTATATTTCTTATGGAGTTAGACATATTTGGGTTATGTAATTTAAATTTTTTAGAATTAATCTATTATATTGTAGATTACATTGAAATAGAACGATTTTCTAGTTTATCTTTGGCAATTTATTTATCATCTTATCTTCCTCAAATGGAGCAGCATTGCAGGAGAAATAAGACAATAACTAAATCACAAAACATTTTCTATAAAATGCTCCTATTCCAATGTAATCTACAATATCTTACTCTGGCTTTCCAATAATTTCTCTAGATCGGACTTTGAGTATGATTTAGGATTAATTTCTACTTCTTCATCAAAAATCTTTTTCACTGCTTTTTCTTCTAATATAGGGCCAGTGACTCCTTCCACAGCTTTTGGATTTTTCTGATAAAAATCAAACACCTCTTTCTCTTGTCCAGGATATCTTCTTGCTTGATTAAAAATTTCCTGTCTTATGTCTTCTTCAGTAACGGATAAGCTGTGTTTCTTAATGTATTCAGCTAATAACAAACCAACTGCAACTCTTCTAAATGCTATTTTATGAAAATATGCTTCTTGATCTTTTTCTGACATAGACTTAATATTTTCATCTTCCAGAAGCTGAGATTTTTGATCATTTAAAGCTTTAAATTCCTGCTCTAGTAAACTTTTTGGCGGCTGAAAATCTATTAACTTCTCCAACTGATCAAACAAAGCCATTTTCATGAACAAATTAATTGAACCTTCATAGCTGCTAATGACATCTGCTTCAATTTTATTTTTTAAGTCTTCTAGATTATCGCACTTAAGCTTCTTAGCAAATTCATCATCGATTTTATTTTCTGATGGAGTATGGACTTTTAGCACTTTGCCTTTAAACTCTGAAGCTTTGCCAGCCAAGTTTTTTGCATGGTATTCTTCAGGAAAATTAACATTTACTATAAATTCTTCTCCTGATTTCTTGCCGATTAGTTGATCCTCAAAACCTGGAATAAAAGCACCACTTCCCAGTACTAGCTTATGGGCCTCAAGTTTTCCTCCTTCAAATGCCACAGAATCAACGTAACCTACAGCATCTATAGTAACTTGATCACCTTTTTTAGCCCCATCTTTGCTCTCTTTGTCGTAGTTTTTAGAATATTCAGCTATTTTTTTCAGCCTTTCATCAATATCTTTACCATCCACATTCAAAGATGGCTTTTCAATTAAGATATTTTTAAAATCTGGCATTTTAATCTCTGGCATTAACTCGAAATCAAGGTTAAATTCTAAATCTTTACCAGGCTCATTTTTTAAATCGTTTATCTCAGGAGCGACTGCAACATTTAGCTTATTGTCTGAAATAATTTTTCTAATCACCTTATCTAATTGCTGTTTAACAACATCTGCTCTTACAGAGGCAGCATATTTTTTATTCAAGATATGATTTGGAACTTTCCCAACTCTAAAACCATCCATTTTTGCAGTCTTAGCAATTTCTGCTAACTTTTTACTGATTTCTTCTTCTAACTTACTATGCGGGATAATGACTTGAGCCTTGTAGCTAGATTCGTCTTTACTTAATTCTGTTATGTTCATAATAACTCACGTGATTTGATTACTTAAAATATTATATGGTTTTACAGTTGAATTCAAATCATAATCTATAAATTATGGTACGGATGGAGGGACTTGAACCCCCACGCCTTACGGCACTAGAACCTAAATCTAGCACGTCTACCAGTTCCGCCACACCCGCATAATTAAAGACAATTCCTATGATTATCTCAGCCAAAACCTAGAGCACTGCAATGATACATTAAACAAAAACAGCTATCAAGATTATTCAGCAATAAACTTATGTCAAAAGTTTTTATACAAAAACTCAACTAGTAGCTCACTATACACATCATAAATTTTTTGTAAATCGTAAATTTTACAACTTTCATTTATTTTATGAGCTTGATCGGATTTGAGACCTATCTCCATAACCCGAGCAAATTTATGTATAAACCTCGCATCAGAAGTCCCACCATTAGTATCAAATCTGGTTTGTGTGTTACATATTTTACTTATGACCTTGGATGCAAGAAGCATTTCTTCTGAAACTTCCTGACAAAATGGGAGAGAAGAGCATTTATAACTTAAGACAAAATCACTACTAAACTCACTGAGAATACCAGATATTATGCTCTTCAACTCATCAGGGGTATGAAGATGATTAAAACGAATATTAAACTTGGCTGAAACGCTTTGTGGAATAACATTACTAACCTCTGCTGAAGTTGAAACTGATGTCACTTCTATATTAGAAGGTTCAAAATATTCTGTCCCAGAATCAAGTTTTAGACTATTTAATTTTTGCAAAAATTTTCCAAAAGCGGTGATAGGGTTTAAAGCTTTATGAGGGTACGCAACATGTCCCTGTTTTCCTTGCATTTTTAAATCAAAGTTAACACTACCTCTTCGCCCTATTTTAATCACATCACCGATTTCCTCCTCTGAGGTAGGCTCTCCTAAGATGCACAAATCAAGTGCATAACCTTTCTTTGTGATATATTCAAGCATTTTTTGAGTGCCATAAGTCCCATCTCCTTCTTCATCAGTTGTAAGTAAAAAACTGATACTACCATCGAAATTTTTACCACTATTAATGAAATTCTCAACTGCTATTAGGGCACACGCTATACTGCCTTTCATGTCAACCACGCCCCTGCCATATATTTTCTCATTGTGCAAAGTTGCACTATATGGATGAAACTTCCACAGATCTTCATTTAGGGCTGGTACTACATCTACATGCCCCGCGAAACAAATGTTAGGCTTGGTTTTACCACGCAGTGCATATAAATTTGATACTTCTCCTTCTGGGCCAAAATCCTTGATTATGCATTCAAACCCCAATGGAGATAAGAAATCGGCTATAAAAAGTAAAGCATCCTTGCCGGATGGAGTGACTGATTTAAAACTTACTAGTTTTGTAAGCAGACTTATTATTTCGGAATTCAACATGACTGAATTATTTATATTTTTTTCATTTATGTCAACTATGCAGTGATTAGAAACCATAATTATGTGTATTTTTCTGGACAAAATATGGAATAAATGTTAAAAAATCATTAATAATATAAGACAGGGCTGGTTTTCAACCTCCCTTCCACACATAATTTTAGTTATTTAGAGAAAAACTAGTGAGTATAATTATACCTTTTGTTAAAATGCATGGCCTTGGTAATGATTTTGTAATTATGCAAGAAAAGGATATACCAAATAATATATCTCATAGCCAGCTTGCTAAAAAAGTAGCGGACCGTCGTATGGGTATAGGCTGCGACCAGTTTATTACTTATATGCCGTCTGATGACTGCTTGCTAATGAATATTTTTAACCACGATGGTTCCGAAGCTATGGCTTGCGGGAATGCTACACGCTGTTTGTCACGATTAATTTTTCAGCAATCCAAGAAAAAGCTTATTACTTTAAAGGCAAAAGACCGTAAAATATATTGTAGTTATCATAATAATGATAACATATCAGTAAATATGGGCACTGTAAGTTTTAAAGAAGACTGGATGCCTGAGTCTCATAAGCTATGGGAAATAGCTAAACAATACAGTATAGAGCCAAAAGAAATGATATGCGTTGATGTAGCAAATCCCCATCTGGTTATTTTTAGTAAATTATTAATAAAAGATCAATCTATAATAGGCAAGAATTTACAAAATAGTGAATTATTCCCATCAGGAGTAAATGTAAGTTTTGCTCAAATAAAAGGTGATGATATAGTGCTTAAGGTCTGGGAAAGAGGAGCTGGTTTTACTCATGCCTGCGGCAGTGGAGGAATCGCTACTTTCGCAGCAGCAAATAAATTAAAATTTGTACAAAATAAGTCAAATGTGATTTTCAGACATGGTAAATTACACATGGAAAAAAACGACTCAAATATAATTATGACAGGACCAGCAGCATATCTATTTGACGGAGATTTTCATTATGAAGAATAAATCAGAAGTAATTACTTTTGGTTGCAGGTTAAATATTTACGAAAGCCAAATTATAAAGCAAAATTTATCCGAAGCAAAATTAGATAATGTTGTAGTGTTCAATACCTGCGCTGTAACAAAAGAAGCAGAAAAACAAGCCAGAAGTGCAATTCGAAAGCTCAAAAGGGAATCCCCAGATAAGAAGATAATTGTCACTGGGTGTGCAGCGCAAAATACACCAGATATGTTTGCATCAATGAACGAAGTTGATAAAATTTTGGGAAATGAAGAAAAATTATCGCCAATTCACTATAATTTTGATACCCAAAAAGTATCTGTAAATGACATAATGTCTGTGAAAGAAACAGCTGCTCATTTAGTCACTAGCTTCGAGGGAAAATCAAGAGCGTTCGTGCAAGTGCAAAACGGTTGTGATCACAGGTGCACCTTCTGCATGATTCCTTACGGGAGAGGCAATAGCCGGTCCGTGCCAATAGGCATGATTGTTAATCAAATACGGCAATTAATGAATCAAGGCTTTCAAGAAGTAGTGTTTACAGGTGTTGATGTCACTGCATATGGTTCCGATTTGCCTGGTTCCCCAAGCTTTGCTCAAATGATTCGTAGGGTTCTTTCGCAACTACCAAATTTAACACGACTAAGACTCTCATCAATAGATGTAGCAGAAATTGATCAAGAGTTATTCAATTTGATGGCTTATGAAACAAGGCTAATGCCTCATTTTCATATCAGCCTACAAGCGGGGAATGATATGATCTTAAAAAGAATGAAAAGGAGGCATAACAGAAGTCAAATTATTGAATTTTGTCATGAATTACGTAAACTAAGACCAGAAGTATCTTATGGAGCCGATATTATTGCAGGATTCCCAACTGAAACAGAGGAAATGTTCAAAGATACAAAAAATATTATCTCAGAAGCAAAAATCCAATATCTTCACATATTCCCATATTCTGAAAGAGATGGAACACCAGCAGCTAGGATGCCTCAAGTTCCAGTAAAAATAAGGAAAACTAGAGCCGCTATTTTACGAGCAGAAGGAGATAAAGAACTAGTTTCATTCTTTAGAAAAAATATTGGCAAAGAAACCGAGCTTTTAGTTGAGAACAATAAAGTAGCCCATACATCAAATTTTATTCCTGTTATCTTAGATGACAAAGTTCCAGCTGGCAAACTAGTAAAAGCAAAACTAACAGGCGTAAGTGGAAAGTACATGGAGGCTAAGATTATACAATGAGCAGTGATAAAAATTTTGCTATCATTGGTGGTGGAAGCTGGGGCACTGCTCTTGCTTGTACTTTTGCACGAGTTGCAAATCATTCCTTGTTATATACCAAAAATCAAGGAATAGCGAGCGAGATAAATAAAAATCATACAAATAAAAAGTATTTGCAGGATACGCTGCTATGTAAAAAAGTCAGAGCAACCTCAAATTTTTTAGACATACTAGATTATGATTTTATAGTTATTGCAACTCCGTCATCAGCCTTTGATTCTGTTATAGATGATTTAAATACATATCAGTTGAAAAATAAATCTACATTGTTAATAGCCTCTAAAGGCATGTGCTCCAACCCCTTACAACTTTTTTCTGAGAAAATCAAATCATCTTTAAATAATCGATTTGCATTTATCCATGGTCCAAATTTTGCAAAAGAAATGGCAGAAGGTAAACAAGCATCTATCACGGTAGCTTCTGAAAATAAAAAAACTAGAGAAGATATTTTAAATGCTATAAGTTCAAAACAATTAATAGTTGAAAGTACTAATGATATATGGACAGTACAAATTGCTAGCATGGCCAAAAATATTTTTGCTATAAAAAGTGGTATAATGCAAGCACAAGGAGCTGGAGAAAATATTAAGGCATCATTAATTAGCCAGGCACTTACTGAAATTAGTATTCTATCTGTTCATTTGGGCGGGAGTTATAAATCTTTGTCTCTAGCATCAGTTATAGGTGACCTAGTTCTCACATGCTATTCTCAAACATCACGTAATACACGCTTTGGATATGAGTTTTATAACCATAATTACTCTAAAGAGTTCCTAAAAAATTATCCAATTTTAGTTGAAGGCATACAGTCAGCTAGGTTATTAGATTCCTTCAGTGCTAGTTTTGGAATAGAGTTGCCAATTATTAGAGAAATAGCTAACCTAGTGAAAATCTAGGTTCCTATGATGATTTAAATATATTTGACAAATTCTTCTGAAATAGCCGGGTTAGAGCTAACAATAGATAAATTTTTAAAATGCTTGGAATTTATATTTATTGAATCTGATACATATATTTTATCTAAAGAAGAGTTGTTAATATTTTTTGCAGAATCACCAGAAAAAACTCCATGTGTTATAAACGCTTCTACTGTACTAGCACCTTGTTTTTTAAGTAGATCGGCAGCAAGCCTTAAAGTATTACCACTATCTACTATATCATCTACAATCGTACAATTTTTGCCCATAACATCACCAACCAAGCCATCAACAACACACTGATCATCTTTAAGCCTATATTTATTAACAATAGCAATACTACTACCTGAAACCTTAGCGCATTGGCGACAACGCTCTATAGAGCCAATATCCGGAGAAACTATAACGCTATTATTATTTTCAACCAATTTAGAGAAGAAAATTTTTTCTACTCCAATATTATTTACTGGAATATTAAAAACCCCTTCTATGCTTTTGTTATGAAGATCCAAAGTAATCAAGCGATTAACACCAGACATCTCTATCATTTTTATAACTAAGCTTGAGGCAATAGAAGAATTAACATGAGTGAGCTGAACCTGGCGACCATAGCCAAAATACGGAACCATTGCGATAATTTCCTTGCAACCAGCTCGTTTTAAAGCGTCTGCTAGTAATAATAACTCCATTATACTATCATTTACAGGTCTACTGGTCGATTGCACTATGGCTACTTTACTTGCAATTTTGCCTTTAATTTGAATCTTAAACTCACTATCAGGATATTTCATATGGCTATAATCCAAGATTTCTAAAGAGTGCTCCTGAGCTAAGTATTTTGCTAATTTCACACCATTAGATCCAGCTATAATTTGCATATTTATATTCATTTTAATTTGCAATTAGTACGGCTATATTATATACCAAAGATAATATTATATTCCAATATGAAATATGAGTAAAATACTTTCATTTGATAGCTCTGCTCGTAGCTGCTCTGTTTCAATTACAGATCAACAAAGCGTATTAGCATTTAACGAAGAAAAACGGCCATCAATGCAGGCAGAAAATTTGCTTCCACTTATTGAAGCTACTTTGCATCAAGCAGGCTGTAGTTATACAGAAATAGACTATTTAGCAGTCACAACAGGCCCTGGTAGCTTCACCGGAATTCGTATTGCGCTTGCTACGGCATGCGGTATATTGCATACATCCAATATAAAAGGCCTGGGTATTACCAATTTTGAAACGTGTTACTATAGACTAAAACAACAAGTACGCCAATTTAGCAAAGCTTTTGTTATAATTAATGCATACCGTAATCAACAATATATTCAAGAGTTTCGTGATAACCGCCCCCAAGAACCACAATTACTAAACAACAAAGATGTGGTTAATATATTACAAAAATCAAGTAGAGGAACTATATGCTGTGGTAGTGGATTGGCAAATATATATGATGAAATAAAACATTTGCCAAACCTAATAATCCTTCCTAGATTTCCAGTGATAAAAGCACATCATATTGGAAGGTTGGCTCATGAAATGATTGCAGAAAATAATATAAAAAATATTGAACCTCTATACATTCGACCGCCAGATGCGATTATTCCTTCTAAACAAAAAACCTAATACTTGTTTGCTAGACTCTTAACTCAAAAGCTTACCTGCAAGCACGGTTAAAATGCATCTCCGCAAAGTCCCAATTAATCATCTTTTCTAGAAAAACAGAAACGTAGTCCGGTCTTTTGTTCCTATAGTCAATATAATAAGCATGCTCCCAGACATCACAAGCAATCAAAGGCAACAAACCTTCTGTCAAAGGGGTATCAGCATTTGCAGTTTTGACTATTTGCAATTTTGCCTCTTTTCTGGAGTAAACAAGCCATGCCCATCCGCTACCAAATTGAGTGAGAGCAGCATTTTTAAACTCGTCTAAAAACTTTTCAAAGGACCCAAAATCTTTATTTATTGCTTCTGCTAAATTGCCATCTGGTTTTCCACCTCCATTTGGCTTAATTGAATGCCAAAAAAAACTGTGGTTCCAAACCTGAGCTGCATTATTAAAAATACCTGGCTCTTTGCCATATGATTTAGAGATAATTTCCTCCAGCTCCATCACTCGATAATCGGCATTATTTTCTAGTAATTTATTTAAGTTAACCACGTAGGCATTATGATGCTTTTCATGATGGTATTCAAAAGTTTCTTGTGAGAAACAAGCGCTAAACTCCTTCTTATCAAAAGGAAGGTTTGGAAGAGAAAAAGGGTGTTTTTCTTGGTTTGAGTAATCACAATGAGCCATTATTATATCTCCATCTTTGTACATTATTTTTAAAATATTTATCAAGCATCTTAACTATTGCTCGCATTTCTTCTATATCACCACTACAGTGTAACACAATGTCACACCCAGCTTCAAGAGCCAATTTTGCTGCATTTGACATGCTATCGATAAAACAGGGTTTTAAATGCTCTAACCTAGATTGAATTGTTTTTATAACTAGTGCTTCGCTATCTTTTTCTAAATTAATATTTAGATTTTCTTGTAATTTTTTATCTATATCTTTGTAATCACGAGTTTTCAGTATTTTATTTAACAAACAATATTCTATCCCAATGCCGCCCCCAAGCGCCGCCATACAAATATCATCCGTTACTAAAATGCCTTTAAAACCTATATTATTTCTAACGTAACTAATTACCTTACTAGAGCAAGTTGCAACTTGTTTATCATCTAACGCGGTGAAAACAACGTGCCCTGTCATACCCCAACAATTCTCTTTTGACAATTGCCTAAATACTTCAAAATCAGTCTTGTCAAGCTCAGCTAATTTTGTTGTTACGATTGGTAAATCAAAATGACTATCTTTAGTCGCTCTCCCGTGACCTGGTATGTGCTTAATCCAAGCAATACCTTCTTGCTGCTGAATTGCTTGAATTGCAACTTTTGACAATTCTACCACTTGATCTACCGAACTACCAAAACTACGATCACCTATTACTGTTTCATTAGACCCTTCATGCATTATGTCGCAATTAGGAGCACAAGGTGAATCAATTCCTAAAGATTTTAGCTCCATCATAAGATGGGAAAAATTATCTCGTACTCTTGACTTAGATAGCAGGGGATCTTCAAAATATATATCTCCTAATTCTTTTGCTGGTGGATAAAGCCTGCTTGCTATTGGCGGTTTTATTCTTGCAACTCTCCCACCTTCTTGATCTACAAAAATTTTTATCTCATTATTGGGTTGCAACTCTCTAAGAGACTTAGTAAGTGATTTTAGCTGCTGATTTGATTCAATATTACGCTGAAATAAAATAAAGCCTACGCATGGATTATTAGTGAAAAACTCTATTTCTTCCAAGGTTAATTTGGTTCCAGAAATACTAAAAATAACTGGTTTTAACATCATAAATTCTCTATCTATGAGATTTATCCAAATTTCTAACAGTAGAATATTTATCTTCATAAAAGAGCTGAACATTACCTACTGCACCATTACGGTGCTTGGCAACCAATATCTCTGCCATGTTATGCACTTTATTTAATTGTTCTTGCCATTCTACATACTTACTATCACCAGCATTCGGCTCTTTTCTTTTTAGATAATATTCCTCTCTGTACAAAAACATTACAAGATCAGCATCTTGCTCTATAGAGCCTGATTCTCGAAGATCTGATAGCATTGGCTTCTTATCTTCGCGTTGCTCTACTGCTCTTGACAATTGTGACAGTGCAATTACTGGTATATCTAATTCTTTTGCAATCGCCTTTAATCCTTGTGTAATTTCTGATATTTCTAGCACGCGATTATTAGAAATATTTGATGCTCGGAGTAATTGCAGATAATCGATAAATATAATTCCTAAATTATGCTTTCTCTTAAGCTTTCTTGCTCTTGTTCTAACTGCTGCAATCGATAAAGCCGGCGTATCATCAATAAAAAATGACATTTCTGCTAATTCCGCAGCTGATTTACGCAAAAGATTATAGTGTTCTTCATTTACCTTTCCATTGCGCAATTGGGTAGAATCAATTTTAGTCATCATTGATAATAACCTTGTCGCAAGCTGCTGTGATGACATCTCAAGTGAAAAAAAACCTACAGACATAGGTTTTTCATCTTTTTCAGATTTTTTTTGTAAAGCCTTGCAAGCATTAAACGCAAAATTAATTGCAAATGCTGTCTTACCCATAGAAGGGCGACCAGCTATAATCACTAAATCTGAGTTCTGAAATCCAGACAATTTATGATCTAGATCGATTAATCCTGTGGAAATACCTGTGACATGACCTGTAGTTTTCATTGCTCTGTTAATACTATCAAGAGAGTCTGAAACTGGCTGAGACATCTGCACAAAGCTTTTTTCATTTATCCCTTCACTAGCAAGTGCATAAAGCTTACTTTCAGCAAGCTCTAATTGCTCTATTGCTTCCTCTTCTAATGTAGAATCATAAGCCTTGTTAACTATCGTTTCTCCTATATCAATTAAATTTCTTTTTAAAGCCAAATCATAAATTATTTTGCCATATTCATTTGGGTTGATAACAACCATAGCAATAGTAGTGAGTTTTATTATATACTCATTACCACCAACTTCTTGATACAATGAATCATTTTCTAACATGGAACGAATTGTAATTGGGCTAGCTGTTAAACCTTTCTCAATTAATACTAAAATTGATTGATAAATTTTTTGATGCAACGTTTCAAAAAAATGCTCTTTGCGCAGGAACTCATTCACCTGCTCTATTGCTTTATTGTTAATTAAAATTGCACCTAACAACATTTGCTCTGCATGAACGTTAGACGGTGCGCGGCGAAACTCTACTTTATTTTGTAAATTACTTTCCTTTTTGCTCATGGATATTTATAGCCCTTCTTTAATCTTTGCTAGAAATTTATCTGCTTCAAGAGCTGCCATACAACCAGTACCAGCAGCAGTAACGGCCTGACGATATACTTTGTCTTGTACATCTCCAGCAGCATAAACACCTTCTATGCTAGTCTGAGTTGAATCAGGTTTTGTGATTATATAACCCTCCTTATCCATCTTAAGTTGATCTTCAAACATCTTAGTGTTAGGTTTATGCCCAATTGCAATAAATACTCCCTCACATTCAATTTTCTTTAAAGATCCATCTTTTGTATTCTTCAACTTAACTCCCGTCACAGCTTTAGGATTTTCTTTTCCCATAACCTCCTCCAAAACATGATTCCATATTACAGATATTTTCTTATTCTTAAACATCCTATCCTGAAGGATTTTCTCTGCACGAAGCTCTTCTCTTCTGTGTACTAAATATACTTTTTTAGCATGGTTAGTCAGGTATATTGCTTCCTCTACTGCTGTGTTTCCACCGCCAATCACTAGCACTTCTTTATCTTTAAAGAAGAATCCATCGCATGTCGCACAACCAGAAACTCCAAAACCTTGAAACTTAGATTCAGATTCAAGACCAAGCCATTTTGCCTGTGCTCCAGTAGAAATAATAATAGATTTAGCCTCATAAACATCCCCCCCAGCAGTGTAAGCCTTGAAAGGAGAAGCCATTAATTCAACTTTTTCTACATAATCATGCACCATCTTCGTCCCAACATTTTCTGCTTGCTGTTCCATTTGCTGCATAAGCCATGGTCCCTGTATTATATCAGCAAAGCCAGGGTAATTTTCAACATCAGTTGTAATGGTTAGTTGCCCTCCTGGCTGCATCCCATGTATTAATGTTGGTTCTAAAGAGGCTCTAGCCGCATAAATTGCTGCGCTTAATCCTGCAGGGCCGGAGCCAATAATTAATAAATTAGTTTTGATATTAGACTTCTGAGACATAAATTTATTTGTTAATTATATTTTTAAGAAAATACTAGCCATAAGTGGCATATATACTAAAACAAAGATTAAAGAAATCAATACTGCAGTTGCCATTTTCTCAGGATAGATTTTATATAGTGACGCGATAACTATAGTGTTTGTTGCCAGGGGCGCTATGCACAACAACTGTAATGCATTATAATAACTCACATCTAGGTAATTAAATACAAACCTATCAAATAAAATTATAGTATTAAATACTATAGGATAAAAAAGAAACTTACTACAAAATGCCGCTCCAATAAAATACCAGTCAAATTTAAAAGCTTGCACTTTAGAAAGTGAAAGACCTATTGTAACCATTCCCAATATAGAAAATGCGCCTTTCATATTATCAGTAAATTCATCAAGAAAATCCGGCAATTTAAAACCCATAAAATTCATAAAACAACCAAGAAAAAAGGCATTTATCAATGGCAACTTTACTACTTTCAGTATGCTTTGTTTAAAAGTGCCAGTAGTCATGGCACAATAATAATTACCCACAGACATTTCATATAATGATATACCAATCAATCCAAGAGCATAGATGCTTAAAGTATAATCATCAAAAAGAGCTGTAGCAATTGGTAACACGACATAACCACTGTTACCTGTACCAGAAGAAAGAGCAAGTATGTTACGATGTGAATCTTGCCATATCTTACCATAAAGCCAATAACAAAAAACACTTATTAAGCTGCATAAGCAAAAAGTAAGTAATGTAATTCCTAAAGCTTGGAAGGTTAAATGAGTATTGGTTGGTATTGCAAAAAACACTACAGGAGCTACAAAATAAAACAACAAAGCTGCTATGCTATCACGCTCTACATCTGAATATTTACCAGCTAAAAAACCAATAACTACACTCAACAAAGAGGATAACACTTTAAGAAATACCAAAATGAATAAGCTCATTAGAATAATTTTTGATCTATTATAAAAGGTACATACTAAATCAAATATTTTGATTTGCATATCACTAATAGCATTAATTTACCATTAATTGAAGGACAGCAAATTAATGTTGAAAAAGCAAGATAGAGATATTAAATAGTGATTTAGATTTAAGCATTTTCCTCATGCACTGAAAGGATACATTCATAAGGTAGTTAAAGTTAAGTAAAGTCAAATCGGTATAATATATTTTTTACAAGAACACCAACAAAAATACTAGATGTACAACTAGTCTGATTGATTAAATGTTTCATCATAGCTGTCAATAAAATCTTTGATTGCTCTTGTTTCTTCCTGTCTTACAAGCTTATCGTATTTTTGCCAAAACACTCTGATATAATCAGCGAAACTCATTTGGGCCAGTCTAGCTTTTCTTGTCACTTCTCCTAAAACCACATCATCGTTTGGAAGTAATAGAACCTGAATTTCATCAGAAATAAATTTTTGCAATTTACGAATATCTTTTTCTTCCATTCTATCTTGTTTTATCTTGTCTTGATTAAGGCTTTTTTGATTTTGCGTTTTATTTTCAAGAGAAGGGACCGCAGGTGTCAAAGACCTATCAGATTTTGCTCCAACTTCTTCAGGATCCTCGGAATCGTAGTCTGGAACTGTTAAAACAATCTCTTCTTTTTTACTCTCCATTACCGTGTCTTGAACTTCACCGATTTCAGAATCATTGTTTTCTCTTCGTTTAAGCTCAACTTCTTCTTCTGCCGAAATCAGTTGTTCTGTATCATCTTGAATTTTTAAATCTGTGCTTTGATTTAAAGTAGGGATTTCACTACCTTCGTTTCCGATTTCACTATCACTACCGTAGATATCATCTTCATCAACAGAAGACACTTCATCATCTAAGCTTGGGATTTCAAATTCTTCATCAAGAAAATCAAGTTTAGTCTGCTGCTGATCAATAGAGTTATTTATAGGCAAAATAATACTCTGATCTTCCATATCTTGAGTTCCTTGAATTTCCGAATCAGGAAGCTTGCGATCTACTTCCTCAATAAAATCTTCTGGTGACATTAATTTGTCAGCAGTATTATCTTCATCTTCAATCTTTTTTAATGAAACAGTTTCAGAGGCATCTTGGGTTTTCTTATCATTTTGCTCGCTTGTATCCAAAGGTTTTGTTCCTTGGTCTGGTCCCATACCAAAAAAAGATTTTATTTTCTGCCAAGTGCTTATTTCTTTTTCAGAATCAGATAGCATCAACTCAGGTCCGTTATCAGCAGGAAGCGGTGGAACTATACCATCAGCAGAAACCCCAGAAGCAATCAACATTAATAAACAGCAAATAGGTATAAGAATTAATTTTATTTTTGGCTTTTTTATCATAACACTTCCTACAATGCACTATTTAGGCATAATTTTCTTTATTTCTTCTTTTAATACTCTTTCAACTATCGTCACCAAATGCTTGTCTATCCATGTTTTGATAAGAGGCCTAGCTATCTTCTCAATAGTCAATTGTAAAGCACCATCATCAGAACTTTCTTTTTGAGCAGCGCTAGCAAACTTACTAATTTCTTTTGAAGCATGTTGCCGCACTT
The DNA here is from genome assembly GCA_030036605.1 of Candidatus Megaera endosymbiont of Nemacystus decipiens. GTDB lineage: Bacteria > Pseudomonadota > Alphaproteobacteria > Rickettsiales > Rickettsiaceae > Megaera_A. The sequence goes on along the minus strand of DAOTRE010000002.1, from coordinate 193,523 downwards.
TTTCTGAAATCAGAGAGCTTTCACTAGAGTCTTCTTCGACTACAGAGGTAAGCTCTAAAACATCATCACTACTAGAATCCTCAGAACTTTCAGTTAAAACAGTAGAAGATTTCACATCTTTTTCATGATTGTCGATAACACTTCGAACCGATTTTAATATAGATTCTATGCTATTATGAGATTTGTTTTTTTCGACAGCACCATTCACTACTTAAAGCCCACTATTTTAAATTTCACCCTCTTAAACTCTTTCTCTGGTTCAAAATAATCCACTGACAAATTCAATGCTTTAGCAGTCAATTCTCCAGTTAAAGATTTCAGTCTATACGCCGTAAAAAGTAGATCTTTTTCTGTATCAACCAATCTTTCACGAGCACGACTCAAGCGATCTTCTGCTATAGATACATCGATGATAGTTTTTGAACCAAGCATTTCTTCTTGTACCATACCATCGTAAGCAATCTCTGAGGATTTAACAGCTTGCTTCGTTGCATCAAGGCGCTTTTTAGCAGATTCAAAGTTAGATAAGACAGAAACACATTCAGCCTTTAACTGCTTTAAAGAAGAGTCTAAAGCTAACATGGTTCTTTTGTAAAAATGATTAGCTTTCCTAATATCAGAATATTCGGCACCACCACGAGATAAAATTGGGATATTAACAGATAAGGTTGATGTCAAACCTCTGCTATTTATGTTTCCATTATCATTTTTTTGTACATTATATTTTGTTTTATCAGTTTGTATTTTAAAACTGACCTTAGGCAACAACTGACCTTTTGCACCTGCAGAATCAGCTTTAGCTGCAACTATTTTATTCCTAACACCATCTATAGTAAGGTTAGTTCTGCCAGCAATTTCAAATAATTCGTCAACATTAGTGACTAAACCATCAGGTAACTCAGGCATTTTTAGGTTTTCTGGCAAAATATTAGTAACTTGTTTAAATGTTGCATATCTAAAATCACGGTTTGCCAAGGCAGTAGCCATGTTAGCTTCGGCTGATTTGTAACTCTCTTTTGCACTTGCAACGTCCGTGGCAGTAGCTTCACCTTGTTTAAATTTCTCCTGCATAGCGTCAAACTGAACTTTATTAGATTTGACACTCATCTGTGAAATTTTATATTTTTCTTCTGAAGCTACACAATCCAAATATATTTCAATATTCTTCAGCAAAATTTCTTGCTCTTTGGAATAAAAATCACTTCTTGCAGCTTTAAATGCAGCTTGCGCAGACCTTAAATCATGCATCGAAGAAAACCCATCAAACACTGGCTGCTCTGCAACAAGTACGTGATTATATCTAGTTGATTTATTTGTTATGTTATCCCTAACTATAATAGGCACAGTACTATCACGCTTTGTATTTAAATCAGTCACCTGAGACTGGATTGATATTTTAGGCATAAATCCTGCCAGAGCTCTTGGAAATTTTTCAATTTCGGTTAAAAAGTTATTACGATTAATATAAAGCTCTTCATTATTGTTATAGCTACTAACCAAAGCTTCTTCTAAAGTAACAGCATAACTATTTGCTACTAATAATACAGACGCAGCTGCTAAGTAAAATTTATTCATCATCGATAATTTATTTTTATAAATATACACCTTCACAGGTCACTAACGTAATTTTGTTTAAAGACACTAGTATCATAACAGCTTTCTAATTAAAGAAAGATAACAACTAATAATTTCTAACACAACGTCTTGTAAGCTGTTGCAGTTTAACACTGTGGATCACACGAAACTACAAGCAAGTAATCTTATCTTTGAACAAAGATATAAGACGAATACCTTGATCTGTAAACACCGCATGTCACATATAATTGCTAGCATATAACAATATCTTAATAAAATCAAAGCGATAATTTATATATTTTGTAGATTAAGATTTTTAATGCCTTGAGAAAAAGCCAATTTTAGTTCATCAATTCTTGCTTCAAACAAGAAATTCAAATTGCTTGAAATAATTTCTATTAAATGAGGCAATAAATCTTCTTCCGAACCTAAGAATTTTTGAAGAACAAACTGAGCTATTTCATAATTCTTTTCTTGGGGCCTGCCTACTCCAAAACGAATCCTATGAAATTCAGGCCCTATTTTTGCGGATATTGATCGCAAACCATTGTGACCAGCATTTCCACCTGAAAATTTGTAGCGTAACTCTCCAAAAGGTAAATCAATATCGTCATGTATAACTATAATGTTTTTTGCATGTACTTTATAAAAAGTAGAGATCGATAAAACGCTTTCTCCCGACAAATTCATGTATGTTTGAGGCTTGCAACAGATAAAACTAGAATCAATTGAACCATTCAACTTAACACTAGATGTAATTAATGCAGAAAGATTTTTTTTGTTAGACCATGCAACAGAGTTCTGATGTGCTATAGCATCTAAACATCTAAAACCTATATTATGCCTTGTTGATTCGTATTTACTTCCGGGATTTCCTAGACCAACCAATAAAAATAATTCGCTCACATCTAAAATCCTTTTACTTAAGCAGGAAAACTTAGGATGCCTCTTTCTGCTCTGTATTTTCTTCTGAATCAGCCTTACCTTTCTTACCAATGATAGAAGCTATAACAAAATCAGGATTATCCAACAACTTCGCACCGTCAGGCAGCTGAGCTGATTTCGCTTTAATCGATTCACCTATTTTTGTTTTTGATACATCTATCTCAATAGATCTTGGCAGGTTTTTCACAGGGCACAGAATATTTAAAAATCTCTTTGCTGTATTAAAATAACCGCCTCTTTTTATGCCAATCGATATATCTTTGTTGCTGTAAACTATCGGCACAGCCATTTTTTGTATTTTTGAATCAATAAATACAAAATCGACATGTCTAACGATTTCAGTAATAGGGTTTAACTCAATATCTTTAGGCAACACTAGATGTTTTTTGTCTTCAATCTGAATTTCAAATTGTTGAGATAAGAACAAAGGTCTCCTGTAGTATTTTGTGATCTCTTTTTCTTCAATAGAAATTGACATTGGTTTTTTTCCAGCAGCATAAACTGTTGCAGGAACGAATCCTTTCCTTCTTAATTCTCTAGATGGCCCTGTTCCCTTATCTTTACGTAATTCTGCGACTAGGGTTATTGCTTCAGTCATTCAATTATCTCCAAAATTCTCTGTTATGGTATGTTATGGTAACTTAATAGAAATTTTAATTTGTCGGATTATATCTTTATAAACCTTATTGTTCAAGAATTATTTTATATTTTTCTTTTACACGCATTATTTATTATAGTTAAACTCTGTGTAAAATGTTCTTATACCATGCCAGTTTGTAAAAATTCTATCTGTTTATAACCTAGCCTATGAGCAGTAACAAATGCAGAATAATCATCATGGGCATTTACCACAATATCACAAATTTTCTCAGGAAATTCTCTTTTTAAAGTACAAAATATATAGTCTATCACCCTCATGCCATAATACCTTGTACTACCTTGAGGATTAGTAAGTATAATTTTTTCGTCTGTGGACAATAAAAATCTTCTAGAATTATTCAGACTTTCTACTTCATGCAAAATCATACATTTTACCTCACAATGTTCTCAATATGTTGGTCACAACACCCCAAATATGCAATTCAGAATTTTCAAGAATTGGAATAGGAGCAAAATTTGAATTTTCTGGCATTAAATATGGTGTGCCATCAATAGTGCCTAACCTCTTTACAGTAAGCATACCGTCTATCGCGGCAATAACAATTTTACCTTCCTTTGGCGTAATACTACTATCCACTAATAGCCTGTCCCCTTCATATATTCCAGCCTCAATCATTGAAACACCGCTAACTTTAACACAAAAAGTAGTAGCTGGATTCTTGATTAGCAGTTGATTCATATCAAGGAATTGCTCAACATGTTCCTCTGCAAGCGATGGGTATCCAGCTTCAATTGTTGAACTAAATAAAGGTATTTTGTAACCGCCATGTAGAGAAAAATCTTCTACATCTTCTACAAGCTCAACTGGAACTCTTATAGCTTTCGTTTCAGTTCCATATTTTCCTTGACCTTTTGGCCTTCCAGCCCCATCTCTTTTGCCTCCATGTTTCATTTTTCTAACCTACATTCAATTTCAAAGACAATAATTCATTTTGAAAACTGTACAATTATTTTATAACATAAAACTAAGGACTATTTCAAATGTTTTTTAATTTAATAGTTTTAAATCAATTCGAATAGATTGAAAAGGCAAGGGGAAGCATTATTTTGAAAAGTTGAAAAAACTGACCAAATAGCGCAGGTGAAAAATTAAAAATAATATTTATCATTAGAAATGCGATTCTGTCATTCCCACTTAAGTGCACTAGTGTCCGGAAAAAAAATAAAGAGATGGCCTGAAGGTCAGAGTTGCTAAAAAGTTAAATTTTGTGAGAATGACATAGTATTGTAGATTACATTGGAATAAAAGAGCTTATTAGCAGTGATAAAGGGCTAAAAGCTAAGCAAGATTTGCTAAAATCTATTCCTGGAATTGGTGAAATAATATCCTCTGAGTTACTTATTTTATTGCCAGAGCTTGGATCACTTGATCGGAAAAAAATAGCCTCTCTAGCGGGGCTGGCACCAATATCTAATGATAGCTGGCTCATTTAGTGGATATAGACCAACAGGGCACGGAAGAAAGGGGGCGAAACCATCATTATTTATTGCTGCAATTTCTGCTAGAAACTCAAACTCAGAACTGAAGGTGTTTTATGAAAAACTTATTGTTAGAGGCAAAAGAAAAATGGTCGCTCTGACTGCTCTTATGCGCAAAATCATTGTCATCGTCAATGCTAGACTACGTGATTATATGCAGCAACAAAACTGTTATATAAATTAATTTGTTTTTTTGCTTAAACATAGTTGGTCCAATCAAAGGTTGTTTCATAATATTTCCTTTAGATTGCCACGTCGAATACTAATATATTCTCCTCGCAATGACAATAAACTTTAGTGTATAAGTTCAAGAGTTGGGATTATAACTCTTTACCTTTTATTTCTTGTAATATTGTAGATTACTTAATAATCGTCACCTGCGAACCTTTAGGTGACGCAATCCAGTTTGTATTATTTTTCTGGATGGCTCGCAAGGCATTGTTGCTTAGATCTATAATAAAACCAAAGAAGCTATTAGCATTACCACACTCTTACCGACCAAGTATGCAAGTTTAGTAAAAACAAAACTTGTGAAAGATGAAAAACGCAGATGACAAGAACTATGAGCAGAAAAATAAAGAACTAATCTACACTACAAGCGATTGCTTATAATTTAAGCAGCTTTTTTAACTTCCTCAACTATTTGAGAGAAATTTTCTGGGTTATGAACAGCAAGATCTGCTAACATTTTTCTATCAATTTCCATACCACTTCTTTTCATAGCTCCAAGAAATGTAGAATAAACCATTCCATGGCTCCTTGCTGCAGCATTAATTCTTTGTATCCAAAGCCCTCTAAAATCACGTTTACGATTTCTACGGTCACGATAAGCATACTGCAAAGCTTTTTCTACTTTTTGAACAGCAATTCTGAAGCAACTACTCGCTCTCCCACGATAGCCTTTTGCCATCTTAATGATTTTTTTATGACGATTTTTTGAAATTTTACCAGATTTAGCGCGTGTCATACTATTATTCTATTTTAATATTTAAAATTTATTATCCGTTAGGTAAGAAAATTCTTTTTAGCCTTTTTGCATCCTGATCACATAAAACTTCAGTTCCTCGCAAATCTCTAAGCTGTGATTTCGTACGACGCCTCATAAAATGCTGCTTCCCAGCTTGGGCAGCTTTAACTTTTCCACTAGACGTTAACTTGAACCTTTTCTTTGCACCAGAGTGTGTTTTCATTTTAGGCATTAGTATATACTCTATTCGAATTTAATATGTTTTATATTGTTATAAACTTAAATGGCAAGCTAACAGAGGCGAAAACAACTTATGATCTGAATTCAACCAGTAGCTACTGCACAAAAAATAAACTAAATATAAATTTATTTCCAGTACAGTATAGTCGTTAAACTGCATTTTGCAAGAAGTTATTTTGATATATAAAATTTAACTGCACAAAATATAAATAATATGGCACTGTTAACAAGGCGCTTAAACTTATATTTATAGCGGATTAAATGCTTCATTAAATACGCAAGTTATTTTTTTACCTGCACGAAGTGTTAATTTAGGAAAAACATGATCAATTATTATCAAATTGCTATCCTTAGGATCAAGACGAAAATTGACCATCGATTCTCTTAAATCTTCATCCACAGCAAATATAGCAGGGATCTCATTATTTTTATCCCTAAACTGCATATAAGTAAACTCACCATCATCAAAAATTTTTATAGGAGCAATCTCTTCATTTCCACTGATGGAATAAAGGAAATTAAAATTTTCTGGCTTAGTAAGATCTGGCATTCCACCAGCTGAACCTTCAGAAGCAAAAACTCTAATATGATCATCTTCTTCCGTGTCTGGGTAGATAAACTTAACATTAAATGCCATCTCTGGATCCCGGATATCAGTTGTTTCCTCTGCATACAACTCAAAAAAGTATGTCCGCTTATTAGTAATTAGCGTCATGTTGGTGGTTGCATCTTTTTCTATAGGTTTAATGAAAATTCTATACCCAGCTGGAACTACTTGCCATGAGCTAGTATCACCCATTGAGATACTTATCACCTGCTCGTCTCTTGCTAATTCTATGCTGGCTTGATATCCATAATAACCAATGAATTTGAATACATCATCTGGGTTGTATATCATTATCCTAATTCTTGAATCAATTGGAGTTGGCCTTGCCTCTCTTATTGCAAGAGCGTTACTGTATATTATAATAAAGCTACACAGTAAAAATACTTTACAAAAAATACGTTTCATATTTTATATTTTACCCTTTAAATTATCTTTTAATAAAAGTAAGTCGTAATCCGTCACAGTAAAATCGAATCTCTGCCCTGTTGCTAAAGATTCGTCTACTTGATCAACATCAAATTTAAGAGTTGCCTGCCATATTTTGTCTTCATACTTCTTATTTATAGAATCACTAGCAACCGCACGAAAAGTCACTATTGCGGTATCTTCATTAGGATGTTTTGCTGAAATAATATTAATCTTTCTATCTATATTTTTCTTGTATCTTAAAATGAGAGATTCAGGATTATCAATGTTCATAAAGTTGTAAAACCTTCGAAATACTATCCGAGTCGAGCTATTTTTAACATAAATAAACTGTCTCTTCAGATCATCATAATCATAGCTTTCTCTACGAATTACATATCTTTCTACTAATTTATTTACTACAGAAAGCTGTGCATCTTGAGGGGCAAAGTCTGCTTCGTATATTTTTGCGGCTTTGTTAGTCACATCGTCAATAGTCATTACATAACTTACTTCTTTTTTTGTAGGAAATAAATTATATATATTAAGAATAATTGACGCAAATATTACTGACACCACTAAACCAAGTATCATCAAAAATGTTCTTTGAGAAAATGGATGTATGTATTTTACCTTATACCACGCCTTTGCTTCCTGGAAATATTCCCCTGAATTTATAAATTCTTCTAAAGATTGGGACATAAAAATCACAGCATATGAGTTTAAGTTAGTAGGTTTATAAGATGATATTAGCTATAAATTAAATTAAACTAAAATCTTTTATCAAAAATAATAAGAGTAAATTTGTACTTGTGTTGTATAGTAATCATAATTAATAACAAATTTGCTCCCATGTGCATATGTGAAAATTGCTGCAAATCAAAAAGTGCTATAGGTTTATAGTTAAATAAGTAAAAATACAGTAATGATATGAGATGTTATTCAAAACTAAAATGTTGTACTATAGTCTTAATAGTTTCAATGGTAACTATCTCTTGTACACCGAGCTTTCCTTATGAAATAAGAAGCCCTTGTGTTGCATCTGACATTGAGCCAAGCTTTCTCACGCCGTGCATAAGACGTCCTGTTAATTTATTACATGATTTTGCATAAATTGAATATTGCATAACAGCAGCAATCTAATTAATTATTGTCTTTGGGTTTTTATAAGTCAGCCATATATCAATCATTAATCTGTTGATAACAAGAGCAGTATACATAGATGTAATAATCCCAATAGTTAGAGTAACAGCAAATCCTTTTATTGCTCCAACTCCAAAATTATAAAGTAAAAAGGCAGCTATCAAAGTTGTCACATTTGAATCCATAATTGTTGTAAAAACAGAATCAAAACTAGTTTTTACTGCATATAAATTTGAACTACCTTTAGATAACTCTTCCCTTATTCTTTCATATATGAGTACATTCGCATCAACTGCCATGCCAATTGTTAAAATTATACCAGCTATGCCTGGTAAGGTAAGAGTCGCCTGCAACAAAGTTAACAATGCAAATATATATAACAGAGCCACTATTAATGTAACGCTTGCAAATACTCCGAGTACACCATAGGACAATATCATGAATATTACAACCATTGCAAAACCTACTATTGCAGCAACTCTACCAGATTGTATTGAGTCTGCACCAAGGTTCGGGCCAACGGTCCTTTCTTCTATAATTTTTAATGGAGCAGGCAACGCTCCCGCCCTGAGCATCAAAGCAAGTTCATTTGCTGAATCTATACTAAAATTGCCAGATATAAAACCTTCACCTGTAGTGATTGGATCATTAATAGAAGGGGAGCTTAATACTTTTCCATCCAAAACTATAGCTAATCTTTGTCCTCTACTTGCCTTTGTAAAATCACCAAATTTCCTTGCGCCTATGTGATTTAAAGAAAAATGTACTACCGGCATGCCATTTTGAAACTGAACTCTCGCATCGATTAGTTGGTCTCCGCTTATTACAAATTTTCTTATAATAGCTAAAGAGGTGCCATCTTCTGAATTAACTATCCTGAGTTTGTTTGATGGTATATTTTCTATCATATTATCTACAACTCTATGGAATGTAAGACGTGCAGTTTTACCAAGTATTCTTTTTAATTCTGCTGGATTGCTTTCACCCGGAACTTGCAACAAAATATTTAAAGCACCTTGCCTTTGTATATTCGGCTCTTTTGTACCATTGCTATCGACCCTCATCCTTACAATTTCTATTGATTGATTGATAACCCTATCTTGCATTTGGTTTATAGCATATTCATCGTAATATATAGTAATATCTTTTCCATCTGAAAATGAAGAAATGTTTGTATCAATATTTTTTACTAAACTGAAAACCTTCTTCTCGTTCGCTTCGTTTCTTAGAGTAAAACTAATATTATTAGGTTTTATTTTAAAATCTTTGTAACTTATCTTGTCATTACGTAAAGCCTTTTTTATAGAATCAGCAACAGACTGTGTTACATCTTGCATGTAACTATCAAAATCCACATTTAATAATAAATGTGCACCGCCTTTAAGGTCTAAACCCAAATTTATACTATTGCCAGAACCTTCTTCCTTTGTAGAGATATTAGGTAAAATTATAAATATAGCCGAAATGGTAATAAGAATCGCTGTAATCAGCTTTAATTTACTTATTTTGTACATAACCAGTATCAACTCCCAACAGCATTATCATATTACTATTTTGTTTTTTTCTTAGCCCCTTTCTCCGGCTGGGTTTTATTATCTTTCTTTCTATTGATTATATCTGAGATAGAGTTTTTAAGTATTTTAATTTCAACATCTTTTGCAATCTCAATTATAACAGTATCATCATTATCATTAATTTTCCTAATTATTCCAAATAAACCACTATTTGTAACCACTTCTTCCCCTTTTTTCACACTAGAGACAAAATTTTCATGCTCACGACGACGCTTTTCCTGTGGCCTTATAAGAAAAAAGTAGAATAAAACAAAAATCAGTAACATCGGCATCAAACTGAACCAATTTGATTCGACCGGTTCAGGTGCTACAGGCATATCTTCAACTTCTAATGATGTAATTACGTCTGTGTTTGTTGATTTATCGTCTAAACTCATATCTATATCGTATTTTAATATTTAGTAAATTGAAATATTATACATGCTTGTCGTTTTCTTGCAATTCCTTATTATATAATTTGTAATATTCCCCTTTTAATGCTAACAACTCCTCGTGCGATCCCTGTTCTACCAATTGGGAATTTTTCATTACTATAATTTTGTCTACATTTGTTATGCTGTTTAATCTATGTGTAATAATCAAATTAGTTTTATTCTTTCTTAACTTATGCAATGAAAGAATTATTTTTTTTTCTGATATAGGGTCAAGCGCGCTTGTAGCCTCATCTAAAAGCAGAATTGGAGCGTTTTTATACAAAGCACGAGCTATGGAAATTCGTTGCTTTTGTCCGCCGGATAATGACTTGCCTTTTGCCCCTAGTGCAGTACGATATCCTTGAGGCAGCGAAGAAATAAACTCATGGGCATCAGCCGCTTTTGCAGCCTCAATTATTTTCTCCTGAGATGCACTTTTTTCGCCGCAAACAATATTATTATTTACAGTGGTATCAAATAACATCGTTTCTTGCGATACAAAAGCAATTTGCTTTCTTAGGCTATTTAAAGAAATCTCTTTAATGTCATAGCCGCCTATTAAAATTTTACCGCTTTGTGGGTCAAAAAACCTAATCATCAAATTTGCCAGTGTAGTCTTACCGCTTCCAGAACTTCCAACAAAAGCATATGTTTTACCAGGCTCTAATATCAAGTTATAATTCTCTAAAGCTGTTCTATTGTTTGGAAATTTAAGTGTAACATTTTCATAACTAATCCTTGGCACGTTGAATTCGACGTTAGGCGCGTTAGGAAGGTCTGCAATAGAAGGCTTTATATCTAATATTACAAAAACTCTTGCTGCCGCAGCTAATCCCTCTTGCAAATTAACATTCAAGGAAACCAAACTTTTAAAAGGTCTATAAGCTGAAACAAAAGCCATAATAAAAGTAAATAAAGTTCCTGTAGTCATTGAACCATTAGTAATCGCATAATTGCCATACCATATCAAACCTATAATAGTCATACCACTAAGTATTTCCATTAAAGGGGATGTAACAGAATCTAATTGAGCAGCTTTTTTATAAAAATCTAATATCTTATTTGTGATTTGCTTTGCTTTAGAGAATTCATATTTTTCCATACAAAAAGATTTTATGATACTAATAGAAGAAAACGACTCATCTAAAGTGGAAGTAAAATTACTAAGCTCCTCTTGAGCTTCATGGGACACTACTCGCATTTTCCTTCCCAGCTTTTGTATAGGGTATATTGCCAGGGGAAAAGCAACAAAAACAAAAATTGATAAATAAAAATCTAGCGTAAACATTATACACACTAAAAACACTATAGACAAAAAGTGCTTTGCACAACCTACTAACAAATTGGAAACAGCACCTCTCATTAGTATAATATCGTTAGTAAATCTAGAAATTATTTTTCCAGAAGAATTTCCTTGAATGAAAGAATAATCAGCATAAAGTAAGTGATTATACATAGCTAGCTGCAAATCTGTTAAAATTTGCTGTCCGATAAATTTAATTAAGTAATTTTGAAAAAACTCAGAAAATCCTTTAACTAAATAAAGAAGGGCTATACAACTTGTTATTAATACTAACATTCGATGGTCATGCTCTATCAAAACCCTATCAATTATTGGTTTTGTTAAGCGAACAATAATTGCTGAACACAATGCAGCAATTATCATAAAAATGACTGCGGTTAAGATATTAGACTTGTATTGCGCTACATGATCTCTTACCAGTCGTTTAATTATACCAGATGATTTTAAGGCGTTTTCACTAAACAATGTTTTTACCATATTGCGATTAGATTGATTTTTAAATTGGCCAACACTAATCTAGACAGTAACCAGCTGCCCTAATTGTCTTGATAAGGGGGTTCCGATCTTCACTCACCTTTAACATAGTGCGAATTCTATTAATATGCACATCTATTGTCCTGTCCGCTATTTCCTTGTCGTTGCCCCACACATAATCAATGATTTGGCGACGAGTATAAATTGTACTAGGCCTTTGTATCAAAAGTTGTAAAATTTTAAACTCCGTCGGGCCAAAGGAATAAACATTTTTTCCTTTGGAAACCTTCATTGTGTATAAATCAAGGCTTATGTCTTTATATGAAAGAATTTTATCTAAGAAAACAGGCGTTGCCTTCCTTAATAACTCACGAACCATTATCATAATTTCATTAGGAGTAACTGGCTGACGCATAATCCTCACTAAATTCTTTTTCTCTAAACCAATTAAATCTTCTTCCTCTTCTTGATTTAACAAAAAAATTATGGGCAACTCATACGGCAAAGCATTTTTTGCTACCTCGTTTGCTATTTCTATTCTTTCTTTTTTGGAAGTACTGCCTATAATTGCAACATGAGGTGAATTAAATTCTGTAAGCTTGGCAATCATTGGCACTTCATACGCCCTAATTGAATCAAACCCGTACCTCTCAATAGTATTACAAATAGTAGTATTTAAAACTTTATTTTCTTCTATTACAAGAATATTGGGTGCTAATTTATTTTGCACATCTAACCCCTTAATATGTTTTATAGACCTAGAACTATGAAATGCATAACAACATTATCATAAGCAAACAGATCATATATATAATAGAACTAAATTGCAAACAAAATTAAATACAGTAAGTATTTGTCAAAAACTTGAGAATACCGACTAATTTCTAATAAAAATCAAGTAATTGATAAGTTATTAAAGATAATACTTGAAATATTTTATTTAGCTTGCTATAAATGTGCGATAATTTTAAGCATACAAATTTGAATCGGGGACGCTCTTTTATGGCATTTTATGAATCCATCGTAATTATTCGTCAAGAACTCTCATCAACAGAAGTTGATAAGATTGCGGAAGATATAAAAAATATTATTCTCACTCACAAAGGAGAAATAATCAAGACTGAGTACTGGGGGCTTAGGACTTTAGCCTATGAAATTCAAAATAACAGGAAAGGTCATTATTATTTCTTTGGAATAAAAGCAGACAAAGCAGCTCTTGATGAGTTAGATAGAAAAATTAAGCTGAGCGAAAGTATTATTAGATTCTCCCTAGTAAGGGTGAAAACTATTAGTTCTGATCCATCACCGATTTTAAAATCTAAGGATTCTGATGGTCAGAATACGATAGATGTTACGTTAGATAAAACTAGCAATTAGATTAGTTATAACAAAGTTAAATAGTTATTATGTTAGAAATAGAACAAACAAGATCCACCAGATCATCAGACGATAGGAATAATGGTAAGTCTTTTTTCAAAAAAAGCAGAGGGTGCCCACTCCACGATTTGCCTACAAATAAAATAGACTATAAAGACCCTGAATTATTAAGCAAATTTATTTCAGAAGGTGGAAGAATGCTACCTAGCAGAATCACAAATGTAGAAGCAAAAAAACAAAGAGCTCTTAAAAAGGCAATTAAACATGCTAGAGTTCTTGCATTGCTACCGTTTGTTTCTCTTAAGTAAAATAAGTGTGAAAAATTAAATAAAATACATTAAAAATATGCAGATTATTTTAACTCAATCAGTAAGAAAGCTCGGTAAAGCAGGTGATTTTATAAAAGTTCGTGATGGATATGGTCGTAACTATCTTTTACCGCAAAATTTAGCAATTAGAGCTACTAAAGAGAACATAGCAGAGCTCGATTCTCTTAAAAAGCAGCTCCAGCAAAAGAATCAAGATGCTGTATCTATGGCGAAGAAAATTGAAAAGTCGATTGCTAATAAAGGCATTACATTTATTGTTCAGTCATCTGCAGATGGTAAATTATTTGGTTCAATCTCTAATAAGTCTATAGCTGCTAAATTATCTAGTCTATTTGATTTTGATATTTCTTATAGTCAAATAATGCTGGACAGCCCAATCAAATTTAACGGTGTACATGAAATTAAAATATGTCTCCACCCTGAAGTTATAACTGAAGTTTTGCTAATCGTTGCCAAATCTGAAGAGGAAGCTGCTTCTACTTTGCAACATCATCATGATTCTAAAAAAGAAACAACAGACGATAAAAAGCAATCAGAAGAGAAAAAATAAATATATTAACAAAACTGCTATCATTCCTCCTTGAAATTGATTTTCTTTCACACTAGAATGGTAGTCTAATAAGAACGTTTAAAAGGTTTAACAAATGAAACGCACATTTCAACCAAGCAATATAGTAAGAAAAAGAAGACACGGTTTCAGAGCTAGAATGGCAACTGTCTCGGGTCGTGCTATCATTAGAAATCGTAGAGCAAAAGGTCGTAAGAAACTAACAGCTTAATTTAACTGGAACTAGGTTCTGTTGAAATAAGAATCGTTTGGTCCATTTCAAATGATTTTGAGGCGAAAACAATATAAATTCTGCAAAAGTAGTTTTCTTACTTTAAATAATTTCTACTGTTACAGCAGAAAGACTTATAAAATTGTTTAATGATTTATGCTTTACAGCAATATTTCGATAGGCTATCAATAAAATATAAATTCATTTACTGACCAAAAAAATCTAGTTATTAATGCTGTTAGCTAGTGATTTTGGTTTATCATCTCATAAAAATTTTTACTGAAGATAGAGATAAATAAAATGTCGCGTATATCTAACTTCATATCTACAAAGATAACAACTCAAAAATTAAAATCTTTTGTTACTACCTTAAAAAATCAGAAAGAATTTGACTACACAAACAAATATAGTAAAAAATTTTATAAAAAACACTTCACTTTGGTAGTCTCTGAAAAAAATATCAATGCTTTACACCAATCGAACAACTCGAACGCATCACAAGAGGTGTATTCTCATACACTATCTTATGGAATGAAAGTCGGGAAAAAATATTCTAAAAAAGCTGTGATACGAAATAAGACAAAAAGAAGAATTCATCATATGGTACGCTATTTATTTAATGAAAATGTTATTCCTCAAAAAATCAAATCAATTATAATCATACCAAAAAACAATTTTCATTCAGCGAATTTCTCAGTGCTAATTCAAAAATTTGCCAATATTTTTAAATTATATTAAAAACGATTCATTGAATTAAGCTATTGTAGATTAGATTGGAATAGGAGTATTTTATAGAAAATATTTTGTGATTTAGTTATTGTCTTATTTTTCCTGCAATGCTGACCCATTTGAGGAAAATAAGATGATAAATAAATTGCCAAAGATAAACTAGAAAATCGTTCTATTTCAATGTAATCTACAATATATATTTGAACCACACGAAAGATCGACACCAAAGCATTAAGGTTTGACTAAAAGAAAAACTTAAGCCTCTGCTGCAACACTATCAGTAACAACACTGCCTGCAAGTTCAACATGTCTTCCATAATAGCCTAACTCGCTTACCTCAAATGCCTCTCCTAACAATTCGTCAGTATATTTACTAACGGCGGTGGCGCTCATTTGAAAACCATTTGCTATGCATTTTTCGTAGATTTCTGTAAGAAACTCATTTTTAATATAGTCAATACATTCAATATTTTTCATCTCTGAAACGTAACCATTAACCACTTGTTTTTTTAATGCATCATCTTCGTAGCAAACAAAATGCCTTATGTCACCACTTGTAGTCATTGGATAATCTGTCGATAGCTCAAGGGAAATATTATCAATCACTGTGATTCTTTCTCCATCGAAAAAAACTTGTCCTGGATGCAAATCATGATGTACAATATGCGTTTTGAGCTGACTTAGTTCAGAAACCGATTTATCAACAGCACCTGCTAGATGCATGGTAGCTATAGCTTGACCAAACTTAAAATAAGCAAACTCCAAAACTTCATAATCATGCTCACCCCTGGCAACAGATTGTTCTAATTCATATAAGCTAATTCCATCGGCTCTTTTTGATATTGAATAAAAATAATGATTATTGTCCTGATCACAAAATGAAGTGGAAATGAAAGGTAAATTTACTATCTCTCTTAACTCTGGGCAATTTGTGTCAATAAAATTAGCTATTTTATCAAATTGCCTTGTATAGTCAAACCTTTCTCCTTTAACAAAAAACTCTTCGTTTTCATATATGACTGAATACAGAAACACAGTGTTGCCACCATGCTCATTCATATGTGGTATAATCCTTATATCTGTACCAGAATCTATATCTAACCTATTTATGATCGACTTTATTAAAGCTATCTCTAAATCATCTTGTTTCTGGTCTGCAACGCTATTATTGAAATTATTAATACTAGAATCTGGAGCAAAAGGAATCTCAAAACTTACATTAACTCCTTCAATTGTTATTTTTTCTGTCATCATAAAATAAAACTATTAAATAAATCATTAATCAATTCTTATTCAGACATAATAGCAATAAATTTTGCTATGACCAAGTAAATAATAAAGATTTGTTAACTTCTTATTGTTTTTGAAATATAAATTAGTGAATTTTTGACAAGATATTGATCAGTTTTTCACCAAAACCAAAGTAACCATAACTTAATCACACATATGAAGGTCCAGCTTTAACTCAAGTATAGCACTGTTAACAAAATCAAAGAAGTTATATTTTGAGCTCTTTTTGACTGCAACTAACCAACAGTTTTTGCACTATGCCAAGGCGATGGTTTGCCATTCGAACCTAAAACAACATCTCCTGAGTCTTCATATTCTGCACCAAGAAAAGACTGTCTCTCCAGTACCAATTTTACAGGTTTAATTTTTTTGCCATTATGAAAATACTCTTGACTCTTTCCACGACCTTCCCTGTTATTTTTGGATACTGATTTTCCTTTACTCATAACTCACACATATTATTATGTTTCTTAGTGTAGCAAGGATACTTAAATTTACCCTTGCAGTCAAGAAAAAAGTTTTTCTATACCGCCTCTCATCAGTGACTTTGGATTCATTTGCGAAGTCTTTTTCATCATATTGCTAATTTGAGTGTGCTGTTTGACTAGAGAATTAACTTGCTGCACTGTTGTGCCTGAGCCTGCGGCAATTCTTTTTTTACGTGAAGCATTAAGCAAAGCAGGCTTCCTACGCTCTTTCAATGTCATCGAAAGCACTATAGCTTCCTGATGCAATAATAGCTTATCATTCAATCTAGAAGAATCCACTTGACTTGTTATTTTTGATATACCTGGTATCATCTTTATCATAGAGCCTATACCGCCCATTTTTTTAATCATTTTTAAATGACTGATATAGTCATTTAGGTCAAACTTTCCCTTCTGCAACTTAGCAGCAGTCTTCTTTGCTTCATTCTCATCAATCATACCAGCTGCATTTTCTACTAAAGACACTATGTCTCCCATATCTAGTATTCTGGAAGCAATTCGATCTGGTGTGAATTTTTCGAAATCCGAAGGTTTTTCTCCAGTGCTTAAAAATTTGATTGGCTTGCCTGTTGATTGCGTAACACTTAGAGCAGCTCCACCCCTTGAATCCCCATCTATACGCGATAATATAACACCTGATATGTCCAGCTTTTCATTAAATGTAGTTGCTACATTAATTGCATCTTGACCTATCATTGAGTCAATAACTAGTAAAGTCTCAGAAGGTTTTATTATATTTTTTACAGACAAAACCTCTTCAATCATCTCTGAGTCAATGTGTAATCTACCAGCACTATCATAAATCACTACATCATAAAGTGATAATATAGCTTCCTTTTCGGCTCTTTGTGTTATCTCTAATGGAGTTTCATTTTCTATGATGTCCAAAGAATCTACGCCAATATCTTTTGCAAGAATTGCTAATTGCTCTCTAGCTGCAGGACGATATGTATCTAAAGAAACCAATAACACTTTTTTATTTTGTTTCCTAAGGTTTAATGCCAACTTTGCACTTGCTGTAGTTTTACCGCTACCTTGCAACCCTACAACTAATATATTTGCCGGCGGCGAGGTATTTAGCTTTAAACCTTGTTTTTCTGAAGCAGAACTTAACAAACTAACAAGTTCATCATTTACTATTTTAACCACCATCTGCCCAGGAGAAACAGATTTAAGTACCTGAGCACCTATTGCCTTTTCTCTAATATTTTCAATAAATGTTTTAATAACAGGCAAAGAAACATCCGCTTCCAGCAAAGCGCGTCTTATATCCCTTAAAGACTCATCTATTTGCTTTTCAGAAATAACACCCGTTCTTTTTATTTTATCAAAAATGTCATTAAGGTTTTTAGTAAGTGTTTTGAACATATGTTTGCAGAGTGTTTTTTAATGGGAATAAGATATAAAATAACTCAAAAAAATTCAAGTGTTTATTGTAAATTAGATTATATTGTAGATTACAGCACTAGGTTCTGATAATTAAGATACTATTTCTGGTATCCACCGAAAATCTTGAACTGCTTCATAAGCAAAAATTAATAGAAATAACCCAAAAATAGCTAGCACTATGCTAAAGAAAACTTCCCTAAATGCCTTCCAAATTAACGAAATTAAAAGGCACAAAACTATTATTACTGCGCTATACCAACCACCGTTATATACAATCTCAAACAATATATTATCTGTAAAATATGAAATCAAAGTACGATTTGTCTCTGATGCAAAACTAGTTCGTAGAAATGAGACCATTACTAAAAACGTTACTATGCAAAAACGAGCCAGTATATTTAACATAACTTTATACTCCTTTTTGCTCTAATATTTTACTTTTAATGCCTGAAATAGCTTTGGCTGGGTTCAAGCCTTTAGGGCATGTTTGAGTACAATTCATTATTGTATGACAACGATAGAGCTTAAATGGATCTTCCAAATCGTTTAATCTTGCACCAGTTTCTTCATCTCTTGAATCTACGATAAAACGATATGCCTGTAATAATATTGCTGGCCCCAAATATCTATCACCATTCCACCAATAGCTTGGACAAGAGGTTGAACAACAAGCACATAATATGCACTCATATAAACCGTTAAGTTTCTCTCTATCTTCCTCTGACTGCAACCTTTCTTTATTTTTAGAAACTGAACTATCAGACTGAAGCCAGGGTTTTATAGAGGCATATTGCGCATAAAAATGCGTCATATCCGGCACCAAATCTTTGACTACATTCATATGAGGTAGTGGATATATCTTTATATCTCCTCTAATATCTCCTATAGATTTGGTACAAGCAAGGCTATTAGTTCCATCAATATTCATTGCACAACTTCCACATATACCCTCACGACATGACCTTCTAAAAGTAAGAGTTGGATCAATTTCATTTTTAATTTTAATCAGAGCGTCCAAAACCATTGGACCACACTCCTTAAGGTCAATTTCATAAGTGTCTATCCTTGGATTGTTACCATCATCAGGGTTATATCTATAAATTTTAAATATTTTAGTTTCTGCAGAAGAGTTAGTATGTACAGCATGTTTTTTCCCCTCTCTTACTCTCGAATTTGGTGGTAATCTAAAATCAGCCATATTATACCTACTATTTAATATACTCTTTTGACAGGCTCTATTGTTTCAACTTCATCATCATTAGTGTCGAATACAACAGGCCTATAATCTATTTTAACCTCTCCGGAAGCATCTAACCATAGCATTGAGTGTTTCATCCATTTTTTATCATCTCTTTCTGGAAAATCTTCTCTTGCATGAGCACCCCTACTTTCCTCTCTATTTAGCGCTGCATGCATAGTAAGTACAGCTTGATCAATCAAATTTCCTAACTCCAAAGCTTCAACCAAATCACTATTCCAAATAAGTGACTTATCTACCACTTTAATATCTTGATATTCTTTTCTAACTTCATCAATTAGCTTTTTACCTTCCAAAAGAGTTTCTTTCGTTCTAAAAACTGCCGCGTGATTCTGCATGATTCTCTGC
This sequence comes from Candidatus Megaera endosymbiont of Nemacystus decipiens, assembly GCA_030036605.1. Lineage (GTDB taxonomy): Bacteria > Pseudomonadota > Alphaproteobacteria > Rickettsiales > Rickettsiaceae > Megaera_A. Next base: position 173,751 of record DAOTRE010000002.1, on the reverse strand, counting down.
ATTTTTATACGCAACTCAGAGACTAAAATTTTACCATTTTTATTTCGAATATTTTCAAGGCTATTATACAAAACATCAATAGAACCCTCTTTTAAAGAAGAGTGAGGTTTATTCTTCTCTAGTGTTTTACTAACTCTATGTGCAGCAGCTCGACCAAACACTATTAAATCAAGCAAAGAATTTGATCCAAGCCTATTTGCACCATGAACAGAAACACAACCCGCCTCGCCTATAGCCATCAATCCTGGTACAATTTTTTGCTTTCCATCTATTAAAGTTATAACTTCTGTATGAGAATTGGTCGGAATACCTCCCATGTTATAATGCACAGTAGGAATAACTGGTATTGGCTCCTTCGTTACATCAACATTAGCAAAAATTTTAGCAGTTTCAGATATACCAGGCAGTCTTTTTTGTAAAACTTCCTTAGGCAAGTGATTCAAGTGTAGATATACGTGATCTTTATCCACGCCAACTCCTCTTCCTTCCCTAATTTCCATTGTCATAGCTCTGGAAACCACATCTCGTGATGCTAAGTCTTTTGCAGAAGGAGCATAGCGTTCCATAAATCTTTCTCCTTCGGAATTAATCAAGTACCCTCCTTCACCTCTGGAACCTTCAGTTATTAAACAACCAGACCCATAAATTCCAGTAGGATGAAATTGTACAAATTCCATATCCTGCATTGCAATTCCAGCTCTGATACACATACCTCCTCCATCACCAGTACAAGTATGAGCAGACGTGGCAGAAAAATAAGCTCTTCCATATCCTCCTGTTGCAAGCACAACTTTATGTGCACGAAATACATGGAAACTGCCATCATCTAGGTTCCAAGCAAAAACTCCCTTACACTCACCATCTTCCATGATTAAGTCAGTTGCAAAATATTCAATAAAAAATTCTGCCTTATGTTTTAGGGCTTGTTGGTATAAAGTATGCAATATTGCATGACCTGTACGATCAGCTGCGGCACAAGTTCTGTGTGCAACCTTTCCTTTACCATATTCGGTAGTCATTCCACCAAACGGACGTTGATAGATTTTTCCTTCTTTATTGCGTGAAAATGGAACTCCATAATGTTCGAGTTCAATGACACTCTGGGCAGCATTTTTACACATATATGCTATTGCATCTTGATCTCCTAGCCAATCCGAACCTTTGATCGTATCATACATGTGCCAACGCCAATCATCCTTCCCCATATTACCAAGTGCCGCGCTAATTCCACCTTGAGCTGCTACTGTATGGCTCCTTGTAGGAAAAATTTTTGAAATACAGGCTGTGGTAAAACCAGCTTCTGCCATACCAAAGGTCGCTCTAAGTCCAGCCCCGCCAGCTCCTACTACCACTACATCAAACTCGTGTTCTATTACTTTATAATTTTTTGACATATTCTATAAATTTATTACGTATATTAGTGATACAATGAAACCAGCAGCACTTACAATTGAAAAGATTTTGAGCAGGAGCAATGCACTAATTTTCATAGCGCGGCAATGTATATAATCTTCTATAATTACATTCATACCCAAAACTCCGTGGTATAATGCAGTCATCATAAACAAAACAAGCATGACAATATTGCAGGGGACTTTTAGTACTCCAATAAACGCCAATTGTGTCTCACTATGGGCTAAATTGTAAGCAAACCGTATAAGCCAAATTGTAAACAAAGCAAGCATAATAGCTGTAAATCTTTGTTTTAACCAATGACCAAGCCCAGACTTAGCAGAGCCTAAATTTTTAGCAATTGATAAACTAGATCTATACTGATTCTTCATATTGTAATTATATTAAAATTATTGCCCAAAAACATAAGGTGAACATTACAGAGCAAGCTAAAGCGATCCATCCTCCAATATGCAGTGCGCAAATCGAAAACCCAAATCCTGTATCCCAAATCAAGTGCCTTATTCCCATACACAAATGATAGAAATACCCATAACTGGTAATAAATATTATGGTTTTTATTATTTTATAATCAAAAATAAAACCATAAGACTCTTCAAAACCGCTAAAAACCCAAAAAATAAAATACCAACAAAAAAATAATAGCATTAGAAATAAACCTGCTCCACTTATTCTGTGCCCAATAGACAATATAGAACTAATTTGAGGTTTGTATATACTAAGATGGGGAGATAAAGGCCTGACCTTTTTTGATTTGCAAACTTCTTTCATTATTTTTTACTTTATCTGCATATTTTCAATTTAAGAGTATAGTCAATAGGCTCTAATATTGTCAACTGATGATTATATTTCAAAGAAACAAAACCATGCTAAGAATATGATTATTTATGTCACTTATGTCATATTTTTTCCGCATTCCAAATAACGCTTAAGATACCTGCCGGTATGGCTTTCTTTACAAGAAGCCACCGTTTCTGGTCTGCCTTCAACAACTATTTCACCACCTTGATCTCCACCTTCAGGACCAATATCCATAATATAATCCGCTGTTTTAATAACTTCCATGTTGTGCTCAATAACAACAACTGTGTTTCCCTTATCGACCAATTTATGCAACACAGCGAGTAATTTATTGATATCATCAACATGTAACCCTGTTGTAGGTTCATCTAATATGTAAAGCGTTTTTCCAGTTGATCGCTTTGACAACTCTTTTGCCAACTTAACTCTTTGTGCCTCTCCACCTGACAATGTAGTTGCGGACTGGCCTATTTTTATATATCCAAGTCCAACCTCTTGTAGAGTAATAAGTTTTTCATAAATATTCGGGACATGTTTAAAAAACTCAGCAGCATCTTCGACATTCATGTTTAAAACATCAGAAATATTTTTTCCTTTATACTTAACTTCGAGAGTTTCTCGGTTATATCTTTGGCCATTACATACATCACAATTTATGTATATATCAGGTAAGAAATGCATTTCTATCTTGATCATTCCATCACCTTGGCAAGCTTCGCACCTCCCACCTTTCACATTAAAAGAAAATCTACCAACTTTATACCCCCTAATTTTTGCTTCTGGCAGTTCAGTAAACCAATCTCGAATCGGTGTAAATGCACCGGTATAAGTCGCTGGATTAGATCTAGGGGTTCTACCAATCGGTGATTGATTTATATCTATAATTTTGTCAACATACTCAAGGCCAGAAATAGACTCATAATTACTTGGGTATATTTTCATACTTGGTTCGAGCTTTTTTAACGCAGCCTTATAAAAAGTGTTAATCACTAAAGTTGATTTGCCACTCCCAGAAACGCCAGTTATTGCGGTAAAGGTTCCAAGTTTAATTTTCATTGTTAGGTTACGCAAATTATTTGAATTTGCACCAGTAAGAACTATCTCTTTTCCTTCATGTCCAGGGCGAACATCCTTTGGTAAAGGAATGTATTTCTTACCACTTAAATATTGGCCTGTTATACTTTTTTCTGAATTCATGATTTCTTTAGGAGTACCTTCTGCGATAATTTTACCCCCGTGAATTCCAGCACCAGGACCAATATCCAAAATATGGTCTGATTCAAGCATGGTCTCGTCGTCATGTTCAACTACAATCACTGTATTGCCTAAATCTCGCAAATTTTTTAGCGTTGCTATCAACCTTGAATTATCCCTTTGATGCAGACCAATGGAAGGCTCATCTAAAACATATAACACACCACTTAAACCACAACCAATCTGGGATGCTAGTCTTATCCTTTGGCTTTCACCGCCTGACAAAGTGCTAGATTCTCTTGATATACTAAGGTAATCCAAACCAACATTATGCAAGAATTTCAGCCTCTCCTGAATTTCTTTTACTACTCTTTTTGCTATCTCTTGCTGCCTCTTCGTCAACTTGGACTCAAGATTGCTGAACCATTCTTGTGCTTCTATAATCGTTTTGCTTGCGACCTGACCTATATTTAAATTATCGATTTTGACACACAAAGATTCTTTTTTAAGTCTGTATCCACTACAAACGTCACAATTTTGTTTTGACATAAAACGAGCAAGATCATCTTTCATCCAAGACGTATCAACTTTGTTATACTTTGCATTCAAACTTGGAATAATGCCAGCAAAACTCTGAGTAATGGTTTCCATTCTCCTGTCATCATAATATTCAAAGTTTATTTCTTCCTTCCCTGAACCATAAAAGAGAACATTTCGAACCTTCTCAGGTAATGAAGAAAATGGCTCGTCTAAACTAAACTTATAATGCTTTGCTAGTGAATTTAATGTATCTTGAAAAAACTTTGAAGAGGATTTACTCCACGGAACTATAGCTCCACGCCTTATGCTTAAAGTTTCATCAGGAACGATTAATAATGGATCAAAGTGTGATTCCTTACCGATACCCTCACAAGACTTACAAGCTCCAAATGGACTATTAAAAGAAAATATTCTTGGTTCAATTTCTTCAAGGCAAAATCCAGACACAGGACAAGAATACTTCTCTGAAAACGTTATCCTACCACCGTTTTTATAATCAGAGTTGTGATCTTCCGGTAAAGCACAAATTTCTATATATGTAATACCATCACCCATTGCAAGTGAAGCTTCAAGGCTTTCTGCGATACGATTCCCAAGAGAATCAGACATTACCAGTCTGTCAACTACAACTTCAATATTGTGTTTTGTATTTTTATCAATTTTAGGCAAATTGTCTATATCTTCTATATTACCATCTAAATAGATCCTTTGATACCCATGTTTTTTTAAGCTAAGTATCTCACGTCTGAATTCGCCTTTTTGACCTCTGGCTATTGGAGACAATATGTAAAACTTTGTTCCCTCAGGTAAAGACTTAACTACGTCTATCATTTCAGTTACAGACTGACTCTTAATAGGCAAACCAGTAGTAGGAGAATATGGAACACCTATTCTAGCATACAAAAGCCTTAGATAATCATATATTTCTGTAATAGTTCCAACAGTAGAGCGAGGATTTTTAGAGGTTGTTTTTTGGTCTATAGCAATTGCAGGAGAAAGACCTGATATGGAGTCTACGTCAGGCTTTCCTTGCAAATGTAAAAACTGCTTTGCATAAGAGGAGAGGCTCTCAACATACCTTCTTTGGCCTTCCGCATATATTGTATCAAAAGCTAGCGACGATTTACCTGACCCGCTTAAACCAGTGATTACAATAAACTTATATTTAGGTAAGTTGACATTTAGATTCTTTAAGTTGTGCTCTTTTGCACCTCGTATTTCAAGATATTCCTGCATGAATATGTATTAATAAAAATTATTGCCCTAGATTTCTAATGTATTACATATCATACACGCTATATGGCCATTATTGCAACAGATAAATTAACATTTTTCAAATAACTACAAAATACTCTAAACGAGCTATTAAACACTAGATGGAAAATATAACCAAAAGTAAAAAAACAGCAAAAAGGTAAAAAATAGAATACCAAAATAACCTTTTAGCGTAGAAGTGTTCTTTGTCCTTAAATAATTTAATACAAAAATACAAAAATACAGTGCTCAATATTATTGTTGTATATAGATAAAAAATATTAGTAATACTAAGAAAATAAGGCAACATTACAGAAATTGACATGAGAATACTGTAACATAGCATTTGTCTCTTCGTATAGTCTTCGCCCTTAATCACTGGCATCATTGGAATATTACATTTTCGGTAATCATCACTTCTAAATAAAGATAAAGCCCATGAATGAGGCGGAGTCCACATAAAGACAATTAAAAACAAAGTTATCGCTGTCAAATTAATTTGATTTGTAACAGCAGTCCAGCCAATAACAGGTGGCAAAGCACCAGCAACCCCTCCAATAACTATGTTATAAATGGAAGAACGCTTCAACCACATAGTATAAATTAACACATAGTAAAGAATAGTTACTGCTAAAATAACTGACGATAATATATTAACAAATAGCGCCATTAATATTACAGATAATACGCCCGTCACGATACCAAAAGACAAAGCCTCATCCGCTTCAATAGCGCCAGTAATTATAGGTCTCTTTTGGGTTCTTTTCATAATACCATCTATATCAGCATCATACCACATATTAATTGCAGCAGCAGAACCAGCACCCATTGCAACAAGCAAAATTGCTTCAAACGCTATCAAAAAATGTATTTCTCCTGGCGCAAGCAACATGCCACAAAACGCTGTAAAAATTACCAAAGACATCACTCTGGGTTTCATAAGCATTACGTAGTCAAGAAAAGAAGATTCTTGACTAGTGGTCAGTGAATTTTTAGCAATATTATTTATCATCTTTAATCACTGGCAGCTTGTCAAAAGTATGATATGACGGAGGGGAACTAACAGTCCATTCAAGAGTTGTTGCACCATCACCCCAAGGGTTATCAGGACATTTTTTTCCATGTCTTAATGTATAAAATACTATGAACACAAAGAAAAAAGCTGCTCCCATAGAAATAACAGAACCAACTGTGGAAACATAATTCCAACCTGCAAATGCGTCTGGATAATCTGGAATTCTTCTTGGCATCCCAGCAAGACCTAAAAAATGCTGCGGGAAAAAAGTCAAGTTTACACCAATAAATGTTAATATGAAATGCAACTTACCCATCCATTCTGGATATTGCTTCCCAGACATCTTGCCAAACCAGTAATAAAACCCCGCAAAGGCAGTGAATAGCGCCCCCAAGGACATGGTATAATGAAAATGAGCTACCACGTAATAAGTATCATGCAATACCCTGTCTAAAGCAGAATTGGATAAAACTATACCTGTTACACCTCCAATAGTAAATAATATAATAAAACCAACAGCAAACAACATAGGAGTCTTAAAACTAATAGAACCACCCCACATTGTTGCAATCCAGCTAAATATCTTAATACCAGTAGGAACTGCAATAACCATGGTTCCAGCAGTAAAATATATCAATGCATTATAGGACAAGCCAACAGTAAACATATGGTGTGCCCATACAACAAAACCAATAAATCCAATAATCGCTATAGCACAAACCATGCCCATATAACCGAAAATTTTCTTACGAGAAAAAGTTGCGATAACCTCAGAAACAATGCCAAAACCAGGCAAGATTACTATGTAAACCTCTGGATGACCAAAAAACCAAAATAAATGCTGAAATAAAACAGGGTCTCCACCACCATCAGGAGTGAAAAACTGGGTTCCAAAATTACGATCAAATAATAACATTGTGATCGCTCCAGCAAGAACTGGAAGTGCGAGCACTAATAAAAACGCCGTAATTAATATAGACCAAACAAATAGTGGCATTTTAAACAAACCCATTCCAGGCGCCCTCATATTGAAAGTCGTAACTATAATATTTATTGAACCCAAGATAGAGGACATGCCAGCAATATGCAAACTCAGAATAGCCATATCCACAGCAGCACCAGGATGACCTATCAAGTTACTTAAAGGCGGGTATAATGTCCAACCAGTACCCGCTCCATTATCTACTACGCTTGATAATAACAACAGCAGGAAAGACGGAATCAAAAGCCAGAAGCTTATATTATTCAGTCTAGGAAAAGCCATGTCTGGAGCACCAATAAGAATAGGCAAAAACCAATTTCCAAAACCTCCAAATAAAGCAGGCATTATCATAAAAAATACCATGATTAACGCATGTGCAGTAATTAAAACATTGTAAAATTGGTGATCACCACCTAAAAAACTAGATCCTGGATAAGCTAATTGCAACCTAAACAAAACTGAAAACAGCCCGCCGATCAGACCAGCAAAAATTGCAAACATAATATACATACTACCAATATCTTTATGATTGGTAGATAACAGCCATCTTTTCCACCCTCGTGGAGCTTCGTGATTATTCATTTTTAACTCAGCTTCAAGTTTATTAAGTTTTGAATATAAATGGGATTATTGTGATAGTAAGCATATCTAATCTTGGCTTTTGTTAACCAGTTATTAAATTCTTCTTCACTAACAACTTCAATAGCGATTGGCATAAAACCATGCTTCACACCACAAAGCTCTGAGCATTGTCCATAATACACCCCTCTTTTATCGATTCTAGTCCAAGTCTCATTTATCCTGCCTGGCACGGCATCGGTTTTTATACCGAGTGATGGTATTGCAAAACTATGTATCACATCTGAAGCCGTAATCAAAAACTTAATTACCTTTCCTTCTGGCACGACAATACGGTTATCAACCTCAAGAAGGCGAAGCTGCCCAGGTTTCAAATCTTTGTCTTCAATCATATAGCTATCAAATTCGATTCCTTCATGGCCAGGATAAGAATAAGTCCAATACCATTGAGAGCCAACGACTTTAATTGTTAAATCTGACTCTGGTATATGTTCAGCCATTTTTAGTATCCTAAAAGAAGGAATAGCAATAATTATCAATATTATGATTGGAATGACTGTCCATATCACCTCAATAGTCATATTATGAGTGAACTTTGCTGGAACAGGATTAGATTTAGCATTGAACCTAAAAACTACATAAGCAATCAAAAAAGTTACAAATAAAACTATTGCCGTTGTCACCAAAAATAAAAAATTATGAAAATTGTGCAGCTCTTGCATGATAGGGCTTGCTGGAGCCTGGAAATCCACTTGCCATGGACGCGGTTGGTCACCAAGGGCACTGCCCAGCAAGACAAAAACATAAATAGATATCGCAGTAACAAATTTTTTCATCTAAAATATCAATTATTTACAAAAACACCTTTCTTTAGCAAAGGAAAACGAACTCATATCAATATATACATTATAATCACAATGTTCAAATATTTAATAACTAAAACTGATTAAATCGTATCTAACTGCGTCATAAAGTATGACATTTGTGGTACCTCTGGCCGGATTTGAACCGGCACGCTTTAAGGGCAACAGATTTTGAATCTGTCGTGTCTACCAATTCCACCACAGAGGCTCTAGTTAAACTAGGTTTACAAGCTACTACCCGGTGACTATATCTTGATTGAGAGTTTTGTCAATATCTCTTTTATCTTAAGAAGATCATACCATGTGTCCTTTTTCTTAAGAGGCTGACGCAGTAGATATGCCGGATGAAAGAGCGCTGTTGTATGAACTCGCTCATCTAAATATCGGTTTTTGTAGTAGTGAATTTCGCTACGAATTTTTGATATAGTCTTGTCTTGATCAAGAAGCGAGGTAGTTGCAGTACCTCCAACTAAAATTATTAACTTAGGCTTCTTTAAAGCTATGTGCTTTTCTACAAATGGACGACAAATTTCTATCTCTTCTGTTGTAGGTCTACGATTGCCAGGCGGTCTCCAAAATACTGTGTTGGTAATATATGCGTTTGCAAGGCGGGATACACCTATTGTTGCTAGCATTTTATCAAGAAGCTGCCCACTTTCTCCGCAAAAGGGAATGCCTTTTTCATCTTCAGTAGCTCCGGGAGCCTCCCCTACTAAAAGGATATCTGCATCACGATTTCCATCTGCAAAAACAGTATTATTGGCAAAATTTTTCAATTCGCACCCATCAAAATTACATAACCTACTGTATAAATCATCTAAGTTTGTTGATGAATCAGCAAGCTTCCTTGCAGCATCAATAGCAGAGCAAGGAACGTTTTTATTACTGATATGTTTTTGCCTTATATAAGATGTTTTTTCATTTTTTTGATTTGTCATTTTTGCTGGTCCTAAACTATTATCAACATTAGTAGCTAGAATTTTATTAGAATTTATATAATCAATTAATGAATTTTTACTATCTTTTTCTTCGCAAGAACAGTAATATTCAATACCAATTGATTGCAACCACTTTATATATTGCAATCTTTTTTGTATATCATCCATAATAAAAACTTTTAATAAATGTCGTTATATAGCTATACTATACCAGAATCGCTAAGCAAAGAAAGGCTTGATAAGGCCGTAATGCAATTATGCCATGAATTATCAAGGAGTCAAATTCAAAAACTTATCAAGAGCAGTAAGGTTAAAGTTAATGATGTTATAGTATCCAATTTTTCTACTAAATTACAAGCTAATGATATAGTTACTTTTTATGTAGAAGAAGAGAAAAATGACGATATCTTGCCTAAAAAAATTCCTATTGATATCGTATATGAAGATCAAGATTTAATTGTCATTAACAAACAAGTAGGTCTAACAGTACATCCAGGAGCAGGTAATCAAGAAGATACTTTAGTAAATGCATTGCTTTACCACTCCAAAGAACTATCTGACGTTGGAGGAGAAATAAGGCCAGGCATAGTACATAGATTAGATAAGGATACGTCTGGCTTGATGGTTGTTGCAAAAAATAATTATGCGCATCGCATACTAGCAGAGCAAATTAAATCGAGGGAATTAACAAGAAAATACAAAGCATTAATTTGGGGTACAATGAAACCATTTGAAGGAATAATTCATGCTAATATTGGAAGATGCTCACGTAGTAGGACTAAAATGACCACACTAAAATCTGGTGGGCGAGAGGCTGTAACACACTACAAAACACTGGAGATAATCTGCTCTGGTTTATTCAGTATATTAGAGTGCAAGCTAGAAACCGGCAGAACACACCAAATTAGAGTACATCTAAGCCACAAAGGTCATTCTATCGTAGGAGACCAAACGTACGGTAATAATTCTAGAAAAATACATGGATCTCCTGAAAAAATTATACCTCAGCTTCAATCATTCAATCAGCAAGCATTACATTCATATTATATTAGTTTTCTGCACCCTAAAAATGGCAAGTTTCTTGAGTTTGAAAGAGAAATTAGTGGAAATTTTAGTAAACTTGTTGAATTTTTACGTAAGTGTTGATACAAACTAACTATGAAAAACAACTTTAGAAACAACGATGAATAAATTTTTACAAAAGATATTAAGTGTTTTACTTACACTAACTTTATGCTCATGCGCGAAACTAGAGGATGACGATATTTGGGTAGTTGGAACAAGTGCTGATAACCCGCCCTATGAATATATGGATGAAGGAGTAATACAAGGTTTTGATATTGATTTAATCAATGAAATAGGAAAACGTCTGAATAAAGAGATTATAATAAGAAATATGGATTTCCATGGTTTGCTCGCTGCTCTATCAGGCAGAAATATAGACGTAGTGATTGCTGGCATGTCTGTTACAGAAGAAAGAAAAAAGAAAGTCGATTTTTCAGAAGCTTATATTAAAACCAATGTCGCTTTTTTAACAGAAAAAAATAATAACCTAAAGACTCTAGAAGATTTGAAAGACAAAAAAATTGGCTCTCAGCTCGGCACAATTTGGTCTGCAATTGCTTATGAGTTAGGAGCAAAATATAATTTTGAGAATAAAACACTTGCCAATAATTTAATGCTTGTAGAGGAGTTAAAATTAGGCCGATTGGATGGTGTAGTTATGGAAGAATTTCAAGCTAATAAATTTGCTGCAAAAAATAAAGATTTTTTTCACTTTACTATAAAGGACAAGTCACATCTATCGATTGCTATACCAAAAGACTCAAAATTTAAGGACGAAATTGATAGAACTATTAGAGAAATTAAGGCTGATGGAACTATGAAAGAACTGCAAAAAAAACATGGTCTTATTTAATGGATATTCAGAGCTTCAAAGCTGCGGTAGGAAAATTTCCTACCGGAGTATGCGTTATTACTACCGCTCTTGGAGATAAACTATTTGGTTTCACTGCAAATTCTTTCGTTTCTGTTTCGCTTTCTCCTCCTTTAATTTCTTTTTGTCTTGATAAAAAAGCTTTTAGCCTTCAAGCATTTACCCAATCCAAACATTTTGCTATTAGCATTTTAAGCAATCAGCAATCATCTATAGCAGCCAAATTTGCTCTTAGTGGAGAGAATAAATTTAAGAATATTCAATACAACTTGAGTAAAGATAAAATACCTTTAATTTCAAATAGTATTAGCCAAATAGAATGTATAAAATACAACGAAATTGATTGTGGCGATCATATTATTTTTATAGGAAAAGTGAGCAAAGTCAAAATTGACAATCAGAGTCAACCGTTGATATATTACGGTAAAAATTACAGATATTTGACAGATGAATAAAAACCTAAAACTTGCCTTAAGTGGCTCTAGCGGCAAAATGGGCCGTGCAATCATAGAATTGCTAAAACATAATGATAGTAACATTGAAATAACTTATCACTTAAACAGCAAATCCAGCATATTAGAAATACAAGAAGCGTGCAGCAACAGTGATGTAATATTAGATTTTTCAACAGCTCAAGCTTCAATGCGCATTATTGGTATACTGGAAAATCTAGGGGATAAGAAAATATTGATTGGCACCACAGGTTTCAGCAACCGCGAACAAGAAAAAATATCCAAAATCCAAACTAACCATGCAATATTACATGCACCTAACACAAGCATTACAGCGAATCTAGTTGCAAATTTATCTGCTAAAGCATCAGCTCTCTTAAGAGATTTTGATGCAGAAATTATTGATTCACATCATAAAGACAAGAGTGATGCACCTTCAGGCACAGCAATAATGATTGGAAAGAAAATAGCAACATCCCGTAACATCGATTTTGATAAATATGCGGTATATTCTTGGCATGAGAAAAACAAGCGTCAGAAAGATCAAATTGGGTTTTCTTCAATAAGAGGAGGTGGAATATACGGTGATAACGAAGTAATATTAGCTGGCAACAGCGAAGTGTTAAATATTTCCTGTAGAGCTTTGGATAGAAAGGCTTTTGCATTTGGCGCTATAAAAGCTGCGATATGGTTAAGCACAAAAAATTCTGGGTATTACACAATGTCAGATTTTTTATCTATAGACTAGGTTCATAAATAGCAACAATTGGAGCATGATCTGATGGCTTATTTTTTGTTCTAAAGTCATAATCAATTATACATTCTGACAAATAATCCACTCCATTAGCCGAAGACAAAATAGAATCTATTCTCATTCCTTTATTCTGCTGAAAGTTACCTGCTCTGTAATCCCACCAAGAGAATTCTTGTTTGTCAGGATAGAGACTGCGAAAATTATCAACAAATCCTGAATTAAGTAAAGTGCGTAATTTTTCCTGCTCTGGATACGTAAAGCACGTAGTATTTCTTAAATAATTAGGGTCATGTACATCTATATCAAAAGGAGCAATGTTATAATCTGAACCAATAAATATTTTTTCATCGAAGGATATTTTTTTTACTAGATAGTTCGTTAACTTGTCATAAAATTCTAGTTTTTTATAGTATCTTTCTTCGCCTACTTGGCCGCCGTTAGGGGCATATAGAGAAATAATACGAACATAACCGATTATAGTACTAAATGAAGCTTCAATAAACCTTGCCTCATTTTGCAATGAGTTTTCATCGAAAGTAGTAACAACTTCGTCAGCATTTATTTTGGATAAGATAGCAACTCCATTATAGCTTTTTTGACCATGCACATAAAAATTATAGGGCAGATGAGAAAGTTCATCATAAGGAAATTTATCTGTTTCACATTTTAGTTCTTGAAGACAAATAATATCCGGATCGTGCTTTTCTATCAAAGAAATCAGATGATCCAATCTCGCTTTAACAGAATTCACATTCCAAGTAACTATTTTAAACGTCATAAAAGCCTCAATATAGGAATAAAAAACCCTAAACACATTAGAAAAATAGAAGTCCATATAAAGCTTATAAATGGCTGAAAATATATGGTTGCACTGACCGTCTCATCTTTTATGCGAGAAATCACTGCATAAACGTCGCAGAAAAGGTAAGAATAAATATCAACTTCTTGTGACAAGCTATTTTCTATTTTATATAATCTATTTTCTGGTTTTAAAATAACAACATTATTGTCATGTTCTATTTGGAATGAAGCTATTTGTCTATAGTAATTTTCATTGCTACTCAATTTAATATCTAACAATCTGATTAATTTATTACCAGATATTACTTCCCTCCCAACTTTACCAATAAAATCAATTTTCTGAGAATATAGAACATTTAACACAATAGAAATAACGAGCATACCAAAACCAAAGTGACTCAAAAACATAGAAAACTGCTTGTTAGTAATAGGCCTGTTATGATAAACCCACTGGCAATAAATATGTAATAAAATATAAGTACATAAGAATATCCCACCGCAACAAAGCAGAAATAACTTGATTGAAAAACCTGAGCTGTAATCAAATAAATAAAATGTCACCAGCCCTGAAAATACAATAGTTACAGTTATTTTCAGAAAGTTAATTGATTTGATACAAAAAGGAGCTATAGCAGATAAAAACAAAATAGGAATGAATATTGGGACAAATATTGTATAAAAATATTCAATATCGATTGTTACTTCAACCTGATTAACAAAGTAACAATAAATCGGATATATTAAAGAAATTATTATTACTAAAAGCGATAATAAAAAAAGAAAACTCCCACACGATATTAATTTCATTTGTAAATTACTTTCCTTAGCTTCAGATTTTATTTGATTATTACAAAAATAATAAAATGGTAAAATCGTCAATACTAAACAAATAACAAAAAGAAAAACTCCTCTTTCAGGAGAAAAGGCAAAAGCGTGTACTGAGCTGATAATACCACTTCGTACTATGAATGTACCGTATAAAACTAAAAGAAAAGTGCTTATTGATAAAAAAATGATCGTAACAATGTTTTGAGTTTTATCTTTTTTGTACATAAGTAAAAAATGGTATAAAGCAATTCCAGAGAGCCATGGCATCAGAGAAATATTCTCAACCGGATCAAAAAACCAGTACCCACCCCATCCAAGCTCACGATAAGCCCACCATGCGCCAAGGCCAATGCCCAAGGTAAGGAGCGATAAAGCGATATTTAATAGCTTTTTGTTAAAACAAAATATCTGATTTATCAAACCTGGGTATCGCATTACAACCAAACTAGAAATAAAGATAGGTGCAAAACAAATATTTCCTAAATATAAAACTGGCGGATGAATAGCAAGCGCAACATCCTGCAGCATTGGATTCAGTCCTAAGCCTGCTTTCGGCTCAAAAGCAAAAGATTCAAAAGGATTGGATGTATAGATAACAGTAATAAGGAATAGTAAGACACACAAAGCGTATATTGAGCTATACAGAGATAATTCAGGAACGTATTTCTTATTACTTAAAAAAAAGTTGATCATATAAAGATAGTTCACTATAGCAAACAAGCTTAACCACAGTAACAATGAACCTTCGTGACTAGCCCATGAAGCAGAAATTTTATATATTAATGGCAAGATAGAACTAGAATTTAGGAATACATTCTTAATACTCATATCAGATAGCATAAAGCCGCATAGTAGCAGCCCAAAAGCCAACAATATTGCAAGGCTAAAGGTGGATACAAAAAGCACCTGCCATCTAGATCTTAGTAAAGCTATGGCAGAACAAATAGTGGCGACATAGAGACAGCCGCACCCCAAATAACTAATGATCATCAACTTCTAATAAGTTATCTTGCAATATTACTTTAACTAATCTTATACAATTTTTAGACCTCTTGTGAACTAGTATTTTTAGGTTTTCATAAAAACAATATTCTCCTTGATTAGGAATTTTTTCCATATGGTGTATGATAAAACCAGCCAAAGTATTTGCATCACTATCTGGGATAGACCAGTTTAATTCTCGATTCAAATCACGAATTGGCATTTCTCCATTTATAATGAATACTTTATCTGACAATCTATTAATATTATGCTTATTTGAATCGTGCTCATCATAAATTTGTCCTACTATCTCTTCCAAAATATCCTCAAGTGTTAGTATGCCTTGCAAATCACCATACTCATCAACAACGCAGGCAAGGTGAGTTTGTCCAGATTTAAACATGTGTAGTTGCTGAATAACAAGAGAGCTATCAGGAATAAATACAGGACTGCTAAGAAGGCCCTTTATTTTGATTTTGCTCAGATCGCCTCTACTATGATAAACCTTATTCATTAAATCTTTAAAATGCAAAACTCCAATGATATTATCATGGTTATTTTCCCAGAAAGGAAAACGGCTGTGAGGAGAATCAAGAACAATTTGCATGATTTTTTCAATAGACATATTAATATCAATTGCAGTAACTTTACTTCGGTGAATCATTATTTCTGAAATTTCCATGTCACGAATATTTAATATACCCCCTAGCATATCACGATCATCTTTGAAAACATTTCCCTCATGTAAGTGGTGTTCTATTACACCGCGCACTTCGTCTGTGGCAGATATATGATTTTTGAGGTTAATACGAAAAATAAAACAGAAAGCTTTAACGATATAAGCCAAAGCTATGTTAATAGGTTCAAGAACTTTAAGAAAAATTACTAAAATAGGAGCTGCAAATAAAGATACTGACGTTGATTTTGCTACAGCTATTGCTTTAGGAATCACCTCAGAAAAAACAATAATTAGAAATGACATAACTACTGACGATATAATGGTTCCCATA
The DNA here is from genome assembly GCA_030036605.1 of Candidatus Megaera endosymbiont of Nemacystus decipiens. Taxonomy (GTDB): domain Bacteria; phylum Pseudomonadota; class Alphaproteobacteria; order Rickettsiales; family Rickettsiaceae; genus Megaera_A. The sequence continues at coordinate 157,410 of DAOTRE010000002.1, read as the reverse complement.
TCATCTCCATAAACCTCTATGAAAACACCAGTAGCAATAGTAGTGCATAAAGTATTAGCAATACTGTTGCCAATTAACAATGTACTGATTACCTTTTCTTTTATTTTCAATAAATTCAGTAAAATATTAGCCTTCCTGTCGCCTTGAGATTTTAATTTTTGAAGCAGCCCAGGTGAGGCAGCAGTGATAGCAGTTTCTGTCGCGGATATTAAAGCCGCAATAACAAGCAGAATTACTATCACAGATAGAGTGATTAATAACATTAACTTCTTTTTTTAAAAAAAATAGTTACTAGAGCTTATTTTAGCTGATATTATCAGCATAAAATAATAACCAATATGAAGAAGATAATATGACAAAAGAACAAGATCCGCAAGATTTATTACATGACACACACACAACTAAAAGAATTACCGTGCAAGCTATGGAGGAAATATTGTATAAACCTCTTCCGGTATTGGACCACGGTTTTATCCGTGTTGTAGACTATATGGGAGATGATTCTTCTATAGTACAAGCCGCAAGGGTATCTTATGGAAAAGGAACAAAGAAGACATCTCAAGATAGAGGTTTAATCAATTATTTAATGCGACACAAACACACCACACCTTTTGAAATGTGTGACATTAAGTTCCATATAAAACTCCCTATTTTTATTGCTCGCCAATGGATTCGTCACAGAACAGCCAGTGTAAATGAGTATTCTGCACGATATTCCATTTTAAGCAATGAATTCTATATTCCAGAAAAAATTCATCTCACTCCTCAATCAACAGTTAATAAACAAGGAAGAAGTGATCAAAATATTCCAGAAGCAAGAGCTGACGAAGTGTTGCAAATTTTACGAGACGACGCAGTGCATTGTCATAAAAACTACATATCTATGATGAATGAAGATGAGGAGGGAAATATTATTGATGAAAATACTATTGGCATCAGTCGTGAACTTGCTAGAATGAATCTGACTCTAAACACTTATACTGAATGGTATTGGAAAATTAATTTACATAATCTGCTGCACTTCACAGCTTTAAGAGCAGACTCACATGCTCAATATGAAATTCAGGCTTACGGAAAAGTAATGATGGATATTATAAAACGCTGGGTTCCTTTTGTCTCTGAGTCATTCGAAGAACATGTAGTCCATTCGTCCAGAATTTCAAGAAAAGGCATGGATGTTATCAGAAGTATGATTAATGGAGAAAAAGTCGACCAAGAATCAAGTGGCATGAGCAAAAGAGAGTGGTCTGAACTTATGGATGTACTACAAAAACCATAGAACTATTATATGAAACACAAAGCGGTTATAGTATGCGGCCCTACTGCAGGCGGCAAAACTGGTTTTGCTCATGAATTTGCAAAGAAACATAATGGGGAGGTAGTTAATGCAGACTCAATGCAAATATACAAGCAAATACCTATCATAACCGCCTCGCCAAGTAACAAATTAAAAACTGAAATTAACTATCATCTATATAATTTTTTATCAGTAGACACTGATTTTTCAGCTGTAAAATATGTTAAAAATGCTAGTAATACTATTCAAACCATAGCCAAAGGAGGCAAATTACCAATAATCACAGGAGGAACTGGGTTATATATTGACATGTTAACTAATGGATATCATATAATACCAGAAATAAGGACTGAAATTCGATATGAGGCAAGAAATCAACTTAATTTACATGGTAATGAACATATTTCCTGCATTCTTCAAAAATTAGATCCCCAAATAATAAACCATATAAATATTGCAGACAAACAAAGGCTACTTCGTGCTTATGAAATTTTTCTACAAACGGGTAAGTCTATCTTAGATTTTTATAATGAAAAAAAATACAACCCTTTGCCTGATTTTGAATTTCAAATATATCTTTTAATGCCTTCACGAGATTTTCTATATCAAATGTGCAACAAAAGGTTTTCTTATTTATTCAGTGCAGGAGCCTTGGAAGAAATAAGATCTTTAAAAAAAGACTATCCTAATTTGCAAACTACAGCTTCAAAAGCCTTAGGCATAGAGCAAATTATTGATTATCTAAATGGCAAAATTGATAAAGAGACAGTAATAGCAAGTGCATCAATGCAAACTAGAAGATATGCAAAAAGGCAGTGCACCTGGTTCAAGAATCAATTGACCCGCAAAATAACCATACACTTCAATAACCAGGAAGAGTACCTAAATGGTATACAAAAATTATAAATGTTGTAATATTTATAATTTTTAGTTACAATGGTCATCATTCCTTATCATTTCACAAAATATTTTTTCATGCTGGACATAATCAAATTTAATGATCCTTCAAAAAAAATGGATCATCTTTTTGAATTATTAAATCAAGATAATCTATCACAATATCTAGACGATAATCGCAGTATAAAGTTTGTACCCAGATTTATAACAAAATTATTACCGCGCACTATACTAAATATACTACCAAAATTTATGATAGAGTGTAAGTTTACAAAAGCTGAATTTAATTATAAATATAAAGGAAATACCATACTTCATGACGCAGTTAACACAGGAAATAAAGAATTAGTTAAATGCGTACTGGAAGCAATGCCAAATTATTATTGGTATAATCTAACTATGGAGCTCTGTAAAACAAACATTATTGATTATAATGAGTACCTTCATAATCTGCGCATGAAGTGGCATAAATCTAAATTCACTGACTATCATGATATCCCCTATAAAAATATTGATGAGATATCTGAAGGCGGAGACAGCCCCCTGTCTATAGCTGCTAGAGATGGAAACGCAAAAATAGTTAAGCTTCTACTTGATAAAGGAGCTGATGTTGAAGCCTCAACTTACAATCCAGCTCAATACTATAGAGCTGAGGATAGTAACTGTAGAAAGTTTATTGCACGTAATAAACTACCTTTAAATGAGGCAATTAGATATGGGAATACTAAATGTGTTAAAGTATTACTTGAGAGTAAAGAATTTAATATTTTAAACAAAAAAGATTACAGTGGCCTCACTCCCTTATTACTAGTATTTGAAAAATACGATACAAAAGTTGAAGAAAACCAAATCTTTAATTTAATAAGTGACTTGTTTTCTGAAGATAAAGACAAGTTTTCTTTACAAAATTTGATATTAAAGAATCTTGTATACACAAATACAAAATATTATAATGAATCAAAGGCTATGTGTCTGATGGATAAACTACTCAATATATACCCAGAGTACAAAGATTATTTAACTAATCCCCTTGAAGATAACGACTCTTTGAATCGCATATATAATAATGATAACCCTCTTGCTGAAAGAGTTTCTAGTCTTGGACATCAGGTCTATGTTGGTCCTTCCCCATTTATTGGCCTTGCTTTGCTGATTTCATTATATAACAATAAAGTCGTAGAGGGTGATGAAAATTTCATCAAAGCTTTTACTAAATACGAAAAATACAGTGCTAATAAGTGCAATATTGGACAAATTATAAAAATACTACCAACAGATAGTTTTGATTTATTCACTCAGTGTATTGATCAAATCAAAATTGACAAGGTTATAAAAAGAACATGCAAAGATAAGGCTAAATCTCTAGTGTTAGGACTAAAGGAAATACAGAAAAAAATGGCAGACAAGAATAAAATTGTTTCTAATAATGAAAAGTTTCTTAAAATCTTAAGCGAAAATGGCAGTAAGTATACTGCTACTGCTGCGCAAAAACTAACAGAAAACAAGGGCAAAGCAGAGTCTTATCTGAATCTGACTTTTGGAGAAAAATTAGATGATATTATATCAGATAATAAAAAGCTATGTTTATCTGACGCTGATAAACACATTATTCAGTGCTTATATGATGTTCTAAAAGATGATATGGAAAATAGTATCACAGCAAGATTTTCAACTGAAAACTCAGAGCGATACCCTTTATATAAATATATATTAAGTGAAAAAGTTTTAATATTAGCACATTACAATAAATTGATCACCAATAGTGAGTTCATACAATTGTTTAAATACGGCATTCCTCTGAACCATAATGAGGCATTCTATAATTCACACGATTTAATCTCAAATTATTGTCATAACACGGAAAATAGAGATTACATTGAGGAAGTCTTATTAGAGTGTCAACAAGATCTAGCAAAAAGTGCATATAGTACATATGATTAAAATTTCTTGTATTGCATGTTAATATTATAAATAATCATTATGAAAACAATATCTAACGCCTTAGATGTTGATAATCGTCATATTTAACATCGCATTGCTCTAAGCAATATTCTCCACTCTTGATATAATGCTCAAGCAGAGATATTAGACCATATTTATGTCGTTTGATATCATTATCAGTCAGAGCAATGGGGTTTTCTGTGATGTAGGGTGGCTTGCTATTAATTTTCACATAAACAATTTCCTCAACAATATGATTAGATGACTTCCCCAAATCAAAGCCGTTTTCCTGCAATATTATTGCCTCAATAATCATTTGTGGAGCAATTCCAGATAAGACATCTTGTTTTGATGGTAATTGCCCAGTCTTATAATCCAAAATCCTTGCTCCTCCTACTGAGTCAATCTCAATGCGATCAGCTATTGCTGCAATTTCAACTTCCTTTCCCAGTACCGTAAGCTTGATAGATCCTTTTATTTCTGTAAAAACACGAGCTGCTGTCTTTCTTCTTTTTTGTTCAAAATCTACAATATCTTCTAGCATTGCATTAATTTTTATTTTCCATATTTTTTTATCCTGACTGGTAGCATTAATATTTGTAATTAATTTATCTGCAAGGCTAGCAACTTCCTCTATTTGGTTCTTTAATAGAGTGTTATAATTTTTTGTATATTCTTCAAAAACTAAATGTATAAAATTACCAAAATCAGCTAAATTAGCACTATCACTTATTTCTTCTGTTTTTCTTAACTTAAGAATTTTTTTTGCATAAAAATTGTATGGGGCCTTAATTAGCAGCTCAACATCTGTAGCATAAATCAGAGAAGGAAAAAACTTACTATTTGCTAAAATTTTAGGTGAAACACATTTTTCAGAAGAGCCCCATAGTATTTTCTTATTTAATACACTCTGACCCAATGCTTTTTGCAAGCTTAGTATAAAGGGCGATGGAAGAGTATTTTTATTATCAAAATCTTTCTTCGACCGAGTTATTAACACATTCTTATTTTGCAAATTTAAATAAAACTCATAAAATAACTCATTAAACTTATCTTGAGGTGTAATCATACCTAATTTTTCCTGCTGATCCTTACTAATCCAAGGGCTAGGTTTATTTACATTAGGGTAACTACCTTCATTAAGATCAGGTATTATAACTAAATCAAAGTTAATCAAGCTGGTACTACTAGGCCTTACAATCGTAATTTGAGTATTAGGTGTTAAAGAAAAAAACCTTCCTCCCGTTAAAGTTTGTTTTAATATTTCTGCAAAATCTTCCTTATTATCAATGGGGAAATCTATCTCAAGATTATACAACTCTTTTAGCGCATCAACTACTTCTGGAAATTCTCGCCAAATATCTGGAACAAGCTTCTGAGCTGAAACCAAAACGGGTTCCAACATTGAACAAAAATTATCTGATTCAAGCTTAACAACAAGGTGCTGCTTCAGTGAATTGAAATACGTTTCTAACTCATTGTCTGATCCTAATTCTAAAATGCTTTTTTCTATTTCATCCAAACTACTTAAAAAACGATTATTTTTTCTAATGAAACTCTTAAGACTCAAAGAAGCCTCATTAGCTATCAATGGATGAGAAAGCAAAGCAAAAAATTTCTTTAATGTGAATGGTGTGTATAATAAATTTGCAAGCAATAATATAAAGGATATAGCGGCTGATTTTGTTATATCATGACCCAATTGATCCCTATAGCTAAGGCAATGCTTGTCTAAATATAAACTGTAATGTTCTTTCATTGCATAGCTCGTGAGAATAATAGCAATATTATTGTTAGGTTCCTTAAGCAAATATTCTTTACATTTTGTAGCTATGTACTGGGCTTCTTGAAATACATTATCAAATTCTGAATAAGTGATAAAAGAGTCATTGCACACAGCAATTTTTTCCTTGAAAACCAAACTGTCAACGGGAGATGTTTGACGCTCATTTTTAATAATTTTTTCTTTTTTAAAAAGGTTATATATGCTTGGCATATACTGGTTTTCTGCATTTATCTCTGGGAATGGAGGCAGAACAATTTCACAATTATCAAATTTTAATAACTTCTTTAGAAAATTCGTAACAATAGAATTACCGTTTGTTATGCCAGCTAAAATTAATATATTATCTGAACTACTGTTTAACCAACTAATTTCCGAATCAAGCACTTTGCTTTGATATTCTGTTTTAGTAATTTTCTTTAGTTTATGAATTTTTTCTTTCCATAAAGAATATATCTGGTCTATAAATTTATGAATCTGGATCCAGTGTTCTGCCTTATTTAAAAGCGCAGTGTCACCAAGCGCATTAATATCAACCTTAAATGATTCAAATTCAGAAAATAAATTTGCTAACGAGGAAGACAATCTAAGCGATTGTAATTGATTGTAGTCCAACCCTTGGTACTCTTGAATTATCTGAGCCAATACGATTCTTTCTTCTAAACTTGTAATACTACCAATTTGTGTAGATGGAATAGTAAAAATTTCTCCTGCATCAAAGCTCATCTCATTAGCTGAAATGATTCGGGGAAGGATAGTAGCTCCTAATTTACAAACTAGAATATGTTGCAATTTGCTACATGCCATTCCACTTGGGAGTATTATTTTTACCGATTTTAATCTAGCCTTATGCTCTTTGATGATAATATTTGCTACCTCATCTAGAAAATTCTGTTTACAACTAGTAGTATATATTTGCATTTATAAGATTAAAAAATAAAAATAATATGTGAGCTTTGCCACTGAAGTAATGAAAATCATTTGTCTAAAGCTGAGGTTAGCAAAACCAATAAAAAATACAATAAATTTACCATAAATAGAAAAAGCACTAAGAAATAATAGGAGCCTAAAAAATATATTACAATCTAATTTTTGAAATTTTATCGTATTAGACTGACCCTTTTCTTGTTGGAAAGGTTTTAATATTTTAAATACTACTTTACCAAAAATGTAATTGACAGCATAAGCTAAAATAGAAGCAAAACTTGCAAGTAAAATAACTAAAACTAAATTATAATTATTAAAAACTTTAATTGTTCCAACTGCAATTTCATTAGTAAAGCAAAAAGCAAGATTCGCAACAAAGGTATCCGTAAAAATTAAACTGTAGAGTTCTGTCTGATTCATTATCTTCTTGTCATTCTTTGTTAGTTTAATAAAATTGCACTATTATTTTATAATAGCAATAATTAATCGCTTGCAAACTAATTGCTCTGGGATTACCCTGTATATTATATTAGGAAATAAATTTATTACGAGGATTTAACATGTTAGATATTTCTTTTGACGCTAGCGATGTGTATTTAAATGATGTTATTGTGATGTTTGTCAATGATCAGTTAAAATTTGATCAGACAATATTAGATGTTGACCAAAGATTTAATAATGTTATTACACGCTCCATTAAAAGCTTCTCAAAATTTAAAGGAAAATTTGCTGAGGTGACTTCATTTGATGTACTAGATCAAAACTCTGATCCTAAAAAAATTATAGTTATTAGCAGCGGAGATGACTCAAATATACTAGAATATCAAATTGAAGAATTGGGTGGTAAAATATATTCAGCAGTGAGCAGCTTGAAATCAGAAGGCATTGCTATAATTACACCAAATTCTATAGGTAAATTCAACCAGGATGAAGTTGCTGCTTTAGTAGGCAGTGGAGCCATCCTTGCCTCATATAAGTTTGACAAATATCAAACTAAAAAAGAAGAAGACAACATCACAATAAATAAGATTTTAATATCAGGCAATTTTAGCGACCAAGCTCGCAAGCTATTTGAAAAGAAAAAGGCTATCGCTTCGGGTGTTTTCTACGCCAGAGATCTTGTCAGCGAAGTTCCAAACGTATTATATCCAGAAACTTATGCTGAATCTATTGTCAAAGAATTTGAGTCTCTTGAAATAGATGTTGAAGTGCTGGGAGAACGCGAGATGCAAACTCTTGGCATGGGCGCTTTACTTGGTGTTGGACAGGGTTCTGCGCGCGAATCTAAAATGGTAGTAATGTCGTATAAAGGATCTGATAATAGTGAGGATAAACCTCTATGTTTTGTTGGGAAAGGTGTAACATTTGATACTGGTGGTATTTCACTAAAACCTGCTTTGAATATGGATGCTATGAAATATGACATGGGTGGTTCAGCTGCAGTTGTAGGTCTTATGAAAGCACTTGCTATGCGCGTTGCAAAGGTAAACGCTGTTGGAGTTGTTGGCTTAGTTGAAAATATGCCAGGAAGCAACGCTCAAAGACCAGGAGATGTTGTTAAAACAATGTCTGGTAAAACCGTAGAAGTATTAAATACTGATGCCGAAGGCAGACTGGTTTTATGTGACTGCGTGACATATCTGCAGAAAAATTATAACCCTGAGTGCGTGATAGATCTTGCCACACTCACTGGTGCAATAGTTATATCCCTGGCAAGTACTTATGGTGGATTATTTTGTAATGATGAAGATTTATCAGAAAAACTTCTTAATTCTTCGATAGCTTCAAATGAAAAATTATGGAGGATGCCGCTACATAAAGATTATGACGATATGCTAAAATCATCTGTTGCGGATGTAGCAAACATAAGTACTGTTGGTCGTGGTGGAGCAGCAGGCAGCTCGACTGCAGCACATTTTATTCAACGTTTTATAGATGATGGCATAAAATGGGCTCATCTTGATATTGCAGGCGTTGCGTGGGAATCTACGGGAAAAAATATGATTTGCCCAAAAGGTGGAGTTGGATTCGGCGTCCGCTTGTTGAACCAATTTGTTCAGGACTATTATGAGCCTAAATAAAGCTCATGTATTTGTTATTGGTAATGAGAAAGGTGGAGCAGGGAAAACAACCTGCTCTATGCATCTGATTGCAGGCTTACTTGCAAATGGCAAAAATGTTGTAAGCATGGATGCGGATTCAAGGCAGCAATCTCTTACTAGTTATATCAATAATAGAATTAAATATAATAATCAAAACACTCAAAGCCCCGTCCTACTACCGCAGCATTTTGTCTTACAAGAATCTGATTATCAAAATTTATCTGAAAAAAACAAATCAGAAAAAGATAATTTTTGTAAAATTTTTGATCAGATAAAAAATTCCTGCGATGCAGTGGTTATTGACACACCCGGTAGTTACTCTAATTATTCTCGCCTAGCGCATTCTCATGCTGATACTATTATCACTCCAATCAATGATAGCTTTATTGACTTGGATGTGATAGCAAAAATTACGCATGACAAACTTGATATGTCAACACCTTCGATATATAGCCAAATGATATGGGAACAAAAAATGGAAAGAGCAGCAAGAGATGGTGGTTCAATAGAGTGGTTTATTATGAGAAATCGTTTAAGTAACATTGATGCTCTGAATAAACGTAATGTGTCTGATGCAGTGCAAAAGCTTGCAAAACGTATATCATTTAAAATTGCACCTGGCTTTAGTGAAAGAGTTATATTCCGAGAATTATTTTTATCAGGCCTTACTTTGTTAGACCTAAACCAGACAGGGTTTGACAGATCATTTAGCTTATCCCACGTTGCCGCACGTCAAGAGTTAAGAGACTTTTTAGCTGCTATTGGGGTAAAATAACCTTATGCTATATTATCTTGCTACAGCTTATATCCTCTTTTCATTAGTGTTAATTATTTTTTTAATAATTGATAGGGCTAAAAGAAAAATAAAAGAAGAGATATACCTACAAGAACTTAGTGATATTACAAACCAACACGAGGTAATCTCTAAGGAAAAAATAGAATTAATTCGTAACCTTGAAAAATTAGCTGAGAAAAATCGCTGCCAAGATAGACTGCTTAATGAATCTCAAAAATTAAAGGAAGAGTCAAAAGAAGCAACCAAAGCAGCACTTTTTGACTTAGGGAATAAGTTATCGAATCAATTGATTGAACTTCACAAGAGAGAAAATCATGAGACCCGTAAATTATCCGAAAAAAATATTGAGCAAACCATATCTAAATTTAATTCAGAATTTGAAAGAATATCTAATATAGTAAGCGCCTTAAATAAAGATATTGTTGGATCTAAGGATACGGTAGATATTATTAAAAACTCACTGCTTTCACCTTCGGGAGCAGGAGCCTTAGCTGAAATTACTCTTGAAAATATATTAAAGTCCTCCGGGTTAAGAAATAACATAGATTTTCGTCTACAATACAGTGTAAATAATGAATCCGAAAGTTCCATATTAAGACCAGATGCTGTAGTTTTTTTGCCTAACGAACGCCTGATGATTATAGATTCAAAAGCCTCAAAATTCTTAATGGACCCAAATAGCGATAATTCTTATCTATCTAAATCTATGAATACCCACCTTAAGTCGCTTGCAGCTAAAAACTACTCCGATTCTGTCAAAAAATACATAAAAGATAAAAACAATACCAAAGTCAGCACTATCACTTTAATGTTTTTACCATCTGAACAAGCGGTGGAAAAAATAGTTGAATCCGATAAGAATTTTTTAAATAAGGCCTGGAACTTAAACATATTTCCTGTTGGCCCTTCTGGAATAATGAATATGTTATCCTTTGCAAAGTTTCAGATATCTGAGAAACAAGTTAACGATAATAACATTAAAATTATCGATGAAGTTCAAAAGCTTATTTCTTCTGTTGGATCAATGGCTGATCATGCAATGAAATTAGGTAACAGTATTTCCAGCACTGTAAATCATTACGACAAGTTTGCTGCATCTTTCAACAAAAACTTCCTTACCAAAGCCAAAAAATTAGATAGTATGGGGATAGATAGCTCTCTTAAAAAAAGCCAAGAATCTTTAAAACGTTTACAATTATTTACATCTAAGTCTGATTTAATAGAGCTAGAAGCCGAAGAAATTAAAACTCCTGATTTAGAAAAATTATCATAGCTTTTGATAAAACCCTTCCAATTTTAGAAACTGTTAACAGAATAAATACTTGACTATTTTAGTTGGTTAAGATAACTTACAAATGAGAGAACCTATATTTAAGGTATATAAAATGATTTTAACTACAAAGAGTAAATATGCTGTTATTGCAATAGTTGAGGTGGCTTCTAATAAAAATAACCTACCTACCACGCTTGCAACAATATCAAAAAAACAGGGTATATCTTTAAGTTATTTAGAACAAATTTTTCTTAAACTAAAAAAAGCAAATATAGTTTCAGCCACTAAGGGTCCAGGAGGGGGTTACAAACTATCCATTGATTCAAAAGAAATTACTGTAGAAAATATAATAGATGCGATGGGTGAGAATCTCAAAATGACTAGGTGCTCTGTTGATAAGAACTGCCGCAAAAATGGCGTTCATTGCAAAACACACAGTGTATGGAAAGGTTTCAGCCTTTCGATTCGCAAATATTTTTCTACTATTTCTATTGAAGATATCGTAGAAGGACGACTTACTGTATGACAATATATTTAGATCATAACTCAACAACAGACGTACACCTAAAAGTCAAGGAGAATATTGGCTGCGCCTTAGACAAACCACTAAATCCTTCTTCTATTCATAAATATGGTAGAAGTGGAAAATCTATGGTAGAGCATGCTAGAAGCGCATTAGCTAAATTGCTTGGCTTTAACAAATCAACAAAAAATTATAACATTGTTTTTACTTCTTCTGGAACTGAAGCTAATAACATGGTCATAAATAACTTTATTGAACATGAAATTTATGTTTCTGCAATCGAACATCATTCCGTTTATGATTTTAGTAAAAAATATTCCAATGTGAAATTAATAAATGTAGATGAAAACGGAATAATAAACTTCGATCACTTAGAATTCTTGCTTTCCAATTCATCTTCTAGAAAGAAACTTGTTTCTGTAATGCTAGCAAATAATGAAACAGGTATTATTCAACCTATAAAACAGATATCAGATATTTGTCATAAATACCAAGCTAGCATTCATACTGATGCTGTACAAGCAATTGGCAAAATACCTGTAAACATACTCGATTTAGATGTAGATTTTTTAACAATCTCTGCACATAAATTTGGTGGCATTGTTGGCAGTGGGGCATTAATATACAAATCTTCTTTCGATATGAGACCTCTCATCATTGGTGGTGGCCAAGAAAAAAATCTCCGTTCCGGAACAGAAAACTTAATGGGCATTGTCGCTTTAGGAGTAGCTTCTGACCTAACCTTGGCTGAACTCAAAAAAAGAGAAAATCATTTAATAAGTTTGCGCAGTTTTCTTGAAAATCAACTAATAACTAACTTTGATGATATTCATATCGTAGGAAAAAATAAACCTCGATTGCCTAATACATGTTTGTTCATTAACAAGAAGCTACCTGCTCAACTTCAAATCATTGCGCTCGACATGAACGATATATGCGTAAGCTCCGGTTCGGCGTGTTCCTCTGGAAAGGTAGGGGAATCTCATGTATTATCAGCAATGAAATATAAAAAGGAAGACCTTAATTATGCAATTAGGATCTCTCTAGGAATGAGCAACAGTAAGCAAGACGTAGAAAAATTTTTAGAAATATACAAAAAAATAAATAAAGAGAGTTAGTATTTTATGGATCATTTAGAACAATTAAGGCAAAATCTTATCAATTCTGGAAAAAAAATGCCAATTTATCTTGATAATCAGGCTACTACACAAACCGATCCAAGGGTTGTAGAATCGATGATTCCATATTTTGGTGAAAAATTTGGCAACCCGCATTCTCGTAGCCATTCTTATGCGTGGGAAGCTGAAGAAGCCTGTGAACTTGCAAGAAAACAAGTGGCAGGCTTAATTGGAGCCACTTCTAAAGAAATTATATTTACTTCTGGTGCTACCGAATCAAATAATCTTGCTCTAAAAGGATTGGCAGACTTTTACGGAAGCAAAAGAAATCACATCGTTACTTTGAAAACAGAGCATAAATGCGTGCTGGACACATGCCGTCATTTAGAACAAAAAGGTTTCAAAGTAACATATTTACCTGTGGAAAGTAATGGCATTGTAGATCTCGACTTATTAAAACAACACGTGTCGGAGAACACTCTTGTAGTATCTATAATGGCTGTTAACAATGAAATCGGCGTAATACAACCTTTGGAAGAAATAGGAAAAATTTGTAGAGAAAGAGGCGCTTTTTTCCATTCAGATATAGCCCAAGCTTTTGGCAAAATAGAAATAGATGTACAAAAATACAATATTGATGTTGCAAGCATATCAGGGCATAAAATATATGGACCTAAAGGAATTGGAGCTATATTTATTAGAAGAAAACCAAGAGTGCGCTTACTGCCAATTATCAATGGTGGGGGACAAGAAAGAGGGTTTCGTTCTGGCACACTAGCAACACCACTTGTAGTTGGTCTTGGTAAGGCAGCGGAACTTGCAAGCCAGGAAATGAAAAAAGATCAAGAGCATGTAGAAAAACTTTTCAACAATTTTGTTGATACAATACAATCAAATGCAAAAGATATATTTTTAAACGGGGATAGAGATCAAAGATATAAAGGGAATGCTAATTTAAGCTTTTCTTATATAGAGGGTGAGTCAATGATTTTATCCATCAAAGATTTAGCTGTGTCTTCAGGTTCAGCATGCACTTCGTCATCTTTGGAACCTTCTTATGTTCTTAGAGCTCTAGGAGTTGATGATGCAATGGCGCATACATCAATTAGATTTGGTTTTGGTCGTTTTACTACTACAGAAGAAGTAGAATATGCAGCGCAGTTGGTATTATCAAAAATTAATAAGTTGCGTGCTTTAAGTCCTCTATGGGAAATGGTTCAAGAAGGTATAAAGCTTGAAGAAATCAAATGGTCAACTCACTAATAAAATAAAATTAAAGGTAATTATTATGGCATACAGCAAAGAAGTTATAGATCACTATGAAAATCCACGAAACGTTGGTAGTTTTGATAAAAGCGACAAGTCTGTGGGGACAGGTTTAGTTGGCGCTCCGGCATGTGGTGATGTATTAAAGTTACAAATCAAGGTCAGTGATGATGGAATTATAACTGATGCAAAATTTAAGGCATTTGGTTGTGGTTCGGCTATTGCTTCCAGCTCATTAGTCAGTGAATGGGTAAAAGGCAAGAAAGTTGAAGAAGCTATGGAAATTAAGAATACTGAAATAGCACAACATTTATCACTACCTCCTGTAAAACTACACTGTTCAATGTTGGCTGAGGACGCTATTAGAGCTGCTATTACCAATTATAAAGACAAAAAATAATGCCCCAAAAAGCTGTAATGTCATTAACTGATGCAGCAGTGAATCAAATTCAATTGCTTTTGAAACAAAGGGAAAAACCAGCTGCAGGCATCAGAATCGGAGTCAAGTCTGGTGGTTGCTCTGGTTTAAAGTATTATGTTGAATACGCTGATCAGAAGAATCAGTTTGATGAAGTAATAGAATATAAAGGACTAACAATTTTTATAGATCCCAAAGCACTGATGTATCTCCTTGGTACAGAAATGGACTACATAGAAGAAGAATTCAAATCTGGATTTACATTTACTAATCCAAATGAAAAAGCAAAATGTGGTTGTGGTAGTTCATTTAATGTTTAGCCCCCTATTCTCTTGATCAACTCTTAATCCACAAATATAATAAAATTTTAAATAGTTAGCGATGTATCTATATGCAATACTTGGTCCGTGTTTTAAACAATAATAAGTTCAGGGCTACAATACTACTACTTATAGCTTTTTTTACAACTGGGCTTCTGATAACATATAAATCTACTGATCCCTCTTTTAATCTTGTCACTGATAATTTACCTGAGAATATTTTATCCTACCCCGGATCGTACATCGCAGATTTAATGTATCAACTAATCGGTTTTTCATCCTTTATAATTCCTTTATGTTTTTGTTTTTGGTCATATTATCTTTTTAAAAATGGTAAACTGAAACATAAATACTTCCATATTTTTATGATGTTTATTGCCATAATAAGCATCTCTTGCTCTTTAAGTCTATATGAAATAAGCAATCTAGAAGGAGGGGTAGTAGGATCTGGAGTATTGTACTTTATTATGAATAACATCTACCTCGTTCCTTATCTCCATTACGTATCAACTGTACTGCTATTGACTTCTCTAATAACTCTACATGCCGCACTTGGTATAAGCGGAAGAATATATTTATATTTTGTGTTAAAAATACTGAAAGCAATTTCTTCATTAGTTGGTAAATTGAATATTAAAAATAGAATTTGTTTCTTTGATAATCATAATAATTTTTTCGACACAGAAGAAAGTTTTGATACTCAAGATAATTCTTTAGATATCAAAACAACACAACACAAAAAGATAAGAAAATATAATACAAACAATACAAAATCACCTTCTATATCTAAACCTCTTCCAGGAATTGATTTGCTGTCTTTAGATAAAAATACAACAGTCAAACCTCAATCCCAAGAAGAGCTTGGCGAAAAATCTGAGCAACTATTAGCCGTTCTATCTGACTTTGGAATAAAGGGAAATATTCTTAGCGCTAGGGAGGGGCCAGTTGTTACTATGTATGAATTTGAGCCTGCTGCAGGCACAAAATCTTCTCGTGTTATATCATTAGCTGATGATATAGCTCGCTCCTTATCTGCTGTTTCAACTCGGATTGCTGTCATACCTGGTAGGAATGCACTTGGTATTGAGCTGCCAAATAAACAAAGAATGTTTTTTCGCCTGCGTGAATTAATTGAAACCCAAGAATTCCAAAACTCAAATATATCTCTTCCAATAATATTAGGGAAAGATTTAAGTGGCACGCCTATGGTAGCAGACTTAGCTAAAATGCCTCACCTGCTTGTTGCTGGTACTACTGGGTCTGGTAAGTCTGTCGCAATTAATGCAATGATTATGTCATTACTATACCGATATACACCACAAGACTGTAAGATGATAATGATTGATCCAAAAATGCTAGAATTATCTGCTTACGATAACATACCACATTTAATGACTCCCGTTGTAACCGAACCCTCAAAAGCGGTTGTAGCTTTAAAATGGGCAGTAAAAGAAATGGAAAATAGGTACAGGCTTATGTCCCATCTGGGCGTTCGTAATATTACAAATTATAATACAAAAATACGAGATGCAATAAGTAGGGGTCAAACCTTAGAGCGAAAAATACAAACAGGATTTGATCCAGAAACTGGGGACCCTGTTTTTGAAACTGTACCAATTGATACAACAAAAATGCCTTTTATTGTAGTAATTGTTGATGAAATGGCAGACCTGATGCTTGTAGCTGGTAAAGATATTGAAACCTCTGTACAAAGGTTAGCTCAAATGGCGAGAGCTGCTGGCATACATATTATCATGGCTACACAAAGACCTTCTGTAGATGTCATTACAGGTGTTATTAAAGCTAATTTTCCTAGCAGAATAAGCTTTAAAGTAACATCTAAAATTGACAGCCGCACTATTATTGGGGAACAAGGTTCGGAACAACTACTAGGTATGGGTGATATGCTCTATATGGGCAACAGCTCTAGAATACTTAGAGTACACGGTCCATTTGTAGACGATAGTGAAGTAGAAAAAGTTACAAATTTTCTTAAAACTACAGGTAATCCAGAATATGTGTCAGCTATAACCGAATCTTCTGATGATGAAGAAACAAGTATCGAAGACTCCTCACAACAAGATGACTTATATGGTAAAGCACTAAATATAGTTAAAACGCAGCGCAAATGCTCTATTAGCTATATACAAAGGAGCCTAAGAATTGGATATAATAAATCAGCTAATTTAGTAGAGGAAATGGAAAGGAAAGGTGTTTTGTCTTCACCGAATCATGCAGGTAAAAGAGATATACTATTACCAGAAGAATAGCATTCTGTATTGATGTAGATTTAAGTTATTGATGAGCGGGGACGATTAAATTCTGGTGTACAGTTTCAGGAACTGATGTTATAGTAAGTAATCAATATCGTTATTTAAAAAAGAGGCAAGCGTTACAGACGAAAAATCGAGTACGGTGGGCACCTTGAGGGCTATCTATAACTCTCTATTTTTGCTAAGCAAATTCTTTCTGTGATATTTTTTAGTTTTTCTACTCTTGCAGTTAAATAGTTTAATTGCTCTTCAGTAATTTTGTAGTTTTTATTATAACGTGCTTCAACATATGCATCCCTCAATAATTCAAAGCACCTTGTCTGCTCTGGCGTATCAGAGTGGAAGATTTTCAATAAATCTTCGTGATAGCTACTTACCATACCTTTCAATGTTTCAATATCATGTGTTTTTGGTTTGTAACCAGTAAATACTAATAAGATTGCATTATAAAAACTTTCTGTTGATTGATGCAATAAAAATGCAGCGATAGCAGGTTGTTTTCTTTCAAAAACATAAAAATGTACATCAAAAAACTCAGTTCCTCTTTTATACCAATAATTATAATCATCTTGTGCAATTTCCCTAACTTCGTCTTTATTTAATTCAGCAGGTTCTGATAATTCATGATTGCCGCCATCATATAGTAAAATGCCTTCTTTTTTTATGTCTGAGAAAAAATATTGACCTATTCGAAGCTGTTTATTTACAGTACTTATTGACTCAATAATAATACTGATAGGTGGGTTATAATTTAGCTTTTGCTCTTCNCAGTTTTTTGATTATTTTACGCCGCATATTAATTGCCTGTGTAAACGAGTATTTCCCTTTTTTCAGAATAATCAAAATATCAAGGTCACTTTCATAGCTGTAAGTAATGTGACCTTCCATATACACATCCTTAACCCAATCACCTCGCCCGTAGCTGCCAAACAAAATAATTTTGTCAATTTTACCTTCGCCTACAGCTAAAATTTTACTTTTGATTAAGCCAAGCTTATTCTTAATGTGCTGAGAGTTTTTTGGTAATTCTGTTTTCATAATTTTATAAATATAATAATCTAGAACTATAATAGATAATTCTTAGTAAAGCAGCAAGTTATAATGAATCGTCAGTGCCTTATCAGCTAGGTTCAGTTGACATAAGGGGGTGGAAGATTTGTATAGAGGTTAGGGTTAATTGTTGGTGCCATAGTAAATTACAAAGATACAGAGAAAGTAATATGCTATATTTTTGAGCGTTGATAAGTCAGAAAAAACAATACGCTACCTATAAAAGATGACACCATAAAAAATATAAATGCACTAGGCCATCCATAGCTATCTATTAATAATCCAACTCCTATGCCAGAAATTGCTGCTCCAACATATCCCATAGTACCAGCCAAGCCATTTGCAGTTCCTATCGCTTTTTTAGATGCAAAATCAGCGGACGCAACTCCTATTAGAACTTGTGGTCCATATACAAAAAAACCTGCTAAAACTAGTATAAATGTACTGATAGTATTATGCCCAGCAGGGATTTGCCAAAATGCAAATAATAAGCCTATTAATGCAATCATAAATATACTGCCAACAATGCCTCTTTGTCCTTTGTAAAAAACATCAGAAATATAACCTGCTGCTACCCCCCCTAGCAAACCCGCAGCTTCATAAGCTGCAATTTGCCAACCAGCTTTTTGGATTGCAACCCCTTTAAATTCACTCAAAAATAATGGGCCCCAAAAAATAATTCCAACCCTAACTATGTACACACAGATATTCGCTAAACAAATTAGCCACATATTTTTATTTAAAAAAACTTTTCGGAATATTTCCGTTGTTGGTAGTGTATCTTCTTCTAATCCATCATAAGAATTATCTTGTGATTTGTATAATTCCACAGCTGGCAAGCCTAAAACTTTTGGGGATTCTCTAAGCATATCAAATAATATAATTGCAATACACATGGAAATAATAGATGGAACTATAAAACCCCAACGCCAGCCGTATTTAGCAACTATATAACCAGATAATATTAAAGTTATAGCACCGCCGATTTGATGAGAAGCAGCACCAAGAGCCCATTTTGTTCCTAGTTCTGAAGGTGCAAACCAGTGTGTTAAAATCCTTGCTGCTGGTGGCCATCCCATTGACTGAAACCAGTTATTTACAATCCAAAGAGCTCCTAACATGTAAATACCATCTACAAAACCAATAAAAAAGCTAACAATTGCGGATGCAAACAACCCCAAAGGCATAAAATAGCGAGCGTTTGATTTATCACTAACATATCCATTCACAAATTTGCCGATTCCATAAACAATTGATGCACATGATAAAACTAATCCTATCTGAGTTTTTGTATAGTTAAACTCTTCCATAAAAGCAGGCATTACCATTGCAAAGTTTTGTCTACATAAATAATATGCACCATAACCAACTATAATGGATAGTAAAATCCTAAGACGCCATGAATTATAGAATTTACGCTCTTTCATAGTCAGAAACGTAGCATTTTGAGGCATTTCCAGCTTGTTAGTATTGTTAGTCATAAGGTATGTAATTAATATAGCTGCATACTACAAATAATATGAGTACTTTGCAATCTTTAATACGAAATATCTGCTCAATAATATTTGCTGCTCAAGCTTATAAGGTGTAATATCAAATTTATTTTTTTCTATGTATATTCTTTTTATGCCTATATAATAGAACAAGGATCGATTTAATAAATATATGAAATCTATGAAAGAATTTGATAATTTGACGGGTAAAGTGCTCGTAGCTGCACCATCCGTTACGGAAGAGTCAGAGTATAACAAATCATTAGTTTACATAATGCACCATTCAGTTGATGGAGCTATAGGTTTTGCCTTAAATAATGAAATATACAATTTGCCTGCACAAGATATTTTTCAGGAGTATGACATAAATCAAAATACTACTCAAAAGAATATAGATGTTCACATAGGAGGGCCTTTAGATGTAAAGCACGGATTTTTCCTGCATTCAAATGATTATAATAAGAAAGTATTAATTAGTGACAATTTTAACAAGTTATGCATTAGCTCTAATTTAGAAATTATAAAGGATGTCATGAATAATTCTGGGCCAAAAAATATCATGCTTATTGTCGGTTATACGGCCTGGAAAAAAGGTCAATTGGAAGAGGAAGTCAATAATAATTTATGGATAGTTTCCGATCCTGACTATGAGTTAATATTTAATGATAATCATGAAAATAGTTGGTCTAATGCTTTGAATTTCTTAGGTATCAAGAAGGATTCTTTTGTACCTCACTTCACTAATATAGTAAGCTGATAATTAGATATTGCTTGATGGGTAGTAGGATTTAGATTATGTTCTAATAAAAATACACACGGATTTATAGATATGAAAAAATCGCTTGCTCTTTTGTTACCTTTAGTTGTATTAGCATCCTGTAGTTACTATAGTAATAAAACTCCTGAAAACTCTTTAGAAGTTCCGTCATACCTTGAGAGAAAGCAGGATAATATAAAAACGGAATGATTTGATGCTGATGAAGATATTATATCTTTAAATGTTTATTTAATATTAGGTGCTGTGCATGAATGAAAAAGCTATTAGATTGCTCAGTTGGTCTTTTATATTGTCAGTTGTATCTGTTGTGGTATATCTCGTTTCAGATGTAATATTACCTTTTGCTATTGCGTTTATATTAGCATACATGATGCACCCTGTTGTCGACTTTTGTTGTCAGAAATTTGAGATTTCACGCAGCAGATCGGTAGCTGCCATTTTCATGATATTTCTCGGATTGTTTTCGACATTAGTCACGCTAATTACTCCTATTATATATCATCAAATATCATTATTGATTACAAAAATACCGCAATATAAAGCAAATTTTAACCAATTTATTTTAATTGTTTCATCAAAACTGGAACATATTGATCCAACAATAGCCGAAAAGATATCTGAATACCTTCAAAATACTTTGGATAAAGCACTCACGATATTTTCTTCTTTCTTCAATCATGTTTGGCAATATACATTAGCTACAATAAATTTCTTTACTCTTTGTGTATTAGTGCCCTTTATTTTATATTATTTTTTAAGAGACTGGAATAAAATGATCCTTTCTTTAGAGTCAGTATTGCCTCTTACAAAAAAAAGTAAGGCAAGGGATCTTGCAACTTCTATTAATCAACTTTTATCTGCATACATAAGAGGCCAGTTGACCATTTGTTTAATATTATCAATTTACTACATCGTTGGATTAACTTTAATAGGTGTAGATTTCGCTTTATTGCTCGGTCTATTTTCAGGTTTTTTGGTGCTGATACCATTTATTGGAGCAATTATTTCTTACATTGCAGTGGTATTTTGTTGTTACGTTGCATTTGGTCTGGGAACGGAGGTAACTTATGTTACCATTTTATTTATATTTTCTCACATAGTAGAAGGATATTTTCTTACACCCAGAATTATAGGTAAACATATAGGTTTGCATCCAGTATGGATAGTTTTTGCAATACTCATATCAGCAAATTTATTTGGATTGATAGGGATATTTTTTGCTCTTCCTACAGCTGGTATAATAAAAATAATATGGCTACATATTATTAATTACTACAAATCTAGTATAATATATAATGAGTAGCAATGTTGTGGGTATAGTATCAATACATGGCAATTAAATTGTACTTTTTATCTACGTTTTAAAAAGTAAAGATATGTTTTTTGTTGAGAGAGGCAGTTATTTTCTGTAATTATTATCGATTGTTGTTTATCAGTGCCAAATTTCTTATAATTTTGCTAGATTTAGCTTTCCATGTGATATAGAATGCAACAAAACTAACTTGAAAATTATTTTATAAATAAATGTCAATATTTCCATTGAGACTTATTCCAAAAAGAACAAATTTTAATTTCATGGGTTTTAAATCTTTTTGCTATTTTATATCTTCTTTTTTGGTGATAGCCAGTTTGCTTACCATTTTGGTCAAACAATTTAATTATGGTATAGACTTTGCGGGCGGAATTAACATTGAAATTCGTACCGATGTTAGGCCTGATATCGCAAAAATGCGTGAAGTTTTAGGTGATCTCGAAATAGGAGAAGTTGTAATCCAGAATTTTGGTCAAAAAAATGATTTATCTATCAAAGTTGGAGTTAGCAGTGAAGATAATTTAATGCAGTATATTGATTTGATAAAGGGAGCTTTGGGAAGGTCATTTGATTATGAAATAGATTATAGAAAGGTTGATTTTGTTGGCCCTCAGGTTGGAAGTCAAATGATTAAGCTTGGCTTAAATGCGATGATACTTTCATTTCTTTCTATTATGATTTATGTTTGGATAAGGTTTGAGTGGCAATTTAGCTTTGGTGTTATTATTGCTTTACTGCACGATGTGATTCTAGGTCTTGGCTTAATGAGTGTTGCTAGATATGATTTCAATTTAAGCACTGTTGCAGCTATATTAACAATTATAGGATATTCTGTGAACAACTCAGTTGTAATATATGATAGAATCAGAGATAATTTACGCAAATATAGTATAAGGCCCATTGATGAAATAATTAACCTAAGTGTCAATGAAACCCTCTCTAGAACTACAATTACTGCACTGACAACACTGCTAGCTAACTTGTCTTTGATTATTTTAGGAGGAGAAGCGATACGAAGTTTTAGTGTATTAGTGTTTTTTGGAATTCTGGTTGGTACTTTTTCCTCTATTTTTTTGTCAGCTCCTTTGCTGACTTCATTTAATTTAAAACACACGAAAATATAGAAACTCATGAAAATATCAGCAAATGAAATTAAGAATGGCAATGTATTAGAACTTAACGGACATCTATGGGTGGTGGTCAAAAACCCTGATCACACTAAACCTGGTAAAGGAGGAGCTTACGTTCAGCTTGAAATGAAAAACTTGCGTAGTGGTAATAAACTAAACCAAAGATTCAGCTCTACGGACTATGTTGAAAAAGCATTTTTAGAAAATAGAAAAATGCAATATCTATACATGGAAGGGGAAAATATTGTATTGATGGACCAAGAGTCTTTTGAACAAATTAATGTTCCATCAACCATGCTAGGCAAAAAAATGGCTTTTTTAACTGATGGGCTGGAAGTTGAAGTCTCATTTCATAATGAAACACCACTTAGCATATCCCTGCCTACAAATATGGTTGTAGAAGTAAAGCAAACTGATCCTGTGATCAAGGGTGCAACTGTAACTTCATCTTATAAACCTGCAATTTTGGTTAATGGGCTGAAGGTTATGGTTCCTCCTTATTTGGTTAACGGAGAAAAAATTGTTGTAAAAACAGATGATTTAACTTTTGTTGAAAGGGCAAAATAAATGGAAGGTGATATAGCGCTTATTGCAGAAGCCGCACGTAAAGCATCTAGGTTTTTACTGAGAGATTATTACGAACTTGAACGTCTGCAGAACTCAAATAATAGTAATACTATAGCAAATTTTAGCAATAAGTCGGTTCATAAAGCAGTCATTACATTGACTCGGCATTTAGAAAAATATTTTAAATATGTTATTTTTGAAGAAAAAGACATAAAGCAGATTGAGCCAGATAAAAAGGCTGTATTAGTGGAGCCTCTAGATGGATTTGTAAATTTTTCACGTTCTACCGCACTTTTTGGAATAATGATCACCGTTGTAAAAAAGAAGGAAAATCAAATTTGTGCTGAAAAATCTCTTATTAACTTTCCTGTTCTGGGAGAACTTATAAGAGCAGAAAAAAATTGCGGTGTGTTTTTAGAAAGATATAGCTCAAATATTGCTGGAGCATTTAAGCTTAAGACTTCCAGTACCAAAGACATAAAAGAGGCTGTTATAGCATTAGATAATAACTTTCTCTCATTGACCAAACAATTTTCTAGATTTAGATTCTATGGCTCATCTACATATTCATTATTTCAGCTAATATCAGGTAAGATAGATGCAATATTCATACGCAACAGAGCGATGATAGAAGATGGCATAAAATTATTTATTGAAGAAGCAGGCGGTAAGGTTCTTGCTAAACCTGGTGGAATAAATGCATCAAATTTGCCATTATTTGAAAAAATTAAAGACATTTCGTAGAATTTTAGCCTAGAATTTCTTCTATTTAGTCCCCTGATTACTATATAATTAACTAGTTAAATGTTATAGAATAATTATTGTGACAAGAAAATTTTCAATTAACTGTGATTTTGGCGGGCAAATGTCTCCGTTTGACGTATATATAGGAAAGCCAGAAGGCAAACACCATCCTTTGCATTTTCAATCTGATTGGCTTAATAAGGAAAGAGGCGGTAACATCCCTCCTGAGATTATGGATGCAGTAACAAAATTGAAAGATCTAGCTGATAAAAACAATGTACCACTCGAGGATCTATGTGTTTATGCGCTTGGAACCGAAGAGGAAAAAAGAGAGATGGATGAGGCAGATTTAGAAGCATCTGATGAAGAGAATGAAATAGAAGATAGAGATGAAGAATATGAAGGTGATGAAAGCAATTCTAATGAACAGACAGAAAATAACGAAGACTAACAAAGCTTTTTAAATTTATTTCTCCTGACTTCATTTCTTGAATGTTTCTATTTTTAGCTTGTATTTTTTTATTGGGTTAGTAGTATAAATTCTACAATAACCCAGCCTGCTTGCTCTAAAAAATTATGAAATTCTCTCATTTGCCGCGAGTTTATATCGACGAATCTCTGAGTCAAGATAAGAAAATATCGATTCAAGATAAATTACTACACTACTTAAAGCAGGTAATGCGTCTAAAAAGTGAACAACTTATTAGAATTTTTAACGCTCAAGACGGTGAATTTTTGGCTAAAATAATATCGATAGATAAGTCAGCGATGTTAATCAAACTAGATCGCAAAATACGGAATCTATACTTTAATCCACCTCTTATTTTAGCTATTTGTATTATTAAACCAGAACGTTTCTCAGAAGCTATAAGGTCAGCTATTCAGATAGGTGTTACCAAAATAATTCCTGTAATCTCATCTCGTACTCAATTTAAATCTATAGCAAGAGAGAAAATTCAAAAGATTATTCTTCAATCCATTCAGCAATCAGAAAGGTTTAAAATAACTGAACTATCACCTATCCTCACTCTAACAGAGCTTATGAAGGAAGATATTGAACAAATTATTTTTGCTAATGAAAGCGAAAATGAACCTAACAAGATAAAAAAAATAACAGAATTTGCTGACAAAATATGTGTATTAATAGGACCAGAAGGAGGTTTTACAGAAGAAGAGAAAGAGTTGATTAAATCAAATAAAAATGTGCGCAGTGTTAGCCTTGGGTCTTCTGTTCTTAGGACAGAAACAGCTAGTACTTGCGCGCTTGCATGCGTTCAAATGATGAGAGGATAAGTAAGATGGACCTCAATATTGATCTGAATTACCAAAAGAAAATACTAGCAGGAATAGATGAAGCTGGCAGAGGTCCTTTATCTGGACCAGTTGTTGCAGCTGCAGTAATAGCAAATTCTGATAATATAATAGAAGGTATTAATGACTCTAAAAAGCTTTCTGAACAAAAACGTGATGTTTTATATGAAGAAATTATCACCAGGTATCAGTATGGCGTAGGTATTGTTGAAGCAAATGAAATTGACCAGATTAATATATTGCAAGCAACCATAAAAGCTTGCAGAATTGCTGCAAGTAATCTGAATTGCACTCCTGATATAATACTAGTTGATGGAAATATGCATTTTGCAGATAAACGCTTCAAGAGCATAGTAAAAGGGGACACAAAATCCCATACAATAGCCGCTGCTTCAATTGTTGCTAAAGTTACAAGGGATAGGATTATGGCACATCTACATTGCTCTTATCCTGAGTATAATTGGCAAAAAAACAAGGGTTATGGGAGCAGAGAGCACCTAAAAGCCATTGCCAATCATGGAATCTGTGAGTATCATAGAAAAACTTTTAAATTTAAAAAATTATCCATATGACTGGCTGGATTAAAAATGGAGTGTTTTCGCTTGCTATTGCCGGATTATATTCGATAGTATTAGTCGTTTTAAGAACTCCTCAAATTAGTCAATATTTTTCTGACCAATCGTTATTTAAATCAGCTTTGGTAGTGCATGTAAATTTATCTGTCTTAGTATGGTTAATGTCTGTTACGTGTTTCATTTGGAGTATTCGAATGCAACATTCTCCTTATAATTTTTATTATATTATAGCCAGTTTTTGCTCTATAATGCTGATCTCAATAAGCCCTCTCTTTTCTTCTGATGCTGTAATGAACAACTATATTCCCATGCTTGAAAACTTACTTTTTGTATTAGGTTTAAGTCTATTTGGTTCCTTATTATTGTGCTTTAGTTTTCAGACGATATTACTTGCTGTATTTGAAAATAAAAACTCCGACTCATATGGGGATAGATTAATATCTGTAGTTCAAACTACTAGCTCTTTTATGTTTATTTTGGTTTGGGTTTGTTTTTTCTTATCTTACTTAGAACTAGACGCTATGGCTGAAATTGTACCATTAGACATAGATTATTATTATGAAATGTTGTTTTGGAGTGGAGGACATTTGCTGCAATATGTGTATACTCAGATTTTTATGCTAGTTTTGCTCATACTTCTTGAAGTATTAAAGAATGGAAAAATTAGTTACAGTAACTTGTATGAAATGCTTCTATTACTGAATTTTGTATTATCTTTGTTTGCAATGCTAGGTCATGCTTATTTTGAAGTATCTGATGGCTCATTTAAAGAATTTTTTACATTGCATATGGTTTATACCGCAGGCATAGCTCCAACATTTTTTATTTTATTACTATTTGTAGAAGCAATTGAGCATGTTAAAAATCATACTCCTGTAATTAGCGTAGCATTGTTATACTCTTCTTTAATTTTTTGTTTTGGCGGATTAGTAGGAATATTTATTTCTGGCACTAATGTTACAATCCCAGCTCATTATCATGGCTCTATTGTTGGAATTAGTATAGCTTTCATGGGTTTTGTCTATTTGATTTGTTTCTCAAGCCAAATAGAAAAAAATATCAAATATAAAAAGGGTGTTATTGGAATAATATATTCGTATCTGAAACTTAGCCCGCAGACAAAAACAACGGAAAAATATAAAAATCTTTCAAAAAATCAGATGCATCTAATTAGCTTTGGTCAAATGCTTCATATAATAGGCCTTGCCATGGCTGGTGGCTATGGGGTAATGAGGAAATCTCCAGGACAAGAAATAGTATTGTCAGCGAAAATTTATATGGGCATGGTTGGTCTAGGAGGACTGCTAGCAATAGCTGGTGGCTTGATATTTGTCTATATTTGTGTTAGAAAGCTAATTCTCGTTAAATAATTATTAAACTAGTAAGTTAAGTGACAAAACCAACAATTCAGCAAGCCAAAGATGCTGTAAACACGCTGTTAAAATACCTTGGTGAAGATACTGAGCGTGAAGGCTTAAAAAATACCCCAGCGAGGGTTGTAAAAAGCTATAAAGAGCTTTTTTCCGGATATAATGCAGACATAAGAGCTATTTTGGATAAAAAGTTTTATGAGATTAGAGACTATGATAATATAATTATACTAAAAGCAATTAGTTTTACTTCAATGTGCGAACATCATATGCTACCCTTCTCTGGTAAGGTGGATATTGCATATCTTCCAAATGGATCTATTCTTGGCATTAGCAAATTAGCTCGTTTAGTTGACGCTTTTTCCAAAAGATTACAAATACAGGAGCGTATGACAACTGATATAGCTAAGTCTTTAGATAAATATTTAAAGCCGAAAGGGGTAGCTATTAGGATTTGCGCTAACCACAGTTGTATGACCTTCCGTGGTGCTATGAAGGAAGAAAGTTACCTTGAATCGACACATTTCATTGGAGAATTTAAGAATGATACAGAAATGAGAAATCAATTTTGGCAAATGATAAATAATTCTCCTTAAATAGCGTTATATTAATATGTTACTATCAAAATATTTTTTACCACTTTTAAAAGAAAAGCCAGCTGATGCACAAATCGCCTCACATGCTTTAATGTTGCGTAGTGGTATGATACGTCAGTCTGCTTCAGGAATATATAGCTGGTTACCTCTAGGATTAAAAGTTTTACAGAATATTGAGAATATAGTAAGATTTAACATGAATGCTGCAGGATGTATTGAACTACTTATGCCTTGCGTGCAAGATGCTTCCTTATGGCAAGAATCTGGTAGATTTGACTCTTATGGCAAGGAAATGCTTCGTTTTAAGGACAGGCATGAAAGAGATTTATTATTTAGCCCTACTAACGAAGAACTATTAACTGAGATAGTACGAGGGCACATTAAATCTTATAAGAGTTTACCAAAAACCTTATACCAAATTCAATGGAAATTCCGTGATGAAATTAGGCCAAGATTTGGTTTAATGCGCGCCAGAGAATTTTTGATGAAAGATGCTTATTCGTTAGACCTTGACCATGCCAGCGCAATAAAAACATATGATAATATGTTCTCTGCATATATGAGAACATTCCGTGATTTAGGTTTAAATGCTATACCTTTGGCTGCTGATTCTGGCGAGATTGGTGGTAGTATGAGTCATGAGTTTCACGTGATAGCAGATACAGGTGAGAGCTTAATATATTATGACAAGAAATTCGACCTTATTGGTGAAGATCTTGCTTCTGATATAAGTTATTTAAAATCTCTTTACGCAGCAACTGAAGAGAAGCATGATCCAGATCTGTGCTATTCTAACGATATTGAATTATCTGCAAAACGTGGAATAGAAGTAGGACATATATTCAATTTTTCTGATAAATACTCATCAGCTATGAAGGCCTTAGTATCTGATGCTAATGGTAAATTAATACCAATTCAGATGGGGTCTTATGGTATTGGTTTGTCAAGACTGGTTGCAGCAATCATTGAAGTTAGTCATGATGAAAAAGGAATAATATGGCCTAAAGAAGTTGCTCCATTTAAAGTTTCCCTAATTAATTTAAACATTAAAGATAGCATGTGTAATCAAATTGCTCGGGATTTGTATAATAGCTTCAAGCAATCTAAAATAGACGTGTTATATGACGACACTTCTGATAATATTGGATCTAAGTTTGCGACTCATGATTTGATAGGATCACCTTGGCAGGTTATTATTGGACCTAAAAAGGCTGCACAAAATATTGTAGAGCTAAAATTGAGAAAAACGGGAGAAAGCAATGAGCTTCCTGTTGATAAAGTAGTTGGTGAAATTAGTAGATATTTGAATGTATAATAATTTTGTATTCTTTACAGCTTTAAGATATTTTCGTGCTAAGAAGAATGAAAAATTTGTTTCAATAATTTCATCTATCTCACTAATTGGTATTACTATTGGCGTTGCAGCGCTAATTGTTGTTATGTCTGTTATGAATGGATTTCATGCAGAATTAACTAGCAATATAGTTGGACTTAATGGTGATATTACTATTACATCAAATAGTGTAAAAGTTATTCCAAACTACTTAGAAACTGAACAAAGGTTAAAAAAATATCCATTTATCACTAAAAATACAAAATTAATTCATGGTCAAGCTCTTGCTTTAGCAAAAAAATCTAATAGTGGTGTGATTGTTAAAGGCATAGATTTATCTGACTTAAAACATAAAGGTGAAATTACTAAGAACATTCTGTCTGGCAGTTTTGATAATTATTATGGAGAAGAAGCAATTGCTGTTGGCTGTGAGCTTGCATTTAATCTTGGACTACAGGTTGGTTCAAAATTGAAATTGATCGCTCCGAATCTGCTATCTACAGCTTTTGGCTCAATGCCTAGAGCAAAATCTTATGTAGTACAGGCAATATTCGGCAGTGGTATGTATGATTATGATGCTGCAGTCGTTTTGATGCCCATAAAAGCAGCGCAGATATTTTTTTCGATGGGAGAAAATATCAATACTATAGAGATAAATATCAGTAATATTACAAAAGCTGAAGAATATGCAACATTACTTAAACAAGATTTTGGAAATGAGTTTCACGTTCAGAGCTGGATACAATCAAATCAGCAATTTCTTAATGCTCTTGAAATAGAAAGAGTAGCTATGTTTGTTATATTGTCATTAATAATAATTGTTGCTGCATTCAACATTGTTTCTAGCCTTTTTATGCTTGTAAAAGACAAAACAAAAGATATAGCTATATTGAAAACTATCGGTGCATCTAATTTACAAATCATGTCTGTATTCATGCTTAACGGTATGTTGGTTGGTATTATTGGTACTGCCTTAGGTGTAGTGCTAGGATTGCTATTCTCATATAATATCGAGTCAATTCGTCAGTTTTTGGAGGGGTTCTCAGGAATTAAACTCTTTGATCCTGCCATCTACTTCTTATACAATTTACCCTCCGTGGTAGAAATTTCTGATGTAATTTTTATTTCTACACTGGCATTTTTGCTTTCCTTTTTAGCTACAATTTATCCAGCTTATAAAGCTTCCAGTTTAAACCCTATAGAGGCAATGCGATATGAGTAATGTTGTCCTAGAATTAAAAAATATTTATAAGGATTATCGACAAGGCAAATCTACTATATCAGTTCTAGAAGATATAAATATGAAAGTTTATGCTGGGCAGATGCTCGCAATCATAGGCTCTTCTGGCAAAGGTAAGTCGACTCTACTTCATATAGCTGGGCTGCTCGATAAACCAACCAAAGGCAGTGTAACTATTTCTGGTTTTGAAGGTAATTTATTGGATAACCTTAAAAAAAGCCATTTGATTAGATTAAAAGAAATTGGATTTATCTATCAGTATCATCATTTGCAACAAGATTTCACAGCGCAAGAAAATGTTGCAATGCCCCTGTTAATTGCAGGCAATAGTCAGAGCCAATCCATGAGCCTTGCAGCAACTATGTTAGAAGAGCTTGGTCTTGGCAACAGATTATATCATCTGCCGGGAGAGTTATCAGGTGGGCAGCAGCAAAGAGTTGCGATTGGCAGAGCGCTAGTTATTGAACCTAAAATTATAATTGCAGATGAACCTACTGGCAATCTCGACCCTATTACTGCTAATGAAGTTTTTCAGCTACTTCTTAATCAAGCAAAAGAGAAAAATGCATCTGTAATTATGGCGTCGCATAATATGCAACTGGCCCAGCGTATGGATACGATATACAAGCTTTAGATGAATCAATCTTTTTTCCCTAAAGCATCTTAGCCAATTGCCCTGAAGCCTGCAAATCTTAGCATTGAAGCCCATAAATCCAGTCGTGCTGAACTTGCTTTTAGTATTTCTTTAAATTAGCACAGTAAATTTCTTCTATGAATATGGCACAAGCTTTTTCATTTGTAGCGCTGAGTCTTTAATTTGTTTTGTCATTCTTTATTAATTTTGCTCCCCACGCAGCTTTTGTAATGCCTTCATTTTTTAGCTTATTGCAACACTATCCTTTTATAATATCAACCATTATTTAGCAAAACCTTTGTTTGTCCATCTGGTGTAAGTTTCTCCAGCATATAGAATTTTACTTTCTCGAATGCTTTGTTTTCAATCTGACGGACTCGTTCTTTTGAAATATTATACTCGTTGCTTAAAGTGTCTAATGTTGAAGGAGTATCCTTTAATTTACGTGCTGTTAGTATATTAGCTTCACGCTCAGTTAAAGTTGCAATCGCGCTGGAAAGGGTTCGTTTTTTGCTAAGATATAGTTGTTTTTGCGCGAGAGAGTCTTCCTGAGACAAGTATGTAGAGGGTAGCAAGTCTATCATTTCTGTATGTCCGCTACCTTCAAATTTGTTAATTGACTTGTTCAGAGATAGGTCACCACCAGACAATCTACGATCCATTTCCATAGCTTCTTTGGTTGTCACGCCCAAAGCATTAGCTATTTTAGGATAATCATTTTCTGTGATGTCCCTTGAGTAAAGGGTAGTTAATTTGTTTTTTATTTTGTTAAGACTAAAAAACAACTTTTTTTGTGCAGCTGTTGTACCAATCTTTACTAAAGACCAGGACTTCAATATATACTCTTGTATTGCAGCTTTAATCCACCAAGTCGAATAGGTTGATAGTCTAAAGCCTAAACTGGGGTTAAATTTCTTTACAGCTTGCATTAAACCAATATTGCCTTCAGAAACTAAGTCTGTAACTGGCAGGCCATAATTTTTATAATTCATAGCTATCTTGACTACGAGTTTTAAATGACTTTTAACCAATTTATGAGCAGCTTCCAGATCATGCTTTTCTAAGTAGTCTTTAGCATACAGAAATTCTTCCTCCTGTGACAAAGAAGGGATGCGGTTGACTTCTTTTAAATATGAGCCAAGGCCGCTTTCTACGCTAATTATAGGTAAATTTGACATATTAAAACACTAAAAGCAAAATTTTCATATCATATACCAATATAATGGGATTATAGTAGATTTTCAAGTAATAATACAACTTGTGCATAAATTATAAAAATTTTTAAACTTAACATTATTTTCCAGAGTTTTACTGTCATTATTCTAAAGTTATTCGTGACAAAAGTTATACAAAAGCGGAAATTATCATTGACCTTATGGATATTACTAGTATAATTGCTTTAGCTTAACGTGGAACTAACTCTAATTATAAGGTTTTTATTAATGGCAAGAGTAACTGTAGAAGACTGTAAAGAACAAATTCCTAATCGCTTTGAACTCGTTGTGGTGGCGTCTCAAAGAGCTAGGGAAATCAGCCATGGTTCACCCTTGACGATAGCAAGAGATAATGATAAAAACCCTGTTATAGGTTTGCGAGAAATTGCTGCAAAGAGCTTGAGCATAGACTCATTAAAAGAAAACCATATTATTAGTTTACAAAAAAACCATGTTGTTGATGAGGTTATCGAAGAGAATGTCTTTGCAGAGCCAAGTAATGAATTAGTCGAACCTACGGTAGATTATAGTGATGCCGGAGAAGTTGTTGACTTTGATGACTAGCATATAGTATTTTTGTTAAATTACTGAACTTTGTTGTTTCATTTGATGTTCTGTTCATCTAGCCCTAGTTCAAAAGTGTTAAGTTGTATTTTGAGGGCCTGTAGCTCAGTTGGTTAGAGCGCTCCGCTCATAACGGAGTGGTCGCAGGTTCAAGTCCTGCCGGGCCCACCACATTTTTTTGGGTACATACCGGAAACATGGTTACACTTTATTCTTGGCACATAGGCGGGCATTTTCATACCAAAAGGATTATCAGTTGGCTCTACTCTTGCATTGTCCATATCAAAATAGGTACATACCGGAGACATAGGTAACAGAATATTCTTGAAATCATGGCATGTGGTGGCAGTATTGTAGATTATATTGGAATAGGAGTATTTTATAGAAAATATTTTGTGATTTAGTTATTGTCTTATTTCTCCTGCAATGCTGATCCATTTGAGGAAAATAAGATGATAAATAAATTGCCAAAGATAAACTAGAAAATCGTTCTATTTCAATGT
>DAOTRE010000002.1:73420-117080 GCA_030036605.1 Candidatus Megaera endosymbiont of Nemacystus decipiens | reverse complement strand
TACAAACCAACACTAAGATTGAGCAAAAGAAAAATCGCTACGATTGCTATATCAACATCAAAACCCATAACCAAACTTATTTTTTGTAAAAGAAAATTAACTTAAAACACAAGATAAACTATTAATTTTACCACTGCAAGTGGTAATTGAAGATAATTTTATGGCATTTATAGTAATTTACAATCCAACTACCTGCTGCGTCCTGTAACGGTAGGGGTTTTAGTATGTTGCGTCTTATTCTTAGTGTTAGTGCTCGTGTTAGTGTCAGTAGGAACAGGAGCAACTTGTTCCTTAATTTTTGTCGGAATAGGAGGTAGGGGTTTCTTAACTTGGGCTTCTCGTGCTTTAGTTTTTGCATCAGGTTTTGGTGGAATAGGGGGAGATTGATTAAGCTGATCTTTAAGTTTTTCAGCCTTCTTTTGGAGCTCAACTCCTTTTTTACTCTTCTTTTCAAGATGTTTGATATCGGCATATTTAGATAATGGATCAATCGACTTACGGACTGTTTTTACAGCGCTTTTTGCATTGGCTATAATACCTCGCCTGTTCTTAATTTCTTTTTCTGTGTATTCTATATAACTCTTTTTTTGCTCAAAAATCTTCTTGATATGACCTTGAGAAACTTCTTGGTTATTTTTTTCTACCTCTTTAATTGTTTCCTTAAGCGCCATAGCTTGCACTCGCATGGCGCGGGTTTTCTCTTCTAAATCTTGAACATCTTTATAGCCAACAGAATCATCTTTTGCATTTTCATTATTCATATATTTTTTCATATCATTCTTAAAGTCAGAAAACCGTTGTTGATTTTCATATACTTTATTTGTCGTAGTAACATGTTTTACAAACATTACAGCACCGACGATATTTGGAGCTGTAAGCAATTTGGTGCCTGCATTAAATATTGTTTGTCCTTGCTTTAGTACTGCTTCTGAAAAATTAGCAAGAAATCCTTGTGGTCCTGTCTTAATTTTTCGCTGCCTAACAGGCTCTCCTTCTCCTTTAGTAAAATCTTTTATTTCTCCATCAAGAGCTTCGAAAATCTTTGGTTTTGTACCTTTTAATATATCTTGTGCATTTTTTGCATCACGATATTTTAATAATGCGTTATACTCTCTTTTGTTTTTACGCATGCTGTCAGTATTTACTGCATCTATTGCAAAACCAATACCAGCGGCGGTAGCACTAACAACTATGAACGGCGTCGCAAGAGTCAGAGTACTAATAACTCCAAGCACTCTGAAAGTAGCTGGGGCTGTTGCTAACTTATAGGCAGTAGTTACAGTTTTTTTAGCTTTTCTTTTGAGCTCTTCTTTATCTGTTCCTAATACATCTGCAGCTTTTCCCCAGGCTTTATCTATTGTTTCGTCTGCTTTATCTCTTATGTCGTGTAATTTCTCTTCTATAGTAACTGCAGCAGCACTACCTTTTTCATTAACTGTTTTTTCTAACTTATCTAATTTAGTTGAAAACGTACCATAGGCTTCTGTTAACTCTTTATTTGCTCTGTCTAGTTGATAACTTAAAATTTCAGTTTCAAGAGAAATAGCTTTTTCACACCCCTTTTTTAAATCCTTATATAGTGTTGTATCTTTTACATAATTGGCAGTTTTGTTTAGTTCATCAAACAAATCTTCACTAGTTGCTTTGATTGTTTTAGACAACTCTTTGCTAGCATTTTGAATTTTCGTTTGTGTATCATTAAACTTGTTTTGAATATAATCTCTAGCAGCTTTAAAGTTGCTTGAATTAGAATTTTTTGCCATATCATATGAAATATTAAATTATTAACTATTAATTTAATACTTCGAAAAAGGAATGTAAAACTCTAATACCCTATATAAGACAGTAGACTCATGCTGCTATGGTATTTAGTACACAAAAAATAAAATCTATTTGCTATTTTTTTGCGCTATGATTTCTTCAGCATAATCTCTATCTACAGAAAAGGGATCTATGTTTTTTGGAATGGAGAAAAATTTATTTTTATACTTCACATAAGGTCCATATTTGCCGATTCCCATTAAAATATCTTCACCTGTGTCACTGTGCTTCCCTATTAAGGCCGGGAGATTCAGCAACTTAATTGCAAG
Source organism: Candidatus Megaera endosymbiont of Nemacystus decipiens (assembly GCA_030036605.1). Taxonomy (GTDB): domain Bacteria; phylum Pseudomonadota; class Alphaproteobacteria; order Rickettsiales; family Rickettsiaceae; genus Megaera_A. Next base: position 114,990 of record DAOTRE010000002.1, on the reverse strand, counting down.
CTCAAGATTTACATCTTGAGGTTTTATTGCACTTGGCAAGCTGCTTCTTTTAGGCTTTATTTTCTTTTTAGATTTATCATCTGCTTCATCCATCTGCACATACCAACCATAAGGCCCTTTTTTTAAGGAAATTAGCGTTCCTTTTTCATCTTTCCCAAGTTCTTTATTTTCATCATTAGTATAACTAGATTCCTGGGTTTTTGACGTTTCATCAGGAGATCCCACAGATTTCTTAAAACTGCAATCAGGGTAATTACTACATGCCAAAAAGGCGCCATATTTGCCTAATTTTAAATTTAAAATTCCATCAGAACAGGTAGAACATTTTTTATTTTTTTCATATTCTGGAGTATCTTTTTTACCAAACAAATAAAAATCTAAAGATTCTTCAACATACTTGATAACTTCAGCAATATCTTTTTCTCCTACTTTATCAATATTAGTAATAAAACCTTGCCAAAACTGGTCCAATAAATTTTTCCAGTTTAAATTTCCCTCTGCAATTTTATCAAGGTCTTCCTCTAAAGAAGCAGTAAAATCATATTCGACATATCGCTTAAAGAAACCTACAAGAAATGCTGTCACTAACCTTCCAAGATCATTGGGATAAAAACGCCTTTTTTCTACTCGAACATAGTTTCTCTCCTGTAACACTGAAATAATAGATGCATATGTTGATGGACGACCAATGCCTAATTCTTCAAGCTTTTTTACTAAGCTAGCTTCAGAAAAACGTGGTGGAGGTTGAGTGAAATGTTGTGTAGGATATATTTCTTTTATTGTCAATTTTTCAGACTCAGATAATATAGGCAGAATATTATTTTCCTCTTCTTCGCTATCATCCTTGCCTTCTTGGTAAATTTTATAAAAACCATCAAAGGTTATAGTCGACCCAGTGGCACGAGCTTGAAACTGCTTATCATCACTAATAATATCAACACCAACCAGATCAAGAACAACATTCTCCATTTGACATGCAAGTGTTCTTTTCCAAATTAAATCATAAAGATTTTTCTGATCTTTATCCAAAATCTTAGACAAACCAGACGGAGCAAGAGAGGGGTTGGTAGGCCTTATCGCTTCATGAGCTTCTTGGGCATTTTTTGACTTTGACTTAAAGATTCTTGGGGAAGAAGGTAAGTATTTTGCTCCATATTTATCTTTTACCACATCTCGAACAGAGCTAATTGCTTCTTGAGACAATGTGACGCCATCTGTTCTCATATACGTAATTAAACCAACAGTTTCGCCATCAATATCAAATCCTTCATAAAGTTTTTGTGCTATTTGCATAGTTTTTTTTGCACTAAACCCCAGTTTTCTTGCCGCTTCTTGTTGCAAAGAAGAAGTTATAAAAGGAGGCGGAGGGAGGCGCTTTTGTTGTTTTTTCTGAATTGAGAGAACACTAAAATTCTGTTTTTTTATACGTTTTTCTAGCTCTTTTGCGTCATTTTCTAAAGCAATAGAAAACTTATCCAATTTTTTATTATCAACATGAGTTAAATTGGCCTTAAACACTTCTTTATTGTTACCAAACATATCAAGAGAAATATTCCAGAATTCCCGGCTTACAAAGCTTTCTATTTCTTGCTCTCTTTCACAGATCATACGAAGCGCAACAGATTGCACGCGACCAGCAGAGCGGCAGCCCGGTAATTTACGCCATAAAACAGGAGATAAGGTGAATCCAACAAGATAATCAAGAGCCCTTCTTGCCTGTTGCGCATTGACTAAATTATCATCTATTTTTCTTGGGTGGGCCACTGCATCAAGAACAGCTTTTTTTGTAATTTCATTGAAAGCAACCCTTTGAAAATGGTCGTTATTTTTAAATATTTTCTTTTGCTTTAAAATTTCTGCTACATGCCATGAGATTGACTCTCCTTCACGATCCGGATCAGTTGCAAGCAGTACTTGGTCTGATTGCTTTGCCAGCTTTACTATTTCAGAAACATATTTTTTTGATTTATCAGATATTTCATATTTTAATTCAAAATTTTTGTCCGGTAATACAGAACCATTTTTGGATGGTAAATCGCGCACATGACCAAAGGAAGCAATTACCTTATATTGGCTTCCTAAATATTTATTTATGGTTTTTGCCTTTGATGGCGACTCAACTATGACTAACTTCATAACAAATTCTAGTATATTAAAGAAATTTTATTTCCCACGTGGCGTACAATTCTTCCAGCCAACTCTAATTCTAAACAAATCATATAAATAACGACTAAAGGTAGGCCAGATTCGTTGCTAATTTGTTCAAAACTTACAGGAGTACTTGAAAGTAAAGACAACACTTTTTCTCTATCACTGTTTTTTATTTCAAGGTTTCCAGCCCCTCTAGGAAAATCAAAATTATCAGGAGAAAATGATGGATCCTCCTTTAATTTAATCTTCATTTGCTTAAAATCGTTTAGATTAGATACTAAATCTTCATAAGATTCAAGTAAATAAGCTCCTTCTTTTATTAATTTATTTGATCCCATACACCTCGGGTCAAGAGGAAAACCTGGTACAGCAAAAACTTCACGATTATAGTCAAGAGCACAATTAGCTGTAATTAGAGACCCTGACTTTAATCCAGCTTCAATTACTATAGTTGCTTGAGATAACCCAGCAATAATTCTATTCCTTTGAGGGAAGTGCTTAGCTAATGGCGTTGCTCCTATTGGTAGCTCCGATATAATCAACCCTTCAGAAGCTATTTGATTAAACAAGTCGTTATTCTCTATGGGGTATATATGGTCAATACCTCCAGCAATTACAGCTATGGTTTTCTTAGGCTGTGCTTTATGTACAGCAGTATCTATACCTCGCGCTAAACCTGAAACTGTAACATAACCATCGTTTGTTAGCTCCTGAGAAAGGTTGCTGGCAAATGACTTAGAATTAGCGGAACTATTTCGTGCTCCGACAATGGATATATTTTTTTTCGAGTTTAGAAGAGAAATATTTCCTTTATATGTTACGATAGGAGGAAAGTCAGGGGTCTCCTTTAATAAACTGCAATAGCTTGGGTCTTTATATGATAAAATTCTAGCCCCATTTTTTTCTAGTAAGTCTAACTCTTTGCTTGCTGCAAGCTTGCTGTAGACTCTAATAGGCTTGGACTTACCACCTCTTAATGAAAAGTCAGCTATATTTTCTAGCGCTCTGGATGCAGAGCCAAAGAATTTTATGAGGCTAAAAAAAGTCTTAGGACCAACATTTTCACTTCTAATAAGCCTCAGTATATCTATTGTCTCATCAGAATAATGAGACTTACATTTGTTGTGAAAAAAGTCGATCATGTTTTAAATTAGGCAGCAGATTTATAGTTTTTCAGCATTTGATGTTAAATAATCTGACACTCCTTCTTGAGTTGGCTTCATAGCTTGTTGTCCTTTCTCCCAACCAGCTGGGCAAACTTCGCCATGAATAGTGTGATGGTCCAAGGCATCTATCATTCTTAGTGTTTCATCAACATTACGACCAAGTGGCAAATCATTTACAACAAAATGTCTTATATGAAAATTATCATCTATCAAGAAAGTCGCTCTATAAGCAATACTCTCTTCATGAAGCACGTTGTAGACATCACATATGGCTTTGTCTAAATCGGCCACTAGAGGGAATTGTATATTACCTATTCCACCCTTACTAACCGGAGTAGATTTCCAAGCGTGATGACAAAAATGTGAATCAACACTAACACCTATTAATTTAGTATTCCTAGATGCAAAGTCACCTAATCTATTATTGAATGCAATAATCTCTGAAGGACATACAAAAGTAAAATCCAGAGGATAGAAAAAAAGAACTCCTTTACTACCTTTTAAATATTGCTGCAAGTTAAATGTTTCGTTGATTGTGTTGTCTGGCATTACTGTCTTAGCAGTAAAGTCTGGAGCAGCATGTCCAATTCGAGCACCAAAATAATTTTCGTCTTCGTTAAAATTCATAAACACCTCCTGATAGTTTACGTTGAATTAAGTATTACCCACTATACTAACTTATAAGAGTAAATCAACAGGCAAAGAACAAATTGAAACGAACAATTAATAATCTACTTTGAGTTGATAGCATACAAACAGGACTCTTCAAACATTTTAGCAAATAATTTTTTATCTAAATCAGAATTTAGATACTCTGCATGCCACTGAACTCCTAACACAAATTTGTGTTTTGTGGATTCAACAGCTTCAATAATACCGTCAGGAGCTACTCCTGAAACAACAAGGCCACTACCCAATTTCTCTATTGCTTGATGGTGAGTTGAGTTAACCATAATCTCATTAGTTGTTGATAGGCTAGATAAAATAGTACTTTCTTTGATTATTACAGAATGTGTCGGTTTATCCTTAGGGGGTGGTTGCTCATGATTTATCTCGCTATTATGGTAGTCTGGTATGTGCTGAATAAGCGCACCTCCTAAAACAGTGTTGATTACTTGCATACCATTACAAATGCCTAGCAGTGGCATATTCAAGTCTAAAGCAGCTTTTGTAATACTTAGTTCAAATTTAGCTCTAGTGTTGTTTGTTTTCATTTTATGATAGGAAATTTCTTCTCCATAAAATTTAGGATGAATATCCTCATCTCCTCCAGGAATAATTAAACCATCAATTAAATTTAATGTAGAATTAATATCATCGTTATAAGGAATCATAATTGCTGTAGCACCAGTACTTGCAACTATTTTGGGGTAATCACAGCGCAGTGCATACCATGGCCTTGGTGCGTAAGAATATTTAACACTGTCAGATAGATAGTCTAGAACTATACCAATGATTGGCTTTCTTTTCATATTCATATTATATATTTAGTTTTCCACGCCATGACAATGTTTATATTTCTTGTTAGATTGACATGGACACAGCTCATTTCTTGCAATTTTGCCCCAAGTTTCAGGGTTTTTAGGGTCACGTTCTTTAAGCGGGACATATACGGTTTTTGTTTTAGCTTGTGTACTAACAGAAGTTCCTGCATTATATTTAGAAAACTCTTTTTTGCTATGGTTAGTATGCATTTCTTGCATTTTTTTATCTTTAAGAGTGATTTCTTTTTTCTGTAGGTGGTCCGTATCAATATGAAGATAACATATTCTTTGTGTATATAGCTCTTTTAAATAATCCAGCATATGCTGAAATAAACCAAAGGCCTCTCTTTTATACTCAATTAGAGGGTCTTTTTGCCCAAAAGCTCTAAGTTGAATACCCTGCTTTAGATGATCCAAATTATGCAAATGCTCTTTCCAGACTTGGTCTAGAGTAGAAATCAATATATATTTTGCAGCAGAGTTAATCAATTTTTCACCGTATTCTTGCTTTTTAGCTTCATATAAAGCCATTGCTTTGTTGTGCACCTCATTAATTATTTCTTGCTCGGATCCTTCAATCTGCATTATTGATTCCTTTTCAAACTTAAGGCCAAATATCCTATTTAGTTCAGAGTGTAATTCATCTATCATCCAGTCTTCTCGCATTGAACCAGCAGGAATAAATTTATGAATCAAGTCAGAACATAAATCCAAAGACATCTTGTTAACAAAATCATCAACATTTTCAGATGAGATAATGTCATTTCTTTGCTCATAAATGATCTTTCGCTGATCATTCATCACATTGTCAAATTTTAGTAAATTCTTTCTATGATCATAATTGTGTCCTTCAACTTTTTGCTGTGCTTTCTCTAATGACTTACTAATCATAGGGTGGTATATGGCCTCCCCGTCCTTAAGCCCTAAATTCCTGAGTACTCCAGCAATCCTATTAGAGGCAAATATTCTCATTAAATCATCTTCTAAAGATAAGAAAAATTGTGTTTTGCCTGGATCTCCTTGCCTCCCAGATCGGCCTCTGAGCTGATTATCTATTCTTCTACTTTCATGTCTTTCTGTACCGATAACATACAGACCTCCAGCCTTTATAACCTTTTGTTTTTCTATTTCTAGCTCTTTTTTAATTCTAATAATTTCAGCGTCTCTTTTTTCCTGAGTAAGGTTTGTATCTATATCTTCTATCAACATCTCAAGATTTCCACCAAGCATGATATCAGTGCCTCGACCAGCCATATTAGTTGCAATTGTAACAGCTTTGTACCTTCCAGCTTGAGCTATTATATAAGCTTCTTTTTCATGCATTTTTGCATTTAATACATTATGTTTTATTTTTTCTTTTTTTAATATAGATGAAATCTCTTCTGACTTCTCTATGCTAACAGTTCCAACCAGCACAGGTTGGCCCTTTTCATAACACTCTTTAATAAGCTTGATTAAAGCATTATATTTTTCTTTTTTGGTGCCATATATTACGTCATCATTATCTAATCGTATTATCTCTTTATAAGTGGGGACAGCTACTACATCAATTCCGTATATATCCTTAAATTCTGGAGCTTCAGTCATTGCTGTTCCAGTCATACCAGAAAGTTTAGGATACATTCTGAAATAATTTTGAAACGTAGTTGACGCTAGCGTTTGATTTTCACTTTGAATAGGTACATTTTCTTTAGCTTCAATTGCTTGATGAAGACCATCTGAGTATCTACGTCCTTCCATAACTCGTCCCGTAAACTCATCAATTATTAGAACCTGTTTATTTTGCACTAGATAATCCACATTATTGGCAAAAAGATTATGAGCTTTTAAAGCTTGGTTAATGTAATGAACTAAATTTAAATTTTCGAAATCATAAAGGCTAGAATTTTCTTTAATTAATTTATTTTTTGTAAGAAGAGCTTCCATCTTATTGATCCCCTCCTCACCAAGTGTTACTGACTTTGCTTTTTCATCTATCTCATAGTCATTTTTTTCTAAACATAAAACTAACTTGTTTATGTTAGAGTGCAGATTTGTTGTAGAATCCACTGCTCCTGAGATAATGAGGGGTGTTCTTGCTTCGTCGATTAAAATAGAATCGACTTCATCAATTATTGCGAAGTTAAAAGGCCTTTGACATTTTGACTCTAAGGTAAATTTCATATTGTCTCTCAAATAATCAAACCCTAATTCATTGTTAGTCGCATAGGTGATGTCACAATTATAGGCGTCTTTTCTTTCGCTATCACTTATGTTTGAAATTACTTTTCCAACACTGAGACCCAAAAAATTAAATATTTTCCCCATATTATAGGCGTCTCTTGTAACTAAATACTCGTTGACAGTAACAATATGAACTCCTTTTCCGCTTATAGCATTCAAGTATGCAGGTAATGTCGATACCAAAGTTTTCCCTTCACCTGTTTTCATTTCATTAATCATGCCGCGATGCAATATCAACCCACCTATCATTTGCACATCGTAATGTCTCAAACCAAGTACTCTCCTAGAGGCTTCTCTTACTGTTGCAAACGCTTCATGCGCGATCTCTTCTAGAGATGCGCCTTGTTCTAATTTTGTTCTAAACTGATCTGTTTTTGATGATAACTCCTCATCAGTTAAAGACTCCATTTCTGGCTCAAAGGCATTAATTATTGCCACTTCTTTTTGTAATTTTTTTATGACACGATCATTTGCTGTGCCAAACACCTTGGTGAGTAGTGAAAACATTCTTTATGCCTTGTTATTCATGTATGTTTAAAATTCATAACCAAAGATATTGTATTTTTTGTTAAATTCCAACTTAATTTTGTAAAAACATAAAAAATGCATTTGACATTTTTATCTTTAACTTCTAGAACCTAATATGAAGTATATTGATTAAAAAATTAAACAAATATTAGGTGTTAAGCATTATGAAAAAAATAGCAGTAGCTCTTTTGTCCCTTACGTTAATTAGCAGCGCAGCGTGTGCTGACAGTAGTGATGTCGTGGCAACTTATTCTGGCGGGAAAGTAACTTCTACAGAAGTGATGAAGCATTTTCAACACATTTTAGATAAACAAAAGGAGACGATGGACAAAAAATTCTCAGATTTGGACAAACAAATGCAAGAAAGCTTGGTTAGAAGTTTCATAAATGTGCAGTTAATGGACAAGGAAGCAGAAAAATTAGGTATCGCTGACTCTGACTCCTTCAAAGAGAAACTGAAAACTGCCAAAAATTATATGATACAACAAGAACTTTTTGAATTAAAGACCAAGGACGTCATGTCTCAAGAAGCGTTAGATCAAGAGTATAAAAAACTGGTTAAAGCATTGAAAGGTCAGAAAGAAGTTAAAGTCAGTCATATTCTCTTAGATTCAGAAGAAACTGCAAAAGAAGCAAAAAGTAAAGTTATAAAAAGTGGTAACTTCGAAAAAGTAGCTAAAGAATTATCAAAAGATGAATCTTCAAAAGTTCAAGGTGGCAGTTTGGGTTATATAACTAAAGGAAGATTAGTTCCTGAGTTTGAAGAAAAAGCGTTCTCTATGAAAAAGAACGAAGTATCTAATCCTGTAAAAACTCAATTTGGTTGGCATATCATAAAGGTTCATGATATTCGTGATAGACAAGTTCCAAAACAAGAACAAATAGAGAATGAATTAAAGGGTAAGCTTGCAAATGATGCAATCAAGAAATATATTGAAGAACTAGAAAAAAACGCCAAAATAGAGCTGAAAATCTAGCCCTTTCTAGCATAAAAAATACCTGCTATTTTGGCTACTTTTGAACAATTGGCTTTAAACTCCTCGTATTACAAACTATTGTAGATTATATTGGAATAGGAGTATTTTATAGAAAATATTTTTTGATTTATTTATTGTTTTATTTCTTTTTTAATTCTGTTCCTTTTGAGGAAATTAAGATGAAATAAGAAAATAACTATATCAAAAAATATTTTCTAGAAAATAATCCTATTTAAATATAATCTACAATAGTTTGTAATACGTGTAGTTTAAAGGCAATTTTTCAATAGTAGCTATAATAGCATGTATTTTTTATGCTAGAAAGGTCTAGATTTTCAGCTCTATTTTGTCGTTTTTTTCTAGTTCTTCAATATATTTCTTGATTGCATCATTTGCAAGCTTACCCTTTAATTCATTCTCTATTTGTTCTTGTTTTGGAACTTGTCTATCACGAATATCATGAACCTTTATGATNTATTTTATAGAAAATATTTTGTGATTTAGTTATTGTCTTATTTCTCCTGCAATGCTGCTCCATTTGAGGAAAATAAGATGATAAATAAATTGCCAAAGATAAACTAGAAAATCGTTCTATTTCAATATAATCTACAATAGTTTGTAATACGAGGAGTTATGGGATTTTATGCAGTACGAATATAAGAAATGTTATTAAATTGTCTATGACACTGTTAAAATGGAGTCACATATATTCAGGATAAATCTCTATTCTTTTTTACTTTCCATAATTTAATAAAAACACAAGAATGCCTGATAATGGTGAAATTAATTTAGCACAATTAATTTTGAATTATGCAACCCCTAATAATAATATATTAAGTAAAACAAAATATTTTCTGAAAGATTTTGGAAAAAGTGCTGTAAATGAAAGGACAAAAGGCGCGTGCGGCTATACGCCTTTAATCTCTGCTGTTATAACTAACAGGCCATTAGAGTTAGTAGATTTTCTCTTAGAAAACCAAGCAAACCCTAATAAAGTTGACCTTCTTGGTTGTTCTGCACTTCATTATTGCATTGGTATGCAACGAGATAAGATACACGATAGATTAATTGGATTAAAAGAGACTAACTTGGATTTAAAAAGCTTTTATGGAAAGACGCCTCTTTATAAAGCGATTACAACAAAAAATTATGCTATGTTTAAGTCTCTTCTTGAACATAAAGCTTCACTATATGCTCAAGATCACGATTTGAATACAGCTTTACATCATAGCGTTTCTTATCAAAACTTTGATATGGTTAAGCTGATATTGGATAAAAATACAAATTTCAATTCACGAAATAAACATGGATGCACTCCAATGCATATTGCAGTAGAATATAAAAATACTCAGCTAATAAAGATGATGCTGGAATCTAAAAAATTTGATATTAAAATAAAAAATAATGACGGGCATACACCAATACACCTTGCTCTAGAACTAGGTTATCAAGACATTACAAAATTATTGTTGGGAGCTATTAAAGAAAATAACTTGGATGAGGGTGACATAATATCAGAAGTAATATGATGATTCTTATCTCAACAGTGCCATAGCAAAAATTTCATCTTTTTTTACTTTATGTCTTATATTGTAGATTACATTGAAATAGAATCTAGGGCCATCTCACCTCCGGAGGGAGAGACATAAAAATTGCCTCAATATTTCCTCCTGTTGCTATACCAAATTTTGTTCCCCTATCATGAAGCAAATTAAATTCGGCATAGCGCCCTCTCTTAATTAATTGCTCGTGTTTTTGTTCTTCACTCCATGGAAGGTGCATTTTTTTTCTAACAATTTCAGGATAGCATTTTAGCACTGCTTTACCTATATCTTTTGTAAAAAGAAAATCATCTTCAAAGTTTGTTGATAAATTATCATAAAAAATCCCACCAACACCCCTTGGTTCGTTTCGGTGGGGTAAATAAAAATATTCATCGCATTGTTTCTTAAATTTTGTGTAATAGGATTTGTCATGCATATCACATGCTTCTTTCAGTTCATCATGGAATTTTTTAGTATCAGTTGGATCTTCAAAAGTTGGAGTTAAGTCTCCTCCTCCTCCAAACCATGTTTTAGAGGTTTCAATATAGCGAGTATTAAAATGCATTGCTGGTATTAGCGGGGATCTAACATGAGCTACAATAGAAATACCAGTAGCAAAAAATTGTGGATCTGATTCCGCTCCAGGAATTTGTTTCATAAATTCTTCGCTAAAAAGACCATGTACAGCTGAAACATTTACCCCAACTTTTTCAAATACATCTCCTCTCATTATAGACATTAAACCGCCACCACCCCCTGTTCTAGACCATGATTTTAATTCAAAATTTGGAGCTTTCGTATTTTTTTTGTTAGCTATTTCCTCCTCTATTCTCAAGAACTCATTGATAAATTTCTCTCTAAGAGAATTAAACCACTTTTCTGCTCTGTCTTTTTTTTCCATAAATTACCATGCATTTTCTATTATTTCTGGGATTTTATAAGGTTTCACCACAGCAAGATCAAACCTCACATTGTGTTTGTGATATTCTACGCGAGAAGCAATAAATAATGAAGCAGCTTTACTAATGCGCAACTGCTGAACTTTAGAAACTATATTTTCATGCATGCCACAGGATCTAGCTTTTACTTCAATAAATATTACTGTATTGCCTCTTTTCATAATTAGATCAACTTCGCCTAGTTTTGTTTTGTATCTGTGTTTTAATGGAATATAAAATCTACAAACATAGAAAAATAAAATAAAAATCTCTGCTAAAAACCCTTTTTTATGTTTGTGCATCTATTTTTTAAAATTTTGGTTCAATAGAGCTCTAATGTCATGTCTAAAAATGTGAGCTACAGCCAAAAATAAAGCAGAAGTACACATAATATAAAATGCTGGAGCATAATGCAAACTAGTAGCCTCGACTAACCATCTGGATATAGCAGCCGAAGTTCCGCCGCAGAGTGCTATTCCCAAATTATAGCTAAAAGCTACTCCAGAAAAACGCTGGGCCGGAGAAAATAATGATATAACAAATAAATAAGCGCACCCAGCTATCATGCCACCAATCAGGGCTAGCAGAGTTAATGAGGCTAGCTGTACCAATACCACTTTACTTGAAATTAAAATAAAACAAGGTAACGCTAGTGTAAACACACTGATAGCAGATAGTACAACCATTTTAAATCTGCCAATAATATCAGATATATAGCCTGATATAGGCATTGTAATCATCATTATTACTGAAGAATATGCTAGATATGATCTTGCCGCTATATCATGAAAATGAAGAACATTACAATGATAAATGTTAATATATGTCTTTATCAGATAAACTGTACTGCTGGCACATGCACCAAGACAACAGGTTATAAATAATGGTTTTTTAGAAGTTTTAATTATTTCTAAAAATGGCATTTTTAAAGTTTTTTTCTGCTTAGATAGCATTAAAAATATAGGTGTTTCTGATACTCTAAGACGAAAATAAAAACCAACAATACCCATCAAACCACCTATTATAAAAGCAATGCGCCATGTGTAGCTTAAATCAGGGTAATAATAAGATAATATAATGCCAACTATTGTAGCAAGTAATGTTCCTGCTATATTAGATGCATGTACTAAGCCAGCTGTCATACCTGGCCTTAAATTTTCATAATGCTCTAAAATAAAGATTGCTGCTCCAGCGCCTTCTCCACTTATGCATAGACCTTGGAATAGTCTCATTAAAACTAAGATACCTGAAGCAAAATAGCCAAGAACATTATAATCCGGCATCAAACCGATCATAAAGGTAGACAAAGTCATTCCTAACATTGAAATGATCAATGATGTTTTACGGCCATATTTATCAGCCACATATCCAAAAATTACTCCACCAATAGGCCTTGTAATAAAGCCCATAGCAAAAACGGCCAAGCTCAATAAAATTTGAGCTACATCTGAATGATGAGGGAAAAAGCTTTTACCAATTGCAACCGAGAAGACTGCATATACTGTAAAATCATAATATTCCAAAATATTTCCTGAAATAGCTGATAAAAAAATTGATCTATGTTTATTCATGCAACTGATTATATTATTCTATAATTAGGGTATAGGACCATAACCTACTGAGAGATTATAAATCACAAAGTTACTTTGTAAAATTAAAATCTTATATCAGAGTAAAAAACGCTCGCTCTAATAAATCAGATGGTAACCGTAACATATTACATAAAGAAAGAATAGCTAATAAAGAAATATTTATGGATAAAATCCTAGGTTATTTGAGAGTATATGTACTAACAGATAAATATGAGAAACACTAGTTGGAAAGTTTCTTATGTTTATATTTTGGATTTTTAGTATCAACGCCCAATGTATTTTTCATGTAATTATGGTAATCCTCGTAGTTCCCTTCAAACCATTTTGGGTTACCTTCAGAGTCATAGGCAATAATATGCGTGGCTATCCTATCTAAGAACCATCTATCGTGGCTAATAACGAATACACAACCAGCAAAATCTAGAATTGCATCTTCCAAGGCTCTTAGTGTATCGACGTCTAAGTCATTTGAAGGCTCATCCAATAATATTACGTTCGCTCCTGATTTAAGCAACTTAGCTAGATGCACTCTATTTCTTTCACCACCAGATAGCTGACCTACTTTTTTTTGTTGTTGCGCTCCTTTAAAATTGAAAGCAGAACAATAGGCCCGACTTTTAATATTCATACCTCCCATTTCGAGCACTTCTAAACCTTCAGAGATTTCTTCCCAAACGTTTTTATTACCATCAAGATCATCACGCGTTTGATCTACATATCCAAGTTTTACGGTATCTCCAATATTAATGATACCTGAATCCGGTTTTTCTCGTCCCGTAATCATATTGAATAATGTAGTTTTGCCTACTCCGTTAGGACCAACAATACCCACTATAGCTCCAGGAGGAGCTCTAAAGCTGAAATCTTTGATCAAAGTGCGATCTCCGAAGCTTTTAGATAAGTTTTCTACTTCAATTACTAAATCTCCCAACCGTGGTCCATTTGGTATGATAATTTGGGTTGACCCACTAGAAGCTTCACGCTTTTTATTTACAAGTTCTTGATAAGCATTGATTCTTGCTTTGCTTTTTGCTTGTCTACCTTTTTGTAACTGCGAAACCCATTCTAATTCTTTACGAATTTGTTTTGTCCGATCTCCTTCTTCTTTTTCTTCTTGAGACAGTTTTTCTTGTTTTTTTCTTAGCCAATCTGAGTAGTTAGAGTGCCATGGTACACACTTCCCTCTATCAATTTCTAAAATCCATTCTGCCACATTATCAAGGAAGTAACGATCATGTGTAATAGCCACTACTGTACCTTTATAATTTTCTAAGAACTTTTCTAACCAAGAGACAGACTCTGCATCCAAATGGTTTGTCGGTTCATCGAGAAGTATCATATCAGGTTTTTCTAATAATAATTTGCATAATGCAACTCTCCTTTTTTCTCCACCAGATATTGTATTGACATCTGCATTTTTTGAAGGACAACGTAACGCACTCATTGCTATATCAATTTCACGTTCAATACTCCATCCATCACAAGCATCTATTTTTTCTTGAAGATCAGACTGTTTTATTAACAAATTATTCATTTCATCGTCTGTCATTTCTTCTGCAAATTTAGCGCTAACTTCATTAAATTCATCAAGCAAATCTTTTTTTTCTGCAAGACCATCCATTATATTTTCAAAAACATTCTTTGTTTTATCTAACTGTGGCTCCTGAGCTAGATAACCAACTTTAATTCCATCAGCAACAAAGGCTTCCCCTTCATACTCTTTATCCAATCCGGCCATAATTTTTAATATAGTTGATTTACCAGCTCCATTATGACCAATAATTCCTATTTTTGCTCCTGGTAAGAAAGAAAGCCATGTTTCTTTTAGTATTTCTTTTCCGTTAATAGATTTTGTTAGACCTTTCATTACGTAGGCATATTGGTATGACATTTTTTTCTCTTAAAATTATATTAAATTTTCATTCCAGAATTTTTCCAATCTGTTGCAAACTTTTTAAGACCAGCATCTGTTAATTGGTGCTTAACCAACAACTCTAATATACTCTCTGTAATAGTAACAAAGTCAGCTCCAGATAATGCTGATTCAAATACGTGATCTATGGATCTTATGGAAGCAGCTAATATTTTTGTTTTAAATTTATAGTTTTGATATATGTTTTTTATGTCTTTAATAAGCTCAGCTCCATCAGCACCAACATCATTTAAACGTCCAATAAACGGTGAAACGTAAGTAGCCCCGCATTTAGCGGCCAACAAAGCCTGATTTGCTGAAAAGCATAATGTCATATTTACTTTATAGTTTTTTTCTGAAAAATATTTACAAGCTTTAAGACCATCCCAAGTAATGGGTAGTTTAATTACAACATTATCACTTGATGAAAGACTAATAATTTTTTCTCCTTCTATAACCATACCTTCAAAATTTTCAGCAACAACTTCAATGCTTATATCACCTTTAACTAACTGAGAAAGTTTCTCAACCATTTGAGAGAAGTTTATTTTTGATTTTGACATTAAGGATGGGTTAGTAGTTACACCGTCAATAATACCAATATTTTGATATTTTTGTATTTCGTCTAAATTAATAGAATCTAAAAATATTTTCATAAATTAACTGAGTTTAGCTAAAATTGTATCAAGTTCTTCCAAACTATTATAATGGAAGGCTATCTTACCAACATTATTAGAATTTTCAATAGTAACTTTTACACCAAATTTATTAGAAAGAGAACTTGCCAACGGTGAAAGATCCTCTTCAGGTAAATTTTCTGAATTCAGTAATTTGGAGTTTTTTTCTCTTGTATTTGAGATAGTAGAAGGTTTATCCTTAGTAGATGAAAGAAGTTTTTCTAATTCTCTTACGCTTAACTCATCTTTTATCACACGATGAGCGAGGTCAATAGCGTTTTTTTGTCCCACTAAACAACGCGCATGTCCCATAGTAAGTTTTTTTTCTATAATCATATCTTTTATTCTTTGATCTAACTGATTTATTCTAAGTAGATTTGTTATGTGACTTCTACTTTTTCCTACTGATGATGCAATTTGTTGTTGTGAGTATCCAAATTCTTCAATTAGCTTTTCATAACCTTGTGCTTCTTCAACAACATTCAGTTGTTGTCTTTGTATGTTTTCAATTAATGCAACCTCTAGAGTTTCTTTTTCAGAGAATTTTTTTATTACTACTGGCACTTTGCCTAGTCCTGCAATTTGTGCTGCCATATATCTTCTCTCTCCAGCAATAATTTCAAAAGTACTATCATGCTTTTTCTTTACTATAATGGGCTGTAAAATTCCATGCCGGTTTATTGATTCTGCCAATTCTCTTATTT
Source organism: Candidatus Megaera endosymbiont of Nemacystus decipiens (assembly GCA_030036605.1). Taxonomy (GTDB): domain Bacteria; phylum Pseudomonadota; class Alphaproteobacteria; order Rickettsiales; family Rickettsiaceae; genus Megaera_A. The sequence continues at coordinate 99,094 of DAOTRE010000002.1, read as the reverse complement.
TGTATTGGTCAAAATGTTTTCTAGGTTGATTTGGATTCGGTTTAATAAGATGAATATCAATAGTTTTTTGATCTTCATATTTTTGTAATGGCACTACTTCTTCTTTTAGCAATGAAGAAAGCCCTCGTCCTAATATTTTTTTACTCATAATTTATTCTTATAGTTAGTTTTTTGCCATAATTTCTTTTGCAAGCTCTATATATGCTTTTGATCCAGCACATTTATGATCATAAATTATTGCAGCTTTACCGTGAGAAGGTGCCTCAGAAAGCTTTATATTCCTTGGTATCACCGTTTTAAAAACTATTTCATCTAAACATTTTCTTACATCCTGCTCTACGAATTCAGTAAGTTTATTACGCTTATCGTACATAGTAAATAAAATGCCAGCTATTTTGATATCAGGATTCAATTCTTTTTCAACTATGTCTATTGTTTTTAGCAAGTGACTGAGCCCTTCCAAAGAATAGAAATCACATAACATAGGTATCAATACTTCATTTGATGCAACTAAAGCATTAAGCGTTAGTATATTTAAAGAAGGTGGACAGTCTATTATGATATAATCATACTTTTTCTTCACATTTTCTAAGCATTTTTTCAATATAAATTCATGATTTTTTTTATTTATAATCTTCAACTCTATTGCTGATAAGTTGGTATTTGCAGTGATAACTGATAAATTAGGCACTTCAGTTCGCATTATAGAATCAGAAATATCATTCATGTCTGTAAAAACTTGATATGCAGTAATTTTACGTTCTTCTAACTTAATGCCTAAACCGCTACTACTGTTACCTTGAGAGTCTATGTCTAACAAGAGAACTTTTTTATCCATGACAGCAAAAATAGTACTTAGATTAACTGCTGTAGTCGTTTTACCCACTCCACCTTTTTGATTTACTATTGCAATAGTTTTAGCTGTCATCACTCTTATTTAGGTTTTACGTTATTTATTTCTAAAATCTTTCCTTTAGATGATGTAAGGCTATCATGAATACGCAAATCAAACAACCAATCTTTTTGAGCACTTTGAACTTCTTGTTGGTAATTTTCGCCTTTATGCAACAAGTATTTATTAGCTACTTTAATATTTTTACTATATTCAAAAATGTCATTCAAATCAGCGAAAGCTCTAGACACCAAAAAATCACAATGTAGGTTTTTTATTTTTTCAACTCTTTCGTTTACAATAAGCAATTTACACTTGCTTGGTACTAAACTTACAACTTGCTTTAGAAAAGCTGCTTTTCTTGAGTCACTTTCTATCAAAGTAACGTTTTGAAAACCTATTAATGATAATACCCCACCTGGAAAACCAGCTCCACTGCCAAGGTCTATTATTTTAGAGGATTTGTCTTGGATATAATTTTGAATTTGAATTGAGTCTTCAATATGTCTATTATTTAAGTTTTTAATTGTGCTATTTGAAATAAGATTAATTACTCTATTCCACTTAATCAGCAATGAGGTATAATTACTTATACGCTCAAGCGTTTCACGTGAAACTGTTTGTTCTAGAATCATAATGTATTTTTATATAAATAATTAATGCATTAATTGATGCGGGTGTTATACCCTCTATTTTACGCGCCTCGCCTATTGTAGAAGGTTTAGAAAAAGAGAGCTTTTCTATTATTTCATTAGACATGCTTTTAATATGCTTATAATTTATGTTTAGTGGTATCTTAAAGTGTTCTTCAATCCTAAAATTTTTAATGTCAGCTTCTTGTCTTTTGAGATAAGACGAATATTTTGATTCTATATAAAGATAATTCATAATCTCATTTTGAATTGTTTTTGTAGCTGGAAAAAGATTATAAACCCCATTTATACCAAAATTAGGCAACCCTAAAATTTGATACGCTGTTCTTGTAACTCCATTTTGTGAAACGCTATAACCTCTCATTATTAATTCGTTAGTAGTAATTTTATATGAAGATAATAGATTCTTAGCTTCTGCAATTTTTTTCAACTTAAGATTAAAAACATCTTTCCTATTAACAGAAATTATATCTGCCGCAATAGCAATAGGAGTCAACCTGATATCTGCATTATCAGCTCTCAAAGAAAGCCTATATTCAGATCTTGAAGTAAACATTCTATAAGGTTCACTTACACCATAGGTTATTAAATCATCTATCATAACTCCGATATAACATTGAGATCTATCCAGGATAAAAGAATTTTTATTCTGAGCATAAAAAGCTGCATTAATTCCAGCAATAACACCTTGTGCAGCAGCTTCTTCATAACCAGTAGTACCATTAATTTGCCCAGCCAAATACAAGCCTTTTTGTTTTTTTACTTCCAGTGTATTTTTTAGCTCTCTTGGATCAACGTAATCGTATTCTATAGCATATCCAGGTTGAATAATAACAGCGCTTTCTAAACCTTTGATTGTTTTTATAAATTCTTCTTGTATTTTTGGCGGTAAAGAAGTAGAAACCCCATTAGGGTATACTACATTATCATCTAAGCCTTCAGGCTCTAAAAAAATTTGATGATGTTCTTTACCAGTAAATCTAACTATTTTATCTTCAATTGAAGGGCAATATCTTGGCCCAGAACTATTAATCTGTTTAGAATATATGGAAGAGTTTTCAAGATTATTTCGAATAATCTCATGAGTTTTAAAGTTGGTATGAGTAATATAACAATCTATTTGAGGTACTGTTATAGACTTTGTTAAATAAGAAAAAGGCTTTGGTTTTTCATCTCCAGGTTGTTTTTCTAGTATAGAATAATCTATACTATTCTTATCAATCCTAGGTGGGGTACCGGTTTTTAGCCTTTTAACTGAAAGGTTTAATTTTTTTAACGTGCTAGAAATTCCCAATGAAGGTTTTTCACCAACCCTACCACCAAGAAAACTTTCCTTCCCGATATGAATCTTGCCAGAAAGAAAGGTTCCTGTGGTTAAAACAATTGCTCTACAAAAAACCTTTTCAAAGTTTTTACACACAACATAGTGATTTCCAGACGGATCAAAGACAAAATCTTCAACTGAATCATAAATTACAGATAAATTTTTGTAATCTATAATTTTATTATACATTGCTTTTTTATAAAGCTTTCGATCAGCTTGTGCTCTAGGCCCCCAAACGGCTGGACCTTTACTTTCATTAAGCATTTTATAGTGTATACCAGACTGATCAATTACCTCGCCCATTAAACCGCCTAGTGCATCTATTTCTTTTACTAAAGTGCCCTTTCCAATTCCTCCTATAGCAGGATTACAAGACATCTCTCCTAAGTTTTCAGGCTTTAAAGTAATTAAAAGTGTACGACTTCCAGCTCTAGCCGATGCTGCGGCTGCTTCACAACCTGCATGCCCACCCCCAATAACAATAACATCAAACTCTTTCACTCAAAATTATCCAAAAATCTCATCATTTTTAAAAAAGAAAGCTATTTCACGCTTTGCACTTTCTAAACTATCCGAACCATGAATAGTATTTTCTTCTATAGTTAATGCAAAATCTTTTCTAATAGTTCCATTCATTGCATCACTAGGATTAGTAGCACCCATTACTTCTCTATTTTTTAATACTGCATCTTCACCTTTTAAAACCTGCACTACTACACGATTTGAAATCATATAATCTATTAGACTACTGAAAAACGGTCTTGCTTTATGCTCTAAATAAAAATTCTCAGCTTGTTCTTTTGTTAATTTTAGCATCTTTTGAGCTACAATTTCTAAGCCTACTTTTTCAAGGTAAGAATTAACCTTCCCAGTAATATTTCGCCTTGTCGCATCCGGCTTAATAATGGAAAGGGTGTATTGAATAGTCATAATTTATAACCTTTTGTTAATTATTGATTAAAAAACTGTGTTATTTATAAATATATTCTTTAACTTTATCAAGTAATTTTTTTCCATGTAGTTTTATTATTTGGCTTATCTTCCAAAGAAATCCCCATCTTAGTTAATTGGTAACGAATTTTGTCGGCTTTTGCCCAATCTTTTAATGTTTTTGCTTGAATTCTTTGGTTTATTAATTCTTCTATCTTCTTTGTATTGGAATTATTGTGAAACCATTCTTCTGGTCTGTGATTTAGTAAGCCTAGTAAATTTGCGCATGCCAACATTTTTTTACAAAATTCTAAGCGAAGTTGTTTATCTTTTTCAAGGTGAATTTTTTTAGCTAATTCATTTATAATAGTTATAGCTTTATAGGTATTTAAGTCATCATATAAGGCATTCATGAACTCTTCAGAAGGAGATGTTATGTTTTGTTCAAAAATGCCATCTGATAATTCAATTGCGCGATACCAATAATTTAATCTATTTGCACTATCTGTAATAGCTTTTTCGTTGTAATCCAAAGGTTTACGATAGTGAGAACTTATAAGAAAAAGTCTGATAATTTCTCCGTGAACTTTTTTATCAATTAAGTCTTTAACTGTTAAAAAATTACCCAGGGACTTGCTCATTTTTTCTCGATTGATTGTTAAAAATCCATTATGAACCCAATATTTTGCGTAAGAAGAGCCAGGAAATGCACTGCAGCTCTGAGCTATCTCATTAGTATGATGAGGAAATATTAGATCTACCCCCCCTCCATGAATATCAAAATTTTCTCCAAAAAACTTATAACTCATTGCGGAACATTCTATATGCCAACCGGGTCTTCCATAACCGAAAGGACTATCAAAAGCACTAAAATTACATTCATTTTTTTTAGCCGGCTTCCACAAGACAAAATCCGCATTATTTTTTTTCCCTAAGCTTTGTTCTATACGAACAGAGTCTAATAATTCAAGCTCTGATTGCCTTGAAAGCTTCGAATAATCTTTGTATTTACTAACATCAAAATATACGTGACCTTGCGCAATATAAGCCACTTTTAGATCAAGTAATTTTGTAATAATTGCAATGATATCTGGTATTGATTCTGTCGCTCTAGGCTCATGATTAGGAGATAAACAATATAAATATTGCATATCACTATGAAATAATTTCGTTGTGTTGATAGTTAGTTCAGAAACACTAATATTTTTTTTTGTAGCTCTGTCTATAATTTTGTCATCTATATCAGTGATATTGCGTACATAACGCACTTGGTCTTCGCCATAAATATGTCTCAGAACTCTATACAAAACATCATAACAAACTACTGACCTTGCATTACCTATATGTGGTCTATCGTAGACTGTTGGACCACACACATACATGGTTACACTATTAGTTAACATCGGACAAAATTTTTCTTTCTTTCTGACTAGAGAATTAAATAGTCTTAAGGTCATATATCAAATATACTAAAATTATAATAATTCTTGCATAATACATGAAACCAATATTTTTTAAATTAATTTATGTCTTCTAATAAACAAAAAACTAATACAAGTTTGCTAGATCAAAAAGCTACTATACAAATGATTGTTTTCATAACCGTTTCTATAGCTCTAATTTTAACATTTATATCTTTTATTCACATTTATTCTTCAAAAAAAGATAATATTTTAAAAAAAATGTGTAATGATTCAGTACAACTACAATCTTTGATTGCTGATAACTTTAATTATTCCAATAATTTTATAGATATACTTACTAAGTACATAAAACGTGACCCTAAAAACCTTAGTAAAATATCAAACCTGTTAACAGACTATGTTAGCTCTAGTAAATTTAATTTTATTTTTGGTTGGAGAAAATTTAGCTGGATCAATTCTAATTTTGAAGAAGTAGTAACTAGTACAAAAGGTCTCGTTGAAACCCCTAAAAAAATAAATTTTATCAGCAACTCGATAGATTGCATTGATTGCAGCACAAACAAAATTATCTCTCATAAAAAAAAGAAAAATTCGCAAAACAATAGCTTAAAAATAGTGAATAGTATATTTAAGGACTCTTCCTATCAGGGGTCAATAGTACTCAGCTATGATATCAGTACATTGGTGCGTAACCTCAATATTAAAAAGAAGCATAAAAGTACTAACTTTGTTATTTTAGATAAAAATTTGGAAATAGTTGCTCAATCTAATTTATTTATTCACAATTTACTAAGTCAAGAGTCTGAGTTTGTAAAACAATTACAATCAGATTTACAAGAAATCCAAAAACACCTAGCAAATAATAAAGATCATTCATACTTAGATATGATAAATGGCCTTAATTATTATATTACAGAGATAGAAGACTTTCCCTTTATATTAATAATAAATGTTGATATGGATGTAATAAAAGATGACATACTAAAAGACATGGTAAAGAATTTTATCATAGTATTTATTTTTTCCACTTTATTTTTATTAGGTATTATTTTTATATATAAAAGAGAAACCCGTCTAAGGGAAAAATCAGAAAAAGCCTCTTTAATTGCGACCCATGCGGCAAAAGCCAAAACCAATTTTTTAGCGTTTACTGCGCATGAAATTAGGTCCCCACTGGGATTTATATTGACGGGATCAGAGATAATGTCTAAAGAACTCATGGGAAAAATGCCTAAAAATTATAAAAAATATGTTGAAGGTATAAATCAAAACTCTCAAGAAATATTAAAATTCATAACGGATATATTGGATGAAAATCAAATCCTAGAAGGAAAATTCAAAATTACAAATAATCTGCATAGAATAGACGGCATTGTAGACGATTCAATTGAGAATAATCTTACATTATTTAATACACGTATAATCAATATCAAAAAAGAAATAGAAGATAATCTACCACTACTTTTATGCGATAAACATAGAGTTTATCAAATATTTAATAATTTAATTTCAAACAGTATAAAATATTCTGAAAATAATACTACTATTGAAATTAAGATATTTATGAGAAATTCTGAACTAAATATTATAATACGAGACCAAGGACACGGAATTGAAGAAGAAAAAATACCATTAGCGCTAAGTCCTTATTACACCGGAAATGAGTCTGATAAATTTTATTCTTATAGTTCGTACGGCCTTGGGCTTTCAATTGTCAAAATGTTACTAGAAGCTCATGAAGCAGATCTAAGGATTAGTAGTGTTAAAGGAAAAGGAACTACCGTAAAAATTATTTTCCCAAAACATAAATTGGTATATGATAGTTCCAAAAATAATTAATTCATATTAATATGAACAAAATTAAACAAGATTTAGCTCACAAAATATCTAAACTACCTCAAAGTATCATACTTGCAGTACTAGTGACGTCTTGTTATGGATTCATATTATTATTTTCTGCAGCTCAAGGTAATATTTTTCCTTGGGCATACAAGCAATTATTAGTTTTTATTTTATTTATTCCGATTACACTTTTAATTGCGCTGCTTGATTTGCGTATAATTTATAATTTTTCTTACTTAATATATTTTTTTAGTCTAGTTATTCTAATAATAGTTGAATTTTTTGGGAAATCTGCGATGGGTGCAACTCGATGGCTTGATCTAGGGCTTATTTCAATACAACCATCAGAACTAATAAAAATTTCTTTAGTTCTAATGCTTGCAAAGTATTTTCACGTTAATGAGAATGCGGAGTCAAAATTCTTCCTTATTTTGCCTTTAGTTGGGTCTTTAATACCTATTTTATTCATTATAAAACAACCAGATTTAGGCACAGCTATTATTGCTATAATTATTGTAGCTGGGATGTTTTTTGCAGCTGGTACAAATATAAAATATTTTCTTGCTCTTGGATTTTGTGGAATTGCTGTGGCCCCAATTTTGTGGTCATCTCTTCACAACTACCAAAAGAATAGAATACTTACTTTTTTATACCCAGAAAAAGACCCATTAGGAACAGGATATAATATTATTCAATCTAAAATTGCTATTGGTTCAGGGGGTTTCTGGGGAAAAGGGCTGCTTAGCGGTACACAAAGTCATCTAAAATTCCTTCCGGAATACCAAACTGACTTTATTTTCTCTTTTTTAATGGAAGAATTAGGATTTGCAGGAGGAATAGTGTTAATTACTCTATACGTTATTATTCTGATAAATTCGTTACTTATCTCAGTAAATTGTAAATCTCGTTTTGCAAGCTTACTCTCCTTAGGCATAGCGATATTACTATTTTCACATGTTTTTATAAATATTGGTATGGTAATGGGCTTATTACCTGTAGTGGGAGTACCACTTCCCCTCGTATCATATGGACGTACTATGATGGCTTCAATGCTAATTGGATTCGGTTTAATCATGAATGCTGCAATAAATTATCAAAAAAAATTGTAAAGATGTCTACAAATATTCAATTTTATCGTAAATTAGTAGGCTATTTATGCGCTTATATAATCTTCATGACGCCATATCAGTTGCACTTAATAAATATTGATAATGAAATTTTTCCATCTTTAGACTTAATAGTAATTTTTATCATTATGGTTCACAATAGAATAAGCTATTTGACACTATTCATACTGGGAGTTTTTATTGATTATCTAAACACATCTAATTTTGGAATGTATTCTTTTATATTGATTACTGCGGAGTTATTAATTAGATCTTTTGTACAAAGAATGGAATCAATTACATATCTTCTAAAGATCCTCTTGTTTATCTGTTTTTATTCTTTTATTACGTTAGTCAAATACCTAATATTCACTATTGTTGATTTGATAGATTTGCCAATTATTACTCTATTAATGCAGTATTTTACTACCATTTTATCATATCCCATAGTCTACTTAATATTGGAGAAAATAATGAATTTGCGAAAGGTGACCTGATGCAAAGTAATAATAGATTCACAGATAAAAAATTAATGACACGTCGTACATTTTGTATTGCCATAGGAAAAGCAAGCTTTATTTTCTTGCTGATTGGTCGTATGTTTTTTATGCAATTTATTAAAAAAACTGAGTATAAAACACTTTCAGATCAAAATAGAATAAAAACCATATTACTCTCTCCTCCAAGAGGTCTCATACTTGATTGCAGGGGTAAAAAGATAGTACAAAATATAACCTGTTTTAGACTATTATTTGATAGAAATATTGGTAATGACTTCGAAAAAGAAATCGAAGCTATTAGTAAGGCACTTGATTTAGATCAATATCAAGCAGAAGAAGTCAGAAAGAGAGTTAAAAATACTACAAGAAGAACGGCTGGGTTAATTATCGATAGCATAAGCTGGAAACAGGTCTCAGCTATTGAGGAGCAAAAAAATAATCTAAAAGCATTTTTTATAGATGTAGGTTTTAAGAGAAATTATTTATCTCCTGAGGCTACGGCACATTTAGTAGGTTATTTAGGAAAACCAAATAAAAACTCTGCAGAAATTCAGCTCAAAGGGGAATATTTTAAAGTAGGAAAAACAGGAGTTGAGAAATATTATGAAGAAGAACTACAAGGAAAATTTGGTATAAAAAGAATAGAAGTGAATGCATATGGAAAATATGTCAGAAACTTATCACAAAACAAAACTGTAGCTGGCAAAAATATTACTTTAAATATTGATCTTGATTTACAATCAAATTCCTATCAGCATTTGCCTTCTACTGGTGCTAGTGCAGTTATGATGGATTGCAATACTGGCGGTATTTTGTTGTATCTTTCAACGCCATCTTTTGATCCTAATAAATTCTATAAATTATCGACCAAATATTGGGATACATTAATTAACAACCCCTACAAACCCCTTATAGATAAATGCTGTAAGAGTCTATATCCTCCTGGCTCTATTTTCAAAATAGTTACATTTTTAACTGCACTTGAACAAGGAATAAAGCCAAGTAATAAGTTTTTTTGCAGTGGCAAACCTGCTCTTGGTGGAAATAGTTTTAGGTGCGCCAGAAGTAGAGGCCACGGTCTGATTGACATGGAGGAAGCAATAAAATATTCGTGTAATAGTTATATTTATGCAATAGCACAACGAGTTGGTCCAAGAGCAATTATAGAAATGGCTAAAAAATTGGGCTTGGGTAAAATCACTGGCATTGATTTAGCTGATGAAAAAGCTGGTTTTGTTCCAACTCCAGAATGGAAAAAGATAACATACGGACAAAAATGGACTCTGGGCGATACATTGAACCTGTCAATAGGCCAAGGATTTTTATTGGTAACCCCACTACAACTAAATAGACTGATTGCTGCAATTGCAAGCGACGGCAAACTGTTTACTCCATCTATAAAAAAACAAGCTTCTAGTTATGTAGATCTTGATATTGACTCTAATCACATAAAATTTATGCAAAGATCTTTGCATGCCGTAATGAACAAACCAGGTGGCACTGGTTACCTGAGTAGAATTAATTATAAATCTCAAACAATGGCTGCTAAAACCGGAACTGCTCAAGTACAGGCAAAAAAACACCAATTTGATGATTTAAACAGAAAGACAATAGCTTGGAGAAGAAGAAATCATGCAATATTTACTGGTTACGCTCCATTTGAAAACCCTAAATATGCTCTAGCATTATATTTAGATCATGGGGGTGGTGGAGGGAGTGCTGCCGCTCCCATAGCAAAAAAAATTATGCTTGATACTTTAAAAAGACGTTATTTTGTATCAAAATCATAAATCTAGCTCACATTAGTATTGTTATTGGTTTTGCATAGTCAATTTTATCATGTTATATTCAAAGGCCAGACAATGAGTTGGGAGTAGTATTAACAAAATGAAATTACCAGAAATTAAATTAGTTGGTATTAAGGTTCGTACCAGTAATGCAGAGGAAGTTAATAACAAAACAGCAAAAATTGGAAAAACCATAGAACATTATTTTACAAACAATTTGAGTCAGAAAATTTCAAATAAAAGAAAAGCAGGTACAACGTACTGTGTTTATACTGAATATGAGAGCGATGAAAATGGTTACTATACATATTTTGTTGGTGAAGAAGTAGATTCTTTCAATGCGATTGACTCTAATTTTGTGACATTAACAATACCACCTGCTGATTATATAAAATTTGAACGCGGCCCCGGAAAAATGCCAATGGTATGCATTGAAGCATGGAAAGAAATTTGGCAAATGTCAGATAGTGATCTTGGAGGCAGGCGTGCTTATATAGCCGATTTTGAAATTTACGATGAACGCTCTAAAGACCCTAACAACACAACTTTAGACATTTACATAGGTATAGAGCAATGAATATAAATTATACAAACAACCCTTCTTCTGATGATATTTTCTTTATTACAAAACAACTTAACAAGGAGACATCTAAATATGGTGATTCCTACACGTTCGCTTTTTTCATAAGAGATGATGAATCTAATATTACAGCTGGAGCTAATGGTTTTGTTATTTATGGCGCTATATATACTGATCAGTTGTGGGTAAGCAAAAATCATAGGAAACAAGGTCTGGGGAGTAAAATTATGGAAAAAATACATGAGCTTGGCAAACTACAAGGATGCAAGATCGCTACAGTCCAAACAATGAGCTTTCATGGCGCTATGGGGTTTTATTGTGGATTACATTGAAATAGAACGATTTTCTAGTTTATCTTTGGCAATTTATTTATCATCTTATTTTCCTCAAATCGAGCAGCATTGCAGGAGAAATAAGACAATAACTAAATCACAAAATATTTTCTATAAAATACCCCTATTCCAATCTAATCTACAATATCAAAAACTGGGCTATGCTGAAGACTTTAAGCGAGGTGGATATATAAGTGGCAGCAATTGTATTTTTCTGAAAAAAAATTTATGAAGAAAGACGCCTTAAGTTATGAAAAAATTTTTGCATCAGTTGTATTGACTCAACTTCTCTTATTCCTGAGTAAATTTCTGGTTTATGCATAGAATTACTACTTGTGAAGAAACGAACTCCATTTTCTATAGCTCCTTGCTTTGAATCAGAAGCTCCATAATATAAGCGCCGGATTCTTGCATTTGATATTGCGCTTGCGCACATAGTGCACGGCTCAAGAGTTACATACAAATCACAATCAGACAAATTTTTACTTTTCAATTCTTTACACGCCGCTGAAATGGCTAACATTTCAGCATGGTCATTAGGATTAAGTCTCCCTTGCATCAAATTATGTTTTTTTGTTAAGAGAAAGCCACTCTTATTAACTATAACGCATCCAACAGGTACTTCGTTTTTGTTGTACGCTTTTTTAGCTTCATTTAACGCAACATTCATATAAACGTCACTAAAAATTTTTCTCATTAAACTGGATCTTGGTGGATTGTAACTTCAGCTTTAGAAAATTCAGCACGAATTTTTTGTTCAACATGTTCTGATATGTCATGTGCTTTGTACAGTGATAATGAACCTTCTAGCTCCAGATGCAATTGGATAAAAGGCTTATTACCAGCAAAACGTGTTTTCAGGTCATGAAACCCTTTAACATCAGGACAATTTTCTATTATTTTTATAATTTTGTCACGCTGATCATTATCAAATTCTTCATCAGAAAGATTCCTGATTGCTTCACGAAATAAAGAAACCGAGCCTTTCATTATATAAAGAGCTATGAAAATACCCATTAGAGCATCTAAATACCAAAAACTATTGCTTAAATATAGCGAAACAACGACAGCAATATTAGTTAGAAAATCTGAAAAATAATGTAGCTTATCAGCTGCAATGATCTTCGATTGTGTTTTATTGAATACATATGTTTGATAAATCACTAAAATTAAAGTGAAAAATATGCAGATATACATTACATCTGCACCTAATTCAGAGTTTTCCGGTATTTGTTTTAAGTATAAAGCTTTAGAAGAAGAATAGAGAATAACTAGTGAAGATATAAAAAAGAAACCAGATTGGGCAAATATAGCTAAATCTTGAAATTTTTCATGTCCGAAACGATGGTTATTATCCGGCGGCGTTAATGCTACTCTAACAGCCACTAAATTTATTGCAGATGAGGTAACATCTAACAAAGAGTCAATTAATGATGCAAGGATTGATTGAGAGTCTGTTGAAAGCCATCCGTAGCTTTTAACAATCATAATAATAATTGCTGTTACCACAGATGCGTAAGATGCAGACTTTATAAGTTGATTATTCGTCACTGATAATTTATTTTTTACTTGCAATACTGGTAGTGGTAGCTTAGCATGTAATCATAAAAGTTTTCAATAAAAATCTGGTTTTTATTTATGTTAAGGAAAATATCAACTCTATTTTTAGCATCAGTTGTTACATTCTCTCTATCAGGATGTCAAGGTGATATGAATAAACAGAGTTCTGGAAGGTTAATCGGTGGTGTAACTGGAGGTTTGCTTGGTTCACAATTTGGTAAGGGTAGCGGACAGCTCATTGCTATTGGAGCTGGTGTGCTTGCAGGTACTATGATTGGAGATGGAGTAGGGAAAAGTCTTGATGAGTATGACAGACAAGTAATGTACAAAACTTCTCAAAGAGCATTAGAAGTAGCTCCTACAGGTAACAGAGTTAAATGGGAAAACCCAGACAGCGGTAACTACGGCTATATTACTCCAACAAAAACAATAGAAACTGGTAGCATGGTGTGTCGTGAGTATCAACAGGAAATTATTGTTGGTGGGAAAAAACAGCAAGGTTATGGCAGAGCTTGTAGACAAGCTGATGGCAGCTGGAAAATCGTACAATAAATGTCACTATTGAATTAAATGTGAATTACAAAATTTTGAGTTGTAGTTCACATTTATTTTTTTAGCAGCGTCATACTCTAAATCCAAAGCCTAATGAAATTGTCAGCGGATTAATTTTCATATTAGAGCTTGTTTTTGCAATGGATTCATCTACAGGATCAAGAAAAGATCTTTCCAAAGTAAATTTTGGTTTTAAGTAGTATTTTTTGATTTCCAGTGTAAAGAAGTTGTCGTTTTTCGTTACAAAATCCACACCTAATTGTAGTACTGCGCCAGATGCAGTATCAATTGAAAATTTCTTAGATTTAGCATTTAAATATGTTCCACTGTACCCAAGGCCAGCATATGGTCTGATTGCTCCGTATGGAGCAACATGGTATTGCACTATTGCCGAAACAGGTATCATATTAACATTTTTCTTGGTAATAGTGCCTCCATTAATCCCTATTATGCTTGCTATTTTATTGAATTCACTTTTTCTAAGATGCATTATACCAAAACCAGCAGAAAGCTCTGTTGACCAATTTGCGTTATAAAAATAAGTTGCACTTCCTTCTGCTCCATATGCTGAAGAAACCAAATCTTTAGAGCTGGTTGTAGATGCTACAGATGATGTGAAGGTTGTTTTTGTGGAATCAAGTTGAGAATAGAAACCTTTGAATTTAAAGAGTAGCTGACCTTCTTCTTCATAATAATAATGTGAATCAGCGTAAGCATTAGAAGATAAAATTAACCCTGCAATCAGTGCTTTTTTCATTGTTCTATTTATACTCATATTCTTTAGTCCCTTAAAATATTTTTATTAAAGCTTAGTTGCATTTTAAGCAAAAATCTGTAGAATTACTTCAAAAATAAACAAGCCATAGAAAATATTTCAGAATAATTTCTTTTTAAGTGTTATTAATATCATATCTACTTTACAGCCCCTGATGGCTTTTGTGGCTAAGAATTTAACAATGGTCGATACCTGATGGAAATAACAAGAAAATTGCAAGTTTATTTTAGAGGAGTTTTGTGGTTCATATTGAGCACTTTAAGCAGTTCAATGAATGACGTTCTTTCAAAATATATTGGTAGTCACCTTGGTAGTTATGAAATAACTTTTTTTAGGTTTTTATTTGGCACTTTAACACTAATCCCTTTTATAATATATTATGGTACTGATACCATTAAAACAAGAAGGTCCTTGATTCACTTCGCAAGAGGAGGATTCTTGTTTATAGGCATTGCAGCTTGGACTTATGGCTTGTCTATAGCTCCAGTGACCACTGCTACTGTAGTCAGTTTTACCATTCCTATTTTTGTTTTAATATTAGGTGTATTTTTCTTAAATGAGAATATTATATGGCAAAGGTGGTTTGTAACTTTGTTTGTGTTTTTAGGATTGTTAATCACTCTAGATACACAGTCCTCAAATTTTAACCCTAAAGCACTAATATTTGTCTTTGCTGCAATATGTTTTGCTATTTTGGATATAATAAACAAAAAATTTGTTGAAAAAGAAACGACGATTAGCATGTTATTTTATTCTGCAATAATTACTGCTATGCTTTCATTACCTTTTGCTTTGATGAATTGGATTACTCCAACTGCAGAGGATTTAATATTGTTATTCATACTTGGTACTAGTGCAAATTTGATATTATTTTTCTTGTTAAAAGCTTTTGCATTAGTAGATGCTACTGCCCTTGCGCCATACAGATATTTTGAGTTAATTATCTCTGCTTTTGTGGCTTATTTAGTATTTAAAGAAACTCCAACAAGCTCTACTATAATCGGTTCATTATTAATTATACCTTCAACGTTTTTTATAATATATTCTGAAAACAAATATCTAAAAAAAAATAATAAGTGATTATTAATCTACAACCCGTTATTTATAAAGTAGTTGATTTAAATCGATATTTCCTCTATCTTACGAGCGAGTTAGTTTTAGTATAAGAATTCCACAAAACATGGTTTTGTTTCCGCTGAGCATGCATTTCAGTGCCTGGAATTTTATTATATAAATTCTAAGCTAGAATATTAAACAAAGCAAAGGTCAAGTATAACAAAGGCTAATATTGTCATATTTGATAAATTCTGGCTTTGAATTTAAAAATTATGAATAATGAGCCATAAAGTTATAGTTAATTTTAGAATCTACTAGCTAATTTACTAGAATACAAAGAGCAATTGGACTGTGAACAAAAAAAATCTAATATTTATTGGAGGCGTAGCAAACGCATTTGAATGGTATGATTATGCATTATTTGGACATTTTGTATCCATTATTAGTACTAAATTTTTTCCTGCTACTGATTCAAAGGCTGCATTATTACAAACTTTTTCTGTTTTTGCTGTTGGATATTTAGTAAGGCCTTTGGGAGGTATATTTTTTGGTGTTATTGGTGACAAGTTTGGGCGCAAAAAAGCCTTAAGTTCTGCGATCATATGCATGGCAATTCCAACTACTATTATGGGAATATTACCTACTTATGATTCTGTAGGGATTATTTCTACTATCTTGATGGTGGTTGTAAGGATTTTACAAGGTTTGTCGATGGGTGGCGCATTAACAGGATCTGTATCTTTTATCATTGAACATACCGATAAATCTAACAGAGGATTAATTAGTAGTATTTCTATGTCTAGCATTTGTATTGGCATGTTGCTAGGCTCTTTATCATCGTTTTTAGTTCGATCGATCTTTTCAGAAGAGTTCTTTTATAACTACGCTTGGCGTTTTCCCTTCATACTTGGCGTTGGTGTATTTTTTGTTGGTCAATATATTAAAAATTATGCGCAAGAGACTCCTTTATTTGAAGAAACAAAATATCTTGGCGAATTAGAAAAAAACCCTCTAAAAAAAGCTATATCAAAGCATTGGTTTCAAATGCTGATTTCTATTTTTATTAATGCAACTGGTTCAATTATATTTTACATGGAAGCGATATATATCGCGTCTTATCTCAAAATTACCAGAGGATTTTCAGAATTTTATGTAGATTGTCTGATAAATTTTTGTTATCTAATGATGATTTTTGTTACAATATTTGCTGGATGGCTATCTGACAAAATAGAGAGACGCAAAATTTTTATCATTAACATTATTTTTATAATATTAACCATGCCATATTTACTAGAAATATTTGAAAATGGTAATTTTGCTGCTGTAGTTTTTGCACAAATTATGATAGCTCTAATTGCGGCTTTTTACATTGGTCCAGAACCAGCTCTTCAGGCTGAGTCATACAAGACATCTGTTAGAAATACTGCTCTTTCAGTATCTTATAACACAGCAACTAGTTTATTT
Organism: Candidatus Megaera endosymbiont of Nemacystus decipiens; assembly: GCA_030036605.1. Taxonomy (GTDB): domain Bacteria; phylum Pseudomonadota; class Alphaproteobacteria; order Rickettsiales; family Rickettsiaceae; genus Megaera_A. The sequence goes on along the minus strand of DAOTRE010000002.1, from coordinate 82,317 downwards.
GGAGGTACCGCGCCTTATATTGTTGAATCAATGTTACAAAATACTGGAACCATAACTTCAGCAGTGTATTATATATCCTTTGTTTCTGCACTAAGCTTAATTGCGTTATGTTTTTACAGAGATAATTCAATAAATACTCAAAGGATAAAAGCATCAGGTTAAGAAGGTAGTAATATAATATGCTTGAAATAAAGAATTTACGTCATAACAAAGCCGAAGAAGCAATAGTAAAAGACATATTATCTTTAAAAACTGTAAGTGATCAAACATATACAAAATCTATACAACAAGCCAAAAAATTTGTTGAACATATTCGAGATGATAATACTTTCTCTATGGAAGATTTTTTATCGATATATAATCTGTCAAGCGATGAAGGTATAGCTATTTTAGCACTTGCAGAAGCGCTGCTTAGAATACCTGATTATCATACAAGTAAAGAACTAATAACTGATAAACTTTCTAATAAAGAATGGGGGAAATATTTATTTAAGGGTACTTTATCATTTAAAGGAGTTTTTACTTCGTTTGGTCTTTATTTCTCAGGAAAATTTTCTGATATAATAAAGTCAAATGTTTTACTAGCTAAGCAACTTAATCGTCTAGGTCAAAAAGCTTTTTCTATAGCCGTTAAGCAGGCAGTATTATTTCTAAGCAAAGAGTTTGTTTTTTCCAAGGACATGCCGAATGCTTTGCAAAAGCAAAGAAAGTATGAAAATTATCGTTTTGCTTTTGATTTGCTTGGCGAGTCTGCAAGAACTGAGTATCAAGCAGAAATATATTATAAGCAATATGAAAAAGCTATTGAGCTTTTATCTCTTGAATTTGATTCCACAAAACACCAAAATTGCCTAGAAAGACCAAATTTATCAGTTAAACTCACCGCCTTATATCCACGTTTTGAATATATAAAGCTTCAAGATTTACAAGGCGATTTTTTTAATAAATTATTGCGCTTGGTAAAGCTAGTAGAAAAAAATAATCTTACTATCACCTTTGATGCAGAAGAAGCATTTAGAGGCGATGCATATTTGGAAGTTATAACAAAGTTGATCAAACATGATTCTCTTAGTGAGTTTCATGGCGTTGGGCTAGTGATACAAGCTTATCAAACTAATAGCTTGCAAGTTATAGATTACATAGTAAACCTTGCAAAAGAAACTAATAAACTAATACCAATACGGCTAGTAAAAGGAGCTTACTGGGATAGTGAAATAAAACGCGCACAAGAATTGGGTTTAAAATACTATCCTGTTTTTACAGTTAAAGAATACACAGATTTGAACTATATTGCTTGTGCTAAAAAAATATTAGACAATAATAACAGATTATATCCACAATTTGCAACCCACAACGCCCTAACAACTGCCATAATTCTTGAAATATCGAAAGGTAAAAATTTTGAATTTCAAAAATTATATGGAATGGGAGACTCTCTACACTCTCAGTTAAATCAATCGCATAATGTTAGAATATATTCTCCTGTAGGGGAGACTAAGGATTTACTAGCTTATTTAATGAGAAGAATATTGGAAAATGGAGCTTCTGCTAATTTTGTTAGTAAAGTAGGAGATAAATCATTGCCCATCAGTGACATTGTATATAATGTAAACGATCGAGTTTTGAATTTATTAGATAGAAAAAGCAAAATTGTATTACCAGAAAATATATATTTAGATAGGAAAAATGCTATGGGATATGAATTAGGATATAAAAGCGATTACAGCTATATAAAAGATAAAGTATCAAGTTATTTTGATAAAGTTCATGTGGTTGGTTCGATAATTGATGGCTGTGAAGTGAATAAAGAAAAGCGAGTTGAAGAGTCTTTTTGTCCTGCAAAAAATGCTCAAAAGTTTTCATCTTTTTCTAATGCGACAGAAGGAGAGATTACTGAGGCTGTCAATGCCGCTCATTCTGCATTTGATGGTTGGACAAATTTAGACGTTAGCAAAAGAGCTAATATATTGAATAACATAGCAGCAGAGCTTGAAAAAAACAAATTTGAAATTTATGCATTATTATTGAAAGAAGCTGGTAAATCAATTTCAGACGCTATTAGTGAAATAATAGAAGCTATTGATTTTTGCAGGTATTACGCAAATCAAGCTCAAAATATAATGCAAGAGCGTAAAATGCCTGGGGTTACGGGTGAAGATAACTTGTTATCAATGCATGGAAGGGGTGTCTTTTTATGCATCAGCCCATGGAATTTTCCTTTAGCTATCTTTATTGGGCAAATTGCAGCTGCATTGGTAACAGGAAATACTGTAATTGCTAAACCAGCACTGCAAACACCAGTTATTGCAAATTATACAGTGAAGCTAATGTATAAAGCTGGCGTTCCAAAGTCTGTTTTGCATCTAATCTTTGCATCAGGAAGTAATGTAAGCAAATATGCAGTATCTAATAGAAAAATTGCTGGTATTGCATTCACAGGTTCTTCTGCAACAGCGAAATTGATCAATCAAACACTTGCTCAAGAGCATGATACCATTGTGCCTTTTATTGCTGAAACTGGAGGTCAGAATGCTATGATTGTAGACAGCTCTTCTCTTCTTGAACAAGTTACTGATGATATAATTATTTCTGCATTTTTATCTGCAGGGCAAAGATGCTCTGCTTTACGTATTTTGTATATACAGGAAGAAATATATGATGAACTTCTTGATATGCTCAGCAAAGCAATGGGGCTACTTCAATTAGGAGACACAGAGGATTTTGCTAATGATATTGGTCCAGTAATTGATCATACATCGCAACAGAAGCTCCTTGCTCATATAAAAGATATGGAAGCAAAAGGTTTTAATATAATACACCATCCTCAAAATGGTTCATTAACAAATGGATATTATGTTTATCCTCATATTATAGAGGTAAATTCAATCAATGATATTGAAGAAGAGAAATTTGGTCCAATATTGCATATTGCAAAGTACAAGGCTAAAAAATTGGATCTTGTTATTGATGAAATTAATAATTGTGGGTATGGCTTGACATTCGGAATACATTCTCGGATTGAAGATAAAATTGACTATATTCGATCTAAAATGAAAGTTGGTAATATATACGCAAATCGCTCTACTATAGGGGCCAAAGTTGAATCACAACCTTTTGGTGGTGAAAAGATGTCCGGGACTGGTTTTAAAGCTGGTGGGCCACATTATCTACTAAAATTTCTTACAGAACGCACAACAACTATTAATAAAACTGCTTTTGGTGGTAATGTAGAGTTATTAAATTAGTTTTGTGAGATGACATATGTCAAAATATAAAACACCTAAGGTCCGTTTAAAACAATTTGTTCAAAATGCTATCACAGACACAAAAGATTATAAACTTTATGTGTTTTAAGCGAAATTAATAGCTCCATAAATTATGACAAAAAAGCAGCGCATTACATAAATATCTCTATTAGTTTTATTTTCACTGTTTTTTGACTATATTTTTCTATATTGTATAATTTGATTCAAAAAATTTCTGACTTATTAATGAAGATTGATAAAAACCTACCAAATTATCTGACGGTATTAAGAATTGTTGCAATACCAATTATTATTGCAACTTTCTATTTTGATAACTCAAGTTTTGCTCATCAACTGGGGGGAATTCTATTTATTTTTGCAAGTTTAACAGATTTTCTAGATGGTTATATAGCAAGAAAGTATAACCTTGTATCAAGTTTTGGTAAAGTATTTGATCCAATAGCAGATAAAGTTCTGGTAGGTTGTACTTTATTGATGTTAGTGCGTAATGGTAATGCACCGGCTATTCCATGCCTATTAATTTTATCCAGAGAATTTATAGTTTCAGGATTCAGAGAATTTTTAATTCAGGTGAAAGTTTCTCTTCCAGTAAGTCAAATAGCTAAAATTAAGACAACTATACAAATGTTTTCTATTGCGATATTAATAATTGGTAGCAAAGGCTCCGGGATTGAAAGCCTAGATTTAATAGGTAAACTTCTATTGTGGCTTGCTACATTCATGACGATTATTAGTGGCTACGCTTATTTTAAGGCTTGCATGAAGCACTTTTAGGTTTAGCCTGAAATAAGACATAATTTAAAATGGAGCAAATGATTCTTATGTCAACTGAAACTAGGAAATTTAGCTATTTTTACAATTTAATTCTTGACCATCGCGCATAAGAATTTTATCATCATCTATCAATAATTTTCAATTTTATCAAGTAGTAGAATTATGAAACCCTATAATGACATCGCAAAAATTATACATAAAGAAGGTTACATATTTATAATAATCTTTGCACTTATAACATTTATTCTAGGATCTTTCAGCTCCTTTTTAGGCTGGATGGGAAGCCTTTGCACTATTTGGTGCGCTTTTTTCTTTCGTAATCCAGAAAGAATCACACCTGTAGGAGATAATCTTGTCATAAGTGGTGCGGATGGAGTCGTACAAAAAATCGTAGAGGTTGAGCCTCCAAAAGAATTGAAGCTTGGTAAAGAGCCAATGATTCGCATTAGTGTGTTTCTTAATATATTCAACGTGCATGTGAATCGTGTCCCCGTTAGTGGTAGAATATTAGCACTTAAATATTTTCCTGGTAAATTTTTTAATGCTTCACTTGATAAAGCAAGCATACATAATGAACGCCAATCAGTTTTGATAGAAGCCCAAAATAAAACAAAAATAGCCTTTGTTCAAATTGCTGGATTAATTGCAAGGCGTATTGTTTGTGATTTGGAAGAAGATCAAGAAGTATCAGCAGGTCAAAGATATGGCTTAATTAGGTTCGGTAGTAGAATGGATGTATACTTACCACTTAATACGACTATTGAAGTGGCAGAAGGTCAGACTTGTATAGCTGGTGAGACTATTATTGCGGATTTAAATAAGAAAAAGTCTGATGAAAAGAACTTTGTCAAAAGGTCCTGATAATTTTTATGGTGAATAGCTTTGATAAGATTTAGGCGCAGAAGACTTATTAAAAAACCAATACCATTTGTAAAACTATTTCCGAATGTTGTTACATTATTTGGTTTGATTGTAGGTGTTAACTCTTTACGTTTCGCTTTTGAATCAATGTGGGAAAATTCACTGTATTGTGTATTAATTGCAACTATAATAGATGGAATTGATGGAAGAGTTGCAAGATTTTTAAATGCAACAAGTCATTTTGGTGCTGAGCTTGATTCGCTTTGTGATTTGGTAAATTTTGGTTTGTGTCCTGCAATAATAATATATCTTTGGTCTTTTGAGCAAGATCAGTTTAAAATAATCTCCTGGGCAGTTGTAATGTTTTTTATGGTATGTATGGCAATAAGATTAGCGAGATTCAACACCACGATTAGTAGTAATAGCAATTGTAAAACAGGAGATTATTTTTTTCAAGGAGTGCCAGCCCCAACTGGCGCTATGTTGGCCTTAATTCCTATTATTCTTGATTTTCAAATTGGTGAAATTTTTGATGTTAAGATCGCTGAATACTTACCGTTAGTATATTTTTATATAGTATGCATATCATTGCTAGTAGCAAGTAGGTTGCCTACTTTTTCAATGAAAAAAATACAAGTAAAACCAGAATATTTATCACTGGTTATGATGGGATTGGCTATTACTATGATAGCTATATACATATATACTTGGTATTTTTTACCTATTGCCGGTATACTATATTTGATATCAATACCATTTTGTATTTATGCATCTAAAAGAAATTAGTTTATCAAATAGCAAGAGAGTTACTAAGGATTTCATTTCCAGAAATACCAGGAATATCTCTTTAATATTATTTGTATTTGCAATCTACATTGCATATGAAGTATATGTTTGGTCGATCACACAATCTACAGATAATGCTTATATAGAAGCAGAGATTTCTGATGTAAGCTCTGAAGTTAATGGAGCAATCTCTGAAATATTAGTGAAAGAAAATAATCACGTCATTAAGGACCAGCCAATTGCAAAAATTGAAAATACAATTTATCAAGCACATTTAGAAAAGTCCTATGCTGCTTTGAAGTCTGCTGAACAAAATATAGAAACTATAAAGCAAAATATTAGACTTACTGAGATTAAGCATTTAAAGGCAGTATCATTACATAAATCGGCAGAAGAGAGTTTAATGCTTATTGAAAAAGACTTTAACCGGACCGATAAATTAAATCAAAATAGTTATGCTAGCCAGAAGCATCTTGAATCTGCTAGAATACATTACATCAATACCAAGACTAAAGCTGAGCAGACTAAATTCGATGTGGAACTTAGTCTAGAAAATTTAAAATTACTTAAAATTCAACTAGCAAGTGCTAAAATTCAATATAATGCCGCATTAGCAGATAATGTCTTGGCTAAAAAGAACTTAGATGATACTGTCTTGCGTTCGCCAATTGATGGCATCATGACAAACAGCTCTTTGCGGGAAGGGAAATTCGTCCAAACTGGAAGAATTCTATTTTCTGTGGTTCCAGTTGAAGAGATCTATGTAAAGGCAAATTTTAAAGAAACTCAAGTTATGCATTTCAAAGAAGGTATGCAAGCGGAAGTATATTTAGATGCCTTTAAGGGTAGAAAAGTTATGGGTAATATTAGAAACATTTTTCCTGCTGCAGGAGCAAAATTTAGTCTTATACCACCTCAAAATGCTAGCGGCAATTTTACTAAGATCGTACAAAGAATACCAGTAATTATTGATTTGCAGGTACCAGAAGACTTAAGAGGCAGAATAGCACCGGGTATGTCATGTTTTGTAAAGATCAGAACCTAAAAACTATTATCTGTTAGTTTTTTCGACTCTTTTTGTATGCCTTCCTCCCTCAAATTCAGTGGATAAGAATTTTTTTACTATTGCAATAGAATCCTTATCACTAGTAATTTTACTTGCAAGCACCAGTACATTAGCATCATTATGCGCACGCGCTCGCTCTGTCATGAATTCATTCAAACATAAAGCAGCTCGAATCTCTGCACTACGATTTGCTGCAATAGACATGCCAATTCCCGTAGCGCATATAAGTATCCCTTTTTGTGCCCGTCCTTCTATTATAGAGTCAACGACCAGGTGAGCATAGTCTGGGTAATCTACGCTTTCTAGATCGTTTGAACCTAAATTTATAAAATCTATATCTTGTAGTGAAAAAAAATCTACAATTTTATTTTTAAGTTTAACACCAGCGTGATCATTTGCTATTGCTATTTGCATATATGTTTATTTTGTTTTATTATCAATGAGTCTTTAATTGATCTGTTTAAAGCTTATATTATCAAACAAAATAATTTGGTCCATAACAAAATAATGATAAAAAACATTTTTTTACTATATTTGGCATTGATGTTATGCTCATGCTCTGTATCAAAACAAACAGCTCCTATCGAGTTTCACCATAAATCAGCAGGGATCCAGGCATCTAATTCTAATATTGTAGTGAAAAATAACTTAGTATCTAATCAGGAAGTTATTTTACCAAAAACTTTGCACGACGAAGATAGTGTAGTTTTTCCAGAATCAACTGAAAATAGCGATAAATTTATTTATCATGAAGTCAAAATAGGTGAATTTATAGAAGATATTGCTAGAAATTACGATCAAACGGTTAAGGAAATTGCTATGCTAAATGGCTTAACTTATCCATACATAGTAGAAGAATATCAAATTTTGAAGATACCTAATAATGATAAACAAAAGCTTGTAAAAGATGAAAAAAAATCAGAGAAAGATAAAAAAAATATTTTCATTTTACCACTAAAAGGAAAGATTATTAGTCAATTTGGTAGCAATACAGCCCTCGGTCCAAATAAAGGTATTAATATTGAAGCTGAATCTGGAACGGAAATTATTGCTAGTATTTCTGGTAGGGTTGTTTACTCAAGTTATGATGCAACATACGGTAATTTGGTGATAATTAAATCAAATAAATATGATATCTTCACTTCTTATGCACATATGAAAAGTACTGAGATAGCCCCAGGTGATCACGTGCACCAAGGTGAGGTTATAGGATATGTTGGTTCCAGTGGAAAAGTTAAAACTCCTCAGCTACATTTTGGCATTAGAGAAGGAAAAACTCCAAAAAACCCTTTGAACTTTATCAATTAACCTGTCCATATTCTATCTTGAAAATTTATCTTAAACAACTGGATATCTTACTTTAGATCATATTTTTTATGATGAGGATCATGATTTTGTTAATTTGACTGGAGCAGATGGAGAGGAAATATAGAGGAATGTAAAAGTTCAGAGAGGTATGAGACGAAATAGGTTTTAAAAAAGAATTCTTTTCGGAGCCGCCCTCGCCAGAAAATGTGGCGGATACGAAAATAGAGAATTCTTTTAGGAGAGCCTTTAAAAAAAGAAAAAAGCCTCTAGGATAAGTTTTATCAACAAACAAAATCCAAGGAGGCTTTTATGCAAATGTTTGGTCTGCACAAGAACATTTATAAATTAGCAAGATACGCTTGTACAGTAGAAATTAAAGAAAAATACGTTAAAGAACGTCATAAGTTGCTTGGAGACTGGGAATTACTGAAGTCTCGAGGAGTGCCTGATTCTGAGATAGCAAGAATAACAGGCATAAGCAGAGCCACATATTATCGTCGCAAGAAAGCAATATCGAAGCATGGTATTGCCGGTCTAAAAAAACGCAGTTCAAGGCCGAAAAACCTACGCAAGAGCAAAATTCCTCAGATAGCAATAGATCATATTTTATTGATCTGTAAGGAAAACCCAACGTATGGTAAAGCAAAAATAGTTGTTATTTTACGCAGGGACTTTGACATTCATTTATCAGAAAGCTCGGTAGGCAGAGAGCTTACAAAGCTTATTGCAGCAGGTAAAATCACTAAATCAGCCTCAGCTGCACGGGTCAAGAGAAAGAGAAAATTTGTGCATCACGCAAAAAAATGGAAGTATGGTATGAAGGCAGGAGAACCAGG
>DAOTRE010000002.1:64792-68509 GCA_030036605.1 Candidatus Megaera endosymbiont of Nemacystus decipiens | reverse complement strand
TCCAGCTAGTTTTCTTGCTATAAATTTTAATCTTTCGTCCATAATGTTATACTCTTTCCATGTCATTTGAATAATCCTCAAATGATAAAAGTGTAACCTATGTCTCCGGTATAATCTGTTACCTATCTCTCAATAAGTACAGTTCTTCTAACTACGCGCGAAGCGCTTCGTTAGACAGGTCGAACTTCGGGCGGCACGCCAGAAGTGAGGCAGGACTAGGAGTGTCTCACGAAGCCTTCTTGCCTAACGAAGCTTTAGCATAGTTAGGGGCGTAGTGAGGCTATAGAATTATGCATTACGTTTATTTTCTAGAATTATCAAATGGCAATATTTATGTTGGCTTTAGCAGTAATCTAAAGCAACGAATTAAAGCCCATAATGACGCTAAAGTGCCTGCAACTACCGGTTTTTTGCCTGCAAAGCTAAAAAGTTATGTTGCTGTTGAAACTAAAGAAAAGGCAACGGCGCTAGAGAAATATTTCAAAACTGGATCGGGCAAGGCAGTGGCGTTAAAGCGATTGCTGTAAGTTGTAGCAATATAATACATGCGTACCTAGCATGCCGACCGAAGCTTTAGCGCAGGTGGGAGAATCGCAAAATCACCAAAAAATATCCCAAATTCTCCCTTTTTACTCTTCATTTCTTCGCCTGCATGCGAACGTCGGCGCTGAAGGTACGCATCTACCAGACCCTTGATTTTGACTTAAGTTTTTACGATTTCGCCATTTTGAGGTTCGTTTTTGGAATATGGTGTGCGGAACACTCATAATGAGAATATTCGCTGGGCTGATATCACAGTTTATGATATAGTGCAAGTGGTTTTTTAATTTGAGCTGGGCAAATACTGGCGGGTGTTTTTTTGAGGTTGTATGGTCATCAGATCAAAAATAGTATTTACGATTATTTTATTAGGCGTTTTGTCGTTAGGCTTTTATGCATATAATAGGCAGTCTCCAGATGTAAATCAATTAGCAGCTGATAATCTTCATCAATGTATTTATAAATCAAACGACAAAAGAAATCTAAAGGTTAGATCGTTCAACGATGAATTTGCTATCACCTATGTAGAAAATAGTAATCACGATTACTTTAACCCTAACTTCCCAGCAATTCATATCACGACTAAAGCCAAGCATAACACCTGGCTGCACGTTGTGTATACTGATCGTAACAATATCAATGATAACCATGTCTTTGTTGATACAGCTGATCCAGATAAAGCGCCTGATATTTACCCATTTTATAATTTAGGGCAAGAATTTTATGACGCCCCTCTTTGGCGTTACAGCTTATTATCCAAGCCTTTAAGTTACTGGCAGGGGCATGCTTGGGCTGTAGAAGTTGATCATGAAAACAAAGTAATAAAACCTATAGGTGGAGTTTCTTGGGGATTTAATCTATCGTATTTTCGGATAAGACCAATATGCATAACTCCGTATGCCCTTAATGAAGATGATTGGGTGAATGATTGGGGGATTTTTAAAATGAAACTTGATAAATTTAGAGTGCAATATGACAAAAATTAGAAGTTTTTTAATATTATTTTTATTTAGCTTATTCTCAGTACAAAATGCAAGTGCATCTTCATATGATTCTATTACCTATAATTTATCTACAAAAAATATCCAAAATTATATCTTGAATGTAGAAATCATTTTAAAAGGAAAATTTCAAGATCAGCTAATACTTGATTTACCATCAAAATGGGCTGGAGTCGAATATAATGAGCAGATTAAAAATATACAAGTAGCTGATGGTCATAAGCTTGAGCTAATACATCGCAACAATAATGAACAAGCAGTGATCACAATAAGCGATAACCAAAATACTGAATTAAAGATAACATATGAAATTCACCAAAAAGCAGGCAATCCATCCGACATCCATGAAGCAATAGTGCGGCATGATTTAATACATGCGCCAGGATATGGAGTTTTTGCTACTCCCACTGATTTAAATGGTGATGATAAAATAAATATCAGCATAAATTGGTTTGATCTTGATCCAAAGTGGCTCACTTTATCGTCTTATGGCACCAAGAACAACTTCCGCAAACAACTATCTGCACCAGAATTATTGCATGCTGTATATGCTGTGGGTAATATAAGGCTTCATCAAATATCTATTGAAAAATCTCCTGTTTATTTATCGCTCTATGGAAAATTTGATTTAGAGGATGAGCAAATTATTTCTGATATAGAAGGTATCATTGACAGCCAAAGAAAATTTTTCGACGACTATAATTTCCCGTACTACGCGATAAGTCTTATTGAAGGAGATCGACCTAACTCTATGGGTGGTACGCGCCTATACAATAGTTTTACTGCCTTTTTGCCAAAGGAAATGGATAGATCTGATTACTATATTTTATTTGCTCATGAGCATTTGCATAATTGGATTGGAGGAAGAATCCAAAATAACAAAGATGAAGAATTGAACTATTGGTGGTCAGAGGGATTTACAGATTATTATGCACGTTTAATTGCCTATCGCTCTGGTGCTATAGATAGAACCACTTTTATAAAAGAAATAAATAATTTTTTATTATCTTATTATTTATCACCTGTAGCCCAGCAGCCTAACGCCAGAATAAAAAAAGATTTTTGGAATAATTATGACATTGAAAAATTGCCTTATTATAGAGGTTTTGTTTTTGCAATATATCTTAATGATTTAATTAAGAAAGAAAATTTCACAAAATCCTTGGATGATGTGATGCATGATTTGTTAAAAGAAACCCCTAAGAAGTTTTCTGTAGGTTTGTTTAAAAAAATAGTTGGCAAATATGTTAAAAATGGCATTGATAAAGAGATATCAAGCTTTATCGATGCGGGTAATATTATTTCTCTTGAGTACGTAAGCTTGCCTATACAAAAAAACTTAGTCAAAGGATATTACCTTGGTTTTGACAAAGATGCTTTTCAAAGTGAAAAGCGTATAACAAATGTTGATATTAGAAGTAATGCATATAAATCTGGAATTAGAAATAATCAGGAAGTTTTAGGCTATGATATAACGAAAGGTTATAGGAATTCTAATCAAACGATTACTATAAAAACGACTGGCGGGGAACATAAATTTGTGCCTGAGCATTATAAAAAGAAACAAGTATTTCAAATAAAGCAAATTATGTCTCAAGAAGAGCAAAAATCTTTTGATCGCTTCTTTGACTAACTAATACACTTGAGACTATCTATAGCTCTTTATTTTTGCTAAGCAGATTTTTTCCGTAACATTTTTTAGTTTTTCTACTCTTGTAGTTAAATAGCTCAGTTGTTCTTCAGTAATTTTATAGTTTTTATTATAACGCGCTTCAACATATGCATCCCTCAATAATTCAAAGCATTTTGTTTGCTCTGGCGTATCAAAATGGAAGATTTTCAGCAAATCTTCGTGATAGCTATTTACCATACCTTTCAATTTTTTAATATCATGTGTTTTTGGCTTATAACCAGTAAATACCAATAATATTGCATTATAAAAACTTTCTGTCGCTTGATGTAGATAGAATGTAGCAATAGCATAATCATTTCGCTTCATTGGGCTATTTGTATCTATTAAAAAGCCACTACCTCTCTTATACCAATAATCATAATCATCTTGTGCAATTTTTCTGACTTCATCTTTATCTAATTCAGCTGGCTCTGATAATTCATGAGTTCCACTATCATAAAGCAGAATGCCTTCTTTTTTTATATCCGAGAAAAAATACTGACC
>DAOTRE010000002.1:34249-63904 GCA_030036605.1 Candidatus Megaera endosymbiont of Nemacystus decipiens | reverse complement strand
CCAATAATTATAATCATCTTGCGCAATTTCCCTAACTTCGTCTTTATCTAATTCAGCAGGTTCTGATAATTCATGATTGCCGCCATCATATAGTAAAATGCCTTCTTTTTTTATGTCTGAGAAAAAATATTGACCTATTCGCAGCTGTTTATTTACAGTACTTATTGACTCAATAATAATACTGATCGGTGGGTTATAATTTAGTTTTTGTTCTTCCAGTTTTTTGATTATTTTACGCCGCATATTAATTGCCTGTGTAAACGAATATTTCCCTTTTTTCAGAATAATCAAAATATCAAGGTCACTTTCATAGCTATAAGTAATGTGACCTTCCATATACACATCCTTAACCCAATCGCCTCGCCCGTAGCTGCCAAACAAAATAATTTTGTCAATTTTACCTTCGCCTACAGCTAAAATTTTACTTTTGATTAAGCCAAGCTTATTCTTAATGTGCTGAGAGTTTTTTGGTAATTCTGTTTTCATAAATAAACTTTTTGGATTGTTACACTTTTTCTAAAATTTTATTATACTTCTACTTCTTCTTCGCATGCGCCACCGTCCTCTGCTATTAAGGAAGCAGAAACAACATGTTCATTTGATTCAGTTTTAAACAAAATAACACCGCTAGTACTGCGACCAGTAACTCTTACAGATTCAAGTTTACACCTAATCAATTTACCAGTATCTGTTATCAACATAAGTTCATCGTTAATTTGAGCTGGCATAGAAGCAACTACATTACCTGTTTTCTTTGAAAGAACAATGTTGACAACACCACTACCGCCCCTATTAGTGATGCGATAATGGTAAGCAGAAGTTCTTTTTCCAAAACCATTTTCAGCTATTGTTAAAATGAATTCCTCAGCTTTGGACATTTCGATAATTTGTTCTTTATTTAATTCAATGCCAAAATCTTGGGGTTCAAAGCTATCATCCCCTTCTGCAATCTGAATTCTTTTTTCAAAAGGAATTGTAAGATAAGCTTCCCTCTCTTCTACAGTTGATTTAATGCCATTTAATATGGTCATTGAAATAACCCTATCACCTTCAGCTAATTTCATGGCACGCACACCATCAGATGTTCTACTCTTAAATACTCGAACACTGCTTACAGGAAAACGTATTGCTTTACCCAGCTTGCTTGCCAACAACACGTGTTCATCCTCATTGCAAGTACGCACATCTATCAAGCTATCATCCTGATCCATACGAATTGCTATCTTGCCGTTAGCTTGTATTTTCTTAAAATCTGATAGGTCATTTCTGCGTATATTACCTTTAGCAGTTGCGAATATAATGTGCATATCATCCCACTGATCCTTATCTTCTGGCATTGGCATAATATTGGTTACCTTCTCACCATTATCTAAAGGCAGTAGATTCACGATAGGTCTTCCTTTACTTTGAGGATTACCTAGAGGTAATTTATATAGTTTTAGACTATGAACTTGACCACGACTTGTAAAGAACAACAATGGTGTATGAGTATTTCCAACAAATAGCTGCGTTGTAATGTCTTCTTCACGCATTGACAGTCCTGACCTTCCCTTACCACCTCTGCGCTGAGCCTTATAGGTTACTAAAGGAACACGTTTAATATAGCCGCTGTGAGTAACAGTTACAACCATATCTTCTTTTTGAATTAAGTCTTCAATATCGTGATCAAATTTACCTTCTACAATTTCTGTCTTACGAGGCGTATCAAATTTATCTTTTACTTCAAGCATTTCTTGTTTTAATATTGAAAGCAATCTGTCTCTATTGTTCAGAATTTCAACATACCCTTTTATCTCTTCTGTAAGGTCTCGCAAGTCATTTTCTAACTTATCCTTTTCCATAGCAGTAAGGCGTTGCAATCTCATTTCAAGAATAGATTTAGCCTGTATTTCTGTAAGGCGAATTGATTTGTTATTAATAATATTGGCTTTATCATCAACAAGTTTTATTAAACTAACAATAGACTCGCACTCCCATTCTTTTTCCATGAGCATCTCTTTTGCTGCAACTGGATTAGCTGCCCCTCGGATTATTTTGATTACCTCATCAATATTGTTAACTGCAATTCGAACTCCCATCAGTACATGCGCTTTGTCCCTTGCTTTATTAAGCAGAAATATGGTGCGGCGAGTAATAACCACTTCTCTGAAATTAACAAAAGAACTTACTATTTCTTTTAGGTTCATTACCTTTGGTCTGCCTTCATCAAGAGCAAGCATGATAACTCCAAAGCTGGTTTGAAGCTGAGTGTAGGAATACAGTTGATTCAAGACCACATCAGCAACAGCATCTTTTTTAATTTCGACTACTACTCTAACACCATCCTTATTTGATTCATCTCGTAAATCACTTATTCCTTCAATTCTTTTCTCTCTCACTAGATCAGCTATTTTTTCAACTAGTCTGGATTTGTTGACCATATATGGCATTTCTGTAATAATAATAGACTCACGGTTATTATTATTCACCTCTATATTACACTTGCCTCTGAATGCTATACTACCGCGTCCTGTCATATATGCCGATTCTATGCCCGCACTACCAAGTATTAGACCTCCAGTTGGAAAATCGGGACCTTTTACATAAGAAATTAGTTCCGAGAGCTCTATGTCATGATTGTCAACGTAAGCACAAACAGCATCGATTACTTCACCCAAATTATGTGGTGGTATGTTAGTAGCCATTCCCACAGCAATACCACCAGTACCATTAACTAATAAATTAGGAAAACGTGCTGGAATAACGGTAGGCTCTTCTTCCGATCCGTCATAGTTAGGAATGAAATCTACAGTTTCTTTATCGATATCTTCTACTAGTGTATGTGATATTTTGCTAAGACGAGATTCAGTATATCTCATAGCAGCAGCAGAATCTCCATCCATAGAGCCAAAGTTACCTTGCCCATCAACTAATGTTGCGCGCAACGAGAAATCCTGAGCCATACGTACTAAAGAATCATAAACAGCACTATCTCCATGTGGGTGGTATTTACCAATTACATCACCAACAATTCTGGCAGATTTTCTATGAGGTTTAGAACTAACATAACCTCCTTCATACATAGAATATAAAATACGTCTGTGAACAGGCTTTAAACCATCTCGAACATCAGGTATCGCTCTGCTTACGATCACACTCATTGCGTAATCCATGTATGAGCTTTTCATCTCCTGCTCAATGCTTACAGGCAATAAATTATCTATTTGGTCTTCTTTTGTTTCAGTAGTCATGTCTATTATAAATATTCAGTGAATTTATTATTGCATAAGACTAAAGTATCTGAGGTCTTTTTGCAAGAAAATATAGATAAATTGAGAGCATTATAATGACTTATCATTCCTTCTGTAAAAGCTGGTTATTAATATAAGATGGAGTAGATTTGATTGGCGTTGTTATATAATTATACTTGACTATCAGTTAATAGAAAGTTAAGATCTATTAACTAAGTTAAGTTTTTTTGTAATTCGAGGCATGAGGCATGTTTAGTATTATATTTATTATATCGAATAAAGTAGTTGACTTTGTCTTGGATTTTCTCCACAGGGGGTCAAGTACAGGTTTGGATTCGGATAAGCAAAATCTATTTAATCAAAAAGATAATCTTGAGTACAACTTACAAGACTCAGACTTAAAGATATTAGGAGAACAAGATGAAATTTTTATATCTCATAGTTTTAGCAAAAAAAACGCAGATTGGAAAAAAACACAATTTACAGAATCCATTAATAACGCAATAACAAAAGCGCAAAACAATCCAAATAAAACCAGTTTTGGGATTTATAACCAAGATGGTGAACACTGGGTTGCTTATGCTTTAGTTTGTAAAAATGATGATATCACAATACTTTATAAAGATTCAAAAACATCATATACTATACAATCTTTCCGTGATGGAGTGAAATCTGTCAAGCCTGAAGCTAAGATTTTAGTTAATAATCATCAAGAGCAGGAAGATGTTGTCTCATGCGGTATGTTTTCTCTAGAAAATACTCGAATCATGAAAGAGCAACTTTCACAAAATTCTGAAGGTTTTATTGAAAAATTCGAAAATTTTCAAGACTTCTATAAGACAGAAAATATATCTGAACTACGTCAAGAATATGGAAAAAAATACTTGATTGCTATTGCTAATGCGATAGCTAAAGCCTCAGAAGCAGACTCTAAATATGTTATGAAACAAACTATTGATAATCTTAATATCAGTGGTCAACCAGAATTATCTGAAGAAGCTAAAAATATTTTGATAGAGGAAGGTATTGTAATAAAACCTGAGCCAGGATTTCTTTCTTCGTGTTTTTCTCGTCTGAACGAAATATTTGATTCAATATCTACCTCGTCAGAAAATATATCTGAAAATAATATTGATAACCGTTTTAATAAACCAACTTTACCGTTTTACATGGGGGAAGGTATGATCAGTTACAAAACAAAAAGCGAAATAATAAATTTAAAACTCACAGGAGAGACATCTAACACCGATACAAATGCTATCGTACCTGTATCGAAAGATTATGATGTTTGAGCTTTAGAGCTATCTTTGTATTGATTGCTTATTACTCGAACCTACTGCTTTAGGAGATTTAGAAGGAATCAAGGGGTTTTGAACAGCCCTATTTTTGGTTTTGTCTTTATTCTGAATTTTTGCTTCAATACCAGCTATTTCGTTTGCTTTATCTATAAAATATTTCCAATCCCCTTTTTGCGCTGCCTTATACTGCTCATGCTGTTTACCGGTTATATACGTTTCTCTCAGTGCTTTGTTTTGAGATTTAGGGCTTGGATTTTTAGAATCACCAAGTTTTTCTCTAGCATTTGTTTCCACATTACCGGTAGCTGTTTTGATTGCGTCTAGATAACCTAATAATTCTTCTGCCTTATCCTTTTGTTCTTGTTTTACACCAATATTTTTAAAAGCATCCTTCAAATCTCTAGCATTTTTTTGAATTGAAGACGGCCTTAATATTACTGCATTTCCAATCATTTTAAATGGAGTGGCAAAAGCTTTAAGCATAACTCCTAATTTTACCTTAAACATTGATTGATTAGCAATTACTTCTGGATTTTTCTTTAAGTTGTCTATCGTATTTTGAAATTTGTTAATACGGTTCAGTTTTTGCTCAGCAGACATATCATTACTATTGCCTTGAATATGCATTATTGCTTTTGCCTCTTTTCTTAAAAAATTAAGATCATCTGATTTTATTAGATTTGGTAAATTTTCATCTGTCTCTAAATACTCAGAAACACCCTTCATTTCATTTGTTAATAAATTATTTAAATTACTTTTTCCTTGAATCTCAAACGCTAGTTTATTAACTTTATCTGCATTCTTTGTTTTATAATCTTCCAGTATGTCTCTTGTGCCTGATGACTTTAATAGTTGTTCTTGCAATTTTATTGAGGCTTCTGGCGCAACAGCTGCTGCGTAATTATCTATTAAGTTCACTATCTTATTAGCAGAGCCATTTTCTTTAAATTTTTCATCTTTTGCAATTAACGCCTCTATTTGAGACACCGTACGAGAAGTATGATGGCTTATTTTTTCAACGGATCTCAAATTTATATCTTTGACTATATCTGGATATTGGTCCTTTTTGCTTTCAATCATTTCTGCAATATCTGATTTGCTTAAAACTTGAAAAGATTTTGTAACCATTTGTTCAGTACCAAAAAATTCCGGTGCATATGCATCCAAATCATCTTTTGAGAAATTTTCTCCATATTTTTCTTTTAAAGCTTTACGAAAATTTTCTATGTCTTTTTTTGTCTGACCAGCTTTAGGCACTGTTTTTTCATGCGTAATCTCTTTATTTTTGTCAACAAAATTACCGCTCTCATCAAGCCCTATATTTAGATCCATATTTTGTAGCTGAGAAAGCAACTCTTTTTTATCTTTGAATGCTGCAGCTGACTCTGAATAAGCATATTCCTGCTGAATATCATCTAAAATTTTGTTAAAGTCTTTACCTAAGTCTTTATCTAAGTTTTTGTGAATTTCAATTCCAGCATCCTTACATATTTTTAGGAATGCATATTGAGTTTTGAACTTTAATTGATTTTGATTGTTTTGTTGTAAATTCTTTGCCATTGCAAACTCCGTGTTTTTTAGAATTTAAACAAAAATTATTAAAAGAGTTTACAAAAAATAACTATGAGTGTGCAAAACACGTGTAAGCTGTGGCAAGAGCATCACTCTCATCAAAGCTTACTTCACTAAGAGAGCCGCTCAAAATAACCTGTATCATGCTTTTTATTTGTTGTTTTTCTGCATGGCCTACTCCCACCAGTGTTTTTTTAATTTGGTTAGGAGAGTATTCGTAGTAAGGAATATTTAACTCACCTATCAAAGACATTATTGCCCCGCGCACGTAAGCTAGCTTAAGCGAGGAAACCGCATTATTATTAAGAAAGGTGATTTCCATACTAATCGCACTCGGTTTATATTCTGTAATTATTTTACGAATGGAGCTTGTGATATAACCAAGGCGCATTTCCATTGAATTATTAGCTTTTGTCGTAATTTGACCACTAGCTAAATAATGTATCTTAGATCCATCAGATTCAATTATACCCCAGCCTAACTTAGTAAGTGCCGGGTCTATACCCAATATACGCATTTTAATTATCTTTTTTCACTGCATGATATAACACAGGTATGACAAAAATAGTAAATAAAGTACCAACCATCATACCACCAACGATCACCAAGCCAATAGAGCCGCGTGCAGCTGCCCCAGCCCCGCTTGCAAATAATAGTGGCATAGCACCGCACATAGTCGCAATACTAGTCATCATTATTGGCCTGAACCTTAGAGCGGCAGCTTGCATGATAGCATCATATATTTTGTGACCTTGCAAACGTAATTGGTTAGCAAATTCAACAATCATTATAGAATTTTTAGTTACTAAACCAATCAGAGTGATTAAACCAATATTGCTGTACATATTCAAGCTGTCATTAAATAATAATAGTGCGAACACACCACCAACCATTGAAAATGGTACGGCAACAAGAATAAGTAGAGAGTCTCCAAAACTTTCAAATTGCGCAGCCAAAACCAAAAAGATAAACAAGAGAGCAAATATAAAAATTAATATAGTATCACCACTTGATTCCTGCATCTGTTTTATCTGGCCATCATATTCAAGCTGAAACTTACCATCACCAAGTAGTCTTTTGGCGATATCTTCAATTACTATAACAGCATTTTCCAGTGTTTTACCTTGAGTAAGATTCGCTGTAAGTTTTATTGCTCTGCTAGTATTATAGTGATTATATTCTTTTATTGTTATAGTCTCAATTATATCAGCTACAGTACCAATAGGAAGCATTTGACCATGGTTATTTTTGATAAATATCTTTTTGATATCATCTACATTATTTCTATTTTCAATATTATATTTCAAAATCACGTCATAAATATCGGCTCCTATCCTGAAATCACCTGTTGTCTTGCCAGCAATAAGGTATTGTATAGTACCACCAATAACATCTAATCCCACGCCGTAGCGATATGCTCGCTCTCTGTCAATTATGATATCTAAAGTAGGTGTGGAGGCCTTGAACTCTCTCTCACTATCGGCCAAAATACTACTTTTTTTCATTTCTTGTAAAAATTTTTCCGTGATTAAGTCCAAATCTTCATACTCCATAGTAGATGTAATATAAAACTCTATCTCCTTATCTCCTCTTCTCCCACCAATTGATGGCGGGGCAATTGCAAAAATAGACATACCAGGCAATTCTGAAACCCTTTGGTTTATTTCCATTTGCACCTGTTCTTGCAAGCGGGTTCTGTCTTTCCAATTCTTCATAGGAATAAATGCAACCCCTTCATCACCGCCATTGTGACCTACTAAATCAAAATATCCGTATATTTCTGGTATGGTTGCAAGTATTTTCTCAGCTTCAATTATTGTGGATAGAGAAGTCTTTGCATTTGAACCTTCTGGACCTTTGAATAATAACAATAAAAATCCTTGATCCTCTTCTGGAACGAACGTCTTTTTAACCTGTGAAAAGCCAAATATTAGTAACAACACTGTAGATAAGCATGTTATAACGAAAATCTTACGATTATGTGTTATATATTTTAGAACTTTAAGATATAATAGCTGCAAATAATTAATAAATCTCTCAAACAAAATTAAGATAAAATTTCTTTTTACTTCTATCGTTTTTTGCATCATACGACCACTCATCATTGGAGTAAGTGTTAGAGCTACGAATCCAGATATCAAAATACAAAATGCTAAAGTCCATGCAAATTCAATAAATAATCTTCCTAACATTCCATCGACAAATCCAACAGGGAAAAACACCGAAGCTAAAGTAATTGTCATTGCTACTACAGCAAAGCCAATCTCACTTGCACCATCCATCGCCCCTTCTATAGGGCTTTTTTTAAGTTCATGTATATGCCTATAAATATTCTCCATCATCACAATTGCATCATCAACTACCAAGCCTATTGCTAGAATCATTGCAAGCAAAGTGAAAGTATTAATACTAAAGCCTAAAAGATACATAGCAAAAAAAGTCCCTATTAGGGAAATGGGTATAGTTACTAAAGGTATTAAAGTAATTTGAGCTGACCCAAGAAATAAATATGTAACTAATCCAACAAGAAAAATCGCCTCTATAATAGTGATATATACAGCATTGATGGAAGCATTAACGGGTACTGCAGCATCGTAAGCTATAGTAACATTGATTCCTGATGGTAGGTTTTTGGTGATTTGCGGCAATGATTCTCTGACGGAATCAGCAAGGGTAATAACATTAGCCGTTGATTGCTTTACGAGGCCTATAGCAAGAGATGGCTTTCCATTATACCTTAAGTAAACATCACTTTCTACGGGCTGAAGACTAACGTTTGCAATATCACTTAGTTTTACTATACCATCGTCTGCGTTCTTTTTAATTATTATATTCTCAAACTCTTCCACCGTATTTAGGACACCTGAAAGCTTGATAGAAAAATTAAGAGCATCTGTTTTGACTATTCCCGCTGGGTAATCTTGGTTTTGAGCCCTAATTGCTGACTCAATTTCAAAAGGAGATATTTTATGCTGCACGAGTTTTTTATTTATAGGCTCAACTAACATGGAATAATAACGAGCTCCAAAAATAAGCGCACTCCCAACCGTTGGTAATTTTTCTAAAACAGATTTTATTTGATTATCAGAGATTCTAGTTAATTCCAAATCATCATAAATGTCACTATTTACCGTAAGCCAAATACTAGGTCTTGCATCTATATCAAGCTTCTCAACCGATGGTAATTGCATATCATCAGGCAAACTTTGGCTTAAGCCTGAAATTTTTGATCTCACATCACTTAATGCCACTTCAATATCACTATCCAAATCTAACACGATAGTAATCTCACTTTTTCCTATAGAGCTTGTTGAAATCATCGACTCCATATTTTTTGTTGATTTAAGCTCTTGTTCAATCTTTTGTGTAATTTCTCTCTCCATATACCCTGCATCAGCACCTTGGTATATAGCAGAGACTGTGATTAGGGGAGGCGATATGTTTGGCGTATCTCGGAGCTCCAATTTTGTAAAAAAGATTGCACCAACAGCGATAATAATTAGGCTTAAAACTGTTGTAAAAACCGGTTTTTTAATACAAGTTTCTGTTAGATACATTAGATTTTTCTATTTTACTCTTTAGATTCCAAAACCATCTTTGGATGCTCATTTTTCAATTTCATTAATCAGCTTGACCTTGGATCCATTTGATATTTTTGTTAAGCCTTTTAAAACCACAACATCACCTTCCGCAAGCTCTTCAGATTCTACCTCTATCTCTCCTTTCAATCTCGAGCCAGTTTTAACATATATCTGTTTCACTACTCCATCTTCTACTTTATATAGAAAATTTCCCGAATTATTCTTTAGTATAGTTTTTTCATTTATAGACAATGCCTCATGACGATTAAAAATAATCTCGGATTCAACATAACTACCATGCAGAATTTTTGCCTCTGCAGGGAATGTTAATTTTACTGATAATGAGCCATTCTCTTTTAAATAATCAGAAATAGACTCAACCTTACCTTCTATTTTTCTTCCTATAAGATCAGTAATAAATACATCCGAACCAGAATTAATTTTGTTATACAAATCTTCTGGAATATCAACAATGACTGTTTTACTCCCCTCTGCGATTACCGTGCATAAATAATCCCCTATAGCAACATCATCACCTACTTGTACATGTATGACACCTATACGTCCGTCAAAAGGCGCTTTAATAAGCATATTTTCATATTTGTCTTGAGCAAGCAACAAATCTACTCTAGCAGCCTCAAGGGCTACTTTTGACCTTTCTATAGATTCTTTACTGGATACATTTTTTGCTAGCAAAGATAAGTCTCTTTTATAATTTGTTTTAGCAGAATTATAAGCCTCTATAGCTTTAATTTTCATAGCTTCCGCGATATCTTTGTCTATAGTAATTAAAACCTGTCCTTTAGTTACTATATCACCATCCAACTTTACGACTTCATCGACTGTTCCAGCCACTTTAGCTTTGTAGGTTCTACTAGTCTTCTCCTTTACTTGACCTATGGCAGTATAGTTTTGAAAAAAGTTTTTTTTAGTAATTTTAGATACCTCAACTAATATTTTGTCTGAAGCACTGACGCAATGAAAATATGCAATTAATATAAAGAAAATAGATAAGGATCTGAACATAAGTTTGTGTTTTTGTTAAGCCTTTGGCAAGTAAATAAAAATTAAATTTGTTTACATTGAACCAGTATATAGAAAATTTAATAATTCACCATAAAAAAAAGGATATTAACAACCTAATATCCTTTTTATTTTCAAGTAATTAACTTATCTAATGCTACTCGATTGGACAGTTAGCATTGTCCGCATCACCACTTAGGAAAGCCACTAACCTTGGAGCACTAAAAATCACACCAACACCAGCAGCTGTAGCAGCAGCAATACCCCAGTTTAGTTTACCAAGGAATAAACCAACACCTACAGAGAAAATAGCAATAGTTGCAATACCTCTAGCAATACCACCATTAAGATTTGCTACTAATCGACATAGTGTCTCACCTACTACGTCATTATTTTCTGGGGCTGTGGAAGCAGCTATTGCAGCATCTGTGGCAGTAAAAATAACGCTGATAGAAGCAAGCAGCAAAAATAGGCGCCAAATAAAATTTGAGTCTATCTCAACGTGAAATTTTTGTAAGTCCATTTTAAATACCTCGTTTTATAAATTTGAATAAACTATACATCCTGTATTTAAGCAGTTTACTTTTCGAGTTTTGTTTCGGTCAAGTGATTATTGGTTAGCTATATTCATTATTTTCATTAAAAAACAAATAATGTGATAATTTTATATTAACTTAATCTTATGAAAAATAATTTTCTTTAAAGGCTTGATCAATATAAAAACCTATGGTACGTCTTTTTAACTAACTACTTTTTAGTAGAAAAATTTATCTAAATTCTAAACTAATAGGAGAAGCAAAATGCCCCAAAATAGAAAACGTAATAATAAAAATCAAACAAAAATACTAGAAAGTCAAAACTTAAATGATATAAAAAAATATTTGAACGTCAGTGGGCAAATTGAAGAGCTGTTAGGCAGTATAAAGGAAGCTAAAATACAAACTATCACCAAAATAGATAATTTTGACCAATCTATATCTGCTTTTTATCCAGACCCTAAGGATAAATATAAGATTTATTCTACGATCCTAGAAAAATTAGAAGGAAATACAACAAACTTCCAGGAATTTAAAGTAAGTGGCCTTCTTAAATTAGCACAAAGTTACATAGAATTATCCTTAATAGAGCCTGACTTTGAAATCTCTTATCAGACAACAGCTTTGGATAAATTGAATGAGGCTTTGAGTATAGCGCATAGACTTAATTTAGATATTGACCTTGAAAAAACAATAGACCATCTTATAGAACTCCCTCAAAATCAAAAAAATGCTTTTTCACTTGCAAAAAAATCTTTAGAGTATAGGTGCAAAAAATTCCTGAATATCAAAAGTAAA
This sequence comes from Candidatus Megaera endosymbiont of Nemacystus decipiens, assembly GCA_030036605.1. Classification (GTDB taxonomy): domain Bacteria; phylum Pseudomonadota; class Alphaproteobacteria; order Rickettsiales; family Rickettsiaceae; genus Megaera_A. The sequence continues at coordinate 51,866 of DAOTRE010000002.1, read as the reverse complement.
GGCGGTTCAATAGATGTCTTGAAAGGAATAGAAAATAAACTCAAAAATAGCAAAACCTTAAAAAATAAAGAAAAAGCACTAGATCTTGTCCACCATGCTTTAATCAAAATAGCTCTGGTTGGTAATTCATCTGAGAGCACCGAATTAAAAATTCAAGCTTTAAAATATGCTGACAGTGCATATAACCTTGCGTCAAATCAAAAAGATACAACTAAAATATCTGAATCTTTAGAAGCGTTATCAAAATTACATGAACAATTAGGCGATAAGAAAAGAGCCGATATATTAAAAAAAGAAATAGAAAATATTTCTTGTGAAGCAGTTGATATAGAAAATAAAAATGAATTGTTTGTAGGCCATACGGGAGAACCATCATTAATTCAAATGAATAAAGTCAAAGACGCATCGATTTTTAAAATCAAATCTGAAGTGCAGGACTCTATTCTAAACCCTATATCAGAAGCTGCTAACAAAGGAAAGTGGGTTGACAAACAACTTACTGGTAATTACGGGGTGTCTGGATATTTAGAAAATATAAAAAAAGATAATGTAGTCCTACTATCACTCTGCCTTGAAGCAATAAATTTGGGCATTGCTTCAGGAAGGAAAAAAACTGATACTAATGAAATAGTAAACGACCCGACCTGCGCTATTATTTTTGCTGAAAAATATCCTAATATTATTAAAAATGCTTTAAACAATCATCCGGATTTCTTTGTAAATAAGAAATTATTTATGCTCGCTGTTAATGATGCAAATAATCATCAAAACCTAATAGGTAAAGTTGATAATATAAGTCGTGATAAATACCAAGAAGAAGCCATTAAGCCCTTTATAAAAGAACGTTTGCTGGAGAATACCATTAAACCAGCACAATATATTATCAAAGGAGGTAGTTGGAGTAAGTCTCTAGAAAATAAATTAACCAATTATCTAAGTGAAGATCACTTAACTGGGATTAGTATGTTTTCTACAACAAGCAACTTGGGTAATAATTTATCTTCTGTTCCAAATGCAGTGGAAATAGCACGTTACTTAATAGCAAAAGATACTATTGATAGCATTATTGTAGAAGGATCAAGCAACTATACCCCCGTCGAATCGCTTCTTAAAGCATACCCAAATACAGCAGAAAAGATTCACGATAATTATTTTTCATATCTAAAAATACAAAGTCCTTCTATAGCAGGAATATTAAATGATGTTGTACGCGCTCAGCAAAGCGACAATAGTAAAGATTCAACCGATATTTTGTCTCAATTAAATTCTAGTGAGAGCTTACCTGACTTTAACATATTACAAGATCAGGAAAACAGTATCGAAAATCAATTTTTGATGGGAAACAGTAATAAAATGGAGCAAATAACTTATGAACAAAATTGATCCATAATACACCACCCCCTACAGCCCTAAATCCCAGGGCTGTAGGATTAACTCTTAAAACAAATTTAGATTAATTCTTAACTAGCAATAAAAGCTATCGCCGTAAGAGTGTGCTCCCATTACATTGCTTCCACCAGTAGAAACACTACCAAAACCATCATTAAATGAACCGCCACCGAAATTGCTACCTATCCCAGAGGAATTAAATGAACTGTTGCCAGTGTAAGAACCACCTATCCCGGAGGAATTAAATGAACTGTTGCCAGTATAAGGACCACCTATCCCGGAAGAATTAAATGAACTGTTGCCAGTGTAAGGACCGCCTATTCCAGATGAACTAATCGAACTGTTACCAGTAGAGAAACTACCTATTCCAGATGAACTAGTCGAACTATTGCCAGTAGAGAAACTACCTATCCCAGACGAACTAGTCGAACTATTACCAGTAGAGAAACCGCCTATCCCAGGAGAATCAAACGAGCTGTTGGCAGTATAAGAACCACCTGTCCTAGAGGAATCAAACGGACTATTGTCAGCAAAGAAATCAACTCGTTTTGGTGGAGGATCTAGAAAAACACAGCTTTTTGAGGTAGAATTATTCGATGGTGCAGAGTTACTCGAAGGTATAGAAGTCGTAACAGCATCGACAAAATTATCTAGAGCTTTTTTATCATATGTAGGAGATTTTGAGCTATTTAATGGTGAAGAAGCTTGAGAAGCAGAGTCAAATGCAGAATTAAAATTATCCAAAGCCTTTTTATCATATGTAGGAGACGTCTCTGTAGAGTCCTTCAAAATTAAACTATTATCAACGCCAACATCGGACTCCTTGAGGAGAATTTTTTCTTTGTCTTGAGCAAAATCTACCTTATTAACATTAGCATCAATTGTATTACCAAGGCAATTAACTCCAGCACCTACAACCGCTGCTTTAGTACCTTCAGATGCATTAGATATAACCCCTTTCACAGCTCCTGTCAGACAATGGCCCACGTCTTCATCAACTGTTTCTTTTACGCTATCTATAAATTTTTCAGAACCATAGCTGGTAATACACCCCACAACAGCACCTTTTGCCATAGCACTACCACCACCAGGGATATTAGAGATTATTCCTTCAGTTGCTCCTGAGAGGCATGTTTTAGTTTCCTTATTTACGTCACCCACCGAATCACTGATATCCTTTGATAGCACGCCTGCTGCACAGCTTGCTGCCAACATAGGAGCGTTGAGTCCTCCTATAAAAAAAGCCGGCACTCCATTTGTAGCTATACCTGTAGCACATTTCACTACATATTTTTTAATATATTCCTTATTGTTATTGTCAAAATCATGACCTAGCATTTTCAAAAATTCTTTAGTTTCATATTCCTCCATAAGTTCCTCCTTTATATGATTGTTTTTAAACTGTCTCTTAATTAAACCTAAAACTAATAAACACAGATAATAAATAAATTTAAAGTTGCATTTATTATTCAATGAATAAAGCAACTTAATTCCTGTGTCAAGTTAAATTGGAAAGAAATGTTTTGCATCTTATTGCGGTTTATTAAGAAAATTGCTACTTGCAGACTACATCTAAGTAATATAAATTAACTTAAAATCAAGCTGTATTTAGGTTAACATCATGAGAACCGATTTTATTACTTTTATTTTGTTATGGTCATTAGTTTATTTCTTTTATATCATTAAAATAACGGAAAAAAGAAAGACTGGCCGTTTATCAGATTATTACTTAAAGTCCAAATTTTACTCAGTATTAACATTATTATCTGTTTTACTATTCACCTGGCTAACTCTTGGATGTTCTGCTATTTTTATGTATGAAATTTTTATAGAGGGTCTATGGTACTTTATCGCTTCATTGGGAGAAGAGCTATCTTTAATTATCGCTGCATGTTTTTTACTTCCGAAAATGTCTAAGCTTATTAGTAAAATTTCTATTGCAGACATGATGGGATCCATATATGGAGATAAAGTAAAAATTCTTACTTCAGTTTTTAGTACAATAGCCGCTTGTGGCCTAATTGCAGTAAATTTTAGAATTTGTGCTAATTTTTTTTCTAATGGAGACGTTTTTATTTTACATGTCTTTATTGTAAGCGCTGGACTTATTATCACTTTAAGCTCGATGTCAGTGGGTTGTGTCAGAACAATAGTATTTATGGAAATATTACTGTTGGTTTTTGCCTTCTGCATTTTATTCTTCTTTGTTTATAAATTTTTTTATACCTTCTACGGGGAGGATTGCCTAATAAATAATATAGTGCAGCACCCAGCATATGATATCAAAACCATATTAGATTTTAACAATCCAAATTTTAGCAGACTTTTGGCATTATTTTGTTACTTCTCCATTCCAATAATTACAGATCCAGCAGTTCATAGAGTGATTGTCGCTAAAGACTATAAGCAAACTAGAAAAGCCTTACTTTTAACAGCATTATGTTTAGTAGTGGTTAAATTATCAATAGTTGCTGGAGTGTTGTGGATGAGTGTGTCTTGTGAACCTATTAAATCGATAAGTTTATTTTCTTTCGTTCTTCATTCTCGCATTCCTGATATATGGTGGCTAGTTTTACATATATTTACCAGTAGAACATTTAATAGGATGAATGTGGTTACTTTACTGTTAGTCGAAGATAACAGATCTCTTTTTCATAGACTAAATCTCAAAATAAGTAGCATCTCTCGTTTTGTTGCCTTTGTTGTAGGTGCAATCTCAATTACACTTGCTTTATCAGAGTGTGATTTATTGGAATTGGTAATAATTGCTCATAGCTTTTATTATACAACCATAATGCCAGTATTTTTATTAACAATATTTGGATTACGGTTTACTAAAGAAAGGGTGTTAACTGCTATAATTACAGCTTTTTTATGTGTTGTCATATGGCAGCAATTTGGGGTGGTTTTTAATTGTATATCAATAAATTTAAGTTCTATTCTATTAGGTATAATGGCTAACCTAATAATACTACTATGCCCCGATATCTTTGCTAAACCATTTTTAACAAAGATATCACTTAATCAAAAAAATTAAGAAAATTAATTCCCTTAAATTGATTTCCCACTAACCGAAGTTCTGTTGACATAAGAATCATTTAAAATGGACCAAATGATTCTTATGCCAAATGAAACTAATACAGGATTGTTTTGCATTATTTATTTTTCCAAAATTTTCTAAATGTTCTCTGGCCATAATAAAAGCTGATGATTCCTGCAAAAATTGCTTGGTCATCAACGCTCCATATTATATTAATATACTCAATAATATTAGATGCTTGAGTGAGCAACCGATATTGCATATACTTGACGCTCATATACATAATGAAAAAACTATATGCAAGAACAGGGCGAACTGATCCGTTAAGAGAATCAACCCATTTTATATGTGTGTGGTATGTACTGTATAAAACATTTTGCTCAGCAATATCACGGGATATATTGATATCTTCTAATTCTTTCTCATCATATAGTTTGTTATATTTTATCCTTTTTTCCAGAATTTTCAGCTGATAGTTTTTATCACTAATATCTTTAAAATATTTGATAATTTCAGGGATAATTGAGCTGAAAAACCCAGCTATAGATGCAAGTAAAGTAATCATTATGTATCTCCTTAATAATTAAAATTGTTACCTAAAACAATGCCTAGATAATGGTCTGTTTCTGGCATTGAGTATAGTTTTATTAAGCTAATAGAATTTTTTTTAGGCACGCGCTTGGGAATAACATTATCGTTCCATAAAATATTTGAAGACCAAAATAACTTATTATTTTGGTTATATGATTGCTTTATGATTAAAGTGACAGACTCAAGAGGGATGTTTTTTGCTACTATCTCAACATTGCTACTAAGATATAGGGAGTGCTGCCCTTGATTCTGAGGCAAAAAATATTTCTTACAAATTCCTGTGAACTGCTTGACCTTACTGTTAGTTGAACCTATACAATCTTTCCACACATTCTCAGAAAAAAATATAAATTTACCTTCCGATTTTAAATATACCGACATCCCATCTTTAGGAATATGAATAGATACTGACTTCGACTCACTGGATCTATAGCAAATATGGTTCTCTTCTTCACCATTAGAAATGATATATTTCTTACCCACAGGTATTTCTGATGGCTTTGTATCAATAAATCCATCTATCGTGTTATGAAAAAAATCATCTAATTTCAATATTGCTTCATTATATATGATATCTTTATTTATTTGGGATGGAACCATAAGCTCAAGAGCTAAATTACTTGTTTTCACTAATACCTCTGACAAATTTAAACTACATAGGTAATTATATTCACTTCATAATCACCACTAATAGCTATGTTATCTACATGTAAAAAGTTTTTTACTGTCTTCCATCTACGGGTATTTCCATTATTATGAATTAGGACTTTGTAGCTAATTCTACGATCTAACTGTAGTGACCAGTTATCATGATCAAACTTTCTATAACGCCACTTTAAATACAGCTTGGAATTACTATACAAATTTTGATCGATATATATATTATTTATTTCCTTGGACTTTAAAAGTTTTTTAGAAACAATCTGATTTCCACATTTAAAATCTATTAAATGATTAATTAAATCTTTTGAGAATGTTAGTAAGTTACTATTATTATGATTTAATAATGATAAATACTCTGCTTTATTATGGTTATTGATATGAGCGTGGGTTCCTTTTTGCCCTCTAATTAAATGTGATAAACAATAAGTGTCCTTGCCTAGTTTTTTTATGTTTTTAAATGATAATATTTCGTCTCCAACCAAAACTTGCTTCCACTTGCCATCTTGATTTTCATTTATGTCTATTGAGTTGACTATTAAACTACTCGTTTCGTCAATAGTAAATATATTAGCCGAATTAGGTTGTGAAAACTTTTCCACAACACTTAAGGATTTTGTTGGAATAACATTAATCAGCTTCTGCCAATGATGACTATGAGAAAATTTTGCATATAATGGAGCCGCAATCGTTCCAACATAATTTATTGCTATGCTGGCTATGTCTTTTATAGAATCGGCAGAAATTATATCAACAAACAATTGATTATTGGTTTGCCAATCCTGAGTTTTGGGTTGGTATTGTTTTTGATTACCTGAGTCTCTAAAATACAAATTTCTTTCATCTATAAGAGCACTAACTTCGTAACACAAATTTCTCATCACTACGTTAATAACACGAATATTATAACTTTTAGAATTAAAAGTTAGGTTTATGAATTCACAAGGATTTAGAACAACATTAGCAGAAGGAACTATAAACCTAATAAGGCTATTTTCTACCTCTGCGTTTTTTAAAATTAAATTACCAACATTTTCTGCCTCGTTTTCAGTAAGAGAAATTGGCAAATTAATAGCAGCGCTCTGTACATAGGAATTATTTTCATTATTAAATGACTTGTGAATGCTAGAATAATCATTGTTGCCATCCATATAATACAAATCAACCTTTGATAACTTCATGCTATCTGGAATTTCTGTTTCTTCAACAAAGCTATGTTCTGTAATCTTAATACAATCAGATTCTTGCACTTGTTTCTCTAAATTATTGCCTCTTTTAACAAATTGAATTTGTGAAGTATTATGTGCATTAATATCAAAAAAATAGCTGCTACGTAACGTATTAATTGAATTAATAGCAGAAATTTTATTACTAAAAATAACACCTTCAACCGGTATATCTACAGAAGAAACATCTATCTTTTTTATATCGACTTGAGACCTGGCAGAAATTTCCAATAAAATAGATGCTAAATTACTATTACCAAATTTATTATTTACCCAATGTCCCTTTTCCCACAAATGTCCATCTTTCCAAATATCCATGTGTGGCCATGCTGGGTAAGGCCTTGCATCCCAAGTCCACAAAAACATTTGTTCAATATATTCTTGAGTGCTCCAATATTTTATAAACGCATAAATAGACTTCCTTTGTATTGAAAAATCAATCTTACCGTTTGAATGTTTTGGTACTCCGCCATCTACACACTTCGGATCAAAAAATACATTTGGCTGGTTCGAAGCCTTATCTATTGATGGGAATCCATACTCTGTAAACCATATAGGCTTAGATTTAGGAAGCCAGGCAGTTGCTTTTCCATCAGGATTAATATGTTTATTTTCCCACCAATAACGTACATTTTTCCATGCATATTTGGGATCAAGTTTTATTTTTTCATTTGTATTTCCATCTATGTAATAATCATACCCTTCTCCCCTGCTCCAACCATTTATTAAATCTTGAGTGTCAATTACGGAAGATATCGAATCTGTAGCTGGAAAATAAGAATCAATTCCAATAAAATCTATATTATTTGATGACCATATTGGGTCAAGGTTAAACCACCCTCCTTCTGTGTGGTGATACTCAGACCAATCTGCAGCATAAGAAACTTTAACTTTGCTCCCAACAATTTTTTTTACTTTTTCTGCAAGATAAACTAATTCATCAACTGCTGGATAGCTATTATTACACCTAACTTTTGTTAATCCTATAAGCTCTGAACCAATGATAAATGCATCTACGTGATCTTTCACCAAATTTGCATAGTGCAAAATAAAGTCATTATAACCATGCTTGCGGTTAAAAAACTTTTGAATCCCAGGCTTAGTACCAGTAACCCTCCCCCTCCAAGGCTTTTGATCTACATCTAAAAAAAACATTGGATAAAACATGATATTTAATTTTCTCTGTTTTAATTCCATTAAATATCTAACTACACTCTGGTCACTAATACTACCTCCATATAAGGGGTTGTTATATTCGTCTTTTTTTATTTCATAAGCATTTTCTCTGTTGTAACTACCTACTTTCCATTCCTCTGAATAAGAAGTGTTTTTATCTTTAAACTCAACTGCTGGTCTTATTAAACACTCTTCTGCATCAACATTATCACCAAACCAACAGACAACAGGAGATATCCATTTTATATTCTCACATATATTCTGCAGTTGATTTAGGCTATAAATACTATCTGCTATATTTTCGTTATTGTGCGAATTAATTTTTGTCGAACTCATAAATTCTGGAGAGTTTTTATGTTTTTTCGACTGAACTATCGTATCATAAACATACTCGCCTGAACCAGGTATCATCACCATTGATTCAACTAAATTTTCTACAGATTCATAATTTTTTAGATTCGCTTTTCGTGTAACCTCAAATGAAAAGTTAGGAATGTTATTGTCAAAATCACTTAAAGGCAACTCTTCAAATACTATATAAGCAAGACCTCTATATGCCGTTGCTGGATCTTCAGATTTTTCTTGAATTAACGGGTCTGGCTCCTGGTCTTGAGAACCTTTATATAAACGAAATTTATAATTGCTAAGATCAACTATTTCATCGTGGTACCATATACGACTAATTTCTGTTATCTCTCCTTCACATAAAGCCATTGCAAAACTTGCACTATACTCTAGATCTGTAGTTTTTTTATTAACAAAAGTGTTTGTTGATTGAAAATATTTACTAATAGTGGAGTTATTTCTTTCTTCGTTAATTCTATCTGCCCAAATAACCTGACCCAAAACACGCATACGACCAAATACTAGTGGAATAGGGCGTCCATATTCTGCTTTTGTAATATAAAAACTATCCCGGATATTAGTGAATTTATGAGAAAATTTCTTACGCTGGAACCACTTTTTTTCTAGGTAATTACCTGCCATGCGACCAGCGTATTTTCCTAATGTTGATAATATTCCACCGCCTAAATATCCACCAATATAATTTCCAACACCAGAAATCAAGTTTCCTAACATAAACAACACTTAACGTTAATTAAATAGAAATTGGTATAACATATTTTAAATCAGCACTAATAATGCTAGGTTTAGTTTATCAAAGAAACAAAGCTTTCTTTAATAGTTTTTATGCCTATTTTTTCAAAAGCAATCTCTAGGCTGTCACCATTTCTGCGAACGATAATACCTTGTCCAAACTTTTCGTGACTAATTCTCTGTCCCGGAGATTTAGTATTTGCATTTATTTTTGCTTTTACCGGTTCATTTGGCTGCATAGAAAAGTTATGACGTGAGCCAAGGTAGTTTAACTGGTTATTGGATGAATCTACAATGCATAAATCTGCTGATATTTCTTTAATAAAACGCGAAGGTATGGAATTTATAAATTCTGCAAATAACCTACGACTCTCAGCGTAAGTAATATATACCTCCCTACGTGCCCGAGTGATACCTACATATGCTATTCTTCTTTCTTCCTCTAGACCTTTCTTTCCTTCTTCGTTTAAAGACTTTTGGTGAGGAAAAATATTTTCCTCCCATCCTGGCAAAAATACCAAATCAAACTCTAACCCTTTTGCAGCGTGCAGTGTCATTATTTTAATCGTCCCACCAAAATCTGACTCTAACAAATCATTATCCATTACCAAACTTGAATGTTCAACAAACTCTAATATGTCGTCAAACTCTTCAATTGCTCTTAGCATTTCATTTATGTTTTCTAACCTAGCTCTTGCTTCGTCAGTTTTTTCTTGTTTATACAAAGATAAATACCCAGACTCTTCAAGTATAAATTTGGTAACTTTGCTAGCTGATTCATTTTGGTAACGATTTGAAGCCTCACTAATCAGTTCTACAAATTGCTGCAAAGCTAACTTTACCTTTCCTTTTAACTCACTCTCGGATAGCATTATTTTTACAGCAGAAAACAGGGATATTTCCTTCTCTGATGCAAACTCTTTGATCTTCCTCAGTGTAACGTTACCTATAGACCTTTTAGGAACATTAATGATGCGTTCTAAAGCCAAATTGTCGTTATTGTTAATAGACAAACGTATATATGCTAGAACATCCCTTATTTCCATTCTCTCATAAAAACGAAGCCCTCCGATAATTTGGTAGGGAAGAGCGTTGCTAATAAACATTTCTTCAAACACTCTTGTCTGAAAACCAGCTCTTACCAAAACTGCTATTTGGCTCGCTTTATATTTACCAGAATTGCTCATTTTCATAATTTGAGTCACAATAAACCTTGCTTCTTCTTTATCACTCCAGCAAGATATTATTTTAATTTTTTCACCCGTTTTTTGCTCTGTCCAAAGCTTTTTATCATGACGATTTTTATTGTGAGAGATTATTTGCGTGGCTGCTTCCAATATATAAGGAGTTGATCGGTAGTTTTGTTCCAATTTAATAATTTTGGCGTCCACAAAATCATTTTCGAAGCGCAGTATGTTTTTCACTTCTGCCCCACGCCAACTATATATAGACTGGTCATCATCGCCAACGCAACAAATGTTTTTGTGCTCACTTGCAAGCATACGCATCCAAACATATTGGACGGCATTAGTATCCTGATACTCGTCAATTAATATATATCTGAATTTATTCTGATAATATTCTAGTAATTCAGGATTCTTTATTAACAACTGATTACAATAGAGCAAAAGATCACCAAAATCTAAGCTGTTTGAATTATGCATTCTATTCTGATACTCAGTATATATATGTTTTGCTATGCCATATATAGGAGAAATAATATCTGATTGACTAATTGATTGCGGTAATAAACCTTGATCCTTCCACCTTGAAATTATAGAGTGTATTGCTTTAGGAGGATACTGCTTAATATCTGCGTTTTGTTCTAACGCTACATTTTTTACCAGCTTAATTTGATCATCTTGATCTATAATGATAAACCTACTATCAATCTTAATCTCAAGCTTGTTCGCATGTGAGCGAAGAATTTTTGTCGCTATTGAATGGAACGTACCAACGTTTAGGCCTTCTGCATGAATAATGTTATTAATCCTCTCTTGCATTTCTCTTGCTGCTTTGTTAGTAAAAGTAACAGCCAAAATGTTCTGAGGTTCTGCAAGCTTATTTTCAATAATGTAAGCAATGCGATGTGTTAAAACCCTAGTCTTACCTGTTCCAGCACCTGCAAGAACCAACAACGGCCCCTCTGTGTAGTTCACAGCTTCTTGTTGTCTTGGATTTAACATATTAAAAAGTACAGCTAAAGTTTATCTACAAAATATAATAGGGTCATACACAAAGTGTGTCTATATTTTCTTTTCTCTGGAATACAAACAGATTATATTGAATACCTTTCCTCTAACAAAGATATGTCTTTGGTACTAAGCTGAAGCAAAGAAGGTATTCTGGTTTTAAATGAAAAAATACCATCTAAATATAATGAAACAGTAATTTGAGCTTTGTTGTTTGTTAAACTTGGACGAATGTCTTTTTTTAAAACTGACAAAATATGCTTAACATCAGTGATGTTTTTGCTGACCAACTCTAATTTGTATACTAAATCATTAGACTTAACTTCTTCTTCTATAGAGCTAAATTTATTTGCAGTAACTCTAACACCACCTTTATCTTTATTTACATCACATGACACAACGACAGCTTGCTTCACATTAATCAATGAAGCGTATTCTTTTAATATATCTTCTTTAAAAATCGTCACTTCAAAATTCCCATCTGGATCAGATAAAACAAGAGTAATAAAACGACCCCGCTGAGACATACGAGAGTCTTTTTTTGTTATAATACCAAATAATTTTATTCTAGAAATACCTTCTGGCAATTCGTTTTTTAGGAACGAAGAATTTTTAATTGTTAAATTATTTAAACAGCTTTTCAGGTGTGACAATGGATGATTTCTAAGATATAAACCTATCACATCAAACTCTAAATTTGCTAACTCTGTTTCATCTAAATTTCTAGTATTAGTTAATAAATCTGGACTAACTTTATTAACAGATATAAGGCTAAACTGCTTAGAAGCTTGCTCCTGATGATAAGAGTTACTATATGCAAGCATTTTTGGAATGCTTATAATTAGACTATTGCGATTAGAGTGCAATGAATCGAAACACCCTGCTTTGATAATATTTTCTAGCAAGCGTTTATTAATAAATTTTGGTGGCACTCGCTCGATAAAATCTATTATTGACTTAAATTCTCCAGAAATCTCCCTAATACGCTCAATTTCCCGACCAAAACTAACACTTACCCCTTTAATTGCAGCTATTGCAAAGATGATAGACTGCTGTTTTTTACTATAATTCGGGGAGAAAAATGCCTTTGAAAGATTAATATCTGGCGGAGTCACAGTAATGTCAAAATTCTTAGCGTCCTGCAAGAAAACATTTATTTTATCACTGTTATCCATCTCTAAGTTCAAAAATGCAATTAAAAACTCAAGAGGGTGGTTTGCCTTTAAATACGCAGTTTGATAAGAGATAACCCCATAGGCTGAAGCGTGGGATTTGTTAAATCCATAGCCGGCAAACTTTGCTACTGTATTAAAAATAGACTGAGCCTGCTTTGAACTTACCTTGTTTTTAACTGCACCAGAAACAAAAATCTCCTGTTGAGCGTCCATTTCGCTTTTTACCTTCTTACCCATTGCTCTTCGCAGAAGATCCGCCGCTCCCAAGCTATAACCTGAGAGCTTTCTGGCTATCTCCATTACTTGCTCTTGGTAAATGATTACGCCATAAGTTGATTTTAATATTGGCTTGAGAAGAGGATGAAGGTAATCAACTTCCTTTTGCTTATGCTTGCATGCGATATAAGTAGGAATATTATCCATAGGCCCAGGACGATAAAGAGCCCCTAGCGCTATAATATCATTAATATTATCTGGGACTAGTTTTCTAAGAGCATTTTTCATACCAACGCTTTCAAACTGGAAGACTCCAGCACTTAAACCAGACGAAAGCATTTCAAACGTCTTTTGATCATCAAATGGTATCTTATTTATGTCTATTTCCAGGCCTTTAGACTGAATTAGTTCAACCGTTTTAGTAATTACGGTTAAGGTCTGAAGCCCTAAAAAATCAAATTTTACTAGCCCAGCTAGTTCTGCATATTTCATTGAATATTGCACCACCAACATTTCGGAATTATTATCACGATACACTGGTATATTATTAACAATATTTTGATTTGATATCACAATCCCAGCAGCGTGAGTCGATGCATGACGATGTAACCCTTCTAATATAAGAGAAGTTTCAAGCACTTGCTTTATAAGCTTTTCTTCCCCATCTAAATTGTACACACCTTTACCCTGATAGGCTTGCTTAAGCTCTTTTACCTCCTCAATCGCTTGGCTTAATGTTACTGGATTAATAGCATTAAATGGTACTAACTCTGTAAGATATTCTGCAAAAATATATTTCAACCCAAGTACTCTTGAAACATCTTTAATCACAGCCTTAGCTTGCATCTTTCCAAAGGTAATGATTTGTGCTACCCGATCATCTCCATATTTAGAACGTACGTAAGAAATCACCTCTTCTCGTCTTTCTTGACAAAAATCAATATCAAAATCTGGCATTGAAACACGCTCAGGATTCAAAAATCTCTCAAATAGCAAACCAAATTCTATAGGGTCAAGATCTGTGATTCCTAAAGACCAGGCAATTATAGACCCAGCCCCAGACCCCCTTCCTGGCCCCACTGCTATATTGTTATTTTTGCTCCATTGAATAAAATCTGCCACTATCAAAAAATATCCAGCAAAGTTCATTTTGCAAATAATCTCAAGCTCATATTCCAATCTATTATAATACTCCTGTAGCTGTTCTCTTTTTAAGCTATTGGTATTTTTGATAGAAAGCCTTTTTTCTAAACCATTTTTAGCATCAACGCGCAACAAATCAGACTCCGAAGAAGTACCATCCGAAAAATTAGGCAAACTTGGTGCGTTCTCCTTAGGCCTAACATAGCAACGCTTTGCTAAGTTCACTGTGTTTTCAACTGCTTCTGGAAGATCATGAAACAAATCTATCATTTCTTCAGCGCTTTTAAAATAACACTGATTACTAACTCTTTTTCGATTTTGTTCTTCCTGCACTACTCCATTTGAAATACATAAGAGAACATCGTGTGCCTCATGTTGCTGAACGTCAGCAAACAAAACATGGTTTGTAGCGAGCAAAGCTATATTTAATTTAGAGGCTATTTTTAGATACTCCTCTTCTATTTTTTTCTCGTCTTTATAACCATGACGCATTATCTCAAAATAAAATCTGTCACCAGCCAGTTCTTTAAAAATATGAGCGTATTGTTCTGCCCCTTCTAAATCTTTCTCTAGTATCAACTGTCCTATTACTCCATTCGTATAAGCAGAACACAAAATAAGACCCGACCCGTGTATTTTAAGATCTTCTAGTGTTATATGGTCACAAACAGATCTTTCATTTTTAGTAAAAGTTATACTTACTAACTTCAGAAGATTCTTGTAACCCTCATCGTCTTTTGCAATTAATAATATTTCAGCAAATCTTTCTCGTTTTTTATTTAAATATTTTATATTGAGAATAGAACCATGTATTGGTTGCAATTGTTTCTTAGCAGCAGAAATAGAAAACTCCAAAGACGCAAATAGATTTCCTCTGTCGGCTAAACATAAGGCCAACATCTTTTTGTCTTTTGCTATATCTACAATTTGGTTTACTTTTAAAGAGCTCTCAAGCATCGAGTATGAGCTTTGAACCCTAAAATGAACGAAATTGCTATCCATTTTTATTGCCCATTTTTTTTGAACCGATGCAATGATACTTAAATCCCATCTCCTCTATCTCTTGTTTGTCTAAAACATTACGAAAATCGAAAATAAATGGTGTTTTCATTAGAGTCTTAATTTTTTTATAATCTGACACCTTAAACTCATTCCACTCTGTAGCTATAATAATAGCATCGCTGCCTCTAGCTGCCTTCTGCGGGGTTGTTTTGCACTCCACTTTTTTTACTAACTCTTCATATCTTGATATATTCTTCATTCCCTGAGGATCATAAGCAACAACTTTTGCTCCAAAAGATAAAAGCTCTTTTATCAAATTAATCGCAGGACTGCAGCGCAAATCGTCTGTATTTGCCTTGTATGTTAATCCAAATACTGCTATCTTTTTTTCTCTAACATCTCCTCCCAATACATCTATTGCTTTGCGTATTAAATTAGCCGGCCTATTGCTATTCGAATTTATTATTGCATCCAGAATTAAAAACTTTGAACTAACGCCTTGAGCTAGTTTTTGTAGAGCAAGAATGTCTTTTGGAAAACAAGATCCACCAAAACCAGGGCCCGGCTTCAAAAAACTATTGCCAATTCTTTTATCCATTCCCATGCCTTCTGACAGATGGTTAATGTTGCAACCTATTTCCTGACATAAATCAGATAATTCATTAATGAAAGCAATTTTATTAGCTAAAAAACTATTAGACGCATATTTTATTAACTCTGAAGTAGAAAGGTCAGTTTCAAGCATCTGTATTCCTTTTTTTGTCAAGGGAGCGTATATGTTTTGCATTATACCAAAGGTTAGCTCATCGTTGCCCCCTATAATAATGCGATCTGCGTTAATGAAATCATGTATCGCTGTTCCTTCTCTTAAAAATTCAGGATTAGACGCAACCTTATTCTTATATCCTTTTTGCTTTATAAAACTCTCGACATTATTGCAAGTTCCAGGAGGAACCGTCGATTTAATGACTATAACACAATCATCTTTTAAATATTTCAAAACACTTCCTACACAAGAAAATATATTTGATAAGTCCGCAGAACCATCAGAAAGAGAAGGAGTGCCAACAGTTACAAATACTGCATCAGAGTGCTTAAGGTTCTGATCATAAGAATCTACAAAATGTAGCCTGTTAGAATCAACTCCCATTTTTAGATACTCCTCTAGAGAGTCTTCATAAATAGTCGGCTCTTTCCTTTTTAATCTAACAACTTTGCTATTGTCAAGATCAATACATGTCACATTGTGCCCTAAGTAACTCATCATCACGCCGGAAACTAATCCAACATACCCAGTACCTACAAAAGTAATATTCATAAAATTTTAGATTTAAAACATAGAATTACAATGTATTATAAACCAGCAATCTAAAATTCTCAAATCATATCTAATGCTCCAAATAAACTAAATGTTTACTCTTTTGTGTAATTATAAGGAGCTAAAAATTTTATGAATTCACGTAGTTTTTCTTCTTCTACATTGGATTGTGATAAGTAAGATATTATAGGGTCCCCTCCATCGTCAGATTTAAGTGGGTCAGCACCTTCTTTTATTAGTTTGATCATATTATCAACATCGCCATTTTTGGCTGCTTTGATCAAATCCTCTTGTAATCGAGCTTTATTCATTTGCCTGTTCTTGGTCCAATTTACCTAATGGTTATTTTTTTGAATTCACGTAAGTCTATTTTTTTCTTAGAGTTAATGAACACATGCTAAATTCTAAATACAGTAGTAACAGAAGTCAAGCTACTCTTTATATTATTGGTAAAAAAACCGCATGTTATTTTAAGTTCAGATTGAGAGTCTTATTTTTGACCAGTAGCAACCCAGTAAGAATATGTCGCCTCTCTCAACAATTGATCTTTGTTTGAAAGGGTTTCATCTTCTACCAAAGTATAATTTCCGTTTTTATTTAAGAGCCTTAATTGGTTGTTCACAACTTCGCCAAATTTAAACCCGTCCTTAAATAACTCTGTTAAATTTTCCGATTTTTTTTCTGCAGATACCTCATGCATAGCTGAAAGACTCTCTAATATTACACTAGTAAAGTTTAATTCTGTGTTAGAAATGTTCGAATTCATGACTGTTATTAAAATATGTATAATTGATATTACGTTACCGCCTTTTAAGATTAAGGCAGCTATAATAATAACCATCGGTTATTATTTGTCAACATTTTAGTTATATATTTACTACCACCATTAACTAGTCATTAATATAGTAATGTTTATACATGGCTAATACCTAGGCAAAACAACATAGAAGACGGCTCCTTTTCCTTCTGGGCTTTCTGCTGTGATTATTCCATCGTGGGCCTCTACTGCTGATTTACATAAAGCAAGGCCAACTCCCCTGCCTTCCGCCTTTGTTGCTGTGTTAGATCCCATTCTAACCGGATCAAATAAATCAAACTTCTCATGTTTTTGCATTCCTATCCCCTCATCACACATCATCATCACTGCATTATCGCCTGATGTTCTTACCTCTACCACTATCAGTCCTTTTTCACTGAAGTTTATTGCATTAATCGTAAGGTTATCTACCACCTGTCTTATATAGTTTGGATCTATTGGTATTTATATCTCCGGCTCTATCGTTAACTTAAACTTTATTGGCTTACCTTGCAGATACATATTCCTACATATCTTCACTCTGTCGCTTACTAACTCACTAAAGTTTTCTGTGCTTTTTGCTTTATTTCTTCTA
>DAOTRE010000002.1:0-31261 GCA_030036605.1 Candidatus Megaera endosymbiont of Nemacystus decipiens | reverse complement strand
CCCTCACAGATCATCTGAGAGAAGTTCATAACATTACCCACCGGAAGACGTAGCTCATGGTTGACATTGTTAAGTATCTTCTGAGCCGTGGCTCCAAGTCTTTCTATCTCTTTTGCCTGATCCGTTACCCTTTCGCTGTAATGAGTAACTGCTTGGTTTAAATCAGCTATTTGCTTAGTATATTCACCTTCCTGTTTCTTAAGGTTTAATATTATATCGTCTAACCCCTCTAACTCTCCTTCTAATGTATCCACTTTCGCTTCAACTATCTCTTGTTCCTCTTGTTTTGGCTTGATGAAAATTAATACTATTAAACCTAAAAATAAAACCATGTAGATTAATATAAATTCTGGGGAACCAAATTTCATAACAAAATCCGGACCCTTAAAAAAGCAATAGTAAAACTTTATACTTAAATAAAAACCAATTAAAATGAAAGACAAAGCCAAGCGCCAACCAAGCAATAATGAAGCAATCAAAATGTTAACACCAAATAATAGTACTTGTAACGTTGTAAATTTACTAACTAGCACAAAAAAAGAACTGAAAAAAATCAACATATAGAAAATAGCAGCAGGGTACCACATCTCTATTAGCCTTCGCTTAATGCTAGTTAGAATACTCAATGGCCACAAAGGATACATCGCCATAACTGTTCCTGTAATCAACATCAACGGATAAATTATTTGTATTAATTGTGCATTTGGACCTAAAAGCTCGACTTGCGTTGAGTACATTGTTGCAATAGTGCATATTATAAAATAGACACCCAGTGTGGTGTAAGTAATGTCATCACGAGGAGCAACCCTTCTACAAAAATTTAATATACTGAATTCTTTTATTTTTTTATAACAACACACTTTTTCATTTTGTTTTTCAGCACTCTTTTTATCGAAATAACTTTTATTATTTGTCTGAACCCATCCACCAGGCTGTTTTAAAATATAGTGGCTACCTATTAAAAATATAGCATTGCATAAAATAGCCCATAACAAACCTATTACTTTCCATGCAGTACTGCTATATTGCACTGGTAAAAATTTCCACAATGTAGTTGCTAATAAACCAGCGCACATACCAACTAACACGGATTTAGAACTACTACGAAAACCAAATAATGTCAGAAAGAAAGGAGGTATAATTAAAGGATGATAAAAACTATTAGCAAAAATTATTGTATTCAATAAATCTGTTTCTATCAAAGAAAGAGAAACAGTAATAATGCCCAAAATACATGAAGCAATTCTTGAAATTAGTATTTCATTTTTATTATGCTTCTGTATTACTCCATAAATATCATGAGTAAATAATACGGACGAAGCATTGATTCTAGAGTCCGCTGTTGACATTGCAAAAGCAATAATCGCAACTAAAACAAAACCTTTTAATCCAGTGAAAGTAAAGGTATCTACGATATAAATTAAAATTTGATCTGCTTGCAGATTGGGATTAATGTTGTAGACTAAAAACGGTATCCAAGCTACGAAGAATTTTATAGCAACAAGAATAAGGCCAGAAATTATAAATGCTTTTTTAACTTGCTCTATACTACTTCCCATGGCAATCCTTTGAAATTTAGGAGCAGATACAGTTGGTATGGCAAAATATACAAGTAATGCTATAAAATCTACAAATTTTGTATTTGATGTATCAAATAGTGAACTTAAATTAAACTTGGAATTTGCCATTGTAGCTAACAAGTTGTAGTGGCTTTCACTATAATAATAGTGGTTCCACGTTATGAAGCCCAGAAGTGGTATAATTGCTCCAAAAGCAAAAAATTGTAGTACATCTGTAAATGTAACAGACCTTACTCCACCAA
This sequence comes from Candidatus Megaera endosymbiont of Nemacystus decipiens, assembly GCA_030036605.1. Classification (GTDB taxonomy): domain Bacteria; phylum Pseudomonadota; class Alphaproteobacteria; order Rickettsiales; family Rickettsiaceae; genus Megaera_A. The sequence continues at coordinate 29,439 of DAOTRE010000002.1, read as the reverse complement.
AGGCTGAATATATGGTTGTTATAAGCCCCGCAACTACGATTGCAATATTACTAGATACTGGCAGGAAATAAGAAAACACACCTCCGAAAACTTTAAATTGTACAGCAATTAATCCAGATGAACCTATTGTAGCTGCAATAGCGGTCACAAAACGTACTTTATTGCCGTATAAATCTCCCATTGCATCAGCAATCGATACTTTACCTAAAAACTCTCCCATTCTTGGCACTAAAATAAAAGAGGTTATAAAAAACGATATAGCTATTCCACTTGTTGCAAATAAATGATAAAAACCATCGGAATAAGTTCTTGATATAGTTACAAAAAACCCACTACCACTAGCGTACGTGGCAACTATTGTTGCAACTAGTGCAGCAGTAGAAAATTTACGGTCCCCCAGTGCATAATCCTTTATACTGCGGACTTTTTGACCGTGCCCTAATCCTACAAATAAAGTTAAGAGCAAAAAAGCACTTACTATTGCTATATCTATATCGAAATTCATATTTTTCTCTTAGTTATATAAATACTTTATATTTTAAATCTAGTTTATTGATCCTTCTCTAGGCAAGACTACATAGAACACTACTCCTTTTCTTTCTGTGCTTTCTGTTGTATGTATTCCATCATGATCTTCTACAGCCGTCTTACACAGACAACGTCAAACTCTCATGACCTCCGACTTATTTCTTCTTNAACACTGCTCCTTTTCCTTCTGGGCTTTCTGCTGTAATTATTCCATCATGAGCTTCTACCGCTGACTTACACAGAGCAAGGCCAACTCCTCTGCCTTCCGCCTTTGTTGCTGTGTTTGATCCCATTCTAAACGGATCAAATATATCAAACAGCTCATGCCTTGGGATTCCTATCCCCTCATCTCTCATCATCATCACTGCTTTATCTCCTTGTCTTCTTACCTCTACCTCTATCAGTCCTTTCTGGCTGAAGTTTATTGCATTGATAGTCAGGTTATCTACCACCTGCCTTATATAGTTTAAATCTATTGGTATTAGTATCTCTGGCTCTATCGTTAGCTTAAACTTTAGTGGCTTACCTTGCAGATAAACATTCCTACATATCTTCACTCTGTCTCTTACTAACTCACTAAAATTCTCTGTGCTTTTATTCAAGTTTACCTTCGTTACATCTAGCGTTGCAAGATCAAGCATATTCAATATCATTGAAGACAAACGCGTAGAGTTCTTATATACTTCATCTGATAGATCCTTCAGCTGATCAGGAGTATATTTATCCAGCCCCTCACAGATCATCTGAGAGAAATTCATAACATTACCCACCGGAAGACGTAGCTCATGATTGACGTTATTGAGTATCTTCTGTGCTGTTGCTCCTAATCTCTCTATCTCTTTTGCCTGGTCCGTTACCCTTTCGCTATAATGAGTAATCATTTGATTCAACCGAGATATCTGCTTTGTGTATTCTCCTTCTTGCTTCTTCAATTCTATCAACTCAATATCTATATTTCCCATTTCTGCGGTCAATATATCTACTTTTGCTTCCTTATCCTCATACTGTTCCTGTTTTGGTTTAAGAAAAAGCACTAGAACACTGCCAATTAAAACTAAACTATACATGAAAACAAACTGTGGGCTACCAATTGAGAAATCTATTGTTTCAACACCACGATAAAACTTAAACATCTCGAAACTACAATAAAAGCCCAAAGCAGACATGACAGTAGCAAGCTTCCACCCAGCAAGTATAATCAATAATATTGCGTTAGTACTAAAAACGACAAGTTGCAAGTGAGAAAATTCACTCACCATAAGAAAAAACCCACTAAAGAATGTAAGCATGTAAAATAAAGAAAAAACCCAACAAACCTTAATGATTCTCTTTTTTACTGTTTTCGAAATCGTTTGAGGCCAAAGTGGGTACATAGCCATGATCGTTCCTGTAACCATCATTACCTGATAGAAAAATAATATTAATTCACGATTTGGTCCCAGCAACTCTTTTTGTGTGGTATACATGGTGGAAACGGCATATATTATGCAGTAAATACCGAACGCAGTATATGTTAGTTCGTTATTAGAAGATGGACTTTTACACACGCATGAAACAACCGAATTTGTGAAGTTTTCTAACCTTTCGAGTATGTTTGCACTCTTTTTTTCCTTATCTTCAGGCAAGGTTTTAACCCATCCACCTTCTTGTTTGCACGCGTAATGAGTTCCAATTAAAAATATAGCATTCATTAACATTGCAAACATTATTGGATCTGTGGTAATCCCAAAGGCTTTCCATGCAATAATCGTTACAAACCCTGCTGCCATACCGGCCAAAACAGAATTCTTTGAACTCCGAAACCCTAATGTGGTAAATAATAACGGAACCGTAACAACCGGCATGTAAAAACTATTTGCAGTTAACACTATCGATAAAAGATCTCCTCCAAAAAGCGCAAGTGATATACCACCCATTCCCAAAAGAAGAGAAAATAACTTGGCTAACATGAGTTCATTTTTAACCTTTATGTTAAGCCCCCTACAAACATCATGAGAAAACAACACAGACGAAATATTCATATTTGAGTCAGCCGTAGACATAGCCATAGCTATCACACCTATAATCAAAACGCCTCTAAGCCCTGTGTAGGTATAGTTATTTATTATAAAACCAAGAATCTGTCCCGACTCCAAATTCGGGTTAGCATTAAAAACCAAAAACGGAATCCATGACATTGCAAGCTCAAAAGCCGTGAATATAATAGCCGCATAAATACAAGCCTTTTTTATTTGGTCTGTGTTTTTAGCCATTGAAATCCTTTGAAAAGTCGCTGGCAAAGTTGTTGGCATTGTAAAATACATTACCAACGGAATCATTTGCCAAAAGCTTGGATTACTTGTGTCTAACACCTTGCTTAAGCTGAACTTTGCATCATCAAAAGCAGTTAAAATAGAAAAGTCTGTGCCGTATAAACTATTCCAAACAGAAACTCCCAGCAAAGGAACAGCAAAACAAAATGTGAATATTTGCAAAATATCTGTAACCGTGACAGCCTTTATTCCACCCATCGAGGAATAAAGCGTTACAACTAAACCGGCTATTATTATAGCAAAGCTTTGCGGTATTAGTGAAAAATATCCTATTATTCCACCAAAAGCCTTAAATTGAACAGCTATAAGCCCCATAGAACCAATGGTTCCAGCAATCGCCGTGATAACCCTAACTTTTTCTCCGTATAACTTACCCATCGAATCTGCCACCGAAATGTCACCAAGGAACTCTCCCATCCTTGGAACCAATATAAATGCCGTAATGAGCAATTGAATTGTCATACAGAGTGATGCCAGAAGATAATAAAGGCCGTCCGAATAGACCTTTGTCATTGTTATAAAGAAACCTGAACCGCTTGCCCAAGTGGCAACGATAGTCGCAACCAAAGCAGCAACAGAAAAATCTTGCCCTCCAAGTGCATAATCTTTTATATTACGTACCTTCTGACCATGACCAAGGCCAACGAATAAAGTCAAAATCAAAAAAGCTGCAACTATTGCTATATCTATATTAAAAATCATTTTGTGTTCAATTAGTTAGTTAAAAGACATTAACGACAATTAATAAAGGATTTAGTCTATTTTATCAAGTATGTTTATCAAAGCTTTTTATGTAATGTTTAATAAAGAGCTTCTTATGGTAGAGTGGTTGTATGTTAATTACCGTTCATTCAAATGGCTTAACAACAACCATCACAACTATTAATACCATCAAAACAGTTGGAACTTCGTTAACTGCTCTAAAAAAATTTTCTGTTTTTTTGTTATCTCCTCTAACGAACTCTTTTCTCCATTTTGCTAAAAAACCATGAAAAATGGAAAGCCCAATAACAGCAGAAAACTTTACGTGAAACCAAATGCCTAGAGCTTGAAGACCATAAATATAAGCAATGACTATGCCAAATATGTATGTAACCACCATAGCCGGGTTCATTATAACTCTTAATAATCTCTCTTCCATAATCTTGAAGTTTTCGTCCATTTCAGATCCTGGTTTTGCTCTTGTGTGGTAAGCAAACAATCTTGGCATATATAGCAGACCTGCCATCCATGATATCACTGCTACAATATGAATAACTTTATACCATAAAAAATACTCTTCCACTTATCTTACCTCCAAATCCTATCTACAAGGACATTTTGAATAGTTTTTGGGACAAAGCCTTTTTTGAGAAGAGGATGTTATTTTTTCTTCTGCGCTATCTATATTTTTTACCATTTTGGTCAAGCTTTTTATGTATGTTTCGTTAATGCCCAACGTGCTAACCCTCTTATATTTTATATTATGGCCTTTGGCAAGTTTTTTGTACTCTATATCTAACTCAACCAGAGTCTCTGAATGCTCGCTAACAAAAGCTATTGGTACTATTATTATATCTTTTTTTGCATTTACAGCAGCTACAATTTCGTCTTCAGTATTTGGAGATAGCCATTTCATTGGCCCAACTTTACTTTGATATGTGATTTTATAGTTTTTTTCTGGTATTTTTAAACTATCCGTTATCAAATTAACAGACCTAGTAATTTGCCACTGATATGGATCTCCTGCAGCTATAGTCTTTTCTGGCAATCCGTGAGCTGAAAATAAAATTATATAGTTTTTCTCATTTTCTATTTCTTTTTTTATCAAACTTACATGAGCTTCTATAAAGTTTTTATCTTCCGGATAACAACAAATTGCTTTAGTTTTTATATTTTTTAGAGTGGTGTTTTTTTGTTTGGACAAAAAGCAATCAATGGAGGAAGCAGTCGTTGTAGTTGAAAAATGAGGATATAGCGGAAGTAAAATTATCTCATCTGGTCTGTAAGATGCAAGCTTATTTAAAACCTCATCAGTCATTGGATGCCAATGTCTCATGCAAATAAACACCTCTATGTCATTTTCACACTCTTGCAGCAGAGCTTTTTTTAGCGCAAGAGCTTGTTTTTCTGTTTGGCTTAGTATGGTAGAGCCACCACCCATCATGGAATATATTTCTTTCGCTGTTTTTGCGCGAAGGTTTGATATTATAAACGCAACAATCCATCTTAGAAAAGAAGGTAGAGTTATTATATTTTTATCATTAAATAAGTTAAATAAAAACGGTTTAACTGAATCTAATTTATCTGGTCCACCAAGATTAAATAATACAATCGCCTTTTTATAAGTTTTTGACATAATCTACTAAAAATTTTACGTTTTCTACTGGTGTTTGTGGCAGAACTCCATGTCCAAGGTTAAGTATAAAATTTCCACCTCCTAAACAATTTATAATTTTATCAACCTCCTCTTTTATTGTGTTTTTATTCTCGCTAAGTAATAAAACCGGGTCTAGGTTTCCTTGCACTATCAAGTGTTCTTTCCATTTTTTCATTTTTTCTAAAGGGACAAATTGATCAACACCAATAATATCTATGTTTGTTTTTTCTATATATCTTTCATAATTAAAGCCACTTCCTCTGGGAAAACCTGCAAATTTTACATCTGGAAATTTTGCTTTTATTTTTTTTACTATTTTTTTTGTTGGTGTTATTACAAAATCATCATAATCATTACTGCTAATTACACCGGCCCAAGAATCGAAAAGCTGAACCATATTTGCACCAGCTAATATTTGATTCGATAAGTGGTCAATAGTTCTTTCTGTAAGAAGAGATATTAATTCTGAAAATAAATTTCTTTTGTTATAAATAAAACATTTACTAGAGACAAAATCTTGCTTTCCTTTGCCCTCAATCATATATGTTGCAACAGTCCATGGGGCCCCTGCAAACCCTATTAATGCTTTATTTTTATGTAGTCTTTTTTTTACTTTTTCTATTGCTTCATACACCTTTAATATTTTTAAAGATGTTGGTTTTTTTAGTGTTTTTAAGTCTTCTTCAGATTTAAACTGCTTGAGCAATGGGCCAGTTCCTTTTTTAAATGAGACATCCCAATTCAAACAGTCAGGAAGAACTAATATGTCAGAAAAAATTATAGCAGCATCCATATTATATCTTTCAACTGGTTGCATTGTAACTTCACATGCTTTTGATGGATTATAGCATAAGTCTAAAAAACCATCTGTTTCCGTTCTAACTTTTCTGTATTCTGACAAATGTCTTCCTGCTTGTCTCATTAGCCAAATTGGTATTTTGTTTTTTTCTAAAATTTTAAACATATTCTTTGCATCATAAATAAATTATTATATATAAATATATTATTTATATGTTGGTGCTGTGGAAAATGTGTGTTACAACTTATCCACAACCTTATCAACATATATTCTTGCTTGAAAACTGTTGAAATGTCCACCTTTTTTATTTTTATTTTTGTTTTGTGTGGGTTATTTTATACAGTGGATAAGATAGTGTACTATTTGTTTATAAACCTTGAGAAATCAAGGGATGTGGATAAGTAGGGAAAAAACACACAATTTTATCAACACAAAGAAAAAAAACAAAAATCCCTTGTTTTTCTAGAGAAAAAGCGGTTAGTATTCTTTCAAATGGATTATTTTTATCCACAAATTAAATGTGTATAACTTATGAAAAAACTAACAGTACACTTAATTTCCGAGGTTTCTGGACAAACTGTGAAGCATGCAGCTGACACAGCCTTGTCTAAATTTAGTGAAATAGATGTAAAAAGGTACCACTGGCCAATGGTAAAAAATGAAAAGGTTTTGTCAGGTGTTCTCAAAACAATAAGGAAAAAACCAGGCGTTGTGTTATATACTATATCTAATGATGAGTTAAGAAAAGCGCTAAAAAAAAATTGCTATGAACTAAAAATACCATGTATATCTGTTGTTAGTAAGATAGTACAAGAAATAGCAGATTATATTGGTGTAAGCGCAGATGACTTTGCTCTTAGAAATAAGTTTGATGAAAAATATTTCGATAAAGTTGAAGCAATAGATTTTACCTTGAGACATGACGATGGCCAGCTGTTAGATGATTTGGAAGAGGCTGATATTATATTAATAGGAGCGTCCAGAACATCTAAAACACCAACGTCTATTTATTTAGCTTACAACGGGTTCAAGGTAGCTAATGTGCCTTATGTTTGTTCTTGCCCATTTTCAGAAGAGATAAGATTTCTTAAAAATCCGATGGTTTTTGGGCTATTAATAAACCCATCAAGGCTAATAGAAATAAGAGAAAACAGGATGAACTTACTTAGAATAAGAGATAACTCAGATTATACAAATGTTAAAAATGTTCAGGAAGAGTGTAGAAAAGTAAAAAAACTATGCAACGAAAACTCTTGGAAAACCGTTGATGTATCTACTAGATCCATAGAAGAAACAGCAGCTATAATTATGAGAGAATATTATTCTCACAAAATGAAACAAAATTGATAAATTATGTCTTATCTCAACTGAACCTAGTCTTTTTTGTCGCTATCATCCTTTTTTCCTTCTAGAGAGTCTTTAAACATACGAGCTCCTTTCCCTAGTTGAGACATTACTTGAGGTAGCTTGCCAGCACCAAATAAAAGCAATATTATTAACAATATTACCAACAACTGTATTAAGCTTATTCCCATGACTTTTTGATTAAAACTTTACATATCATAATGAATTGTAACTAATAAAATTAGTTTGTCGATATTTTTTTGCCTTGAAACTAATTTTTAGATACCACATATATATAACAGAGTTAAAATTTTATATAAGTTATTGTTATGAATATAGAAAAATTTACCAACGCGTCAAAAAACATTATTTCTGAATCACAGATACTTGCAGCAACTCAAGACCATCAGTATATTATGCCAATACATTTTTTGATTAAGTTGGTCAGTGGAGAGCAAGAAGTTATTAATAATCTACTAGCAGCTCTCAGTGTTGATAGGCAAAAGCTAGAGCAAGATGCAAACGACGAGCTTAAAACTATACCAAAAGTTGAGGTTAGTGGTAACGAAGATAGGCCAACATTATCTACAAAATCTTTAAAGCTTCTGGAGAAATCAATTTCTTTGTCAAAAGATAACGCTGATAAATTTGTTACAATAGAGAGTCTGTTTGAAGCTTTGTTTTTCGATAAAGAGATGCAAGAAAAGATTTTTTCAAAGCACAACATTTCTGGAACAGAGGTTAGGGAATTAATAAAAAAGATAAATAAAGGTAGAGTAGCTGACAGCAAGAATGCGGAAGAGAATTACAATGTGCTACTTAAATATGGGAGAGATGTTACAAAGTTAGCAAGAGAAGGAAAGCTTGATCCAATAATTGGCAGGGATGAAGAAATAAGACGCTCTATACAAGTTCTGTCTAGAAGGTCAAAAAACAATCCGGTTTTAATAGGAGAACCAGGTGTTGGAAAGACAGCAATAGTTGAAGGACTAGCTCTTAGAATATACCAAAAAGATGTTCCAGAGTCACTTGTAAACTGTAGAATTTTTGAGTTAGATATGGGAGCGTTGGTTGCTGGGGCAAAGTACCGTGGTGAGTTTGAAGAGCGTATAAAGTCTGTTTTAAATGAGGTAAAAAAATCAGAAGGTGAGATTGTCATGTTTATAGATGAAATTCATCTTCTTGTTGGGACAGGAAAGACAGAAGGAGCGATGGATGCATCAAACTTACTAAAGCCAATGTTGGCTAGAGGTGAGATACACTGTATAGGAGCTACAACCCTTGACGAATACAGAAAATATATTGAAAAAGATACTGCACTTGCAAGAAGGTTTCAGGCGGTTTATGTTTCCGAACCAAGCGTTTTAGATACTATTTCTATCATGAGAGGAATTAAAGACAGGTATGAGTTGCATCACGGAGTCAGTATATCAGACTCTGCAATTATTGCAGCAGCAAACTTATCGAATCGTTACATCACAGATAGATTTTTACCAGACAAGGCAATAGACTTGTTAGATGAAGCTGCCAGCAGATTAAAAATCCAAGTGTCGAGCAAGCCAGAAAGTTTAGATAAGCTTGACAGATCTATTATACAAATGAAAATAGAACTATCGGCTTTGGAGAAAGAAAAAGATGAAAATTCTAAAAAGAAAATAGAGAAAATAAATAGTGAGTTAAAAAAGCTAGAAGCAAAAAGCTTAGACCTTAGTTCAAAATGGCTTTCTGAAAAAAATAAAATACAAACAGCAAAAAAGTTAAAGGAGGACCTTGACAGAGCAAAAATCGAGTTGCAAAAGCTTGAAAGAGAGGGTGATTTAACGAAAGCAAGCGAATATAAATATGGAATTATTCCAGGTATTATAGAAAAATTAAAAAGCGCAGAAGAAGAAAACGATAGCAAGCTTTTACAAAAAAGAGTAACGGAATCAGATATAGCAAAATTGGTAGCTAAAATTACAGGCATACCTGTAGACGCTATGCTTACTAGCGAGATTGATAAGCTGCTTAAAATGGAGGAGTCATTGCAAGATAAGGTTATCGGACAGGAATCAGCAATATCTGCTGTAAGTGATGCTGTTAGAAGGTCTAGAGCAGGTGTGCAAGACGCAAGTAGACCACTCGGGTCCTTTTTGTTTTTAGGGCCTACAGGAGTTGGGAAAACAGAATTAACAAAGGCATTAGCAAGCTTCTTGTTTAATGATGAATCTGCCATTTTACGTTTTGATATGTCAGAGTATATGGAGAAACATGCGGTTTCAAGGTTAATCGGGGCTCCTCCAGGTTATGTTGGTTATGATCAAGGAGGTGTGCTTACAGAATCTGTTAGACGCCGGCCCTATCAAGTTATATTATTTGACGAGGTTGAAAAAGCTCACCCAGATATATTTAACATAATGCTTCAAATTTTGGATGAGGGGCGTTTGACTGATAGCCATGGTAATAAGGTAAATTTTAAAAATACAATTATCATTTTAACTTCAAATTTAGGCTCAGAAGAATTAACAAACAGGAGAGAAGATGATACAGAAGATGCTTTATACAAAAAAGTTATGCATCATGTCAAAGCAGCCTTTAAGCCAGAATTTTTAAATAGGTTAGATGAGATAATATTGTTTCATAGCTTAAAATTATCTCATATGAAGAAAATAGTTTTAATTCAAATCAAAAAACTGGAGAAAGTTTTAGCCTTGCAAAGCCTAAAACTAAAATTTAAGGATGATGTTTTAGAATATTTAGCAAGCAAAGGTTTTGATAGCGCTTATGGTGCTCGTCCCTTGAAAAGAGTTATACAAAGAGAAATAAAAAATCAACTTGCTAAAAAAATGTTGGCAAAAGAATACGCTCCTGGAGATGTAGTATACTTATCTCTAGATGAGGATGGAAAAATCAGTTTGGACGGAGAAAGTAAAGAGTAGATAGGAGAAAGGGCTTAAATTACAATGGTTGGCAAAGGTAGTAATTGTTGGCTAAACTCAAACCACTGAGTTTCTCGGTACTTTTCCATAAGTATTTTTTGATATTTTACTGCTTCGTTTTTTAATCCTATTGCCAGATTTGCTTCAACTAGTCTATACAAAGATTCTGGCATGTGAGGTGTGGAGCTATAATCAGATAAGACTTTTTGGAACCGTTTGATAGCAGCAATAGGGTTTTTATTTTTTAAGTAATAAGTGCCAATTAAAACCTCTTTTCCAGCTAGGTGATCTAACACAGAATCAAACTTTTTAGCAGAATCAATAGCATACTTGGATCCGGGGTGTTTATCCATCACTTCTTTTAGAGAAGACAAAGCATGTTGACTACTTTCTTGGTCTAACTTAATGTCAGAGATTTGTACATAATAAGATAAAGCTTTCAAGTATCTCATGTAAGCTGCTTCAGGGTGTCTTGGGTGAAGGTTGAGAAAGATGTCTACCACATCAATTACATCATCATACTCTTCTTTTTTATATAAAGAATAGGCATGCATAACTTCGGATTGAGCAGTGAGTTTATGGCTCGGGTTTTTATAAAACACCTTGCTAAAATTTTCTATTGCTTCTTTGTAATCAGAATTTTCTAGGTTGCTAATGCCTTGATCATAAAGATCTTCAACACTTAAATTACTTTCTTGCGTACGAGTATGTTTACAAGATGAAAGTGCAAAAACTATGGTTGTAATTAGTAATGGGTATTTCATTATATGCACTTAATTTAACATTAGCCTTCATAGATTATATAGTAGTTTTATACACCAAAATTTTACTAATGTATAGAATCTCTTTTAGGATTAGTTTGATTCAAATTTTTCATAATTACCATGAGGGGTTTTATTCCACTTAAAAGGTGATTTAAGAACTTCCCAAATAGAACGATAAGCAGCAATTGTATGAAGTATAAAGTAACAAGGCCACAGAAAAAAGACAAAATAGTTTTTTATTGCATTAAGTTTTACAAAGCTGTTTTGACGAGACATAGTGAAGTAAGCGGTTACATACATGTATAAAACTAAGCACAAGCTATTTATTAACCAAAGAAATCTCCACGCGGGACTTAGGTTTAATATTAACAGAGCTAACAACCAAGGAAGAAAAAGAAAACTGTATGTTGAAAGACCAACAAAAATGTACACGACAAGAGCCTTTGTTCTGCTAAATATAGTGTAATCAACTTTTGTTTTTGTAAATACACACAAAGTTTGAATAAATCCTTTAATCCAACGAGATCTTTGAGCAAGCCAGTCTGTAAGCCTTGTCGGTGATTCTTCCATTGTAATAGAGTCGATCATGTGTACTTTATATCCGTTTAAATATAAACGAATACCTAAGTCGGCATCTTCTGTCACATTATATGCATCCCACAAACCGATTTTTTTTAGAACGTTTACTTTAAAATGATTGCTTGTTCCACCTAATGTGACTGGCATAGAAAGGCCACTTAACCCTTTGAGTAAGTAGTCAAACCAGATACTATACTCAATACTAAAAAACTTGCTTAGCATATTTTCATTTGCGTTATAAAAATTTAGCCTTGCCTGCAAGCAGGCATAATTTGGACTGAGTTTGCTGAAGGCGCATATGGCTTTTAGAAGTTGTCTTGGTTCGGGTTCGTCCTCTGCGTCATATACTGTGAGATACTCGCCTTTAACAAAAGAAATGGCATAGTTTAATGCTTTAGGTTTTGTACGTGGAAAACTTTTGGGGACTTTTATGACTTCTACATAATCTGGAAGGTCTAAAACACCTAATGACTTTGATGTAATTAAATCATCTGCCTCAAGAATAAACTTAATATCTAATTTATCCTTAGGGTACTCAAGGTTGGTCATTGCTCGCAATATAGATTCTGTTTTCAACTCTTCCTTATATAAAGGAACAAGAACAGAATATATTGGAAAATCTTTTGTAAAACTATCATTTGAGTGTTCTTTTGGATATTTTGCTCCAGTTGCAAAAAGAATTGATTTTAGGATGTTTTGTAGAATATAGATAACATTATTTATTAGTTCAAAAAGATTTATTGATAATGTCATTAAAGAAAAAAACAAAATACTAAAACCCAACACCACCTTGTTGTAATCGACGTTTTTTGCAGAATGAAATCTTGTTGTCTCTTGCAGATAACTTTGAGCTAGTTTTGTGTTAAATTCTGAAGAGATGTCAAACAGGGTTTTTTTGAAATTTTCTTTATGTAAAAGAAAAATGCGATCTAGGTTAAAATCTTTCGTATTTTCAAGTAAAAAGCAATCTAGTGAACTGATAGCAACGCAAATTTGCTTTTTTTTATCAAAAAACAAGAAATACCCTTTTTTGTAGTAATCATTCAAGTTTTCTGGTTGAACTATAGAAAAAGACTCATCCCATACAAACTCCTTAAAATCGTAAATAGAAGAAATATCTTTAATTTGCTGGTTATAATCCTTTTTTTTAGAAGAAGACAGGTGTTTTTTTAGATGTTTTAAACGTTTATCCATAGAGACAAAAATGGTCCTGAAAGGTTATAGTATTTATTAACAAGGCTTTTTTTCCAAAAATATCCCAATTGTGTGTTGATAACGTTATATTTTTTTCCAACATACAATTCTTTTCTTAATGAAGTCTGAATATAAAGAACTTTGTTATATAATTTATTTGAGTTTTTTGTATACTGGTATTCTACGAAATTGTCTATAAAAAAACCTTTTGTAAAGTGAGATCCTTGCTGAGTATAGAAAGAAACTCCTATATCGCTTTTTATTTTGCTTTTCGGAAAATAACGAACTCCAAAACCGCTAGCATAATAAGTTTTTCTTCGATTTGATTTTCCTGCTTCAAGAATTAATTCTACAAAATTAGAGTGAACGTCTTTTTTACGGTTAGATATATTAATTTTTGGTTGTAGCGTTACAATAAGATTCTTGTGCTTGTAAAAATTATATTTATAAAATAAAGAGGTCAATTTTTTTTCAGATGCGTCATCGTCTGAAAATCTTTTATCAGTATTAGAGCTAATAATAACGCCCGCAGAGCTTCTAGAGTTTATACCATATTCAATACCAAGATGGCAAGATCGGCTATCATTAAAAGCTTTTGCATCTTCCATGGAGTTTTTTATTGACTCAGTAATTTCTTCTATTTCATCTAGATGTCTTGTCTCAGAGTTTAATAACGTTCGATCTTCTTTGTTTACAGTTTCAATGATTTCTTTTTTTGTATTTTGTAAATTTCCTAGAGTTTGCTGCATTTCTAAAAAAGATTCTTTACGTTTTTTTTGTAATTTTTTTGAGGCCTTATCTGTTGATACAAAGCTAAAAAAAACCTTATATGTACCGGGGTTTGGCACCCATGGAACTGCAAAAGCATCATTAATTAGCAGTAAAAATAGTAAACATATGATTTTGATGTATATCATAGAAGAAAAGGCAGGTTATCTAGATGTTATTTTTAATCCAGATAAAGACCCTTTTCAAAAAGCTAATATCTTCTGATAAACCATGAGAGGGGTCGGATCTTTGCATAGAAAGCAGTTTAAATTTTGCCATGCCAAAAAGAGTTGATTGAGACAACGGGTTGTAGTCTTCTACAAAACCTTCCAGGGCGGGGGCCCTTGCTATTCTGATTTGTTTTTGAAAAATGTTGCTCGCGCACCTTTTAATTCCAGCTAAAGCCGCTCCTCCACCAGTAATTACAACTTGTTCAGCTGAAATACTGTCTACTGCCATTTCCTGGCACTGCTTTTTTATTTGTGTGAAAATGTCTTCTATTATTGGAGAAATAATTTTAGAAATTTCTATTGAAGTCGTAGATCTAGACTCTGAATTAAGGTCTATTATTATATCTTTCGCGACTAATTTGGGGTCTGCGTTACCATATAGTATTTTTAATTTTTCTGCCTCTTTTATGCTTATAGACAATTTTTTAGCTATGCTTAAGGTGATGTCATCACCGCCGATTAAAATTGCATTAGTATAAATAAGCTTTCCTTTTGACATAATAGCATAGCTTGTAGTGTTTGCTCCCATATCGATGATTGTTGAGCCAATTTCTAATTCATTTTCTGTTAGCGTTGCAAGAGCAGAAGCATAAATGCCTAGTATAATAGAGTTAACATCAACATGTTGTTTCATGAAGCACTTAACTAGATTCATTACTAATCCAGATTGAGCAGCAACCACGTGAACTTGGCAAGATATTTCTCTAGCATATAGATCAACAGGATTATCAACAATCTGATTGTTATTGATTTTAAATATTATCGGAAAATAATGTATGATTTCTTTGTCGCTGACGTTAAATTCTGCAAGGGTTTTGTTTATGAGTTTTTTAACATCAGAACTTGTTACTACTTTGCTATTGACAGGCATCGATTTGCTTACGTAATATGATTTCACGTGAGCACCAGAAAGAGAAATAGCTGCGTGCTTTATGCTTTTGTCACAACCTTTCTCTAACGCATATAATGCTCCTATAATGCTGTTTTCAGCAAGCTCCATATTTAATACGACGCCTGATTTTAGTCCTTCTGAAGAATAAATTGATTGAGCACTAACCACAATCTCTCCAGTGTTGTTTATATGAGATGCTAGTCCCAAGATCTTACTACTTCCAAGGTCAAACGCTATAAAATTAGAACTCTTTCTCTTCATTGTTTCTTTTTTTAACTAATAGCAAAAACTAATAAATTATTTTTGCTTAAGGAATAGATTTACATTTAGGGATAATAACACTTTTCTCTTGAAAAACAACAAACCATTAGCTAAAAGAAGCTAGTTTCTATATTGTATCTTCATATTCCCAAACTACTCTTCCAGCCATGTCTGAAACAATTAGGTTGTTTCGTTGGTCATTATTAGCACCTTCCATTATTTGTCCATGAGTTTCAGCCCAGTGTTGATACATTTCTGGTGCAATATTATGATCTTTACTTGTTTCAGCAGCTTGGCAAAAATCAGGATAATTATCCATCAACTCCTTCTCCATTTCTTTGTTCAGAATGTCTTCTTCTGTATCCGAGCCATTGAAAAGTTCTGTTTTTTCTGTGTTGCTTATTTCTAGATTTTTTACCTCTCTTTCCATTCTGCTATAACTGAATGTTGGAGAAGACATAGGCGAAGGATCTTCTATTTGTATTAGTTTATTTTCTTCTTCTTTAAATTCAGAACTGGAATCTTCGGAGTCATTATTTCCAGAAGAGTTAATGGAAATATTAATAGTTCGGTTTGTTTTTATTTTAGGTGGAACGTAAGTAATCACGGCTCCATTCTCAAGGTAAATGAATTGTATTTCATTATTTAGTTTAATATTTGCGTCATCAAAGCCATTTAGAATAGTTTCATTTGATTTAGTCCCTTTTATTAATGGTGGTAAATCTTCTGAAGTGGTTTCTTCTGAGTCTGTTTCAGATTCATATTTTTTTTCTTCATAAGATTTTAATCTTTTTACCTCTTTATATATAACCTCCTCAACAGATTTTTTTCTTGGAGTGAATTGTTGTTTTAAATTGGAAAACCCTTTTTGTAAGATATTAGGCAAAGATGGTATGAATGGTTCTGATGGACTTCTATTTATTTTCAATATTGGTTTTTCCTTAGTGTCATCCTTATTTTCTTGGTCCTCACAATTTAAATTATCATAAACAGGGTATTGTTTCCAAAACTCCGCTGATTTCTTTGGAAAATTTTCTTCTAGCGTTGTTGAGGTAACGGATTTGCTCCTTTTGTATTTATCTAATATTCCCATAATAGCGCCCTCAAATTAATATATTATTTTTTATTAATATTACTTAATTATAGTTTACTTTTTATTGTTCTATTAATAAATATAACATACTGGTTGCAAAAAAATAATATTACTGTGGCTATAATACTAACTAATAATTGACAATTCTTATAAATAATTAAATATCATTGGTATATTAAAAAACAAGAACCCATATGACACTTATTGCTTTAAACGATGCTATAAAATCAAAATCTCTCAATCAAGTTAACGACTTATTAGGTCACAACTCTTTGTTATTATGTAAAATGGATCGATGGGGATATTACCCTATTCACTACGCTGTTGGAACTAGCCTGGATATGACAGAACTCTTACTACACTACAAAGCTAATGTAAACGTTAGATCAAAGCATAAACACTTGCCAATTTATTATGCGGCTAAAAATAATCAATTAAGTACATTAAATTTATTAATAAAAATTTCTACAACCAGTAATCTTGTTGACTTAATAAAGAGTTTTAATATAGCTTTAGAAAAACGCAACACAGAAGCTTTGCCACTAATTATGAAAGAGATCTCCAGTAGAGATAATTTGTATGGCAAAATAGATGTTTTTCTAATGGAATCTTTAAATAAAGCTCTGAAATACAAATATATTGAAGGTGTAAAGGAGTTGTTGATTATGAAAGCAGATCCAAATATGATATGTGACGCTTTAGGTAATACTCCTTTGCATGTTGCAGCTATAATAAACGATAAAAAGCTTATAAGTGAATTGTTACGTTGCGGTGCTAAGAAAAATATGCAGAATGTTTTAGGTAAAACATATTTGGATATTTTAAGCAATACAAACCAGCCGGCTAGTGACCCTCAAAACGAAACCTGGGATGTTAAATTAATGAGCGAAGGAGCTAGCTTTAGTTGAAGATTTTTCGTTTTTTTCATTAAAAAGTAAAATTCAATGTAATTGTAGAAGTTAATATTTGAACTGACAGACAATAAAAAAATCAGATCTGAATGTCAGATAAGTCTGTAGTGTCAGATCTTGCTTTATTAATACATGCTCTGATTAGCGTTTTTTCTTACCAGAGAATTTAATCGCCCTGCAAGACTAAAGATTAAACATCAGTTGTGCTATAGGATAAAATTATGTATAAAAAACTTAATCATAAAACAATAAATACAGAAATAATGATCAATATAATTTTTCCCGACAATTCTGTTAAGTCATATACGCCGGGTGTAA
This sequence comes from Candidatus Megaera endosymbiont of Nemacystus decipiens, assembly GCA_030036605.1. Lineage (GTDB taxonomy): Bacteria > Pseudomonadota > Alphaproteobacteria > Rickettsiales > Rickettsiaceae > Megaera_A. The sequence continues at coordinate 12,169 of DAOTRE010000002.1, read as the reverse complement.
CAGGGCTTGAAATTGCTAATTCGATTTCAAAGTCACTAGCTAAGAAAGCTATGGTAGTGTCGATTAATGGAGTTTTATCGGATTTAAGTATGCCAATTTATAAAGATTGTAGCTTAAGAATTTTAACAGAACAGGATGAAGAAGTGCTCGAGATCATTCGCCACGACGCTGCGCATATTACAGCTCAAGCAGCAAAAGAGCTTTTTCCTGATTTGCAAGTGACGATAGGGCCAGCAATTAAAGATGGTTTTTATTATGACTTTGCTAAAGAGACTCCGTTTACTACAGAGGATTTAGTAAAAATTGAAGCGAGAATGCATCACATTGTTAAGCAAAATGAACCTTTCATTAGAGAGGAATGGGATCGTGATGATGCAATAAAACTTTTTAAAGAAATGAATGAGCATTATAAAGCCGAAATTATTGATTCGATTCCTAAGGGAGAAACGATTACCTTGTATCGTCAGGGTAGTTTTGTTGATTTATGCAGAGGGCCTCACTGTCCTTCTACTGGTCGTATTAAGCATTTTAAGCTGATGAAAGTTGCCGGCGCTTATTGGCGAGGTGACAGTAAGAATGAAATGTTACAACGTATATATGGCACGGCATGGTCTAGTAAAGAAGATTTAGATCAGCATCTATATCAATTAGAAGAGGCTCAGAAACGAGATCACCGCAAATTGGGTAAAGCACTAAACCTGTTTCATTTACAAGAAGAGGCTCAAGGGATGGTTTTTTGGCATGAGCGTGGGTGGAATATATATCAAGTAATACAGAAATATTTACGTAGCAAGCTTCGCTCTGCAAAATATATTGAAGTTAAAACACCAATGATGGTTGACAGAAAATTGTGGGAAATTTCTGGGCACTGGGAGAAGTTTAGAGAAAATATGTTTACTATTGAAGCAGAAGATAAAACATATGCTCTTAAGCCTATGAATTGTCCTTGCCACGTGCAAATTTTTAGTCAAGGAACAAAGAGCTACCGGGATTTGCCTCTTAGGATGGCAGAGTTTGGTTCATGTCACCGAAATGAGCCATCAGGAGGATTGCATGGCCTCCTTAGAGTTAGAAATTTTGTACAAGATGATGCTCATATATTTTGCACTGAAGAGCAAATTAACTCAGAAACAGTAGCATTTTGTCAGCTATTGAAGGAAGTCTATAATGATTTTGGCTTTAAAAAAGTAAAAGTGAAATTTTCAGATAGGCCAGACCTAAGAGCTGGTAGCGACTCTGTTTGGGATAAATCTGAACAAGCGCTAAAAGATGCAGTAGAGGAAGCTGGCCTTGAGTATGAAATGAACCCTGGAGAAGGCGCTTTTTATGGCCCAAAGCTTGAGTTTGTTCTTACAGATGCTGTTGGTAGGGATTGGCAGTGTGGCACGTTGCAAGTGGATTTCGTGTTACCGGAAAGACTAGGCGCGGAATATATATCGGCAAATGGACAGAAAAAAATGCCTGTAATGCTTCACAGAGCAATTATAGGAACTTTCGAACGTTTTATAGGAATTTTAATTGAAGAATATGCTGGTAAATTTCCCCTGTGGCTTGCACCTGTGCAGGTAGCAATTATCGGTATAACTAATGAGCAAGATGATTACATAAGAGCTTTACATGATAGATTTATTAAATTTGGTATTAGATCTGAGCTTGACATTTCAAAGGAAAAAGTTAATTATAAGATACGTAATTTTTCAAATCAGAAAGTTCCTATTATTGCTGTAGCAGGCCCAAAGGAAGTGCAGAATAATAGTTTAACTTTGAGGTATCTTGGCTCCGAAAAGCAAGAAAATGTGACTATCGATGAGCTTATAGAAATGATACAAATAGAAAATAAAAAATATATAAATAACTAATAAATTTTGGAGAGTTCTTATATCTGAGAATAGAAAAAATAGATTTCCTAGGGCTAATAGAGAAATCAAAGCAGAAAAAGTCAAATTGGTTGATAATGAAGGTACGATGCTAGGTTTGACCTCGCTAGAAAAAGCCCTTGAAAAGGCTGCCAGCGTCGGTTTAGATTTAGTAGAAATAGCACCTAACGATCAAGCTCCTATTTGTAAAATTTTAGATTTTAGCCGCTTCAAATATGATGCGAAAAAGAAAAAGCAGGAAGCTAAGAAAAAGCAAAAAAAGCATTCATTGAAAGAAATAAAATTTAAAGTCAATATTGGCCAGGGTGACTTTGATGTAAAGCTTAATAAGATTAAGAAATTCTTAGAAAATGGTGATAAAGTCAAAGTTTCTTTATGGTTTAAGGGGCGCGAAATTGTTCACAAAGAAAAAGGACAAGAGATTTTTGATAGGATATTGGAAGCCACCGGTGAAATGGTTAAAATAGAGTCCGAACCTAAAATGGAAGGGAAGCAAATTATAATGGTTCTCAGTGGTGCTCAAACTAAAAATAACAATAAATAGGTATTAGTATGATAAAAAACTTCTTAGTAGCAATAGTTTTTTGTTTTTTTACAACCAGTTGTATGGCACTGGAAACTGATAAATTGGATACTGGATCTAATGGAGAAGTAAGTGAGATATTAGATCAGGTCACAGAAAATGTTTCAAACAGTGAACAAAAGGCCTTTGTTACTGATGCTTGGGCAAGAAAATCAGCATCACCAAATAACAATTCAGCTGCATACATGGAGATCAATAACCCGACTCAAAAGCAAATTACTATTATTGGTGCTTCAGCATCTATGGTTGCTAATAATGTTGAGTTGCATAAAAGTTTTGTCGATGAAAGAGGTATTAGCAGAATGGTCTCTATAGATAAAATAGTGGTGCCGGCTGAAAGTAGCGTAGAATTATCTCCTGGTGGAATCCATATTATGTTATTTGACCTTAAGAGACAATTAGTGGAAAATGATACATTTCAGCTGACATTAAGTGTAAGTGAGAGTGAGCCTATTTTTACAGAAGTAACGGTCTCCGACAAGTAAAAGTCACTAGTGCTTTTGGATAAGAGTGCACGCACTATGTCCAAGCGACACATCTTTTGAGTAATTTGTATTCCAATGATACTTTTATATATATTATAAAATTTAAATTATCTACACTTTAATACAATAACAAAAAACATTGTGTTAACTATGGGCAACAATGGACAAACTACCCCTAATGCAAATGAGTCAATTAGTGAGGAAGACTTAGCTCTAAAGCTTAATTTAGTTGAATTAGCATTAAGCCACATTAATGAAAAAAATTTCTCTGAGGAAGATCAAAAAAAATTCTCTGATTTAAAAAGCATTTTAAAAAATCTAGGACAACACGAAAGTAGTGATTCAGAAAACGAAATTGTAACAGAAGAGAACGTAAAATTGTTAATTGGTGCTAAGGATTTGCTCAAACCTTACATATTTTTCAATACAGTAAGATATGCTTTAGTTGAAATTACAAAGTCTATTGGCGACATTAGCCTGTATTTTGTAAAAACTGGTAAAGATGTAGTGGTTAATTCATTTCGTTCTGCTGCTCATGAAATGGCGGATTTAGTAGAGCTATCTGATAGTTTAGAGCTTTATATTGCTAAACCTCCTAAAATGATGACATCAACTATAGTTTCAGGGTTGGGACAATCGGTTGGCGGGGTAGCTGGGGCTGTGATTGGAGCAACATTAGATCCAGTAGCTGGTGGCTTGATAGGAGCGGTAGCTGGATCTGCAGCTGGAAACATTGCTGGAGCAGTTCTGGGAACGGCAATTAGTACTGCTATAAGAGCAGCTACTGCTGCCCCTGCGGCAGCTATTAAATCTGCTAGAAAGAAGAAAGAGAGCTTTGTCAAAAAAATTACAAAAATTTACAATGAAAGCCCAGAAAGAAATCTTTGATAAAGAACCTAGACCAACCCTAAGAATTAAGTGTGAAATTACTATATTAAAAAGCATTTTTATGACACTGATATTAGTTTAAAAATAAAAGCTTTTTCCTGATTTTGTTAACAGTGTCATACCAGATTTGCGTAGTCTAATAGATATTATCATGATGTAAAAATTCTTTCAGTAAGTCGAGACAATGTGGCATGTTTTTACGACCAAAACCAACTCTAAAATAATTACCGCTATAGCTATATACAGATGCTGGCAAAAGAAGTAGGCTTTGTTTATTTACTAATCTTTTACAAAATAAATCTACAGACTCGTTTCTTTTATAATTTACAAAACCAACGCACCCTCCTTGCGGACGTACCCACTCAAAAAGATGTTTATATTCTGTAAAAAATCGATCAAGTAATTTAAGGTTTTTAGTAACTATTTTATTATTACGCTGTAAAATTTTATTTTTATTGCGTAAAGCTATGAGACTTAAAACTTCTGCCGGAGCGCTATTGCAGATTGAAGTATAATGCTTCATATATTCTATCTTCTTCAACATCATCTTATCTTGACATGCTATCCAGCCAACCCGAAGGCCAGGCATACCAAAAGCTTTGCTCATAACCCCAAGTGACACCCCCCTGCCATAGAGACAGGCCACAGGAGGTGCCCAAAAACTATTCGGAGTTCCAAGTAACCTATAAACTTCATCAGAAAAAAGCCATATTCCTTTTGACTCACATATATCTATCAGGCTTTTAAGTTCATCCTCCTGTATAACTTGTCCCGTTGGGTTATGAGGAAAATTAATAATAACGCACTTTGTATTAGGTTTTATAGCCTCTTTAATAGTATTTAAACAAGGTCGCCAAGCGTTTTTTTCCTTTAGTTCTATCTCTGTAACGCTCGCTCCCTTTAGTTTTGGAATTTCAAGAAGCGACTGATAACATGGTGTCAAAACAATAACATGGTCTTTTGATTCTATTAAAGTATAAAGAGTACAAAATATACCCTCTTCAGCACCAGCAAACATTAGTATATTTTCTGATTCTAAGCCGTTATATACGTTTTGTATGACAGATGCACGTAAAGGTGGCAATCCTAAAGTCTCAGTATAACTAAGCCTTAAATTATTCCACAAATTTTTCTCTTCGTCGTTTGCCATATCCAAAACCTCGGACATAGTAAAACTTTCACTATCCGAACAACACATTAAATATTTTGCTGAAAACTCATATTTTGCAAGGTAATCTTCTAACTTAAAGATATTCATTCACTTCTCCATTCTTTTAAATATTTAAATATGGTTGCTCTACCTAAACCTAAAGTTTTTGCAACATAAGTTGCAGCATTCTGCTCTTTAAATGCACCAAGTTTAAACAAATACTTAGCTAGAGCTTTTTTTTCTTGTTGCCTAAGTTTATCAAGTGACAAATTCGAATTTTGCAAATAAGAATTGACAGTTACGTTCAGCTTTTCTTGCCAATCATTAAAAAATATGGATTTCGGCTGTTTACTAATATTTTTTTGAACCAAAATAGAGCTCAATTCCTTTATTTTAGAAAATATTGAAACATCACAATTTATACAAAGAAGATATTTTTCTTCTAGCTTAACTGAAATAGATTTAACCAATCGACCATCAAAATTAGTTTTTTGGTAAACAACATTTTTTATGTCATCGCAAGCATTTTGTTCAAGTAAACTTAATTCACCCACTTCACGGTTAGACAAATTTCCATTAAGGTAAATAATATTATTCTCAGTGATGTCATGAATCACAACTTCAATCAATGGATCCATCAAAAGAACAATGGCATCACATACAGCAATACAATTTGATAAAGTCATTTTATATACTATTTAGTCTAAAATAAACAAAATGTATACTAAGTAGTACAGTATGTCAATGGGGTTTTAAAAACTCACCTGTTCTTTGTTAAAAAAGTACACTTTGTTGCTACAGCATGAAATCCAGTAATTAGTAGCATTTTTAGGGATATTTATTACATTAGGGACTACTGATAGAACACCTTCATCGCTAACAGTAAATTGATACAGTTCTCCATTTGAAGCAATGATATTTAAAGATTGGACATTATTATGATCATTTATAACAAATGCATCTTGGAAAACAACAGCTTTAGGACTACGCTTAGATTTTTCTGCCTGCGTAATTAAATCAGCCACCCACTTTACTTTGCCTGTGTCACTAGATAAAATAGCGGCTTGCCTTGCATTAGTTGTTATAATCAAATTGTCTCCAGAGAGTGATATAGACTGAATATCAGTGATATTTTTTTTCCAAACAGTTTTACCGTTTAATAAATTTATCTTAAAAACTTGACCATTACTAGTAGCAAAATACATATCCTTATTATATATTACGGGCTTACTAATAACCACAGCTGGTTCCAATCCTTCTAGTTTTAAAGAATAATTTTTATCTTCTAGGCTTTTAATCCACTTATTCTCACCAGTAGCAGCATCTACAAGGATTACTTCACCGGAACTATAACTAGCAAATATACTACCGTTGATGTTAATGGGCGAAATATGATTTCTACTAGTAAAAGTTTCAATACCGCCTTGATTAATCCAAATAAATGATGATTGATCCATGTCGAAAGCAACTAATTGATTACTAATTGTTTGTAAAATAAGCAAGTTTTCACTAACAATTAGGGGTTTTGTATTTACGATATCAGGAAATGTTTTTCTGAATATCTCAGTACCTTGATCTGAATCAAAAACTATTAGTTCACGACTACCAATAGTAACATAAAGCTTACCATTGCTGTATAATAAAGCTGCTTTATTATATTTAAAGTCAGGTAGTGAGTTATCAATTAGTATACTCCACAAGATTCCTTTATTTTTTAAAGAAAAAGCGGATAAGTAACCATTTTTATCTATTGTATACACAACAGATTTTGCTATCGCAGGACTAGAGATAATTTGTGATTTGTTAATTTTGAAAGAAGATATATCATTTTTTCCATTAAAATGAATACCATCTCCTATACTAATCAATTCTATTTTTGAACCCTCTTCAACTTCAAGCTTTGGTGTAAGGTCTATTAGGTTTTTTACTCTTGTACTACCAATGTGATCACAAGAAGCTAAAAATAAAACAAAGAATAATATTAAAATTTTTTTCATGTTAGTCATTGGTTTGTATTAATTTGCTGCATTGAAACGACTGATAAAATTGCTTTTGCTTGCTCAAGCAAAATTTGATGAGCCGAACCATTTTGTAATATTTTTTCTGCACTTTGCTTGGCTAAAACAAACTGTTTCTTTTTTAAATAAAATAAACCTTTCAACAAAGTAGCGGTTAAATAAAATGGCTGGTCCTCATGATAAAAAGAATCCAGATAACTAATAGCTAAACTTTCCTTATCTTGCATATAACTTTTGTCAGACAAAAACAAGCTAATCCATATTATTTTCGCATAATTTTCGGTAATGCTAAAATGTTCTGTAGAATTCTTCTTTTTAAGCTGTTGTGAGTCATCAATTATTTGTTCCAACAATTTTGGAACATGTAAGGAGTTATTTTTTATTTCTGAATTTACCCTAATAAGACTTAATAATTGTTTCTGTTTTTCATCACTACGTTGTATCAACTGATCAAGATTATTAACCACTGGTTTGTTGTTTTTAAGGTTTTCAGTGAGACTAATTATCATATCTCCCACTTTTTTATTATATGTATTTTTCCTTTCACTGTACCAGCTATAGCTTAATATAATTACTATACCTGAGATAATAGCAACAATAAAAAACGGCAACAGTTTTTTAAATAACAAAAACTTTCTAGTTTCTTTTTCTTCATCTAAAACTTCATTTAGTAAGTCCACCACTTTAATTGCTACCTTCTACTTTAGGAATTTTGTTACACATAAATCTAATTTTTGCTGACATTACCTTATTATCGAAAGCCTTGCCTTTATTCTTAAATTCTTTTGCAATTTTATTAAGCATATTGCACGCATCAGCTTTTTTATTCAATGAAGAAAGACAAAATGCTGCTTTTAAAAGAGAATCAGCCGCCTTAGGTCCTGTAGGAAATTTTTTATAACCTTTTAGGTATATTGAAAAAGCCCTATCAAATAAACCTCTATGGTAAAAAGTTTCTCCATACCAAAAATGAGCATTGCTTTGTAAACTGCTATCAGGAAAATCTACAATAAAATTAGCAAATCTTTTTTCTGCCGAATGAAAATCTTGCTCTTTTAATGCAGCCAGAGCTAAATCATAATCAGCTTTGTCATTTTCAACTGATAATTTCTGCACAGGCTGAGCTTTGATCAAGGAGTGGTTGTCATAACTCTCGTATTTTTTCACTAACTCCTCAACTATTTCTAGCCGGATTTTTAATTCTCTTATTTCTTCCTTAGTAACTGAAACCTCTTCTGGGCAAGCAAATACAGATGTACTAAACATCAACATTATAGTGAAGAAATATTTTCTAAATAAGTGCATTGTACTAACGATAAGTATGTCCAGTTTTGTTTAAGATAATATACATATTCTCAGCATCAGTCTAGAATTAAAATCCTAACTTGAAATTTTAGCGAGACTTAATAATTTCAGAGACCCGCTCTAACTCCTTAAGAGGCTCGTAGTCATATGACTCAACGGTTGTCTTTTCTTCTAACCTTCTTGCAACCCCAATGTCAACTAATTGCTGAACAAAGTAATCGTGCTTTTTAGATTTGAATTCAGGAAATTTATATATATAAGTAGGAATACCAGTACTTACAGCTTCACTACACATTGAAACTGAGTCTGAAGTCGCAATAATGCAATCGGCACGAGCCAGCATTCCTGGGTAAGGACACGGACCTGAAAATATTGGCGAGTTTGCCAAATAAGTCGAAGATATATTTTCCTCAATGTAATACTTAATGTGCTCCGGAGTTCTTCTGCTAAATGTGATAAAAAGCCTTACACGAGTTTGAGCTGCTGCCTTCGTTAAAATTGAAATAAGCTCTCTTGTCTTATGCGTCATTAGGCGATAATTTTTTGTTGATCCACCAATTAAAACAGCTATAAATCTTTTCTTTCTTGGATAGTCTGTTATAAACTTATATCTAGTATCTAAAATTCTTTCGTTAATGTTATTTAAAGCTCCTATAGTTCTTATGACGTTTGGTAACGCAGGATTAAAATTATCATGCTGTGGTAAGATAATAAGTTCAAATTGGGAAGGATCCATGCATGGCTTCATAATTTGAATTATTTTTACCTCTTTTTGTTCTGCATATAGTTTTTTCAAGTAAACAGCAAGAACAGCTAGTCTCCTGCCTGCGCAGACAATAATATCTGGTGGTGAAGATTCTTTCAAAGAATTCAATACTGAACTTTTAATATGTAACGGAAATAACTTCAGTATCATATTAGGCAACTTTGCAAGAAAGTTATACTTTATTTCTTTTATTTCACAATTCTCAGTGATTTTACTGGACAAACTAATGGATTGGTTTGAATTGCCGACAGCATTATCTGTCAAAGCCCAAACAGTAGGATTACTTTTCATATCTAAACTTTATTTTATTGAATTTGTATGATATATTATTAATTCTAATTCATCAATACAACTATTCAATTTTTTTGTGTTTTGAAAAGTTTCAATATTAAGCCTGATTAGATTCTCTGTATTTGATTTTCTTAAATTGAATCTCCAATCTTTAAAATTTAGGCTAATACCATCAGTTTTATCCACTTCGTGCCAAACATTCTTATATTTTTCAAGAATCCTTTTAACTATTAAATCAAACCTATTTGTTCTATAGTTAATCTCACCACTACAAGGAAATTTTTTTATTCTTTCATTTATAAGAGAAGATAAGCTTCCTTTGGATTTAGAAATTAATTCGGAAATGATTAACCATGGGATCATGCCGCTATCACAATAGCCAAAGTCACGAAAGTAATGATGCGCACTCATTTCTCCTCCGTAAACAGCATTTTCTTTTCTCATAGTTTTTTTTATAAAACTATGTCCCGATTTGCTTTGAACTGCCAAACCATTATATTCATTTATGATATCAACGGTATTCCATAACAGTCTCGGATCATGTACAATTTTTTCTTGAGGCGACCTTTCTAAAATACTTTGAGCAATGAGGCCCACTATATAGTATCCATCAATAAAATCTCCATTTTCATCAAAAAAGAAGCAACGGTCAAAGTCCCCATCCCATGCAACCCCTAAATCCGCTTTACACTTTTTCACAGCATTAGATGTTTCTTGTCTGTTTTCTGGTAACATGGGGTTAGGGACGCCTTTTGGAAAATTTCCATCCGGCACTTCATTAATGTAAATAAAATTAAATGGTAATTTTTCTTCTAATAACTTAACTATACTACCAGCTGGTCCGTTTCCAGGGTTAACCAATATTTTTAGCGGTCTTAAAGTTTTAATATCAACGTAATTTAGCAAGTGATCAATATATTGTGTCTTATCGTATGCTAAGTCTATTACTTCTTTACGACTTTTTTTGAGTGGCTTGTAATCAATAACATAATCATGTATTTTTTTTAGATCATCCTCCATAGACATAGGCCTACCACCCTTACCAACAAGCTTCATTCCGTTATGACCCTTTGGATTATGGCTTGCGGTTACCATGATACCACCATCAATCTTTGATATATTTGAAAAACAATAATGATATATTTCCTCGCTACCGCACAAACCTATATCAACTACTTCTACACCAGAATCATTAAACCCTCTTGTTATTGATTGTTTCATTCCTTTACTTTCTAGTCGAACATCACATCCTACCACAACCCGCTTAGGAGATATAATGGCTGTATAAGCTATTGCTATTTTATAAGCCAACTCCTCTGAAAACTCTTCTGGAACAACACCACGTATATCGTATGATTTAAAGCATCCCAAATATTTCATGTTTTAGTTGCTAAATTGAGAATATTTACTTTTGAAGCCTGCTGCATCTTTTTTATTCATTATTAATATTTCACCTTCTTTTTCAAGAATTACTAAATCCTTGACTCCTACCGCAATTATTTTTTTACTATTACTAGCAATATAACAATTTGAAGTATCATGCATTTTTACTGCCCCTTGAATGTTGTTACCATTTTTATCTGATGGCAATATTTGAGAGGCTTGTTGCCAATTTCCGACATCGTTCCAACCAATGTCACAAGACAAGACTGCAATATTTTTAGATTTTTGTAAAGTAGAATAATCAATGGATACATGTTGCATGGTTGTCGTGATTTTTCTACAAAAAATTTGCTTGTATTTACCATCCAAACTCATTATCGCAGTCTTTAAAGAATTTTCTACACTTTTTAGCAAACCTTTATTATATCGATCTATTTCATCAAGTATTACTCTTGCTTTACAACAAATTATCCCTGAGTTCCACAAATATTTACCAGAAGCAATGAATTTTTCTGCTAGTGCAGCACTTGGCTTCTCTATAAAATTAACTACCTTTTTCCCTTCATATTTTATATAACCGTAATTTTTTTCTGCATAAGTAGGTTTTATGCCAAACAACGCTACCTTGTTTTGTTGTAATAAAACTTGTGCGCTACTCATCGATTCAAAAAAATTATTTTCTTTTTTTATTATGTGGTCACAGGGCATAAAATAAATACCTTCATTTTTACCGTACTTATTTTTTATATAAGTAGCTGCAGTAGCAATTGAAATTGTAGTATCCTGACTTTCTTCTTCTAGCAAAATTTCAATCTGACTAGATATGTTAAGTTTATTACAATGTTCTATAATTTTTTTAGAGCAACTTCTATTGGTAGAAATGATAATATTTTTTATAGAAATAACTTTACTTACTCTCAGTAAAGTATTCTGTATTAGGCTCAAATCATTATCAAAATTCAGAAATGGTTTAGGATTTAATTGAGTAGAAAGTGGCCACAAACGCTTTCCAATTCCACCAGCTAATATAACTGCATGCATTAATACTTAACACTAACTATTAGTTGAAAACTAATTACTTATATAAAAGTTTTTCAAAGTGTCAAACTAATTTGTAGATTAGTTAATTTATTGATATTTTTATGTAAAAAAAGCGGCATCTAAAGTTAAAATATATTACCATATAGGCAAAAAATATAAAATTAAAGTCATGCCACAACCAAAGCAGAAACACCGCTTGTAGAATCCTTTAATTCCTTAATTAGACACTACCTTGCTAGATTTATTGTAGATTACATTGAAATAGAACGATTTTCTAGTTTATCTTTGGCAATTTAGTTATCATCTTATTTTCCTCAAATGGAGTAGCATTGCAGGAGAAATAAGACAATAACTAAATCACAAAATATTTTCTATAAAATAC
>DAOTRE010000001.1:194985-251942 GCA_030036605.1 Candidatus Megaera endosymbiont of Nemacystus decipiens | reverse complement strand
GTATTTTATAGAAAATATTTTGTGATTTAGTTATTGTCTTATTTCTCCTGCAATGCTGCTCCATTTGAGGAAAATAAGATGATAAATAAATTGCCAAAGATAAACTAGAAAATCGTTCTATTTCAATGTAATCTACAATATCAGTTCCCCAACCTCCAAAATATTTTGCAGTTGTTTCTATAACTTCAATAATTCTATGATCTATTCTACCGTGAGCTTTTTTTATAGATTCAAATTTAGTGATAGGAATTTTTTTATTATTATGTAAATTAAAAATTTGTTCTATATCTTGAATAATGCGCTTTTTATTCCTTTTTACCTTAAACAGATAATGACCTTGGTTTTTCACTATAGTAGAGCATAATTCTTCTTGAGAAAACAAAGCATCTCCAGTAATTACCTTATTTTTTATATTAATATCTGGTATGATTTTTGTCGCAGCTTTAATTTCCCCACCTGCTAAATCAGATTTGGTCTGCCTAATTACTCCTTTGATTTCTGGGGAATATGCGCTTAATAAATGTAATAATCCTTTATCGCTTTTAGATGTGCTGCAAATGGATTTACCATCTATAGCTATTTGTTTGATTTTATCATTATTTAAACTAACTATTTCAGCAAATACAGATTCTATTTCATTTGGATCAAGCTTTTTTAAAGTTTCTGTGATTGTAGGATGTGATGGTGTTTTATTAACAAAACCAAGCTTTTTTTAGCTCTAGAATTTAATTTTTTACCAAATCTACAAACATCTAAAAGGCTTTTACAACCAGCTCCGTAGCCTGTTATTATTAGTGATAATATTGATGTTAACTTATATCTTTTTCCTAATTTTGATCTTGGATCGTAGATTTTTTCTAAAAATGATAGTACATTCTCCATTAGCGCTATTTTTTTTGAGTTTTTGACGACTTCAAAAATAGCGCTATCCTACATTTTTTCAATAGTTTATCTACTCTTTCTTGCCAGAGAATTTAATCGCCCTGCCTACAGATTAATAAATATTTACTTGCGAATATAAAAAATAGAGGTAGTATCTTAATGAACGCTTAGCTTTCAAATACAAAAAAATAAACTTAGTGTGCTTCAGTTAAGATAATAGAGAGTGGCCTTATGATTACATATAAAATTTCTCCGAAATTGAGTAAGATTCGTTATGATGACACTCGTGACCAGAAAAAATACAAACCAACAAAAACATTTTTGCCTTCAATCAAAGGATACTTGCACTTTGTAACAAGTGATGACTATTTAAACTTGTTAAACGGCAACAATTTTAACTCGAATTTATTTGAACTAGACAAACAAAAACTTTCAACATCAATTCTGATAAGAGCAAATAGTATAGTCCAGTACGAGTGTGGTATAAAATTACATACTGTGACTGAGGCAGAGGAAGTACTCAACAAGCTGAGTATACGGAATGATTGTAAACCCTTGCAAAGAGCTAGCAGTTATAACTCACAATTTCATTTGAAGCATCAAGAATCAATAAAAAGTTTTAGTGCCGCAAAGAATATTTTAACTACTTCTTATAATTTTCCACCAAATGTTGTAATAGAAAAGAAAACTTTTGAATTAGATAGTATAGGAATTGATTTTTCTGAAGTTCAGTTGAAAAATTCTTACCCTTCGGGAGGAAGATATATTCAGATTTTTTATGCGAACAAGGATAATAACGGCTATATGAAGTTCAAGAAACCAGACGATAAATCTCGGAAACAAAATGTAGAGGAGATATCACCACAACCTGAATATGACAGTGTTTGTGTCAATATTCATTTTTCAATAGCTAATAATAAAAAATATCTGAATTATGAAGAACAATTAAAAAAAATAGGCACACAGTTTCAGTTGGCGACTGGTACTGATACTCAAATTAATAAGTCAAAATCAAAAATTTATGGTTGTAACTACAAAATTAATTTGCACAAGCACTTTGCAACTTTAAAAAAGCAATTTGACGCATTGTCTGATATTGCTTTTTCTGGTGTTTATCAATATTGCTCCTATTTAGATGATGCTTGTACCACCAACCCTCTAAGTGCGAAAACTTTTATTGGAAGGAAAGAATCTAAAGCATTCAATGTTGATTTTGATCAAACTACTTTACCATTTTTAAATCTTGACATATTGCCAGAGAAGCTTGAAGCTCCAGAAAACTTTGAAGCTTTAATGGGAGATGATCATTCAAGCTAAGCATGTAGTTAGACCGATTACTAAAGACTTTAAGTTTTACCTAACAGACTTGTTATAGTGTTGCAGGTATTGGTAGAAAGTATCTCAGTCAAAATTGTTGTAGAAGACAAGAATTGAACTGACAGACAATAAAAAACTAGATCTGAATGTCAGATATGTTTTCATGATACATGCTCTGATTAGATTTTTCAACAGCAATATGTTTTGAATCTAAGAAAGTTTGCATTGGAGTTTTTCCATAGCAATACTTTCCCGAGTGAGACCTATGATTGTTATAGTTTAATAGCCATTAAAGCTTCTAATTTATCCTTCTTTTTCTCTAGAGCTAATAATTGACTTTCGGTAAGCACAATGCCATCTTGTGCTGATTTTGCTTCCAGTGCTTCTGGCCCACCATAAGTTGAATTGGATAGCAAATAAGGTTAGAGTTCAAGCTGAAAACAAAACACAAAAAGAGGTTAAAATCCTTGCACCCACAGAAGATATATTCTGCGAAATTGATGATTTTTGCAGGGAATTTTATCAAAATGAAACAAAATATTTATTACCAAATTTAAACAGAAAAAGAAATCGCTGTTGCCGTATGTCAAGTAGTGAAATAATGACAATAATAATATTATTTCATTTAAGCCATTACCGTACATTTAAAGATTTTTATCATGAGTGTGTAATAAAATACTTAAAACCTTATGTCAACAGAAACTAGTAAGTTATAATAGATTTGTAGAATTGAAATCATATATTATTCCAATTTTGGAGTTATATATGAAGCATAAATCTAGCACTGAAACCGGCATGTACTATATTGATTCGACTACTCTTAAAGTTTGCCGCAATCAACGTATTTATCGTCATAAAGTTTTTAATAAAATAGCCAGCAGGGGTAAGAGTTCGATGGGATGGTTTTTTGGATTCAAGCTACATTTAGTTATTAATCATAAAGGAGAGATTATGTCTTTTTGTTTAACCCCTGGCAATATTGATGGCCGTAAACCAATGGAAAATTTATTTAAAAATCTCAAAGGGTACAGCATGTGAAGATAAAGGCTATATCTCCAAAAGCAAAGCTCAAACCCTTTTTGAAAAGGGTTTAAGTTTTATAACAAAAACAAAAGCAAATATGAAAAAAATTGTTAGATCTAACTTTGAAAAATACATTCTCGCCCAACGTTCAATTGTAGAAACCCTCATCCAGCAACTAAAATCTATCTGCTTAATTGAACATTCAAGGCATCGAAAACCTGATAATTTTCTTGCAAATACTCTATCTGCCCTTATTGCTTATACAATTAAGCCACATAAACCCTCTATAAATCAAACCTTCCTGCATGTTCATGATAATATTCTTACCTCGAACTGAGGTTAATTAAAGACAATATATCTAATAAGCATGTTGCCTGCAACATGTGCGTAATATATGTTGGACTGGTAGGCTACGGGGTGTATAATATTGCTTTACTTATACTTATATCAAACTTAGAATTATGTTTAGGTTTGTTTTTATAATTTAAATTA
Organism: Candidatus Megaera endosymbiont of Nemacystus decipiens; assembly: GCA_030036605.1. Lineage (GTDB taxonomy): Bacteria > Pseudomonadota > Alphaproteobacteria > Rickettsiales > Rickettsiaceae > Megaera_A. The sequence goes on along the minus strand of DAOTRE010000001.1, from coordinate 248,228 downwards.
TCGAATTTATTTAAAAAAAATGAAAAACATTGAAGAAGAAAATGAAAAAACTATTCGAGATACTATAAGATCTCATGGTTTAAAATTTAATAGATTTATACAAGAATGGTATGGTAATATAATCTCAATGAGCTGCAAAATTATATATCAAACATACCGCACAATATAGAAATTATTGATAATTTAAATTAAATAATAAATATACATCATGACATTAGAAAATAAATTGAAAATCAATAATCAGATTGAACTTGCAAAATTAGAAGAAAAAATCAGCAAACAAAAGGCAAAACAGCTTTTTGACAGTAGAGATATTAATAAAATTGAAATAGGTACTTTTAAAGGTCTTTCTTTTATACATACATACTTATTTGAGGATATCTATTATTTTGCTGGTAAAATACGAGAAGTAAATATTGCAAAAGATAATTTTCGTTTTGCTCCTCTTATGTATCTGCAAAACTCACTAGAACATATAGACAAAATGCCGCAAGGCGACTTCAACCAAATTATAGAAAAATATGTTGAAATGAACATAGCTCATCCATTTAGAGAAGGGAATGGGCGCGCTACCCGTATTTGGCTAGATCTAATTTTAAAACATGAGCTAAAGCAAGTAATTGATTGGAATTTAGTAGATAAAGAAGAATATCTCTTAGCAATGAAGCGTAGTGTAGTGAAAGATATAGAAATCAAGGTTTTATTAAATGAAGCATTGACGGGCAAAATAAACGATCGTAATTTATTTATGAAAGGTATTGATATCAGCTACTACTATGAGGGATATAGCGAGTTTAAAACGGAAGAGCTTTAGATATAAAACCTCTACAACTTGAATCTAAAGCTTCACAGATTATATGGAACCTTGATATATGAAGTTCGTCGGTCAAAACTGTTGTAGGGTATATTTAATGGGGTTTTTAGGGTTATAAAGAGGTTGTGGGATCCATTTAAGAACATCAAACACCCGCATGAGGCTCATTTACTGAGTAAAGCGCGTACACGAGCAATCATTTTTGAGCAAAAAAGCCAAAGAGGAATATAAAAAAGCCGGCAATAAGGTGCTGTATAGCTTCCATGCCCAAGAGGTTGAGTGTATTGGGAAAGGCAAACTGCATGAGCCATTTGAGTTTGGTAATAAGGTTGGACTCGGGGTTAGTGGTCGTGGCAATTTTATCCTTGGAGTCAAGTCGTTTCATGGCAATCCGTATGACGGTCACACTTTATTGTAGATTAGATTGGAATAGAACGATTTTCTAGTTTATCTTTGGCAATTTATTTATCATCTTATTTTCCTCAAATGGAGCAGCATTGCAGGAGAAATAAGACAATAACTAAATCACAAAATATTTTCTATAAAATACTCCTATTCCAATCTAATCTACAATATATGGACAAGAACTTGTCAAAATTTTTAGATCATTTTGTTAACAGTACCATATCCAATAAAAGTCTGAAAAGAAGTCTTTTGTAACTTACTTTGTCCCAGAGCTGTCTGAACTTTTACAATTATTGTTTTTTATTTTGTAAGTTTTTATAAAGTACATTGCAACAAGGCATAGTGCTAAACTATACCATGTGATTGCGTATTCAAGGTGATCATTTCTTATTTTAGTTAAAAGAGATATGTTATAAGGTCTAATGCCCAGGGGTGTATTTGCACTATGGATTTGAATAAGATAGAAGTTTTCCTCTGTTATTCCTAAATGAGTTTTTGCCATATCTAGATCTATGCTAAACCAAATATTATTTGTTAGATCATTTTTTGGGGCCATAAAATTTTGTTTTTCACCCGGCATAGTAATTGCCTCTATTGTTTCATATTTTTCATATTCCAACCTAGATGTTATTTGGTCCTTTTCGTTATAAGGAATCCAACCCCTGGAAACCAGATATTTTTTTCCGTTAATAGCTTCAAATATAGACATTAAGTAATATCCGTTTTTTTCTGACTCTGCTGATTTTCTTCCATATAAGAAAACATGATTATTCGGAATAAAATGCCCTTTTATCAAAATTTTAGAGTAAGCATTTGGTTTATTTTTTAAGAATTTTGCATTTGAATTGATACTATTTTCGATTGTTTGTATTAGCTTTAGTTTTTGATTTCGCCTTATCATTTGCCAGTTTCCAAGGAGAATTAATATTATCAAGGCCAATAAGATCAATAAATTTGACAGGATTTTAGGTTTATGTAGTGATTTTTGTACTATCTGCATAATGTAATATATTCATTTTAGAATGTTTTGATTGTAATATAAAATATTTTATAATCAAAATGTATTAATAATATTTGCAGCATTAGTAGTTTTTGTATATCATGAAGTTTTAGCAACAACACTTATGATTTTGTTGTAATTCAATATTTAAAGTTTATAGTATGGAATTAGATATAAAAGCCGCAGAAAACATTATTTTACAGCCTGTAATTACTGTATTTGGAGTCGGCGGGGCAGGTGGCAATGCTATTAATAATATGATCAGAGCAGAACTAAAAGGTGCAAATTTTGTTGTAGCAAATACAGACGCTCAGGCTCTCGAATTTTCTCAGAGTAAAAACCGTGTTCAGTTAGGCGCTATTTCGACTAAAGGTTTAGGTGCAGGTGCCTCTCCTGAAATTGGTAAGCAGTCAGCTATAGAAAGTGAAAATGAAATCAGAGCACAACTTGAGGGAAGCAATATGGTTTTTATTACCGCAGGCATGGGAGGTGGTACTGGAACTGGTGCTTCTCCAATTATTGCTTCTATTGCAAAAGAGCTTGGAATTTTGACTGTTGGTGTTGTAACAAAACCATTTTTGTTCGAAGGCTCAAAAAGGATGAAGATTGCAGATAATGGACTGCAAGAACTACAAAAGCATGTCGATACACTTATTGTAATACCGAATCAAAATTTATTTCGTGTTGCGAACGAAAATACGACTTTTCAGCAAGCTTTTGAAATGGCGGATGAAGTCTTGCACGCAGGCGTAAGGAGTGTCACAGATTTGATAACATCACCTGGTCTTGTTAATTTAGATTTTGCTGATATCGAAACTGTTATGAGTGAGAAAGGTAAAGCAATGATGGGTACAGGCGATGCATCTGGTGAAGATAGGGCAATTAAAGCTGCAGAAGCTGCTATTTCAAATCCATTGCTTGACCAAAATTCAATGCAAGGGGCATCCGGTGTACTAATAAACATCACCGGAGGAAAAGATATGACATTGTATGAGGTAGATAGTGCAGCCAATAGAATTCGTGAAGAAGTAGATGGAGATAGTGAAGCTAACATCATATTTGGCTCAACTTTTAATCCAGATCTAGAAGGAATGGTTCGAGTTTCAGTGGTAGCAACTGGTATAGAACAGGATAAAGATCTTGCATGTGTTAGTAAGCAATCTGATAGGTCTTCATATGACTCATTGGATAATACTGCGCCTCCGTCTTTTAATGAGTATAATGTTCAAGAAGAAGATCAAGACAATGATGAAATGCAAGAAAGTATAAATCATTTAGCTAATCAGCTCGATTTAAATAAAGCTGATATAACAGACCAGGTAGGCGTTGCTAAATCAGAAGATAGCTATGGAGACCATATTACAAAAACTCAAAAAAAACCTTCTTTGTTTAGACGTATGTGGAATTCTTTATCCTCTAATGGTTCTTCTTCATTTGAGTATAAAAGCTTTTCAAAACAAGATATTAATAGTAAAAATAGTTCTGTAAAAGAATCGCCGGATTTTTTAAAAGATAGATAGTTAGATAAATAACTTATGCAAGAATCTCGTTTCAAGGAGAAATACCATTACGTCGGTGCAACTCCTGTGATGCAGCAATATTTGGATGCAAAATTTTTACACCTAGATTGCTTGTTGCTTTTTCGTATGGGAGATTTTTATGAGTTGTTTTATGAAGATGCTCTGACAGCTAGTCGAGCCTTGGGAATTGCATTAACAAAACGCGGTAAGAGTAATGGCAATGAAATTCCTATGTGCGGTGTTCCTCATCATTCTTTAGAAAATTATTTGAATAAACTTTTGCAGGATGGCTTCAAGGTTGCAATTTGTGATCAGATGGAAAGGCCGGAAGATGCAAAAAAGCGTGATGGTTATAAGGCTGTTGTAAAGAGGTCTGTTACGAGAATTATTACTCCTGGTACAATCACTGAAGAATCATTGCTTTCTAGTCATTCTTCAAATTACTTAGCCACGGTTACAATTTCAAAAAACACCAGCTGTATAGCTTACATAGACTTATCTACTTCCTATATTGCTCTGATTGAACTTCCAGTAGCGGAAATTTTAAATGAGTTAGTAAAGCTTGGGCCTAAAGAGATTTTATTGGCAGAAAAATTCAGGTCAAGCAAGCTAGCAGATGAAATTGGAGCATATATGAATCAAAGAATTTCCTTTCAAGTGGATAGTTTTTATTCTATATCCAAGTGCACAAGAAACATTTGTAGTTTTTATAAAATACATGATATTAAGGCAATAGCTGATTTATCTGAAGTTCAAATATCAGCATTAGGAGCAATTTTAGAGTATATTTCATTAACGCAAAAAGAAAATATGCCTCAACTACCAAAACCTAAAATACAGAATTTTTTCAATTATATGAGCATTGATGCATCAACAAGGAAAAACCTTGAACTGATGCAAACAATTGGTGGTGGTTATAAAGGTAGTGTATTTTCATGTATTAATAAAACAGTTACAAAAACTGGCTCTCGTTTACTAGCGGAATATCTTTCTAATCCATTGCTTGACACTAAATTGATTAATACCAGACTAAACGTTGTAAATTTCTTTTTAGAGAACATAGACGTAGCTCATAACCTGATAAATGATTTAAAGAATACTTGTGATCTTGAAAGATGTATAACGAGATTACAAATGAAACGTAGTACGCCTAAAGATTTGCTGAGTATTAAGCATACAATAGAGATAGCACAAAAAATCGTTGCGAATTTTACTGCCAAATTTGGTCTTGAGTTGCCAAAACATATTGATGCAATTGTTAAGCCTTTGATGCAGTTTGATGCCTTGCATAATATCATATCAGATTCAATTGATGATAATGCTGCAAATGACATTACCTCTGGTGGTATTATTAAACGTGGTTATAATCCAAAGGTTGATGAGTTAAATGACTTGCTTCAAAATAGCCGCTCTTATATTAATGAATTACAAAATAAATATCGAAAAATTACTTCTATTGATAGCCTTAAAATCAACAATAATAACGTTCTTGGATTTTTTATTGATATTACATCCAGAAATGCAAGTAAAATTACACAAGAGCAATTTATCCACAGGCAAACAACAGTTAATTCAGTTCGATATACCACCTCTGAATTGCAAGAGATAGAATCTAAGATAGTGAATGCTCGTATGTTATCTAATAATTTAGAACAAGAGTTATATCATAAGATATGTTCAAAAGTTATTGAAAATCAAAGACCACTAATTAAAATGGCTAAATCCTTAGCATTATTAGATGTATTTACTTCTTTTGCTGTTTTATCAGAAGAATATTCATATAGTAGACCAATTTTACGCAATGATACTAGTTTTAATATCATAGATGGGCGCCATCCATTAGTGGAGCGTGTTTTAGCAAGATCTAATGATTCGTTCGTAAGCAATAACTGTAACTTAGATTTTGATAACCGAGTTTGGCTAATTACTGGTCCTAATATGGCTGGTAAGAGCACATTTTTACGTCAAAATGCTATTATTGCTATTTTAGCCCAGATTGGCTGTTTTGTTCCTGCTGAAAGTGCTGAAATAGGTGTAGTAGATAAAATATTTAGTCGTATTGGAGCTGGTGATGATTTAGGAAGAGGGCAGTCTACATTTATGCTGGAAATGCTTGAAACTTCTAATATTTTGGCGCAAGCGACTAAAAATTCTTTAGTAATACTCGACGAAGTAGGTCGCGGTACTTCTACTTATGATGGAGTTGCAATTGCATGGTCAGTGTTAGAATATATTCATGATAAAATTAGAAGCAGATGTTTGTTTGCTACTCATTACCATGAGCTGGTTAAAATGAAAGAAACCTTTCCAGCTTTGGCTAATTATACAGTAGAAATACAGGAAGCAGATGAAAAAATATTATTTTTATACAAAATAATACCAGGTTATGCTGATAAATCTTATGGAGTTCATGTTGCTGAAATAGCCGGTCTTCCTAAATCTGTAATTACCAAAGCGAAGAGAATTTTGGCAAAACTAGAAAAAAAATCATATGCTACAAAGGCAGATTTTATAGAAACTGATGGCAATAACTTAAATTTATTTACAAATTTTGAAAATAACATTGAAGAATCTCAAGAAGAATTGCAAAGAATAAGAGATACATTGGATAAGATTGACCCAGATACTCTTTCACCAAAAGAGGCCTTAGATTTTGTATATAATTTAAAAAAACTTATCTAGGTTCTGTTGATATTGTAGATTACATTGAAATAAAACCTATGATGGCTTTTAACCCAAAGAATTGGTAGTTTATAATGAAATATTCTGTATCGGGAAAAATGTGGTTGGAGCGTCTCATTAATGAAGACATAGTTTCAGACATTAAGAAAAATCTAGGGACAAGTGATTTTGTATCTCGCCTGATATCTCGTAATATTAAAAATATTGAGCAAGCAGAGAAATTTTTATACCCTAAAATTAAGACACTACTTCCTGACCCGTTTCATTTAAAAGATATGGAAAAAGGGGTTAAAAGATGTATGCAAGCTATATTATCTGGAGAGACAATATGTATATTTGGAGATTATGATGTCGATGGTGCTACCTCATCTGCTCTGCTAAAAAACTTTTTTGACTCAATTAATGTGAAATCTTTCATTTATATACCAGATCGAATAGAAGAAGGTTATGGCCCTAATATTAGTGCTATGGATAAGATAAAAAATAAAAATGCCTCTCTAGTCATTACTGTTGATTGTGGTTCTGTTTCATTTGATGCAATAAAGCATGCAGTAGACATCAAGCTTGATGTCATAGTAATAGATCACCATATTAGTATGGAAATATTGCCTAAGGCAGTTGCAGTCATTAACCCTAATCGCCTTGATGAAACTAGTGATTACACCTATTTAGCTGCAGTCGGAGTCACTTTTTTATTTCTAGTTGGTTTATCAAGGCGTTTGAAAGAAGATAAATTTTTTGAAAAAAATAAATTACAATTACCTGATTTAATAAAGCAACTAGACTTGGTAGCTTTGGGCACAGTATGTGATGTAATGCCTTTGATAGGACTTAATCGCGCTTTTGTTGCTCAGGGGCTTAAAGTAGCAAAAAGGCGTTTTAATTTAGGTTATAAAACTTTGTGTGATATAGCAGGTATTGACTCAGAGTTAAGTGCATATCATTTAGGTTTTATTATAGGCCCTAGAATTAATGCTGGAGGCAGGGTTGGCAGGTCAGATTTAGGAGCTAATTTGCTCTCAAGTAAAAAAAAGGATTATGTAAATCGAGTTGCTATTGAATTGGATAATTATAATCAAGAGAGAAGAGCTATAGAGCACATGCTACTAGAGGATGCTAAATTACAAGCGGAGTCCCAATTAAATAAACCAATGATATTTATTATAGGAAATGATTGGCATCAGGGTGTTATAGGGATAATAGCTGGAAGAATTAAAGATAAGTATAATAAGCCTGCGTTTGTTCTATCTTTAAAGAATGGTGTAGGAAAGGCATCTTGTCGTTCTGTTAAGGGAATTGATATTGGGTGTAAAATAATTGAAGCAAAACAACAGAACTTATTGCTTGCAGGGGGAGGGCATGCAATGGCAGCTGGCTTTTCAGTTTCAGAAGATAAGATAGATGAATTAAAAAAGTTCTTGGAGTTTGAATGTCAAAAACATATTCAAAATTCTCAAAAACATTTGGAATTTTATTATGATCTCGAAATTAGTACTAAAGGAGCAACACATGATCTAGTTAATGAACTTGCATTGCTTGAGCCATATGGAGTAGGTAACTCTACACCTATTTTTAAATTTTCTAACTTATATGTATTGAAAGCAGATATGATTGCTTTAAAACACGCTAAGGTTATATTTGCACCAAGCAAAGCCGCTACAGGATCTTCTCCAATATACGCAATTGCGTTTAATATTAATGATACTCCAATTCAAAAGGTGGTTTTTAATAAATTATCAAAGCAACTAGATGTATTTGGCAAGTTGCAAATTAATAAATGGCAGAATGTCAATAATATACAGTTAGTAATAGAAGATATAGTGGAGAAGTAATAATTTACTATTATCAAGTTATTACTATTCATTTTTAATAATTTTAGTTATTTACAGTAAAAATAGTCGAAAATATGTGATAATTATTTATACCGATCTGACGTTAAATTATTCTTGATATCTCATTCACTATACTCTACCATAAGTTTAATTAATAAAAATTAAACTTTTCATAAGAGGTGTTGTTTGATGGGGCGTAAAGATAAATATTTAGCTGAAGTTGATCGTTATGTTGGTTCTAGGATTCATAACTTAAGAGTCATGCAGGGCTATTCAAGGCAGGAGTTAGCTAGGATGATTAATGTAAGTAATCAACAATTGCACAAGTATGAAATTGGTATTAATAGGATTTGTATTGGCAGGCTTATTATGGTTGCAAGAGCATTGTCAGAAAAAATAGAGTATTTTTATGACGGTGCGGGAGAAAAAAATAATGAAAAATTTACTTTAGCAGAGCAAAAAAAATATAGAATGTCTATAGAAGTTTCAAAAAATTTTATGAAAATAGAAAATTCTAAGCAGCGTAAAGCTATCAGTAAATTAATCAAGTCTCTTAATTTAGAAGAATAGTAATAAAACTTGATTGCTTCTATGGTTCGAAATGAAGATCAGTATAATATACCGTCGATACTTTAACATTTGCCATATATGCAATATATGATATCATGGATCAATAATCAGTTTGTTGAAGATATATGGAAATTAAAATTCTTTCAAATTCCACTATAAATAAAATTGCAGCTGGAGAGGTAATTGAACGTCCCGCTTCTGTAGTTAAAGAGTTAGTTGAAAACGCAATAGATTCTGGAGCAACGCAAATTGATGTCACTCTTCAGTGTGCTGGTAAAAACTTGATTATTGTAAAAGATAATGGTTGTGGTCTCAGTAAAGAAGAGATAGAACTTGCTGTTCAAAGGCATGCAACATCAAAATTAGATGAGGATGATTTGCTTAATATTAATAGTTTTGGTTTCCGTGGTGAAGCATTGCCATCCATAGCTGCAATAAGTAAATTTACTATATCAAGTAGAAAAAATGGTGGTGAAAAAGCTTTCAGCTTAAGCATTATTGGAGGAAAACAAGATAGAGTTATAGAATCAAATTTGCAGGAAGGTACAAAAATTGAGGTGAGAGATTTATTTTTTGCAACTCCAGCAAGGTTGAAGTTTCTTCGTAGTGATAAGACAGAACTTAATGCTTGCGTATTATTATTTAAAAAAATGGCTTTATCTCATCCTGGCGTTGCTTTTTCTTTAGCTCACAATAACAAAACTATACTAAAGGTTAGAGCAGGCAATTCTGAAGATAGAATAAAAGATATATTAGGCCAAGAATTTGTAGAAAATGCTGCTACTGTTAATTTAGACAGGGATGGGTTTAGTATATCTGGCTTTACTTCTCTTCCGACCTATAATAGGGCTTCTGCTGAGGATCAATTTCTTTTCATCAATAATAGGCCTATAAAAGATAAAATACTTAATATTGCTCTTAAGGTTGCCTATCAAGATTATCTTGAAAGAAATAGGCATGCTATATGTGTATTGTTCTTGAAAGTAAATCCACAATTTGTTGATGTTAATGTTCACCCAGCAAAAACTGAAGTGCGTTTTCATGATCCTAATATCATTAAAAGCTTAGTTGTGGGTGCAATTAAAGTTGCATTATTTTCCTCAAGTGAAAAAGTTTCAACAAAGGCTTCTTCTGATGCTTTAAGCCTTATGCAGCCTGTAGCTTCTTCTTTTCAGGAAAACTCAACAATCAGCAGAGGCGCTGAGGCTTTTGCTATACCTGGTGCTCAGACGAGACAAAATTCGCAAAGCTATCCATCTAGTAGCGCCAGTGGTGTTGGATTACAAAGACGTGTTAGTCAAACACCTAGGCTTGATTATTCTTTAGCTAAGTCTCAAGAGTTAGTAAATACAGCTCCACATGTTGAAAATCAGACTGTTTCTGAACATAATTCGCTTGAGGTGGAATCAGAATACCGTTTGGGAGCGGCAAAAGCTCAGTTTCATGGTACTTATATTATATCGCAAACAAAGGACAGCATAGTAATAACGGACCAGCATGCTGCACATGAAAGAATTGGTTATGAAAAAATAAAAGAACAAATAACCAAAAATGGACTCACAAGACAGCGTCTATTGATACCAGAAATTGTTGAGATGCCTGATGAATATAGGGCGCAGCTACTAGATGAATACAAAGATACTCTTGCAAAATTTGGTATGATAGTAGAAAAATTTGGTGACAAATCTATTATAATATCTGAGCTACCAGCTTTAATAGGGGAAGCCAATCCCAAACAGTTAGCACTTGATCTTGGTGACAATATTCAAGAAATGGGTGAAAATATAGTGTTGACTGAGCTAATAGAGAGCATAACAGAGACTTATGCTTGTTATTATGCAGTCAGGGCAGGGAAGAAGCTTTCTACAATTGAGATGAATGAGTTGCTCAGGCAAATGGAAAATACGCCTTTTTCAGGACAGTGTAATCATGGAAGACAGACATATATTGAACTCAAGCTTAAAGATATAGAAAAATTATTTGGTCGCAGGTAATAGAAATTAAAAAGTAGATAGGTATGGTTAACTGGATTACTTTGGAAGGGCTTACTCACTATACCAAGGGGCTTGATCTAATGCATGAACATCTAGAGAATATGATCAAAAAAGATTTGACTGAAGAAACGATTTTACTGCTTGAGCATGAGGAAGTTTATAGCGCTGGTTCTAGTTATAAAAAAGATGAAATATTAGACATAGGAACAGTTCCGCTAGTTTTCACAAGAAGGGGAGGAAAGGTTACTTATCATGGGCCAGGGCAAAGGATTATATATCCTATTATAAATTTGAATCATAAAAAAGATATCAGGCTTTATATATCGAATCTTCAGCAGTGGGTTATTAATACTCTAAAGCATATTGGTATTGAAGCCTTTATCATAAAAGGCCTAATAGGGATATGGGTTAAAGATAAGGTTTCTGGCCAACCGGCCAAGATTGCTGCTATTGGCGTGAGAGTTAAAAAATGGGTTGCATATCATGGAATCGCTATTAATCTTAACACAGATTTGAAAAAATTTTCAAATATAATTCCTTGTGGAATAACTCAGTATCAAGTAACTTCAATTGAAAATATGGGTATTAAAATTTCAATGCAGGAATTTGATAAAATTTTAAAGGCAGAATTTTCTAGAGTTTTCTATAAAGACTAAGTAAGAGTATCACTTATTTCTGAATCACCTAAGCATTTTTCTGTTGTTTCATTTTGAGAAAAGCTAAAAGGATCAGGAAATTCTGCTTTAGCCTGACTTTTATTGGTTGGAAACAATAATTTTATGCTATCAATAAAATCTTCTGTAATATTATTATTTTCTATATCAGCATTACTATCTATTAGAAGCTTGCCTATTTTACAATATTCTGTTACGTCCGATTTAAAATCATTTTTTGAATAGCTAGAATTTTTACTGTTATTATTGAAACTTATTTTTAGATACAGATAAGCTGCATCTGTTTTATATAGCAAGTCATCTAATAGAGCTTGATAATTACCTTCATTAGGTGCAATTTTTGATAATAAATATTTAAAAATTTCAAAACTTGGAGATTTTACTGCAGTGTAAATTTCCTGTTTAAAATTTGCTGCTATATTTTTTTCTTCTAGAAGATATTTTACTATATTGATATTTCCACTAAGAACAGAAGAATAAAGCACTGTTTTGCCACGGTTATTTTCTGTATTTAGGTCAAGCTTTTTTTCTTCTACAAGGTATTTGACAATATCAAAATTTCCTATATAGCCTGCATTTATTAGTACAGTATTACCATTAATGTCAGAAGTATCAGGGTCTAATTTATGTTCTTCTATGAAATATTTTAATACAGATAATTTATTACCATAAGTTGCATAATGGCAGACACCGCGATTATAGATATCTTTAACATTAACATTTGCATTATTTTCTATAAGATATTTTATTATATCAAGATTTTTTGCATAATTTGATGCAGCTAATAATGCATTATTTTTAAATAGCAGGGTTCTTAAATGAACGTTTGCATTATTTTCTACAAGTAGTTTTACTACTTCTAAGTGATTATTTGATACAGCTGCAATAAGTGGTGTAGATTCAGTTTTATAATTTTGATGATTAATCTTCGCTCCCTCAGATATTACTTGTTTTGCTAGCTTAATATCTCCTTTTTTAGAAGCTTTTATTAAAAGTCTATTTTTTTTATCCAATTCCTTAAAAGATAGTGTAAACATAATTTATGTCGAGTAAAGTAAATTTTTATATATTTATGTTAGCAAAGTTTAAATTTTTTATATTAACAAAAAATTATTTTCGTTTTTATTAGGGATTTTTGTTGTGTTATAAATATCACTAATTTTATAACGCTAGTTTTTGAACATAATTTCTTGTAGTGTAATCTATTAACAATTAACATTAAATAAAACTAAAAACACAGTAAATAAGCTATGTCTTCGGTATACCATATTTTAAACAAAATTCCTGCTATATATGAAGATGAAATTGCATTTGAATATGAAGAATTATCTAAAGAGCTACTTTCATCTGGCAGGTTGCGCATAGACACAAATTATTACAGTAATTTTGTACGGTTTAGTGATAATAAGTATAAAATTAATTTAACTTTCAGCTATAAAGAGTTAAATGATGCAAATTTAATTCAAGCAACAAAGAAAATAATAAAAAATACTTACGGTTTTTTTGGAGAAGATATTACAAAATCTCAAATAGATAATATTATTGATTTGTTAAGAAAAAAGGCGAAGAGGCTTTTGCTTCCAGATGAAAATCTGAGTATAAAATTAGCAAGAATTTTAGTTCAGTCCTCGCATCCAATAGTAATACGCTGGCTGCTATTAGACAGGGTAGAAATTTTTATTACATATTCTCATAATATAGGCGACACAATGAATGTTGCAAATTGGAAGAGAAATGGAAAAAATAGTGGGATGCAAAGCACAGATGGAACGAATGCAATTATTTACGTTTCATGTGGCGGGGATCCATTTTTAGAAAATAGTAAAGAATACCCTCAGTATGGAAATGGATGGGCTGCTCTAGCAAGGCTCCAAATTATCGCAGCTCAGGAAATAGGGCATTATGCAGATATTCTGCGAGATAATATGGGAGGGCAAATAACAAGGCATTCGGCTAATTTTTCTTGCACTGAAGCCAAAGCAAATGTAGCAAAAGCTCGTATCGATGATATAAATCGTTCGCATAATTTACTTAAGGATCTTAAGAAAAATGGTCTTGCTAAACTAATTGATATTGAAACAAAGGTTAAATTTTACGATCAGAATAAAATTCTTAGTATCAAGACGCTGCTGCTTAAATTGCAAGCATTTTTTCAAAAAAGAAAATTATTAAATTATTGCCTGAATCAAGGTTTGGTTTGTTTTAAAATTTTCTATAGAAGAGAGAAATATATGGGGTTAATGATTGAAGAGATGGTTAATGATATGTTGTCTCACCTCACTCCTGGTGGAGATGTTTATAAAAATCCTAATCCTAAAATAGAAGAAGCAATTGCTTGTGCTGAAAGTTTAGCTAGAGTTCCACAGCAAGCTATAAAATGGGGGCATTTAACAACACAAGAAACTATGCATGATTTATATGCAATTTACTATCATCAGGTTATACCATCTTTAGTAGAAAGTTACGAGCAATATACAAAAAAAACCTTCAAGCGTAATAGAAATAAACCAATATACTCAGAGGGTAAAATTGCTTGGCTATTGAGTTGGTTTAAATCAAATAAAAAGCATAAATTTCATGAGGTTAGGTAGTAAAGCTAGTAAAAACATTACTATACATCTAGATTAGATACGTTTAAAGCATTTGCATTAATAAAGTCCCTTCTTGGTTCCACAACACTTCCCATTAAAGTAGATATAATTTCTTCTGTGTCATCAATATCATGCACATTAATTTTTAGTAATGTTCTTGTTTTGGGGTCCAAAGTTGTTTCCCATAATTGTTCTGCATTCATCTCCCCGAGTCCTTTAAACCTCTGCACAGAAATGTTTTTTTTGCTAATGTTCATGATAAGAGAGAGTAAATCCGTAGGTCTGGAAACAAGGTGAGTATTATTCTTTATACTAATATTACATTTTGTTTTAAATAAACCTTCTAAAATTTTTGCAGATTCGTTCAATTTAATGAATTCTGCAGATGCGATTTGTTCTTTATATAGAGTTTTTTGTGATTTGACACCTCTAACAAATTGATAAAAATGAACCTTATCTTCGTATATTTCAACTTCCCAATCTGTTTTATCAGGCTCTTTATCTCCCAAATTTAGGCAGCTTATTACGTTTTTTAGTAAATCATGATTTTTTTTATCAAAAGCCTTTTCAGACAAAAGCCCATTTAATGCTAGGCATTCTGCAAGGTTTTTATCAAATCTTTTATGTATGTGAGCTAGTTGATTATTTAAATCTGATATTGAGATTAATATGTTTTTTAGCTCATCATTATCAATATTTTGGTTATCATTTTTGGTAATAAAACTATCTGGTACAATACTATTAATTATATATTCTTGCAGTGCTTGCTCATTTTTCAAATAAGTTTCGTTGCTACCTTTTTTAACTTTATATAAAGGAGGTTGAGCTATGTATAAATAACCATTTTCTATAATTTGTGGCATGTGGCGATAGAAAAACGTTAATAGCAAAGTACGTATGTGTGACCCGTCAACATCAGCATCCGTCATAATAACTATTTTATGATAGCGTAGTTTCTCTATGTTGAATTCTTGTCCAATACCAGCTCCAAGTGCTGTTATTAATGTTCCAATTTGTTCAGAAGCTAGCATTTTGTCAAATCTCGATCTCTCAACATTAAGTATTTTTCCTCTTAAAGGAAGTATAGCTTGTGTTTTACGATCTCGTCCTTGTTTGGCCGTGCCTCCAGCAGAATCTCCCTCAACAATAAACATTTCAGATAGGGAGGGGTCTTTTTCTTGACAATCTGCAAGCTTGCCAGGAAGATTTGATACCTCAAGAGCAGATTTTCTTCTTGTAAGTTCTCTTGCTTTTCTTGCAGCTTCTCTGGCTTGAGCAGCTTCGGATATCTTATTTATTATAATTTTAGACTCTGATGGATTCTCTTCAAACCATTCTAGTAATTTACTGTAGACAGCTGACTCGACTACTGGCCTGACTTCAGAGGAGACAAGCTTATCTTTTGTTTGAGAAGAGAATTTAGGATCGGGTAATTTTATTGATAAAACGCATGCAATTCCTTCTCGTGCATCATCTCCAGACAAAGACATTTTTATTTTTTTGCCAATTCCACTCTTTTCTACATAAGTATTTATTACACGAGTCAATGCTGCTTTAAATGAAGACAAATGTGTTCCGCCATCACGTTGCCTAATATTATTAGTAAAGCACATAATGTTTTCATGGTAAGAGTAGTTCCATTGCACTGCAAAATCGAGAACTATTCCTTTTGAATTATCCTCAGCGTGTAGAGATATACAAGGGTGCAAAGATGTTTTACTGCGATTAATATATTCTACATAGGCTTGAACCCCGCCTTCATAAAGTAAGTCTGTTTCTTTCTTTTCATCAAACCTATTATCAGTCAAAATGATATGGACTCCAGAGTTCAAGAAAGCAAGTTCTCTTAGCCTGTGCTCAATAGTGCTATAAACAAACTCTATAGTTTTAAATGTCCTGGAAGATGGCATAAAAGTGATTTCGGAACCTTTTTTATCAATTTGAGACTTTTCTTCTCTTAAAGGGAACTCTGTGAAACCATCTTTAAATCGAATTAAATATTCTTTTTGATTACGCCATATTCTGAGTTCAAGCCAATCAGATAAAGCATTTACTACAGAAACACCTACTCCATGCAAGCCCCCAGAAACTTTGTAAGAGTTTTGATCAAATTTCCCTCCGGCATGTAGTTGAGTCATAATTACTTCTGCAGCTGACATATTTTCTTCTTCATGCATATCTACAGGTATTCCTCGTCCGTTATCCCTGACAGTAACGGAACCATCCTTGTTGATGATTACTTCAACCAGATCACAATGACCAGCCAAAGCTTCATCAATAGCGTTATCTACCACCTCGTATATCATATGGTGCAAACCTGTACCATCGTCTGTATCACCTATATACATACCTGGTCTTTTTTTGACCGCTTCAAGGCCCTTTAATACTTTAATTGAATCTGCTGCGTATTCTGTATTGTTATCTTCTTCTAAGTTTGACATAAAATATACTTTTAATAAGGAAAATGATTGAAAATACTATACTATAGGGTTATGCTTTTTGAAAGCAAAAATTCGTTTTTGGAGCGAATTAACTAGATATTTGGTTTTTGAGTTTTTTAGTCATATTACTGGATATAGATTTTAACAAAAATTTACGAGGATAGATGTTGAATTTAGAATTCAAGCAATTTGAGGAAGCAATTGTTGATTATGATTTATTATTACTGGATTTATGGGGTGTAGTGATTGAAGGTGGAAAGACATATGAAGGTGTAGCAGAGGTCATAAATAGAATATCAAAAACAAAAAAGATATTATTTTTAAGTAATGCACCGAGACCAAATTATATAATTGCAAAGAATTTACTTAACTGGGGTATAAAAGAGGTAAGCCCTAAAAATGTTGTTACTTCAGGAGATGTAACAAGAATGTGGATTAACGAAAATTTTGTAAGCAAAAATCAAACGCCTAGAATTTGTCATATTGGCCAGGATAGAAATGATCAAATATTAGAAAGTATAAAATATGTAGAGGCAGATGTTAATGATGCTGATATTCTTTTAATTACCGCTTACCGAGATGAGGATGAAAATGTTGAGCAATTCAATGATATGCTTGTTTTAGCAGGCAAAAATAAAAAATTAGTTACTCTCTGCGCAAATCCTGATGTTATGGTGCCAAATTTAGACAAGAAGCGTTTTTGTGCGGGATATTTTGCGTCTATTGTAGAACAAAATGGTGGGAATGTAATTTATACTGGTAAGCCAAAGGTAGAAATATATAATCATATATTTAAGCTTTATCCTAATTTACAAAAAGATAAAATACTTATGGTAGGCGATACTTTTGAAACTGACATGCTAGGTGCAAGGGACTCTGGTATCAGATCAGCTCTTGTATTAACTGGGAATTCTCAAAAAATTCATGGCCATCATAAAAATATAGAGTTGAAATTATCTGCTATTCATAATCATGCAAAACAAGAGAATATATTTCCTAGCTTTGTAACCTCAATTGTCTAAGATATCGTATGAAGAAAGTATTCAGGGCAAATAGTGAAGAAGAGACAAAAAACATTGCACGAAATATTGCACGAAATATAAAAAAACCATTAGTAATAGCACTTAAAGGCGAACTTGGAAGCGGAAAAAGTTTTTTTGCTAGATGCATAATACAAGAGCTTCTTGAGAAAAACATAAATGTATCAAGTCCGACTTTTAACTTATTACAAGTTTATGAGTTAAATGAAAATATCTCTATATATCATTATGATTTATACAGGCTAAAAGATCGTAGTGAAATTTTTGAATTAGGAATTGATGATGCAATGAATAATATATCTATAATAGAGTGGCCAGAAATCATTGAAGATATCTTGCCTCAAGATAAGATAAAGGTCACGATTCATATCATAAATCAAAATACTAGAGACATTCTAGTAACATAAATATAAAAAATACGTCTATTTTACATATCAAGGCTTTTAACTTTTCTGTAGAAAATAATTTTATACTAAAATTTTACTAACTCAGTATTAAATTAGATATTTTTATGCCTATCTTTAAGAAAAAAACACCTCCTGCTCAAAATAAAGTACTCACGCTTTTTGGTTATAACAAAAAGATCGAAGAAATTGAAAAACAGACATTAAAACTTCAAGAAAATAATAAGCTCATAAATAAAAAAATTGAGACTGAGAAAAAGAGTTATAATAAGAAAAAACAAGATATAAATACAAAAATAAAAGAGGTTAGAGCTAGAACTAATAATATAGATAAAAATTTAAAAATAATAGATAATTTAACAAAAGAACTTAATTCTTTAGAACCATTTTATAATAAAAATATAGAAAAGTTTAAAAAAGAAAAAGGAAAAAATAATAAAAATATTTCAACTCTTAATGAGAGCCACAAGAGTATTGTTAGGAAACAAAAAGATAGATATCTAATGTTAACTCAGCGCCAGAATGAATCTGATAAAAAAGAACTTCAGGAGTACATAAAGAGTGAGCAAGGGAAGGCTATAGAAAAAAAGAAACGAAAAGAAGCTAAAGAAAAACTAATTCAAAAACAAAAAGAAAAAGGGAAAAATACTTACGAAAAAGAAAAAAAATCACTTTTTAATGCATTAGAAAAAATTTCCAATAACCCAGAGCAAATGTCAAAAGTTATAAATTCAATGCTAGAAAAGCCTAAAGATCAAGATGAGGTTATAAAAATTGGCAGTACTTTAAAGGGAGCTGCAAATATTGGTTTAAGAAATGTATTTTCTCTAGCATCTTTGGTAACTTCTATACCATATTATTTAGAAGAAAAAGAAAAAATATCTAAAATTGGAAGGGGCACTAATGAGTCATTTTTTATTAAATTGCTTTCCGATAAAGACACTCAAACATTCTTGCAAAAAGTTGCGCCAAATTTAAAAACAATTTCTTCTAATATTACGCCAGAGTTAGTTAATACTGCTGCTAGAGCTTTAACTCAAACAAAAAAAACTCAAGATAAAATTAATAAAGAAACAAAGAGAATTTACTCTTTAATGAAACAAAACCAGGTTGATGCTAAAGCTCTTGAGAAAGCACAAGAAAAGTTAGCTTTCGAAAGTAGTGATCAAAAATTGCAAACTCTAAACAAACAAATCCTCGATCTTTATAAAAAAATTAACTTTAGAGAAGAACAAATCAAAGAAATAGATAGTAATCTCAAACTACTTTCTGCTAAAAAGGCAATAGCAAAGACTGTAAACCAAGTAGAAAAAGAAGGGTTTGATTCCGGATATGTAGGGAAAAAACTAGCGCCTGTAGTTGAAAAATTACTGGAGAACACTACAGATTCACCAAAATATATTACAGATGTCTTAAATCATGCTGTTGATTTATATTTATCTCAAACTAGAGAAGATATGGGTGCTAACGTTATAAAGATTATATCTTCAGATTTGGTTCAAGAAGCTCTAAAAACTGAAGAGTTAGTAAAATTTTTAAATGAAGAAAAACAGCTGATAAATAAGACAGCAAAGCATATCTTTGATAATAGCCAAGGAATTAAAGATAGGGCAGAAAAATTAGGCATTACTAATGAAACAGTAATGAATGTGGCAGATGCTGGAGCAAATGCCATTGCTACGGCTCTGCCTTTTAGCGTTGATTTATTAAATGCTTTATCAAAACAAGAGGATAGTGTAATTGCTTTAATGAATGAGACAATAGCGCAGGCTGAAATGCTGGCTGGGGCAATAGATAAATTAAAAGAAGATGAAAAGCTTAACATAAAAGATGTCACAAAACCTATATTTTCTATTGCACCAAAAGTTATAACACTTATGCAGGATGATAATGTAAAAAATGCGTTTAGCAATTTAAGTGATAAAATATCACAAAATGATGTATTGACCAGCTCAGTTGCAACTGCTGGTGGTTCACTATTAAGTGCAGTAACGCCTACTATTAAAACAGTAGATAATTTAGATGAGTTACTGCAGGAAGCAACTCAAGTTGGAAACAAAATACTAAGTAATACACTTAATCACAGTAATGAAATTCTTGCGATACCAAATAATGTGCTGAAAATAATTGCTGATCCAAATGATGGGTTTGTAGGTTCTAATACAAAACAAAGTTCATTGAATAAGGTGATATCTTCAGCATCAAAAATTTTGAAAAATGAGGAAGTAAATGAAATCTTTACAAAAGATTTAGTAAATTTATTAGATAACCATAAAAGTACTATAGGAGATCTTGCTTCAGAGCTGCTTATTGAAAATGAAACAATAAACACAAAACTACAAAGCAAAATTGATAAAACTTCTCCTTTACTTGCGCAAAGCAGGCTTAGAGAGATAAAATTAAATAAAGAATTAGTTAAGAACGCTACAGAAACAGCTGTTACAGCAGCTTCTGTGATATTACCGTCTGCTACAAAATTGACTCAGGCCTTATCAAAACAGGGACCTGAAGTAATAGAAATTGTTAAGCTTACAGAAGGTATGCTTGATGGTTTTAAAACAGCAAGAGATTCGGCAGTAAACGAAAAGAAAAGCATAGATACTAAAGAAGTTATACAAGAAGTATTGCCAGTGGCAGAAAGCGCAATAGAATTATTGCAAGATAAAGATGTAAAAGAAGCAATAAAAGACCTAGGAGAAACTATATCAGGCAATGAAAAGCTAAAAAATTCACTAGTAACAATGACCAATACAGCTATAGATAATTTACGACCAGATATTAAAAGAATCTATGGCACTGATAAGTTAATAAAAGACGGTGTTGAGTTAGGGCAGAATATTTTGTCTGTGGCGCTGAGGCACAATAATGAAGCGCTTGAGATCTCACAGAGCGGGCTGTCTATGACGCAAAGCTATCTTTCTAAAGAGGGTTTGAATCAAGCTGCATTAAAGCAGATTGTGTCTTCAGCATCCGAGATATTAAAAAACGAAGAAGTGAATAAAGTTTTTGCAGGAGATTTGGCAAAAGTAATAAACGACAATAAGTCTACGATAGGTGCTATGGCTTCAGAGTTGCTTCTTGAAAACGAAGCAATTAGTTCAAAAATTGATGATGCGGCAAAGAAAGTTTCTCCTTTATTTGAGAAAGCAGGGATGGAAAACCCTAAATTAGACAAATATTTAGTACAAAACGCAACAGAAACAGTGCTTACAGCATCTTCTTTGATATTGCCGCCTGCTGCAAAATTCACTCAGGCTATTGCCGAGCAAGAAGAGAAATTTAGTGAATTGCTAGTTGATGCAGAAAAATTATCAAAAAAAATAATAGCTCAAAAAAATATAAAAGATGAAAAAGATCCAGCTGATTTATTAAAAGATACTCTTTCAATTACAAAAAATGCTGTTGAGTTACTCGATCATGAGAAATCAAAAGAAGCTTTAGAAGATTTGAGTAATAATATAGTCAATGAAGAGTTAAAAACATCTCTTACAACAACAATTAATTCTACTATCAAAATACTTCGCCCAGATATAATAGATATTAAGGGAGCGCCAAATTTGATAGAAGAAAGTGTTGAGTTAGGGCAGAATATTTTGTCTGCGGCGCTAAAGCATAATAATGAAGCGCTTGAGATCTCACAAAGCGCGTTGTCCTTAATTCAAGGTTATCCTAACTTAAGCGCTCTGCTGAAGAAAAATCAAGAAGAAATACCAGAACTACAGGGTTTTAATGAAAAATATAAAACTCAGATTAATAATACAATAGATAACCTAGGAAGTATTATTTCTTCTGAAGAGAGTAAAAATTTAATTGAAAATTTGCCAAACTATATTAATAAAAATAAAGGCACGATTACTGCTATTGTTTCAAATGAGACAAAGAAGAATGGAGATGCTATTGAGAAATTAGGGTTAAGTGAGAAATTTATTAATCAGTCCACGGAGCTGGCATTTAGTTTGCTAACTGATGATAAGGTAATAGATACGCTTTCTAAAATTGTAACAATACCCCAAAATTTACAAAAATCTGAAGAAGGTGAGGTTTCTCCTATCACCAAAATAATTGACAACATACATAATGCTTTAATTGATAAAGAAGAAAATAACAGAAAGCACTTGATGAATATTGTTTCTAACATAGGAGAAGCGATGATTAAAAATAAAGATTATAGAACTGCTTATGATATTTTAGTAAAAGACATACCAGAAATTCTTAAAACACATCAAAATGAAATTGCTTCTTTGCTTGAAGAATTTCTAGATAATACAGAAATAGGAAAACAAGTTGATATTAGCATGAAAGATGCTCTAAAAGTGGCAGAAAAAAAGATGCCAAACCTTATTGCGTTGTCTGAAAAATATCACAAAAAAAATTACTTAGGTGTGGTTGCAGAAGGAGTCAAACTACTTTCTTCACCTGTGGTAATAAAATTCATAGCTAAAACTTCTGGAAGAACTATTGCTAATAAATTTCGAAATAAAGAAAGTGAGAGAATAAAGAAGCCGTCAAAAAAAACAAGCTCAAGAGGGCTTTAAACTGTTCTATTACACCAAGTTATTTTTAAGCTTTTTGTGGTTAAAAAGTTTGATATAACAATTAACACTACATTTAGGGTTGTGTAAATGTTTTTTAGATATAGAATTTTTTTCAGCTTTTAGGCCGAGAATTTTAAGTAATTTTTTTGATTCATTTGGTAAATATTTTACTCGCACTTTTGCGATTCCATTATCTTTAAACCCAAGAATTTCTGCTGCACGTTCAGACATATCAATAATTCTGTTTTTTGCAAATGGACCTCTGTCATTGACCATAACGATGACAGACTTTTTATTGGCTAAGTTAGTAACTTCAACTAGACATGGTAATTGTAGTGTTTTGTGCGCTGCAGTTAGCATATCTTTGTTATAAAAATCTCCATTAGCTGTCTTGTTTTTATGAAAACCATATCTTTTTCCATACCAAGATGCTATTCCAACTTTATTATAGTAGGAAAATTCTTTTGGGGTATAAGATCTATTTTTTATAGTATATTTGTCACCGACTTTATAATGACCATGATATTTTGTGTTTCCTTCATCTTCATTTGAAAGTTTTACATATGAAAGCTTTTTCGAGGAATTTGTATTGCACCCGCAACCAGATAAGGTCATTAAAAAAAATAATAAAAAGCCACATATGGTTAGTTTTTGCATGCTACAAAGATTTAATATTTAGATAATTCTGAATCAATGTCTTTAACATATATTTCATCTTCATGTCCATCAATTTGCTGCTCCTCTGTGTTATTAGATGAGTTATAGCTTATACTATCATCAGACAGTAATATATGAGATACAACTTTTTTAACACCGTTGATATTAGCTGCTATATTTGCAACTTTACCAAGCTCCTCACTAGTTCTAGCTATACCAAATAAGTATACCACATCATAATTCGTTACTACAATAAAATTGATAGACTTGATATCTCGATTTTTAAAAATCTGCGATTTAATTTGACTAGTAATTAATGAATCCCTAGCATATTGTGCTGCGTCAAATATTATTTTTTCATTTGTAACAGTAATCTCATCTAAAACTTCTTTGACTCCATTTTGGGACTTGACTAGTCCTAATGCTTTATCATGACTGAAGGTGTTTTCAAGCCTTCCTGTCAGAAGAACTCTTCCTGCAAATACTTCGACGTTAATTTTTGTATAAATTTCCTTAAATCCTTCAGTGATAAAAGCTGATTTAATACTGCTTACAATTTTTAAGTCATAAATTGCATCTTTAGCTGATCTATCTTTTGCAAACATCATGGCAGAACTTCCTACTCCAACAAATGCTACTGGCAGACAGGCTGATAAAAAATAAGAGGAAAAAATCAGTAGTAATGGTATTTTTATTATACGTTTCAACATTTTTTTATCTGTATAAAATATTATAGCTATATTCTTACCGCTGGCTTCCATCTTGTCAACAACTATCATTGACATACACGGCTATTATACTTATGATCTAGTGCTGCTTTAACCTAAACCAATTTCATATGCTAATTTTTGATTCAAGGAAAACTATAATACTTTGGTGTATAGCAAATATATTTTTTGCCTTTCAGTTTATAATGCGTTTATGTGTTGGTATTTTGAGAGAAGATATCATGTATAATTTTAATATAGATGCTGCAGCTTTTAGTACATTATCTGGTTATTATTACTTAGGATATGGTATGTCTCAAATACCCTTTGGATTGATGTTAGATCGCTTTAGTTATCGAATAATTTCATCATTGGCAATTTTCTTTACCGCAATTGGAATGTATCTTTTCGCAACCACAACTAATTGGAGTATTTTGCTGTTTTCTAGGTTTTTAATCGGCTTTGGTTCTGGAGTAAGCTTTCTTGCAATTGCAAAAATAACAAAAGCTTGCTTTGAAGAAAAATACCATTCCATCTTAATAGGACTTTCTTTTACTTTTGGTTTAATAGGTGCTGTGTTTAGTACAACTCCTTTGATCATAATGTTTAAATTTTATGGGAATCAGCAAATTCTTTTATCCATTTCAGCAATTGCAGCATTTTTATCTTTTATTACTTTTATTTTTGGAAAAATTAGCTTTCCAAAAAGTGCGATACAAAAAAATGTGCCATTTTACCTTTCAATGTTTGAAGTGATGTCCAATTTTCGTCTTATGCTAATAGGTATTTCAGGGGGGCTTATGGTAGGTGCTCTCGAAGGTTTTGCAGATGTTTGGGCTATACCGTTTTTTAGTCAGGTGTTTAATTTTTCTTTAGTAGAGAGTTCTAAAATTATTATGTATGTATATTTTGGTATGTGTTTTGGTGGTCCAATATTAGTAGTTTTTGCTAACTTTATAAAATCTGAATCGGCTACAATTGTAATTATTGCGATTTTAACGTCATTAATTTTTATCATTTTATTTAAAATAGAGACTCCCTCTATGTTAACTTTGATTGCTATGATGTTTATATTAGGTATTTTTTGTTGTTATCAGGTTTTAGTGTTTAACTTGGCAAGTAGGGAGGCCAAACAATCATCAACTGGGCTTGCTATTTCTAGTATCAATTGTATTAATATGTGTTTTGGTTATGTATTTCACAGCCTAATAGGAAAATTGTTTTCATATTATTGGAATGGTGAAACTAATGTTTTGGGAATTGCGTTATATAATAAAACTACCTTTATAGCATCATTATCATTGATACCAGCTCTTTGCATGTTGGGTGGTATAGGGTTCAGCTTTATTATAAGAGTCAGGCGATAAAGCAAAATACCTTACTAAATAAATATCATATGGCTTTGGTTTTAATAGTAATTGCATGCAATTCTTTTTTTAGCAAATCTGACAACGCTTTTTTTACTAATTTATGTTGTTGTATAAGAGTCATGCCTTGAAAAATATTACTATGTATCTCAAGTGAGTAATGATTTTGATCTCCCACTAAATCATTGATTATTAATTTTGCATCTGGAAATTTATCTTGTAAAATGATCTTTAGTTTTGATTCAGAAATAGCCATAAATTAACAACTCACTACATTAATAATAAGAATGCAATTTAAACATAAAATATATAATTTACAAGCATTGAGTTTTTTACGTAGTGCTAGATTTAGAGTTGGTCTTTTAGGTGGTAGCTTTAATCCAGCACATATGGGGCATTTCGCTCTGTCTATAGAGGCATTGAAAAAATATAAATTTGATTATATTATTTGGTTGGTAGCTAAGCAAAATCCATTTAAAGAATCATACACCGAAAATATTTTTACTCGTGCTAATAACGCTTGCAAGGTAGCTCAACACCCAAAAATTATTATTTCGACTGCTGAAAGTGAAATTAATTCCAATCAAACCTATTATGTTATAAAAAACCTTAAGGCTAAATTCAATAATGTTGAGTTTTCTTGGTTGATGGGAATTGACAATATAGTTCATTTTAAAAAATGGGAACGCAATAAAGAAATCAGAAATTTATGTGATATTATAATTTTTGATAGACCTTGCAACGAAAGGATGCTAAATTTGTCAGCGTTGTACACTGGAAATAAAAAAGCCAAATTTATGAAAGCCAGCAGAGCAAAACTTCTAGATATTTCCTCAACTAACTTAAGAAAAAAGATAAAGCATTGAAATGACAACGAACGCAGACGATTTAAAGGATTTCGTACTAGAAATTTTACAAGAAAAAAATGCAGAAGACATAAACGTTATGAAGCTTGCAAATGAAGTTGCACTTGCTAAGTACATGATTTTTACTACTGGGAAGTCTATTAAAAATATATCTTCAATAGCAGAAATAATTTCACTTGAATTAAAACATAAGTTACACCACGCTTCTAGTTTAGAAGGGCTAAAAGGTAGTGATTGGATAGTGCTTGACGCTGGTGAAGTAATAGTACATTTATTTAACCCGGAATCTCGTGATGCTATTAAGTTGGATCAATTATGGAATAGAAGAAACAATAGTTTAAATTAACTAAACATTACAGTAAGTATTAAAAGAACATGGAAAGTAATATTTTAATTACCATTATTACGCTAATTGCGACTGCAGTTTTTATAGTTGCTATATTTAAGCGTTTGAACCTTAGCCCTGTGCTTGGTTATTTAGTTGCTGGAGCATTTATCGGTGATCATGGTTTAAAAGTTGTTACTTATGAGCAGACTTACTTGCTAGGAGAGTTGGGTGTAGTATTTTTATTATTTGCTATTGGTCTTGAATTGTCTATTGAAAGGCTTAAAGCGATGAGAAAATATGTTTTTGGACTTGGCTCGCTTCAGGTATTAATAACAGCGATTATTATTGCAGCTTCTGTTATGATAACGACAAAAAATAGTAATTTGGCAATAATTATAGCCGGTGGTTTGGCTCTGTCTTCTACTGCAATAGTAATGCAAGTTATTACTGAAACTAAAAGTCAATCAATGCAAATTGGTCGTATAGCATTAGCAATATTATTATTACAAGATTTTGTTGTGGTGCCACTTTTAGTTATAGTTCCTATTTTAGGTAGTGGAGGAGAAGATGTTGAATCCCTCACTTCTATACTTACTGCCTCTTTGATAAAAACTATCATAGCTCTCGCGGTAATTTTTATTACAGGAAGAGTGTTTTTAAGGCCTTTGTTTTCTTTTATATCACCAGATAATAACGAGAGTAGTGAATTGCCAATTGCTGCTACATTGCTTGTTGTTTTAGGTGCGTCATGGAGTACAGAGCATTTTGGGTTATCTTTGGCTCTTGGTGCTTTTGTGTCTGGAGTTTTGGTAGCAGAAACGGATTTTAGGGTTAAGGCTGAGGAAAGTATTTATCCATTTAAAAGTTTATTACTTGGATTATTCTTCATGAGCGTTGGTATGAAGATTGATGTAATGGAAATTTATAATCAAATGACGAGTATAATTACATTTAGCTTATCACTTATTCTACTAAAAGGCTTAATTATAAGTGGTCTTTGTATATTATTTGGTTTTAACAAGGGCGTTGCAATCCATGCTGGGTTGTTGTTATCACAGGGTGGCGAATTTGCCTTTATATTATTTGGACTGGGAAAAGAATACGGTGTTTTAGAAGAAAGTACTGCGAATATATTATTATTAGTTGTTACATGTACAATGGCTCTTACGCCGCTGCTTGCAATAATTGGTCGTTATATATCAGAGAAAATTGAAAAACGCTTGGGAAATACTCCAGATCAAATCATAGAATATGGCGCGCGCGACCTTACAAACCATGTTATTATAGCTGGATTTGGCAAAATAGGAAAAATGGTTGCACGCGTTTTAGAAGCAGAAGGGGTAAATTATATTGCGCTAGACGTTAACGATGACATCGTAAATAAAGAAGTAGAGAATGGTTTGTCTGTTTTTAGAGGCGATGCATCTCAAGTTACTACTCTTGAGGCTGTGGGAGGGAGAAGAGCTCTTGCGCTTGTTGTAACGGTTAATAATGACATTACTGTTAAAAAAATAACTAAGTTAGCAAACTTGAATTTCAATAACTTAGATGTAATAGCTCGCATGAAAGATTTAAAAAATTCTCATGAATTATATAATTTAGGAATACATTCAATTATACCACAAGATTATGAAATAGGGCTGCAAATAGGGGCCTCTGTTCTAAAAGCAATAGGCACTAGTGAAAATGAAATCAGCAGAATTAAAAGGCAATTTAGGTCTGGTAGCTATGTTGTTGTAAAACCAATAAATGACGATTTGCTTGAAGAGGATGAATAATATCTCATTAGCTTTTTTTTATATTTTAAGGTTTTGGGTTGTATTATTTTTAATGCTAAAAACTTATTCTTGCTGTGCAGCGCTAGATTCATTACCAGTACCAAGGTTTGTTACTACTAAATTCAATGAAGTTAATGCACGAATCGGACCAGACCAAGATTATCCTATTGACTGGGTATTTACTAGTGCAAAAGAGCCAGTAGAAATAATTGCCCAGTACGGTAATTGGCGAAAAATATCAGATATTACAGGAGAAGGAGGATGGGTACATTCTCGTGTATTATCAGGGAAGAGGGCGGTGATAATTAATAGTTCTGATTTATTAAATTTATATTCTTCAAGTAATAAAAATAGTCAAATTATTGCGCATTTAGAGCATAATCTTAGGTGTGATTTAATAAAATGCAAAACAAAATGGTGTAAAATATCATGCAAAAACCACACTGGTTGGGTAGAAAGAAAAAAAATATGGGGAATATACGAGCATGAGTGATTATTATTAATGGATAAACTAACTATAAATTATATATTGGCTTTATTAAAGTAACCATTAAATAAAAAATTATATATAAGCTATATAAAATTTTAAGAAAAAATCATTTACTTAGTACAAAAAATCCACTAGTTTTAACGCTTAGGTTTAATTGCGTTAAGAAAATGTCTAAGAAAAAAGAAGATGATATTTTAGATTTGGATAAGCATTTTAAAGATGATGATACGCCGTTGGATA
This sequence comes from Candidatus Megaera endosymbiont of Nemacystus decipiens, assembly GCA_030036605.1. GTDB lineage: Bacteria > Pseudomonadota > Alphaproteobacteria > Rickettsiales > Rickettsiaceae > Megaera_A. The sequence continues at coordinate 219,293 of DAOTRE010000001.1, read as the reverse complement.
AAGGCTTAACAATGCCATCTCAAAATGTACAAGAGGATCCATATGAGTTGTTTTATGACGATTCTTCTTCTGAAGAAGATTATGATGAGATAATGCAGCATAATAGCTTAGATTCTACGAGAAAGATACTTAATTTAAACGCAAAAAGAGCTTTTATTAAAGAGCTAAAAAATTCTAATAGTGAAGTTCAATTGTCAGTTTTTTTGCATGAAATTGGAAATAGACTGATTAATTCTAAAGAGGTTAATAAGAAATATTATCCACTAAAAAGAGAAAAAATACCTCAAAAAAAGGTTTTAACTGATTCTCAATTAAAGGACCTTATTAGCAAGGCATTTGATGATACATTTGACGAAATGTATCGAGTTTCAAATAAATTAAAAGAAAACAATGAAGATGCTATTTTAGAGTTTCAAAAGTATGTTTTAGGAAATAAAAGAAAATTTATAAAAAATATTAGTGATAAAAGTAAGATATTAGAAACTTTACAAAATCAATTGAATGAAAGTTTATCAGGTGTCAAAGCTAAAGGTTTTATTGTTTCATTAAAAGAGAAAATTATTAGTAATTTTAAACTTGTTAGTTCTCAAAACATTACAAGAGTTACTTTAGATAATGGTTCAGAAATTATATTGGATGAGTGTGGCCCCAAATCTTTAGCCCAGATAAGGCTAATGAATCGTTCTGATATAAGGAAAATCAAAAATCTACAAGCACAAAAAAATAACACCTTTGACGATAACCTAAGCTCTAATGTAAAGCTGATAAAATTCCAAAATTCAAAAGAAACTATTAGTGAAAGAGTAAAATATAATGTTTCTAGTGCAAAAACACTTTTTACAAAAATAAGTAAGATAGATTCGTTATCAAGCTATAGCAATATTTCTAACACTATAGATAAAATTAAAGTAACTTTTTCGTTAGATGACAAAAAAATTGTTGAAATTATTAAATCCAGACTAAAGGGGCAGGTATTAAATATTGACTTTCCACCTAAAATTTCTTCCACAGAAAAAAATCAGTTTGAAAAGTTTATTTCTGCATTTACCTATCTTCTTTTTGGAGTTGAAGTTTCAAGAAATCCAAAAAGTTTACTCATTCATCAAATGCTGCTTGAACTAATAGAGACGGATAAATTGTCTTGGAGTGAGGCTTTAAAGTCAATGCCTATGTCAATAGCAGGAGCGACGCAAGCTTCAAGGTGGCAGCACAGTAATTATAAAACATTATTTCCTTATAAATATGATAAAGGCACTATTAATGCTGGTAATACTAATAAAGCAACCATAAAAAACTTGGTGGAAAAAGAGTCTAATATTTTCAAAAAATGGTTGGAACTAAAAGATCTTCTTATTAAAAAAAATGATGCAACCAAAATATTGAATACTATTGTTGAATCCTGTCAAGAGTGGTACAGTATTAAGATTGAGACAAAGTTGCTAAAATTTTTGTTACTTTCGTTGCGTGATGTCTCTTGTTATGATACCTATGAAATTAATAATAATTATAGCCAATATAGTTATTATGATTATGATATTGAAAGGGATGACAATAATGATAAAAATATAATAGACAACTCCGATAATTCACCTAGAACAGTACGGAATTTTTTAGAATTAGGTTATTCCATTGAAGAAGTTGGTTATTTATCAACCTTTTCTTCTTCTAATATTGAAAGGGATGACAATAATGATAAAAATATAATAGACAACTCCGATAATTCACCTAGTACATTAAACGATCTTTTAGAATCAGGTTATTCCATTGAAGAAGCTAATTTTTTATTACCCTTTTGTTCTTCTGAAACAGCAGGTCACGAACTTGAATAAAATTATCAGGCCATCTTTTATACTTTGTCGTCCTGTGTGCCCCATTGTCGTCCTGAACTTGTTTCATAACTGTCCAAAGTTGAAATAGAAATAGGTTATATATGTTTCTATTTCTATTTCAACTTTGGACAGTTATGGGTCAAGCCCGGTATGACTTCGTTGGTTTGGGGCATGAGTTAGTCGGTGCTGATTCACAGGTTGATTATTTTGTATTTAGACTCATGCCCATGACATTATATCCAGCGTCTACGTGATGTATTTCGCCGCTTACTCCAGAAGACAAGTCACTGACTAGATATAGCGCAGCATTTGCGACATCATTTTGTGTTGTATTACGTCTTAACGGGGCTGTGCTTGCATGAGATTTAAGCATTGAATTAAAATCGTTAATTCCGCTTGATGCAAGAGTTTTAACTGGTCCAGAAGATATCGCATTAACTCTAATATTATTACTTCCCATATCATGAGCTAAATATTTCACACTTGTTTCTAGCGCGGATTTTGCTAGGCCCATCACGTTGTAGTTAGGAATCACTTTTTCAGCGCCATAATAAGATAAGGTTACTATGGAACCACCATTTGTCATAAATTCTTCTGTTCTTTTTGCAAGTGCAGTAAGTGAATAACAGGAAATATTCATGGAATTCAGGAAATTATTCATGCTAGTATCAACATACCTGCCGCGCAGTTCATTTTTATCTGAAAAAGCTATTGCGTGAATGAGAAAATCAATAGTTTTCCATTTGGCTTTGATATTTTTAAATAATTCGTCCATAGATTGCTCATTAGTAACGTCGCACTCGTAAACGGAATCACAATTGATTTCTTCTGCCAAAGGAAATACTCTCTTTTTAAGCACTTCGCCTTGATATGTTAAAGCTACCTCAGCTCCATTTTCAGCAAAAGCTTTAGCAATAGCCCATGAAATAGACAATTTATTTGCAGTTCCTGTAATTATTCCCTTTTTACCCTTTAATAAATTAGTCAAAATATTTGCCATAAAATAATCCTTGTTTATTTGCTTGTGATTTGGAGTGATCTATAATAGACTCCTATAACATTGAAAAACGCCTAGTTCAACTTAAATTATTATAATATAAAATGTTTTGCAAAAAAATATTGTTACTATTTGGTATAATTGCGGGATTTGTTTTTGCTCCTATATTTTTTTTTCCAGCGATATTTTCTTTCTCTATTTTAGCAAGACATATTAGCAAGAGCTATCTCTTAAAAGATGCGGTTTTAGGTGGGTATATATTTGGTTTTGGTTTTTTCTTATCTTCTCTGCATTGGGTTTCTTTTAGTATTTTTGTTTATATAGAAGAATTTTGGTGGGCATTTCCTTTCGCTCTCATAGGTCTTCCAGCTTTTCTTGCAATTTTTTGTGCTATTATATCTAGTGTAGCGTTTTATTTTCGTTTCTCAAGTTTCTATCAGCTATTTTTTTCCATATTATGGGTTTTGATGGAGTGGATCATGTCTTGGGCCTTTACAGGCTTTCCTTGGGCACTTTTAGGCTATAGTTTTGGAGTTTCTGATATTTTATTACAATCTGCAAATCTCCTAGGAGCAATAGGTTTAAGTTTTATTGCAATATATATCGGAACTTCTTTATATGATTATAAAAATTTTAAAATTCCAATCATAATTTCTACTATAATGATATGTAGTATGTTTGCGTATGGATATGATATTCTAGATAAATTTGAAAATACATATAGTAAGATTAAGATTAGAATAGTTCAGCCATCAATTAATCAGAGCATTAAATGGGACTCAGAAGAATTTAATTCTAATCTAAAAAAATATGTTTATTTATCAAAATTCCGTGGCAGTCCAGATATTATTATTTGGCCAGAGGCAGCCCTAATTATAGGCCATAAACATCCTGTAATTCAGAAATATATACAAGATATATTCGTTGATAAAAATAAAGAGCAATTTCTCATCACAGGTTCCATATCAGAAGAAATTGATAGCAACAATGAATATAAAATATATTCCTCTATGGTTGGTTTAAATCCCGAATCGGAAGAGGTTTTTGCTTATTACAAATCTCATCTTGTTCCGTTTGGTGAGTATATACCTTTCAAAAAGTATATACCATTTAAGAAGTTTACTCATGGATTTGTTGATTACTCTTCAGGATTTGCTCAGGTATTAAATTTGCAACCATTGAATCTTAAAATTTATCCGCTAATTTGCTATGAATCTATATTCTATAATGAAATATCAATCAACCATGAAAAAGTTGATGTGATCTTTAATATTACTAATGACGCCTGGTTTTCAGGTTCGTTTGGACCATACCAACATCTAGTTATTAGTAGATTACGAGCTATAGAAAATGCAATTCCGATTGTAAGAGCTGCAAATAATGGTATTTCAGCCGTTATAGATCCAGTAGGAAGAGTAATTACTCAGTTGAATTTAAATGAAATTGACGTAATTGACTCCTATTTGCCTCAGAAAAAGAAAAATCCTACATTATACTCAATTTATGGTTGGAATATTTTGTTAATTTTGGTATTATTAGTCTCATTTATGCAAGTTATTTTTTGCTTGATTAAAAAAATTCGTTACTATAAAGGTTTTTCTTGAAATAAGCATCCACCTAATAGTAGCATTCATAAGATTGATAATTAATAAATATAGAAAATAGAATGTCGGAACAAAAAGGTCGAGCAGATGAAATTGACAAGTTAGTAAGTTATAAGTTAAAAATGCGCAGAATGATGCTTGGTTTGAGTCAACAAGAGATAGGTAAAGCTGTAGATGTTAGTATACAACAGATACAGAAGTATGAAAAAGCTACAAACCGTATTGCTAGCGGTAAGTTATATACATTGGCAAAATTTTTAAAGGTACCAATTAATTACTTTTTTGAAAATCAGGGCGACAATAATGTAATTGGCAGCGTTTTTGCAGAGGAACATGAAGAATACGATGCAGCAGATGATACTATCGTATCTGAAAAAGAAGTAGTAAGTTTAATTAAATCTTTTAGCGAAGTCAAAAACTCTCAAACAAGAAAAAAAATTATTGAATTGATAAAATCAATGTCTTAGGTTTTGTTGACATAAGACATAATTTATCAATTTTATCGCTTTTGGCATGCAAAGACAGGGCGATTAAATTCTGTGAAAGAAAAGGATAAAAGATAGATAGAAAAGCCAACAATATTTCAATGTAATCTACAATATAATGAAGGCAGAAGCTTATAGTCTACTTTTCCGCTTGCAAGTAATGGTATTTCTTTTATATAGACTATAGTTTTGGGGATATATAATTTAGATAACTCCATTTCTTTTGCTGTTGAAGAAATGTCCTTTAGAGACAAAGAATTATTATTAGTAAAAGCTATTAATTTCTCTCCCTTTTTTTCATCACTCAAATAAATTACAGCATGATTGTGTTGATCATCTGTTTTTGACAATAACTCTTCTACGATGCTTAAAGAAATCATTTCTCCACCTATTTTTGCAAAGCGTTTTTCTCTTCCAATTATTGTAATGAAGCCGGACTCATCTATACTAACTATATCTCCAGTATCATACCAACCAGCACCTAAATTATCTACTGAAGTACCAGCTATGACACCAGGATTGTTTTCTAGCATATAACCTTGCATAATATTTGGTCCCTTAATGCATAAACGACCTCCTTCTTTTATACCTTCAACGGTTTGAAGAAAATAGTCTATATTTGGAAGTAGCCTACCAACGCTTCCATATTTGTTATACATTGGAGTATTAAAAGCCAGAACAGGGGATGCTTCTGTAACTCCATAGCCTTCAAATATTCTAATGCCAAATTTTTGAAACCATGTCTCTCTTGTCTTTTGACGAACTTTCTCTGCCCCTGCAATCACGTATCTCAGTGAATAAAAGTCGTAAGGGTGTGCGTAATTTGAGTAACCTGAAAGAAATGTGTCAGTACTGAACATTATAGTTGCTCCTATATCATATATTACCTCTGGAATAATACGATAGTGCAGTGGAGATGGATAGAAAAATGTCCTAACACCTGATAAACACATAACTAAAGCGCTAGTAAGACCAAAAGCATGAAACATTGGAAGAGCATTGAATGCACAATCGTAAGGAGTAAAATCGATTCGAGCTAATATTTGGCACCTGTTTGCTTGTATATTATTATGTGATAATGCTACAGCTTTAGGTAGCCCTTCGCTGCCCGAAGTAAATAATATAACAGCAGTACTTTCAGGGTCTTGATTTAAACAAATAGTGTTATAATAAGTTTTTGGAAAAAATGAAGCAACTAGGCATTTTAATTTTATAAATAATGTTAAATCTTTTTTCATGTCGTCCATAAAAAATACATTTATTCCAGATAATTCTAAAGATTCAACAAGGTTAACTAATGACGCTTTTTCTATAAATTTTTTTGATGTAAAAATAGTTTGTACATTAGCACTTCTACAAGATGCTATTATATTTTTTGCACCAGAAGTGAAATTAATCATAGCTGGTGTATATCCGGCCGCTTGCAAGCCTAAGAATGCAATAAGGCTACCACTCATATTAGGAAGCATTAGTCCTATATTATTATGGTTTTTTGCATATTTTTTAGCTAAATTTGCTACTATAAAAGTTTTGAGCAATATAGCGCGGTATTTTGCACTATTATTTTCGATATCATCTATTATTGTTAATTTATTACCATAAATTTTACTTGACTCTATCAAAGAGTGAATAATAGTTTTTTTGTAGTCTGAGCTTTCAAAAATCATCTCGCTCATTACGTCATATAAGGCATGTGCTATAAATTTTCTTCTCTCTTTAGAACATAATTCTGGTTTTGGAGTAAATTTTACAGGAGGTAATATGCTGATACTAACCTTACGTCTAAACGAAAATCGTTTTACTCCCATTAACTTCTGTATCTTAGAAAAAATAGTAAATTGCGTGCCATTAACACGTATTGGGAGTAGGGTTGCTTCTGCTTTATCAGCAATCATACCAGGCCCCTCGTATATTTTCATTAGTGAGCCAGTGGTCGTAGTCCTTCCTTCAGGGAAAATAGCTATTTTTTTATTCTGTTTTACCTCATCTATCAGGCTTTTTATCGCCATTGGGTTATTTTGGTCAAGAGGGTAGGTTTTAACAACTTTTAAAAAGGGTCTAACCCACCATTCCTTAGAAATAGCTAAATTAATTGCAAATTTGATGTCTCCTGGAAGATATGCCGCAATTAAAGCAGGGTCGAGGTATGATAAGTGGTTTGCTACAACAACAGTTCTATTAGATGCTTTGTTATAATTTTCTAGTCCTTTGACCTCGATATTATAAAAAAAGTTAAATACCAATTTAAACAGCCTTCGCCATAATTCAAAAGACATAATGCGTGAATTAGGAATTAAATGATAGATATATGCTGTAATAACTAAATTTAGCAAGCTAATTGTAAGTATAATTAATGGAATAGAGAGACCTATAAAATACAATGCTGAAAGTAGAATAGTTGAACCAGCCATAAAAAAGGCATTAATTAGGTTATTGGTCGCTATTACTCTGCTTCGGTAGGGCCCAGCAGTGAAATATTGCATTACAGCAAATAGCGGAACAACATAAATCCCACCTATTGCTGCTAGCAGAAATAAATCTAACAATATTCGCCAGCAACTACCTTTGGATAAAAATTGCCATACTGTTCTTAATGTTTCTGGTTCATAATTGACGGATGCGATATTGCTCGCAAGATATAAATCAATTCCGAATATGCTAATACCAAGTGATGTAATAAAAACATATCTAGTACTTACTTTGTTGGATAAAATTTTATTGCACAGTGCAGAGCCGGTACCAACTCCAATTGAAAAGACCGCTAAAAATAGATTTGCTACATTTTCATCAGAACCCAATATATTACGTGCTAAAGATGGAATTTGCGCCATGATTGCAGCACCTATAAACCAAAACCACGAAATGCCTAATATTGCTAAGTAAATATAATTTTTGGACGAGGCATACTTTATCATCGACTTTGTTTCTTCAATAATATTGAAGTTAATCTGGATATTAGAGTTCGAATTATTAGATTTTGGCATGTAAAAGGATGCAACCAAGCCAGAAATTGCAATGATAATAGAGAGAGCAACGATTAAGGCAGCATTAAAATTATATAAGTTACCTAAAATCGTTCCAAATAATATTGATAAAAAAGTTCCAGCTTCGATAAATCCATTTGCCCCAAGCAATTCATATTTTTTCATATGATCAGGCAAAACACTATATTTTATTGGTCCAAAAAAGGAGGAATGAGTTCCCATTAGTCCAATAGATGAAAATAATATCAATAGATTATTATGATAAAAACCATATGCTGCTATCAGCACAATTGCTAATTCCGCAAATTTAATAATTTTGACTATTGAAGATCGTTCATACTTATCAGCCACTTGACCTGCGATACTTGCAAAAACTACAAATGGTAATATAAAAATAACATTTGCAAGCATTATAAGAAAATATATTGAAGAGCTTAGTTCATGAGAAATTTTATATGTGATTAATATGATCAGTGCGTTCTTAAGAATGCTATCGTTAAGACAGCCAAATAATTGAACCAAAAAAATTGGCAAAAATCGTCTGTCTTTAAAAAGATATAATTGATTTGTTTTCACTAAGACATTCTCCGGTCTGGATAATATGAACCCTGATTATACTATTGCATTTCCCAGTTTATGTCAATTATACGAGCAAAGGGAGCTACTTAATAAGTAGCTCCAATGGACTTTTTAGAACCAGATGATGTTGTCATAAATAGCATAGATATAGCAAGTAACATTATCCCATAAGCTATTAGATGTTTCAGAAGTGTCTTCTGTATTATATTCAATTGCTTCTAACATATCTGAAGTGAAAGCTGTCATTGCTGATTTTTGCCTAAAACTTAGAATGTCTTTCTTAAAATTATCACTTATAATAGAAGTTTCGTAGCTTTCTTGTGGTAGAAACTGTAATAAATGAAATCCAAGTTTATTACAAATGTCTTTGTAGGAGGAGTTGCTTTGTGCTCTATCAAGAGATTTTAAGAAATTAGTGATCAAAGTAACTTTATTTTTATCATCGCTATTTTCAATATAGAAGGAGGTGGCGCTTTTTATAATGTCTGAAGCTAAAATTATTTCCTCATATTTATCAGTTTTATTTTTTGTATCACTTTTATCTATAATATTACTTATGAACTTCAAAAATATTCTTAGGTCACATAGTTCCATCTTAATATCTTTTGCAAAGCCTTTATCTATGAGGTGCTTTGCTAGCTTAAGGTTAGGTTTAGGATTTTCCATTAAATTTATGAAATAGTCACATTCATTCTGATTGATAATATTTACATTTTTTATTATATACTCAAAAGTTTCTATATTAGCATTGCTATTTAATGCAAGATAATGACATAATGCATTCCTGCCTTTAGCATCGGCAAAATTAAAATCTGCTCCTGTTTTTGCTAATTCTATAATTACATCTTCACCAGGATTATTGTTTTTTAGAAAATAATGCAATGGAGTCATGCCATTATCACCGGCAAAATTAAAATTTGCCCCTGTTTTTGTTAATTCTATTATTACATCTTTGTGGGGTTTTTTATATTTCAGTAAATAAGACAGTGATGTCTCGTTACGATAATTCTCAACATTAAAATTAGCTCCTTTTTTTATTAAGGATATTATTATATCTTTGTCAGGTTGCTTATGTTTTATCAAATGATACAATGGTGTCTCTCTACTAAGATTCTGAGTATTAAAATCAGCTTTTTTTATTAGATCTGCTAGTATATCTTTGTCAGGGTTGTTTTGGTGCAACAAATAAGACAATAGAGTGTTACCATTATTGTCATAGATACTAAAATTTGGTACTATTTTTATTAAGTGCTTTAGTACAAAGGGTACAATATTTCTTTCTGTAGCTATGAAGTATATAGCTAAATTAGGATTTTTCTTTAGGATATTAAAATTCTTTGGATTTTCAATTCCATATATAAGATCTTTTTGCTCTGTATTTAAATTCTTATCAAGATTTAGAAATATACAACGTTCATTGGAAGGGTCAGTAAATGTGATTTCATTTAAATAACGAGGTGGAATAATCATAAAGTACCATAAATTAAATTAAAAATTAAAGTACAATATAGTGTCTAATATAAAAAAGTAAAGTATTATTAAATTTTTATATAATGGCTATGTTTAGCCAATAATACCAAACCTTAAGATGTAAAGATAAATTGCTTTATCAATTTTTGATTGTAGCGCTAATATTACCTACAAGCAAACTGTCTTTTCCAAGAGTTTCATGCTCTGTTAATTTACCATGTCTGAGTAATGCAAGTGCTTTATTTTTATATACAGAGGTGATTACTCCTAATTTATCACCTTGTAAATTTGTTACAGAATCGTTTTGAGATATCTTCGTATCATCATTTAACTTCAGGCTAAAAATCTTTTTACGTATTACTCCCTGATATTTAGCTCTTGAAATGACTTCTTGGCCTAAATAGCAACCTTTATTAAATGAGAGCGCATTTTGCTCTTCTGCGTTATATTCAATTGGTATTGATTTTTCATATAGCATATCATCACAACCATCAACTATGGCATAGTTATATTTGTCTTCTTTGATTAAATCTTCTTCTGTAATAAGCTCCTCAAGTGCTGAATTTGTTTCAGTACAAATTCTATAACCAAGCTTGTTATTTCTATTATCTTTAGCAGCAAAAATTATAGAAGGATCAGATTTGGGCTCTGTTTTAGAATAGAATAGCTGATATTTATTGTTATCGTTAATTATATTAACTTTAGAACGTAATTTTCTGATACTTAGATATTTTACTAAAGGCTCAGATGTTTTGCTGCTAACATCAAGGTAAATTGTTTCATCATTTTCGCAATATAGAAAGCAATCAAACAAATAGCGCCCCTGATTATTCAAAAAATAAGTATAGCTTAATTTTTTTAGAACAATTTTGTTTGTACAGAGTGCGTTTAAGAATTTGATGGCATCGGTGCCTTGAATTTCTATAATTTGCCTATCTGATAATTTCTGATACATTTTTAGTTTTCGTTTTGATGCACTATCTTATAGAATATGTCCTCTAAATCTGGCTGAGTAACGCTCATGTTTTTAACCTCTATACCAATTTTTTCTATAGATTTTAAAATAGCGCTGTAGGTGTTATTTTTATTAATATAAAAACGTATTTTGTTTTTATCTATTAAATCAAATTCTATTTGACCTGATAAAGAATCTGTTATATTTGAACTTATATCCTGCATAAAACATACATCAATGTGACATTGGCCAAGCTCATGAAGCAATTCGTTCTTCAAAGATTGTTTTATAATTTGTCCTTTATTGATAAAAGCAATTTCATCGCATAATTCCTGTGCCTCAGCAAGATAGTGGGTTGTCAGAATTACAGTTATTCCATTATCTTTCAGTTCCCTAATAAAGCTCCACAAATGATTTCTTAAATCTAAATCAACACCTGCAGTAGGTTCATCCAATATTAACACTTTTGGAGAATGCACTAAAGCCTTAGCAATTAAAAACCTCCTTTTCATGCCTCCAGATAATTTTGCTGGTTTGGTTTTTCTTTTATCCCACAAGCTGAGCTTTTTGAGAATCTCTTCTGTCTTGCGGTGCTCAGGGCGAATTCCATAATATCCTGCGTAACACTCCAGCCCTTCATAGAGAGGGAAGAAACTATCCAAAGCTATCTCTTGAGGAACAACACCAATTTGCATGCGAGATTTCTTAGGGTATTCATCCATGGAAATATCAGAGATCTTCACAGTCCCAGATGTTTTGTTTACAGTGCCTGCAAGTATATTAATTAAGGTAGATTTACCAGCTCCATTTGGGCCTAATAGACCAAAAATACATCCCTTAGGTATTGTCAAATCAAGAGATTTTATGGCTAAGTAGTCATCAGATCCATCTACTTGATATTTTTTTACTAAATTTTGAATTTGGATTGCAGCTGTCATAAGAATGGTATTAACTAATTAGTTTTTTCAATTCACCAGATTCATACATTTCTTTTGCTATATCGCAACCTCCAACGAATTCGCCGTTTATATACAATTGGGGTATTGTGGGCCAATCAGAATATTCTTTTATGCCTTGTCTTAACTCTATGCTTTCAAGGACATTAATATCTTTAAAATCAGTATTTAATTTTTGTAAAATAGACACTACCATAGATGAAAAACCGCATTGAGGGAAGTCGGCAGTTCCTTTCATAAACAAAACTATTTTATGAGAATCCACTTGGTTTTTAATAAAATTAGATATTTCATTATTCATATTTTGCGCTCGTTTTTTAAAACTTTATATTTGCTTAAATTATTCGTTCATTATATACATAAAAAAACAAAAAAATACTACAATCGACAAACAATATGCTAACTAGAGCAAAAATTGATAAAATATTTCAGTATTGGTTTAAGGAGAACCCGAATCCTCAAACTGAACTTGAATATACCAATCATTTTACTCTAGCAGTTGCTGTTATTCTTTCTGCCCAAGCAACAGATGTATCGGTTAATAAAGCAACAAAAACTTTATTTGCTAAATATTCTTCACCAAAGGAATTGTTATCTTTGGGTGAATCTGGTCTAAATGAATATATAAAATCGATAGGGTTGCATAATTCTAAAGCCAAAAATATTATTGCATTATGTAAAATTTTAATAGAAAGTTACGATTCTAAAATACCTAACAACTTTGACGATTTGATAAAGCTTCCTGGGATCGGAGAAAAAACGGCAAATGTGATTCTTCACTGTGCATTTGGTAGACCAACAATTGCAGTTGATACTCATGTGTTTCGTGTTGCAAATAGGATAGGGCTCTCTAAAGAAAAAACTACCACTAAAGTTTCAAAGGAATTAATGAAAATAATACCACAAAAGTGGATTATGGGAGCGCATCATTGGATAATTTTACATGGAAGATATATATGTAAAGCCAGGAAGCCACTATGTAACCAGTGTGGTATTAGAGAAAATTGTGAATATTATAATACAAATGAGGCAAAAGAATAAAATGGTCGATGAGGATAATTCATGTTTAGAGCTTCCTTCTTTATCAGGTAAGAATAAAAAATTAGTTGTAATGTTGCATGGCGTTGGTTCAGATGGAGGAGACTTAATTAGTTTGGCACCATTTATCAATTCGGATTTTCCTGACTACTATTTTTTTTCACCAAATGGTATAGAATCATATGATATGGCACCTTTTGGTTATCAATGGTTCAGTTTGAAAGATAGAACGCCTGATGTGATAATACAACAAGCAAAACGAAACGCGCCAAAAATAGAAAAAATTATTAGTAAAAAGCAAAAACAGCTTAATTTGAGTAATAAAGATACTATTTTGTTCGGATTTTCTCAAGGAGCTATGATTTCGTCTTATCTTGCTTTGTCTCAAAAAGAACCTTATCATGCGATGATTGGGTTTGCTGGAAGACTTATTATAGGCAATGAAGAAGAAATAAATAAAAACACACCGATATGTTTAGTCCATGGAGAATGCGATGAAATAGTGCCGCATTCATTCAGTAAAGATTTTCAAAAATATTGTATTGATAATTCAATAAAATGTGAGTTAAAATTAATACCTAACTTAGAGCATTCGATTGACCACGCAGGTATCGAATTTGCTAAAAACTTTTTAAAAAATTTATAGAGAGAATAAAATGATTAAAACATTACCACAACAAGATCCGGATATTTCAAAAGCAATTGAGCTTGAACTTTCCCGTCAAGAGAAAACCATTGAACTTATTGCATCTGAAAACTTTACAAGTAAAGCAGTGATGGAAGCTCAAGGCTCTGTCATGACAAATAAATATGCTGAAGGGTACTCAGGGAAAAGATATTATTGTGGTTGTGAGGAAGTAGATAAAGTGGAAACTGCAGCAATAGAAAGACTAAAGAAAATATTTGGCTGTAAGTACGCTAATGTTCAAGTGCATTCCGGCTCTCAAGCCAACCAAGCAGTGTATTTGGCATTGCTTCAACCGGGAGATAAGATATTAGGAATGTCACTTGATTGTGGTGGACATTTAACACATGGTGCAAAACCTAATATATCTGGCAAATGGTTTGATCCGGTTCTATATGGCGTTGATAAAAAAACGTACTTGATCGATTATGATGAAGTCCAGCGCCTTGCAATAGAGCATAAGCCAAAATTTATTATTGCTGGATTCTCTGCATATACTCGTGAGCTAGATTTTAAAAAGTTTAGAGAAATAGCAGACAAGGTGGGTGCTTATCTAATGGCTGATATAGCTCATATTGCGGGGTTGGTTGCAACTGGTAATCATCCAAGCCCCTTTCCGCACGCGCACATAGTAACATCTACTACTCATAAAACGCTCAGAGGTCCTAGAGGAGGAATCATCATGACTAATGATGAGGAGATTGCAAAAAAAATCAATAGAGCAGTATTCCCTGGACTACAAGGTGGTCCTTTAATGCATGTCATTGCTGCTAAAGCAGTTGCTTTTGGCGAAGCTTTAAAACCTGAGTTTAAATCTTATATAAATCAGGTAATAACAAATGCCAAAGTCGTGGCTAGTACGCTGCAAGACAGGGGTTATGATATATTAACCGGCACAACAACAAATCATATTGTTTTGATGGATTTAAGAAAGCAAAACATCACGGGACAACTAGCCTCTGAGACTTTAGATCGAGCAGGAATCACATCAAATAAAAATACTGTTCCATATGATACCACATCACCTTTTATTACATCTGGCGTTAGACTGGGCACTGCTGCTTGCACCACTAGAGGGTTTAAAGAACAAGAATTTAAAATAATTGCTAATTGGATAGCTGATATTCTAGATGTTATACAAGAGGGCGGGGAAGTTGCTTCTAAAGAACAAGAAATTTTAAAGCAGGTGCATCATTTAACTGCAAAATTTCCTATATATAAATAGTTTTAGCTAATGAGGTGTCCATTTTGTCATGAGTCTGATACGTTAGTAAAAAATTCTAGGCAAGCCGATTGTGGTGATAGCATAAGGAGAAGAAGGCAGTGCAAAAGTTGCGCTGCACGCTTCACAACATCAGAGTCGTTGCAAATTAAAATGGTTAGCATTACAAAGCGTAGTGGCTTTAAAAAGCCTTTGGACAAATCAAAGATACTAAAATCTATCACCACTGCCACAAGGAAGCGCAATATATCTAGTGAAGAAATAGAACAAATGACAGATAAAATTTGTTTAAAATTAACTAACTCTAACGAAAAAGAGATACAATCCAAAGATATAGGCAAGCTGATTATGCAAGAGCTTGTTCAAATAGATCAAGTTGCTTATATACGTTTTGCATCTGTGTATAAAGATTTTAACAATATTCAAGATTTTACAAAGTTTATTAATAAACTAAAGAAGACAAAATCATAGTATTTTATCTTGTTATATTGTAGATTATATTGGAATAGNGAGTATTTTATAGAAAATATTTTGTGATTTAGTTATTGTCTTATTTCTCCTGCAATGCTGCTCCATTTGAGGAAAATAAGATGATAAATAAATTGCCAAAGATAAACTAGAAAATCGTTCTATTTCAATGTAATCTACAATAATTACCCTGCTATTGGGAAAGTTTATGAAGAAAGACTATATATATTGCCATTTTCCTCAGCTCCGTATGCAGACTCGTCGTTCTGTACACTCAGGTGTTTTGTTCTTTGTTCTTACTACTCTTTAATCTAGTAGAGATCTTTGTTATAAAATCCTTCTGTACTATTATTTTTTATCAACCGATAATTAGGTTGAAGATAAACAAAATATGCTGTATACCATTATTGCTTACAATATGTTCATAAGTGGTGGTATTTATTTGGTATGACTAAATTGTTGTATTTCTTTAGTAGAGGTTTTACAGAAGGTGATGCTTCAATGAAGTCTGTCCTGGGAGGCAAAGGAGCGAATTTAGCACAAATGTGTAAGCTGGATCTCCCAATTCCTCCAGGGTTTACTATATCGACAGCTTTATGCGAACAATATTCGTGTGATACTGGCGTTTTAAACCAGGATTTAATTGATAATGTTAATGAATATATTGCAAAATTAGAGAAAGAAACAGGTAAGGTTTTTGGAGGCACTCAAAGCCCACTGCTCATATCAGTGAGGTCTGGTGCTGAAATTTCGATGCCTGGAATGATGGACACTATATTGAATTTAGGCATTAATGATGAGGTGGCCTGCTCTCTTGCTGAGCTAACTCAAAATCCAAGATTTGCTTACGACTCTTACAGACGTTTTATTGAAATGTTTGGGAGCGTAGTTCTTGGCATACCGCACTACCATTTTGAAGATATATTAGAAAATTGTAAGCTAGATAATGATTACACAAGAGATAGCGATTTAGGTGTTGAAGATCTTAAATATTTAATTAAACAGTATAAGTCGCTTGTAAAAAAAATTACCGGGAAGGAGCTTGAGTCTGAGCCTTCAAAGCAGTTAATTAATGCTATAGAGGCCGTTCTTAAGTCATGGAATAGTTCAAGGGCTATTACATATAGATCTATTGAAAATATCACTAATATATCAGGAACTGCTGTTAATATACAATCAATGGTTTTTGGTAATAGAAATAATGAATCTGCAACTGGTGTAGTGTTTACTCGGGATCCTAGTACTGGCAACAAATCAATTTTTGGAGAATTTTTAATAAATGCTCAGGGAGAGGATGTGGTCGCTGGGGTTAGAACTCCGAACCCTCTGCAAAGTAGCGAAAAAAATTCTATGCAGCAAATAATGCCTCAGCAATATGAGCATTTACTTGAAATGTGTCGTTCTTTAGAAAAGTATTTTTGTGATATGCAAGACATAGAATTCACAATAGAAAACGGCGAGCTATTTTTGCTACAAACTCGTAGTGGAAAACGTTCAGCCGCTGCTGCAGTTAAGATTGCAGTTGATATGGCAGAGGAGGGTGTTATCTCTAAACAAGATTCTATCATGAGCATAGAGACGGAATCACTGAACCAGCTTTTGCATACCAATATAGATCATTCCTCTACGAACAATAAAAAAATAGCTAAAGGTCTTCCAGCGTCTCCTGGAGCCGGAATGGGGATTGCTGTGTTTTCTGCATCTGAGGCAGAAGATATGTCTTTGCATCATAAAGTTATTTTGGTTAGAAATGACACAAGCCCAGAAGATATAAAGGGAATGCATGTTGCAGAAGGTATTATAACAGCTAGAGGAGGAATGACTTCTCACGCTGCGGTAGTCGCAAGGGGGCTAGGAAAACCTTGCGTGTGCGGGGTAAGTGGTATTAAGATAAATGAATCGGAGAGATCTTTTGTAACAAAAGATGGAGTGTTAGTAAGTCACGGCGATTTTATTACTATAGATGGTAGCAGTGGAGATATAATTAAGGGTAAAGTAAACTTAATTCAGCCCAAATTTTCAGAAGAATTTAACACATTGCTTTCGTGGTGTGACGAAGAAAAAAAGATGGATATAAGAGCAAATGCAGAAACACCTCTTGATGCTTCTATGTCGTTAAAATTTGGTGCTGTAGGGATTGGTTTATGCCGTACAGAACACATGTTTTTTGATGATAAAAAAATATCATTAATACGTGAAATGATTATTGCTACTAGTTTAGAAAAACGCAACAGTGCAATTGAAAAGCTAAAACCAATGCAGGTAGAAGATTTTAAAGAGTTGTTTAAGACTATGAGTGGGTTGCCTATAAATATTAGGTTGCTTGATCCACCGCTTCATGAGTTTCTTCCTACTGCTGAAAAAGACAAAGAAGATTTATTAGAAAATCTTCAAATATCGATAGGTATGATTGAAGAAAGGCTTAAAGAGTTACAAGAATCTAACCCTATGCTTGGGCACCGTGGTTGTAGACTTGGAATTTCTCATCCAGAAATATATAAAATGCAAGTTGAAGCAATTTTGGATGCAGTTTATGAAGTCAAATGTGAAACAGGTGATATGAGCAAGCTAGAGTTAATGATTCCTCTGATATCTGCTCTTCCTGAAATATTATTTATTAAAGACTACGTACAAAAAATTATTAATCAGAAAGAGAAAGAATATTCAATAAAGTTCAATATAAAGCTAGGCACAATGATAGAGCTACCTAGATCAGCTTTAATTTCAGATAAAATAGCAGAGCATGTTGATTATTTTAGTTTTGGTTCAAATGATTTAACTCAAACAACCTATGGCATTTCAAGAGATGATATCGGCTCCTTTTTACCAAACTATTTAGAAAATAACATATTTAAAGATGACCCATTCTCTGTGCTTGATGAAGAAGGTGTGGGTGAGCTGATTAAAATTTCAATTAGTAAAGGAAAAAATAAAAATCCAAAACTTTCATTTGGAGTTTGCGGTGAGCATGCAGGTAACCCTCAATCCATTAGATTTTTTGATAGTATAGGTTTAGGATATATATCATGTTCGCCTTACCGTATACCAATAGCAAGAGTTGCAGCTGCTCAAAGCAATATAATTAATAATTCTAATAAGAAAAAATGAATTTTGAAGATAATCTAGATAAAATATTACAGCGCATTAGTGAGTTATCCTCTAAACTGTCTAGCGGTATTACGGGAGAAGAGTTTGTTAAGGTTTCAAAGCTTTATGCAGAGCTAGAACCTATTGCCGAAAAAATCATTAAATACCGTAAATCATCTGCTGAGCTAATTGATACAAAAGCATTATTGCAAGATAAAACTTTGGATTCTGAAACCAAAGAGATGGTTGAAGATGAAATTAAGGAATTGAGTAAGCAAGCAATAACCCTTGAGAGAGAAGTGAAAATTTCTCTGCTGCCTAAAGATGAAGCAGATAGCAAGGGAGCGATTATTGAAGTTCGAAGTGGTACGGGGGGTGAAGAAGCAGCTCTTTTTGCAGCAGATTTATTTTTAATGTACCAGAGATATTCTTCTATTCGTGGTTGGAAATTTGAAATATTATCTACGTCTGATATAGGAGTTGGTGGTTATAAAGATGCATCTGCTTTGATAAAAGGTGATGGGGTGTTTGCTAGATTAAAATATGAGTCTGGAGTGCATAGAGTACAGAGGGTCCCTAAGACCGAGTCTAGTGGTAGAGTCCATACCTCAGCTGCGACAGTTGCAGTTTTGCCTGAAGCGGAAGAGGTGGACATCAAAATAGAAGATAAAGATCTTCGTATTGACACTTACAGAGCTTCAGGGGCTGGAGGGCAGCATGTTAATACTACTGACTCTGCTGTAAGAATTACTCATATACCTACTGGTATTGTAGTTGCTATTCAGGATGAAAAATCCCAGCATAAAAACAAGGACAAAGCATTGAAAATACTGCGTTCAAGAATTTATGAAGAAGCGAGAAGAGAGAGGGAAGTAGAGAGGGCCTCTTCAAGAAAAGAACAGGTTGGTTCTGGCGATAGATCAGAGCGTATCAGAACTTATAATTTCCCTCAAGGTAGAATTAGCGATCATAGAATTAATCTAACCTTATATAAAATAGACGAAGTGCTAAGAGAAGGTAAATTAGATGAATTTATTGATCCTTTGATATCAGACGATGAAGCAAAAAGATTGGCGGAACAGCTTTAGGTTTTGCGTCAGATGCGTGGTGCTTTTTATTTATTGCAGATTACATTGAAATAGAACGATTTTCTAGTTTATCTTTGGCAATTTATTTATCATCTTATTTTCCTCAAATGGAGTAGCATTGCAGGAAAAATAAGACAATAACTGAATCACAAAATATTTTCTATAAAATACTCCTATTTCAATGTAATCTACAATATTTTATAGTTTTTCCTTTGTGTTATAAAAGCAAGTAGCTGACCTTTTTAATTAACTAACTTAGAATTAAACTATTAAAGTTTTACAAAAAACCATTGTATAGTAAATCTTATTGAAGCTTGATTGATCTATTCAAAAGTAAAATTTATTAAAGTCGCTGTGTCATATGCTTAAAGGTATTATTTTGTTTTTTAGCAAAGAAGACGATTTACTTGATACTGATTACAGTATTTTTAGATTGTTGGAAGCTGGTAGAGCAAAAAATATGGAAATGAGATTAGTTGCTCCTAAGCAAATAGAGCTAATTCTTATGCCAAAAAAGACTTGCCTTATAGAAAATGGGGTGCCTATGGAGTTACCAGATTTTGTAATTCCAAGAATAGGCAGTGCTACAGATTTTCATACCATTGCAGTTATTCGTCAATTGGAGTTTTTGGGGGTTTATGTTTGTAATAGTGCGGAATCTATAGCTAGTGTGCAAGATAAATTATTGATGCATCAACTTTTAATGCAGAATAATTTACCTACACCAAAAACAGCTTTTGCAAAATTTCCGGTTGATAAAAACCTGATAGAAAAGGAGATAGGGTTTCCGTTAGTAATAAAAAATGTTATCAGCACACAAGGTAATGGGATTTGTATGTGTCATGATAAAGAACAATTAGTTGATATAGCAGAGTTAGTGTCAATTAATAACAAAGATTCCCATTTAATTTTACAACAATTTTTACCCCAGAGTAAAGGTCAAGACCTAAGGGTATTTGTTGTCGGTGGTGAGATTATTGGATGTATGTATCGTAGTTCTAGCAAAAGTTTTAAAGCAAATTATTCTAGAGGAGGAGAAATCAAAAATTTTGATGTTACGCCAGAAATAGAGCGTTTAACACTAGAGACTGCAGAGTTGTTTCAGCTTGATGTTGCAGGGATAGATTTGCTCTTTACTGGAGGAGGTTTTATGATTTGTGAAGCGAATTCTGCTCCAGGTTTTGTTGGTATGGAACAAATTACCGGTAAAATCATAGCAGAAAAAATAATAGATCATATTTTGACAAAAATATAAAAGAGGAAATATTATGTGTAGATTTGTTGCTTACACAGGGCAGAAAGAAATTTTCATAAAAGACTTATTGAAAGATCCAGAGCACTCATTAATAAAACAGAGTCATGGGGCTAGAGAAGGTACTCATGGAGTTAATGCTGATGGTTTTGGGATGGCTTGGTATGATTCTACTATTGGCGTTACTCCTGGTATATTCAAGACTATTCAACCTGCTTGGAATGATAGTAATTTAAAACACTTATGTAATAAAATACAATCAAATTGTTTTTTAGCGCATATCAGGGCTTCTACTGTCGGAGACGTAACAAAAACAAACTGTCACCCTTTTTATTATGATAAATATTCTTTTGTGCATAATGGTACAATTAGGAAGTTCAGCAAAATAAAATTACGACTACTTAATTATATTAAAGAAAATTTATTTCTAGAAATAAAAGGTAATACTGACTCAGAATGCTTTTTCTTTTTAGTAGTCCATTATTTAAAAAATGCTAACTGTTCTAGTCTGATAGAAGCGGTAAGAAAAGCATTTCAGTGGATTAGCGATGCACAAAGTGATGAAGATATCGAGAATTTTTCACGTTTAAACATAGCAATTAGTGATGGTAATGAACTGGTAGCTACTAGATGTGTTGTACAAAACGATGATGCATTATCTTTATATTATGTTAAGCAAGATGGTGCTTTTGTTATTGCATCTGAGCCTTTGGATGACATATCAAACAAATGGAAAGAAGTACCTAAAAATCATTACCTTCGCGTTAAAAATGGCAAAGAATCAGAAGTTGCGCCTATTTAACGTCGGGTGGAGATTTAAAGGCTATTAATATTAAAAAATTAACCATTAAGAATATTAATAAAATATTAACATTTGTGTTAATATTATTCAATTTTCGGATTTTTAGTTAAGTGAAAGCAAAAATTAAGCTATTAAATATTGCATTATTGTAAGATTTAATATACGATACTATATAACTTATAATTGTAGCCGTATAATGCCTGTCTGCTAACCTTACATAGGTATTTAATTGCTTTAATAATCAAAAAAATATTGTTTATTAAATTATTATTATTTATCTCATAGTATAATTTTTTCTAAAAAATAGTAATATTTGATTTAAACAAGAGAGTAGTTGACTTTTGTTAAGAATTATGGTATATTTATATTAACATATGTTAAATATATTAACTAATTTTTAAGCAAAATAACACTATGACTGACATAAGTAACAGAGAATTTTATAATAGAGAAATGAAGCAGCATTGGTCTGACTTTAAGGATGATATATGGGATATACGTAATAGCCTTGGTGTATTTTGTAATTCGCACTTATTATCTCAAATAATTTTTTCTTTCATTGCAGTAACGTTTCTTTCAGACGATGCTAAAAAGTTTATGCCGCAAGAAATGCGAATGGCAGATGCAATATTTAATGGGAGTGAAGCTAATCATAATAATATAAAATCTGTCCCGAAGTTAGCAGAGATCGAAGAATATAACAACTCCAGCAAAGGCATTATAAAGGATATACAAAATGTATCAAATGATGCTCTAAACAGTTTATATGATAATGGTCCAGATATTGCCAAGATATGTGGAGCTGCTTCTTTATCAACAGCAATTATGAACCCTAGTACAGTTGGGGTTTCAATGATAGAAAGTATTTTCTCTATCTTATACTCAACGATTGTTGCTTCATACCATGGTTTACAAACCGCTGTATCAGCAACCGAATTTGGCGCGTGCTATTTATATGATCACCTTGGTAATAACGGCGAGTTAGAAGTAGCAGGAGAATCTGAACCAGCTAATCTACAGGTAGCAGGAGAAGCTGATTAAGGCCAGGCCAAGAACAAGGATACCACAAAACAAGAATTAATTAACAAAAATAGGAAATGAACCTGAATTTACATAATAGTACATATCACAATATTGAGGCTGCCAATTATGCTTTTAAAGCCAAGCAGTCATTTGGCTCTGCTTTGGTTAAAGTAACAAATGTTTGCAGCAACCCCAAATTTGTAGGTATTGTATTATACAACGTGCTTATGGTTACTACTCCTTTTAGTTTGCCAGTTGTAGATGCGCTTTCTTCTTCAGTTAAAATATGCAATGCACTATTCTCACTTGATTCCAGCAATTTATTTTCACTTGGGGCTTTAACTTCAGTCGTATGGGGAGTAATGTTCACTAGTGATGGTATGCTAGGCTTGGAGTTAGTTAAACTTTCTCTATATTCTGCAAAGGATTTTGGAGTTGGAGTTGGATACGTTGCAATGGCAGTTGCCGAAAAGCTAAAATCATTTTTTTGTGAATTTTCTGGTATCAATGATGATATGGTAGACTTACCTGAATTATTAGAAGACCCTAAAGACAAAACTACAATGTCATATGAAGAGAAAATGCAACTACATCATGATGCAATATATAAAGCATCATGTGCAATTATACCAGATATTTTGAGTTTTGGTTTTGATTTGTTTTTGACATTTACTATTTCTTTTGCATTAGAGGAGGTTACAAAAGGATTAATGCATAGTGCATCCCATCTGGATTCCTTCGTTGGCTTAGGTAAATTAGGCTTAAATATTGAGAACATCCCAGTGTTTTCATCAAACGGTTTTGAGAATTCTATAGCAAATGTTACTGATTTATCTTTAGCTCGAAAGGTAGGTAAATTAGCTGATTGGACAGCTTCAGCTCTGAGTCTTGTAGGTATGAAATTAAATTTTGGATTACCAGATTCTTCTTATATAGTAAATCACTGTAATTCAAATATTTTCTCGCTTAAATCTATAGGCTATTACTCATCCAGTTATATTGACAAGTATTTATCCAAGCAATGTACTGGAAACTTAGGAGAAAGTAGTACTAAGCTTGCTGAAGATATTACTTCTTTAGCATATCACGGGACATGCGAGGTATTGCTAGCTGGAATTCCTACAGTTGTTTCTAAGTCATTTGACATAATTGAAGGTGCAATGTGTGTATTTGCTGATAGTATAGATGCTGTTTTTGGTTTCGTATTTGGAGGTCAGGATAGCTTAGAAATAGAGCAGGTAGAAGTTGATATAGCTGGTGTTATAGGGGAGCCGGCTGTAGAACTGTAGTGATATACAACTTGCTTTGTCTTAGTCCTATTTTTTGGATATATTTTTGCTTAGGTTCTGTTGACAACAATAAATGCAGTTTAAAGTAATAGCGATAACTTGCTGTTTTACTAAGAATAATTTATTATAGCTTATAGATTATGATATTTAAAAGTAAAAATAAAGATAATGAAAACGGAATTGCCAAAAAACTCTCAGCACATTAAGAATAAGCTTGGCTTAATCAAAAGTAAAATTTTAGCTGTAGGTGAAGGTAAAATTGACAAAATTATTTTATTTGGCAGCTACGCAAGGGGTGATTGGGTTAAGGATATGTATGTGGAAGGCCACATTACCTATAGCTATGAAAGTGACCTGGATATTTTGATTATCCTGAAAAAAGGAAAATACTCTCACAGCAAAGCGATTAATATGGAGTATAAAATATCTAAAAAACTTGAAGAAAAACAATTAGAACGCGACCCATGGGTAACCATTATAATTGAACCAATAAGT
>DAOTRE010000001.1:109040-190204 GCA_030036605.1 Candidatus Megaera endosymbiont of Nemacystus decipiens | reverse complement strand
ATTACCTCCAAGTAGACCACAATGGAATGGTGGAGTTGAGCGTGGTAACAGAATCTTTAGAGAAGAGTTTTATGCAAGACATGATCTGCTGGCTGAATCTTTAGGCGAGTTTAGACGTGAGCTACAAAAGGCTGTAACAAAATACACTACTTACAGACCACATTTTAGCTCGAATGGACTCACTCCTCTAGAGTATACTAACCAAATCCTAGACGCCTAATCTAGTCTAAAAGCTATTGAACTTATACAATATGCAATTTTGTATTTGTAAAATCTATTCATATTATTGTATATTTTTCCATTGTATGGACCTCCTAACTTTTTTGCTATAAAATTTGGTACATTTTTGATACCGTGGATAAGTTTAACATACTTATCCTGGGCGTCCATACCATCATGGCGAGCGCCAGCGTAGCCATCCAGAAAAAATGACGCAAACTAGACTGCTTCACCTAAAGGCTCGCAGTGACGGTCATGATGCAAAAAACTGAATTGCTTCACCATATAACTATGGTTCTCAGATGACGATAAAGATAATATAGCAATCCTTCTTTGTAAATTACTATATGAAGTCGGTAGAACCAGAAACTATTCTAATTAATGTCTGATGTTTCAGAGCTAGAGTAGTAATTTGGTGTTGTTTCTCCTGATAAAATGTTTTCGAAGCACCCTAAGTTTGGCTTAAAATCTTTGTAAGAATCAAGCTGTTTTTGATCGATTTTCTTATTATTGATCATAGTTTCAGTAGCATTGATTGCTTCGTTACATTTTTCAATATAAGATGAATATACTAAATCTAATGGCGTCTCACTATTTCTATTGTGTACATTAATTTTTGCACCCATTTCAACAAGGTAAAATGCGGTATCGTAGTCCGCCATTCTTGCAGCGGCGTGCAATAAAGTATCTCCATTTTTTGCATTACTATACGACTCTACGTGTAATTTTTCATAATTACCAAGTTTTATACTTTTATTATTCATAATAGCTGAATATAAATTATCTCCATTATTGATTTTGGCTAGTGTATTTCCATTTTCTTGTGGCATTAGTTTTTTTCCTGATAATTATTTCTTTTTTGTGATTTTAAAATAAAACGTGTAAAATTTGTGCAATGATACTACCAATGTTGACTAGTTGGAATTAAAACGATCTGCCAATATTTACTTATAGCAGATCGTTTTTAGTGTTAGGTTCAGTTGACATAAGACATAATTCATCAATTTTATTGCTTTTGGCCTGCAAAAAGTACAAATTATTTAAAGTAGGGAAACTACTTCTGCAGAATTTATACTGTTTTCGCCTCAAAATCATTTAAAATGGACCAAATGATTCTTGTGTCAACCGAACCTAGTAATTCTTTTTACTATATTTCTGAAATATCGGGTGTTTCATTGTCTCCAGTTATTTGCGGCTCATTAGAATCATTGTCATCAGGTTGATTGATTATGCTTTCTGGGTTTTCCATATTTGATTCTTCAGAGTTTTTCTTCTCTGTTTCAGAATCATCTACCAAATCGCTTGCAATAATATCTTCTTCTGCTTTATTAGCGAGATCTTCAAGATATTCTGCATACTTTTTAAACGTATCAGCGCATTTATTCAAAAATTTAATTGCAGTTTCAGATAGTTCATCCGTAATTTTATCAAAAAATTCCTTTTGCCCCGTTAATAAAGATAGGATTTTGACAGTACTTTGAATATCAGAATTAGGATTTTCTTTCAAAGCGTGGAAGAGTGGGTTAGAGCTTTTTATTTTTGTACTTACATTTTGTTTAAGAGCTGCAATAGCATAACGTGTAGGATTGTTGCCTTCTTGATCAAAAGAATTTAAGGAAACATTATCTAGTGACAAGAAATATTCTATTATTTCGTTTCGCCCTAAAGCAGCAGCTATGTGTAACGGTGTTGAACCGTAGGTATCTTTGTGATTAATGTTAAAATTTTCCTGAATTGATTTGATTTTCTCTATATCATTTTCAAAAATTGCTAAATACATCATTTTTGTTGTTTCATTGTCAGCAATAATTTGTAAAGCTTTTTTTATTTTACTTTCGTGCTCGTTACAAGAGTCAATAGAGGCCTTAGCAGCTTCTAAATTAATAGGAGGAACATAACTGCTCTTTGCATTTTCCAAATAATCATATATTGCTTTAGATGATTCGTGAGAATTTATCATGATTTTAGCATACTTTTTTGCGGTAAAATTATGAACATCAAGAGCATTGATATCTGCGCCATTCTCAACCAAGTACTTTACTATATCAAGATGTCCTTGAGTTGTAGCAAGATGAAGCATAGTAAATCCGTTTTGGCCATATCTAAAATTTAAATCTTCTTCCACTTTAATTGTTTCTTTTAAAAACTCTAGATCACCTTTCTCAATTGCATCAAATAGCTTTTGTTTTGTATCTGTTTTCATTATAATTACCTCTTTAGTCAGATTAGTCAGAAATTTTATTAACGGAATATTAACAAATGATTGTAAGTATTGCAATAAAAAATTTTACTTGCTGCTAAAAACTCTTGTCATAAACTTGCGTCTTGGGCATAATAAGACGCAGTATCATAGAATAAAACTCCTAAACCCATAATGTCTTTTTTTGAAATTATTGTAATTTTTCTGGTTAGTTTGTTTTTAGTCAAGCCTGAGGATGCTAAGCACATTTTAAAGCAGTTTAGGAATTTTAAAAAGGCTAGCAATAAGTTTTTTAGCTCTTTGGCCATACCTTCTCTCTTTACCGAAGAAATTAAAGCAAACGATCAAGAACATAAATTGTTTGATGATGAAGCTGAGCAAGTGAATTTGTATTTGAAAAAAATTTTGCGTCTAGGGCATGAATATGACGGAGAATATTCGCTTGAAAATGTAAAAAGTTTTTATGAATCTATAATTAGGAAAAACACTAAGAAAAAACTGGATAAAAATAATGTCGGCTAGATCAATTTTGACTTTATATATTTCTAGGCTATTTACTAGAACCTTTGTTCTGACATCTTTGGTTGTATTAGTTATTATTGCAATTTCCAATGTTTTTGATACACTCCAGTCTTTCAAGAATTATAGTATGTCTTTGAGGGATTTTTGGTTACTTGTAATTTTTAAAATTCCTGACATTTTTAATGAAATTGGCATGCTGATAGCGCTTATTTCTACAACTATTTTTATACAAATTCTAAGAAAAAATAACGAGTTAATAATAATCATTACTAATGGTATTCCCATCTCCAGAATATTTTTAATACCAGCTGTTTTGTCTTTGTTTTTTGGTTTTGTTTTATTGTCTATTAATAGCTCATTGGGCCCTCATTTTCTTGTAAGATATAAGAATTTAGAGTCTAAAATTTCAGGGAACAAAAATTCTACTATTACAATATCTCAGTCCGGCATTTTTTTCTCAGAAACCTTTCAAGGTACAAAACGTATAGTGCAAGTTAGGTCCATTAATGTGGATAAAAAGCTGTTAGAAAATATTACGATAATATCTTTTGATGCTGATGGTAACTTTATTGAAAGAATAGACGCTGATAGTGCTGTTTTGTCTTCGGGGTTTTATAAAATTAAAAAATGTTCCATTAATAGTAGTTATAAAATGTTTGGTGAAAACAACACCAAAATTATAGATAATTTGAGGTTACCTACTAATCTGCTAATAGACACTTTAAAAACTCGCTTTGATCCACCTAAGTTAATTGGTTTTTGGAATTTACCAAGTTTGATAAATAAATTTCAAAAATCAGGCTTAGTTCCCACTAAGTACCAGCTGTATTATTATAAACAATTATTTAAACCAATTTCTCTTTTGTCCATGTGTCTCGTTGCATGTTGCTTTATTACATTGAATTTAAGGAATATTTATGGTAATTATGCGGCAGCATTTAGCGTTATAATTGGTATTATGATATTCTTCTTACAAGAAATTTTGGCTAAAATTTTAGCATATAATGCTTTTAGCCCTATGATAGCAATACTAATGCCAATTATTACTATTATATTTATAAGCGTTTTTGTGATTTTACATTTCCAAGAAGCTTGATATACTGCATTATAAAACTATAACCATTCTTTGAGTATAATATGAAATTTTTAGATTTTTTTAGTAGGTTTGCCACGGATATTGCAATTGATTTGGGGACTGCTAATACGCTAGTATATGCAAAAGATGTAGGCATTGTTTTAAATGCTCCATCTGTGATAGCTTTAATTAAAGAAAATGGCAATACTAGGCCGTATGCTTTCGGCCATGAAGCGAAGATGATGTTGGGCCGAACCCCAACTGACATTATTGCAAAAAGACCCATGCAAGATGGTGTGATAGCAGACTTTAAAGCTGCAGAAGAAATGATAAAATATTTCATTCGTTCAGCTTGTGAGAAGAGGGCATTTACTGGACCAAGAATAGTGGTGTGTGTACCGTCTGGTTCTACACCGGTAGAGCGCAGGGCAATACAGGAGGCTGCTGAAAGCGCTGGTGCACGTGAGGTGTTTTTAATTGAAGAACCAATGGCAGCTGCAATCGGTGCTAAATTGCCAGTAAAAGATCCTACAGGTTCTATGATAGTAGATATTGGCGGAGGAACAACCGAAGTTGCTGTTCTATCATTAGGCGGTATTGTGTATGCGCGTTCTGTGCGTGTTGGAGGTGACAAAATGGACGAAGCAATTATCTCTTATATCAGAAGGCATCATAATCTTTTGATAGGAGAATCTACAGCAGAAAAGATAAAAAAAGAAATAGGAACAGCATATATTTCTGATGATGAAGAAGTTAGAACAATGGAAATAAAAGGTAGAGATCTTGTTGATGGAGTGCCTAAGGAAATTACATTAACAGAGAAGCAAGTAGCTGAGAGTTTAACCGAGACAATAAGCCAGATTGTAGAGGCTGTAAAAATTGCTTTGGAGTCTACACCTCCAGAACTTTCATCTGATATCGTTGATAGAGGTATAGTTCTTACGGGAGGTGGATCATTGCTTAAAAATTTAAGTACTGTTATTCGTGAATCTACTAAGTTATCGGTTTTTGTTGCTGATGACGCGCTTGCGTGTGTGGCTCTTGGAATTGGTGAAGTTTTAGAACACTTTCCAAAATTAAAACATGTGTTATTTAAACAAGATTAGTAGGTAAAAATTGGCAATTTTAGCAAATCGTGGAGCTTTAAGAAATAATATTCGAGATTATGGAATTTTTTCAGTCTATCTCGTAAGACGTGTTTTTGTAGTTTTGTTGTTGTCATTTTCCTTATTAATGTTAAAGTTTTCTCCACCAATTTTGTTGCAACGTTTTGTCCTGGAAATTGGTGGAAGAATAGTTCAAACTACTGAGTATATTTATCAAAGCACTGTTGATTCAATCTTTTTAATATACGATCAAGTTGTATATTTCAAAAATTTAGAAATGGAAAATATGCGATTAAAATTAGAGAATGATAGTTTGCGCAAAATATCAGAGCAAAACAATGTTTTGACCATAGAAAATCAATCTCTTAAAAAGGCATTAAATCTTACAATAGAAGATAAAAACAAAGGCTTAGTTGCAAAGGTTATTGGTATTTCTTCTACGCCATATACAAAAAGGGCAATAATTAGCTCAGGAATTAAAGATGGAGTTAAGGTAGATGACGTTGTCAAAGGAACTTCTGGTTTGCTAGGGAAAGTTATAGAAGCTAGTGGTAACTACTCTAAAATTATGTTAGTTGGAGATAACGATTTTCATATTCCCGTAATATCTGCATTAAATAATTCTTATGGTATATTAGTTAGGCAAGATAATAGTTTTAAAATAATTTATTTGGAAGAAAATCATGACTTTACAGTGGGAGAAACAATTTATACTTCTGGTGATGGTAAAATTTTTCCAAGTGGAATAGCAGTAGGAGTAGTGATAAAAGTTGAAGATAATGAAGTATACGTAAAACCAATAGAGAAAATTAATAGCATGGGTTTTGTACATATTTCTCAGTCCTATACAAGGAACCTGAAATAAACTTCTTATGTCACTGTTAACAAAATCAAAGAAGTTACATTTTGAGCAAAATATCTTGACCTCGAAAATGTCTCGTTATACAATGGCTAGTAAATAAAGCATAAGAAGTTATGATAACAACGCAGGTTGGAGGTCAGTGGCCAGACAAATGGTTTTGGATTGGATCACTATATACTACTTACAGATATATAGGTTTGGCTAAACAAATCAATCAAAGGCTTAAATATGTTTAATACTCTTCTATCTGTTAGTGATTTATTTATTTTAACATTGTTGTTTTTCATTATTCTTTTAGTGTTCAGACTTCTATTTATTAAAAGTAAAAAACTGATATTTGCGTATCATATAATTTTATTTTGTGTGCTATTTATTCTTTCTATTGGTGGTGGATCTGTGCAAAATGATGGTTATCGTAGGTTAGAAAAATTTATTGAATTAGAAAATAATGGTGAACTTTCGCTTGCAAAAAGTAATCTACAAGATTATGACTCAATGCTGCAAATTGATTTGAAAGAG
This sequence comes from Candidatus Megaera endosymbiont of Nemacystus decipiens, assembly GCA_030036605.1. Classification (GTDB taxonomy): domain Bacteria; phylum Pseudomonadota; class Alphaproteobacteria; order Rickettsiales; family Rickettsiaceae; genus Megaera_A. The sequence continues at coordinate 183,701 of DAOTRE010000001.1, read as the reverse complement.
TTTAACAACTCTAATGAATTTAAAGATTATTTAAAAAGGCAGGATGTTGATATTGATCGAGCAGAAGCAATTTTCGTTGCATGGCTATTTGTGTTTTTAACTGAAATTTCAATACTTATTGCACAATTAATAAATTACATTATTTTTGTTATCAAGGCTCTATTAAAACGTAAGAAAGTATAATATAGTAATTTACAAAGGAGAGTTGCTATATTATCCTTATAGTCATTGCTGTGTAGGTTTATAACACATTAACAAAATCAAAGAATTTCAGGGCCTAATCATCAGTTCTTAGGACTGCACACCTAGCCTAACTATTAGTTGGGGTATTTTGATATGGACACTTCTAGAGTAGAACCAACGACAATTCTTTTGTTGTGAAATTTCCTGCCTATGTGCCAAGAATAATCTGTTAGCTATGTCTTCGGTATGTACCTTTGGCAAGATGGCGCACCCGAAAGGAGTCGAACCCTTAACCTCCTGATCCGTAGTCAGGTGCTCTATCCAATTGAGCTACGGGTGCATTTTTTGCGATTACACCTTTTTCATGTGGCCTGCGTGCGTAATGTAAAAGAAAAACAGGAGCCTGTCAAGGCTTATTTACGCATTGTATAGGTTCAATACCTTTGAGACAGAATTATGCGTCTAGGATTTGGTTAGTATACTGTAGAGGAGTGAGTCCATTCAAGCTAAAATGTGGTCTGTAAGTATTGTATTTTGTTACAGCCCTTTGTAGCTCACGTTTAAACTCGCCTAAAGATTCAGCCTGCAGATCATTTCTTGCATAAAACTCTTCTCTAAAGATTCTGTTACCACGCTCAACTCCACCATTCCATTGTGGTCTACTTGGAGGTAATACAAAGAGCTCTACGCCTAGTTTTTGACATTCATTTTCAAAGTTTTTCATAAACTCAGAGCCTCCATCAACTTGAACGGATTTGATCTTAAACGGCATTTCTTTTATCACTTTCTGAAGGAACTTAGCAGCAGCTGCGCTGGTTGCGTTGCTAACAATATCAGCAACTATTGTCTTGGTCACAGGATCCCAAGCGCGAAATTCCTTCATATTAACCTCATGTTTACGTACGCTCATATGGTCTATTTGTACGAGCTGCCCTGGTTCTCCTGCCTTCATACCATACTTCCATTTTTTTGCGTGATGCACAAATTTTCTCTTTCTCTTGACCCGTGCAGCTGAGGCTGATTTAGTGATTTTACCTGCTGCAATAAGCTTTGTAAGCTCCCTGCCTACCGAGCTTTCTGATAAATGAATGTCAAAGTCCCTGCGTAAAATAACAGTTATTTTTGCTTTACCGTATGTTGGGTTTTCCTTACGGATCAATAAAATACGATCTATTGCTATCTGAGGAATTTTGCTCTTGCGTAGGTTTTTCGGCCTTGAACTGCGCTTTTTTAGACCAGCAATACCATGCTTTGATATCGCTTGCTTGCGACGATAATATGTAGCTCTGCTTATGCCCGTTATTCTTGCTATCTCAGAATCAGGCACTCCTCGAGACTTCAGTAATTCCCAGTCTCCAAGCAACTTATGACTCTTTAACGTATTTTTCTTTAATTTCTACTGTACAATCGTATCTTGATAATTTATAAATGTTCTTTTTCAGACTAAACATTTTCATAAAAGACTATTTGTTTTTTATTTTTTGATAAAACTTATTTTATAGGTTTTTTTATTTTTTTAAAGGCTCTCCTAAAAGAATTCTCTATTTTCGTATCCGCCACAATTTCTGGCGAGGGCAGCTCCGAAAAGAATTCTTTTTTTAAAACCTACTTCGTCTCATACCTCTCTGAACTTTTACACATAAGTTGGAATTAAATAATGAAAAAAAATTATTAGACAATAATGACACTAAACATCTGTCTGTATTAAAGACAAAATCACAGCTTAACAAAATAATTACAGAATCCAATGGTACTCCTGACTATTTNTTGCTATCTCAGAATCAGGAACTCCTCGAGACTTCAGTAATTCCCAGTCTCCAAGCAACTTATGACGTTCTTTAACGTATTTTCCTTTAATTTCTACTGTACAAGCGTATCTTGCTAATTTATAAATGTTCTTGTGCAGACCAAACATTTGCATAAAAGCCTCCTTGGATTTTATTTCTTGATAAAACTTATCCTAGAGGCTTTTTTCTTTTTTTAAAGGCTCTCCTAAAAGAATTCTCTATTTTCGTATCCGCCACAATTTCTTGCGAGGGCGGCTCCGAAAAGAATTCTTTTTTTTAAACCTATTCGTCTCATACCTCTCTGAACTTTTACACAATTGTATAAAAAGTCTGATTTTGTTAACACAGTATCACTGGCATAACAGAAGTAGTAAAATATATTGTAGATTAGATTGGAATAGGAGTATTTTATAGAAAATATTTTGTGATTTAGTTATTGTCTTATTTCTCCTGCAATGCTGCTCCATTTGAGGAAAATAAGATGATAGATAAATTGCCAAAGATAAACTAGAAAATCGTTCTATTTCAATGTAATCTACAATAGCACTAAGAGGTGTGTGTAATGCACGTAAGAACGTTTCTATTAATAATGGAATATTTTTTGATTTATGGTAAATCGCGCGGTGCTGAAAAAAAGTTACCCTGCATGTTATCGATTTTCATATCTAATAAACATTCCATGATTTCTTTATTTTCTACAAATTCAGCGACAATTTTTATTCCTAAATCGTGTGACAGATTGATTAGCGCCTCAACAAAAGATTTGTGTCTATCGTTTTCTAATATATCTTTTACGTAGCTTCCGTCTATTTTTATAATATCAACCGGCAATTTTAGTAATTGCTGCAGCGATGTAAATCCAGAGCCAAAATCATCCAATGCAACTAGGCACCCGTAAGAACGCATTCTGTTAATAAAATATTTTGTTGCTCTGAAATCTTTATTAGATGACGTTTCTGTAATTTCAATAATTAACCTTGAGCCAACATCAGGCTCTTTTTTGAGCAACGATTCAATTTTGTTAAGTAATTTTTTATTTAATATGCCTGCATTAGAAATATTTACAGATAAGCGAAGATTTTGATTTTCTTTAAGTTTTTTAATTGACATTTCAATTGCATATATATCCACCAGGTATATTAAACCTTTATTTTCAGCTTCTTCTACCATAGAGCCAACAGATATATATCTTCCCGGTTCGTTCGATGGGATGCGCAGTAGACATTCATAATATTCTATCTCTCTAGTTTTGCTATTTACAACAGGTTGGTACAAAAATTTTGCCTTTTTGTTTAATAATGCATTTTTAAGTAAGTTTAGATTAGAATTACTTTGCTTTATATAATCATAGTTAATTGAATTATCGTTATATTCATGAAAAAAACTATAATTATTTGATGGCCTCATGCAGTAATTAAGTTTTGGCAAAATGCTATCAATATTATTATCTATGCCATTAAATTTTATGCTTCCAATAGAACAAGCGAAATAGCTTTCAGGATATTCTCTATCAATATAAAAGTGTAGTTTTGAGTATAGTTCATGGACTATATCATTTGAACTATTTAATAAACTATTATTTAGTATGATATAAATCGTATAACGATTGATTCCATCATGCATAGAAATAGCACTTTTATCCTCGTGTTGGTTACATATCGAAGAAACAAGGTGATAAAATTTATCAGCTATTGTTTTGTTATTACCAATTAAAATTTCTAACTCACTAGTATTTAAAAGCTTGATCTCTAATATAATTCCATTTTTAATTCGATCAATCTCTTGCTGTAATTGTTTCATAGCGCTTGCTTATAGAAATGGCTATGGTATATAATACCACCTTTGTTTTAGACGTCTACAATAATAGAGTAAAATATCATTAACATAACTAATATGAGCAGAAAAGAAAGAATAAAGAAAAAACTTGCTGTATTGAATCCACATTTTTTAGAAATTCTTGACCAAAGTGCACTACATATAGGTCATGCGGGTGTAGATAATAATCAAACAGAAACGCATTTTTTAATAAAATTATCCGCTAGTACTTTGGACGGTAAAACTAAAATTCAAAAACACCGAATGATCAATGAATTACTAAAAGAAGAATTCTCAAGCGGGTTGCACGCGTTATCAATTAAATTCATTTGAGTGTAATTTTATAAAAAAATCGTAACCGTACTTGATTTCAATCAATAATTGAAATAACATTATTCTCATGTATTAATTAATTTAGAATGAGAAAAAATATGAGAGAAAATAGCAATGATAGCAACAGTAAGCAAGGAATTATAACAAAGTCACAGGATGGTAATTTACCTAAGAATAATCTTGATGATTTGGAAAAGACTATTACAGGCGCGATAAATACGAAAAATAACGAACAATCCGACGAAAAGTCATCGAATGATGGCTTAGTTCTTGATAAGAAAACAGAGAATAAAAACAATAATTCATTAGACTCAGAGAATTTAGAGAAAAAACAAATATTTAATGATGATTTAGGTGTTAAAAAAAGTCCTGGCATTATCACAAATATAAAGTCTGGAATTGTAAGCATTTTTAGCTATATCATAGGTCCAGCACTTGGGATATTTACCTCTCGTAATAACAAAAAGAATATAGAAGAGGATAAAGAAGATAATGTACCTAATGATAATCTAAACAACTCAGAAGATAATAGCGTGCTATCTGGAGAGGAAAATGATCCAACAGAAGCGTAAGAATAAAATATTAGTTATAATAACTTAATTAGCAGTTATTGTGTTTTTTATAGAGCGCAGAACATAATTCAAGCAATTTCGTTTTAAAAGGTTGTTTCATTAATGTTGTGCGTTCATTGCATGCTGATAGTAGCTCGGTTTCATTAACAGGCAGCATTTCGTATAACCTTAGCAACAAATTTTCACTTGCACATCTTCCTCTTGGTATATTGAGTTGTTGCGCGCATTCTTCGCGTAGCATAATAAAATGCCCAAACTCTTCCTTAAATTGATCTGATTGATCTATCACTCCAGCTTTCTTAAAAACCTTATCTAGATTAATTTTATAGCTAGATATTGACAGCAATTTTTTAAGGTGTTGTTGGTAGTTAGCAAATAAATTATGTGCATTAATTGCGCCCAATAAGTTTTTATAAAGTTGCGGTAAGAACTCTACATCTTTAACCGCATAGTTTAATAGATTATTAGTAAGTGGCCTGTCAAGCCAATTTGCTTTCTGCATTGACTTATCAAGGTTGACATTTAATACTTTTTTACACAGATTTGCATAGCTCATCATGTCTCCAAAACCTAAAATATTCGCAGCTATTTGGGTGTCAAAAAGATTTTTAGGAAGTGTGTTGAATATATGCAAAAAGATATCAAGGTCTTGGTCTGGTGCATGTAACACTTTACACACCGATTCATTTAATAATATTTGCTTAAAGGCGCTTATATCAATTCCAGATAAAACATCAACAATAAATCGGTCTTTAAAAGTAGCAATCTGAATTAGGCTCAAGACTGCATAATAGGTGTTCCTTCTGCAAAATTCTGTATCAATACAAACTACTTTTTCTGAAAGCAGCTTTGTGCACAGCTCATCGAACTCTTTTTGTGTGTTTATAATATGCATTGTTGTTAATTTTTAATTGCTATAAATTCGCATTTTCTGTATAAAGTTAGCAGAATAAAGAAAAAGGAATAATCGAAGATACCATGCATAGATTCAGGACCCATAATTGTAATGAACTAAATATAGAGCACGTTGGAGAAAAAGTAAAATTGTCAGGTTGGGTACATAGGCGCCGAGATCATGGTAATTTATTATTCATAGATATTAGAGATCATTATGGGATAACGCAATTAGTTTTTAATGATCAAGATTTAGATTTAAAGAATAGAGCCAGTTATTTGCGTTATGAAAGTGTCATTACAGTAGAAGGTGAGGTAGTTGCAAGAGATAAGGAAACTGTAAATTCTTCAATGGACACAGGAAAAATAGAAGTAATAGCTAAAACCTATCACCTAGAGTCAGAAGCCGAAATGTTACCAATGGTAGTAAATAACTGTGAGCAGGATTCTCCAGAAGAGACAAGATTAAAATATCGTTTTTTAGATTTGAGGAGAAAAACCCTTCATGATAACATCATGTTACGTTCAAAAATTATAGCACACTTACGTAATAAAATGCATGAATCGGGGTTTGACGAGTTTCAAACTCCAATTTTGACTGCTAGCTCTCCAGAAGGAGCAAGAGATTTTTTAGTTCCAAGTAGGCTTCATCCGGGAAAATTTTATGCATTGCCACAAGCTCCTCAGCAGTTTAAGCAAATGCTAATGATTTCAGGATTCGATAAATATTTTCAGATAGCGCCTTGTTTTCGTGATGAAGACGCAAGGGCTGATAGATCACCAGGTGAGTTTTATCAGCTTGACATAGAAATGGCTTTTGTAACTCAAGAAGATGTATTTTCTGCTATTGAGCCGATAATGTATGATGTATTTACAAAGTTTAGCTCTAAAAAAGTTTCCAAACCGCCATTTAAACGTATTCCTTATACTGAAGCAATGTATAAATATGGTTCAGATAAACCAGATCTGCGTAACCCAATAGAGATAGTAGATGTTACAGAGGTTTTTTCTGGATCAAGATTTTCATTGTTTAGTAACGCAATAAAAAATGGTAGTGTAGTTAGGGCAGTACCTGCTCCTGGGGCTGGTTTAAAGCCCAGGAAATTTTTTGATGAAATGACTAAGTTCGCTATTAATGAAGGGGCTAAAGGGCTCGGTTATGTTCAGTTTTCAGAGAATGAAGGCGCTAAAGGTCCAATTGCAAAATTTCTTAATGATGAAGAACTAGATACGCTACAAAATTTGGCAAAACTAGCCAAAACAGATGCTGTATTTTTCTCTTGTGGTAGCGAGCCTGATGCAGTAAAAATAGCTGGTAAGGTTAGGACGAAATTAGGGGAAGATCTTGATCTTGTAAAGAAAGATAGTTTTGAATTTTGTTGGATTACAGAATTTCCATTTTTTGAGCTTAATGAAGAGACTAATAAGATTGATTTTAGCCATAATCCGTTTTCAATGCCGCAAGGTGGTTTAGAAGCTCTAAATAAAGCTCAAAATCAGGAAGAATTACTAGATATTAAAGCTTATCAATATGATATAGTTTGCAATGGAGTAGAATTATCTAGTGGTGCTATAAGAAACCATAAACCGGAACTAATGTATAAGGCTTTTGAAATTGCTGGGTATAGTCAAGAGATGGTTGAAAAAGAATTTGGTGGTATGATTAATGCTTTTAAATATGGCGCACCTCCGCATGGAGGGATTGCTCCTGGTATTGATCGTATCGTAATGCTCATTGCTGAAGCTGTAAATATCCGTGAAGTAATTGCATTTCCAATGAATCAGCAAGCCGAAGATCTTTTAATGAAAGCTCCAAATTATGTTAGTACCCACCAATTGAGAGAATTGAATATAGCTTTATCGCCGTCTGTTAAGAGTAAGTTATCAAAAGATAAAAGCTAATATCATTTCCCATATATATAATTATATATCCGCATTTTGCAGGACTCAGCTGTGCTCGAGTATTTATATACACTCCGCAGCCCCACCTTGAAATACGAATCTCTAATTATATATATGAGAAATGGTTATACTAAAAATTCCCTCTGGGTGGGAGCCTGATTTATCAAAGTTCTACCAATATATTGTAAATGCAATATGGCACTGTATCTCAGTCTCATTCAGCTTAAGCTTTCNTTTATTGTAGATTAGATTGGAATAGGAGTATTTTATAGAAAATATTTTGTGATTTAGTTATTGTCTTATTTCTCCTGCAATGCTGCTCCATTTGAGGAAAATAAGATGATAAATAAATTGCCAAAGATAAACTAGAAAATCATTCTATTTCAATGTAATCTACAATATCTTTATTACAATTTTTTCTCCTAACAATACCGCCTCAGTTGAGTAGCATGGATTTGTTATATTATTGAAATTACTCAAAGTTTGTTCTTCTATTAAATCAGAATATAACAATACAGACTCTTTGAAATTATCGTTTTTAGTCAATAACTCTAACTTAATATGGCTGGATACCTCCAACCCGGCATCTTTTCTTGCCTGCTGCACTAGTCTTATAACATCACGCGCTATTCCTTCTTGTTTTAGTTCTTTGGTCAGATTAAGGTCTAGGATAACTATGCCTTGGTTAGATGACAGAGAACCTGCTCCTTTTTTAGTTCTTGGCTTTAGAGTAAAAGAGTATTCATCTTCTTTTAGGATTTCGTTTGCTATGCTTAGCTTGTTATCTTCATATTTCCACTTTCTTTGTTTTGATGCGATAATAATATCTTTCATTTTACTGGGAAGCCTTTTTCCAAGGATAGGAAAATTAATTACTAATTTTTCATCAGCATATTCAGATAAATTATTGCTGTAGATAACTTCCTTAACATTAATTTCTTCTTGAATTATTGTTGTAAAGTTTTCAAGATTTAAATTCTGCTTAGTAATGATAGTGATTTTTGATATTGGTTGTCTTACTCTAATATTTTCTTCGTTTCTAACAAACAGGCTTGCATTACATATATCCATCACATTTTCCATAGTTTTCACTAGCTCTGGTTTTAAATATATCTTATCTATAGTTGGATAATTCGTTAGATGTACACTTTCTTCTAGGGTTAAGTTTCTATATATATGTTCAGAAATTAATGGCAAAAGAGAAGATGCCGCTTTCATAATTGTTACCAAGCATGTAAAAAGTGCATTGTAAGCGTCTGTTTTTCCTTTGTTTTTTTCAGATTGCCAAAAACGTGGTCTACTTCTTCGTATATACCAATTATTCAATATTTCAAAAAACTCTGTGATAGCTTGATAAGCACCTTGGCTGTCAAAAGAATCCATATGTATTTTAATTTGGTCTATGGTAATTTTAAGTTTAGATATAATGTACTGATCAAGAGGATTAATAAAATCAAATTTGATCTCTGCTTTTACATTGTCAATGTTAGCATATAAACAGAAAAAATGATAAGCATTCCAGATCGGTTTGATAAAAAGCCTTAGCTGATCAAATACCATTTTGCCATCTTTATCTATTAATAGCTCTTGGCCTTTTATTACAGTAGAAGAAAGCATTGTTACTCTTAGAGCATCAGAGCCGTATTTATTAAATAATTCTATTGGATCTGCGTAATTATTCAGTCTTTTGGAAAGTTTTTGTCCGGAGGAATCTAATATTACACCGTGGCATATACAATTTAAAAAAGGAGGGCGGTCAAAAAGTGCAGTTCCGAGTACCATTAAAGTATAAAACCAACCTCTTGTTTGTGCTGAATATTCCACAATAAAATCTGCAGGGAAGTGTGTTTCAAACCATTCTTTATTTTCAAAAGGGTAATGAACCTGTGCATAAGGCATTGAGCCGCTTTCAAACCAGCAATCAAAAACATCTTCTACTCTGCGCATCATAGATTTGCCCGTAGGGTCATCTGGGTTTGGCCTTACCAATTTATCAACATGTTCTTTATGTAGGTCTGTAATTTCTATTTCAAAATCTTCCTGCAGTTCTTTTATTGAACCATATACATCAATTCTGGGGTATTTTGGGTTATCAGATTTCCATACTGGAATAGGGGTGCCCCAGAACCTATTTCGGCTAATTGACCAATCTCTAGCATTTTCGAGCCATTTGCCAAATAAACCATCTTTTACGTGTGATGGAATCCAGTTAATTTGTTGGTTTAGCTCGACCATTCTACCTTTAAATTCAGTAACTTTAACATACCATGAAGGTACTGCTTTATATATAAGTGGTGTATCAGTCCTCCAGCAATGAGGGTAGTTGTGAATATACTGTTCTGTTTTAATCCAATTCCCTTGTTTTTTTAGTTTTATGATAATGGGGTCATTTGCTTCAAAGACTTGCATACCATCAAAATCTTTTACTTCATAAGTGAATTTGCCAGCATTATCAACAGGGCAAACAAGGTTTATGTTATGTTTAGAGCATAAAATTTGATCATCTTCACCAAACCCAGGTGCGATGTGTACTATCCCTGTTCCATCACCTTCTACAACAAAATCTCCACTTAAGATTTGAAAGGCATTGGGGTGATTTTCAAAATATTCAAATAAAGGTTTATATTCAAGCCCTATAAGCTCTTTGCCTGATATTTGAGTAAATTTTGTATCTTCATTTGAAATTGAAAGTTCTTTTCTATAATTATTTAATGAAAACGATGCTAGTATATAGCATGTATCCTCCTTGATAACGCAACTATAGTTCATGTCGGGACTCACTGCTAATGCAAGGTTAGAGGGTAAAGTCCATGGGGTTGTAGTCCATGCCATGATTTTATATTCCTTTAAGCCATTTGGTGCATTTGCTGGTTTGTGTTTTAAGTTGAAACTAACGGTAACCGATTTATCAGCTCTTTGTCTGTAGGAGTTATCTAATCTAGTTTCAAAATTAGATAAGGGTGTCTCACATGCCCAAGAATATGGCATTACTCGCATCGACTCATAGACTAGTCCCTTTTTATATAACTCATCAAAAGCCCACAAGACAGATTCCATATAGCTCTTGTCCATAGTCTTGTATGAGTTTTCAAAATCTACCCAGCGAGCTTGACGTGTAACATATTTTTCCCATTCGCTTGAATATTTCATTACAGACTTACGACAATGTTTGTTGAATTTATCAACGCCGTATTCTGTTATTGCTATTCTGCCTGAAAATCCAAGTTCTTTTTCAGCGGCCATTTCAGCTGGAAGACCGTGGCAATCCCAGCCAAATTTTCTTTCTACTTTTTTACCGTTAAGTGTTTGGTATCTTGCATAAGTGTCTTTTATAAAACCTGTTAATAAGTGCCCATAGTGAGGCAATCCATTTGCAAATGGCGGACCATCGTAAAACACAAATTCCTTATTTCGATCTTGGAATGTTACTTTTCTATTGTCGATTGAGCGTTGAAAGATATTACTGTCTTTCCAATATGAGAGGACTTTTTTTTCAATTTCAGGAAAGCTAGTGTTTGAAGATACATCAGGGTAATATTTGTTTTTATTCATGTGTTTATATCAAATAATGTTTTATACTAGGAAAATAATCGAATTATCGGGATATCTTCCTTTTTAAGTGATTTTATTTTGCCTTTTAAACTAGCAATATTAACAATATTATCAAGAGCATTTTGTATAAATTGACGCGTTTGAGTATAGTCTTTTGAATTATCTTTCAGATAAAAATTAATAGCGCGTTTATATACTGTAAGAAGCAGGCCTCTTTTAGTATAGTAATTAAAGTCAGTTGACTCATCGCCCGCATATTGCCAAATAACATTGCAAGTTTTTAGAGAGGCTTTGAGATTTATATCAAAATTTTTTATTTCGGAAAAATAAGATACAATTTTTCTTTGTGCTTTTAAGCTAGTGGAGTCAATAATTCTTAGCTCCAAAGCTGATTTGATTTTACCTCGGATAGACTTTTTATTGGCTTTTTCTTGCTTGTTAGCTAATAAAATCTTTTGATCGAGATAATCTGAAAGATTAGTCATTATTTCACTTATTCCTTTTGGAAATAAAATGCTATAATAGTTTGGGTCTATTTGCATTTTAGCCCCAACTGCTTCAAGCATCCTGGGCGATATCCTATCTACACTATCATCATTTTCTAGCAGATCCAAAAAGTGCAAAATAGTTTGCTTCTTTAAGTCGTTGTATTTTTCTCCAATCTCATGCATTATTTTCAAAGCTTTTCTTGACAAGTTTAGTATTATATAGATAATGGTAGCTTATTACAACTTAAAAGCCAACCTTAAGGGGGTAATTTAATGGCAGTGCATGTTAGAGTGATAGGCGAAAATTCTGAAAAGGCTATCAAGGATCTTAAACGCAAGATGCAAAGAGAGCTAGTTTTTCGTAAAATGAAAATGTCTCGTTTTCATGAGCCACCTTCTGTAAAGAAAGTGCGCGAAAAACAAGAGTCTGATCGTCGCATAAGAAAAAATAATCGCAGAAAGAGAATGGAAGATTAAAACTTGGGCAGCTAATTTATTTGGTTGCCTAATTTTTTATTTGTTTTTGATTTTAATTGATTCTTCTTTAAAGCTTATTTTTTCTAGGTATATTCCAAATTTCACACAAATCTATCTACCATAAACAGTTTATTTTATATATAATTTAAGGTGGAAACGTATAGTATAATTTATTGTTTATGGTTGACATTAATAAATTTTAAATTTAGTGTACGATAGTTGAGGGTATAACCAAGATATAAATTTAAACTATAGCATGACTAAGAAAATAACTAACTTGCCAATCACTATTAAGTCATGGAATATGCTATTGCCTGAAATTCAAGATATTCCGTTTGGGCAAAGAAGTAAGTATTATGATTTATATGGCAAAGCAATTGAAGTTCTAGATCAAATAGATTTCAATCAAACGTCTCTGGAAAACAAAAATTTTGTTGAGGACTTAGGTGATTTGTATGATAAAATGGGAGCTTATAGTGATAATGTATTGGCTGATTATCGAAAGGCTTTAAAATACTTTAATTATTCATTAACCCTAAACGTCACTCTTCATGACGAAAATCATCCTTCTGTTGCAACCTCTTTAAGTAATGCAGCTGTTGAATATTCAAGATTAGGGCACAATCATGAAGCTTTGCAATATAAGCTCAAAGCTGTGGAAATAATGCAAAATATTTATGGCAATGATCATTTCAATGTTGCAAGTTATTTGAGCAGTGTAGGGGTTGAATGCACAAAGTTGGGATATAATGACAACTCTTTGGAATGGCACTTTGCGGCTTTAAAAATAATGCAAAGTCCAAATACTAAAAGCTGCGATTTCGATTTTAAAACCAATAGCATTAATATTGCAAGGTGTTTGTCCAACATCAGTGTAGGATATTCTAAGTTAAAAGATTATAAAAATGCCATGGATTACTGCCTTCAAGCTATGGAAAAATTTAACTTAATTCACAAAAAGGAGCACTCTGATATTGCAAAATCTTTTTCTAATTTGGGTTTTATTCATGCTAAGTTAGGAAATCATGAGGAGGCCTTAAAATGCAGAATTGAATCCCTAGAAACATTTAAAAAATTATATCCAGATAATGATCACCCTAATCTTGCAAGTGCGTTTTCTTCTGTCGCTCGCCAGTACAAAAAAACTGGTGATAATAAAAGAGCATTAGATTGTTATCAAAAATCTTTCAATATATATAGTGATTTAACTAACAGTGATAATTTTTCTAATGAAATGTCAAAAATTGACTCTCATATCCAAGATTTAAATAATGAAAACTCCCTCTTTGAACAAAAAACTTCAGGGGATAATATAGAAAATACAGACTATATTGTGTAGAAATTCTGAAATTTAATAATTGCGTTAACGAAACCAAAGAAGTTTGTTATTGAAGTGATAGTGATATTTAAGAAAGGCGATTCATTATAACTTGAATATTTATAAAATGATTATTTATGAAAACAGAATTACCAAAAAACTCTCAGCATATTAAGAACAAGCTTGGCTTAATCAAAAGCAAAATTTTAGCAGTTAGCCAGGGTGAAATTGACAAAATTATTTTATTTGGCAGTTATGCAAGGGGCGACTGGATTAAGGATATGTATATGGAAGGTCACATTACCTATAGCTATGAAAGTGACCTTGATATTTTGATTATTCTAAAAAAAGGGAAATATTCTCATACCAAAGCAATTAATATGGAATATAAAATAGCTAAAAAATTGGAAGAAAAACAGTTAGAACGTGACCCATGGGTAACCATTATAATTGAACCAATAGGTACAGTTAATGAACAGCTTCGAGTAGGGCAATATTTTTTCTCAGATATAAAAAAAGAAGGCATTTTGCTTTATGATAGCAAAACTCATGAATTATCAGAGCCAGCTGAATTAGATAAAGACGAAGTCAGAAAAATTGCACAAGATGACTACAACTACTGGCATAATAGAGGAACTGAATTTTTAGGTGTACATTTTTATACTTTTGAAAAAAAACAGCTTGCCATTACTGCATTTAATCTTCATCAATCAACAGAAAGTTTTTACAATGCAATATTATTGGTATTTAGTGGTTATAAGCCAAAAACACATGATATTAAAAAATTGAAAGGTATGGTAAATAGCTACCACGAAGATTTATTAAAAATCTTCCATTTTGATACGCCCCAGCAAACAAAATGCTTTGAATTACTTCGAGATGCATATGTTGAGGTGCGTTATAATAAAAACTATAAAATTACTGAAGAGCAACTAAACTATTTAACTGAAAGAGTGGAAAAACTAAAAAACGTTACGGAAAAAATCTGCTTAGCAAAAATAGAGAGTTATAGATAGCCCTCAAACCCCTCGTCATCAAGCCACGCAAGTCATCCTCCTCCTGAATCCCTCGCGTCGTCCTGAACTCGTCTGGCGGATCCAACGTTAAGGAATAGGGCAGAATTAGTTAGGTTATGGATCAAGCCCGGGAAGACTTGCTTGTTGCCATTGAAGTATGCAGACTCGTGGTCCTCAAGCCCGAGGCGTCCTTACTCAAGCCCGGGACGACTTTCTCAGCTTGGCGTGAGTTTTTTCATATAAGAACCTTGATAAAATTCGTTTTAAGATATAGTATGGCTACAGTCATGACATAACTTAAACATTGCAATCTTTATGAACCATTGGGATAATATTATGCCTCCTGTAGCAAAAAAGGCAAAACATAATTTTTTAGTCAATAATAAATTAATAGAGGATGATTACCACTGGATGCGTTCAAGCAGATGGCCTGAAAAAGTTGATGAAGAAAATATTTTAAACCATTTACAAGCTGAGAATGATTATTTTCATAATTTTATGAAGCCTTTTGCTAATTTAAAGAACGAGTTGGTAGAGGAATTAAAATCTCGTATCAAGCTTTCTGACCATTCAACTTACGTTAAAAAAGATAATTATTACTATTATCACAGAACAGAAGAATCATTGGAATATCCAATTTATTGTAGAAAAGAGGGTAGCTCTAAAGGGGAAGAGGTTATAATTTTGGATGTCAATGAAATAGCTAAAGGTAAGAAATTTACATCTATAGGAGAAATATCAATAAGCCCTGACCACAATCTAATGGCTTACTCGGTGGATTTTGCAGGTGATGAAAGATATACGATTAAAATATATGATTTAAAAAAGAAAGTTTTTTTAAAAGATGAAATACCAGGAACTTCTGGCACTGTCATTTGGCATGAAAATCAGTCCGGTTTTTTTTATAATCCTCTAGAGAAAGAGTGGCGTTGCAGCAGGGTGCAGTTTCATAAATTAGGTGATACAAATGCTGATGATAAGCTGATCTTTAAAGAAGAAGATCATTTATTTTCTGTCAATATTTATAAATCTTCTAGTAAGAATTTTTTATTCATTAAGTCTGGAGGATATGATCGTAATTCTTTGCATTATATTGACGTAAAAAATAACTTAGATTTATCTCCCAAATTAATAAAACCTAAGAAAAAAGACGTTAGATATAGCATTGATCACGACGGAACATATTTTTATCTTAAAACCAATGAAAACGCTCAGAATTTTTGTATTTTGCGTTCTAATGAATCTTTTTCTTGGGAAGAATATATAGCTCATACTACTGAAAAGTATCTCTCCAGTTTTTCGGTAACAAAAGATTTTATGTTGCTAAATTATCGTTATAAAGGTCTACCGAATCTTGTTGTTCTTGATAAAAAAAACCAAAAGGAAAAATCAGTTACATTTCCTGACGCTGCTTACACAGCGAGCATTTACACAACAAACTTTTTTGAAAATGATATCAGGGTTAATTATTCATCACTATCGCGTCCTAAAACTATATATCAATATGACTTTGCTTCCAGCAAGATGAGTGTTTTAAAAATACAAGAGATACCTAGTGGGTTTAATTCTGAAGAATATCAAGTTGAAAGGATATTTGCTGAGTATGACAATGTAAAAGTGCCAATAAGTTTAGTTTACAAGAAATCATTATTCAACAAAGATGGATCTAATCCTTTATATTTATATGGCTATGGTTCTTATGGCATTGCAATAGACCCGTCCTTTAGAAATAGTGCTATTTCATTAATTGATAGAGGTTTTGTTTTTGCTATAGCGCATATTAGAGGAGGTGATGATTTAGGCCGTGATTGGTATGAGTCAGCAAAATTTTTAACAAAAAAATCCACATTTTCTGATTTTATTGTAGCTGCAAAAGTCCTTTGTAAAGAAAAATATACCAAAGTCGGAAATATTATTATTGCTGGCGGTAGCGCGGGAGGTATGTTGATTGGTAATGTAATTAACGAATGTCCGCAATTATTTCGAGCTGCAATAGCGCATGTACCATTTGTAGATGTACTTAACACTATGTTGGATGAAAAATTGCCACTTACGCCTGGAGAATTTAAGGAGTGGGGTAACCCAAAAGAAGAAAAATATTTTGATTATATAAAATCATATTCTCCGTACGAAAATATCAAGGCTCAAAACTACCCTCATGTTTTAGTTACTGTAGGGTTGTCAGACCCAAGAGTTGGATACTGGGAAGCAGCAAAATGGGTAGCAAAACTAAGAGAATTTAAAACTGACAATAACGCGCTCATATTTAAAACTAATATGAATTTTGGTCATCAAGGTGCTTCAGGACGATTTGATTACCTGCAGGAGGTAGCCGAAGATTTATTGTTTGCAATAGTTCTATTAAAAACGTCATAATATTTTTCTAGAATTAATTATTGGTTGACAAAAATTAACTACTCTGTTATAGAGTATTTCATTTAACTTAACAAAAATTAACAAAATGAAAGGATCTGCGCTTCAAGAGGTGAGTAGTAATATATCAAAGTTTATTCCTAAAGGTCTTACTTTAGTAACTCTAAATGATTACTTCAAAGAAAACTCAAATACTTTTTTTCAAATAAAAGCTTTGAGTGATAAAGACCTAAATACATTCTACAAAATTGTAGATCAATTAGATCAAAACATAAGAACATTTAAACAAACCCTTAATATTAATTATAGCGTTGATATCGTGAATCTTATTCTCAATAAATCATTCACATCGGGTGAAATGGACTGTATTGTAAGAGATATTTTTTCTGGTTGCTCTAACCTTATTGAGTTTAGAAATAAATTAGGATCTAAACCAGAACACTTAATCTCATTAGAGTATATTATAGCTAAATTGCCAGAACATCATAATATTCTTACTACATTTTCTGACTTAATTAAGTGTACTCCTTTGGGCATGTATAAATTTACAAAAGAATTAGAAGCAAATGTTCAATCTCTTGGTGCTATAACACCAGGCTATAATATTAATAATTTTTGTAATAAAACAATAGGCGAAGAAGAAAATAAATATCAAATATTTTTTGAAGCTGTTAATAATATTGAGCATTCATTACCTGAAAATATTAAAACAATTGAAGAATGGGAGTTTTATTTTAGAGTCCAAGATTCAGATATAACTAGTAAATTATTCGTACTTCAACTTCTTCCAAGTTCCAAGCTTGCAAATATTATAGCACCTATTTGCCTTGAGCTTTCTTCTTTAGATGAAAATACAGACGCAGGAGAATGCTACACAAGAATTGAAAATGTAATAAGAGAGAAAAATTTTACAAAAATAGACGTAAAAGAAATTCTCGATACTATAGTTTTTCAATGTCGAAATCTATTAGAGTTAAAAGGTTTTTTACAAGACAACCCTGAAAGTTTAATGATTCTTCAAAATGTGATAGAGCATAATGATACTTTTCAAGTTGACTTGTCTCACTTTATTCAAGAAGTAGGAACTACATATGAGCTTTTACAAGAGGTAACTAAAAGGCTATACTATAAAAATATTGAAGATGATTGCAGTGATATAATACCATCCTCTGAAGATGGTGATGGAGACAGTACAATGTCAGATTCTTCAGTAGATCAACCAGAACTTCAAGATTTTACTAGTCAGCTAAGTCAAGCTCCTACTCAATATGTAATTGTTCGTCCAAGTGTGCAAGAGCAACATCGTCAGCTCTATGCAAATCTTCAACAAAAAATCAATAAACTTGATTATTATATAAAGAATGAAACGAATTCACTGTATCCTACAGCAAGTGAGCTACTTGTGCAGCTTACTCTAGGTGCTCTTGAAGCAAACATTGGAGCTTTGGATACGGACTATCCTATGGGTATGAGAAATGAGATAGCAGACGATGTAAAATGCTTTCTTCCTATGTTGGTGCCAAGTGTTATTGGTGATGATCCAGATTATTATGACTTTATGTCTGATAATTAATTGATTTATAGAAATATAAAAGTAAAAAAATAACCTCAAGAAAAAGATAAGCGACTTAAAGTTTTCTTGAGGTTAAAAATATAATAAAAATTTAAATAATATATTATTGGGTTAGGCTTACAGTATTGATCCTACAACACCGTCTAAAGGATTGTCGCCAGCTAAGTCTGTTACTTGATTGACTACTCCACCTACGGTATCCTGCACAATTCCAGCATCTACTGGTAGGCCTCCACCAAGAATGCCGTCTACAGTTCCTTTAACTCCAGCTATAACGCCGCCTATTAATCCTTCTAAATCTCCAACTGGCAGCGCTGGTGCATTTGGGTTTAATGAAGGTAGAGATATTAGATTGCCTGCATCAATATTTAATACTGAAGCAACAGCTGATGTTAGCATTTCTAACTGAACTGGACCAAGAGCGCCAAGAACATCACCAAATTCTGCATCTAGTCCATTATCTGTTGGATTCTGTATTATTTTTTGTAACTCATTAATGTCAGCAGCTGCTATTCCTGCTTCATTCATTGCTTCTGTTACAAAAGCAGCCATATCAGCCATTTTTGCTGCAAGCATTTTTTCATTGAAATTAGCTTTTAAAGTTTTTTCAGCTTCTGCAATTTTATTGGCAACCAACTCATCCATAATGTTATGTAGCATAGTTTTAAGAGTTGCTATCTGTGCCATAGCAGCAAAAGCATTACCTCCTTGAGCATTTGGTGCATTTTTCATAGCTGTATCATACTGATTTGCAACTTCTTTAATACCCATTTTACGCTGTGCATCGCTAAGGTAACCCATATTAAATCCCATATTTGTCATAGTATATTTCCTTTTAATTCAAGTTTAATTTAATAACAGCAAAAACAGTTTTGCTGCTACAAATGATTATAGTAACGAATAAAAGTTAATAAAAAGTTAATAAGGTTAATATTTTAAGGTATGTGCTAAATATATGAAAATAGAACTATCAATAAGCTTGTTTTAATTGAAAGCAAAAAGCTAGGTTCAGTTGGAACAATGATTCTTGTGCCAACTGAACTTAGGATATTTTTTTATTCAAAATAAATTATAGACTTTACATTTCCTTTTAGTAGGACTTTATTAGAAAAATTATTTGATGACATGCTATCTGCTTTTATCTCACAATTATCATAAATTATATGTATAGGGCTAGTAGTATAAAAGCCTTTGTTTTCAACATCTATATGAATATTGGAGCCACTAAAGTTTATTTGATTATATAACGCGTTTACAGAATGTTCTAAGTATAATTGCTTCGTTTCATCGTCAAATTCCCCCATCTCAGATTTCAGATGTAGTTTATTTTCTGGAGTTAAACTACACTCACCTACAACCTGCTTTAACAAATATTTATTCTCTTGATTCTTAATAATACGTGTTGCCTGAATTTTATATTGTTTGTTATCTTTTGTTACTCCTTCAAAGATTGGTTTGTGAGCATCAATGGAAAATTTATTTCCCCTTAAATTATTTTGCTTATGCTTTGTCTGTTGTGTAAAGTCTTCTCCCTGAATAAGCAAAGCGTAAATTGTATATCCTATAACAAGTAACCCTGAAATTAGACAGAGATACCTTACCAATCTTGTTTTCTTTTGTAATGAATAGAAATTATTCATTCACCAATTCCGTGTTTTAATATATCATGAATATGCAAAACTCCTACTATCTTATCGTTTTCTAATACTGGTAATATAGTAATGGAGAATTGATTCATGATTTTTAACGCATCCGACGCAAATTTGTCTTGTGAAATAATATTTGCAGATTCACTCATTAGATCCTTTGCCTTCAAGGATTTTAACCCTTCATTATCATCAATATGGCGCCTTATGTCCCCATCCGTAATGATGCCTTGAAGCTTCTTGTCTGCATTATTCACTACTAGAGTTGAGCCTAGCCTCTTTTGCGTCATTGTTAATATCACATTTGCAAACGAATCTTCTGTACTAACAATAGGAATTTCTTTTTCTTTATGCATTACGTCACTAACTTTGAGTAGGCTGGTTCCAATTTTTCCGCCTGGATGAAATATTTTAAACTGCTCTTTAGTAAATTTTTTTGCTTCTATTAAACTAGTGACAATAGCATCGCCTAAAGAGAGTGACATTAAAGCTGAAGTAGTCGGAGCTGCAACGGATGAAGAAGTTTCTTTAGAATTTGGAAGAAAAAGAGGAAAATCGCTACTAAGTGCAAGGGTAGATTCATGATTCATAGTGATTGCAGCTATTTTGATATTAATAGATTTACAATAATTAATCATGTCAAACAACTCTTTTGTTTCGCCTGAGTTAGAGAGCATAATTACCATATCATTAGCTGTTATCATTCCAAGGTCTCCGTGACTTGCTTCTGCTGGATGTATAAAAAATGATGGTGTGCCAGTTGAGGCAAGGCTTGCAGAAATTTTTTGCGCTATATAACCGCTTTTACCCATACCAGTAAGAATTACCCTACCTTTTAGATTTAATATATCATTTATAAGGTCTTCAAATTCATTTGTAATTTCGTTTGCTAATTTTGTAAGTGCACTTGCTTGCTGCCCAATGCTATCTTTAGCAATTGATAAATAATTGCTTCTAATTTGTGATGTCATTTTAATCAATTGTATAATTTTAATGGTGTGCAAAAATATCTATATCATTCCATCCAGCTAAATCAATTTTAGCGCGAGTAGGTAAGAAATGAAATATTTTGGTTGCTAGGTCGTAACGATTAGTATCTTGTAGCATTTCGGTTAGCTTTTCTCGAAGCAAATGCAAATATATTACGTCTTTGGCTGCATATTCTTGTTGCTCATCTGTCAGTGTAGTGGCCGACCAATTAGAAGATTGTTGTTGTTTTGAAATATTGATTTGCAGAATTTCTCTACATAAATCTTTTAATCCGTGGTAGCTTGTGTAGGTACGAGTTAGTTTAGATGCTACTTTAGTACAAAAAATATTATCTAACTCAATTCCTAAATATTTATCGATTGCAGCAATGTCAAATCTTGCATAATGAAAAATCTTGACCGTATTAGGCCTAAGGAGTAATTTTTTTAGATTAGGGGCAGCATAATTTTGATCAAGAAATTGTACGAAATATGCATTACCATCTCCATTGCTAAGTTGAATTAAACATAGTCGATCTCGCTCTAAATTTAATCCCATTGTCTCAGTGTCTATTGCTATATCTCCTTCTAAGATAAAACCATCTGGGAGATCGTTTTTAAAAATTTCTACTTTCATTAATTTTCTTCTAATTTAATAACTCTTTCATTTGGATCTGACAGACCTAATGTATTTCTTATCTTTTCATCCAGCATATCTTGGTCCATAGATTCATTTCTAAGCAGTTTTGTATTATTTTCTATCTCTATGCGTTTTCCACGTAAAACAGCTAGTTTATTGTGCTTGTTTTCAAGTTCAGCCTGTAATTTAAAATAAGAAATAACCCCTCGCTCACCATAAACTAAGTGAAAAACAAAATAGCATATTAGTGCAATCAGTACAACATTTGTAGTATTTTTTGTTTTTGGTAAGAATTTATGCATATAAAATCTATATAAATATAATTTTATTATTTAAAAAATAAGCTACTAGAGGGGCAGTTAGTATTATGCTATCAAATCTATCTAGCAACCCGCCATGTCCAGGTATTACATTGCCTGTGTCTTTTATTTTAAATTTTCTTTTGAAAATAGATACAAATAAATCACTCATCTGTGAAATTATTGCAAAAATTATTGCATATATCACAACCGTAACGCCTGATTCTACAACTAGGTATTCATTTAATTTGAAGGTAATAATTAGGTTTATTACGATTGCTGAGCAAATAGCGCTGCCAACTAGACCTGCAATAGTTTTATTTGGGCTTATTTTAGGAGCTAGTTTTGGACCTTGTATCAATTTTCCTGATACCATTGCCGTTGTATCTACAGTCCATATAGCTAAAAAATATGTAAATAATATCCACCCAGAGTAATCAGTATAAGAAATGAAATATATAGAAGATATTGGAAGTAAGATAATTATTATTCCTGATAATGATGTATAAAAATTAGACTTAGTCATATAAAACCATTCTGTAAGCATGCCAACTCCAACAAGTGAAATTATCACATGAAATATATTTCTGTAATAGAATATTGAAATTGCGAATACTACAAATATTATTATCGCTGAGAAAAAGCGTAACATATAATTTGGTTTTATATTAATCTTCATGCCGTTGTCCAAACCTTCTAGAGCGTTTTTTATATTCTAATAGAGCCTTTTCTAGGTCTGTATAATCAAAATCAGGCCAATATTTATCAATAAAATATAACTCAGCATATGCACTTTGCCAAAGTAAAAAATTGCTAATTCTAGACACGCCACTAGTTCTAATTAGTAGATCAACATCAGGCATTGAAGGGTCATATAGATATTTTGAGAACATAGATTCAGTAATATTTTTATTTCCGGAATCAATAATTTTATTAACAGCATCGGTTATTTCCATTCTGCTTCCATAGCTGAAAGCTATACAAAGAGTAGGGCCATTGTTGTGTCTTGTTTTGTCTACTGCCTCTTTGAGATTTTTTTGCAAGCTTGGCGATAATTTTTTTAAATTTCCAACAACTTTGAGTTTTAGATTATATTTGCTTAACATAGCAACTTCATTACTAGTATAGAAATATAATAATTTTATCAATGATTCGACTTCATTTTTTGGACGAAGCCAATTTTCTGAAGAGAAAGCATATAATGTTAAGTATTTGATGCCAGTTTTATGTATGTGTGGTAGGAGGGCTTTTGCAGCTTCAGCTCCAGCTTTGTGTCCTTCAATTTTAGTTTTATTATTGGTTTTAGCCCAACGAGCATTACCATCCATTATAATTGCAATGTGGTTTATGTCTTTATTCATAATTTTCAGAGTAAATTATTTTAGGTAATACAATTTTTACCATCAAGCCTTTTAATTCTATGCTGTCTTCTAATGTTATTTCTCCCTTATGATTTTCTATTATTTCTTTAGTAATTGCAAGTCCTAAACCTACGCTTGAAGAGTTATCAAGAGATCTTGATATATCGGCTCGATAAAATGGTTTAAATACGAACTTTTTTTCTTTTTCACTAATACCAATACCATTATCTTCTATTAAAAAAATAACATTATCACCCTCTGTTAGTAGACTAATCTGTATCAAAGAAGCATACCTGATTGAGTTAGCAATTAAATTATCAAAAGCTCTAGTTAAAGAGTGTTTGTCAGCTTTAATATAAGTATTTTTACATGATATGTTAAGAGCAATATTTGCCTTTTGCCATTTTGCTTTAACGTACTCTGTTATAAATGTTTTTACATTAATTTCAGCCAGTTGCTGCGTTGCTTTTCCTTGTAAAAAGTTAAGATAAGAGTTTATCATGCTATGCATGCTATTAATATCGTATAATAGTTCTTTTTGTTCTTCTGACTTTTTCATCATACTGACTTGTAATTTCATACGAGTTAAAGGGGTTTTTAGATCATGTGAAATCATAGCTAAGAACTGCGCTCTTTTTTTATTATATTGTTCAATACGATTTTTCATTTTTAAAAAAGACTTTCCAGCTTGTCTAATTTCTTGAGCACCAGAAGGCTTATAGGATATATTTTTTCCGCCGCACCCAAATTGTTCAATAGAGTTGGTTAGTTCGATGATAGATTTAATCTGATTTCGAGAAAATATCAGAGATATTATTAATATAAAAATTGTTAGGAATATTATCCATAAAACAAACAAGTGGGTAGTTGGTGTTATTAAAGATTTATAGGGCAGTTCTATTTTTAATATTTTATCTCCTAAGTTTAAATATAATTCTACATTTTTACTATTGCCAGGCAATATTTTAATCTCATTATTTATATATTCTTTTAGTATTTTTTTAAAAATAATAAGCTCCTCAGGTAAGTTGGAGTCATAGTAATGAGGGAGTGATAAGGATTTAGTAAGTGAATATTTTAAATTCAAGTATCTCCCAGAATCTATATTTATTGTATTTTGAGCTATGTTTTTCGCTAATTCTGATACTTCAACAGCAATGACCCTTCCATGGTTAGAAGAGACATTATACCAGTGTCTTTTATAGAATAAATAGATAGAAGCAAATTGTCCTATTAATAGTGGCAGGATGATAATCAAAAAAAAGCGAAATAATAAGTTATTTGGTAATAATTTATATAATCTAATTTTAAATATAGAATGCATACCCTTGATTTCTAACTGTTTTTAAATGATCAGGATATTTAGGATCTGCCTCAATTTTCTTTCTTAAACGCACTATTTGTACATCAATAGATCTAGGATTTAGGCTGCCTAATTTAACAGATAACTCATCCCTTGAGATTACCTTATTTATTTCATTTATAAAGATATCAAGCAGCTTTATATCGTTTGAACTAATTGAAATTTTTTTATTGTTGCGTGTTAGAGTTTTAGTAACAGTATTATAAGTATTAACTCCAAATTGTATAAATTCTTTATTTTTTTTAGATAAATGATAAAATTTTATCAAATTTTGTGCTCTAAGTAGTAACTCACGTGGATCAAAAGGCTTTGCAATATAATCATTTGCACCACATTTAAGCCCCTCTATTATATCGTCTTGCTCAGACATAGCAGTGAGCATTATTATTGGAATATCACTGTAACTAGTTTTTTTAATTTTTGTTGCCAACTCTTTTCCACTAATTTCAGGCATCATTACGTCTAATATAATTAAATCAAAGGCATAATAATTTATCAAATTGCTTACATCTGTGGGAGTGGTGGTGGTTGTAACTAAATAATTGTTTTGATTAAAAAAACTCTTTAAAAGCTTTAATATTCTGCTATCATCGTCAACTATTAGAACATGTGGTACATTAGTCATAAAGCAAGGGTTATAACACTATAATTGTTTCTTTATTATAGTTCTGATTAACATAAATAGCTAGCTAAAAATATGGTAATGAGTATAGAACAATATATCTGGATGAATGGTAAGTTTATACCGTGGGATCAAGCAAACATACACGTTATGACACATAGTCTGCACTATTCTGGAGCTGTGTTTGAAGGAGAAAGGTCCTATAATGGTAAGGTTTTTAAGCTGCCAGAGCACACTCAAAGGCTTTTTGATTCTGCTAAGTTGCTAGGTATGGAGCCTGATTATTCTATCCAGGATGTAGAGAGTGCAACTTATGAGCTTTTAAAAAGAAATAATTTATCGGATGCATATATTAGGCCGTTAATTTGGAGAGGTGATGGTGGAATTAACTTAAATGCAGAGTGTAAAGTTAATATTTTAATATTGGCCAAGGAATCTAGTCCTGTAATGAAAAATAATTTGAATATTGTTTTGAGTAAATGGAAAAAAGTTTCTCCAGATGCAATGCCATCTCAGTGTAAATCATCGGCACATTATATGATGGCAAGAATAACTAAAAATCAAGCTCTTACAGATGGTTATGATGATGCACTTTTGCTTGACAGCTTAGGTTTTGTTGCAGAAAGCACTACTTCTAACGTGTTTTTTGTTAGTGGTGATATTTTAATTACTCCTATTGCTGATCGTTTCTTAAATGGTATTACAAGACAGACAATTCTAGATATTGCAAAGAAACTTGGAATAAAAACAGAAGAAAGGCGTATTGCTTTAGATGATATTAAAAATTACGATGGATGTTTCCTGACCGGGACTGCTGCAGAAGTAAAAGGAGTTTCTAGTATATCTTTGGATAAAGAAAAACTTGAGTTTTCAAATCAAAAAATTCTGTCTATAATGCAGTCTGAATATAAAAAATTAGTTAGAGTATAATGACAATATTTTCAGGAATAATCACGGCATTAATTACACCATTTGAGAATGATAAAATAAACTTCACTAGTTTAGAAAAACTAATAGAAAATCAGATAGATGCAGAGATAAGCTCTATCGTAGTAGGAGGATCTACCGGTGAGGGTATTAGTTTGTTGGAAAAAGAGTATTATGAGTTGATTGAAAAATCAGTTCGAATATCATCTGGCAGAATTAATATTATAGCAGGGCTTACAAGCACTGCGACTATTAATTGTATAGATAAGGTAAAAAGCCTCTGCGCTCTAAAAGTTAACGGTCTAATGTGTACAATACCCCATTATGTTAAACCAGAGCAAAGTGGTATTATTCAACATTTTCGAGCTATTAGCCAAAATACTTCTGTGCCTGTTATGATGTACTCACATCCTGGCAGAACAGGTTCTTCTCTTGAAGATTCGACGCTACTAAACATAGCAAAATTACGGAAGGTTGAGGCCATCAAGGACGCAAGTTCAGATATAGAAAAACCTTTGAGAATAAGACCAGAGATTAAACCTAATTTTTCTTTTTTATCAGGTGATGATAGTGCTATTCTTGCCTATAGCGCAAATGGTGGTGTAGGTTGTGTTTCCGTTATTTCAAATGTCATGCCAAAAGTAATGCAACAAATTAATCATTATTGTCAGAATTTAGATTTTTACTCTGCTCGTGGTTTGATGCAAAGAATACTGCCAATCATTTCTGCTGTGGGAAGTGAAAGCAACCCAATAGGGATTAAATATTTGGCTTATAAACTTGGATTGTCAACAGATGAAATTAGGTTGCCTCTTACATGGGCTAGTGCCAAAACCCAAAAAATTATTGATGAAATTATTCCTTTGTTAAAGGAGTTAGAAAAATAATGAGTGAATATCAGAAAGTTATAGCAAAAAATAAAAGAGCTTATTACGATTATTTCATTGAAGATGAGATGGAAGCAGGAATAGTCTTGAAAGGAAGTGAATTGAAATCTTTAAGAAATGGTAAGGCTTCAATTGCTGAGTCTCATGCTGGAATTACGCAAAATGAGGCATTTTTATATAATTGTTACATTGATGAATATGATAAGGCAAACCGTTTTAATCATGATTACCGTAGGCCCAAGAAATTATTACTGCATAAGCATGAAATAAAGAAAATTACTGGCAAAATCAAACAAAAAGGCTATACCTTGGTGGCTTTATCCATTTATTTTAATAACAAAAATAAGGTCAAAGTAGCTCTGGGGCTTGCTAAGGGTAAAAAACAACACGATAAAAGAGAATCGATCAAAGAGAAAGATTGGAAAAGACAACAAGGTAGAATTATAAGAGATAAGTAGATATAATTGTGGTATATTGACTCGACGGCAGCAATAACAGCAATAAAGAGCAAAATTTGATTTATCATTTTGATATAGGTAATAGGAAGTGGCTACAAAAAAAGACTTAGTTGATAGATTAGTACAAAAGATAGATTTTTTAGAACAAAGCGACGTTGAGTTAGCTGTTGATAATGTGATAGAACAAATAGCTGATGCTATGCTGCAGGGTAATAGAGTAGAAATTAGAGGTTTTGGCTCATTGTCTGTTCGCAGACGCAAATTTCCTGGTTCAAATGATGATTATAAGACAACTTATTATAGAATGTCTAAAAATATTCATAAGTTACTTAATCCAGATCAGAAATAAATAAAACATATTTTCTCCAAAATAATTCTTAAAAAAACGAGGTCAGTAATTCTTTGTTTCAAAAATTAATATATGACTATCAGCTTAACCCTTCCATATATAAAATATATAAATATTTCATATATGATGGGCATAAAGTTAAAATTCTAATACTAGCTTTAATAATCTTGATGACAGGCCTTGTTCCAGTCATTGATAGTTATTTTTTACAAAATATTACTGATTCCATAGAATTATACTCTGATAATTTTCAGTCTACTGCAGATATTGTTCCATTGTTGTTTAAGTGGGTTGTGATTTACCTTTTATGGTGGGAAGGGCAGAATTTTATGTGGCGTGCATATGATTATTTGTATTTAAAAACATTGCCACAGATTAATGCTAATGTCATAAGAGAATTCTATTCTTACATTCAGCTTCATGGCCATGATTTCTTTCAATCCCAACTTGCTGGTGATATAACTGGCAGGATAACAAGAGCCGCAGATTCAATAGAAATGGTTTTTGCTCATATTAATGAGAAAATTTTTAGAAAAAGCGTTGTATTGTTTTCCACCATTATAGCCCTTTATTACATTCATTTTGCAGTTGGTATAATTTTTGTGGTATGGTTAGCAATTTTTATTAGCATTAGCTTACTTTTTGCTAAAGATATCAATAGATATTCTGTTGAATTTAGCAAAAATAGGTCAAGGATCGCAGGCAAAATAGTTGATTCCATTTCAAATATATCAGTAGTGCGTTTGTTTTCTGCGCACAGGTTTGAAAGATCTATTTTAGAAAAATCATTACAAAAAATGGTTGTCAGTAGTGAAGAACTACAATGGTTTATGCTTAAATTAAGATATGGCTTAGGTTTGTCGTGCACCATTATGATAGGATGCATGATTTATTACACCTTGCATTTACGTACTGCCAATATGATAAGTACAGGACAATGTGTTATGATTATTACCTTGTGTATAGCAGTCATTGATAATGTATGGGATTTGACGCAAGAAATTGGTGATTTATTTGAGCATATAGGAGCTTTTAACCAGAGTCTTACTCTTCTTAAAGGTTACGATATTTTAGATAATAAAGGCGCAAAAGACGTAGAAATTACTAACCCATCTATTGAATTTAGAAAAGTATGTTTTAACTATAAAGAAAATTATAATAATTTTACAGATCAGTCAGTCTTCATACCAGCTTACCAAAAGGTTGGCCTGGCAGGCTTTTCTGGTTCAGGTAAAACAACTTTCACTAGGATGATTACGAGAGTTTATAACCTTGTTTCTGGATCAATATTAATTGGTAACCATGACATAAAAGATATCTCTTTATGTAGCCTTAATCAGAAAATTTCAGTGATATCACAAGACCCAGTACTATTCCATAGAACCATAGGCGAAAATATTAGTTACGGTAGTCATGATATTAGTCAGGAAAAAATTGTTGAGGCAGCCCGCATGGCTCATATTCATGATTATATAATGCAGTTACCAGAAGGATACGACACAATTTGCGGTGAGCGTGGTAATAATTTGTCAGGAGGGCAAAGACAAAGAGTATCTATTGCACGTGCTTTTCTTAAACAAGCTTCAATATTAATAATAGATGAAGCAACGAGTGCACTTGATCCACATACAGAAAAATTGATACAAGAGTCACTTGCGAAATTAATGGTTAATAAAACGGTTATTGTAATTGCTCATAGGCTTTCTACGTTACTAAATATGGAGCGAATTTTGGTCTTTAATAAAGGACATATAGTTGAAGATGGAACTCACGAAGAGCTCCTAAAACGTGGACAAACATATAAAATGCTTTGGGATCATTATTAACTGAAATACAGGATTATTTTATTGCTATTAGGACACAAAATGTGTTCTTTGCAAGAAATATACTAGCATTTTTTTAGATGTGATTGATAAAACTGCTGATCATATCTTATTCTAAAATACATTCAATTTTATCATAATGTATAAAACATGTCTAAAAACAATTCACAAAAAACAGAATATATAAAATTAACGCGAGAAGATTTAGAGCGTTTTTTAGCGGTAGCTAAAAATTTAAACGATGGTATTAATAAAAGTTCTTTAAATCACTTTGCTTCAGGTCATAAAAATGCAAAAAATGTTAGTCCTGGATCTAAAATAGTTGCTGATTTATCAGGAGTGGATTTATCTGGCATAACATTTGAAAATGTTGATATCTCTGGTGCAAAATTCAAAAAGTGTAAGCTTGAAAATACAACATTTAAGGATGTTTTGATGGATAAGGCTGATTTTAGAAAAGCTAAGATCAAGAGTTCAGAATTTGATAAATGTAATTTGGAAGGAACAAGACTTTCAAAAGCAAAGATAGAAAAGTGCAAATTTGATGAATGTGATATGAAGCTTGTCAATATGGAAGAAGCTCGTGTAAAAAGCTCGGAATTTAAAAATCTGGATATGTCTGCCAGTAAGCTATCATTCATTGATGCATCACGTGAAGGGGAGGATAAGCCTAATTCATTTATTAGAGTGAATTTAGAAAAAGCCTCTGCTTACAAAGGTAATTTTTCTGATTGTAGTTTTTTTCAAGGAAAGCATAATGCGGCAAATTTCTCCTATGCTAATTTCTCAAACGCTAGGGTTAAGAAATGTGATTTGTCTTCTACAGACTTCAGGCGTGCAAATTTTTATAGAGCAGAACTAGGTGGAGATGGCACCACTGTAAATAAAACTACTAATTTTAAGGAAGCAAACATGTTGCTTGTCAAAGACGCCTCTTTATCAACGACTTCTTCTGGTTGGTTTGGAAGAAAAACAAAGTCAAAAACTTCTCTTAAAGAATTAGTAGAGAGAAGTAATTCTGGAGCAAATGATTCTTATGCTTCAAAGGCTTACTCAAACAAGTATACACAAAGTATTTTGCCAGCGGCCATGGAACTTACCACACTTTTTGCGGAAATGAAAACTGAATATGATAATTTTGACAAAAATGAGCATAAGCCAAAAACAAAGATTGATAAAGAAAATACTCAAGCAATAAAGCAAATACTCCGTAGCCAGTTAATGAAAGATTTATTAGGAGAAAGAAAAATACTAAATCTGGTAGGTAAAATAAAAGAGGGGTTAGCAAATGTAGAGGAGCTAGATAAAGATGCAAAATATGTAATAGCTAATAATAGTGAGGCCCAAGAAAAGGCTTTAGAAGAAAGTTTTAAAATTTTATATAAAATAATTAAGGACCCAGAATTATTGGAAGCTTGTAAATATCTAGAGAAAAATAGCGATAGTGGTTTAGATGCACTTGAAGAGGTTCTTTTAGGCAAGGCAGAAAAAGTAGGTTTGAACAAAAAATTACTAGGCGCGCTCAGAAAAGGAGGGCTTGAAGCTGTTGCGATAGCAATTCCAGCGCTTAATGAGATGCTAGAAGAATACAAGCCTGAAGAAATAAAAGAATCTCTAAAGTCAATGAAGCCCGTTTTTAATGGGTCAAGAAAATGGCACGAATTGGATTCTAAAGAACTTATTAATGGTGCTGCATCATGTTTGGATATAATTGCCAAATCTGCAAACAATAAAAAGATTCAAGAAGGTTTAAGGGAAATTGTCAAAAAAGATTTGCTTACAACTGACGAACTAAAAAAATATATTACATCCTTTGATATAGAAAAATCTTCTATAGACTCTATAAATCAGTTTTTAAACAAAGATACATTAACAGTTGCAGCGAACTCTATTCCGATTTTAGGAAAAACAGCTCTTACATTAGCTAACAACAAAGGAAAGTTTAACGAAATAAAAGAACTTAAGGATAAATTATATCCATTGCCTCCATCAGTAGAAGTTATTGATGTAATTGTAAATTTAATGGATGACAAG
Organism: Candidatus Megaera endosymbiont of Nemacystus decipiens; assembly: GCA_030036605.1. Lineage (GTDB taxonomy): Bacteria > Pseudomonadota > Alphaproteobacteria > Rickettsiales > Rickettsiaceae > Megaera_A. The sequence continues at coordinate 152,041 of DAOTRE010000001.1, read as the reverse complement.
AGTATAGACGGTACGTCTCTGGCCCAAAGTTTGGACAGTATGATGAAAGAAAGCCAGGGAGAGTTAGTGGCTATATCACAAAAGATTTTATCTGGTCAAAAACTTGGTGGAAGAAATATAAGTGAGAATGAAGCTTTGTCTTTAGTTACGATAGGACAGAGCTTAGTAAAAATTGTGGGTAGTAGTGCGAATTTAGCAAAAGCTGGGAGTCATATCCTAAGATTTGAGGAAGCAAATAAAGAGTTAACGGAATTGACCAACGAGCTGAAAGAGAGAAAAAAACAAGGCGTGGAATTCATTAAAGAAACAGAGAAGCTTTTGGAGAATAAAGAAAATAATTTGGGTGTGTCAGAAAAAGAACAGCTCAAAAATCAACTGAGCATGACTATAGAAGGAGTCGAAAACATAACAAATTTTCTAGAGAATAAAGACAATAATTTGATTGTGTCGCAAAAGAAACAAAACCAACTGAAAGATAAACGGAACCAAGCTATAAGAGGCATTGTTGAATTTGGATCTAAGTTAAATAAAGAAGGAATAAAAGACTTCACAAAATGTTTGAGTGATAATTCTGAGAATATAAAATCATTAGCGAAGAGTGCCTTAGCAAACGAAAATATCACAGAAAAAATGATAGATGAGATGACGGAACCTGGCTTGAGATTGATAAATAATGCTACCGGTCCAGTGCTGGATATATTAAAAGACGTAAAGCAGGAATCAGTTGTAGAGTTAGTGAATGGTCTAGAAACCCCGTCTGGTTCTTCAGGTGTAACAGAAATGTTTAGAAAGATAGATGTTTTGGGAAAGTTTTTAGCAGATAATCAAGAATTCTCAAAGAATCTGAAGACTAAATTCCCAGAGCTTATAAAGAATAACGAGAAAGATATAGAATTTTTAGCAAAGACATTTTTGAATAGCGAGGCAGGAAAAGAAACTAATATAAGTATTAGCTCCGGATTAAAGCTAATTGCAAAACATGAAAAAAGATTTCAAGGTATATCAGAGCATTATCACAAAGGAAACTATGTTAGAGCTCTGTTATCATGTGTAGATGTTATTGTATCATATCGTGCAGTTCATTTTGCAGTGAGCACCATAGGCAAAACCGTAAAGAACAAATTAGCTAGTGGTGATTCAAAACAACCAGAAAAAAAGAGTTTTGCTAAAAAAGTAGAAGAGGAAAAAAATAAACCTAAACCACCTCTAGCAAAATAATAATTATAGCATGTATCATGAAGACAGATCTGACAGTTCAGACTTAGCTGACATTCAGGTCTAAAGAGGATCGATGCTTACGTCGAGTTGAGGTTAATACTAATACTAAGAGATAGTGTAAACTTAAATCGCCATGCAACAAAGCCTCTATGGTCTGAGCTAATTCTTCTAAGTCGTATCTTTTTTTGTTTGCAATTACTATATACTAGCCTCGATTGCATCTAGTATCTGATAATCTATGTTTGTGAGATTAGTTAAAGAATCAGGAATATTTAAAGTAGATTTTGGCATTGAATAAATAAAGGAAAGTTGAAGAAAAATTAACGCCGATCATAAACACGACAAATTATACTGTCAATAGCAAAAATCCTGCTGTACTATCCTTTTCTTTCACACAATTTAATCGCTCTGTTGTAATTTCTGGTATTTTGTTTTATAGATAGATACAAACGAATAAAACTAGCCATACTACATCTACAAAGTGCCAATACCAAGCTGCAAATTCAAAGCCTAAATGCCCATGTGTTTTATTAAAATGATTGTTACGAGCTCTAAAATAGCATACTATAAGAAAGATTGTACCAATTAACACATGCACTCCGTGGAACCCTGTAGCAAGGTAAAAATTTGCAGCATATATGCCATCTGTTAGCCCAAAAGCTGCATGATGATATTCATAAGCTTGAAATGCACTAAATAATAACCCTAGCATGATAGTGATTCCAAGAGCTCTGACTGATTCATCACGGTTATGGTTTTTAATCGCATGATGAGCCCATGTCACCGTGGTGCCAGAGAGAAGCAATATCAGAGTGTTCATAAAAGGAATATCCCATGGATCAAAAGTTTGAATGTTAGATGGTGGCCAGCTTCCTTCAGAAATCACCCATATACCATCTAAAATTCCAGCAGGGAACATACTGCTGAAAAAGTATGCAAAAAAGAAAGCAAAGAAAAACATAACTTCAGATAATATGAACAGGAGCATTCCTATGCGCAGCCCTTTCCTGACTGCACTAGTGTGGAATTTACCAATTCTACCTTCATTTATTACATCTCTCCACCAAGAATATAAACAAAACAATAAACTACATATGCCAGACGAAAGCACGAGGGAGGCAAAATTATACTCGTGTAAGTACATTATTATTCCCATAGCAAGAATAAAAAGTGCAGTTGAAGTTGCAATCGGCCAAGGGCTAGGCTCGACAAGATGATATGGGTGGGTGTTGTGATTATTATTCTGTGTCATTTTATATCGCTCAAATTTGTATAGCACACGCGATTATTATATATAACAGCATGATGATTTGTCTATTAGATTGTTATATTTTTTGTCAATTTAATGAAATAAAAATTGTTTATAACAGATCTCAGAAAAATGAGATATGCTGTTAGGTTAGCTTGAGACAAGTAACAAGGCTTGCAATTTGAGTTTTATTAATATATTATGTATGGTTGTTAATGTTTTTTAATAAAAATTAATTTGTGGTTTTGTTTATGGGTGAATACTTGAATAATCAAGAAGGGAGTTTTTTGCCTAAAGGAGACTTTGGCATATGCTATAGAGAGAAAGCTGCTGATCTTGTTTTTATGCCTGGAGTGCTTAATTACCTAGAAGATTTTCAGTTGTCTGTGTCTCCTTTGAGCTTGGTAGTTGTTTCTCCTGAAGAAAAGGTTGATGAAATCTTAGCGGAAAGGATAGCATATGCAGCTCATAATAACCATGAATTTCGGGGCCTTCTAAACAGTAATACTGATACAGAAAATTTGATGAGATCTTTGAATAAAATCAAGACCCCTTTTGATCAAGAGTATGATACTGTAGTTTCAGAGCTACGACTTACACAAACCTCCAATACATCTGATAATGTGAAGGTGTGGCAACCCAATTATGATAGTACCGGATTTTCTAGTGATCAAGAGCAGAGTAACGTTTATAACAGTTTTTTCTGTTTTATTGAATGGCTAAATCAAGGATTTGCTGAAATTGGAGGAGTTGTTGATAGTGCTATCAACTTTGCTTGGGAGTTACTGGATTATAGTGACTTGCTTGGGGTTGAAAGTCATTCTGTCGAACTACCCCATAGTTAAGATACTACCCTTTATTATTCTTAGTTGATTTTAGGTTATTTTGATCTGGGTGGGCGTTGTTGTACACATCTTTTAAGTGCGCGTGGTTGATTTTTGTGTAGCACTGAGTAGTTGAAAGACTCGCGTGTCCAAGAAGATCTTGGATAGACCTCAAATTAGCTCCGTTTTCTAATAAATGAGTTGCAAAACTGTGTCTAAATGCGTGAGAGCTCAAAGATTCTGGTAAACCTAGTGACCTTCTTAAACCAATTAACTCCTTGTTAAAAACCGCTCTTTGCAGCACTCCGCCTCTTTTTCCACGAAATATTGGCTGGTCTTCTTCAATTTGGTAAGGTAAAGCATTAATATATAGATGTAGCAATTTACGCACCGGTGCAATCCAAGGAATAATGCGCTGTTTCTTACCTTTGCCGCAAATTGTTAAGAATTCTTCGTTGTGCAAATCCTTTTTACTAATAGATAAAGCCTCAGATATTCTAAGCCCAGTTGCATAGATTAATGTCAATAAAGCTTTGTTGCGAAGATTAAGCCATTCTATATTTTCAAGTTTTCCAACATTATTAAGGGCTGTTGATGCTTCAGATTTAGAGAGAGCTTTGGGCAGTGGCTGAGATTTTTTGGGAGTTTTTACAACATATATTGCATGGCACTTAATTTTATACCTTTTTTCCAGATAACGGTAAAAACTTTTTAAAGAAGACAGCGCGCGTGCATTTGAAGATGGAGTATAATTATCATTATATCTTTGCGATAACCAAGCCCTAATTAGTCTTAAGTCTATTTGCTTAATTACATCTTGTGTAATAGTTTGTTCCAAATATTTACGTGTGAATTCAAAAAAATTATTTAGGTCATTTTGGTAAGCATCAAGAGTATTTTTGCTATAGTTTTTTTGCTCTAACAAGTAATGTAAAAAATCCTTTAATTTGTCTTTGGTATGATAATCGAGGATTTGGTCCATATTTCATTTTCCTATACAAAAATTGCTAAAAATTTCTCCTAAAATTTCGTCTACAGTAATTTTTCCTGTAATGTTACTGATTGATTGAGCTGTCATTCTTAAATCTTCAGTAGCTAAGACCAAGTCATTATCTATAGAAAACCTACTCAAATTCTCCGTAGCGCGCTCCAATTGTGCCCGGTATCTTGCTCTAGTAATTTGTGGGCTATCTGATGGAGAAGCAATTCGATCACATATGGATACTATTTTTTTATACAGCTGCTCAAAACCTGAGCCTTTTTTAGCAGAGATATCTATTATTTCCATATTATTCAACATTTTAGCAGGATGATTGTTTTTTAATAGATCAATTTTATTTCTTACTATAATAGTATTTTCGTCTGAGATTTTTTTGATAAAATTAGTGTCTATATCGTTGGATAAACCATCATATATAATAATTTTAATATCAGAATCGCCAGCTGCATTTAAGGCTTTTTTTATTCCCTTCTGCTCGATTTCATCATTTGTATTAATATTAATTCCGGCCGTATCTTGTAATATAATTGGATAACCAGATATATCAATATATCCTTCTATTATGTCTCGCGTGGTGCCAGCTATATCAGAGACGATGGACAAATCACGCTTCATAATGTGGTTAACTAAACTAGATTTGCCAGCATTAGGCCTGCCAATTATTGTTAGTTTAATTCCGTTTCTAAGCCTTTCTCCCCGATTATTATCATTTAAATGGATACCTATTGACTTTGTTAGTGACTTTATTTTGTTTTCTACCTCTGAAATAGTGCTCTCTGGAATATCTTCATCAGGAAAATCAATGTAAGCTTCAAGAAGACTAATAATTTTTAGAATTTGTTGTCTCCAATGTTCATAAACTTTTTCCAGCGCTCCTCCTAACTGAGCTACTGCTTGTTTATGCTGCATTTCTGTTTCTGCATCTATTAGGTCAGCCAATCCTTCCGCTGAAGTCAAATCCATTTTGCCATTTAAAAAAGAACGTTTTGCAAACTCTCCTGGTTGAGCTAATCTGAAGTCTTCCATAGACGCAAGGGTTTGGTTCAGTAGTTTTATTACTGATAAACTTCCGTGTGTGTAAATTTCTACAGAATCTTCTCCGGTAAAGCTGGACTTACCTTTGAAATAGACAACCATAGCTTCATCAATTAGCTGTTTTGTTTTTACAGTATAAATTTTACGCAAATGAAGCATTCTAGGTTTCAATTGATTGTAGTTATGTGTGATTAATTTGCTGAGAGCAGATAGAGCATTTGGTCCAGAAATTCTGAAAACTGATACCCCAGCCTTACCTTTAGCAGAACATTGTGCAAAAATAGTGTTGGCCATGTAAGTCAAATAGTTGAAAGAAAATTATAATTCTTATAATATACTACTGATTCATATTGAATACAAATAGAATAACTAAAGCGGTAAAAAAAATGAACAGCACTCCATGGGATAAAAATGTTAATAACAATGCATTGAGTAGACTAAGCTGTAAGATAGATGATTTTGATTCAGAGATTTTAAAACTAATTGATGCAGATAAAAAAGATTCCACTGGAGTATATAAAAAATTCATTCATAAATTTCTTAATTATATTCCAGTTGATTATCGATCCAATACTAGAGCAAAGATACTAAGTAGTTTTGCTTCAGAAGCTTATGATTTCTTTAAAAAAGTTCCAAATGAAGAAAAGAAGCTTGATATTCAAAGAACAGAATTTCAGAATCAGGATGCAATTAATATTCTAATTGTCGAAAAAAATATACCTTTTGTTATTGACTCTTTGAATATTTTGATAGCAAAGTTAGGTCTACAAACTGTCTTTATTTTTCACCCAGTTATACCAAGTAAAAGAAATGAGCAGGGTGAGTTGCTTGATGTTTTGGATAAGTATGGTAGTAGTGATAGTGAGTCCTTAATATACATAAAAGCATTAGGAAGTTTTAGCGATGATGTTATTGAAAATATTAAGAAAGAAATATCTCATACTCTGAGTTTGGTAAAAGAAACACTAGTTTCTTGGCAATCGATGTTAGATAAAGTGACATTATTGCATAATGATATCAGGAACAGTAAAAAACAAGAAAAAGATTCTATCTCTCAGGAAGAAACAGCAGATTTTATATCTTGGTTACAAAATAATAACATCACTTTTTTAGGTGTAATAGACTTTAACCCTAAGACGTTAAAGATTACTCAGCAAGTTGGTGTAGGTTATTTGTGGAAAGAAAATGTCACTGAGTTGACAAATATTATAAATTTCTCAAAAAACGATCATTATAGCGAGAATGACGTAATGCTTGGGAAAATCAATAAAATATCACCAATACATAGAAATGTGCTGATAGATTATATCTTAATCAAGCAGTTTGATAAGAACGGTAAATATATAAAAGCCACAATGATTTTAGGGCTATATGGTACTGCTATTTATTACCAGTCGATCGAAAGCATACCTATCTTAAGACAAAAGATGAAATTTGTACTCGAATCCTCTAATTTTCCTGTTAATGGATATAATTCTAAGAAAATTAAGAATATTATAGAGTCTTTACCTCGTGATATATTAATTCAAATAGATGAAAGAGATCTTTATTGTATGTGTGTTCACATGCTCTCCAGCATGCTAAGCCACAAGTTAAAGTTGTTCATACAGCAAGATTGGTCCAATTCTTTTATTAATTTTATAATTTTTATGCCGAGAGAAAGGTTGTCGCCTGATGTGCATCATAATATCATTCATTACCTTTCAGAAAAATTTGCCTCAGAAGTCATATCAGATAATATAACAGTTGTAGCGCAGGATTTTGCTCATTTATTTACGACTATGGCTGTAAAAAGCCAAGCCAAGCTTGATTTTTCACAAGAAGAAATACAGCATGATTTAGTACAAATTAGCAATAATTGGTCAGATAGCTTAATGCAAAAATTTTGTGAAGTATTCGGTGAGTATGAAGCTGGTGTTAAGCACAAAGCAATCGAGCAATCATTCTCTAATGAGTATAGATATAGATTTACTGCAACTGACGTAGTAGAGGACTTACGTTATTTACAAAAAGCCTCAATGAATAAAAAATTAGTTTATAATTTTATTGATAAGTCAGATGGAAACTTTTACTTAAAAATATACAGCTCAGAAAAAAATTTAATATTATCTGAAATTTTGCCTCCTATAGAGAATCTTGGTTTTGTGGCAGTAGATGAACAGAGTTTTTTCATAAAAAAATCTAGATTATTTAATAATAGTTGGTTGTATGAGTTTAAATTGTCTGCACTGGGAGAAATAAATATCCCATTTGATTTATTAAAGAGCAATGTTGAAGAAGCTTTGGAGAAAATTAGTTGTCAAGAACTAGCTAGTGATACGTTAGGGAAACTCATTACCTTGGCTGGGTTTAATTGGGTTCAGATAAAATTATTGAAATCTTTAATCTCGTACTTACATCAAACAGGATTTATTTATAGCAAAGAATATGTGCAGCAAACCTTAGCTAAGCACTACAGATATTCTGAGATGCTTTTTCGCTTATTTGAAGCAATTTTTTCACCAGATAAAAAGTCTCAGTATGAGGAAAAAAAGTTGATAGATAGTATGTCTGGCTATCTTGATGAGGTAGATAGCAGCGCAGAAGATAAAATTCTGACTAATGTAAGAATGATAATACAAGCTATTTTAAGAACTAATTTTTATCAAAAAACAAAAGATGGTAAGTATAAAAACTACTTCTCATTTAAACTGAGATCAGAAAAGGTACCTGATTTGCCTTTACCGATTCCATACGCGGAAATATTTGTTTATGCAAATGAGTTTGAGGGAATACATTTGCGTGGGGGAAAGGTTGCTAGAGGAGGTATAAGATGGTCAGATAGAGGTGAAGATTATCGTAGAGAAGTTCTAGGGTTGCTAAAAGCCCAAATGACTAAAAACACAATTATTGTTCCAATTGGTTCAAAAGGTACTTTTTATGTCAATTTCGCTCAAGGTTCTATGACGCGAGAAGAATATTTATCCAAAGTCGTAGGGTGTTATCAAAATTTTCTAAGAGGTCTTTTAGATTTAACAGATAATCTAGTCAATAATGAAATAGTACAACCTGCGGAAACTATTGCTTATGATGATGTTAACCCATACCTTGTGGTTGCTGCAGATAAAGGCACGGCAAGTTTTTCTGATCATGCCAATGAGGTATCTAAGGAGTATAATTTTTGGCTCAAAGATGCTTTTGCATCTGGTGGTTCTGTTGGGTATGACCACAAAAAAATGGGAATTACGGCAAAAGGTGGATGGATCTCTGTTGTCTCTCATTTTCAGGATAAAGGCATTGACGTTCAAAAAGAGCCGTTTACAGTAGTTGGAATAGGCGATATGTCTGGTGATGTGTTTGGTAACGGTATGCTATTGTCAGAACATATTAAGTTGGTTGCTGCATTCAATCATCAGCATATTTTTATTGATCCTGATCCAGATTGTAAGGTTAGTTTTAAAGAGAGAAAAAGACTGTTTGATTTGCCTAGGAGCTCTTGGAGTGATTACAATAAAAAATTACTATCTAAAGGCGGGGCAATTTATCCTAGATCTGCAAAAACTTTAGAATTAAGTGCTCAGGCACAATCTTTGCTGGATACAGAGGAAAATAATATACCGCCTGAAAAATTAATACGCCTTATATTAAAATCCAAAGTGGATCTAATGTGGAATGGAGGAATTGGGACTTATATCAAAGCAAGTACAGAAAATAATATTGATATAGGTGATAAAACAAACGACAATTTGCGTGTAGATGGTTCAGAAGTAAGAGCGCAAGTAGTAGCTGAAGGAGGAAATTTAGGCGTTTCTCAATTAGGCAGAGTAGAATTTGCTTTAAATGGGGGCGCAATTAATACTGATTTTATTGATAATTCTGCAGGTGTGGATTGTTCAGACCACGAGGTGAATATTAAGATTGCTCTTAACTTAGCTATTAACAACAAAAAAATATCCAATGAGCAGAGAAACCAACTCTTATTGAAAATGACTGGCCAGGTGGAAGATTTAGTATTGCTTGATAATCACAATCAGCATTTGGCTATTACAATTGCATCTTTATCTTCCGCGTTTAACATAGAGTCATTTACTCAACTGATTAAAGAACTCGAAAGAACAAAACTACTTGATAGTAAAGTAGAATTTCTTCCAAGTAAAGCGGAATTGGCAAGAAGATTTGGTGCAGGAGAGGGGATGACAAGGCCTGAACTTGCCGTATTGCTGTCATATAGTAAGATGTCGTTAGATTTTGATTTGTCAGACTCCCCAGTGCTTAAAGACGAGCATTTTGAGGATGATTTATTGCATTATTTCCCTAAGACAATGCAAAAGGACTTCAAAAATGAGATATTAACTCACCCTTTGCGTGACGATATCGTACGTACTATAATTACAAATAAGTTAGTGAATCGACTTGGTGGAGTGGTAGTTAATGCTATCAAATTAAATACTGGCTCGTCAATTAGTGAGATAGTGCGTGCTTATGAAGTAGTATCAAAGATCTTCCATTTAGATAGCATATGGCAGGAAATAGTTGCTCTTGAGTGTAGTGTAGATTTGAAGGTCAAAATTGATATGTTTACTGATCTAATAAAAAGCATGCGACGAGGTATTAGCTGGTTCATACGCCATAGTAACGGTTCGATTAACATAGAACAAGCAATTAAAAAATATAGTGCTCAGGTTCAAGAATTATCTCTTACTATGGATTCCATATTGATTGGAAGTGTTAGAACAAAGTTTTTTAATAGAATTAAGTATTATACTGATGAAGGAGTAAATGAACCTCTTGCTACTTCCGTTTCTATATTAGAAGTTCTTATATCTGCATTTGATATAATTTATATTTCTAACAAAACCAATAAAAAAACTAAGGATATAGCTGGGTTGTATTTTGAATGTGGAGAGAAACTCAGCCTTGATTGGCTTAGACATGCGTGCGAGATGCAAAATAACGAATCATATTGGAATAAACTATCTATTCAATCACTGAAGGATGATTTTTATGATAAACAAAAAAGGTTAGTACAAATAGTGAGTTTAAAAGCTTCTAGTGTTAAGCTAGATGAGTGGTTAAAACAAAACATGTTATGTTCTTCAACATTTATTAATTTTATTGAAGAAATTAAGATACAGGAAACAGTTGACCTGAATATGATTATTCTGGCTAATAAAAAATTAGAAATTGCTATCAGAAAATTAGAGGAAATTAGTGAATGAACTTAATCTTAAAAGAAGAAAGAGAAAAGCAGGGTTACAGCATTGAAGATATTGCCAATATACTCAAAATAAGAAAAAAATACATTATTAGTATAGAAGGGGGTGATTATTCTGATATACCAGGTGAAGTTTATTTAAATGGTTATATTAAAAGCTATTGTAATTTTCTAAAAATTGAAGTCCCTAGTTCAAAGAATCAAGAGAAAGCAGTCATTAAATCTTCTGTCAGGGATTATAGGGTGAATAAATATTTGGTATGTTTTGTATCTTTATTATTGCTACTAATGATAACTACTTTATACTACAAGTATGCTAAAGATATTGATACAGATCAGCAAACTATAACAGATAATTTGATTTATACTAATGAAGACAAGACACTGGACAGTTCTTACTAAAGAGCTAGATTATAAGATTGAGAAGTTGTTATCAAAGCTTCAAAAGCAAAATAAGCTAATTCATGAGCTGGAGAAGAAGAATTCAAATCTTGAAAAAAATCATGAAAAAACACTAGAACAAATCAAGGATTACGTAAAAGAATTAGAGCAAATAAGAGCATATTATGTCAACAATAACAATAACTCTAAGTAACAGAAAATTTAACCTGGAATGTCCACAAGAAAAACATGAGCAACTAATTGAAGTTGCTGCAAAGATAGACAAAGAATTAAAAGATATTATTGGTAGTAATAGTAATATTTCTTTCGATTTTGCACTTGTTATGGTGGCTTTGAAGCTTATGGCATTTAAACAGTCTGAGATTCGTCTATCTGGTGGTGATGCATTAAAAAATCTTGAAAAGGAACATCAAAGCGAGATTGATGAGTTTTCATCATGCATTAATACTTTGTTAGAAAAAGTAGAGAAGGTTGACTTATGATTTGACACAGTTAGAAACTTATCTCCCTCTGCCAGATTTTTGTTTCAATGTTTTGACTGATTTATTTATTTTTCTCCGTATTTTTTTAGGTCTGAAGCTTTACCACCTTCATATCTTTGAGCAAGCTTTTTCCCACCATATACTAGGTTATTTATATAATTCATTTTTTTTGTTTCGCCGGCTATTCTTTTAGGATTCATTATTTTGTATATTTCGTATATGGCAAAATTTTTTATTAACTTTTTAAGGTTTTTTTTAGAGTTAATGTTGCTAACATTAAATTGCTTTACCTTGCTTAAGCCTTGCATTTCTATCATGTCATCAATAAAATTTTCAATATTTTCAGACAGCTCTTCTTCTGGCGGTGTTACTTTTTTGTTATCAGTAGTTTTATTAGTTTCCTTAATCCTTTCTTGGGCTTTTTTAGCATGGTTATTAATTTCTTTCAGTAATTCTTTTTTCAAATAGTCTATATCATTTGATTGAGCAAATATTCTGTCAATAGTTTGTGTCAAAGTATCTTGTGTTTCTTTGCTTTTGTTTAATGTAATTAAAACTGATGTTAGCTCATCAATTATTTTTTTCATACTATTTTTGTTCAATTATTGTAACGGAGTTCATTATAGTTTATAAATTCTAGATTGTAAAAATATATGTATCTATAGTTGGTTAAGGTTAATATATTCCTTGCGAAATAAATGTTTTTGTAATATATTATATTAATAATTAGTAATTAAAGTGTCGTGTATGAAAAAAATAGAGCAGAAACTAGTTGCTTTTGCAGAAAACGAACAAGAGATGAAGCAGATCGAGCTTGAGATGAATGATGGATGGAGTATAGTTAGCCTCATTAGAAATGGCAATTATTATGCTGGTATAATGGAAAAACCTACTGACTCTGCTGTTAAAGAGCCAGGTAGCGTGTTCATTCCGCCAAGGAAGGGATTTAAGATCTTATAGCCATTTCAGATCGTTGAAATTTTTCTTGATTATATAATCTAGAGAGTATCTTCCTGGCCCGTAGAATATTATAGTGCATAGCAATAATGCCCAATATAGGTGATCTATTAAGTCCAGATACGTGAATTGTATTACCATTGTCATTATAAGAAGTGGGATGGCGGCTAACCTGCTTGCGAGTCCTATAACCAGCAGGGGCGGGATAGTCAGCTCAGCAGAGGCGGCAAGAAAAGCTGCTATATCAGGGGTAATAAAAGGAACGCGGTACTCATATTTGAACAGAGCCAGTGTCGAGCTCCAGTTATGAAATTTTTGAACTCCAGAATACCAAAAAATTCTAGCTATCCAAAAACGCATAAAAAAGACCAAAAAAGAAAAAATATATTTTTCTAAAAAGCCAGTGATTCTTATATAAATGTAAAAAATGCATTTAATAGATGGCTTGTTTAAAATATCGCACATATGTTTAAGCTGTAATTTTTGTTATTAGTTGATTTTGAAATAATAGTTTTATTATCTCTGTTAAATTTGTTTTAGTTATATTTTCTGAAATTGACTCAGATATGGTTTTGCCTTGCATTAATTTAGTAATCACTGTCCAGTATTTTTTTGTTAAATATAGTGTAGTAACTTTTCCAGAGACTGAAAATATTAAGATATGTTTTGCTTCTGGCCTGATTTTATATTTCTTAAAATTTCTATTTTTATTTATTAATTCTTGCACTAGATCTAGTGGCCAGTTAGTTTTCAAAATATAAGTAGATTCATTAAAGCACATTTTTATATTATCTATATTTTTATACTGTAGAATATCGAGAATCTCTTCAGGTTTCATATATTTTTTCTTAGGAGAATGGTAGCTTTTTGAGCGTAATAACTCAAGCATGGCATAATCTCCTAAATATGGATAAGTTTTTATAATGTTTTTTGAATTAATAAACTCTGGTAATTCATCTCCAAAATTATTAATTTGATTACGGGGTTTTAAATATTGCGCATTGTGTATGTAAGAATTAAACACTTTTTCCGCAGAATAAGCTCCTATTATACTAATGATACCAGGATAAGTGATTTTTAATGATGACAATAAATTGTTTATCACAGTATTTTTGCATATATGAAAACGCTCAGCACTGCTTATGCCACTGAAATTTTTTATACAAGATAGATCAGAGGAGTTCTCGTCAAAAATAAAACGCATTAACTCGCTTTGTATTGCTTTTAAATTCTGCATATCATAAATAATAACTTCTAGAGGTTATTATTACTTCGTCGATTCTCTATGTCAACAGAACCTACGTATTGTATCAAAGTTTTTCGGAACTCGAGTCTAGCAGTTTCAGTCTTATATTATTTTTTATTAGTTCTACATTTGGCTGATCAAAAGGATTTATATCCATAATTTTAGCTAAAATTATCGTTTCCATCATCATATTTGATGTCAGTTGTCCTATAGATCTTGCTGAGGTGTCATTCAGAATAATACTGCGCAGCTTTTTATCTTGGTCTTCTAAAGTTTGTTTTGTTGCTGCAAAATTAATGTCATTAACCTCAGATAAGGAGAAATGCTGTAAGCTTTTTGTACTGATATTGCTATCCAGTTTTATATTTTGGGGTAAGTTATCAACGTAAAATAAATTATAAAATTTGTCATTTCGCTCTGAAAGGTATAATTGCAGCATGCTATGTTGATCATTTGGGCCAAGGCTTTTCACAGGCGTTATGCCTTTTTCTTTTTTGCCAAGTGATTCTGCAATGATTTGGTTATACCAATCTAAAAAACTAGAAAATTGTTGTAGGTAAGCCAAATTAATCATTATAGGTTTATTTAATAGCATTATAACTGCAGCATATATAGTAGCTTTAGAGGCTTCCGGATTCTTAATAAAATCATCTAAAGTATTTTGCATACCCTCAATATACTCACCTGCATTAACCCCAGCAATTGTTGCCACTAGTGTCGAGACATTAGTGAAACCAGAAAAGCGTCCGCTAATATTTTCTTTATGTGAGATAATTTTCCCTCCTATTTCTTTTGCAAGCAAGCTTAAGCTAGAAGATCCTTGTTTTGTAATAAAATAAAAATGATTCTTGATTGAAGCAATTCCAGCCATTTTAAATGAAGCGATCATGGCGCTGGTTAAGCTAATAGTCTCTATTGTTTCACCGGAATTGCTAATTGCAATTACCGCAGTAGTTTTTAAGTTGACCTTGCTTATTAATTGCGCGTAATAGATTGGGTCTGTATTATCCAAAAAATGTAGTTTTATTCCATTATTTTGATCTAGTGTTTTCTCAGCTAGCTGAACTAAAGATTGAGGATTTAGAGTAGCTCCGCCCATGCTGATGATAATTAGATCTGTGTAGCTATTATTTATGTGGTCTATAATTGGTTTTAAAGCCTGCAATTGCTTATAGGAATCTTCATAATCAAATATTCCATAATTAGGATTTTTAGCCAGTATTTCATTAGTAATGCTTTTGCTAGCAATTTCAGATTTATGAAGCGAAGTTTTGTATTCATCAGTATTAAAATTGATATTACTATAATTAACTCTCATTGCTACATTGCTCCTTTTTAATTGAAAGTGATTCTAGCAAAATACATAAAAATATCAATATGCCTATATCTCAGCTTCTAAAATTTTCAGCTTTTTATTTAGTGTTAATTAAAAGTAACTACTTAATAATCTTACTTAAAAAATAGAAATGTTACTGAAATATCACTTGACGCACGCATTTTTAAAGATTATTTTCCATATAAGCACATAAACTCCCATAAAATCCCATATTTTTCCATTATTATGTGCTAGTATGCAAAGTAGTGAAGGTTAATAACTAAAGAATTTATGAATATTTTCTTATCAAAATACATTAATAAGGTTGATAAAAAGGGACGCGTTTCAGTTCCTGCGCCTTATCGTAGTATTTTGGCAAAAGAAGATAATGGAGGAATAATAGCTTACCCATCCTTTAGAAATAAGTGCATAGAGGCTTGCGGTATGTCTCGTTTGCAAAACCTAAATGATATTATTGCGGCTCTTGATCCATATTCAAGCGAAAGAGATGCATTTGAGACAGTAGTTCTTGGTCAGTCAATACATTTAGCGTTTGATAACGAAGGAAGGGTCACTTTGCCTTCGAACCTACTTAAAATGGCAAACATTGAAAATACTAGCTACATAGTTGGGAAAGGTGATGTATTTGAGATATGGAATCCAAATTCTTTTGAAGAATATTTATTGAAAGCGAAAGAAATAGCTCAAAATAATAGATCGCTTTTAAAAAACAAACAACAATCGGATAGGGTGTGATTATGAAAAATTCAGATCAAACCTACCTGGATCATTACCCCGTATTGCTCACTGAAGTGCTTCAGCATCTCGATATAAAAGAGGGTGGAGTTTATCTTGATTGCACCTTTGGAGCAGGTGGTTATAGCCTTGGAATTCTTAAACAAAAAGATTGCAGGCTTATATCTCTTGATCAAGACAAGAATGTTCTTCCAATTGCTGAAAATATTAAAAAAAACTTTCCGGATAATTTTCAATTTATTCAAACTAATTTTGCAGATGCAATCAACAAGCTACAAGGGAATAAATTTGATGGTATTGTTTTAGACTTAGGGGTTTCATCAATGCAAATTGACAATCCAGAGCGTGGTTTTTCTTTTATGCAAGATGGTCCACTTGATATGAGAATGTCTTCAGAAGGTCTAAGTGCTTTAGAGTTTATTAATAATGCGGATGAAGCAGAGATTGCTAATGTTATATATAAATATGGGGAAGAAGTACAATCAAGACAGATTGCAAAAGCAATAGTAGAATATAGGCATACTAAAAAAATTACTAGAACTTTGGAACTTGCTGAAATAGTGCGTTGTGCGATGCACTTTAGGCCTGGGAAAATAGACCCTGCAACAAAGACTTTTCAAGCGTTTCGAATACATGTCAATCAGGAATTAGCGTCCCTCGAAAAATTATTACTTGATACAAAATTTCTGCTAAAAGATACAGGAAAGTTAGTGGTTGTTTCTTTCCACTCTCTTGAGGATAGTATAGTAAAAAACTTTTTCAAAAATCATAGCTATCCAAAAGTAGCAAGATCTAAATATTCTAAAGAAGCTTTATTTCCAAAAGATGGAAGTGATTTTTGGCTACAAACTATAACCAAAAAGCCAATTATTCCAACAAGAGAAGAAATTAAGAAAAATGTCCGCTCCAGGTCAGCCAAGATGCGTGTGGCTCAAAAAATAGGAGAGCATAATGTGGATTAAAAAATACCCTTTATATATGGTGACTTTTTTATGTTTGCTGACTATATACTCTCTTTTTTATATAAAAGAAGAAGTTTTAAACTCCAAAATTGAGCTACAAAAAATTAATACAGAATTACAAAGAGAAGAGGATAAAATTCATATATTGAAGGCAGAGCTTGCATACCTTACATCGCCTGAAAGACTCAAGAAGCTTAACAATGATTATGTCAAATTGAAAGAAACTAAATTGTCTCAGATAAGTGATGATTTACTTTATGAGAAAAAGCATTATAATACAAAGCAAATCGCACAAAATAAACCTAAAAAATTACAATGGCGTTATAAAAAAGGGCCAACAAAATATGTTACTTTAGTTTCTGCTAAAAAGAAATGATGCCTGTGATTATATTTCCCAGTGAGATAATTATGAAATGAAACTTCTAGATAAAATAAACGAGTTAATACAATTATCTAATCGTAAGTCATCTATTCTTTATTGGCGCATATCTCCAGCCACTATTCGACTGAGAATCACAATTTTAATAATTATGTTTATTTTGTTTTTCATAATTATATTTATACGAATAGTTTCTATTTCTCTTTTTCCTTCAAACTATTCTAATAATTCATCAAACGCCTCTATCAAAAGGTTAGATATAATAGATCGAAATTCTAATTTACTTGCTGTAACTTTGCCTTCTTCTTCGCTATATGCTGTTCCTAAAGATGTTTTGTTACCAGAGATGCAAGCTCAGAAGTTAGTACAAATTTTTCCTACTCTAAATAAAAATGATTTACTAAAAAAGTTAAAAAGTGATAAAAATTTTGTATGGATAAAACGTGACATTTCTCCATTAGAAAAGCAAAAAATATATAATTTGGGATTAGTTGGTTTTAATTTTGAACGAGAGCAAAAGCGCTTTTATACTTATGGAAATTTGCTATCGCATGTAATAGGTTATGTTGGACGAGATATGCAAGGTCTTGCAGGAGTAGAAAAATATTATAACAAATTTTTAACAATGCAGTCTGAGATCGAGGATAGGAGTGATTTTGGCGACAATCTTCAACTATCAATTGATGTTAGAATTCAAAATATATTAGACGATGAAATTAGCAAAACCATAGAAAAATTTAGTGCTAAAGGTGCTGCAGCAATAGTAGTTAATCCTAAAAACGGGGAAGTTTTAGGGCTAGTTAGTAAACCAAATTTTGATCCGCATAACCCTGGGAAAGCAGAAGATGATCAATTATTTAATATTGCAACTCAAGGAGTGTATGAGCTTGGATCTAGCATGAAAGGCCTTACTGTTGCAATTGGTATCGATTCTAAAGCAACATCTATCTATGATGTTTATGATTTAAGTTATATGAAGGTTGGGGGATTTCAAATTAAGGATACTCATAAAGCAACGGGGTGGCATCCTCTTCCATATCTATTTTTAAAATCAAGTAATATCGGTATGGTACAAATTATCTTTGAGATAGGCAAAGATAATTTTATGAAGTATTTGAAGAAATTGGGGATGTTAGATACTCTAAAAATAGATCTTCAAGAAAGGGCAAGACCACTATTTCCGCCTACTGCGAATATAACGGATCTTGGTCTTAGTACAATTTCGTATGGGTATGGAATTTCTGTGAGTCCTGCTCATGTGGTTCAGGCAATGATTCCTGTAGTTAATGGAGGGGTTGCATATCCAATTACACTACTAAAGCAAAAGAACCAGACAAACGGCACTAGAGTATTAAATGAGTCAACATCCAAAGATTTAAGGAAATTGTTGCGTTTGGGGGTTGCAAAAGGCACGGGGAAAAAAGCTGAAATAAAAGGGTATTATGTTGGCGGAAAAACTGGAACAGCTAATATCGCAGTTAGTGGAAAATATGATAAAAAAAAGAGAGTCTCATCTTTTATGGGTATTTTGCCTGCAACTGATCCAGAATATCTCATTTACGTAGTTCTAAATCAACCAGTTGGAATAAAAGAGACTTTTGGTTTTGCAGGAGGTGCATGGACTGCAGCTCCAACAGTTAGTGCTATATTAAAAAGGATAATCGCTCTAGTAGGCATGAAACCTTTAGATCCAAATAGCAAAGAAGTAATAAATTTAAATGATATAGAATATGACATTGGCAATGAAACGTAAAATAAAAGAAATATTTTCTATTCATGAAATTCAGAATATTACTCAATCTTCAAAAAACATTGGTAATGCTGAGGCTTTTTTTGCTATGCAAGGAGCCAATCATGATGGTAATGACTATATTACAGAAGCTTTGAATAATGGTGCTATAGTCGTATTTACTAATAAAAAAGAGTTAGCGAACGAGAGGAACATATATTATTTAGAAGATACAAGATTAGGTTTTGCGCTGGCAGCTAACTTATTATATCCTTCAAATTTTGAAAGCATAATTGCCGTAACTGGAACTAATGGCAAAAGCTCTGTTGTTTCCTACTTACACCAAATTTTCTCTTTCCTTAGGAAAAATAGCGCAAGCTTAGGCACTCTTGGTGTAGAATCAAGATGTAAGATAGACATTGGTATTTCACCAGAGTTAACTACTTATGATTCTTTATCATTTTTTAAAATACTATCTCATTTAAGTAACCAGAATGTAAATCATGTTATATTTGAAGCGTCAAGTCATGGTTTAGAGCAAAAGCGTCTGGGAGATATAAAAATCAGTGCAGCAGGTTTCACTAGCTTTTCTCAGGACCATCTTGAGTATCATGGTAATATGGATAATTACTTGGAAGCAAAGATGCAACTATTTTATCAACATTTAGATGTAGAAGGTCAGTGCGTTATAAACTCTGACATGGCTTGGTATAGTAAAATAGCTAAGAAGTTAGAAAAGAAAAAAATAAAACATTTTAGTGTAGGAGTAAATGGAGATCTAAAGATTCTTTTCATAGAGGGCTTTTTAGAGGGGCAAAAAATTTCATATTGTTACCTTGGTAAAAATTATATTTTAGAAACAAATATCATAGGATCGTTTCAGGCCTACAATATTCTAATTGCTGCCAAATTAGCCCATAATGTAATCGGAGGAGATTTTGATAAAATTGCTTTCGTATTAAATCAAATTACAGCTGTTAAAGGACGAATGCAACGTGTTACAGGAATAGATTCTGATTATCACGTATTTGTAGACTACGCTCATACTCCTGATGCTCTTAAGCAATCATTACTAGAACTAAAAAAATTAAAAAACCGCGCTGGGAGATTATGGGTTTTATTTGGTTGTGGCGGTCAGCGCGATAAGACAAAGAGAGAAAAAATGGGAGAAGTTGCATTTAAGCTGGCTGACAATATTGTTATTACTGATGATAACCCAAGAGGAGAAGACCCAGCAATTATTAGGAATGATATAGCTAAATCTGCAACAAGTGCAATGTTAATTGCTGGAAGAAAAAAAGCTATAACTGAAACTATTGCATCGCTAGAAAAAGATGATATTCTATTGATCGCAGGAAAAGGGCACGAAGATTATCAAATAATTGGTAATAAAAAGATATACCTTAGTGACATAGAAGTTGCAACATTAGCATTGGCGGAAAAGAATGAAAAATGTAGTTTGGACAAGTGAAGAAATTAATGAAGCTCTTTCTGTTAATCTAGAAGAAGGCTTGCAAGCTGGGCAAGTACATTTTAACTCTAAGTTAGTAAAGAAAGATGATATTTTTATAGCCCTTCCTGGAATCACAAGGGATGGGCATGAGTTTGTTGAAGATGCTTTAAAAAATGGTGCGAGATTGGTTATAGTATCAAAAAAGATACCTCATGAGCAACAAAGCAAATTTGTTTTTGTTCAAAATACTTTAGAAGCTTTAGATGCACTTGCTTCATACAAAAAAGCTCGTTGCAATGCAAAAATAATAGCAATTACTGGTAGCGTTGGAAAAACTTCAACAAAACAAGCTTTAGATGCAACCCTACAAACTTATGGTAAAACCTACGCAAGTCCTGCCTCTTTTAATAATCATCTGGGCGTAAGATTAAGTTTTGCTTCAATAGCAAACGATACTAAATATGTGGTCATAGAAATGGGGATGAATGCTGCTGGAGAGATTGACAAATTGAGTAAATTTGTGAAGCCAGACATTTCTGTTATTACTTCAATTGATAAAGCTCATATAGGGTTTTTTGCTTCAGTTGAGGATATTGCTGACGCTAAATGCGAAATATTTAACTATTTGAGCCCTAGAGAAGGAATTGCAATAGTAAACGCTGATATGACAATGTTGCCCAAATGTAAGAAATATCTGCTTAAAAAAGGTATTAGCAAGGTCATCACGTTCGGTAATGATAAAAGTGCAAACGTTAGAATACTAAAAGTACAACATAAAACAGACTTAACTTTTAATGTTAAATATAAGATATTTGATGAGATCCTTGAATTAAATAGCAAAATAATACCGCCGTCCTTTATATATAATTTTGCATGCGTTTTATCAGTGCTTAAATCATTGAATCTAAATATCAAAGAAGAAAATATTAATCCTTTAAAAATTTTTGAGCCTTCAATTGGAAGAGGAAAAATCGTTGATATAGATAATGGAATTGATAAGTATCTAATAATTTCAGATTACTATAATTCAAACCCCAAATCTCTTAGCGCTGCATTAGAGTACTTATCACTTATTAAACATGATAAAAAAGTTGCAATTATTGGAGATATGAAAGAGTTAGGTCAGTTTGAATCGCAGTTACATTTCCAAATGGTAGAGCCTATTTTGAAATCTGGAATTAAAAAATTATTTTTAGTAGGAGATGCTATGGGTGCAATTTCAAGCTCATTTAAAGATAAAATAAAAACATATAAATTTGCTGATACAGAAGAACTATCTTCATCTGTAAAAAGTTATTTAGATGGCGGAGAATTGATTCTAATTAAAGGGTCAAGAGGCGCAAAACTAGAGAGAATTGCAGAATGTTTAGGGGTTAAAGATGCTCTATAATTTATTGTTTAATCATTTTCAATCTTTTTCAATTGATTTCACTTTAATTAGAGCAGTTTTGGCTGTACTTTCTAGTACCATAATATGTCTGGTTTTAGGACCTTGTTGTATTAAAATACTAAAACTATATCAAAAAACTGGGCAACCGATTAGAGAAGACGGTCCAAGTTCTCATTTAAGTAAGGCTGGTACGCCTACAATGGGAGGAATAATAATTATTTTTAGTTCAATAATATCCTGTTTATTTGTAACAAATTTAAGAAATCCATATATTTGGACTATTTTATTGGTAATGATATCTTTCGCTTTTATTGGTTTTTTAGATGACTACAAAAAAATTAGAAAAAATCACCATGGTGGAATCTCCGCGCTCAAAAAGCTATTATTGCAGTCTCTAATAAGCGTTGTGGCAATTTATTTAATATATTATTACTCTGATGCAAAGGATAATTTCTCAGCTTTATCGATCCCTTTTTTCGATGTTACATTTGATATAAAGTATTTTTACATATTTTTTGCAACTTTTGTTGTTGTCGGTTCTTCTAACGCTGTGAATCTTACGGATGGATTAGATGGACTTGCTGCTTCTACGGTTGCGATTGCTACGTTCAGTTTTGGAATAATAGCATATTTTATAAGCAACGATCCTTATGTCTCTAGTGTATCAATTGCTGAAGTAGGAGTGTTGTGCGGCGCTATAGCCGGAGGGTGTATCGGTTTTTTATATTTCAATCGTAACCCTGCAAAAATTTTTATGGGTGATACTGGTAGTCTATCTCTTGGAGGATGTTTGGGTTTAATTAGTATTATTACTAAGCAAGAATTGCTGCTAGTTATTATTGGCGCAGTATTTGTTATTGAGACTTTGTCCGTGATTATTCAAGTAACATATTTTCGTTATACTGGAGGCAAAAGAATATTCTTAATGGCGCCGCTACACCATCATTTTGAACAAAAGGGTTTAAGTGAGTTAAAAATACTGACTTACTTTTGTAGCATAGCTTTAATATTTTCTATAATTGGGTTATTATCGCTTAAATATATTTAATTGGTTTATTATGTTAGGAAATAACCCTAAAAGACGACCAGAAAAACACGATGGTCATAGTTTGTACGTAAAAAAGATATTTAAGACTTTGCAGGGAGAAGGCCCAAATGTTGGTACTCCAGCAATATTTGTTAGACTCGGTGGGTGTAACCTTGCTTGTAGTTTTTGCGATACAGAGTTTGAAGATTATAATGAAATTGCAATAATCGATATAATCGAGCAAGTTAGTAGACTGAGTTTAAACAATCTTGGTCAAAAATCTGTACATCTTATTGTTATAACTGGAGGAGAGCCTTTCAGACAAGAATTAATGCCTTTTTGCAAAGCTTTGATTCAAAATAATTTTAAAGTACAGATAGAAACTAATGGTACATTATATCGTAAAATACCAAATGAAGTGGAAGTAGTATGTTCTCCAAAGGTGGTAAACGAGAAATATCTTTCAATTCGGGAAGAGTTAATACCACATATTTCTGCATTAAAATTTCTTATTTCAACTAGTATAAAAACGTATTCAACAGTCCCAGAGCTTGGGCAAACTAGGTTTGGTATAGATGTTTTTGTGCAAGCTATGGACCAGTATGATGAGGTTCTAAATAAAAAAAATAAAGATCTTACTATTGATATTGCATTAAATAATGGTTATCGTTTATCCTATCAAATACATAAAGAACTAAAAATAGAATAAAACAATATGTACAAAAAAGCTGTTATACTTCTTAGTGGAGGGCTTGATTCGTCTACGGTATTGGCTATGGTTAATAAAGAAAATTATGAAATACATGGGCTAAGTTTTAATTATTGTCAGAACAATGTGATCGAGGTAGAAAAAATCAAGAAGTTTGTTAGAGATTATAATATTCATTCACATAAAATAATTGATCTGGATTTGTCAGTATTTCGTATTTCTTCGTTAGTTAATCAAGAGTTAGATGTGCCTAAATATTCAAATGCAAAAGAGGTGGGAAGTAGCATACCAAATACTTATGTTCCGGCAAGAAATACTATATTCTTGAGTTATGCTCTTGGTTATGCAGAAACAGTGGGAGCTAGTAATATTTTTATTGGTGCGCATGCATCTGATTCGGCCAATTATCCTGATTGCAGGCCTGAATATATAAAAAGTTTTGAAAATATGGCTAACTTGGCAACAAAGCAAGGAATAGAAGGTCATAAAATAAAAATTTGTGCACCACTTCTTCGCATGTCAAAATCTGATATAGTAAAAGAAGGCTTGGCTTTGTCCGTGAATTATGCTAATACCATTTCTTGCTATGACCCTTCTGCAGAAGGAGAAGCATGTGGTGGCTGCCTTGCTTGTAATATAAGGTTAGAGGCATTTAAAGATAATGCTGTTTCTGATCCAGCAGAATATATTAATAATTTACAATAACAGATGGATAATTCTTGTTTTTACCGACCTTTTCCTGTTATAGAACTTGAGGAAATCATTTTACGAGAGATTAGGGGTTCTGATGCTACTATGTATTATGCTTATATGAATAGTGATTATATGACAGATATAATTAGCGCAGAACATATACCAAATACGCTTGAAGATGCTAAGAAAGAGCTTGATTATTGGAGTATGCTATTTCCATTAAAAACTAGTATATACTGGGCTTTAGCTAATAAAAAAGACGAATTAATTGGTACTGCAGGATTTAATCATATTTCAACTAAAAATGACAAGGCAGAAATTAGTTATGATCTAGCCCCCGATTGTTGGGGTAGGGGGTATATGAGTGATGCAATCAATTCTATAATAAAATTTGCACAAGATGACTTGAATTTAGTTAGAATACAAGCTACTGTAGCTACCGAAAATATTAGATCAATTAATCTACTTGAAAAATGCAATTTTTACATGGAGGGCAAGCTTGCAAAATATGAAATTATAAATGGAATACATAAAGACTATTTTATGTATTCCAAAATACTAATATAATAATTTATTACAAATACAGATACACACTATGCTTAAAAAAATTTTAATTCTTGTTTCATACGTTATGTTAATTTCCAAAAGTCATGCAGAAATAATTGAACTTCAAAACGCAAAAGAAATACTTAAATATACTACTGATTTAACAAAGAATGATCTAATTAGTTTTGACGTTAAAAACGTTTTATTTGAACCAAAAGACCTAATATTAAGAGCTAATAACAAGAAGGAAATGAAAAATTATTTTTTACAACTTGAGCAAGAATTAGGAAAAGAAGAAGCAGCTCGTTTAGATAGTATTTTAACTGCTTCATATAAGCCTATATTGGTTGATAAGGATATGCCTTTTGTTGTAAGAGAACTGCAAATGAGAGGAGTAAGAGTTATAGCTCTGACTTCTGGTAAAATAGGAAAGTATTTTGATATAAAAAGTCTTGAGAATTTAAGAATAATGAGATTAAAAAGACTGGATTTTGACTTTAGTAACAGTTTCCCAAATTTTCCTGAGATAAAATTTTATGACCAAGATAAGGATGTGAATTTTTCTTTTAACTCTGGTGTTTTATTTACTTCTAGAGTTTCAAAAGGTAAGGTCATACCTGTATTTTTAAATCGTACTCAATTTAAGCCTTCAAAAATAGTGCATGTTGACAATGTAATGAAAAAACTCATAGCTGTACAAGATTTTTGCGCCAAAAACAATATTAAATTCTTGGGCCTGCATTTTACAAAATCCTATCTCAAAGATACAAAAATAGACAAAGCACTGAGTGACAAAAAATTTGAGATATTAAAAAAAGAAAAAAGATGGCCTAGCGATTTATAAAGTTCATAAAGTTTAAAGGGAGATATTGTAGACTACATTGAAATAGAACGATTTTCTAGTTTATCTTTGGCAATTTATTTATCATCTTATTTTCCTCAAATGGAGCAGCATTGCAGGAGAAATAAGACAATAACTAAATCACAAAATATTTTCTATAAAATACTCCTATTCCAATNTCAAAAGGTAAGGTCATACCTGTATTTTTAAATCGTACTCAATTTAAGCCTTCAAAAATAGTGCATGTTGACAATGTAATGAAAAAACTCATAGCTGTACAAGATTTTTGCGCCAAAAACAATATTAAATTCTTGGGCCTTCATTTTACAAACTCCTATCTCAAAGATACAAAAATAGACAAAGCACTGAGCGACAAAAAATTTGAGATATTAAAAAAAGAAAAAAGATGGCCTAGCGATTTATAAAGTTCATAAAGTTTACAGAGAGATATTGTAGACTACATTGAAATAGAACGATTTTCTAGTTTATCTTTGGTAATTTATTTATCATCTTATTTTCCTCAAATGGAGCAGCATTGCAGGAGAAATAAGACAATAACTAAATCACAAAATATTTTCTATAAAATACTCCTATTCCAATCTAATCTACAATATTTATACTTTCTCCCTTTGAATAGAGTAAGATTTTAACAAATCCCTACTTTTGTGCTCTATGACTAGAAATCTCCTAAGTCCATCACTTCTCCATTATTATCCGAATTTTCTCCAATACATTCCGTTGGATTATTGTCTGGTTGTGTTTGACTGTATGCAGGGTTCAAATTTTCTTCATTGTCTGTATAAGTAGAATCCAGGGCATTTTGGAGCACCTTATCCATATCATTAACATTCCACCTTTTGTTTGTAGCTAATTGCCCAGTCGCGTGGTCGAAAAAATTTAAAACATTATTATTTGATAAAAAATGATTTATCCCAACCATGTATTCTGGATGCTTTTCTAGATCGTTTTTCAAGTCATCTAGAGTAGTACATTGGTTAAATTTACTAAACACAGCATTGAACATATTATTTATAGTAATTGGCTCAGCAGTAAGAATTTTTAGAACGTTTGATGCAATATTATTAAAACCATCTACATCATTTATATTAGAATGTAATTTTGCAGCGATCTTGATGCCAAGCGTTATTAATTCATCTTCGTTTTTTTCAGGGATAATTCCGTTTTCTCCAAAAATATTACGAATTGCCACAGGGTAATAAGGAGCTTTTATTGTAAAATATGCATTTAATTGCCCAAGATTATCAAATTTTTCTGGCATTGAATCATCCATATTGTTAAAAATAAGGTCTTGAGCATATGAGGTAATTATTGTCATTAGTTAAATTTTATTAAGTTAATTGTAAAGAATTCTCTTAGAATAAAATAACTTGTATGTCAAGGATATTTTTATTAATAGTTCTGTTTTCTTGTGTTATCACTTAATTAAAAGTAGAAAATTACTCTTGCACATTAAATAGATTGAGTTTGTTCAAAACTATTGGGCAGATTTTCTTTGGAAGGTAATTTTGTTTGTTTTTCTATAGTGGTGCTTGTCGGGCATTTACTGTTTTCTAGTTCACGTCTCGTTTCTTGTAACATCGATTTAATTTGATCCAGCTCATCTTTTAACTCCAGGCGTTCAGAATGATCTTCTGTAGTAAAATTCTTCCTACTCTCAGATAAGTTAGGGTAGATCTTTTTACGCGGTTGATACCATCTTCTGTTTTTTCTGTTTTCCTGTTGTATTTCATGCTCTACCATTTCTTTATAGATAGCTTTGTTTTTCTTATATGTATTTTCATCTTGCTCATCATCTTCATCAAAATCATATTCATCATCATATTTTGCAACATTTTTCTTAGCTTTAGAAATATATTTTTTATTATATAACGGAGCTCGTTTTCCACCTTTGAACCCTTTTGTATCAAATAACTTATTATTTGCAGAAGGTTTTAAAAAATCACGTGGATTGGTCGAAGTACAAGCTGATAATAAACAAATTGCTAAGAAGGATAGAATTGATTTTTGCAACATAAAGCTACTAACAAATATTTAATTATATTGTTTATTTTTGGCACATAAAATCATTTGAGGCAACTGTGAAAACTCTCTTCAACTAATAATTAGCTAATTATATTTAAAATAGTGTCGGTTAAGTGTCTAATATTAGTATCTTGGTTGTTATTTTTTATATTTAATGAAACGTTATCTAGGATTTTTGGAGAGGTGATAAGTTTTTTTATATGTTTAGCAAGGATTTGTGGTGATATTTCTTCTTGTCGGTAACACCAACCACATGAATTGTCAGCTATTTCCTTTGCATTAAAAAACTGATGATCATCTTTCGCATGGGGGTATGGTATAAAAATTGCTGGCAAGTTATTATGTGTTATTTCATCTATGGTACTTGCTCCACTTCTACAAATCACTAATTGAGCTGAGCTATATATTTCTTCTATATTAGTAAAAAAATTAGATAATTCAGACTCTACTTGTATTTTATCATATGTATTTTTTATACTTTTTTTGTTATTTCTAGATACCTGTTGTGTAATTTTAATTTTTAAATCAGGATTAGTTTTTAGTAGAATTTCAATTGTATCTGGGATTAATTTATCAAAAAATTCTGCGCCCTGGCTTCCTCCTACAACAAATAGATGAAATGGAATTTTTTGTGAGTTGTATTCTCCAACTGAGTTTTTTAAAGATTTTCTAATAATCCTCCCGGTGAAAATACATTTCTTCTTAAGGCTACTATTTATATTTAAAATATTTTTACGAGGTGTGATGATGTGCAACGCAATTCCAGCAAAAAGCATATTTACTCTACCCATATATGCATTTTGTTCATGAATTAAAATTGGTATCCTCAGTACAGCGGCAGATAAAAGTGTTGGTAAGCTAGGATAGCCGCCAAAACCAACTACTAATTTTGGCTTTTCTTTGTATAAAAAAATGAGAGATGAAAAGAATGCACGCAAGATTTGAAAAAAGCCATTAATCTTTGCTACAATATTCTTAAATTTTAAGTGGAGATCTATAATTTGGTGAGTCATTGCAAAATTATCTGGCAAGTATTTTTTGCATCTTTTATCTGTAATCAAAATTGGTAAGATTTTTTTTGTTTCGCTTAATGTTTCTCCTATTGCTATTGCTGGAAATAAATGTCCCCCAGTACCG
Organism: Candidatus Megaera endosymbiont of Nemacystus decipiens; assembly: GCA_030036605.1. Lineage (GTDB taxonomy): Bacteria > Pseudomonadota > Alphaproteobacteria > Rickettsiales > Rickettsiaceae > Megaera_A. The sequence continues at coordinate 123,454 of DAOTRE010000001.1, read as the reverse complement.
CCAGCTGAAAGAATCACTTTAGATAATTTTTGCTTTTTTTTCATATTAATGATTTTTTTCTATATAGTGAAAAAATGTAGGTGAGCTTTTCGTCAAGTTTAACAAAAAGCCGATAGCAATACTAATTGCTATTGTAGATGAACCACCATAGCTAATTAACGGCAATGTCATACCTTTTGTGGGTAGCAAATTTAAAGTTACCCCTATATTGATAAATGATTGCAGGCCAAACTGGCATATTATTCCTACAGCCGCAAATTGCATAAATAAATCTTTTTGTTGTCTGATTTTAACCAAGCTGCTTATTGTAATAAAAAGAAAAACAGTAGCAATAACAAGACAAATAATAGCTCCTAACTCTTCACCCGCTACTGCAAAAATAAAATCGGTATGGGCATCTGGAAGATATTGTTTTACTGACCCTTCTCCTGGGCCTTTGCCGTATAATCCTCCTTCTTTGAAAGCTAAAATTGATTTATTTACCTGATAATTTTCACTCTTGCTTGGGTCAATAAAATCATTAATTCTAGTTGCAACGTGAGGTAGCATATAATAAGCATAAATTATAGCAACTAATCCCGATCCGAAAGAAAATACCATCCAAACAACAGGTAATCCGGCAATAAATAGTTGAGCAGAAAACATAGCAGTAATAAGGATTAACATTCCAATGTCAGGTTGTGATGCAAGTAATATTGCTACCATAAAATATAAAATAAATGATATAGTAAATCCTGGAAAGTCATCTTCGTATTTTAACGATAGTAACCACCCTGCAACTATTGCAAAAAATGGTTTAATAAATTCAGAGGGTTGATAGGAAAATCCAGCTATTCTAATCCAGCGCGAGGCTCCTTTAACTTCATGTCCCCAAAATTTTGTCAATATTAACATTAAAAATGTGACTAAAAAACCTAGTATAGCAATTCTTTTAATCCATTTTGTATCTAACATTGAAAACAATAACATGATTATAGATCCAGTAGATAGGTATATAATTTGGCGTGTTGAAAAATAGCTGCTACTTAAACCAAGTTTTGCCGCAATAGTAGAGCTTGTTGTTGTGACTAAAAGCAAGCTAAAGCCTACCAGTATTCCAAACGCAACAACAGAGGATTGGTCAACCAGGCGCCACCATTGTCGAAATAAGTTATGCTTTTTCATATAAATGCTTGAATTGGTCTCCTCGATCTTCAAAATTTTTAAACTGATCAGTAGAAGCACATGTCGGTGATAGTAGTATTATATTTCCACTTGAATCAACTCTTTTTTCTGCATCAATTTTGGCTTTGTTAAATGCCTTTGACATATCATCGAATAGTTCATAATTAATTTTATCACCAAGGTGCTGTGCAATTATATCAGCATCTCTTCCAAAGAGGTAAGCTTTTTTAATTCTAGGCAAGTATTTTTCTATTGCTTTTATATTTTTTTCTTTAAAGACGCCACCTGCAAGCCAGTATATATTATCAAAACTTGATAGCGCTTGAGACGTAGAGTTGGTGTTTGTCCCTTTGCTATCATTGTAATATTTTACTCCCCTTTTTTCTCCTAGATATTGCATACGGTGATCCAAACTCTGAAAAGTTGAAATGTGGGTTAATATAGTTGTAGGCTTTAGACCTAAAAACCTACAAATTGCATAAGCAGCAGCAATATTTTCATTGTTATGTTTTCCAAGCAAGTGAGGGTTATTTTTCATCGGAAGGGATGTATCATCAAAAAATGAGTCAATAATTTGGCCTTCATTACAAATAATACCTTTTTCCTTAGGTTTTTTAATATTGCCACGTCCACTAATGGGTAGAAATTTTCCATCGTTACCTAGTCTTTGCTTTATTTTTTTGAAATATACTGACAAATTATCGTTATCTATTCCAATAACTTTCAACCCATCGTTTTGGAGTATTTTATATTTTGATTTTTTATATTCTTCATATGAACTATAACGATCCAAATGATCTTCTGATATATTCAATAATATTGAAGCTGTAGGAGATAGCTCATGCAGCAGATCAAGCTGAAAAGATGAGAGTTCCAGAATATAACCATCTGCATCTTTTGGAAGGCTAAGTACAGGCTTGCCAATATTGCCGCCTAGTAAATAATTTTGATTTGAATTTTTAAGAATATGGTATATCAATGAGACAGTGGTGCTCTTACCATTGGTTCCAGTAACAGCAATAATATTTTTATCTCTGCATTGTTTAAGAAATAACTCTATATCAGAAGTAATATTAAAGTTTAACTTCTTAGCTAATGAAAATATTTTGTGAGACCTTGGTACTCCAGGACTTACTACTGCGTAATCAACTAAATTCCATGAATTTTCAGATATGTCTAGTACCTTCGCATCAGCATGTTTAAGTTTAAATCTAATCCTATTTTGTTCGTTGTCATCCCAGCAGAACACTTCTTTTCCGTGTTTTGTAAGGTATTCATAAGAGGAAATGCCGGTAATTCCTAAACCAAAAACTCCAAAAATTTTTCCATCAATATTAAATTTTTCCATTTTAGTACTTTTTTTAAGTTGTATCAAATGCAAGTGTTGCAGATATCAAATGATTCAGATTTCCATCTAAAATAGCATTAGTATCGCTTGTTTCAAAGCCACTTCGAAGGTCTTTTACCATTTGGTAAGGTTGTAGTACATAAGAACGTATCTGATGCCCCCAGCCATTTTCAGTTTTTGCAGCGTTTTGCTTATCAATTTCTGCATTTTTTTTCTGCATTTCTAGTTCAAATAATCTCGCTTTAAGCATTGACATTGCTTCAGCTTTATTTCTGTGTTGGGATCTATCATTTTGACATTGAGTTACTATATTAGTTGGGATATGAGTGATACGTACAGCAGAATCTGTTGTATTAACATGCTGACCACCAGCACCCGATGCTCTGTAAGTATCAATTCGTAAATCTTTTTCTTCAATTTTAATATCAAAATTTTCATCTATTTCAGGATACACCCAACAAGAAGAAAAGCTGGTCATTCGTTTTCCAGCAGCATTGAAAGGTGAAATTCTAACTAATCTATGTACTCCTGATTCGGATTTAAGCCATCCATAAGACATTCGTCCCTTAAATTTTATGCAACACGACTTTATTCCAGCCTCTTCTCCATCTGTAATGTTAACAATTTCAGTTTTAAACCCCATTCTTTCACCAAACCTTAAATACATGCGCATCATCATTAAAGCCCAGTCATGGCTTTCTGTTCCTCCAGCACCAGCGTTGATCTCTAAGAAACAGTTGTTTGAATCAACTTCACCTGAAAATAAACATTCGGTTTTAAGCTTTTCTGCAGCCAATTTGATTGATTCAAGTTCCGATATTATTTGTTGAAAGAGTGATTCATCTTTTTCCTCCTCTGCCATCCTGCCGAGTTCTATATTCTCATGTAAGCTACTATACACAGATTCATATGAGTCAAGCATAGCTTCGAGCTTACTCTTTTCTTTTAGTAAAGCACCAGCATTGTTAGCGTCTTCCCACAAATCTTTACTTAAAGACTTTTCTTCTAATTTTTTTATTTTTTCCTTAATGCTATCCGGGTCAAAGAGACCTCTTAATTAAATCTAGAGATTGATTAATTTTGTTATATATATTTTCTAGTTCAGAACGCATGGCAATTATACCCATCATTGTTAATAATTCTCATTATATTTTTTTTCAATATAATAAGCAAGTGTCGTTATTGTGTTAATAGTGACTATCGATTTTTAATCACCTAATGATATAAAAACACTCATGGCTGTCTAATTATTACTTTGAGTTAATCAATAATTAAATTAATATTAATATATTAGCTGTAAATGCTAATGAATCGAAAATAAATGGAGTATGAGTTATGGGCTCGGAAACTACAACTAAGCTAAAGCATGGAAATATAACAACAAATTCTAGCAACAAACAGCAATCTAATAAAATTAATGTCACACCACCACTACCACCTATTTTAGTGACAAAAGTGACAAATTTAAAACCTAACGATCTAGATTGTCCATCGCCTAAAAACACAAGACCAAAATCAATTTGTTACGATTCACCTAGACAAGAACAGGATGATTTTAGTAAATTATCTACACCAACGCCAAGAACAAAACGCGCTATGTCATCTCCTAGGATTTTTGCAGATTTTGAAAATAGTATTTCAGAATTAGGACATGAAATGGAAAATATAGAAAAATCTAGCTTAAATCTTAGAAGAAGGTCAAAAGAAGATTTTACAGCTTCTATTTTTGAAGAGTTTGGGTCTGAAATGAGGTTCGGAAAAGATAGTTCTGAGTTTGTAGAAACTATTAACGTAGAAATAAAAAACTCTACACAAAAAAAGATAGATTTTAAACCGAACTGTATTAATAAAAATAAGCAAATTGAATCTGCTAAAGAGATGTTATTGAGTTCTACAGAAGAGCTTCCAACATTAAGTTTGCGTAGTAATAGGAATAAGGATTTACATAAGAAGATGCACGCTAGAAAAGAAGCAGGGTTTAGTAAGGATCTTAAAGCTTTGGACATAAATTTGTCACCTAGAAATGCACTAAAAGATCTAAGTCCACAGCAAAAAACACCTGAAATTTCTGTTAAAGATTCTGTATTATCCAACAAAGAAGACATGATGCTCCAGACAAAAATTAGACATAACGAGGATAGCATAAAATCAGTATTAAAATACCGTGATACAAAGGGCAGAAGCAAGTCCCTTGATTTAACAGATTTATTGACTAATCCAGAATTCCAAAAACTTTTTAACAAAGCTGTCTCAAAGGAAATAGGAAAGATCCATGAAACCCAAATTGGTAAAGACAAAACCGAACACAAAAAGTTATCTTTATCTGATGCTCAGAAACAAGTGTTAGATAATGTTGCACCACCAAAAATTATCCAGCAGTATAACCAACCGGTAGAAAATATATCATATCAAAAACATCATTTTCAGCATATGTCTCCAGAGCAAATGAGGCACAATTCTCGGAAAATTACAATGGCTGAATCTGTGCCAAGTAAAAATAATAAGAGTTTCATAGATAAAATACCTGTAGCCAGAAATATTAAGCATAAAATTGTTGGTGATGAAAACTTAGGCCAGCTTTATGACAAACCACCTGAATATACAGTAAAATATGACAAAAAAGGAAAGCCAATAAAGGTGATGGTACAAGATTGTTATGAACAGCACAATAATTTAGACCACAATCATACACTTTCTTCTGCTCCGCAGATGGTTCATTTACAAAACTACAATAAAGTTCCAATTGTTCAATTGCATCGACAGCATTATGGAGCTCACCAGAGGCCGGACTATAATGATTTTAACCACAACAATGCACATACAAAGTATTCAGGCTATAAGCATAAACCAATGCATCAATTAAAACCACCTCCACCAGGTTACAAATTGGTTCAGATGAATGATGGAAGACTTGCATACGTCAAAGATAATAAGTTTTTTAATAAAGCTCCAGCTATGTATCAAGATCAAGAACAAAAAGTCGAAAAATATAAAGAATCTTCGGCTACAAGAGTGGCTGATATAATGAGGAGTATGGATTCAGACTTTATGTCTCATGATGAAAGTGGGTTATCAGGTAACAACAGTTTTGAACCCAATGAAGATTGAGGTCTACAAAGCTCTAGTTGCTAATGGTTATAGTGAGAAAGAACTACCACATCCGCATTTAGAGGAAGCTTTTGGATTGATTATATGAAAGTAGCTACTACCTAATTCTTGGGTAAAATCAATTGTACAATTATTTAAAAACTCTTGAGAAATAGGATCTATCACCACTTTAATGGAGTCTATTTCTAGTATATAATCATCTTTCTCAGTAGAAGAAATCAGTTGATAATCGTACATGAAACCTGCGCATCCCCCGCTGTCTACCGCTACTCTTAAGCCAAATAATTTATTATTATTTTTTGCTATAAGTTCCTTTACTCGTTGAATTGCCGATGGTGTGATTTTAATTTGCATGTTTTTTGTTCGCGTAAAATCAGAAATTGTTTTGCATAGAAATTTTCTATATAATATATTGTCTTAGAACATAAATTTCAAGAGATTTTATAATCATGCTTAAAAGCTACGCTTGCTTACCAGAGAATTCTAGAGGTAGAGTATACCCAGAAAATGTTACTCCGTATAGAAATGAGTTTGCTAGAGACAGAGACCGTATAATACATTCTAATGCTTTTAAGAGGTTGCAATATAAAACGCAAGTATTTGTTAATCACGAAGGAGATCATTATAGGAATCGTATGACACATTCGGTTGAGGTTTCAACTATTGCAAGATCAATCTCAAAAGAGCTTGGTTTAAATGATGATTTGGCAGAAGCTGTTTCCTTGGCTCATGATCTTGGACATACTCCTTTTGGTCATGCAGGAGAATCTGCCTTGAACACTTGTATGAAGGATTATGGTGGATTTTCTCATAATGCACATTCATTCAAGATACTAACATACATAGAACAAAAATATGCTGCGTATGATGGATTAAATCTAACATGGGAAATATTAGAAGGAATAGTAAAACATAATGGACCTGTTAAGAAATCAGATCCTTACGACTATATATTTAGCTATGACGAAAAGCATAAATTGGATCTTAGAAAATATTCTTCGGCTGAAGCGCAAGTTTCTTCTCTTTCAGATGATATAGCTTATATTTGTCATGACCTTGAAGATAGTATTAAAGCTAAAATTTTTACCCATAAAGATTTGAAAGAAATAGAATTTATAGACAAATTTATGCACGAAGTTGAGTCTTCATACAATGATATTGATGATTTCAGACTGATTTATGAGGTGGTTAGAAAATTGATGCACTACCTAATAAAGGATTTGTTAACTCAAACTACTACTAATATTCAACAATATCACATCAAAAGTGAAGAAGACATACGCAATTTAAGCCATCCGCTTGTCTCTTTTAGTAAAAAAGTATGGAAAGAAGTGAATTTAATTAAGGATTTTTTAATGCAAAAAGTATATAAGCATCCAAGGGTCGCTTCAGTTAGCTTACAGTGTCAGAATGTAATTAATGACCTGTTTAAGTTATATGTTGAGAATGTCGAATTATTGCCTGTTAGCTGGAGAAAATTAGTTGAAAATGCAGATAATATGCATAAAATATCGATAATAGGAGATTATATTGCTGGCATGACAGACCGTTTTGCTATAAAACAGTACCAATCTTATTATAATTTAAATTTTGCTCGTACTGGATTATGAATATTTTTAATGAATTATGGAATGACCTAAAGCAGGCTGGTCAATCAATATGTACCGATGAGGATATTTGGAATGAAGCTACTTTAGAAACTCCAAAAGATCACTTGAATGGTGATATATCAACTAACCTTGCTATGATTATCGCTGCTAAAAAAGGTGGTAACCCAAGAGAAATATCTTTAAAGCTTAAAGAGCATCTAATGGATATTAGTTATCTTGCTCATATAGAAGTTGCTGGCCCTGGTTTCATAAATTTTACTATTAAAGCAAATAAGTGGCATGATTGTATAAATAGCATTCTAGGAGATCACAAGGATTTTTGGCATTGTAATATTGGAAATAAACATAAAGTGAATGTAGAGTTTGTTTCTGCAAATCCAACTGGGCCTATGCATGTTGGGCATGCAAGAGGTGCAGTATATGGTGATGTTTTGGCTAATATACTAGATTTGTGCGGTTACGATGTTACAAAAGAATATTACATTAATGACGCTGGGTCTCAAATAGATATTCTTCTTGACAGTGTGTTTATTAGGTATAAAGAAGTACTAACAGGAGAAAAAATAGAGATATCAGAGGGGCTTTATCCTGGTAGTTATTTAATCACTATTGGAGAGAAGGTATATAATGAATTTGGAGATGATTTGCTCAAGTTTTCAAGAGATGAAGTGCACAGTAAAATTAAAAAGCTGGTTTTAGATTCCATGATGTCATTAATCAAGACCGATTTGTCTAAGCTGGGAGTTAAACATGACATCTTCTTTTCAGAACAAAGTTTGCATGATAATAAAAAGATTGATAGAGCAATTAGATTGTTAGAAGAAAAGAAGCTGATATATCAAGGAGTTTTACCACCTCCAAAGGGTAAAATTAACGAAGCATGGGAAGAAAAAGAGCAACTGTTGTTTAAGTCAACAGATTACGGAGACGATCAAGATAGGCCAATTAAAAAACAAGACGGATCTTGGTCTTATTTTGCAGCTGATTTTGCATATGCAAAAGATAAAATAGATAGAGGCTTTGAAACATTAATATATATATTGGGAGCTGATCACAGCGGCTATGTAAAGAGAATTAAAGCAGTTATCGAAGCTCTTGGAGAAGGGAAAGTGAATAGCGACATAAGGATTAGTCAACTTGTTAATTTTGTAAAGGATGGTGTTCCCATAAAAATGTCCAAACGAAGTGGAAATTTCATGACGGTTAGTGATGTTACCGATTATGTTGATAAAGATATTATCAGATTCATGATGTTGACTCGTCGTAATGACATGACGCTTGATTTTGATTTTGACAAAGTGAAAGAGCAATCTAAAGATAATCCTGTGTTTTATGTGCAATATGCGCATGTTCGCCTAAAGTCTATTATGGCTAAAGCTTCAGAAGTAGCGCCCAGTGCTTATAATAAGTTTAGAGATGGAGATTTTGACCTTTCTCTACTTTCCTCTGAGATTGAGATACAGTTAATTAAATCTCTTGCTTCTTGGCCAAAAGTGTTGACATCTTCTGCTAAGTTTTTTGAACCACAAAGAATAGCGTACTATTTAATCGATATTGCTTCTCGTTTTCATTCTATTTGGAACTTAGGAAAGGATGATAATGATTATAGGTTTGTTATAGAAAATAACGAAGAGCATACAGCAGCACGCCTTGCTTTAGCAGAAAGTATTAGAAAAGTACTTGCTGTTGGAATGGGTGTGATGGGGGTTACTCCTATGGAACAAATGTAAATAGCAATATTTTGAAATGAGCCGATATAAGAATCTGTTTATATGCATGATAATATTATTATTCATGCTTTTTTATTCTTTTTGGTTTTCTTATAAGAAAGAACACGAGGTAGTTTTAATTAAGGCTGATATCGCCGAAAACAAAAAAAGGCCCCAAGAGAGGGGTGGAATTGTTATACCAAATACAGATAGTTTTATATATAATAAATCCGGGCTTGATAGGTCTAAGATAAAATTGTTACCTAGCCCTGAGGATCCAATATTTATCAAAAGAACTAGTGATGGTTTGATTTATGTGGATTCTATAGATGAGATATTAAATAATCTTGAGTACTATGAAAGCCTATACTCTAATGATGAAGAAGATGATACCCTTGAAGAAGATTCAAGAATTCTTCCTAAACAAATTTCTTATAAGAAAAAACGTTCAGATGATGCTTTTGAAGCTGACAAACCTTTGGACACCGACCTTATAGTTGAAAAATCAAAAGAGAGGCGCTTTATTACTGATACTTTTTTAGTTAATACTAATAAAGCAAATAAGGGTTATAAGTTGCAATTAGCAGTTGTATTTACAGAAGCTGAAGGTAAAACAAAATGGCAAGAAATTAGCAATAAAAATTCTAAGTTTCTTGGAGAATCTAGTCTTATTTTGAAAAGGGCTGAAGGTGACAATGGAAAGGTATTTTATTTAGTTATGAGTGGCATTTATAATTCTTTCAATGAGGCGCAAATAATTTGCCGTCGTCTGATATCGAATCGTCAGCAATGTATTATTGTGAAATAAGGTTAGGCGCTGTTAAGAGTTCCTAATCTTGCCAGACTTCATATTTTTGCATTATTATTTTATCAAAGGTCTCAGTTTCGATAAATGATAATAACCAATCTATTAGCTTTGAATATTTCGAATTAAAAAACCATTCTTTGTCAACATATGCAAACTGCCTAATAAAAGGTAGTAAAGCATAATCCGCAATGGTTTTTGAGCCTAATAGATAATTAGTTTTTTGAAGCATTAACTCATATTTTGATAAGAAATCTTCTTCTATTTTATTCCTAATTTCCCTAGTGTTGACTCCTTCATAACGTTGTGGGTATTTATATTTTTTTAGTAAATTTACAAAATGCAGATCATTATCTGCTATCAGCTCATTGATTTTTTGCTGTTGAACGTGAGGTTGAATATTTTCAGGGTCATGCTTTGATAAAGCGTATTTCATAATATCTAAACTCTCATCAATAATCTTATTTTCATGTAATACTAAAACTGGAACAGTGCCTTTTGGCGATAGATTAAGTAGAGAGCTAGGCTTGTTTTTTAAATCTACCTCTCTTAAACTATAGCTTATTTTGCTGTAATGTAGAACCATTCTTGCTCTCATGGCATATGGGCATCTGCGAAAACTATATAAAATTGGCAGGGCACTGTTAACAGAATCAAAGAAGTTACATTTTGAGCTCTTTTTGACTGCAAACAAATTTATATTTTTTGAAATAGGTGCACTATTCCTACAAAATATAAAATTATTTTCGTTGAAAAATAGTCTAAAAATGCTTTTTCCTGATCTTGTTAACAGTGCCATAGTTTGGGTTTTATAATTATTAGAAATATTTTTCTTCTCCATGTTTGCTACAGGCATCTTTATACTCTTTATTTAATTCTAAAACAGAAAAAATCCAAATGCTGCATATTATAAGAAATATTACCATTAAATAGGGCGAAATAGATGAATATGTAGCTGTAGGAAATACAATAAAAATTGTAGATTGTATAAATGCACTCGTTGATTTCCCAAGCTTTGTTCCTATCATATCAGCAGCGGCCTTACCTTTGGTTTTTAATTCGTCTGATAGTGGCACGTATGACATCTCTTTTGTAGAGTCAAATAGAGTATATTTACTTGATTTGCTTAGCACATTTTGGATACTACCTAACACAATTGCAAGCAAAACAGGGTCGGTGAAAGCAAAATGTAGCATCATAAAGGTTGCTACCTTGTCAAAGCTTGCAACCATAAAGAATCCTAGACCTGTGAGTAAAACCATGAGAGGTGTTATTATTGCCGCGAATATCCATCCTATTCTACGAACTATATTGGATCCCATCAGAACAAATAATATGGTTAATATTCCAGTATAGCTTAGGTAGCCTCCAACAAATGAAGCAAACTCGGTAGGGGTCTTATATATTTTAGCTGCTTCAGACTTCCAAGGCCCTTCTACTAAATTAATGGCTATTCCGTAGCAAAAGAGTAATATTGTAATTAATCTTATATATCTGGATGAAGCAACCATCTTGATGCTTTCATTAAAACTAACTTTATTTTTTTTCACTTTAAACTGCAGCTTTTCTGCTGTTGCTATGTCTAATATTTTGTTATTAATTATCCAAAATGTACAAACTCCTATAAGTCCAAGTGTTGTTACTACCATAATTATGCTTTGGACTGTAATTACACTTGTACTGCAAGTTAGACCCAGTAAATTTTTTACACATGCATTTACACTAGGCAGGTTAATTAAAAAAGTACCAGACAAATATAGTCCGGTTTGACCAAGAAGGCTGAAAAGAGGGTAAAAACGCTTTGATTCATCAATTGAAGTGATTTTATTTACAAATTGCCAAAAGAGCAGTGAATAGACTATATTCGGCCACAGTTCTGCAATTATATAAAACAAAGAAAAACTCCATTTCGATAACAGCAATATAAACCATTTTAGTTTAGGCATCTTTTTCACTAGGATTTCAGCTTTGTGTGGACTTAGGTGTAAATATTCATGATTTGGAAATAAGTAAAATGCAAAAATTAGAAAAAAGCTTAAGAATATAGTCATTACAAGGTAAAAAATATTTTCTCCCTTCATGACATTCACTATCTTAACATACAGCATCATAATAATAAACGCAGCTGGCATAACTCCCCAAAATTTTAAGAAAGAGATTGTTTCTGCTCCAATCATTGTGCTTATAACGCTATCCTTAGTAGCCCGGATTAAGTTTTGTATGCATAGCACGCAGAACATAAGTAGCGTAATTAATAAGAATTTTGGTAGTTCTGATATTGATATTGGCCATACATAATCTAAAATTTTCTGTCCAAAAGAAAGTTTAGAATTCTGGTCGGTATTTTCTACAATATTTTGATTTTGGTGCAAACTGGATTTAGCTTCTTCCATATGTTTCTAACCATGGTTTGTGTTTGTTGGTTAGGCCCAGATAGTAGACATTATAAAAAATATAGTCAAGTATAATTAAAAAAAATAAAAGGAGAATAACTCATAAATGAGATAACAGCACAAAAATGTTAATGTGCATTCAAAAAATATTAATTTCTTAACATAATAAATTGCAACTCTTTATATTTATTCATAAGATTTTTATTATGGATAAGTTATTAAAAAAACAGGTAAAAATTAATGTCAAAAGAAAAAGAAGATATAAATATTGATGAATCATTACAAAAAATTTCAGACATGATAGAAAATGAGCAAAATCAAGAGCTAAAGGAAAAACTTGAGATTGCTGGTGGTAAATTGATACGATATCATGATTATTTAAATTTTATAGACCAAGTAAGAACTGTAGATATAGGTAACAACGTTTTAGCTTCGAGCAGTGATCCCAGAGAAAATCTTATGTTTCCTGCTTTGGAAGATGCGCAGAAAAAAATCAAAAATTCAGAGAAAGCAGAAGATATAGTCAGTGCGCTTGATACGTATGAGTTCAACAGATCTGCTTTTGAGAATATGCTTGAACAAAACCAATTTATGTACTTAAGTGCTTTGTATACTAATTTTCATGATATTAGTAAAATAGAGGATGGCATTACTGATAAGCAAAAAGAATGTGCAAAGAATGCAATGGAGTTGATAGCCAAAACACCTAGAGCTCAATATTTGGAAGGTTTAAGCAGATTTTCTTCTGACAACAAGGGTTTAACAGAAGAAAACAAAAAGATGATAGATGTAATTGCAAAAGATGATTTTGTTGAAAATCTTCAAGAGTTTTGCGCCTTGAGATCAGATCTGGAAAAAGCTCAAAACCCAGAAAAAAAATATGCAATCTTAAAAGGAATATCCGACTCTGCTTATAAAATGTTCCATAGCTTAAAAAAAGACTTCTCAATAAGCAATGCTTTAGTAGGCCATGTTGCAGGCGTTATAAAAGATTGTATATTATATGTAGGTAAAGAATTAATATTTAATCCAGCCACTGCATTTGTTTCAGAAGTTAAAAACAGCGCGATAGAAGGAGCTGATTTAAATTATGTGAAAGAAAAATGGGATTATTGGAAGGAAAATCAAAAAGAATTAAAACATAAGCCAAATGTAGAAAAAGCTATTAATAATATCGATCTTGAAAGCTTGCCTGAATCAGCAAAGAGAGCTCTAAAAAATCGATTAGCAGATAGCTTAGTAGCAAAATTTGATAAAGAGCAAGTTATAAATAAAATCAATGAACGTGTTAATAATTCTATTAATAACTATAATAAGCATAGAGATAAAAATGTAAATGAGCTGAATATAAACTTGCAACTACTTGATCAAGATTCTTTGAATAAATTAGTAAAAGAAGTTGTATCAAATCAATCTCTTGACAAACTAAAGTCTAAGAATCTGAATAATTTATTTCTAAAAAAATCGCAAGATTTTGTAAAAGAATTAGATATTAATGATGCGCAAGCTACTTTTGTTGATAGCCATGTGAAAAATGCAATTTTTGATGTTTTGCAACCAACTATAGCACAGGTAATATCAGGAGAGTACAGCTTTTTAGATAAAGAATTATCAATTGGCATGTCTGGTGTAGAAGGCGTGAGTGATGTTTTAAATGGTATTGACAATTTGCAAAATACTCTGAAAGAAGAAAATAAGAAGTTAGAAGGTATGAAAAATTTAGGTGCATTGGGAAGTGCTGTAGATAATGTTAAAGATATTAGAACAATAGACTCTGTGCTTAAGCAAACTGAGTCTGTAAAAAAGAGTATAAATAAATTACAATCAGGTCCAAATTTTGCCGAAAAAAGCGGGCAAGTTGTAAACCTAGTAGTTGCAAATATGATTCCATCTTTTGCCGGGGCTACTGTTGGTGCTGGTGCTGGATCTTTGAAAGGGGCAGGTGAGTCATTAAAATCTTTAAAAGATGGGTTTTTAGAAATAAAAAGGAGCAGCAAACTTGCACTTTTAGAAAGGAAAGAGCTATTTTCTAACACTAAAGAATCAAAAAGAGAAGTGTATAAGGACTTGATTCAGAAAAGGAAGAATGCTCCTGAAGTAAAGGCAACAAATGAAGTGCTTAAGAAGACTTTTAAAAACTCAAGAAAAAATAATGGTAGGGATCAACGAAGCAGATAATTTGTAAAAGTATAGATTTCATCTAGCAGAAAAGTGTTGTGGGGTTATAAAAACCACTCCCTTGTATTACCGTGATTTCCACCTTATACACCGAGTTTA
>DAOTRE010000001.1:102510-105150 GCA_030036605.1 Candidatus Megaera endosymbiont of Nemacystus decipiens | reverse complement strand
ATTCACCAGATTTGAATCCAATAGAAAAATTCTGGGCTATTATGAAACGATGGATCAAAAATAATATTTTTAATTTTAATAAATTATACGATGCTTTAGTTAACTTTTTTAGTACGCAAACCTCAACTTAATTTACTATATGCGACTAAAACGATAGTAACAAAGTGCATCTTGATTTATATTGGCTTGCCCATAGCCTTTATAAAACAATGATTCTTCTTCAGTTGGTGTGTAGCCACTATTCCAAATACCCGCACCAATAAACATTAAATCACGTTCCTTTGGTGCTAAGATCAGGGTATCCCAGTCAATGAGATACAAATGATTATCTTGATCAATCAGCAAATTCCAGCCATGCATGTCAGCATGACATAAAACATGTTGAAGGGATTGATTTTGCAGTTTGGCGCCAAGTTCTTCTGTTCGTTTTATCAAGTCCAAGATGATTTTATTTTTAGATTTTAATAATGCAGCCAGCTTCGCGGCTACAGCTTCATCAAAGACTTCATTTTGGATACGTTCAAGGAATAATCTAACTGTTTGGAAACATTTTAATGAGAAAGTTTCTTTTGGCACATTGCTAATAATAGACTCAGGAATATCAGCAGTATGTAATTTTTTAACGGCCTTCCCAAATTGCTGCCATTGCTGCTCTGATATTTTCGTATCCACAGCATTACGCCCATCAATATACGGATGCAGGGCCACCTTAAAGGCATCTAAATTTGTCCAACATTCGTCTGTTTTGGTTGCAATAGGTGGGATAATATTTTGCAGACCAATTTGTTTTAGGTGCTGCGGAACCAATACGCTGGGCTCACAAAAATCTCCAGATCGCAGCTTTAGAAAATAGTCTATTTTATCAGTTGTCGTAACTCGGTACACGGCAGTATTAAAATCAGCACCAAGCGGTAAAAAATAAATTTCAGCGACATCTAAACCATACGCATCATATAAGCATGCAATGATTTTTCCATCTTTAAGATCAGGCTTTGTTAACATCTTCTGTCACCGTTAATTTTTGTAAAATCACAATCAAATCTCTTTCCTGTTTTTTCGAAAGCTTGGCAAAGAAATCCTCATCTACGCCTTCTACAATCGGTACTAACTTACCTGCTAAAGCCACCCCTGATTTTGTTAATTGCACGGATTTAGCTCTTGTATCCTCTTGGTTTTCATGCCTTGCTACTAAATCCATCCCAACCAACTTCTTTAATGATTTTGAAACAGTCATCTTATCTAGTTTAGACATTGTAACAATATCAATTTGGGTCACATCTTTCTCCTTGTCGTGCCACCAAAGCAATATAGCCATAATAACAAATTGGGCATGGGAGATATCATGTGACTCCAGTGCTTTCTTGATCATACGTTGCCAAGAAATGGTTGTCTGCCATAGCAAAAAGCCAGGGCTATCTTCAGGTGCATCAAAACCAAATGGTGGGTTTGTCATATCTCTCAGCCTTTATTCCTAGCCAGATTAACCAAAGAGTCCATTTCATCTGGAACTGTGTCTGCAACATGCTTTGCCACAAGTTTAATCCACAGCCATTTTAAGGGCCCTGTAACCACTAATTTATTGGAAAGCAGAACGCCATTATCTTTCACTTCCATGCTATGGGTATCATACATTTTAGCGCCAAAGAACTTTGTGCAGTCGGTAAAATTCTGCATTTCATTAATTTCAGTCAGCATAATCTTAACTGCCGGTGCATCTTTAGGCTTCAGCATAAAATGATTTCCCACCTTGAAGTCGCCATTAAGCTTGCAATAATCCAAATCTCCATGCCAACTGGGCCAGTTGTTAATATCTACCCATATCTTCCAAATAGCCTCAGTGGAGACATCTGGATAAAATTTGCTATGCTCTCTAATCCACATAAGCTACCTACATTAAAAGTTGATTCTGCTACTCATATTATATGCAAGTTTACTAATATTGGGTGCTGAAGTCAAGAGATTTCTCTCGCTCTGAGTACTCCGCTAGCCACTTTCCAAAAACGAACCTCAAAATGCCAAAATTGAAAAAACCCAGTAAAATCAAGGGTTTGATAGATGCGTACCTTCGGGCCGGACGTTCGCATGTAACGGAGAAACGGAGACTAAAAAGGGAGATTTTGGGGTAAAACTGGTGATTTTGCGATTCTCTAAGTACGCATGTGTCGCGCGGCTTAAACTTAAAGAAATCGCTTTAATGCCACAGCCTTTCCTGAACCAGTTTTAAAATATTTCTCTAAAGCCATTGCCTTTTCTTTGGTTTCAACAGCAACATAACTTTTTAGCTTAGCAGGCAAAAACCCCGCAGTTGCAGGCACTTTAGCGTCATTATGGGCCTTAATTCGCTGCTTTAGATTGCTACTGAAGCCGACATAAATATTGCCATTTGATAATTCTAGAAAATAAACGTAATGCATAATTCTACAGTCTCACTACGCCAAGGCTTCGTGAGACACTCCTAGTTCTACCTCACTTCTGGCTTGCCGCCCGAAGTTCGAAGAATGTACTTATTGAGAGATAGGTAACAGATTATACCGGAGACATAGGTTACACTTTTATCATTTGAGGATTATTCAAATGACATGGAAAGAGTATAACATTATGGACGAAAGATTAAAATTTATAGCAAGAAAACTAGCTGGA
>DAOTRE010000001.1:37869-96831 GCA_030036605.1 Candidatus Megaera endosymbiont of Nemacystus decipiens | reverse complement strand
CAAGAGTAGAAAAACTAAAAAATGTTACAGAAAAAATCTGTTTAGCAAAAATAGAGAGTTATAGATAGCTCTCAAGCCACGCAAGTCATACTCCTCCTGAACCAGCACTTCGTCGTCCTGAACTAGTTTGTAGGGCCCAAGCTTACAAGGGATAGCGCAGTACCAAGTCTCGGTCTATATACTTGTAGATTACATTGAAATAGAACGATTTTCTAGTTTATCTTTGGCAATTTATTTATCATCTTATTTTCCTCAAATGGAGCAGCATTGCAGGAGAAATAAGACAATAACTAAATCACAAAACATTTTCTATAAAATACTCCTATTTCAATGTAATCTACAATATTAATTTGCTATAATATCAATAGCTTATTGCTTTTATTTTTATAATTTGTTATTGTTACCAGTCCAGCTATGTTATAATAAAAACAAGAGAGCGGCTAAAACATTTGCCTGCAGATTAGGTTTATTAAAAGCTAGCATATTGTAGCCTAGAAACGAAAATATAACCATATGTAACCATGCACAATATCTTTGCCAATGTTTTGCCTATTTTTTTAATTGCATTGCTTGGTAGTGTTGCAAGGCGCAAATGGCTAAGATCTAATGAATTCTGGCGTGGATTAGAAAAAGTATCTTTTTTTGTACTATTTCCAGCTGTTTTATTCGAGCATACGTCGAAACTTGATGTGTCTACTTCTGACTTTTTTGATTTAGTTTTTGGATTAATTATTGCAAATTTATTAGTTTGTTTTGCGCTAATTCTATACCAACGAAAATATAATTTTGACAATGTACAATTTACCTCTGTATTTCAGGGAGCTACTCGTTATAATAGTTACATCTTTTTTGCTATTGGTTCTGCATTATACGGTGACCAAGGGCTAGTAGTAATTTCAGCTATTTCCCCTTATTTATTGATTTTTACTAATATTACAGCTATTACCGTGTTTTATTTTTACTCATCGGATACAACATCTATGGGAATACTGAAAGGTATAATCTTATTAGTGAAATCGATTTGTACTAATCCATTTATTCTTGCAAGTGCGATTGGTTTTATATTTGGATATTTTCAGGTAGATCTTAGCGGTGGTGTCTTTAATACCATAAAAATTTTGGCAGACTCAGCCTTTGCAATTGGTATGATGATAGTAGGCGCTAGTATTAAGATTAAAGTAGATCCCATATATATGAATCAAGTCTTATATACTACTCTTATTAAATTAATCATTATGCCTATCATAACTTGGATGATTTTGTGGAATTTATCTATCACAGGAATAGAAAAGTCTGTTGGAGTTTTGTTCAGTTGCCTTCCTTGCGCAAGTTCCTCTTATATACTATCCAGGCAGCTTGGAGGTGATCCAGACACCATGTCTTCGATAATAACATGCACAACGATTTTTTCTATCTTGTCTTTATCCTTAATGATGTATATCCTGGTTTAGGTTATGTTTAAACTAAGATTAATTCGATAAGAAGATAGGAATATGGCGAATAAAAATAATTCTGAATATATAAATGCTCTAGAATATCACCAAAAGGGCCGCCCAGGTAAATTGTCAATCAAACCTACAAAAGCTTTATGTACACAACATGATTTATCACTTGCTTACTCACCAGGTGTTGCTGCCCCTTGTTTAGAAATTGTTAAAGATTCTAATAATATATATAAATATACATCAAAAGCTAATACTGTTGCTGTGATTTCTAATGGAACTGCTGTTTTGGGGCTCGGAGCAATAGGTGCTGCAGCCTCCAAACCTGTCATGGAAGGAAAATCAGTTTTGTTTAAAAAATTTGCTGATATAGACAGTTTTGATTTAGAGGTGGACACCACAGATTCAGATGAATTTATTAACGTGGTAAAATATCTTGGACATAGTTGGGGGGGGATAAACCTTGAAGATATCAAAGCTCCAGAATGTTTTATTATTGAAAAAAAATTAAAAGAAATCATGGATATACCAGTATTTCATGATGACCAGCATGGAACTGCAATAATAACAGCAGCTGGTATTATTAATGCCGTATATCTTACAAAAAGAAAAATGGATGAGGTGAAGGTTGTAGTTAATGGAGCTGGTGCTGCTGCAATCGCATGTATTGATCTGATTATTAAGTTAGGTATTAAAAGTTATAATATTACTTTGTGTGATTCAAAGGGTGTAATATATAAGGGCAGAGCTGAGGGAATGAACCCATGGAAAGAAAGCAAGGCTATAGAAACCAAAGCTAGATCTTTGGCCGATGCAATGAAAGGTTCTGATATATTTTTAGGATTATCTGTGAAAAATGTTGTATCAAAAGATATGGTTAAATCTATGTCTAAATCTCCGATTATCTTTGCAATGGCAAATCCCGATCCTGAAATAACACCAGAAGATATAATGTCAGTAAGGGATGATGCAATTATTGCAACGGGGAGATCTGATTATAATAATCAAATTAATAATGTAATGGGTTTTCCATATATTTTTAGAGGTGCATTAGACATCAGGGCAAAATCGATTAATGATGAGATGAAAATGGCAGCAGCTAAGGCTTTGGCGCACTTAGCAAGAGAGTCAGTACCCATAGAAGTAAGAAAAGCATATGGCGGTACAAATAAATTTTTTGGGCCCAATTATATAATACCAGCTCCATTTGATCCACGCCTACTTAGTACAGTATCTGCGGCAGTTGCACAAGCTGCAATTGATTCAGGAGTAGCGAAAATCAAAGAGATAGACTTGAAAGCTTATAAAAAAGAATTATCTCGTAAGTTAAACCCGACTATGTCTTATACACATTTATTACATGAAACAATACAACATTCTCCACTGCAAAAAATAGTACTTGCAGAGGGAGAAGAAGAAGAGGCGTTGAAAGCTGCAATTTTGATGAGAGATGAAAATTATGCTCGTCCGATCATAGTGGGACGTCTTGAACGTATCAATGCCGTTTTAGATTTAATAGGTGGTAAAGATCAGCTTGATGGTATAACGGTAATGAATGCTGCGCTTACAGATAAATTAGATAAATATATTGAATTTTTGTATTCTAAATTAGGCAGAAGTGGTTATCTATATCGTGATTGCGGTCGTATGGTAAAAACAGACAAGAATATTTTTAGTGCATGTATGGTTGCTTGTGGTGATGCGGATGGCTTAATTACTGGTCTGACAAAAAATTTCTATGATAGCTTAAAAGATATTCAAAAGGTTATTCCTACAAAAGAAAATCAACGGCTCATGGGTTACTCAATTATGATGTCTGGTATGCGTAATATTATCATTGCAGACAACACTATTGCAGATGATCCACAAGCAAGTGACATAGTAAAGATTGCTCAACAATCTGCCCAGATTGCAATAACAATGGGTTTAAAGCCAAGAGTTGCAATAGTTTCTCAATCGAATTTTGGTAACCCATCTACACTGAAAAGTAAAGTCATTCAAGATGCAGTATTGCAGCTAAACCAAGCAAAGGTTAATTTCGAGTATGATGGTGATATCAGCATTAATGTAGCGCTTAATGAGGAGTTACAAAAGTTGTATCCTTGCTGCAAGCTCACTGGGCCGGCCAATATTCTTATTATGCCTAACCTTGATGCTGCTGCAATTTCAACTTCATTGCTAGAGGAATTTTCTGAAGGAAGCTTTATAGGTCCAATTCTAAATGGATTTAAGCATCCAGTTCAGATATTATCTATGAATTCTTCAGCTAATGATATATTGCAGCTTGCAGCATTTGCAGCTATTGAATCTATTGCTAAATAATGTTAAGTGAGCGTTCAATAGTTTGGTTTAGACAAGATTTGAGGTTATCGGATAATCCTGCAATTAATAAGGCTGTAGAATCAGGGAGTATACTTCCTGTTTATATATTCGATGATTGCTCCCCTGAGCAATTTAAAATTGGTGGTGCTAGCAAAATATGGCTTTATCGCTCACTTGAAAGCCTCAATGAATCATTATGTGGTAAGCTTAATATTTATATGGGTAATTCCAAAGAAATTATATCAAACCTCATTGAGAAATATGATATTCAAAATGTTTTTTGTAATATTTGTTATGAGCCTTGGCACCTTGAACAAGAAAGCAAAATAAAAAACTTATGCGAAGCGAAATCTATCAACTACGAATCATTTAACAGCAACTATTTATGGGGAGTTAATGATATATTAAAAGATGATGGAAGCTATTATAAAGTTTTTACTGCTTATAAGAAAAAATCCTATTCTTTAAATCCACGAAAGGCTGTTAAACAGCATAAGAAAATTAATGCTATTAAAGATAAAAATAATTCAACCTTGTTATCAGATTTGGATTTATTGCCACGGGACAAAGTATGGCACAAAAAAATCTTAGACTCATGGGAAATTGGAGAATTAGCAGCACAAAATAAGCTTGATAGCTTTATAAAAGAAAAGCTAGCTGGTTATAAAGATGGTCGTAACTATCCAATGAAAGAACAAACATCATTTTTGTCGCCACATCTGCATTTTGGTGAAATATCATCTGCTCAAATATGGGAATCTATAAATAATTTTGGCAATATATATGCAAATGATTCTGATATAGAACATTTTTTAAGTGAAATTATCTGGAGAGAATTTTCATGTTATTTGTTACATCATTTTAAATCACTTCATATAAAAAACTTTAATAGCAAATTTGATAATTTCCCTTGGCAAGATAACATCAAGTACTTAAAAGCTTGGCAAAGTGGCAATACTGGTTATCCAATTGTTGATGCTGGTATGAGGCAATTATGGCAAACTGGTTATATGCATAACAGAGTTCGTATGATAGTTGCTTCGTTTCTGGTAAAAAATTTAAATATACACTGGCATAAAGGACAAGATTGGTTTTGGGACTGCCTTGTCGATGCAGATCTTGCTAATAATAGCGCAAGTTGGCAATGGGTTAGTGGGAGCGGAGCAGACGCTGCTCCATATTTCAGAATTTTTAATCCAGTTACTCAAGGAGAAAAATTTGATTCAGAGGGGGATTACATTAGAAAATTTGTTCCAGAATTAAAAAGGCTTTCTAATAAATATCTATTTAATCCATCTACAGCGCCTCAGCATATACTAGAATCTGCTGGAGTAGTTTTGGGACAAAGCTATTCAGAACCAATTGTAAATTTAACAGATTCTAGAAACCATGCTCTTAATGCATATAAAGGGCTTTGAGTATTACGCTGTCAACAACGGTGCAATAAAAATACCCTGCTCAAACAATATTTGAAATTATTTATTGTAGATTAGATTGGAATAGGAGTATTTTATAGAAAATATTTTGTGATTTAGTTATTGTCTTATTTCTCATGCAATGCTGCTCCATTTGAGAAAAACAAGATGATAAATAAATTGCCAAAGATAAACTAGAAAATCGTTCTATTTCAATCTAATCTACAATAACACAGGGTAGTTAAAAAATTATCTTCCGTTACAAGCGTCTTTTACCTTTTGACCAACTTTAAATTTTGGTTGGTTATATGCAGGAATTTGTATTGGGTCGCCTGTTCTAGGGTTACGGCCAGTTTTTGATTCTACCCTAGAAACGCTAAAATTACCAAATCCTACAAGTGAAACCTCTTCATTTTGTGACAAAGCCTTTGTTACAGAGCTTGTAAACATTTCAATAACTCTTGCAGCTTCAGCTTTAGTGCAATTGTGTTCCTTAGCGATTAGTGACATAAAACTATCTTTGTTCATAATAATTCTCCTTAGTGTATTAAAAAATTAAGTTCATCTGTTTTTTCATTTTAAGTACAGTAGTAATTAAAACAATAATTGTTGGTCATCCAGTGGGAGGAAAAGTTACATTATGTAACTTTTTTACCCGATTTTCAAAAGAAGCGATCATTTTTTTTGACGCAGCATGAAAGATCGTACCAATTACAACATTCAGTATCTGTGATTTAAAACAAAAATCAATAGAAAAATTAACTTTGGTCAGTTTATCTAAGCTTTTTAATTCCCAAATGCTCAATAAGTTCTGAAATGGACCAGAAATAGACCTAGTTTCTATCTTAATAGTGCTATCTGAGGTTTCTTCAATAGTAGTTTTTGATATATAAGATTCTTCGAAATTTTGAAATTTTATATTTAACTGTGCAATAATAAAATCATGATTTTGCTCTAATATAATTGCCTGACTACACCATGGTAGAAATTCAGGGTATTTTTCTATGTCCATTATTACATTTTTTATTAACAATGCAGGGTAGGGTATAGTTTTAGATTTTTGAAATTTATGCATTAATCTTTCAAATATTTTTTTGCATTCGCGCTTTTTGCAATTCTTTAAAATCTTCTCCTGCATGGTATGATGACCTTGTAAGCGGTGAAGAGGAAACCATTAAAAATCCTTTTGCTTGTGCCATTTTTTTATAATAATCAAACTCTTCCGGCGTAACAAAACGCTCCAAGGCAGCATGCTTAGGAGTAGGCTGCAGATATTGTCCTATTGTTATAAAATCAACTCTTGCTGCGCGCAAGTCATCCATTACTTGAAGAACCTCATCTTTTGTCTCTCCAAGCCCTACCATCATTCCAGATTTTGTAAAAATATTGGGTGCAAGCTTTTTTATTGTGTTTAATAGGTTTAACGAATTAAAGTAGCGTGCTCCAGGTCTAATTCTTTTATATAGTGAGGGAACAGTTTCAATATTGTGGTTAAACACATCTGGAGCTGCTTCAGCAATTATTTGATCAGCCCCTGGTTTTCTTAGAAAGTCAGGAGTTAAAATTTCTATAGTAGTACTCGGAGCCTTTTTTCTTAGCTCTTTAATGCACTCTGCAAAATGCGTTGCGCCTCCGTCGGGCAGGTCATCTCTATCAACAGATGTAATAACAACATGCTGCAATCCTAACTTTCCTATAGCCTCTGCTAGACGTTCTGGTTCATGTGGATCAAGCAGATCTGGGCGGCCAGTTTTAACATTACAAAAAGCACACGCTCTTGTGCAGACTGAGCCTAATATCATAACAGTAGCATGGTTTTTGCTCCAGCATTCTCCAATATTAGGGCACGCCGCTTCTTCGCAAACAGTATTCAGTTTTAAAGACTTGATCAAATCCTTAGTTTCACGGTATTTTTCTGATGTCGGTGCCTTAACTCTAATCCAGTCTGGCTTTTTTAGTTTTTGACTTTCAGTCATAAATTTATAATGTTCGCGTGTTGTTTT
Organism: Candidatus Megaera endosymbiont of Nemacystus decipiens; assembly: GCA_030036605.1. Taxonomy (GTDB): domain Bacteria; phylum Pseudomonadota; class Alphaproteobacteria; order Rickettsiales; family Rickettsiaceae; genus Megaera_A. Next base: position 89,649 of record DAOTRE010000001.1, on the reverse strand, counting down.
AGTAAATCGAATCCTATCATATCAGTTGTTGTAATGAAAGTCTGAATTTTTGTATTCAGAATATATTTTGACAGTTCTTTTCTCCTTTCTGAATCTAAATGTACGAATAATTCATCTAATAATAATAAAGGTTTTGAATTTGTAGTAGATATGATTGAATCTATAGAAGCAAGTATCAAAGATATAAGAAGAGCCTTTTGTTCGCCAGTTGAACATTGTTTTGCTATAGAATTTTTGTCTGTATATTTTACTACTAAATCAGTTCTATGGGTACCTACGGATGTTTTGTTAGAATACATATCTTTTTTTCTGTATTTTTCAAGTAGCTCTAAGTATTTAACTTTTGATATGCTTGCAAATGAAACACCTTCATCAAAATCACTTAAAGAAAGCTTGGCTTTGGGAAAATCAAATTCTAGAGATTCCATAGCCTTTTGCATATGAGTTAATGTCTCGTTTCTTGCATTGTTAATTATCAAAGCCTCATCAACTAACTTTTCTTCTATATTAGAGAGCCATCCGGTGCTGCTATTACATCCATTTGCTGTGATGAATTTTATTCTTTCCTGTTGGTAATACTCATATTTTGTTAAGTGCTTTATGTGCTGCGGATAAAAATTATAAGCGACTCTATCAATGAATTTTCTTCTAACTGAGGAAGGACCAGAAAAAAAACTGTCCATTTGTGGAGTAATCCAAATAAGATTACATATTTTAACAAGTTCGCAAGAGGGCAATTTAGAACCATTATACTCTATTATTCTTTTTGACTCTTTATGGTATTGCATTAGAATTTCGGCAAGTCCTAGTTTACTTTGCATAATAAACTTTGAGCGCCAACTAGGAGTGTTTTTATGGCATATTTCTTCATATTTTGCTACCTTAAGCCCTCTGCCTGGAGCCAAAAGTGATATAGATTCTAGTATATTAGTTTTTCCACTGCCATTAGGACCAATTATGATATTGACAAATGGAGATAGATTAGAAACTCTATAATCGATAAAATTTCTGTAATTCTCTAGATCTAAATCAGTTAAATAAATTTCTTTCATTCAAAGAGTTGTGATTTTATATCGAATAAATAATTTTTAATTTTTTTATCATTCGAGGGGTTGACTCAATAATTTCAGCAATAATGTTTTTACTAATTTGAATTTTATCCCCTTGAACTGGAACACTACCAGCAATGGACATAACTAGTCCGCCTATAGTGTCTATTTCATCATCTTCTGAGGTAATTTTTTGCTCTGTTAATTTTTCTATAGTTTTTATATTAACGCGTGCATTAGAAATAATTATTCCAGGTTCTACTAAGTTAAAATCTTTTTCTTCATCCAAATCAGTATCATGCTCGTCATCAATACGACCCACTATTTCTTCGATAATATTTTCGATCGTAATGATTCCATCAGTGCCTCCATACTCATCAACAACAACAGCGATGTGAGTACGGTTATACTGCATCTTTTTAAGTAACTTAGTCAATTTCATCGAATGAGGGCAAGTTAAGTGCTTCCTCATAAGATTTTTCAAATGGAATGATTTTTTAGTGGCTAATATATCAAATAGATCTTTGATATGTATAAAACCGATTATATTGTCAAGGTTTTCGCTAAATACTAAAGTGCGAGTATGACCATATTTTAGTATTACTTGCTGGAGATCTTCTAAAGAGATATTTTCATTTACTGCACATATATCTGATCTTGGAACCATTACGTCTTCTGCTATTTTATCGTCAAAATGATCTGCATTATCTACGATTGTATTCTCATCGCTTGCGTTATTGATATCATGTGGTATTAAAACTAAATCTGAACTTGTTTTAGAACCTTTTATACCAAGGTATTTTTTAATTATATATAGTAAATTTCTAAATTTAGATTTCGTTTTTGTTTTTCGTTTGGGCATATTTTTTTATAAAACTGTTTTAATAAGGAGAATCAATATTAAATAATTGTAAAATTTTAATTTCCATTCTCTCCATAAGATTAGCATCTTCATCTTTTATGTGGTCATATCCGATTAAGTGTAGTATTGAGTGCAGAGCTAAGTGAATAAAATGACTCAAAAACGGAATATTTTTTTCCTTTACTTCTGAAGTGATTTTTTCAAATGCAAATGCTACATCACCAAGATAGATATAATTATTCATTTGGCTAAAATCAACTTGGTTATATAATATAAACTCATGCTCTGGGAAAGATAGAACATTGGTTGGAACGTTTTTAGCACGAAATTCATTATTTAGGCTTGTAATTTTACTATTATCTGTGAGCAGCACGGAAAGTTCAAAATTTTCAACTTGCTCTTTCATCGCAGGATGATGAGATATCACTACTTTAATAATTTCATTAAAAAGCTCTGAGTCGATGCCTACTTTATGCTCAGCCCACAGGACGCTGTCAATTGCAATTTCAGTAACTATGGTCATCTATTAGTTAAAACTGATTTTTATGTTCATAAAATTATTTTATGTTGAATGTATTTCAATAGTTCACTAGTATAACTGAAAAAACTTTATTTGTAAAAACAAAAGAGCTAATTAAAGGACAATGACTATAATTTCGCCATCTATAATGGCTGCTGATTTTTCTAAATTAGGCCGTGAATTAACTGAAATAAAGCGCGCTGGTGCCGACATGGTTCATGTTGATGTTATGGATGGGTTCTATGTTCCCAATATCACATTTGGTGATCAAATAGTTGCTGTAATTAAAAAACATACTGATTTGCCAATAGATGTACATTTGATGATTCGATATCCAGAAAATCACATTGAGACTTACGCTGCAGCTGGTGCTTCTTTAATTACTATTCATCCAAATAGTACAAAGCATTTACATAGAACAATCGTAAAAATCAAAAGTTTAGGTTGTAAAGCTGGTATAGCTTTACTTCCTTCTGATAATCTTAAAATTTTGAAATATATTATAGATGAGATTGATTTGTTACTAATTATGAGTGTTAATCCTGGATTTGGTGGACAAACTTTCATAAAGAGTCAATTGCAAAAAATTCAAGACGCATCGAAAATGATTGAAGGGCATAATATATTACTTTCAGTAGATGGTGGAATTAACCAAGAAACAGCAAAACTCTGTATTCAGAATGGCGCAAATATGTTAGTTTCTGGTAGTTACATATTTAATGGAAATTATAAAGAAAACATCGCAAAATTAAAAGGCTAGATTGTGGCAATAAAAATTTACCTTTGTCAGACAGTTCCTAAAACAGCAGATTTAGAGCATAACTATAATAATATCAAAACGCTTTATCGCAAAGCTCAGCAGAATAAGGCGGATATTTGTTTGTTGCCAGAGATGGCTTTGTGCGGTTATATGCTCGGTGATTTAATTTGTTATGATGATTTTATCAATGATATTAAAAACTATAATAATAAATTAATATCACTGACACAGGATACACATCTCATATTGTCAACAATTACAAAAAATAGAGAGGGGCGGTTATTAAACTCAGTTATTGTTGCCAGAAAGGGTAAAATAATTGCAAAAACTGCTAAGGTAAATTTACCAAACTATGGTATTTTTGACGAAAAGAGATATTTTGTACCTGGTACTCCTAAAGTGATCAAGATAAAGGGGATAAATGTTGGGATACCAATCTGTGAAGATATATGGTTTCCAAATGTTATATCTGATTTAAAATCCCAAGGAGCAGAATTGCTTCTAGTGCCCAATGCTTCTCCTTTTGATAAAACAAAATTTAATGAAAGGTGCAACATTATAAAAAAAAGATATGAAGAATCATCTTTGCCTATTATTTATTGCAACCAAGTCATGTCACAAGATGGTATTATTTTTGATGGTAGATCCTTATGTTTTGACGGTTCATTGAAAATTGTTGGTAAAAGATTTACGCCTGACCAGCAAATGATTACCTTCCAGGAAGGAAAATTTCATGTAACAGTTAGTTACCCATATGTTAGGTCTGAAGAAGATGATATAATTCAGGCGATGATAATGGGTACTAGAGATTATGTGCTTTGTAATGGCTTTAAAAAGGTAGTAATAGGTATTTCTGGAGGAATAGATTCGGCTTTAGTTGCATATATAGCAAAAGAAGCTTTGGGTGCTTCAAATGTATTAGGCTACATGTTGCCTTCAATTTACACTTCTGATGAAAGCAAAAGAGATGCAAAAAAATTAGCACAAAATTTGGGTATATCCCTGAAAGATATTAATATATCGGATGTATGCAATAGCTTTATGCACGCTATAAACCTTTCCTGTGAGAAGGAGATTTCTGAAAATTCAATTGCTTATCAAAACTTACAATCAAGAGTGAGGGGTAGCATCCTGATGTCAAAATCTAATAGCCAAAATGCTTTATTATTGACAACTGGAAATAAGTCAGAATATGCGGTTGGTTATGCAACTATCTATGGAGATATGAATGGCGCATTTAATCCTATAAAAGATTTATATAAGACAGAAGTTTTTAATATAGCGCGTCATATCAATAAAAATAAAATCATTATACCTGAAGAAATAATTGATAAAGAGCCTTCTGCTGAATTATGCTTTAATCAAAAAGATACTGACTCTTTGCCTGAATATAAAGTACTCGATAAGATTCTCTGTGATCATATTGAAAATAAATTATCACAAAGGCAACTGGCTGAGCGCTACGACAGAGGTCTAGTTAAAAAAATCTTATCTTTAGTACAAAAGTCTGAGTTTAAACGCCATCAATCAGCCCCAGGTGTAAAAATTTCAAAAATGTCTTTTGATAAAGACAGAAGAGTTCCTATAACACACTTTTAAAAAATAAACAACATAGACTAACGTATATATAACTAATTAAAAGCATATTAATATATCCTTAAAATATGAAACAATATGTATTATATTTATGGCCTTTTCTGAAACTGCGATATTCATAATTGCTGGAGCAACTCTTCTAAATTCATCTGTAGCAGCGATAGCTTCGTGCTGTGCATGCGGATGGTCATACAAAACTCACAAAAAATCTACTAGTGATACTACTGACGCTTACTATGAAATGGAAGAGAAACAAACGGAAGGTAAAGAAGGTACAATTCTAACCCATAAAAAAGTAAAGAAAAAAGTTAACGTGGCAGATATTACAAAAGAAATTCAGAAGCAAGGAGACTTTGAAACTAAGGAAAATAAAACAGCTCACAAAATTGCTACTAGAAACATGATACCTGGTAATCCTTTAGCTTTTGTAGCTAATGCTTTTGGATTTGGTGGTGATGGAGATGACGGAGGTACAGGTTCAGGAGGCGGTGAAACGTATGAATATGAAGGAGAAGAGTTTTATGATACAAATGAGGGGATTTTAAGCACTGAAGATAACAATACTTTTATTCCTGCGCTTAATAGCGCTGGAGGTAATAATAATCAATCACAACAATATAATGCTCCACAAATAATTAATAATGAAATTGATTATTCTCAAGTATTAAGTGATGATACGCCAATTATCATTGAAGATTATAATAGTTATGCCCCTAATCAGCAGCAAATTTACTATCAGGAGTAAGACAATTCATATTACCAATTATAGAAGAGTATTCTTTTTGTATTATGACGGGGTCATTAACTTGATTAACATTAGTTAGTATGACTTTTCCATGCCCAAGGCCAAAATCATTTTTAAAATCGTAAATAGCACCTAATACTGTTAACTTATTAGACATAATTCTATCTTTATATTTTGTAACAGCATAGCTAACCTGATTATTTACATTTTCGATAACTGCTAGATGATTTTCTTTTTTAGTAATATTTAAAGTAGATAATTCTCTCTTTATCGCAGAGGATTTAATATCGGGTTGTTCTATTACAGCACCAATTGCACCGCAGTTAGAATGACCAATAATCATTAGAAAAGGAGTTTGTAATACTTCAACTCCAAAATCGATAGAGCCTTCAGAGGTAACAATCTGATTTCCAATGTTTCTAATAGCAAAAACTCCATTTTGCGGTGTTTTGTCAAATGATTCCATTTGAACTCTTGAATCAGAGCATTTCAAAATCGTTAGTTTTGGGTTTTGTTGATTACTGAATTTTTGAAAAAAGCTAACATCATGTTCATTTGCAAAATCTTTATTGGTATCAAATAAATTTTGTAAAAATGCAATTAATTCATCACTTTTAGGTAAAGACATAATAAGCTACTTCTTTGTTTTTAGTAAAATGCTATCTTTTTTGAAACTAGCAAAGTAATTAATATCAATATCGTTTGACAATTTCCACCTATTTTTTAAAGGAAGATAACTTAGACCTTGTAGATTAAATAGCTTAAGATCGGTTTTACTAAGTTTAGATACTATTTCTGAAGGTTTTAAGAATTTATTATAATCATGTGTATTTTTGGGTACCCAGCCAAGCAAATATTCTGCCATTACTATGGCATAAAAATAAGCGCAGCGAGTACGATTAATCGTTGATAAAATTAAAATTCCATCTGGTTTTAGCATTGAATTTAAATTGTTTAAAAAGCTACTAACGTGCGCAACGTGCTCTATAACTTCTAAACATAAAATTACATCATATTTTTTATTTCTTAGAACATGATTCTCAACAGTTTCATGGAACAAATCAATGTTAAGATTATGATCTTGAGAGTAATCTGATATTGCTTTTATATTAGATTCGTTTGCATCAAGTGCGCTCATATCAAACCCAAGCCTACTCATGGGAGCAGATACTAGCCCGCCTCCGCATCCAATATCAAGGATTTTGGTTTTATTTGGAGTTGAATTATAGTGCGATTCTATAGTTTTAGTGATATACTCAATTCTCAATGGGTTAATTTGGTGCAGAGTTTTGAATTCTCCTTCTGGATCCCACCACTGGTGGGCTGTTTTATTAAATTTATTTAGTTCTGTATAATCTATTGATGAATTGTGCATTAGTAATATTTTTTTATCTGAGGACATATCGTTTTTTCGATTATATACAATTTTAGTAAAAATGTACTTCAAAAAAATACTACATCCTGTTAAAATAGCTTATGCTATAGCTGCACGCACGCAAAATCCTAGATTTATAGAGTTCTTAAAAATGAAGCTTATTGTTCAAAAATTTGGTGGCACTTCGGTTGCAGATATAGAAAGAATACGCCATGTTGCAAAGGTGATATCTACTTCTATTACTAAAGGGAATAGGGTAGTTGTAGTGGTGTCTGCTATGTCTGGAGTTACCAATACTCTTGTTTCTAAATGTAATAGCGTGTCAAAATTAGACAATAACTCTTCTCTTAGGGAATATGATGCTGCACTTGCTAGCGGAGAGGTAGTCAGCGCATCTTTACTTGCGCTTGAGCTTCAAAATATTGGAATCAAGGCACAGTCTCTTCAATCATGGCAAATACCAATCATAACCAATGAATTCCATGGTAATTCTTATATTACTGAGGTAGGTAAAACGAAATTAAAAAATATTCTTTCAGAAGGCGTTACACCAATTATCACTGGATTTCAAGGGGTTTCAGAAAAAAATGACGTTACAACTCTAGGAAAAGGAGGATCAGATACAAGTGCTGCAATTATTGCAGCTGCCTTAAATGCAGATTATTGTGATATATATACTGATGTAAGTGGTATATATACTGTTGATCCAAGAATCATTCATCAGGCAAAGAAAATTAAAGAAATCACAAAACAGCAGTTATTTGCTTTATGTAGCTTTGGAGCAAAAGTTTTGCATCCAAGAGCTGCATTAGCTATGCTTAGATATAATATAAATTTGAGGATATTATCTTCATTTGAAAAACAATTTAATGAGCCGAGCGGCACCACAACTACAAATAAGATAGCAAAAATGGAACAAAAAGAAGTTACTGCAATCACATCAAATAAAAACTTATTAAAAATAAGTGTGTCATATAATGGGCGTTATATTAATGTAGTAAGCGCATTATTAGAAAGTGGTATAACCATCTCTAATATTTGCAATAAATCCTCGAGACAATTGGAAATTATTACTGAACTGGGAGAAAATAGCAAATCTATAAAAATATTGTCGCAATTAAAAGATAAGGATTTGATCCAAGGCTTTGATATTAACGGAGCAATTTCATCTGTAACAATTGTTGGGTACGCTTTAAAACATGATAAAAAATTACTTGGCGAAATATTATCTTTATTAGATAAAGAAAAAATCCCACTTATTAATGTTGATATTACAGATTTATCAATTTCCTTCTTCCTTAGTGATGAAGATGTGGAACAAACGATAAAATTATTACATAATCATTGTTTTATAATTTCATAATATGTCATATTTAGAACAATTCGTTGAGGCAGCACTATCTGAAAAAGCTCTTTCACAGAATACTATTTGTAGCTATAAAAGAGATATATGTGATTTTCATGCATTTTTAGATATAAAAAAAATAAAAATATTATCAGCTACAAGTGCTGATATGGATGATTTTATAGTGTTTTTGCTTAAAAATAAGATATCTCCACGTTCTGTTAGTAGGAAAATCTCTACCCTAAAAAGCTATTTTAATTTTCTGCTTAGTGAAAATTATATTAATAATAATCCTGCTATAAATGTAGATTTGCCTAAATTTTATAATAAGCTTCCAAATATTTTATCTATTTTAGAGATAGAGAAGTTAATTAATCATTGTGAAAAAAACAAATCTTTTGAAGGGATCAGGATGTTAGCTATGATACATTTAACATATGCTAGCGGCCTTAGAGTTAGTGAATTGGTCTCTTTAAAAATGAATGATATTACTGCAGGTACTGACAAACTATATGTTAGATCTAGCTTTCTAGTAAAAGGTAAGGGCGGTAAAGAGAGGCTTGTCGTTATTAGTGATAAAGCCGTGCTAGCTATTGAAAATTATATAGCCATTAGAAATAATTTTTGCAAAGATCGATCAAACAGTAAGTTTCTTTTTTGTAGTAATTCAAAACAAGGTTATTTAACAAGGCAGTATTTTGCAAAACAATTGAAAATTGCTGCATCTTTGGCAGGGCTAAGTCCTGAATTTATTTCTCCACATTCATTAAGACATAGCTTTGCAAGTCACTTACTTTCAGGTGGAGCAGATTTAAGGTCTATACAGGAGCTACTCGGGCATGCAGATATTGGTACCACGCAAATATATACTCAAATCGCAACAAAGGAGTTAAAAGACGCTATTGATAACTTCCATCCTCTAAAACAAAATGATCCAACTGCAAAATAGTGTGGCTTTGTTGCATGGCGATTTAAGTTTACACTATCTCTTAGTATTAGGTCCTCCAAACAAGTTCAGGACGACGAACAGCTGCAATCTCATTATAAGATCTTCAAACTCTTTCAACTTTCGTTTCCATAATACAGATTATGAGATAAATTGATTGCTCCGTAAAACATTCTCACCATTTCTATCTTTTTAGGAACTCTCAGTGAGAAAAAGAGCAATCGAGTATCCTTCTAGGAGATTTTAAATCTTCTCTAAGAATACTCACAACTTATCTTACGTCTGGTTACTCATGATCTTCAACATCACCAAGGGGTTTTGTATCTAAGTCATCTTTGATGGAATCATTATCTGGTATGATACTGCTAACATCTTCATTCTCATTATTTTGAGTATTTAAGGTTATCTCTTCTAAAAGTTCAATTTCAGATTTAATATCTTCTATATCTTTAGTAAAGTTTGGGTTATTTTCAATGGAATCAAAAATTTCAGAAGATTGCTTGTAATATTTTAGAGCTTCATCATTATTGCCCAAAGATTTATACTGGAACGCTAAATGCTTAAGACATATTGCGTATTTGTTATGAGGGTTATTAAACTTTTCTTCGTAAATTTTCGCAGCTTCCTGGAGATAAGACAGTGCTTTTTCATGATTCCCCAAATGCCCATAAGTAGATCCAACACTAGTGTAGGAATCAGCGACAGTTGGATGATTTTCTGGTAGCGCTTCTAGCCTCATTGCCAAGGCCTTTTCTTGATATTCCAACGCTTTTTCATGATTTCCCAGCTCACGGTAAGTAGATCCAACACGATTGTAGGAAGCAGCAATATATGGATGATTTTCTGGTAGCGCTTCTAGCCTCATTGCCAGGGCCTTTTCTTGATATTCCAACGCTTTTTCATGATTTTCAAGACCTCCGTAAGCGCGTCCAATATTATTGTAGGAAACAGAAATATCTGGATGATTTTCTGGTAATGTTTCTAGCCTCATAGCCAAGGCTTTTTCTTGATATTCCAACGCTTTTTCATAATTTCCCAGCTCACGGTAAGTATATCCAATATTACTGTAGGAAGCAGCAATATATGGATGATTTTCTGGCAGTGTTTCTAGCCTAATCTTTAAAGCCTTTTCTTGATATTCCAACGCTTTTTCATAATTTCTCAGCTCACGGTAAGTAGATCCAACACTATTGTAGAAAGTAGCAATAGTTGGATGATTTTCTGGCAGCGTTTTAAGCAAAGTTATCAAAGCTTTTTCCTTATACTCCAATGCTTTTTTATAATTCCCCATCTGATGGTAAGCACCCCCCACCTTAAGATAGGAAATAGCAATAGCTGGATCATTTTCTGGGGATATTTCTAGGATAATCTTCAAAGCTTTTTCTTGATATTCCAAAGCTTTTTCATAATTTCCCAGTTTACTGTAAATACTCCCCACAGCAACATAGGAAACAGCAATAGATAGATTATTTCCCGGGGATATTTCTAGGCTAAGCTTCAAAGCTTTTTCTTGATATTCCAACGCTTTTTCATAATTCCCCAACTGCTCGTAAGTAAGTCCAACACTAATGTAGGGAGGAAGAATATTTGGATGATTTTCTGGCAATATTTCTAGGCTAACCTTTAAAGCTTCTTTGAGATGTTCCAACTCTTTTTCATAATTCCCCAGTTTACTGTAAACACCACCCACGTCACTGTATAAAGCAGCAATTTTTGGGTCGTTCTCCGGCAATATTTCTAAGTTAATCTTTAAAGCTTTTTCTTTATATTCCAATGCTTTTTCATAGTTTCCCAACTTGCCGTAAAGGTGTCCAACATTACTGTAGGAAGTAGCAATATTGGGATGATTTTCTGGCAGTGTTTCTAGTCTAATCTTTAAAGCTTTTTTATTATATTCCAACGCTTTTTCATAATTTCCCAACTGCACGTAAGTAAATCCTATACTAGCGTAGAAAACAGGAATTTCTGGATCGTTCTCCGGCAATATTTCTAAGTTAATCTTTAAAGCTTTTTCTTTATATTCCAAATCTTTTTCATAATTCCCTAGATTATGATAAGCAAACCCAACAGCATAGTAGCAAGCAGCAACATCTAAATGGTTTTCCGGGAATATTTCTAGGCTAATCTTTAAAGCCTTTTGTGTATAATCCAACGCTTTTTCATGATTCCCCATTTTACTGTAAGTAAGTCCTGCAGTAAGGTAGGAAACACCAACATCTTGGTGGTTTTCATCATAAATAGCTTTACTCAAATATAAAGCAGCTTTGCAATACCCTAAAGCATCTTCATATTTATTTGTAACAACTAAACTGCTTCCTTTTTTGTGGAGCAAAGTGATTATTTTTTTACAATCATTTTTTTCTTCTGGTGAAAGATTATCAAAATCCAGTGCAGAAATCTTTTCGGCCCAATCTGTTGTGTCTCCTTTCTCTGTCCCTATTTTATTAAGCATTTTAATCAGCATTTCGCGGTTTTTTTCTGATTTTGTTTGCTCTTTTGTTGTTTTGACAAACAAACTGAAGATTTTATTTACTGGCCATGAAAAAACACTTAAGCAGCTTGAGGTAACTGAGTTTATTCCTTTAAATATACTAGATCCAAAGCTTTTAAAGTAAGAAAAGAAGCTTGTATTATTTTGATTTTCAGCGTTATTGTTAGAATTTTGATTATTGTTATCTGTAGGCATAGTTTATTTATTAAATATATTACATTATTCTGGCGTGATTATGTACTATCAGTTAACAAAAAGCAACCTCTTTTACTACTCAAGGTCTCTTATTTTAAAAAAACTGTATGATAACGTAATATTACGTACATCATTCATTTCCTCATCATTATCAAATTCTGGATCTATAAAAAATGAAACAGGCATTAATTGCTTTTGGCCAGATTTGAGCAGTTGTTCTTCAAAGCAAAAACAATGTACTTTTACAAAATATTTCCCGGCTTTCAAGGGGGTTACATTATATATTGCTGTTCCTATAATGTCGTGATCACTAAGATTTTCTGCTTCGTAAAAGACTAATATATTTTCACCAGTTATAATTTTTACGTCACGATTTTTAGGCACGAATCTCCAAGGCAATGCGGGGTCAATATTTGCATCAAAATCAATCCGCAGGCTTTTAGTTCCTTTTTCAACTTTTGTGTAAGCTTTGTCTCTTTGAACCGTTCCTCCAAAACCAGTTGCCTTACAAAATAGGTTATAAATTGGAACGGATGCAAAGCTAAGCATTAGCATGCTTAATACAAGCAAAACAATTGATGTTGCAATTTGTCGATTAGAATTTTTACTGCTCATATTTTTTATTAACAAAAGTTTGTCCTAAATAAACTTCACGCACTTGAGGGCTGTTTACAATATCATCACTACTTCCTTCTATTAGCACCTTGCCATCATGTATTATATATGCTCGATCTACGATATCTAGTGTTTCTCTAACATTATGGTCGGTAATTAACACTCCAATATTTTTATCTTTTAAATGAGAAACTAGATTTTTGATATCACCTACCACTATTGGATCAATTCCAGCTAATGGTTCATCTAATAATATAAATTTGGGATTAGAAGCAAGGGCCCTTGCTATTTCCAAGCGTCTTCTTTCTCCTCCAGAAAGAGTAGTAGACATTTTATTACGTAAATGACTTATAGAAAATTCATCCATTAATTCATCGCATCGTAAGTTTATTTCTTCATCTTTATTAGAATTTAATTCTAATATTGCTTTAATATTATCCTGTACGGATAGACCAGAAAAAATCGAAGATTCTTGAGGTAAATACCCAATACCTAAACGTGCTCTGAGATACATCGGAAGAGCGGTAATATCTTGATCGTTAAGCATTAATTGACCCAAATCAGGTTTAATTAAGCCTGTAATAATGCTAAAAAGAGTGGTCTTCCCTGCCCCATTAAGACCAAATAAGCCAACTGCTTCCCCTTGCTGCAAAACACAATTTACATCTTTTAACACCTGTTTTTTATCGTATGATTTTGATAAATTTTTTACCACTAGCTTGCTTAACATAGTTTATCTCCAAATCTTTATATCTAAATCACTGCAATTTGACATGGTAGATTATTTTTTCACTTTTTATTATGTGCCCTTCTTTTTTTATCATAACTCCACCGTCTAAGACTAATTCCCCTGCAGCTTTCTCATAAGAACCTCTGTTTGCTATTGCAAATTCATCATTACAATTCTTGAATATAAATAGTTTATTAGGTATTAAAATATTTTCTATTTTCCTATCTTTGGTATATCGAACTACTAATTGATCTGTTTTTAATTTATATTCCTCAAAAGAAACAATTACATTTCCTTGAAAAATAGTAGAGAGTTCTTCATAATTAATTATTAATTGATCTGAATTAATATCTAGTTTCTTATCCTTATTATCTGCAAAGCAAATTTGTGGTATTAAAAATAATATTGTAACTATAAATTTATTAATTGCATTATTTAGCCTCATCTCACTGACTGTCTTTTATTTGAAGTGAAGAACCTGGAAATTTGTTATTGTTTGGTTCAAATCTAGTATTGGAAAAAACCTCAGATAAAAATACCTCGATATGAGCATACATTGATATTTTATTTTCTGGTCTCAGTAGACCATGACCTTCATCTGGATAAAGTAAATATTTGAAAGGTATATTTTTTTCTTCCATAACCTTAACAATTTGTTCAGATTCAGACTGGACTACTCTAGGGTCATTTGCTCCTTGCACTATCATCAAAGGCTTTTTTATGTTATCAACATAGTTAATAGGAGATTTCTTTTTCAAGATCGCCTTCCCTTCCTCGCTGTCGCTATCAAATCCAAGCATCTTATCCAGATGCGCCTTAGCTGGTTTCCAGTATGGAGGTATTGAATCTTTAAATGTTTCAAGGTTTGACATTCCAACTATATCTATTCCAGCTGCGTATAAATCAGGTGTCATTGTCATCCCTACTAATGTCGCATATCCACCATAGCTACCACCCATAATAGCTATTTGCTCTTTAGTAGTAATACCTTGAGCTACAGCCCAATGTAATGCATCCTCAAGATCCCTTTGCATGTTTTCTGCCCACTGACCATCACCAGCATTAACAAATTTCTTTCCGAATCCTGTAGATCCACGATAATTTACCTGCAATACGGCGTATCCTCGATTAGCAAGCCATTGTACTGTTTGGCTAAAACCCCAGTGATCTCGAGCATTAGGTCCGCCGTGTACCAAAAGCACTAAAGGTACTTTACTTTTAACGTATAAATTTTCATCTTCAAGCCAATTTGGAACAGTTAGATAACTAACTAATCCTAGCCCATCTCTGGATTTAATCCTCAGAGGGCGCATCTTAGAAAAAGGTAAATTATCTTGTTTTGAGTTTGAGCTAAATAAAAATTTTGCCTTTTTTACGTTTCTTTCATAAAGATAATATCTAAAGGGAGCATCACTTTTTAAAAAAACTACTACCCATTTAGTATCGTCGTAAGACCTGCTAACAATTTCAAGATCTCCATCTTCAATGGCATTAAGCAATTCAAAATCTTCTCTAATTGATTCATCAATTATATACCATTCTTTACGCATGTAGTTGGTTGCTACAGCCTGAATTTTTTTGCTTTGAGGAGATGTTAAATAATCATCTATTTCTTCTTTTTCGTCTTCAAAAAGCTTTTTTCTTTCTTTCGTTGCAATGTTCATCTCAAACAAAGCCGAATTATTTCTTCCGGTGCTATCGATAATATATAATGTTTTTCCATCTGAAGAAATGTGCCCGAAAGAAGTGGTAAGCATATCTTCAGCTACAACTTTTTGTAATAAACTCGGTTTATTGGATTCTTTTGAAAAATAATAATATTC
The DNA here is from genome assembly GCA_030036605.1 of Candidatus Megaera endosymbiont of Nemacystus decipiens. Lineage (GTDB taxonomy): Bacteria > Pseudomonadota > Alphaproteobacteria > Rickettsiales > Rickettsiaceae > Megaera_A. Next base: position 74,597 of record DAOTRE010000001.1, on the reverse strand, counting down.
TTGAGTGCCGTCAGGTAGCATTTTCATTGCGACAACAAGTTCATACAAATCATTAATAATAAACCCTAAATAATTGTCAATATTATTAAATACTAATTTCTCTTCTCCCGTTAAGATATCAATTTCGTAAATATCAAAAAATTGTTTATCTCTTCTATTATGAGAAACCAAAATTTTATTAGGATAAATAAGGCTTGTTTTTAGCAACATTGCCTTTACTCCATCTTCAGGAGTTAGAAGCTTCTTATTCTTAGTTTTAATATTTATAGAATAAAGGCGTGCATTTTCATCACCATCATTATCTTGAGCATAAATGATGTAATTATTATTTTTACTCCAGCTATAAGAGCGCACTCCTCTTTTTTTATCTTCGGTTATCGCCTCTGCTTTAGACAAATCATCAATAGGTGCAACCCAAACATTTAAGACTCCAGATAGAGGCGCAACATAACTTATATATTTACCATCTTGGCTTAAACGTACAGAAATTTTCTCAGGATTAGAGAACAAGACTTCTCTAGGAATGATCTGTTGTGCATTTGTTATATTTGACATTAACATTACCATTAAAAAAATTTTGATTAATTGTGTCATATTTAAGTTTAGTGATTTAAATCAAGGCTACTGACAATCTTTCTGTGTACATGATATATGTCTTCTCCATTACAATCAATAAAATTAATCCTATCTATTTTCTTGCTGAGCAATTTGAAATTATTATAAACTTTTTGATGAAAAACAAATGATTTATCTTCAAACTTATTAGTCCCTCCCCTGTTATGTGCACGTTTTAAACCCGCTTTTGGAGAGACATCAAGAAAAAATGTTTTATCTGGCAATCCTTTTGCAATTGGAGAGTTATAAGTTTGTATGTATTTATCAAAAAGTTCTTTATCTGGATGGTCACAAGATATATTAATCAATTCTTCATGCAACTCGTATATTTTTTTAACCTCGAGGTTTGAGTTGGTTGTTTGATATGCTGCAGTTGAATCAATATACCTATCGCAAATCACCCAAATCCCTCTTACCAGAGATGGAATAATAACTTTATTCAAATGTTCGTATCTTGCTGCCATAATAAGGAGCAGTTCTGATATATTATAAAAATTAGAATTCATAATGAGAGAGCGGATTTTTTCGGCTTCATTTGTTCCTCCAATCTCACGTGTACAAATTGCTTGGATACCTCGCTTCTGCAGTTCCTCTAAAAGCATCTTACTTTGTGTTGATTTACCGCTTCCCTCTCCTCCTTCAAATGTAATAAATTTTGAATTAAGCATAATAGTTATAATTTATTTTCATTTATATATTCAAGCGTATTCATTTCATGAATACGTGATAAAGTTCTTTGAAATTCCTGCATTTTAATACCTTTAGTATAAATTTCCTCAGCTTTACAACTTCCTTCTAGATATAACAGCACTCTATTGTAATAAGCATTATCTATAAAATTTATGAAACGCAATATTATATCATTTTCACTATCTTTAATTTTTCTTATGTTTTCAACTACAAAGATTTTATATTCTATAGTTATTTGTGAATAGTCTGAGTAACCCAGCTCTCTTTCAAAGAGTTCCTCAAAATTAGTAAAAATAGCTTTTCCTGAAGATGAGTTAAAGAGTAATTTTCTGCCAAAAATATTTAGAATAGCTGGTTTCGCACTATCTACTTCTATTAACCCATTCTTTATAGAAGAAATGATTTCTTTTGATTTTTTGTTTCTAGGTAAAAAAATTCTTTTATCTAGTGTTGTTTTTAAATAACGATAATCATAGTTGGTATCTAAATTCAGAACAGAAAAATTTTTATATATTTCTTTTATAAAAGGTATGAAAGACTCTCTTTGCAAGCCGTCTTTATATAAATTTTTTGGAGGGGTATTAGTAGTCACAAAAATGATCACCTCTCTCTTGTATAAACAACGAAAAAGGCTCATAACCATCATAGCATCAGCAATATCATGTATCTCAAACTCATCTATACATAATACTTTTGATTCATCAGATATCTCTGAGGCAAAACTGTCAACTAATAAATCTAAAGAAACGCCCTTTTGTTCTATTTCATGTAATCTAGTATGCAATTCTTTCATAAATTGCTGAAAATGAACCATGGATTTAGAACAGATAATGCGATCATAAAAATAATGCATCAACATTGTTTTCCCTCGCCCTACCGCTCCGTAAAGATAAATGTTATATTGTTTTTTCTTTTTCCAGAAATTAGTTATCTTATAAAAAAAACTTTCTCTTTTATTGATAACTGTTATCAGCTCTTGGAGTAACAATTTTATTTTATTTTGGTTTCGATCAAGTTGTTTCCCAGTCAGATGCATGGCAAACTAAGCATCAACTATTTTTCTTGAGTACAGAGATCATCTCCTCTAGACCAAGATAAGCAGCTAGAGCTAAAAAAGTTCCAGAGTTAGACTTTGGGTCAGCTATTGATGCTAAATCCTTATATAAAGTTTCTGGATCAGATGAGGAGCAATCGACATACATACGACCTATTGAAAAGCATGTATTAGCTTTAAAAGCAGCTTTTAAAACTTGAGTTGCTGCTGCGACGTTATTATTATTAATTGAAAGTTCTGTATATAAATTTAAAGATGGAATGTGCCCTGGCTTGATTTCAAGGCTTCTTTCTAAGCAATTTTTTGCTTCCTCTTCATTTTTATTTTTTATAGCATCACAAGCTGCGTCATAAAAACAATCTGCTACATTAGAAGAGGCATCATTCCAGAGCTCATTTTTCATATTTTGCATTTTAACTGAAAGCAAGGATATTTTTTGCCATTGTTTAAGTGCAATATATATTTTAAGCAGTGTTAAGATATTTTCTTGATCATTTTCTACTCTATCAAAATATTTCAAAGCTAACTTTTCTGCCTTTAAATACTCCTTTTCTTGTAAATAAACTTCAGCTAGCTTTTTGAGCGCATGATTAGATAATTTATCACTTTTTAATAATATTTTATAATATTCTATTTTTACTTCATTTTGCTCAGCGCTATCAGCAATAATAACATTAGCAATCTCTTTAGCCTCTATACTAATAAGATCGTTATATATTGCCATAACAAGTTTTACTGCATTATTTTTATCCCCGCCAATAAATTCAATTAGCGCCTGCATTAATTGAGCATTAATTTTTTTGTTTTTAAATCGTTTCCATTTTTTGCATAGAATAGAAGGAAGATTTAAGGCTATTGCAAGTATTTTTATTATTATTAACAGAGAGAATAAAGATAAAAAAAGTAGTACGATAAGTGTAAATAACGACATTTCTATTTGAAGGTTATCCATCAATATCTGTACATTACTATCGTACTCTCCTACATATACGAAACTCAAATATATAAGAGTTATAGTTACTCCTATTGTCAATAGTTTAAACATTATTTTCTACCAGTATTTTAAGTTATTTTATAAAATTATTCTGTAATTGCTCACTATAAACATAATCCCAAAGCAACTTTATATTATCATTTATTTTGTCTTGGATCATTTGATAAGCAACTCCTTTATTTTTTACTCTTTTTATTTTTATCATTTTGGATAAAAACTCATAGTTAAAAGGGTTTATTTCATTTGTGGTGTTTGAGTTTAATTCATCTAATGCAATAATTAATTCTTCTATTTCATTCAATATGCTTTTAACCCTTTGTGGGTGTTGCAGCTGATTAAAAATTGATAATTCTTCTTTATATTCTTTGTTTTTTTCAATTTTGCTGAGTAGTTTTGTAGCATTTGCTAGATAAACTCTATAATCAGAAAGAGTAGAGGAAGAATAATTCTTAAGCTGGATTTCTTCTTCCAATTCTTTAGTTTCTTCTTCGCTATGATTCGTTAATGCATCTGCGATTATTGGAGGTTCTGCTCCATGGGAGAAATTATTTTCAACGGGTGAGATATAGTAGACTTCTTTATCATCAGATTCTTCTAGTTCTTCGGAACTTTCTAAGTCGATTGGAGTAATACCCCCTTCTTTATCTTCATTGTTTATATCAGTATTAAGCTGTAAAAATATTATTAATGCTAATAAAGTTAATAAAAATAACAACCACCTCGTAAAATATTTGTTAGGAGATTTTGTGTTCTTATCAGTATCATTTACATCGTTTTTAATTGGCTTTTTGCTCATAAGCAGACTTCAAATAATTAATTATTTTGCTATTATCATCTTTTATTACGACATTAGCGCACACCTTACTAAGGATATTAGCAATTTTATTACTCATAGCAATGATAATACTATCTTTGATATAATTTTCTAGATTATAATTTGATATTAGTTGAAATAATGTTTGAGCAGATTTTTTTGAGTAAAGCAAAATATATTCAGGTTTTTGTTTTATATAGTCAATTTGCTTGTTGGTTAATTTAGATAAATAGCTTGTCTTATAAAATATTTTATTTAAAACAAAATCAGGCATGCTGGTTGATATGTAATTGCCGCGAAGATATAAAATAGTCTTATTATGGTCTTTTTTTAGTATTTCATCTTTAATTTCTTTTGCACTTTTTGCTTGCTGAATTACACAATACCCCTTTTCTTTCAATATTGAAGCTGAAACGCTTCCCACTACTCTTACCTTTATTTTTTGTTCTTTAGTAGAAGGTAGGATTGAAGCTGCAAATTTACTAGTGATAACTATTACATCAAAATTTTTTAAATAATCAAAATCTAGTTCAAATTTCTGGTAAGCAATTAAAGGTATGGAGTGAAACTCTAACCCATGGCAATCAATAGATTTTTTAAACTTCCTATTTTCTTCGATTGACCTTGTGAGCAAAACCTGCATCAACTACCTTTTCTTATATGGGTTGTCTGACTTAACAAAATAAAAACGTATTGGCACGCCTGGCATATTAAACCCTTCTCTTAATGAGTTTAGTAAGTATTTTTTATAACTATCAGAAATACTACTTGGATCATTTGTAAAAAGTTTAAAAGTTGGAGGTCGAGTTTTTACTTGAGTAATATACTTAATGCGCACTCTCCTTCCAAGTTTCTTGTGCAATGGTAACGGATGGCTTCCAAGAGCAAAAGAAAGCCAATCATTTAGCTTGCTGGTAGGCAGTTTTTTATTCCATAAACCATAAATTTCACAACATTGATCAAGCACTGAATCCACTTTATTGTTATTTATCGCTGAAGTATAAACTATAGGGACATCTTTAACTTGGGTCAGTAATTTGCGGACTTTATATTCAAATTCTTCTTTATAATCATTTTTATTATTAATAAGATCCCACTTATTAACTGCGATTACAACACTTCTGCCCTCATTAATTATATAATTAGCAATAGTTACGTCCTGATGCTCTAAAGCAATTGTTGCATCGAGCATTAAAATAACAGTATTTGCAAAATTAATACTTGCTATTGTGTCACTTGTAGAGAGTCTTTCCAAACTTTTTGTAACATTCGATTTTTTTCTTAGGCCAGCAGTATCTATTAATTTAATTTGTTTTCCATTATGTTGCCAAGTAATTTCTATGGATTCTCTAGTAATGCCTGCTTCGCTTCCTGTAAGCAATCTTTCATTACCAACAATCGAATTAATAAAAGTAGATTTACCTGCGTTTGGCCTACCTGCTACAACTATTTGCAAACAATTTTTTTTATCAAGATTTTGTTCTAACTCGTTGTTATTTGTATTAATTTTATTGCTAATTGCATCGTATAAATCCACCATACCCTGTCCATGTGCTGCCGATATAGGAACTGGTGCTCCAAATCCTAATCTATGGTATTCTTTATCGTGACTGAAGTTTTTTTCTGATTTATTCGCTATAACAATATAATTATTGTTATACTGGCGAATCATATCTGCGAAAAATTTATCATGAGGTGTAATACCAACTTTATTATCAACTACTAAACACACCAAATCTGCCTCACTTATTGAAAGCATAGTTTGCTGCATCATACGATATTCTAGTTTGCCCTCCTCTGCTTCTTCTAAACCAGGTGTATCTATTACTATAAACTCCATTGGCCCTAGTCTTGCATCAGAATATTTTCTGTCACGAGTTACACCAGGACGGTCATGCACTATAGCTTTTTTATTAATGCTAAGCTTATTAAATAAAGTCGACTTGCCAACATTTGGACGACCAACAAGCGCTATTTTATTTTTCATGAAAAGATACATAAATATTGTATATGAGCGTTTTTAACACAAAATACACTAAAATGCACTTGATATCTAGCAAAATGAATGACACTATAATTCTAAGCAGTTTAAAATGAGTTATAATTATGCTAAAGAACACTACTAATTCATATGGCCTTATAGCCAAGCTATTTCACTGGGTTATGGCGATAATTATTATCTCTTTAGCTAGTGTTGGGTTTTTTATGAGCTCTATGGATAATTCACCTGATAAATACGAGCTATATGCAATGCATAAAGCAATGGGGACAATTGCTTTGCTTTTGGTTTCGCTTAGGCTTTTATGGAAAATGCTAAATCAAAAAGTAATGCCTGCAAAGGGCCTACCTTCAATAATTATATTGGCAGCACAATTAGGACATTTTGTACTCTATATCTTTATGCTTTTAATGCCAGCTAGCGGATTACTCATGTCTCTATTTGGAGGCTATGACGTGCAAGTGTTTAATATATTTACTATCGAATCTTGGGAAAAGAATTCTTACCTCTCTTCCCTATTCCATGATGTACATACAACTTCGGCGCTTATGCTAGTAGCAATAATAGCATTGCACAGTTTGGCAGCTTTATATCACCATTTTATTAGAAAAGATCGAACCTTAATTAGAATGATTAAGTGATAAATTGTTTCAATTTATACACAAATATATTTAAAAAGTTTCAAATCTGTCGATTTTCTTTGTAGGAACCGGTTGGTGAATTTAATCTTTTAGTATTAAACTTAAATTATATTAGTAAATACTATGGCTAGAAATGATATACCAGACCCTAAAAACCTTCAAGTTAATACAGTGGCTGCTGAAAAGCAAATAATTGAAAATTGTTTAAATGCAATAGATAAAGCAGGCGGTGAGATGAAGAAATATTTAAATCACCCAGAGCACAAAATTGGTGAATCAAATTTATCGCTTACTTATATAGATAAGGCTTTTTCTACAGCAAAAGGCCAACTTCAAGCCGCACAAAAGAATCCTGACTCTAAAAAAAGGATAGAATTAATTGACGGTGCATTACAAGGCTTACAAAAGGTTATTAGTGAAGAAAAAAATGGTCAAGATTATCAATATCAAATTTCTGAAAAGCAGAAAGAAATTAAACAATTAGATCAAAAAATAGTACAAAAAGAGAAAGAAAAACCTGGCTTTTTTTCACCTTTTAGAAAGAAACGTAGAGAAATTTCTTCTGAGTTATCAAGTTTAAAAACAAAAAGAAATCTTGCCTTTACTGATATTGAGAATTACAACAATTTTCTAAATGAAGATAATGAAAGATTAGAAGAACAGAAAAAAGAAAACGAAATTTTAAAAACAGATTATTCTAAATTAAAAGAAGAATATAAAACAAACCTTGCAGGTTGTAATCAAAAAATAGAAGAATTAAATAAGTCAAAACCTTTCTTTTTGAACTTTCCAGCACGCAGACAGTTTAATAAAGAGATAAATCAGTTAAAAATAAATCAAAATCAACTAACTCAAAAAATAGAAGATTGTGATGCAAGTATAAACTTGAAAAATTCAATTCAAAATAAAAACCTAGGGAAAGAAAAACTAGGGAAAGAAAAAATTGAATATAAAACTAAGGCTAATATTTTAGGAGATTTAGAATCGGTTATTGAAAAAGAAACAAAAAAAATGATGGCATCAATAGAAAAAAGTAGAAATCCAGAAAAAGAAAAATCTCATGTAAAAAATCTAGACAATTCTAGAAACAAATCTAAAGAAAAAAATATTCAACGTAAATAAAAGTGCTTAGCTCCTCCAAACAAATTCAGGACGACTGCTTGCGTAGGTGGCTTTCAGGACAATAAATTGGTGCTTATTCCGGGCAATCAATTGCATCTTAATTGCGATGATTTGGTTGTTTTAGGTCACAATTTGGGGTTTTAGTAGATTGGGTCAATTCCTATAATGATGAATCTCTTGGCTTGCAAGAGTTAGGGATTTGAGCTATATATGATAGCATCAATTTAATTAGCATTAATATGCAAAAAATTTCATTTCAAGAGCTAATATTAAAATTACAGCAATATTGGCAGGAGCAAGGATGTGCAATATTGCAACCTTACGATATGGAAATGGGAGCTGGTACGTTTCATCCAGCAACTGTACTTAGATGCCTTGGGTCAAAACCTTGGAATGTTGTTTATGTTCAACCATCACGCCGCCCTACTGACAGCAGATATGGTGAGCATCCAAGCAGAATGCAATTATTCTATCAATTGCAGGTGATATTAAAACCCTCACCGGATAATATGCAGGAATTATATCTTAAAAGCCTTGAATATATAGGAATTAATATAAAAGAGCATGATATTCGTTTCATAGAAGATGACTGGGAATCTCCAACTATTGGTGCCTCTGGCCTAGGATGGGAGGTTTGGTGTGATGGGATGGAAGTCTCGCAATTTACATATATGCAGCAAATTGGAGGCATAGAGTGCAGGCCGGCTGCTGGTGAAATCACTTATGGTCTTGAGAGAATCGCTCTTTATATGCAAGCTGTAGATTCTGCTCAAGAGTTAGATTGGAATGGGCAAACCGGAGATAAAGCTTTAAAATATAAAGATATAGCCAGCGCTTCTGAGTATCAATGCTCCAAATACAATCTAGAAATAGCAGATACAAGTATTTTATTACGACAGTTCGAAGATGCAGAAAAACAGTGCATCCAGCTTATAGATCATCAACTTCCAATTCCTGCTTATGAACATTGCATCAAAGCTAGCCATTTGTTTAATTTGCTATGTGCTCGAGGAGTAATCAGTGTAACAGAAAGAGCTGCTTATATTGGGCGTGTTAGAAATTTGGCCAAAATATGCTGTAAAACTTGGGTAGATCAAGCTGAGAAAGAGCAATAATATGAATGAATTACTATTAGAATTATTTTCGGAAGAAATTCCTGCAAATATGCAAAAAATAGCAGCAAATGCTTATGAGACTATAATTAAAAATTTTCTGACTCAGAAAGAAATATCTTATCAAAGCATTTTTAGCAATTTTGGGCCAAGGCGTATATCGTTGGTAGTAAATGGCCTTCCTTCAAAGACGAAGCCAATAAAAGTAGAAATTAAGGGGCCTAAAAAAAGCGCTCCAGAAAAAGCTTTACAGGGTTTTTACAAATCAAATAACACAAAAAAAGAAGACCTTGTTCTATCACAAATTAATGGGGTTGATTATTATTTTTTTCAAAAAGAAATTCATTCCAGGAATATAAAAGAAATTTTGGAAGAGAATCTACCTAAATTAATTGACTCTTTTGTCTGGCCAAAATCTATGCATTGGGGCAACTATAAAATGAAATGGGTGCGCCCTCTCCATAATATCTTATGTTTATTTAATGAAGAAGTTGTAAACTTTGAGTATGGACATATCAGAACAAATAATTATACATTTGCTCATAGATTTATGTCGCAAGGTCAAATAGAAATAAGAAATTTTGATGATTATAAGAAAAAACTGAAAGATAATTTTGTTATAATAGATCAGGATGCTAGATCTGAGTTTATAGAAAAGGAAATAATTAAAATAGCCAATATCAATAATTTAAAAGCTAATATTAATAAAAAACTTCTAGAAGAAGTAACAAATTTGGTAGAATTTCCAACTGTAATGATTGGGTCAATTAAAAAGGAGTTCTGTAGTTTACCTAAAGAAGTTTTGATTACGTCAATGCAGCAACATCAAAAATATTTCAGTACTATAGATAATGACGGGAATTTTGCACCAAAATTTATTTTTGTAAGCAATAACTCACCTAATAATAAAGACAAAATTATTAAAGGCAATGAACTGGTGCTTTCTTCTAGACTTGCTGATGCTTTGTATTTTTATCAACAAGATTTGAATAAAACTATTGAGTTGCAGATCAGTTCAATAAAAAGCGTAATATTTCATACAAAGCTTGGAAGCTTATACGATAAATCATTGAGATTGATCGAATTAACCAAATTTTTGGATCCTCAGAATCACGAGTTACATAAGGCAGCTTCTTTATGTAAAAATGATATTGCTTCAGAAATGGTGAATGAATTTCCAAATTTACAAGGAATTATGGGGTATTATTACTGCAAGCAACTTGGTTACACAGAAAAACTATCAAATGCGATAAGGCTCCACTATAAACCACAAGGGCCTCAAGACGCCTGCCCTAAGGGAGATGCTGCTTTGTTGTCTATTGCAGACAAAATTGATAATCTAACGGGTTTAATAATTGCTGGTGAAGAGCCGAGTGGCTCAAAAGACCCCTACGCACTAAGAAGGCAGGCTCTTGGCATAATAAGGCTTATTTTAGAAAATAATTTATCAATTGACATATCAAAGCTCGTAGAAAAAGCTATTGCAAATTATAAAATAAAAGCAAATAATTCCGAATATAATAAAATATTGGGATTTATTGAAGACAGAGTTCTTTATTATTTGAAAAGTGATTATCCGCAAAAAATTATAGACGCAGTACTAAATTTAAAGCAAGATGGTCGATTAATGGTGACATATTCCAAAATACTAACTTTATCAAAATTACTTGATAATAACTCTAAGTTAGTAGAAATATATCAGCGGGCTGCTAATATTTTATCTAATAATCTTGTCGAGCTTGAATTGAATCAAAATCTCTTCAACACAATATATGAAAAAAAATTATATGAATTTATTGCTGAAAATAAGCAAAAATTACAACATTTGCTTGATCAAGAAAAATTCGAAGAATCCTGTCAGATATTATTTTCTATACATGAACCATTAAATGAATTTTTTGATAATGTAATGGTAAGAGTTGATGATAATAAAATAGCTAATAACAGGCTTGCTTTACTAAAAGAAGTAAAATGCATGTTCAACCAGGTTGCAAATTTTGATAAGTTATAAAATATGAAAAAGGCAGATATTTGCCATGCAGCAAAACAAATTGTTGATGGAGAATTGGTAGTATTCCCTACTGAGACAGTTTATGGCATAGGGGCAGATGCAACTAATAATGAAGCGTGCTTGAAAATTTTTGCCGCAAAAAAACGTCCTTCGATTAACCCTTTAATTGTTCATATGTCATCTTTAAATGAAGCTCAGAAAATAGCAATTTTTGAAAAAGATGCAAAGATTTTAGCAAATTTATGGCCCGCACCAATTACTTTAGTGCTACCACTACGCAAAGAACATAACATAGCTAAGTCAGTAACTTCTGGTCTTAGCACTATAGCAATACGTGTGCCTTCTAACCATGTAGCTTTGGACTTAATTAAAAAAGCAGGATGTCCTATTGCTGCACCAAGTGCGAATTTATCAGGCAAGCTAACATCGACTACCAAAGCACAAGCTCAAGAATATTTTGAAAATCAAATATGTATTTTAGGAGATGATAATTCATGCGAAATAGGCCTGGAGTCAACAATTTTAGACCTTACTAGTAACGATCCAGTCATCTTAAGGCAGGGTTTTTTTACTAAAGAATTATTAGAAAAACAGCTTAAAAAAACTATAAAAATTGCTACTAAGCATTCTAAAATTAAAGCTCCTGGGATGATGCTTAAACATTATGCTCCAAAAACAAATATACGATTAAATGCATTAGATATAAAAGATCATGAATTAGCTCTAAATTTTGGCTCCACTGATCTAAAACCTTCCTTTTCTTTAAACTTAAGTTCTGAAGGCGACCTTAACGAAGCAGCCCGCAATTTATATAAATATTTACATATACTTGATCTGCATGCCCAAAAAAATCATTATAAAACAATTGCAATAGCTCCAATACCAAATCGAGGAATAGGTGTTGCAATTAATGACAGGATAATAAAAGCTTCAAATACTGAACCTAGAATACAAAACAGCCCAGCATGTTAATAATATAACAAAAAAATAACCTCCTACCGCAATTAATGATCCGGTTGTGTGGTATATTATTAGGCATATGCTAGGAGTTAATTTTCCAACTAATACTGAACTTAAAACATAGCCCATACTTACAACTAGATATTTATTCTTTGTTTGAATAACCTGCTCTCTACACCAAATACTTAGAGGACATAAAAACACTATGCCACAAATTACAATCCATATTCTGATATAAGTGATATATATTAAGCTAGACCTTTCAAGAAAATACCAAATAGGTAAAATTGTAATCATCAAGGCTAGATTTGCAATTTTTAGTAAATTGATAGGTTTATATCTTGAAACTAGTTCCCCTATAGCGGGAATTGCAATTAGATCAAAAAATAGCATCAGTGTATTAATCGCCATCATATCTTTTAGCGTTATATCAGTAACTAAAGGAACTAAATAATTCATAACAACAAATGGCATCACATAAGTTAATTGGGAAACGCTAGTAACTGAAGCTATTTTCAGTATCGTTTTCCTGTAATTCCATAAAACGCGCCAATTTGCTTGCTCTGTTAAAGAATGAATTATTTTCTTTTGAGATGATTGGCTATCATTATATTTTTTCCTTAAAACATAACCAATTATTGATGCCACACCACCGAGTATAAAAAATACTCTCCATATATTTGCAGTATCAATGTAATATACTAATGTAGAAACTAAAGAGGCAAATATAATACCAATTATTGTAGAGGATTGATATAAGTATGACCTTCGAATAGCTGGTTTGTCAGTCTTATCGTCAATTATATATAAGCCAGCAATAGCACTTTCGCCTGCAGCACAAACGCCTTTTGCCATTCTTAGTATAACCAATAAAATTGGCGCGGCTATCCCAATATTATTATATGATGGAAGAATTCCTATCAATATAGTAGCACAACCTATCCCCATTAATGAATATGAAAGAGCGTCAAGAGGATTACTTCTTGCTGCAATTACTGAAAAAATGTACGATCCAAATGGCCTTGTGACTATGCTACTACTTAGCACTGAATAAGACAATATAAGAGATACTACAGGATTAGAATTAGGAAAAAACAATTTAGCTAAAACAGGAGCCAAAAAAACATACAAATAAGTGTCAAAATGGTCAGCTATGTTACCAAGCAATATTAGCATTTCTTTGCGAAATTTAAATAGAGCTAACATTAATAAAAAAGTTTTTATTAAACGCCTGTTGATCCAAAGCCACCATCCCCTCTTTCAGTATCATCAAGGGAATTTACATGTTTCAGATTAGCTTTGATGTAATGAGATATAACCATTTGAGCGATTCTCATTCCACGCACTACAACAAAGTCTTCCCTGCCGTGATTAATCAGAATTGCTTTCACTTCTCCCCTGTAGTCCGCATCAATAGTACCAGGTGTATTTAACACAGTGACGGAGTTTTTTGCAGCGAGCCCTGACCTAGGTCTTATTTGAGCTTCTGTATTCTCAGGCAACGCTAATGCAATTCCTGTTGGAATTATTTTCACTTCTCCTGATTTAATAACTACGTCTTGATCAATTGCAGCACGCAAATCCATACCTGCACTAGATTCTGTACTGTAATGAGGCATGTCTAGTCCTTTAGAATTATCAAGCATTTTTATTCTCACTTCTGACATAACTAGCACAAATTAAAGTTGATTATAAGAAAAAGCCGAGTCGTTCAAAGTTTTGAGAAACTAACTCCATTCAAAAATGGCGGGAGTGACGGGACTCGAACCCGCGACCCTCTGCGTGACAGGCAGATACTCTAACCAACTGAGCTACACCCCCTTTCTTGAATACGGAGTAATATATAACACCTTAATTCATACTGCAAGTATATTTTTCATTTTTTACAAAAATTTAGTACAGTTTCTAAAATAAGACTAGCTGATGCAAGGTCATCTATTTTATTACGTCTTTTTCTTTCAATACCTATAGATTTCAATAAGTTATTTGCTGCTTTGCTGGTTAGTCTTTCATCTTGCAAAAAGATAGGCAATGACAATGCTTTATCAAGTTTATTAGCAAAAGCTCGCAATATTATTGCCCCCTCTCCTTCTGTTCCATCCATGTTTAACGGAAGACCAATAACTAATGCTCCTATATCATATTTTTTAGCTAAATCTAATATACGAGCTATTTTTTTCTTATCACTTTCTTCGTTGATTATTTCTATTGGCATTGCGATTAACCTGGCATGGTCAGAAACAGCAATACCTGTTTTTTTTACGCCATAATCAACAGACATCACTCTTAAATTTCCTTGAAAATATTGAGAAAATTCTTCTAAATTTGCAATCAACATAAGAATAAAAATAATTAAACATTCTGAGTTATATACTATGTAACACGTTAGTTCAAACTATATCCTGTTGACAGATTGGAGGTTTTTAATTAATTTGTATTAATAATCGAATTGTTAAATAAACAGGTAGTAGGCTTAATATGGATGATAAAAACGAACTTACCTTACAAAAAAAGTTGTATGATAACCTTTCAAATGAATTTATGTCTTGTGCAGCTAAAGGAGATCTTGAAAAAATAAAACAAATTGAGTTAGAGTTGACGAACAACTCGTCAAAAATTCCTGCTATTGTTTACGGGTCCCTAATAACTGATGCTGCAAAGAATGGGCATTCTCACATAGTCAAATACTCGCTAGAAAAAATAGGTATTGATTCGTATCCTTTTCAAAGCAAAATGGATTTAATAGCAAAATCTATAAACTCTTTTCATGTTGATGTGTATAAAGTTGTTTTTGGAACGATTGATAATCAATCTCCTGAATACAAAGTAATTGTAAACGAATTATTAATTAAATCATTCTTGCATCTGGAAATGGTGCTTGAAAATTCTATGTTTCCTTTTTGTAATTCTTGGAAAGACATAGAGAATGAGCGTATTCCAGATGTTATTAAAATAATTAATCACACAATATCTTCTTGCTCTCATATTTTTACACAAAAAGATGGAGTATCTAAAAGTGAATCGATACGTGAAGAAATCATTAGTTCTCTTGATGCCATTATATTAGGTGAAAACACAATGCTTTTAGAAAATTCATTGGTGCTACAAGAAAGAATAAAAAAGATTATTAATTTTGTATTTGAAGAAGATAGGGAAAATGCTATTTGTCTTGCTCAAGATATAAAAAGTTCAAACAAAATATTTGATGAATCAGAAAAGTTAGTAGGAGAAAATGAAGAAGTTAATGATAGCCAATAAATATTGATCAAAAATCAATTATTTAAAGTTTGTACCTAACAATGAAATAATTATTTTTTATAAATTTTTTACTGCAATAGGGACAAACAATTTCCGATGTATGCTCGTCGATTGTTAAATATATTTTGGGGTGCGAAGAGTATCCTTCATTTCCTGAACAACAAACTTCAGAAGCGCTAGTTTTCACTACTTCAAATTCCTTCATTAAACTAATTCTAACAAATTATTATAACATCGATAGTAGTACATATTTTCTTCAAAATCTACTACATTTTATTCTACAGAACCTAAAGCATATCCATTTCAATATCGACTAAATCTTCAGGAGATTTTATATAATACCATTTTAAATTCTTTGCCTTTATTCCTCTAACTTTCTGGCTATTAAGGTAATACTCCTTCAAAGAAAAGATTTTAAGCGGGTGCTTTGCTATTTGGTAAGGCTTTAGAATTTGAAGACCAGTAAAGATGTAATCATAATGCCCTTCTTTATCTTCTCTAACTAGCTTATTTTCATTATCTAAATCAAAATCCCCATATCCATGATACCCAACTATGTTTTCATATTTTTGCATCAGCAACAAAAAATCCATCTTTTTTTGGTCCCATCTATCTATCATTTCGCTAAATATATCATATTCTGGTCGTAATATCACATCAGTGTTTAATGCGAATATTGGTTCGTTTCCTAGCACAGAGCTAGCATTTTTTATCGCCCCACCAGTCTCTAAAAATTCTTTTTCATAAATAAAGGTAATTTTAGGCAACTCACTATGTATTTTTTGAAACTGCTTTAGAGAGTTTTTAATATCTTGGTGCATGTAATGCGTATTAATTACAATATGTTTAAAAGGATAGAGTTTTGTTAGTTCTAAGGTGTAGTGTAAAACAGGCTTATCCAAAACTTGAACTAAAGCTTTTGGATTATTCTTTGTTAAGTGTCTCATTCTGTTACCAAGACCCGCAGCAAAAAGCATTAAAGTATCAATCATAATTTATCTAACCAATTTTTAAGTTTGCTCATTATCGGACTTTTTAAGTTAAATCTTAAATATTCTTCAACTAACGGAATATAGTGCAAATATTCTTTATTATTATCTGCTATAAATTTTTTAGAGAACACTCCCAAAATACGGCTATTTCTCTGCATTCCCAGAATGTTATAATTTGTCATAATATTTTCTATATCATCGCCTGATTGTCTCGAATAGTATTTTAATAAATAGTTTGCTCTATCTTGTTTTACCTTAATACGGGCATCTTGTAAAATAGAAACCAAATCATATACAGGGCAAGCCAATTTTGCGTCCTGAAAATCAAGCAAACCTAGACTTCTTAAACTGTCCTTATTATCTAATAACATAATGTTATCAACGTGATAGTCCTGCAAAGAAATAACATTACTAAATAAATGTTTTTTACTAAATATTTCTTGCAATATTTTATACAACTCTTCTTTTTGAGCTACTGAGATTGATTTTTTATATTTGTAAGGCAGGTAATAATCTATAAATATATTTAATTCATTAATTAATGTTTTGTCAGTAAGTTTGGGTAATAAAAGCGGTGGTAGTTCTTTTCTTAAAAAACACAACAAGTCTATTAGTTTTTTATAAATTACATTTTGTTGCTCTAAATTAGATGATTCTAATTTTTTATTTATTGTTTGGTTACCAAAATCTTCCATTAGGATGAGTCCTAATTTTAAATCTGAGTAATAAATGTCCGGAGCGTTTAAACCTATTTTATTAAGATAATCTCCAATTTCAATAAAACGTTTGATTGATTGCTTATCACTAGAATATTTTGCTAATATATAGTTTTTTTCTCGCGTACTAACGCGATAGTAATCTCTGTCCCCCGCATCCCCTAGTAGTTTTTTAATATTGAAGTTAGTATTACTGAAATAAGACTTAATAAAATATAGAACTTGATCGTTGGTATCATTTTTTAACTGCATTAGCTTCTAAACAGCTTTTTTCTTTTCTATTGTACCACGAATTATTTTAGATCTAATCAAAGGTTTACCACTACTTATAGAATCTTTGCCATAAGTTATTATCTTATTTTTTAGAGTACAAAAATTATACATATCTTCAAGCAAAATCTCTTCAATAATTGATCTAAGACCTCTTGCCCCAGTCTTTCTCTTGAGTGCCTTTTCAGCTATATCATACAGTGCATCGTCGGTGAATTCTAGCTTTGCATTATTCATATGGAACAATTTTTTGTACTGTTTAATAATTGCATTTTTGGGCTCCGTTAAAATACGAATTAATGCATCCTTGTCTAAATCGTCTAATGTTGCAATGACTGGAATACGACCTAAAAATTCTGGTATCATACCAAATTTAACCAAATCCTCTAAACTTATGTCTTTAAGTATATCACTGTAGCGTTTTTCATTTTGTAGCTTTACATTGGCTGCAAAACCAATAGAGCCTTTATTGTTTCTCTCCGCAATAATTTTTTCAATTCCCATAAAAGCACCGCCACATATGAAAAGAATGTTTGAAGTATCAATTTTAATAAGCTCTTGCTGAGGATGTTTTCTGCCACCTTGAGGAGGAACATGGGCAATTGTACCTTCCATAATTTTAAGCAAAGATTGTTGTACACCTTCACCAGAAACATCTCTCGTTATAGACAGGTTTTCAGATTTTTTTGCTATCTTATCTACTTCATCAATAAATACAATTCCTCTTTGCGCTTTGTCCACATCAAAATCACAAGCTTGAAGCAAACTGCATAGTGTGTTTTCTACGTCCTCGCCTACATAACCAGCTTCTGTTAAAGCAGTTGCATCAGATATAATACATGGTACGCCTATAATTTTTGCTAATGTTTGTACCAGTAGTGTTTTTCCTGAGCCAGTAGAACCTATCAACATAATATTCGACTTGTTAAGCTCTACTTCATCTTCAGAATTATCAATATTTTCTAGTCTTTTATAGTGATTATATACAGCAACAGAGAGTATTTTTTTGGCTTTTTCTTGCCCTACAACGTGCTGATCCAGCATTTTGTATATTTCCTTAGGAGTAGGCAAAATTTCTGGTATGTTATTTGTTTCTTGATCCTTTTCGCTTGAAACTATGTCTTGGCATATGTCAATACATTCATTGCATATGAAAACTGTTGGGCCGGCAATTAACTTTTTTACTTCAAATTGGCTTTTGCCACAAAATGAACAACCTAAAGATTTTTTTGTAGTTTTTTTACTCATACTATAATTACTTTCTTTTTAGAGCTTTGCCTAAGATTAATTCTCGATTTGTAATTATCTTATCAATGATACCAAAACTCTTGGCCTCTTCTGGTGACATAAAACAATCTCGTTCCATTGACTCAGCTATTTTCTTTTTATTTTGCTTAGTATGTTTTACATATATATCTTGCAGCATATTTTTAATTTTTAGAGTTTCTTTCGCATGAATCTCAATGTCTGTTGCTTGTCCTTCATATCCACCAACTGGCTGATGTATCATGATACGACTATTAGGTAATGAATATCTCATTCCTTTGTCTCCAGCAAGCAATATATTTGCGCCCATCGAGCATGCTTGACCTATGCACAATGTAGCAATTTTAGGTTTAATATATTGCATTGTATCATATATTGCTAAACCAGAACTCACTACTCCGCCAGGAGAGTTAATATACATATATATCTCTTTTTCTGGGTTATCTGCCTCTAAAAAGAGCAGCTGAGCTACAATAGAGTTAGCAATTACATCATCAAGTTTTCCGCCAACGAATATAATTCTCTCCTTTAATAAACGAGAATATATATCATATGAGCGTTCTCCTTTTGCAGTTTGTTCTACTACTATTGGTATGTATGACATTGTTTTTACTCCTAGAAATATACTATTTATAATTTTTTAAGTCTGAATATCCACCTATAAATTTATCATTAATAAATATATAAGGAACAGTAGTTTGTCCTGTTTTATCTGACAATTTTTTATGTAAATCGTAGTTATTCGACAAATTAACTATCTCATATTGCAAAGATTTGTTTTCTAAAAATTCTTTGGCAAGCCTACAATATATACAATTTTCTTTTACGTATAGCAAAATGTTTTTATTCTCTAAGGAAGTTTCTTGCCCCTTATTTTTTATATTGTTTTGAAATGACATTATAGTTCCAGTTATAAAAACGCACAATAGTACAAAAATTGTAAAAACCTTTTTATGTCTTATGATACAGGAATTTTTATTCATTATCTTGAACCTAGTTGTAAACTTAGTTTAATTCTTATCACATATTAAAAATAAAATTAATAGTTATTTTATAATTAAAGGTATTTTGCTTGCTACCCCGTGATATAGTAAAACTATTAGTATTTTAGTGGCTATGGACTTTTATGTTATCGGAACAACTTGAGAAATTAATCAAAAATGCAACATCCATTGCTTTGCAACATAAGCATGAGTATGTAAATTTCGAACATTTACTCCTTGCATTACTAGATGACGATGATGTACAAGAAGTTTTTTTAGAAAAAAATATTAATATTCAAATTGTTCGGAAGAAACTCATTAATTATATACAAAATAATTTACAAGACTTGGTAGTAAATTCTTTATTAAAACCTTCTCCTATATCTTCGCTTCAAAGACTAATTCAAAGAGCTATTTTACATGCAAAGTCAATGAAAATTAAGTCTGTATCAAATATAAACATCATGGCAGAATTGTTTTATGAGCATGATTCTTACGCTCTTACTTGCCTTAAGGAAGTGGAGATAAACAAACAAGATTTTTTAGACTATTTATATATTAGTTCCACCACAGCTTCTGAAAGTGAAAAACATACATCTGTACAAAACATGCTGAATTTTGTATCAGAAAAAATATCTTCTTCAAAAATAGAAGATAGTAGCGCTTCAGATAAAAAAAGTTTATTAGAAAAGCATTGTGCAAACTTGAATGAAAAAGCAGCAAATAAAGAAATAGATTGCCTAATTGGTAGAGATAATGAAATTAATAGAACAATCGAAATTTTGTGTCGTAGAAGAAAAAATAACGTAATACTAGTTGGAGAACCTGGAGTAGGAAAAACTGCCATAGCAGAAGGAATGGCATATAAAATTCTGCTCAAAGAGGTACCATCTGTATTACAAAATATGATAATATATGCTTTAGATCTAGGAAGTATAATCGCAGGAACAAAATTTAGAGGAGAATTTGAAGGGCGCATCAAAAGCCTTGTAGATGAATTAACAAATTCTCAGAATGCCATATTGTTCATTGACGAAATTCATACATTGGTGGGAGCTGGTTCTACCGCAAATGGAACTATGGATGCCAGCAACCTTCTTAAACCAGCTTTAACAAAAGGGTTGTTTAGATGTATAGGAGCTACAACTTTTAAAGAATATAGGAATCAGTTTGAGCAAGACATGGCTCTTAGTAGACGTTTCCAAAAGGTAGTAATAAATGAACCAAATGAAGAAGCGACTCTTGAAATCTTAAAAGGATTGAAAAATAAATATGAAGAGTATCATAACGTTATTTATGACGACGCTGCATTAAAATCTGCAATTAGCTTATCACAAAAATACTTAAGCGATAGAAAGCTACCAGATAAAGCAATAGACTTAATTGATGAAGCGGGATCCTACAGTAACATGAATCATCAGCTAGTAAGGAATGCTGTTATCAACGCAAAAGATATAGAGAGATTAATAGCAAATATCATAAAAATTCCTGTAGAACAACTTTCAAGCGAAGCTTTAAGTGATATAAAAAACTTAGATAAGAAGCTAAAGGAGCATATATTTGCCCAAGATGAAGCAATCGATATTTTATGTTCTAATGTAAAAATGTCAAAAGTAGGTCTTAGAAAAACGTCACGTCCAATAGGATGTTATATGTTTGCAGGTGGCACAGGAGTTGGAAAAACCGAATTAGCAAAACAATTTGCTCATTATAATCATATGAAGTTGCTAAAATTTGATATGTCAGAATTTATAGAAGCTAATTCTATTTCAAAGTTAATTGGTAGTTCTCCAGGATATATCGGATCTGATAAAGCTGGAATGCTAACTGATTCTGTCGACAAAAACCCCTACAGCGTAGTTTTATTTGATGAAATTGAGAAGGCTAATTCTGAGATTTTAAATATCCTATTGCAAATCATGGATGATGGCAAATTAACTGATAATTTAGGTAAGCCAATTGATTTTACTAACAGTATTATTATCATGACTACTAACATCATAGCCAATGAAAAATCTTATAATATGGGATTTTCCGGTCCTGAAATATCAGGACAAGGTGATGATTCTAGAAAAATGAGTGCATTTGAAGCTCATTTTAGCCCTGAATTTAGAAGCAGATTAGATAAAATAATATTGTTTAACCCTATAGATAATGCAGTAGAAAAAATTATTGAAAAAAACTTACAAGAATTATTTGAGCAGCTACTAAAAAAAGAAGTAATACTGAATTATAATAGTAAATTAGTTAAATATTTCAAACAAGAACATTTTTCAAAAACAAGTGGAGCAAGAGGTTTGTCGCAAGCAATTGATGTTTGTATTAAACAAAATATTGCAGAAGAAATTTTATTTGGTAAGCTAAAAAATGGTGGTAGAGTTTTGATCGATGTTAATTCTAAAAATCAAATAATTTTTGATTTTAAGACAAACGAAATAATCAAGCGAGATCAAATAGAAATGAAACTTTGCTAAATTACAATTTGTTAAGAAGTTTTTTCATTTTAAAAATTATTTACCATTTTTAAAATCCTAAAATTATTCTTGACAAGATAGTCATAAAACTGTTATTTTCTTGATCAAAATAACTAAAGCGAACGTAATACTGTGAAAACTTACTCTGCAAAACCATCTGAAATTGAAAAAAAATGGTTAATTATTGATGCAAAAGATTTAGTTTTAGGGCGCCTTGCAAGTCAGGCTGCGCTCCTCTTAAGAGGAAAACATAAGCCTACATTTACTCCTCATATTGATTGCGGTGATAATGTAATCATAGTAAATGCAAAGCACGTACATTTGTCAGGTAATAAATCCGATCATAAAAATGGTAAATTTTACTATCGTCACACAGGTTTTCCTGGTGGGATTAAAGAAACGACTGCTGGAAAAATCTTACAAGGAAAATACCCAGAGAGAGTGGTGCAAATGGCAATAAAGAGAATGATCAGCAGAAATAAAATGGGAAATCGTCAGTTTAAAAACCTTCATGTGTATGCAGATGATCAGCATCCACATCAAGCTCAAAAGCCAGAAGTTTTTGATTTGGCAAGTAAAAACTCTAAAAATAAAAAATAATTTGTATAATAATAAGTAATTCATAATGGAAATACCTACACTTAAAGATTCAAACATTGAAACAAAAAATGCAGAAAAAAAATCATCTGTAAAAACTCAGTGTAAGTCTAAAAAACTTATCAAAAAGGGAGAAGCTTATGGCACAGGTGGAAGAAAAAGTTCAACTGCTAGAGTGTGGATAAAGCCTGGCAATGGAAAAATTACTGTGAACAAAAAGGACGTAACAGAGTATTTTTGTAGAGAAATTTATATCACAACCGTTCGTAAGCCATTTATTGTTACAAAGACAAACGGACAATTTGATGTTGTTTGTACTGTAAAAGGTGGTGGAACAACCGGTCAAGCAGGAGCTATAGCACATGGTTCCTCTAGAGCTCTTTCTTGTATATCTGATGAATACCACACCCTACTCAAAAAAGAAGGTTTGTTAACAAGAGATTCAAGAGTTGTTGAACGCAAAAAATACGGAAAGAGGAAAGCGCGTAAATCAGCACAGTTCTCTAAGCGTTAATATTTGTTCTATAATCAAGAAACACTTTATACAACAAATACTTTCTTTTTTGTATAAAGTCTTTTGGCGGGGTAGCTCAGGTGGTTAGAGCAGCGGAATCATAATCCGCGTGTCGGGGGTTCAAGTCCCTCCCTCGCTACCATTTTTCTTCGGGTATTGTNAGATTACATTGGAATAGGAGTATTTTATAGAAAATATTTTGTGATTTAGTTATTGTCTTATTTCTCCTGCAATGCTACTCCATTTGAGGAAAATAAGATGATAAATAAATTGCCAAAGATAAACTAGAAAATCGTTCTATTTCAATGTAATCTACAATACATACCAAAGACATAGGTAACAGTTTATTCTTGGCACATAGGCCGGCACTTTTGCCCCAAAAGGATTATCAATTGGTTCTACTCTTGCATTGTCCATATCAAAATATCCTAGTTTAAAATCCAGGAATCCTGCAAGCCAAATTTTATCTTAAACTTGTGCTATACCGACTTTTGTCCATACGGTACTTAGATATAAAACTTAGACCCTGAAAAAGCTCGATGAATCAACAAATTTTATGGGTCTTGGAATAACTTGTCCTATGGTATTTAGACTATTATTTAGATGTCAAAAAAAGTATTATAATTTTCTCCAAATAAATTCGGTATAACTGTGTCTATTTCCATTGGGCTAGGCAAATCATCATTAGAAGTGTCGTTATCTCTTGTTGCCATTCTTTGAGTCACAAAAGGAAAGCGCCGATCAGTAAAGTTCCCACCTTCACAAAGTGGAGCAGTTGCTTTTTGTTCTGTAAAGTTATTAAATCTTGGAAAAGGAGGTTTTTGCTTTAAATAAGTACTCATTGTAAATGCATTACTTCTGGGAAAGATAGGAGGTTTTGAAGGCTTCTCTAATATTGTTTGATTTGATTCTATTGTTGAAACAAAAGGATCATTTTTTGCTTTTGAGGCCAGTAAATCTTTTCTTTTAGAAATTTTTAACTGATTAAAATCCTGATTTTCTATATCCATCATTTGGTCCATGTCTTCACTTGGATAACTCAATTCCTCCGTAGTGCTCAATTCTTCAATACTACTTGCTTCTTCAGTAGTGTCAGTGCTGCTTTCCATAAATAAAAAATAATTCTATGTTAATAAAGTATAATTAATTAAAAGATCTTATAACATATTCGTCTATATTAGCCATGCATATAAAGTTAGTACAACCTATAATGCAAAGCTACAACAAGCGAATAAATCCTTGGTAGTACTATATGTAGCATATTATTTTTTTTAAATCAAATAGTTTATTTTTTTTAATCCATATTGTTTATCAAAAGCGTTACCCCAAATCTTGGGCAAATTAATTATTTTTTCTTTATTTATCAGTGAGTTAGCGATAGTATTTAACAAAGAAAAAAACAACATTGATGGATCAGCATTTGCACAAGGTAGACGATGTTCTAAGCGTTTTGGCTTTGAATCAGGAATTCGTATCATAACAGTCCTATTATTCCCACCCCAGCATATATGAGTCGGTGACATAAACTTCTTATCTAGCCGAGTATAATCCTCTTTTGAAGGGAGACAAAAATTAATGTATTGATCTAAATTCTTACATAAGATATTTGCATATTTTTCTATATTTTTATCTTCAAGAAAATTGAGATGTAAGTGCATACTACTTCCAAAATCATTCTTGTAAGGCTTAGAACTAAAATTAGCCCAACCATCTTGTTTAGAAGCAAAATAATTGATATTGCGGCGAGTATTTTCTATATCTCTTGCAAGTTTTATTAAATTCAAATTAGGTTCAAATTCAATTTCAAATTGATTTTTCCCCCTTTCCTCTTTCAGATCATGACCTATTTGCTCAGATAATAGACTAAGATTTATGTTGCTACTTAAATAAAATTCCAATTCTATTCCAATAATTGCTGTCAGAGAAAATTTTTTATTCAATAAATTTTGGACTTCGTATAAGTGATTGTATTTATGATCCATTTCTGTTAGCTTATTTGAGTGCTAATTAAAAATTTAATATATGTTATATGATCTTATTAAAGGAAAAGTATATTGTAAAATATTTGACAAGTCCTTTAAACTTTCTAATGGAATGTATAATAAATTTAAAGAGTATGAAGAAATAACACAAAGAACTATTAAAAATAATATTGAATCCGTCAAACAGTCATTAGGAACTTCTGACATTTTTCTTATGAAACAGGTTCATGGAAATAATATAGTTTTAGTAGATCATACTACTAATCTACAATCTGTTTATGAAGCTGATGCATCAGTAACACTTGAAAAAAATATAACACTTGGAATAACAAGTGCAGACTGTGTTCCCGTTCTACTTTCAAGTCTTGATGGAAAAGTTATAGGAGCAATTCATTGCGGCTGGAAAAGTGCGCGCTTAAATATTGTAGATAAAGTCGTCGAATTAATTTATAAATTGGGCGGATCTTCAGTTAAGGCTTTTATTGGACCTGCAATAAAACAAAAATCTTATGAAGTTGATAAAAATTTTTACCAAGATTTTCTTTTAGAGACAAATGAGAACAGATTTTTTTTTGCTAAAGGTAACCGTCCTAATCACTATATCTTTGACCTTGTAGCGTATGTAGAAAATAAGTTACTTAAAAATGGAGTAGAAATATTATTTAAATCTCCAGACGACACTTATTCTATGGAAGAAAAATACCCTAGTTTTCGAAGGCATACTCATAATAAGGAACTTTATAATACTAATATATTATCAACTATCAGCATAAAATAATGATGAACTATTTGACTCCTAAATTTCTAATAAAAATTGATACTATATTGCAACCATTAGTGATTCTTATTTTAGCTGCAATGTTCCCATTAGCTTTATATTTCGCTTTGATTAACTCTCCAGTAGATTACCAACAAGGTGAAATGGTAAGAATAATGTATATACACGTGCCATCAGCATGGATGAGTCTTAGTATATATACATTCATCGCTTTTTGCAGCATATCGAGTTTGGTATGGAGAAACCGTTTATCATATATTATGGCAATATCAATAGCGCCAGTTGGAGCAGTCTTTGCTTTTATTACGCTAGTGACAGGGTCTTTGTGGGGTAAGCCTATATGGGGTGCTTGGTGGGTCTGGGACGCAAGGCTTACATCTATGCTTGTGCTATTCCTTCAATATGTCACATATATTACTATCATAAACAGTGATAGGAATATTTTAAAAGCAGAAAAGCCAGCATCTGCGATTGCTATTATTGGTTTAATTAATATTCCTATAGTAAAATTCTCAGTAAATATTTGGTACAGCCTACATCAGCCAGCTAGTGTATTTAGAGCAGGAGGAAGCAGTATTCATGCTTCTATGATGAAGCCATTGCTAATGATGTTTTTTTGTTTTATCCTGTATTCTTTGCTTCTACTACTAATTAGAACTAAAACTATTTTAAACCAACAGAAATATAAGAAAAAACATGACATATGTTGTAACTGATGAATGTGTAAAGTGCAAATACACGGATTGTGTTGAAGTATGCCCAGTTGATTGCTTCCATGAAGGAGAATTAATGCTGGTTATTAATCCTGAAGAATGTATAGATTGCGGGGTATGTGTCCCAGAGTGCCCTGTTGATGCAATAAAAGAAGAATCCCCAGATTTAATTAAATGGATTGAAATTAATAAACACTATTCCAAAAAATGGCCTGTAATCACTGAAATAAAACCGCCTCTTGTTAATGCTGAAAAACATAAAGAAGAAAAAGACAAGTTTGAAAAATATATGAAATATTTATAAAAATTTGATGTATTGATTTATGGCACTGTTAAATGCTCCATATAAATTCAAATTGATCAATGTTCATCTTCATCTACGTGTGTTTGTTCATAATCTTCATGCCTCATTTGAGCTTCAATACAAAGTGTTGCAACTGGTCTTGCTTCAAGTCTTTTGATACCTATTTTTTCTCCAGTTTCTTCACAAAAACCATATTCTTTATCATCAATCCTTTTAATTGCGCGCTCTATTTTATCAAGTAATTTTCTATATCTATCTCTAGTACGTAGTTCTATGCCAGTTTCCGTTTCAACACTAGCACGATCTGTTAGATCAGGTTCATTCCAATTTTCTTCTTTCAGGTGTTCTAATGTTTCGGTTGATTCTTTTAATAAATCACTTTTCCACGTGCTTAGCTTATTTTTAAAATAAAGTAGTTGTTTTGGGTTCATATATTCTTCTGATTCAGAAGGTTTATAGCCTTCTGGTAATAGTGTTTCTTTCATTTAATTCCAATTTTTACTTTGCAATACAAACACAATATAGAGCAACTAGAAAAAATAGTACAAGGATATTTTAGACAAAATAAAACATTTTCATAAAAAATTAATTTTGACTACATATTTTTTGTGTATAGAATGTTAGATTAATTCGTTTTTAAAAGAAAATTTCGTATGTCAACTCATTCTATAAGTAATAATATTGATACTTCTATATACTCTCTTGTGATGTCTTCTGATGCATTAGGCAAAACAGTTTTTTTATTGTTATTTACAGCTTCTTTATGGAGCTGGACTATAATTATCTATAAGTATATTTCATTTAATTATTTAGAGAAAAACTGTAAACTTTTTGAGAATGCATTTTGGCAATCAAACGGAATAGATGGGTTAAGTAAAATAACCAAAGATTATCCAAACACCCTACTCTCCCCAATTCTAAAAGCTACTATGAAAGAGTATAATGAGATTTGTAATGACAGCATAGATAAAGAGGCTTCGAAATTGCGCATCCAATCTATAATATCGTTAATTTGCGAACAACAAATCAGACCATTAGAGAAACATTTAGGTTTTTTAGCAACCGTTTCCTCCGCTTCGCCTTTTATTGGTTTGTTTGGAACAGTTTGGGGGATTATGCATAGTTTTCAATCTATAGCATACTCTAAAAACACTAGCTTAGCTGTAGTAGCTCCAGGGATTGCTGAGGCCCTACTTGCAACAGCCATAGGCTTATTTGCAGCTATACCTGCGACTATATTTTATAATTATTTTGCAAATCGTCTTGAAACTATTGATAATGAAGTTAGGGTATTTTCTCAGAATTTATATCTTGTAATTTCAAAAACTCTAGATCAAAGGTAATCTTATGAATTATGGAAATTTAGCACTAAAGCGACAACGAAGGAATAAATTTAAACAAGATATAAATGTTACTCCCATAGTTGACGTCATGTTAGTTCTGCTTATCATATTTATGATAACCTCTCCAATGATATTAGCTGGTATAGATGTTGATTTACCACAAACTAAGTCTGCTCCTACTATAAGCAGTAATAAACCTTTAGTGATAAGCGTTGATAAGAAAGGAGATATTTACTTATTTGAAACTAAAATACCTAAAAACGAATTAATTAATAAATTGCAAGAAGTTACAAAAGAAAATAAAGAAGCAAAAATATTTGTTAAAGGTGATAAGTCAGTAAATTATGGAACTGTTGTAAAGCTCATCTCTCAGGTAAAAAATGCTGGGTTCAAAGGGGTTGCGCTCGTATCTGATATAGAGAATTAATGAGATACAACCATATATTTGATCATTTTTTACAAAAATCTTTTGTTATATCGGCCTCCGCTCACTTTATATTAATTATATTATCATTAGTTACGTTCCCTTCACTATTTCATGAATTAGAACAAAAACAACAAACTATTACATTTGAAATGGTTTCTGTTAGTGATATCAATAATTTAGCCCCTAAAAAACAAAGAATAAAACCACAGCCACAGAAAAAGAACTCAAAACAAATTGTGAAATCTATTAAAAGAGACTCCCAAACGCAAATTACTCCTAAAAAAGATGTAATAAAAAAAGAGACTAGCAAAAAGGCTATTATTTTAGATTCAAAAAAGATAGTCGATAATTCAAAACCTGAGAATAAAACAAATAAAAACAAAATAAAAAACGCTAATAAAAAAGACACGACAGCAAAAACAAAAAGCCATAATACAAAAAAAATAGTGGATCCTATGGAATCTATTATGAAGAACCTTGAAGAATCAAACGGAAACAATAAATCAAGCATTTTACAAAAAAATACTACTGAAACAGGTGAAGATAAAAGTTTCTTTGATAATGACGACTATAAATATAATAAGCCTGTGTCTATTACAGAGAAAAATCTGATTAAACATTCCATAGAAAGCAATTGGAACAAGCCATCTTCTCTTCCAATGAATAATGGAATTAAAGTTTTTTTCCAAATAAAACTTGATGTTGATGGAACCATACAGGACTCTTTGCATATAAAAACTATTTGCAATCATGACAGCGCTATATGTAAAATAGCTTTAGATAGTGTAGAAAGGGCAATTAATAAAACAAAAATTATTCGTGGACTTGCTCCTGAACGTCACGATTTGTGGAAAGTTATCAGACTACATTTTGATTTAGAACTAATTTAATTTTAGTAATTAATACTTATGAGAAGAATTTTCCTATCAGTTATAATATGTTTTACTCTAATAACGTCGGTGCTGGCTGATAATATTATTGATATTAGCAACGGTCAAAGCGATACTATTTCAATCGCTTTGAATGACTTTGAATCTAATACAAGAAGCGCAAAACAAATTAAAAATAAAGCACTAAACTTAATAAAGAAAGATTTGCAACATTCTGGTTTTTTTCGCTCCCTATCACAATCGGCTTTCATAGAACAAAAAATTGGCACAAGCCATGTTCCCCTTTTTGCTGCTTGGCAACAAATAAACGCTATGTTATTACTAAATGGCAGCGTGAGGGAAGAATCAGATAGCAAAATGACAATTCAATTTGTTTTGTGGGACAGTTTTCTAGAGAAGCCTTTATTAAGACAAGAAGTAAAATTTAATAAAAATAACTGGCGTAAAGCTGCTCATGAAATTGCAAATATTATATATAAAAAAATGACGGGGACCCCTGGTTATTTTAATACTCAGATAACATACATCTCTGAAACTGGTGATTATTTAAAAAGGAAAAAACGCATCGCAATAATGGACTATGATGGCCATAATCACCGTTATTTAACAAACGGAGATGATTTAGTGCTTACTCCAAGATTTTCTCCAGACAGTAAAAGAATACTATATTTGTCATACCAAAATAAAATCCCTCAAGTTTTTATTTTAGATATTGCTTCTGGAGAGAGTAAGTTAGTTGGAAATTTTCCTGGAATGTCATTTGCGCCCAGATTCTCCCCTGATGGAAAATATGCACTTATGTCAATCGCAAAAGATGGAAACACACATATCTATGAAATGAATTTATCAAATCTTCATATGAAGCAATTAACTAGAGGAAATAACATTAATACCTCTCCCAGCTACTCTCCAAACGGAAATCGCATAGTATTTAACTCAGATAGAAATGGCGCCCGTCAAATTTTTGTTATGAATCGTGATGGGAGCAATGTAAAGCGCATCAGCTATGGCGGTGGAGCCTACGCTGAACCAACATGGTCAAAAGAAAATTTTGTAGCTTTTACCAAAATGAGCCGCTCTATTGGCTTTTCGATAGGAATTATGAAGCCAGAATTATATCAGAACGAAAATAATGAACGCTTAATCGCAAGTGGATATCTAGTAGAAAGCCCAGCTTGGTCTGCTAACAACCAAATGATTATTTTTACAGCAGGAACTCGCCCTACTAAAAAATCACAGCAAAAAGGATTAAACCGCATTTATACCATAAATCTATCAGGCTATAATCAAAGAATTGTGCCTACTCCTCATGATGCATCAGACCCGGATTGGTCTAGAGCCTATTGATCAGAATTATCAGGGTTATGTTCATCTCCTATTAAAGCTAAACCTTCAAACAACTTTTCGTCTATCTTAAGTGGAGATTCTTTACCAAATAAGTCAAAATATTGAGTTTGATCATCAAGAGCGATTCTTATTTGATTTTCTAACTTAAACTGATCTCTACAAAATTGCACTAAGCTCCTTGTTGTCTCTAATATAGATTCTGCAATCTGTATGTATATTTCTAGTATAAACATTTTTCTAATCAGTTGGTTAATATTAGTTAGTACTTTTGTTATAAATCATTTTATTAAAATGTCAACTATTAATTGTAACGCATTGTTAATTTTTAATCTAAACTAACAGTTGTAGAATCAGAATTGATTTATCAACAAAGAATAGTAATAAATAAATAAATCACCTGTCTGAATTTTACTATTAGTTAAGCTCCAGTCTTCGGAATTGAGGGTGATAATAGTATGATTATATTTATTATACAAGCTAATATTTTGATGAGTGTCTATTACAATGGGAAATGAATTATTTTGCATTAAATTCTGCAGGTATTCATATTTTTTTAGGCTAGCCAATTTTAACTCCGGCAACCTTATAACCTTAACATTAGTGTTGTTAAAAAAATGCTCTAACGAAGTACTTCCAAGTAAGATAGCGTATACTTGAGATAGTTTCTCTTTTTTTTGAGACTTTAAAATATTCAGTTCTTCTTTCAGATTTGCATGATTTTGTAAAATATTATTTTTATTTTTTTGGAAATGTGAGTCAGTAAGTAAAATTCTTGATAATTCACTAGAAAGAGCAATAACATTATCCAAATCTAACCAAAAATGCCAATCTATCTTACCTTCAGCAGTATGAAAGTTAATAGAATTAAAGGCACTGATTTTAATAACGCTACCTTTAAAATTAGCAACAGCTTTTTTAGAGAATGAGTCAAACTTATCGTCTATATAAATAAAATAGTCCGCATCGTCTAATTTTCTTTTATCGCTTGGTTTCATAACATAATGATGTGGACAGCCTGAGGCCTCATTTAAAACCTCTATTTTCGCTTGATCTTTAGTCAACATAAAAACAATTGATGCAAGTACTTTAGTGCTAGTAACTATTTTTAAAGGAGCACTATAAACATTGGCGTGAAGGCAAATTAAAGTCAGTATAAGTAGTAGATTTTTTATTCTAATCATTTTGTATTAGTTTTATTAATTGGTTTTTTGATAAAATAAAATCACTTTGAATCCAAAGTGTTTTTAAATAATCCATATTTCTCTTAATCTCTTGACCATAAAAACCCAAGTTCATTAAATCATTGCCACTAATAGGAAAAACAGGCTTTTTTATCAATTTTTGATATTGAAGTAGTTTTTGTTTAATGCTAGTTGCTTGATCACTTATCGCCATCGCAAAAATAAAATATATCTCGTATTCTCTTTTTTCAATATAAAACTGCCCTAACCTGGTATTTAGCTGCTCACTATCCAGGGAAAAAAATTCCAGTAATTCTAAAATAATTATTGCTTCTTGCCTTGAAAATTTTAGATCTATTAATTGGCGGGTATTTGTTATATTAGACTCTTTAAATATCGAGGCATAAAATAACAAATAAATAGATGCGATATTGTAATTCTTTGCTATCGAGGCTATCTCTTGATGGAGCTTTTTATTATAATATGTCTTTGGGTATAATATTTCTAAAATACCAGATTGGGCCATAATCTCTACAACATCCATATGCAACATGTTGTTAAATATTAAGTCCATTTCAGATTTTACACGCTCTTTTGACAGCAAAGAAAGTTTTTCTTTTTCTTCTATGCAGGCCTCTAAACCTTTTTTGTCTATTTCTTTGGAAAACCTTAGAGAAAAACGGAAAAATCTTAAAATACGTAAATAATCTTCACGAATACGTTCCAGAGGTATTCCAATGAATATTACTTTTTTAGAATTGAGATCATCTATGCCATTAAAATAATCATATATTTTATGATCCAATGGACAGTAGCTTAAAGCATTAATCGTAAAATCTCTGCGCTGAGCATCTTCTTCAAAAGAGTCAGTAAAATCCACCTTAGCTTTTCTACCAAAACATTTTATATCTTTGCGAAGTGTGGTTATTTCAATAGGTTGATTATTTATGATTGCTGTAACGGTTCCATACTGAATACCTGTAGGAATCACTTTAATATAATTTTTTGTTAACAAATCAATTACTTGCCCTGGAGTAAGATTAGTAGCAATGTCAACATCACTTATTTTTGATCCAATCAAGCTATCTCTTACAGCTCCACCGACAATTCTGGCAATACCACCTTGCTTGCTAATAATTTCTACCAATTTTATAGTAGAAGGCGAATTTAGTGGAAGAAAGCGATTATATACTTTCATATTATTATTTTTTATAACGATTATAATATAAAATAGCTTGATCTAAATCT
The DNA here is from genome assembly GCA_030036605.1 of Candidatus Megaera endosymbiont of Nemacystus decipiens. GTDB lineage: Bacteria > Pseudomonadota > Alphaproteobacteria > Rickettsiales > Rickettsiaceae > Megaera_A. The sequence continues at coordinate 41,302 of DAOTRE010000001.1, read as the reverse complement.
TCTTGCGTATCAACAGAAATAGGAACTTGATCAGAGAAAACTACCCCTATTTTCATTCCACTTTCCAATGCACGCAATTGTTCTAAATTTTCGCTTAACTCATAACAGCTCTGCTTAAGAGTAACAAATCTTTCTAATGCATCGACAGTAAAACCGTAAACTCCTATATGATAATTAAATTCTTTTCCTCCATAAGGGATTGGCAGCCTTGAAAAGTACATAGCATTATTATTTTGATCTAAAACTACCTTAACATTTGAGTTAGATGCAGCAACTTCTTGATCCACTTTTACTATTGAGGTGGCGATATCACAGTCTTCCTTTCGAAGTCTTGCTAATATTTGAGTTATTACCTCCGGATTAATAAAGGGCATGTCGCCTTGCAAATTAATTACGTATCTAATATTTTTCTTATCAGGGATTTTTGAAAATGCTTCATATACTCGATCCGTACCACTTGGGCACTTGCCAGTCATAATATATTTTATACCATGCCCACGCACTACATCAACAATTTCTTTTGAATCAGTAGCTACATATATTTGCTGTGAAAATTTTAATTTTAAACTAGATATCAAATGCTCAATCATTGTGCAGTGTCCTATATTTGCTAATGGTTTATTAGGAAGACGAGTTGAGCCTTGTCGCGATGGAACTACGATTATAAAATCTTGATTTTGCATGACAATTTCTATTATTTTGTAATAAATTCCTTGACAGAGTACAGTTTTTGCTTCATATATACAAGTGCAAATATTTCTAGGCAATTTATTTTATAAATGCCCTGAAATTTTGTTTATTTTAGGTGGTGAGTTTGCTGCTATTCGTATCGTACGAATGCTGCTTTGTTAGCTATGATATATAGTCATAAGAGCCCGTAGCTCAGTTGGTAGAGCACTTGACTTTTAATCAGGGTGTCCCGGGTTCGAGCCCCGGCGGGCTCACCATTTTTCTTTTAATATTTGCTCTATTGACCGAAGAGTTTTCCTTTTATAGCATGTCTATGAAACCAATTGCTATATATATACATTGGCCATTTTGCCTCTCTCTGTGTCCTTACTGTGACTTTAATTCACATCTTTTAGAGAAAGCCGACATTGATCTCTGGATTCGTTCTTATAAAAAAGAAATAGCATTCTTTCAAGAACAAATATCAGGCCGAAAAATAAGTTCTATATTCTTTGGCGGAGGAACCCCCTCACTGATGAACCCTAAAATTCCTCAGGCTATAATTGAAGAGCTTTCTAAATATGGCCAAATCGCAAAAAATACAGAAATTACGCTAGAAGCAAACCCTACATCTTATGAAACTAATAAATTTAGATTATTTAAAAAAGCAGGCATTAATAGGGTTTCTATTGGAGTCCAATCAACTCAAGATAAAAATCTTAAGTTTTTGGGAAGGAAACATAGCTCAAGCCAAGCTATAGAAGCTATTCAAAGCGCAGCTAATATTTTTGATAAATACTCTTATGACCTAATATATGCACTGCCTGGTCAATCAATATCAGACTGGCAATTAGAACTACAAAATGCACAAAAATTTTGTGGTGATCATATCTCTCTATACCAATTAACTATAGAAAAAGGCACTCCCTTCTATAAACAACATAACTTAGGTGCATTTACTCTTCCCTCTGATGATTTAGCCGCCAACATGTATGAGTGGACAAATAGCTATTTAAAAAAAGGTAATTATAACCAATATGAAATTTCAAACTACTCTAAACCCAATGCTGAGTGTGTGCATAATTTATCCTACTGGAATTATGATGAGTATATTGGCATAGGCCCAGGCGCTCACAGCCGTATTCATGGTATAAATTCCATAGAAGCAGCAATGGCATTAAATTCTCCAAACTTATGGTTAGAGTCTATCAAAACTAAGGGTAACGGAATGCAATATCAGCGCAAACTTTCTACTGAAGAAACAGTAAGAGAATGCGTGATGATGTCCACAAGACTAACAAAAGGATTAAAGGAGAGGAATTTAATTGCTAAAACAAACAAAAATTTTAAACAAGTTTTTAATCCAGAAATTCTTCAGCTATACCAGAAACATAATTTTCTTCAAATCAAACAAAATACTTTGCAACTAACCGCTAAAGGATTGATGTTGCATAATTATATAATCCCCAGATTAATTAAAAATATATTTTAATATTTAAAATTAGCATTGCCAGGCAACGGTTAGCAAAATAGTCATAACTCCCTTGATCTATCATCTGATCTAGGTTCAGTTGACTTTTTATAGAGTAGATATTATAATATCTACTCTAAGGCTAAATAGCGAATAAAGGTTATTATGATATCAATAAAATCGCCATTTGAGATGGCTAGAGAAATTGCCAAAAAAGCTCAAGAGAAGCGTTTGAAGCTCAATTTAAGTCAGCAAACTTTATCTCAAAAGTCAGGTGTAAGTTATGGCACGTTGAAGAAGTTTGAACAAAAGGGACAAATATCACTAGAATCATTACTTAAAATTGCAGTTACGCTAGGTGAGCTCGATACATTCGAGCACCTCTTTACCAAAGGAGATAACTCTTATGCCAAATCTCTTGATGAGCTTTTAGATGACACCAGTAGAAAAAGAGGTCGCAAATGAAATTTGGTCCTGTAAAAATCGTCCACGTTTACTACAAACCTATGGGTGATAAAATTTTTGTTGGTAGATTAGCGCTCAATAATCGAAAGATTTTTTTTGAATATGACGCGAGTTTTATAGAAACAGGTCTTAATTTGTTTCCATTTAAATTGCCTCTTAAATCCGGCGTTATAACGGGAGATGATTTTACTTTTGGTGGCCTGTTTGGAGTCTTTAATGATTCTCTACCTGATGGTTGGGGAAGATTACTGCTAGATCGCGCGCTCATCAAACATAATATTAATCCGGGTAGCCTGTCTGTGCTTGATAGACTTTGCTTTGTAGGCGGATGTGGCATGGGAGCTTTAATTTACGAACCTGAGGCATATCATTCCCCTGATATACCACATGATTCTTTAGATGAAATTGCTGAAGAAATAGCTGAATTTCAAGAACACGACGATAACAAATATGTTGAAGATTTACTTGCCCTTGGCGGCTCTTCAGCTGGCGTGCGGCCGAAAGCTTTAATGCATATTGAAGATAAGCATTGGCTAATTAAATTTCCCTCTCACATGGACCCAAAAGATATCGGACGGGTTGAATATGCGTATCATCTGATGGCAGAGGACGCAGGTCTTGATGTGCCGAAAGCTAAATTATTTCCATCACGCAAAGGACCTGGTTTTTTTGGCAGTAGAAGGTTTGATATAGTAAATTAAGTTGAGGTTTGCGTACTAAAAAAGTTAACTAAAGCATCGTATAATTTATTAAAATTAAAAATATTATTTTTGATCCATCGTTTCATAATAGCCCAGAATTTTTCTATTGGATTCAAATCTGGTGAAT
>DAOTRE010000001.1:0-37523 GCA_030036605.1 Candidatus Megaera endosymbiont of Nemacystus decipiens | reverse complement strand
CAGCACTCATATTGAAGCGCTGACCCATTTCCGATAATATAAAATTTGGATTTGATTTTATATAAGATGCAATCTCTTCTGAAGTTACCCTGCCTTTCTTGCCTCCAACTTTTTTGGGGAGATAATGCCCCTCTGACTTATATCTCTTACACCAATTTCTTACTGTGTTTCCTGCTATTTCAAACTTTATTGCAGCTTTATTGCAACTATTACCTTTGTTGACATATGTTATTACTTTTTTTCTAAAATCTTGGCTATATGATGATGGCTTTTTCTTTTTAATTTAACATTTCCATACGCAAATCTCAACTTATTTTACTATAACAACCGCACGCAAAATAATCATTTTAATATCAAGATTGAAACTTTACCTGGCCAAGATACCAGAGCCATTGCTGATGAGGTGATGCGTCGTTTTCAAGCTGAATCAAGAAGTGCCCTTTATGATCCAATAGGAGCAACGCCATGATGCTTGCTCTAGGACCTTATCGGTTTTCAGTTAATACCAGTAGCTATCAAACACTGCGACGCTCGCATAATTACAGATGGCCATCGGTTGATCGCATTGGCAGCAAACCAGCGCTGCAACATGTAGGCAGCGATAGCGGCAGAGTGAGTTTAGATGGCGTGATTTATCCCGAAAATACAAATGATCATAGTCAGGTTAATCGCATGCGAGACTCTGCCTCTATTGGTGAGCCCCACTTATTAGTAGACGGCAGTGGCTATGTTTGGGGCAAATGGGTAATTGAAAAAATTGATGAACAACAAAGTTATTTTTTTGAGGACGGTCGCCCGCGCAAAATTGAATTTTATCTAGAGCTAACCGAATATGGAGAAGATCTATGATCCGCTATTTTACAAAAGAAAATGATATGGTGGATTGGATCTGCTGGAAACATTATGGCAGGCAATCCGGCGCTGTTGAAGAGGTTTATGCTGTTAATCCTGATTTAGCTGAATGGGGAAGCTATTTACCCGCTGGCATTATCATCAATCTTCCTGATTTAAGCTTTGATGAAGCTGAAAAGAACATCAGATTATGGGATTAGCATGAAACCAGATTATGCAATTTGGGCAGATGGCCTATTAATTACCGGCAATATCCAATCTTATTTGGTTAGTTTGCGCGTTACAGATGAGGCAGGCATTAAAAGTGATGTTGTTGAAATCACCTTAGACGACAGAGATGGTAAATTACCACTACCCCATACAGGCACGCATCTTAAATTAGCCATTGGGTATCAAGAAACCGGGCTTACCAATTTAGGTGTTTATATTGTTGATGAAATTGGCATTGAATCACCGCCACAAAAAATTACCATCAAAGGCCATGCGGCTGATTTAAATAAAGCTTTTAAATCACAACAAACCAAAACTTGGCAACCCCAGATTTTGGGTAATATTATCAGTGATATTGCCTCTAAAAATGCCTATCAACCACGTATTGCAGATGAACTGGCGAGCCTGATGATGCCGCATTTAGACCAAACCGCCGAAAGTGATATTCATTTTATCACCAGGCTTGCTAATTTACATGGCGCTATTGCCAAACCTGCTGGTGGTTACCTGTTATTTGTACCTAAAGACAGCAACAAATCTGTGAGTGGCCAATTATTACAAGTTATTTCCGTTACCCCAAAAGATAGTAAAGACTGGCGCATTAGCTTTTCCGAGCGCAATCATCATGGCGCTGTTGTTGCTGAATATCATGATGTCGATGAAGCCAAGGTTATTGAAGCTAAAGCCGGTAGCGGCGATCCGATTCATCGGCTTAGAGAAACCTTTCCAACCAAAGAGCTTGCAGAGCGTGCCGCAAATAGTGAATTAAAAAAGCTGACACAAAGCACGGCAACTTTGAATATAACCCTTGTGGGCAATCCAGCAATTGTTGCTGAGAGTAAACTTGTTCTGCAAGGGTTTAGATCTGGCATTCCAGCTGATTGGACTGTTACCCGCGTAGAGCATGCCATAGACTCCGGTGGTTTTACTACCCGTGTTACCGCTGAGTATAAACTTGATGAGGCAAAGCAGTGAGCAGACAGACAAAAGAGCAGTTCGATATAAGACCACGAGAAGATTGGCGAATTTCGCGCAAAATATCTGTGGGCATGATTGTAGCGATGCTATTGCAATCTCTAACAGCTATTTGGTGGGCTGCTAAACTTGATACCCGCGTGATGGTTCAAGAACAATGGATTAAGCAGAATACCCATCTCTCAGAGCTTGTGTTTCGTCTGGAAGAAAGAATTATCAGCCTACAAGAAGATATTAACGAATTACAGGAACGGATCAATAATGCCAGATAATTTTGATGAAAAATTTTTAAAAGCCATTGCAGTGATTTTAGATCATGAAGGTGGTTATGTTGATGATCCAGATGATCGAGGTGGCGAAACCAAGTTTGGGATCAGCAAACAAAGCTATCCCCATCTTGATATTCCCGCACTAGATTTAGACGCAGCAAAAGCCATTTATTTCGAAGATTACTGGCAACCAGAGCGATACCATGAAATCCAAGATTTATCTTTAATCATTAAGTTATTTGATTTGGTTGTCAATATGGGAACCCGTATGGCGCATCGCTTAATTCAGCGTGCACTGCGCTCAGCAGGTCGTGACGTGATTGAAGATGGTTTATTAGCTCCTAAAACAATTGCTGCAATTAACGCAGTTGATGTTTCTGATTTACTGGCAGCATTAAAATCTGAGGCGACAGGTTATTACCGTAGCATTGCAGCAAGTAACCCCAAGCAGCGTAAATTTTTAAAGGGCTGGCTAAACCGAGCTTATTCTTAAATCTTAAAGGAGACACTCATGCAAGATACATCCATTAACAAACCAGGCATTAGAACCACTGAGTTCTGGGCAACCATTTTAGGCACTATTATTGTTGCTGGCGCTTCAGAATTTGGGTTAAACATAGCACCTGCTTCTGCTATTGGTGTTGCTGCTATGATTATTACCTATGTTGCAGGCCGTGTGATTAATAAAAATGCTCAAAGTAAAATAGCAAAGAAATAATGAGCTCGAAATGGTTACAAGCTTTAGCCCAAATCATCCGGGAATTAACGCAGACAGTAATTGCCTATTTGCTTGGCAAGGAGCGATTAAAGCGACAACAAACCGAAGATGCTTTGGAGCTGCAAGAAACCTATGAAGAGCTGGATGAAAAAAATAAAGCTTATCGTGATCGCGGCAAGTCTGGCTTGCTTGAGCGGCTGCGCGGGGCGTTGCGAAACCTCTCCAGTAGCTGCCCACAGCATCCTGTCTACACTAAAGCCGAATGGCAGCAAATAGAACAGGCGGTAACCAATTTGTCGCCAGATAGCCCTCTAATCCCCGTAATGCAGGATTACTTGGATTTATTGGATAAGCTTGAGGTGTGTAATGATTAGTCGGCGTGCTGAATTTGACATTTATCGCAAAATGTGGATAATATAAACAATGGTTTCAACTAACCCTCAGAGGTCTCGTGTAACAATGGATAATATCTCTTAAATCTGCCCTAGTATTCAGGGCAACCCAGAATATGCAAAATAATTTTTGCATGTGAATTTAAGCCCTTAAAGATTTTAGAGACCATTATGCATAGACCGATTTCCCTTAAAGACATTAGCCTTTGTTTTTCAAACAAAAACTGTTTTGAAGATTTTTCAAGCCAAGTCTACCCAGGCAGCCGTATTGCTATTACTGGCAGAAACGGTAGTGGCAAATCAAGCTTGCTGAATATCTTGCGCGGCAAACTATCTCCGTCAGGTGGTGATATCACTATTCCAGATGATATTTGTATAGGCTATGTCGAACAAACAATTCACGACTTCAATGATTTAAGTGGCGGCCAAAGACTTAACAAGAGGTTATCTGAAGCGCTAGCACAGTTCCCAGATTTACTGCTTCTTGATGAGCCTACGAATCATCTGGATAAAGATAATCGCAAAAGCTTGGATAGCATGCTAAAAAGATATCAAGGCACATTGATTGTTGTTAGCCATGATACAGAATTGCTGCGTAACTGCATCGATACTTTATGGCATATTGATAACAATAAAATCCATGAATTCACTGGGTCGTATGACGATTATATGCGGGAAATTAAGCAAAAACGTGCTTCTGTCGAGAAAGAATTGGCATCGCTTAAACGCGACAAAAAAGACACCCACAATGCTTTGATGAAAGAGCAAAAGCGTGCAGCGGGTAGTAAAGCCAAGGGTCAAAAAAGTATTGAGCAGCGAAAATGGCCAACTATTGTAAGTAAATCTAAAGCGCTTAGAGCTGAACAAACATCCGGTAAGAAAAAATCAGCTATTGATAAAAAGAAACAGCAATTAACCGATCAATTATCAGATTTAAGATTGCCTGAAATTATCTTGCCGAAATTTTCACTTATGCCAGAGAGTATCAGCTCTGGTAACGTACTATCAATAAATGGCGCTAGTATAGGGTATGCAGCAGATAAAATTATTCTAAAAAATGTTAGCTTATCCATAGGCGGAAAGGAACGCATCGCAATTAGTGGTAAAAATGCGTCTGGAAAATCCACATTACTCAAAGCAATTTTAGATAAAGATAGAATTTTTAAAACAGGTGATTGGTATTTGCCGCGCGTCGACCATATTGGCTATTTAGATCAGCATTACTCTAATCTTAAGCCTGAATTATCGGTTATCCAGCATATACAAGAGCTCCGCCCAGATTGGACTGAAATTGAAGCTCGCCGTCACCTGGGTGGTTTTTTATTTAGAAAAAATGAGGAAGTGATGCAGTTGTGCACCAATCTTTCTGGTGGTGAAAAGGCACGGCTATCTTTAAGTATGATCGCAGCTAAAACCCCACGGCTACTAATTTTAGATGAAGTTACCAATAACCTTGATCTAGAAACTAAGGAACATGTAATCCAGGTTTTAAAAGAATACCCAGGCGCAATGATTATTGTTTCTCACGAAGAAGATTTTCTTGAAGCCATTGATATTGATCATATTTGCACAATAACTGATGAGACACTTAGTTAAGGTATAAGTGTCATTTTTCTTTAAAAACCACTTCTATATTATGACCATCTAGATCAGTAATAAATGCAGCATAATATCCTTCTTCATATTGTGGCCGAAATCCTGGTGAGCCATTACATTTTGCCCCTTTCTGAATTGCTGCCTGATAAAAATCATCAACACTTTTGCGACTCAATGCATTAAAAGCAATATGCACCGACTGTGATAGTAAATATTCAGAATTTGACTGTCTGATTTCAAACATATCGTGAACATCTGTGCCATATCCAATCACTGTATCATCGATTTCTAGAACAGCCTTTATAGCCTAGAGTTTTCATAAGAGCATCATAAAAATTTTTGCTAATCGATAAGTCTTTCACTTTTATCTGCACATGGTTAAATAATTTCATATATTTTAAACCTCAATTTTAAGAATGTCCCTGGCCTTTGCAATATGAACGGCATTGTTTTTTAAAAACTGTTCATCTTCTGTTCCACTATAAATAAAGCTAGACCCTAAATATTCCATGCCCAAATAATCACATATTTGCTGCCATGTATCTTCAAAACCTCTGGGTTAAGACGACTGAAAACTGCTAATAACAAAAAGATTCTTACCACGCAATTTTCTTCCTAAGTCTTTGCGGATTTTTAATAAATCACTGAACCTGTCAAAGAATATTTTGTGCTGGGTGCTCATCTGATACCAGTATACCGGGGTAGCGATGATCATAGTGTCATAATTCACAATCTTTTCTATCAATGGAATAAAATCATCACCTTTGTTTCTGTGTTCATAATCAAATGGTGTGATTTCAAAATCATTCAGGTCTATAAATGGCAAAGAATGATCCCTTGTTATCTCATCTATGATTTTCCTAGTATTGCCATGGCTTCTTGAAGAACCGAAGATAATTATATGCTTGTTTGAAATATTATCTTTCATCATCAATACCAGTTAAAATGTTTTTAATGCGATCTTTTAAAGCGGCTTTAGCTCGAATAGAGGCATATGTATCTTGCTTGTCTTCATCGGCAATCAATTGCACAAATGTAATGACTTTTTCACCTTTGCGCAGGAACCCCACAAACCAACCAACTTGTCTGTCATTAATCTTATTACAATCAGCATCTAGCTGAGAGCCATTACCTGTTTTGCCATAAAGTTCCCAGCCGCTGGGTAGAGAGTCTCTTGATACATAATATTTTTAGTTTTTTCTTGCGCATTTAAGCTCACAGGCAGCGTGTTTGTGACTAATTTATTCAGAAAATGAATTTGTTCTTTAGGTGAAATTGCAAGTGAACTTGATAACCAACAATTGGTAAGCCCATCATTCATACCCTTATCGCCAGAGGTATCTTGGTTACCGTAGTTAAGACGCTGAGTATATTCAGTGAATTGCTTCATACCTAGTTTTTTTGTAATAATTTGTGAATACCAAACGCAGCTATTAGTAAGCCACAATTTTGGATTATGGGGTTGTTTCCACCGTTCCAACCAATCAACATAGCCAGGCTTAAAGTCCCATGTAGGATGTGTTTGATCAAGTAATATCCCAGAATCAAATCCCATCAAGCTAATTGCTATTTTAAAAGTAGAACACGGAGTATAGCGTTTATCGCAGTCTCCTTCGACGTGAATAAGTGTATTATTTTCAGATGCGATAAAACATTCTTTAGCATAGGCATTGCTAACAGAACCTAGAGTGCAAAATATCAACCCCAATATTTTAAAGTACTTCATTTAATCCTCATTATTAATTAATCCCACCATTCTCACTGGTGCTTCAGTCAACCCCAATCCTTTTATTGGCAAGGTAAGTACATACGCACCAATTGCAGGCATTTTTTCTAGACCCACAATGTTTTCTACAATATATTTATCAGCTCCCAATATGGTTTTATGCACTGGAAATCCAGAAGCGGGTACATCAGGGCTTAATGTATCAATGCCGATCCCTGCATGCATTTTTATTTGGCCAACTCTAAATTTAACCGCAGAATCACATTCATCATAATCAAGCTTAATGTCGTGATTAAAGCCGCATCCACCATCCCATGAAGGCGTTTCCTCTGATAATGTATGTGTAAGATCGATAAGTTTATAGGGAAAATTTTTATTCATAGGATCTCACATAGAATACAAATTATTTATTTTAAGAGTAGATTCCGAACACGAGGAGTTAAGATTAACAAAAAATTGGCCTTGCCACTTTTGAGTTTTTTCAACTTGTGCACTTGTGGTTTTATCCCATGGTGCGTAAACTCTTATTGCACGTTTACCTTCTTTGCCATTTGCACCAAATATATTTTTCTTTGTTAAAATAGTTTTAGAAAATACAAACTCCCCTACATTATTACCATCAGAAACAGCGATCACAACGAAATCAATAGAATCAGACTCGTTATAAGGGGCAATGATGTTATCAGATCCTCTTTTCCATATCGTTACAAACCAACCTGATTTTGTAGGAGTTTTTTTGGCTATCCTAAATAAACCCTTCTTGTTTTTAATAGTGAAAGTATGCGCATAATACTCAGAGCTTTCATCCTCTGGAGAAAAATTCTCAAATTTTAAACCACATTTAGCATATATGTTGTCTTGTGCGTTTTTTACTATCTCTAATGTTTTCAGCATATCGTTCTCAATTTAATTTCTTTGTAAACCATAGCACCAGCTCATCATCTAACGGATATTCGTTGCCAGGAGTTACATATTTATAATTGTAAGTAGCGCCATGCCCATCAGGTATGTAACCACGCTTAATATAGAGCCTTTGAGCAGACCCATAATCTGGGTAAAGACCAACGCCAATGCCAACAATAGTTGATCTTTCGGCTGTATGCTCTTCGCATTTTTTTATCAAAGCAGAACCAATTCCTTTATTTCTGAAGTTTGGTAATACATTGAGATCAGATATTTCTGGGATATTATCATCTGCAAAATTTTTGTAGTCAGATTGCCATTTAAGAGTGACGTAGCCTGCAAACTTTTCATCAACAAATGCTACCCAACAGATCCGTTTATCTTGCTCTTGTTCATCTAAATATTGTTCGAAAACACTTGCGGGTTTAATTTGCCAGCCTGATTCTTTAAAGCCATCCACAATAACTGCTATATCTGTTTTTTCTAGAAGTCCAATATTCATAGCAGTTTCCCCATTGCAATATCATCAGGACTGCCTTCATAATCATCTGGATCATCAAATGGCATTTTTACGTAATTGATAGCCTGATAGAATTTAAGCGCTTCTGGAGAACTTTCTGTATGAATACTCTTATAGCCTTCTAATCGCAGCCATTTTTCAATAAGTGACATAAATTCTTTACCATATCCTTTGCCTTGTTCTTTTTCGTCTATAACAATAATACGAAGCGCAGCTCTATTTTCTGGCCACAGCTGAACATGAGCATAGCCAACAATATTTATGCCTTGGTATAAAATAAAATGCTTATGGTCTTTATGATCAAAAGTCCAGGTATAAGGATCTTCTATTTTATTCGGCTCAAAGAAATATTTGTTTCGGAATTGTTTAGCAGCTGACCATTCTGTATAGTGAGTACAAATAACAAAGCGCAAACGCTTGAAACCAGATTTATTAAGAATATCTTGAATTAAATCATGTTTGCCTAATGTATAGCCTCGATACATTGCCCCATCTTTTTTATGAGACGCATCATCTTCTAACAGCTTATATTTTAATACCGCATATTGATCTCTTGCTTGCACGTTTTCACGCAAATAATCACGAAACAGCAAGTTCAGCTCAACTTCCGGATCATTTTCTTCAAAAATATGCAGATTAACATTTAAATCAGGAGAACGATAAGTAAAGCTTTTTCGCAAAGGAAGATTAAAACCACCCCTGTATTCATAATTCAAGTTAGCAAGTCCTTGATGATCAAAATTAAGATGATTAACGCAGGCAATAATATCTATTTTGGGTTTAGCAGCTAGACCCGGTACAGATGTTGATCCAACATGGTGGATGGAGGAAAAACTATTGCCTAAAGCTGCTTTAATTTTTTTTGCTTCAATATCAAATATATTAGGCCAGCGGGGAACATATGGGACAACTTCAACCTTACTAAAAACATCCAAAATATTATTGATTAATTCTTGTATATCTTTAATTTGATTAGGTCTGTTTTCAGAGTCAGAGCGAACCAGGCAATCTAACAACGATACAATATTCAATAAATTCACTGTAATTTGCCAAGAGCTGGGTAGTTCATAACCGCTTCCACGCAATCCTTTTAAAAATGAATCCTGATACTCGTCAGGCATCTGATGCGCATATCTAAGCATATTGGCAACATCACACAGAGTTGAGCCAGCAAATGAAAATTCCCAATCTAAAATCCCTGATACTTCTATTTGTCCATTAATTTCTGTAACCAATATGTTTGCCGGATCAAAATCAGCATGGACTAGATTTTTTTCTGCTTCATCTGGTAACAAATTTTTATAAACCCTAAAAATATTTTTGATTTGCTCTCTTTGTTCCTGTGGCAATGTTGCTTTGACTTTATTATTTTCTAAACATTCAAAACTAAAATCTACAAACCCCTCTGATGTTATGCTTTTTTCAATCTCAAGATTCTTATTAAAGAAACCGCTGCTTGGAAATTTAATGTTGGCAATTTTTCCAAGAATCCTACCGACTTTAAACATAATATCGCTAATATAAGGTGACTTCCCTTTTAGCAGTAAATCACGCAAGGTTTGACCAGGCAAATATTCTATGATAGCGAACGTATAACCATCATATTCACCCACGTGGTAAAATTCTGGTACGGGTAATTTTTTAGGCAAAAGGGATGATATTTTTTGTTCTCTGTAAACACTTTCTTTATCACGAAGATAAACCCTTAAAATAACAGGAGTATCAGAGATATTAAGTCGGCTAAGCACATTAATGTTGGCACAACCGCCGGGGATAATAGATACTGATTTAATATCATTAGTTCCAGTGTAATATGTGCCCAGCATTTTTAGAATCAGATCTTCTGACAAATTTACTCTTGTGCTAGTTTTCTCCCAATTGGCTTTGAAGGTCATAATGCTTTCCTCCTTGCCAATCCGAAGCTTTGCAAGAGCGTAGGTTGGATAAAAATACAATTGCTGCCATTTACATAACCAGCTCGCTTAAAATCCTGTACATAACCTAATTTCTCATAAAAGACTAACGCGCCTTGAAAGCTCATCGTTTGTACAGTGGCAATTTTACATCCTTCCAATTTGCCAAACTCATGTACTTTATCCATGATTTTTTTAGCAAATCCTTGTCCTCTATACTCTTTATCAACCCAAAGCTGGTCGGTGTATATTGCACCATAAATAACAAAACCATTTGCGCCCGCAATAATTTCAGCCGCGTCATCCCTCATAAAAAAAGCAAAAGGATAAGCTTCACCGTATTCAGAGGTCTCTTGATTAATTTGCTTAGTAAGAAAATCAATATCACTAGGGCTTGGGTTTTTTGTGTATTCTATATTCACTGTGTTACACCAATATAAATATCTAAAATTGTATTCCCATAATCTTTAGCTCTTTCATCATAAATTTCAAAATCTGCTATATAGGTTCTCTTGCCACCTAAATCAGCTTCTTGCATTCCCCAAATTTCTTTCCAGGCATCTATACAAACTCTTGGCATCCCGCCAGGACCACATTCAAATTTTGTATAATTTGATGCTGGAATGATTAGCGTTTCAAAACCATCAGGTATTTTATCCAGGGAATTTACTTCTTCACCAACAAAATAGGTATACTGCCCGTTTTCATCAGTTTCATATTCTGTATAAGCGCAATAAGTTGTTCCTGGCTTTACTCTGTGAGCTATTTTTTGACTCAAATTATTTTCAAAATAATTACCTATTGTTTGGCCAATTTTTGCTGTTTCAGGATTACCCTCTAAACTATTGCTAATTCTTGCAGTAATACCAACTAATTTTATTTCACTTAAAGATTCATTTGATGTTTTCATTTTACTTATCTCCTGTATATTCAAAACATTCAAATTCTCCAATTTTGCTAAAACCAAGGCGTTCATAAATACGATACCCTGAATCACTTGATGCAGATAATGTAATAGTTTTCTACAGCCGATTTTTTTTTGATAATTCCATCAAAAATATCATCATATCGCGCCCATAGCCTTTTCCGCGCGAATGCTCGTTTGTAATTGAGCTAAAGATACCCGCTCTGTCTTCACGACAGAATAAAACGCCTATGGTTACAGGTGCGTCATTTTCGTATCCAACGAAAAGTTTTTCATTTTTGTTAAGGAATTTCCTATCTATTCTGTTATAGAACTCATTTACACAAGAATCGTACACTTCTAGAACTTTTAGAAAATCACTAAGTGAAAGATGATCCGTCACAGGAATAATTTTTAAATCTGTTTTTTTCTTGTGTAGAATATTAGCTGCGGCATTGCAAATCATGGCATGTTCAGTTGTTTCAACTTCGAGCCCAGACTGAAGAAAGATTTCTGTAACGTCTTGTTTATAATCAGTTGGAGGAACCCACCATGCAAATGGTTGACCTGCAAAAGCCTTCTTAATTTCCTCGATAGAATCAGATATTTTAACCGACTTAGGCGATCCGTAAGCAATATTAAACATACTGCTTTTAAGTCCGCAGTTAATAACTGTAACACCATTAATTTTTCTTATATCAAAGCCAAGTAGTTTTGGCAGGTATGCAAAATGGCCTAGATGATTTTCTTCTACAACTTTTAGAGATACCACATCCTTAGGGCAAAGAGCATTAGGATTTAGGTAATGATTCACCACGACTTGCCTCCCCAAGATATTCCGCCATCTATAGTGAAACAGGATCCCATAACGTACCCGGAGGCTTCATTGGACGATAAATACATAATGAGTCCATCCATATCAGCTGGATCAGCAATATCGCCATAAGGAATATGCCTAATAATTTGATCAACGTCTGGACCATTCATGGGTGTCTTAAACCATCCAAGAGATATACAGTTAATGCGAATTTTATGAGGTGACAACTCGCCCACTAAAGTTTTAGTTAAATGAATCACAGCAGCTTTTGATATTGAGTAAGCACATCCGCCCGTAGCAGGCACCGAGTCGCCATTAACACTACCGATATTAATAATCGAGCCATGGATATTATTGTTCTTCATATGATTTGCTACAGCCTTGGTAACATACCAAACGCCCATCAAATTGGTTTGGATAAGTGACTCAAAATCATCGTTTTGCTCTTCTTCAAAAATTGGCGTTAACTTTGCGATACCTGCATTGTTGACGCAGATATCTATTTTCTCTCCAGCCGCCTCTAACTCATAAATGCAACTAATAACTGAGTTCTTATCAGCAACATCCATTTTAATAGCCTTAGCATTGCCTAATTCTTCACTTAAGTCTTTTAACTTATCATCGCTGCGACTAGCCAGAATGACTCTAGCCCCTCTTGCATGTAAACAGCGGGCGAATTGCTCCCCAAGACCACCAGATGCGCCTGTGATTAGGGCTGTTTTTCCACAAAAATCATATAGTTGTGTAAGGCTCATATTAAGGCACCCAGATTAAATAGTTTAGCTCAGGATTATCTTGACACAAAAATATGTTTTGTGCAACTATAATCTGTGTTATGATAGTTTTAGTTTCTTACGTTTTATACGGGAATATGCACATGAAGATAAGTAATCAGGGAGATAACCATGGCCAGTCATGATGAAAATACAGATAAAAGCGATATACGCATATTAGAATCTTCCAGCTTTATATTTTATAAGGCTTATTTCAGCTGGAAAAGAATGAGCGATAAAGTTTTAGAGCCAGCTGGTTTAACTCATACCCAGTATGTTTTTTTGTGTGTATTGCAATCTCTTGAATCTAAGCGCCAAAAACCAACACAGAATGATTTAGCAAGATTAACTGACTCTGATGTAACAATGACTTCCCATGTACTACGCACTTTGCAAAAACGCGGATTGATTGAGCGCAAGCATATTGATGGTGATGAACGAGCTAAGTACCCAAAACTTCTTCCCGCAGGCAAGCAATTAATCAAAAAAGCAGAAAAGATTATGGATAAATTTGAACAAGAATATTTTTCACCTATTAATAATAATTTTGATGATTTCATGCAGTGCCTAAAAGATTTAACAGCTGGCAGAGAGGCGTACCAATGAAGATAAGCTTTAAACCTCTTAGCGTGACAGATTTTGAAAATTTACTTAAATGGCTGCAACAGCCTCATGTTAAGAAGTGGTGGGATACTGATGTCAATTACACGAAAGAAGCGATACAAGAAAAATACGGATCTTATGTTGATGGCTACAAAAAGACTGGCTCTGAGCGCAAAGCAATACATGCATTTATAATTTATTTTGATGATACTCCAATAGGCTATATCCAATATTACAATACGTATGATTTTCGCCAGTGTGGGTACCAATTACATAATTTACCAAAATCACTAGCTGCAATAGATATGTTTATTGGGGATGAAAATTATCTTGGCAAAGGTGTTGGATCTAAATCATTAGAATTGTTTTTAGATAGTCATGTGCTTACAGAATTTGATTATGCCTTTGTTGATCCTGATGTCAGCAATTTAGCCGCAATAAAAACTTATGAGAATGCAGGCTTTAAACCTTTTGATGATCAAACTACTGAATCTGTGATTATGATGGTTAAGCCTAGAAATGATTTTAGAGAAATAGAATCATTAGAAAAGAAACTTCTTGGCTCTGCCTCGCGTAAATCCATTAATACTTTAGATGAGCTGTTGGCTGATGATTTTAAAGAATTTGGCAAATCTGGTTTGGTTTATAATAAGCAAGATATCCTGAGCAGGTTACCAAACGAAGAACCAAGAGAATTTAATGCAAAATATTTTGAGGTGAAATCACTAGGAGGACTTGCGTATCTTATAAATTTTAGAACGCTAGAAAATGGTATTGAAGTATTGCGCTCTTCAATTTGGAAATCAATTGATGGTCGCCTGCAAATGGTATTTCACCAAGGTACAGAAATAAGAGGTAAATATGAATATAATACACCGAAGAGCAAAGCTAGATGATCTAAAAGAAATAGTCTCCCTACTTGCTGATGACAAATTAGGTCGTACGCGTGAGCAAGCTAGTAGCGAAGTAGCACAGAGTTACCTTGATGCATTTGCTAAAATTGATAGTGACCCAAATCAATATCTAATGGTTCTTGAGAATGATGGAGAAGTAATAGGAACATGCCATTTAACCTTAATGCCTTCACTAACCTTTTCAGGCAGCACGCGCTTGCAGATAGAAGCAGTTAGGGTTGATCGGCGTATTAGAGGCCAAAATCCTTGTCGCTCCGAAGCTCCACAGGAGCGTAGGGGGATAGGGCAGCAGATGATTGAATTTGCTATTAATTGGGGCTTCGATCATGGCGCCACAATTATTCAATTAACCACCAATAAAGAACGCCCAGATGCTCTCAGGTTTTATAAAAAGCTGGGATTTAAAGCCAGCCACGAAGGTATGAAATTATATTTGGGACAACGATGATAAACAAAATCACTTTTAAAAAAGCAACTACTGCTTATAAAGAAATAATCTTTTCATGGTTAGCAGAGCCCCATGTACAGGAGTTCTGGGATAATACTCAGGGGCACAAAGATGATATCTTAAATTTTATGGAAGGACGCAAGACACCGTCATCATATTGTGGAGGTAACATATTTTATTGGATAGCCTCGTGTGATGAGCATCCGTATGCCATGCTAATGACTGGCCAAGCAACTTTACGAGACCCTATTAATGACATTAAATTGAAAAATCTTTCTAAAACTGGCAACACATATGGAATTGACTATATGATTGGCAATACAAAATATCTTAGCAAAGGATATGGTGCTAAAACTTTAATTGAATTTGTTGATTTTTTCATAGATTCATTTGATGAAAAGGCAGATACATTTTTAATTGACCCGGCAAGTGACAACCCTAGAGCCAAACGAGTATATGAAAAGGCAGGTTTTAAGCACGTTGCTGATTTTGTTATGGATGGGAACGTGAGTGGCAGTGGTAAGCCGCATCATTTGTTAATAAAGAAATTTGCACCTGCTGTGACCTTAGAACCAGCCAGTATTAATGATTATCCAATGATCCAAAACATGGCCAGGTTTTACGTATATGACTTATCTAAAGAATGTGGGCATATTTCAGATGATTGGCGCTTGCCAGAAGATGGGCTATTTGAAAGCTTTGATTTTAAAAATTACTTTGAAGAAAACACACGTAAAGCATATCTGGTAAAAGTATACGATGACGTAGCTGGATTCATCTTGCTTAATCAAGCTGTAACTTGCAAAGATTCAGATTGGAATGTAGGAGAGTTTTTTATACTGGGTAGATACCAAAGACATGGCGTGGGCAAAATTGCTGCTGCAAAAATTTGGCAAATGCATCCTGGCAAGTGGGAAGTATCTGTAATACCTAAAAACATCTCAGCGCTTAAATTTTGGGAAAATACTATTAGCAAATTCACTGCTAATGTTTTTGAAAAAGAAACAAAGCTAATCGATTTCGACAAAGACCAACCTAAGAGAATTATTTTCAGCTTTGATAGCGAAATTGGAGGTTTAGAGCACAAGCTGAATATCACGTTAGAGCTCGCAAAAAAACTAATAGCTACTCAATTTCCCCAGTACGCATGCTTAACTGTAACCGAGGTTGAACAACAAGGCCATGACAACAGAACTTATCGGATTGGTGATGATATGCTTATTCGCATGCCAACGGCTGAAAGCTATGCTCTCAAAGTACCTAAAGAACAAGAACTGTTGCCAAAGTTATCAAAGCATTTAAGTGTCGCAATTCCTGCTCCTATAAAAATGGGCAAACCATCTGAGGATTATCCTTATGCATTTTCTATTTATAAATGGTTAGATGGTCGAAGTGCTAATCATATAACTCTTGATGAGCAATCACTAGAAAACCTAGCTTTTGATCTAGCAACTTTTTTGAAGGAACTGCAAGCCATTACTGATGTAGAAGGCCCCAGCCCTGGTCAACATAATTGGTGGCGAGGCGATCATGTTAGTGTATATGATTCAGGAGCGCGTGAACAAATTGCTAAATTAGCAGATATTATAGATGGCAGCAGCGCTTTAGAACTTTGGGAAAGAGCGTGCGCTACTAAATGGAGTAAAGCACCTATTTGGATCCATGGTGATTTTGCGCCTTCCAATATCCTCATCAAAGATAATAAATTATCAGGTGTAATTGATTTTGGTGGCACTGCTATGGGCGATCCCGCTTGTGATCTTGTCATTGCATGGACTTACTTAAGCGGTAAAGCACGCGATATTTTTGTATCTGAAATGGAATTAGATGACGATACATGGCTTAGAGCACGAGCTTGGGTACTGTGGAAAGCGACTTTTGAACTTTGCAGTATAGGAGATAAAAATAGTCCAGAGGCGTGCTTGCAGAAACGGATTATTGATGAGGTAATAAATGAGTAAAAACAATTCAAAAAATTTAGCTAACAAAGGGCCCAACCCTAATACTAAAACACCACTTGATGGTTATGAAGATCTTGTGTTTTTAAAAAATATTATTTCATCTCCTAATATACATGTAGGAGATTATACTTACTATGATGATAAGCGATATGGCGCCAAGAACTTTGAAGAAAATAATGTGTTGTATAATTATCAACCAGATAGGGTAAAGCTTGTTTTTGGGAAGTTTTGTGCAATTGCTGCTGAAACTAAATTTATCATGACAGGTGATCACAAACTCGATGCTATTAGCACCTATCCTTTTCCAATTTTTAAAAATGGTTGGGAAAGTTTATATGATGTAAATCAATTACCTATCAAGGGAGATATTATCGTAAAAAATGATGTCTGGTTTGGGTACAATAGTATGGTGAGAAATGGCGTGACAATTGGGAATGGTGCGATCATTGGCGCAAACAGCTTTGTTATAAAGGATGTGCCTGATTATGCAATAGTTGCAGGTAATCCAGCCAAAATTGTTAAAATGCGTTTTGATGAAAAGAATATTGCTCGCCTTTTGGAGATTGCTTGGTGGGATTGGGACATAGAAAAAATCAATGCTAAATTACCGGCTATTTGCAGTTTGGATATTAAAGCGTTAGGTGATGACTAGTTGATCCACGGTAAATACAGGAAAATTATTGTTAATGTCTAAGAGTGAAGGTGAATATCACAAGGTTATTTATGAGTCGAGGTAATAAATGAGTAAAATAATTTTATTAAATGGCGCTGGTTCTAGCGGTAAGACCTCGATCGCAAGAAGCATACAGTATTTAAGCAATGAGCAGTGGCTCACCTTTGGTGTTGATACATTTATTGAAATGACGCCATATCCGAGCGCACGTAAAGATGGTGAATATTTTGATTTTGCACCTGGAGAGAATGAGCGTGGACCTCTCATGTCGGTTAAATCAAAATCAACTGGTGATAAGTTGTTTGGTGCAATGCCTGATTTTGCACATATGCTTGGCTCTAGAGACAACAACCTTATCATAGATGAAGTTTTATTTAATGATAAGCAGCTAAAGTCCTATGTAGATAAATTAGCCGACCATACTGTTTACTTTATTGGTGTTAAATGTGATTTAGCTATTATGCAGGAACGTGAGTATTTGCGCCGAGATAGAGTGCTTGGTTTATCTAACGATCAATTTGATAGAGTACATACTGGCATGCGAGAATATGATTTAACAGTTGAAACAAGTAATGCATCAGTATTTGATGTTGCTAAAGAAATAATAACTTTCATAAAAAACAATCCAAATCCCAATGGCTTTAATAATATGAGAGGGAAACTGTAATGATGATTAATACAACTTACCTTGATTTATGCACTCAAGTTTACGAGATAAGCAAGCCGACCGCACCAGAAGATGCTCTTGCTTTTTATAAAAGTTATGCAGATGAAGCGAGTGGAGCTATTTTAGAGCCAATGTGTGGTACTGGTCGCTTCTTACTGCCTCTAGCAAAAGATGGATATAAAATTGAAGGTTCAGATGCAAGTGAGCACATGCTAGATGTCCTTAGGGGCAAAGCAGAACAAATGTCGCTAAAAGTAAACATTTGGAAATCTGTAGCAAGCGAAATACCAGATAATAATCTTTATTCGCTTATCTTTATTCCAAGCGGCTCCTTTGGATTAATAACTGAGTCTGATGAAATATCGAAAACTTTGAAATCATTTTATAATCATTTAGATGATGGTGGTGTTCTTGTTTTTGAAGTAGAAACAAAACATGCAGTACCAGAACTAGGTGTGTGGCGTGGCTCTAAGTGGCTGCGTCCAGATGGAAAAATGATCCTACTATCTTCTTGTGCTTCGATGGATGATGATATCTGCTCTTCTGTAGCCAAGTATGAGTTGATTGATAAAAACCAAGTAATTCAGACTGAGATTGAAGAATATAAAATTAAAATATATGAGCCGAGGTCATTATTAGAATTGCTAAAGAGTATTGGGTTTCGCGATGTTAAAATACTAAAGGCTTTTGATCGTTCAAATGGCCCTGGTGATAGCGACGAGAGTGTTGTCTATGAATGCAGAAAGTAAACGGTATGTGAGAATCTTGAAATGAATATTATGCCTATTTTTAAGCAAATTGATCCCAATCATCCTCAGCTTAAAGAAATCATTACAGCTAGCATAGGCAATCCAACAGCAGAGAAAATTAACACGGTGCTCGCATCTTATGCAAAAGATGGTAAGTTAATTGGGGCTTTCATTTCTGATCAATTGGTTGGTTGCGTGGGATATAGTGTTAATGCTGGTCATTTGGTTATACGGCATCTTAGTGTGGCTGAAGATTTTCAGAATAAAAAAATCGCAACAAACCTTATGCGTTATATCCTAGCTTTTGAAGATTGCCACGAACTATCAGCCTCTACAGATATCGAGGCTAAAGGCTTTTATGAAAAACTATTATTTCAATGCATTAAAACTGAAAGCAAATTTGACACAGATAGATTTGAATGCGTTTACTTGAAAAAACAAATTAAAATCTCTAAGAAAGCCTTAGAAAATCTCGGAACTTTGTCTGCAAAAATTAATAAGCGGTATGGGTATGTAAGTCATGCTGGAGATAACTTTGGCGAGCCAGTGATTAATTCTGGCCCTTGCGGACCATTCGCAAATGAATTTTACAGGGCATGGAATGCAATATTTAAAAACAGAGTTTTAAGATGGCGTTTATCATGCAAAATGAGCCCAGAGAATGTTATCACGTTGCAATTATTTTGTCTGACGATTCCTTCTATGATGCTGGGGTTGGGGTGCATTCAGAAAAAAATTATCTGGAAAAAGGTTTGGATATCGTTGTTATGGGCGAATATAATTATCAATTGCTTGATAAGCATTCATATGGATTAGACAGAGAGTATCCTAGATATTGCCCTGATTTTGACTTGCAAGAATTAACTGAGATCATTAATAGAACTTTGGATGATTTGTATCTCTCGATCAATTAGTTGATATTTTCTAACAAATTATGCCAATAGCTAGCATCAAGATTATCCTCCAAACTCCAAGCCCAACATAAAACAGATTTTGCATAAAGCCAGTCAGCGATTCTTTGCGCATCGATACCAAGCTCAGCGCTACAAATGTTAATGCGATTTTCTATAATTTCGCGCGGCTGATTTTCTTGAAGCAATTCAGGGATGGGGTTGCAGAGGTAAGCTGCTGGTTCAAATGCGGGATCACCAATAAATCCTTTTGGAACAATAACCAACCAGTTATCACTATTTTGTAAAATGTTATCGTGATGTAAGTCACCGTGTAACAGCACTTCTTTTGTTGTAGATTTCAGTAAGTCATCTCTGAGATGCTTAGCTTTAGTTAAAATCTCATCTGGGATAGCTAACTTTTGATCTAACGTCTTAAATAATTCGCTTAAATGATAGAAGTTATGGCTTTCTGGTATTGATGCCTTATGAAGTTTTTTGATGACACTACAAACAATTTTAGTCGCTTCGTCATCACGAGCGATGAAATCGCGTGGTGATCCAGAACATTCCCGGATTGCTTCGTCATAAATTCCTCGCAATGACGCACCAGGCAGAGCCCTTTCTAAAAGTAACATGCTCGTATCTTCAGCAAGCACCTTCACTGTACCGTAACCAGCAAAAGATTTTAGGCACGATGCCTCTTTAGTTAAAGCTTTGCTGTTCATGCCAATTTTTAATATGATGGGTTTATCATTTTGATAGCCACTAGCGACATAATTAAATGTCATGTTATTTATAGGAGTTAAACCGGATAGATTATGTTTTTGTGATATCTTATCGGTAATTTCAGGAAGTGAATCAAGCCACTCTTTACCGTTATCACCGCACATTGAGATGATGTTTCTCTTGAGCTCGTTCATAACTCAATTACCTCTTGAACAATAGGTTTGCCATATACCACGCTACCTGCTTTGACTGTTAAGTTATCAAGAGGTTTGTAGTAAGAACTGCTATGGGTATGGCCACATAGAACTAAGAACTCAATTTTTGGATTAGCCTTTGCTGCTCCCAGCAACACATCGCCAGTTATTTTTGAAGCAAAAAATGGCAGATAATCATCGTTGCTGATTTCTCCTTCATGCATGCAGCTTTCTTTAAATGGTGGCACATGAACTAAAACAATAATTTTTTTAGGCAAATGTTCTTGAATTGCTAAATGCAGATTGTTCTCTAATCTTTTGGCATCATTATCGGCTAATTTTTGCATCGCATCTAGGAGCTGATATTTACCAATGATATTACCTTCTCGAAGCTCTTGGATCATACGACTATCATTAAGCATCACTCTGCTATCAGCATAATTTCCATAACGGCCATCAGCCCAGCAATCCTCTCCAAGCAGCAGAGTATCTTTGTTTAATTTCACCAGACCAGTTTCAGGTAACCAATTTACTGATGAATTTTTTTGCGATAACTGAGTAACTTTTTGTCTAACATTTTCGACGCTGCTTTGATAATAATCATGGTTACCTAGAACAAAATAAATTGGCTTAGCGATATGCCGGGCCATTTCTTCAAGAATATCAGAAACAGTTGGGGCCTCAGCAATGTCACCACTAACCAAAACCGCGTTAGAGTTTGTAGCGACAATATCCTGATAGAATCCTTCTCTCTCAGCAGATTCTAGAAAATTCAGATGAATATCAGTTACCCAAGCTAATTTCATGGCAGCCTGCTGATAACATTATCCAAAACAAACTGGTATGCTTCATCAAAGTTCCACTTTAATCCAGTTGGTAGTAATGCATGCATATCTGACTGGAAAGCTTGATGATCACGTTTAAGTTCTAGATTCTTTATGAACTCATCTTTAGTGAAATGAGAATCATCATTGGCGCAGTATTTGGTAAATATTTCAAATACGCGATCCAGATTGATCAATTCATTTTTGGTAACATACCACAAATCAAATAGATCCCGTCCTTTGCGTCTTTGGTAAAGTGCTCTAAGTTTTGTTGCCATTAACTCATCAATCTCATAAGTTGCAATTTTGGCATTGCCGCTCCACCAATCAGAATTCACATTAAATTCTTCACTGCGTAATGGCAGAACTTGGAAATGCTCAGTAGTGTTGATTTCAATTTTGAGTTTTGCTGGCAACTTATTGATCGCTTCATATTTATAAATCAATTTGGCACTGCGCTGAGTAATTTTCCATTTGGGATCACCAAGCCAAGGATTTAGAACGGCTCTTATTGCATCTATTGTTTGCCCTATGGGATCAGCATTTTTTTGAACAAAATCTATATCCTCACTATACCTAGAAGGAGGCTTGAGAAATAATTTGTTCAGTGCTGTACCACCTCTAAAAACTAAAGCTTCACTTACATGCGGATCGTTATATAAATCCGTTAATGCTCTGCTTATTATTAAATCTTGCTCAACTTGAGCAGGGGTCTGCCATTTAACATGCTGCCGCCATTGTTCTATAAAATTTTCTGGTATCATAAATCACTCTCAAAATCAGTATTTTCAATAATTTTCCATTTTTCACATTTAGGATGTCCGGTTCTTGATATGTACGGAACAAGAGAAACATAGGGGCGATGAACAGTTTCTATATACTCCGCTAATTTTGCGATTATTTGCTCTTTTTTCTCTTCATCTTCAAGCACATCAATTTGCTCTAGCATGAAGCCTAGCCTTTGTATCTGGCATATTTCTCCTAACTCTTCAGCAAGTACAATTAGTTTATTTTCATCAATACTAGGAGCAAGTTCGGATAAAACAGTTGCAATATGACTAATGCCGCCAGCTCTTTTACTGTATTTAAACAAATCAATTGCCAGTAGCTCGGGAGTTGATACTTTCAAATAACCAGTGCTAACCACAAAATCTTGGGTTGGCAAGCCCTGTAGAGAATCTTTATAAACAAGCTCAATAACCACATCACCAAATTCAAGGGAGTGTTTGATTCTTTTGTTAGTAATGACCTGGAAACGTGCTGGCTTTTGATGAGTTGCACCATAGAATAATCCAGCGCTGAGCAACCCTACATAATAATCAGCCTGCAGATGTTGCATTATGATCGGCACCAGCTCTTCTGCAGGGATTGAGCCATAAGATTGATATTCAGGCGGGACGATGACATATAGTCCATTGACGGGGCTTATAACCTTCTTATCTCTTTTTAATCGATACAAACCAGATCTAGCAGAACTATCAGATAGCTGTAATTCCGCACGTATTTCCTCGGAGGTGAAATGGCGCCTGCCTCTAGCTCTTAGTTGCTGAATATATTCTGAAAACATAGTATGTCCTAAAAGTGTTAAAAAATGCCACTTATAGGACATGATATCTCAGAATTTGACTTCAGTCAAGTATTATTATATGCTATGTCCTAAAAGTAGCAAATATCGTCATTATTAGGACATGTTATATTTTTACCTATTTTAGCAAGAGTGGTCAAGCGTAAAATCTGCATTGCCTATATTCTTTCAAGCTGTGAATGAGTAGATAAAGAATTATGGTTATTATGAGTTACAAAGAACGCGTTAACAGAGTTATTGATTTCATAGGCAAGCATCTTGATGAAGAGCTTGAACTAGAAGAGCTGTGCCGCATCGCTTGTTTTTCAAAGTACCATTTTCATCGTCTATTTACAGCACATGCAGGTGTATCTTTGAAAAGTTATATCAAATGGCTGCGGCTGAAACGAGCTGCTCACCAATTGACTGTGCAAAAAGAAGATACAATTATTAACATCGCTTTGGATGCAGGATTTGAATCTCATGAAGCATTTAGCCGAGCTTTTAAACAAGTATGTGGCCAATCGCCAAGTGTTTTTAGAAATAATGCCAATTGGAGAGCATGGGAAAATCCACCGTATTCATTGCATATTAACGGTAAAAAGATTATGACAATCACAATAAAAGATCTGCCATCAAGAAGATTGGCAGTGATGGAACATCATGGCGATCCTATGAAATTATCCATTACGTTGGATAAATTAATATCATGGGCTAAAGCACAGCCAATTAACTTAAAACCTAAGGCAAGCGAAGCATTTGGGTACGGGTATGCTGATCCCAGAGAAACACCGCCAGAAGAGTGGCGATTTGATTTGGCTCTTACGGTGCCTAAAGATTTTAAATTGAGCGATGAGGTCATCGAAAGAGAGTTGCCAGCTGGTAGATATGCAGTTACCACTCATAAAGGGTCACGCGACAATATCGGCGATACAAAGTCATTTACCTCCAGCAGAGCTGGAGGTTTGAGACGCTTCGCTAGGACCGCTCGAAGCGGTATTTCATGGTTTATTTGAAAAGATTTCCTTGGGTGATACGTTGGCCTTCTGCTTCTTGGTTTTGAATATATTGCCTTACCGCCTGCTCATTAAAGCCAACTGTTGATACAAAATACCCTCTGGCCCAAAAGTTTTGACCATAGACATTACGCCGAACATTTCCAAAATGACGCGCAATATGAATTGCACTCTTACCCTTTAGGAACCCAACTATCTGAGCTACTGAATACTTTGACGGGATGGATAAAAGCATGTGAACATGATCTATTACCAGCTCACCTTCTATAATTGAACATTCTTTTTGGAAGGCAAGGCGATGGAACACCGTCCTTAATTCTGATCGAATTTGACCATATAAACTCTTTCTTCTATACTTCGGGATAAACACAACATGATATTTGCAGTCCCATGTGGTGTGGTTAAGTGTTGAATAATTTGACATAAGCGAATCTCCTTTTTGATCCGCTCCAAGCAGCCCAAAAAGAAAATTCGCAATGATTCCTGAAAATGTCAAACTTTAGGAGTCCCCCAGCAGAGCTGGGGGATTACCCTTGTTTATTTATCACCTATATCGCGATTGGCTTCCAGAATCTGGTGAGGAATTAGGCGATTTGCCATGTATCTTCTGCTATCATAATTTTGATCATGAGGTTGCAGAGACAGAGCTTCTAACTGAAATTTGGGTGTTGTTAAAGTAAGAATATGTTTTTATGTCATGTCCTATTTGTAGCATTTAGTAACACTTTTAGGACATGATATGTCCTTTAGGTTTCATTATTCGTAACCTAGAGGACAGGATAGGCATATAATGGATTGTGGTTGCCATGTCCGTAAAGTTACAGATAGAGTAACTATAAGGACATGCTGAACATAAAACATGGACGAAAATAGGGCATCTGAGAGATAAATCTAGTTTAGATTTTTTCATATCTCGGTACTATCAGTACCATGGTGTGATTAAATTCAAACCAGTCGAGCAGCTTAATTTAGAAGCAGATTTTTCGTTCCCAACAGTGTAATATACCCAAATCATGTGGGATTGAATTGCACATTTCCCACCCAGTTTGGAGAGCATTATATTGATGGATGCTAACCTCCGCCATATTTAAAAAAATACATATGCAAGAAGAAAAGCGAAGCGTACCCTGGTATATGTAGTTTTTTAAAATAAAGATGATGAATGGGATGAGAACCAGGCAAAGGGGGTTCGTTCTGCAAGCAAAGCGCAGCAGCGGCGAAGCCAATCCCTTCCTCTGGTGCCATATTTTAAAGGGTACATACCGGAGATATAGGTAACAGTTAATTTACTTAAAGCTATTTTCTTGTATCTGGCCATATCTATTTTCAAAGTGCATGATGTCATCGTCTGAGATTTTATAATTTGCTGTAATTTTCTCATAAACATCGATCACAATAAGAGGTGCAATCAAGTTATCTAATGGCATCTGTTCTACTGTAGCGCCAACTGGTATGCAGTCTGACCAATATGCTAATTTTTGGCCACTATCTATCATTAGTTACTAAAAAATTTGACATATTTAAAAAATATGATATACATCTATCATTTTAAATCAATATTTCACGAGAGGATAATTTTGGCATCACCAATTGATTATATTTGTAGCGCAGGAGCACTTAATTCGTTATTTGTTGGCACAGGAAACATAATATACTGCGCATTTGCTAACAAACCGGCCAGTTCAATCAAGACTCCGATGAAATACACTATAATTTCTACCAATGCTCTAGTCGGAGGAGCGTGCGGAGCTTTGATTTGCGGCCTCACTGGTTGGGTAGTATCTACTCTTGGCACTAGTGGCGAATCACAAAACGATAAAACTAATAAAATAGTAAGTAAGCATACTAAAATAGGCGCAGCGGCTGGTACTGTAATTGGCGGAGCTGGTGGCGCTGCATTTGGTTTTTGTATAGATAAGCTGATGTATAACCTCGTTGAAAAAACGCTACAAACTGTGCCAAGAGAGGTGATAGTTGGTGCCACTATAGCTACAGCTGGAGTTGTGGTTGGAACTGCAGCTTATCAATATACAAAAAGTTATTTTCATAACGATCCTATTAACAATCCTGGAATTGGCTTAGCAGGCGAATTAGGAGGCGAAAAACCGATCGAAGATACTAACTATTGATTAAACTATAAATAAAACCATTTACAATGGTTGCTATATCTGTTTTTTCTAGAACTCTAATAGTCATAGCAGTTTCCCTATTGCATTTGTGGGTAAGATACATAAATTCCTTGCCATATCCTTTGCCTTGCTCTTTTTCGTCTATAACGATAATACGCAAGTAGCTCGTCCTATTTTCGGTCATGAGCTGAACATGAGCATATCCAACAAATTTCGCGCCTTTGTATAAAATAAAATGTTTATGGTCTTTATGATCAAAAATCCAAGTATACTTGTCGACCGAAGCTTTAGCGTAGGTTGAAGGATCTTCTATTTTATTTGGCCGGGAGAAATATTTGTTTGGGTTTGTTGCACGGGATGACTGTCAGGTGATTCTGAATAGTTATTAGTTATCCTTAATGCAGGCAATAATATCTATTTTGGGCTTGCTAGCTAGACCTGGTACAGATGTTGATCCAACGTGGTGGATAGAGGCAAAATTACCACCTAAAGCTGCTTTAATTTTTTTTGCTTCAATATCAAATATATTTGGCCAGCTGGGATCTATGGGACAACTTCAACCTTGCTAAAAACATCCAAAACATGAGTAATCAATTCTTGCATATCTTTAATTTGATTAGGTCTATCATCAATGGGCGTTCTTTGCAATGAATCCAACAAAGATACAATATTCAATAAGTTCACTGTAATTTGCCAAGAACTGGGTAGTGCATAACCACTTCCGCGCAATCCTTTCAGGAATGAATCCTGATATTCATTAGGCATCTGGTGCGCATATCTAAGCATGCCCGCAACATCACACAGAGAGGAGCCCGAAAATGCAAACTCCCAATCTAAAATGCCTGATATTTCTATTTGTCCATTAACTTCTGTAACCAATATGTTTGCCGGATCAAAATCAGCATGGACTAGGTTGCTTTCTGTATCATCTGGTAGTAAATTTTTATAAACCCTAAATATACTTTTAATTTGATCTCTTTGTTCCTGTGGCAATGTTGCTTTGACTTTATTATTTTCTAAACATTCAAAACAGAAATTCATAAAACCTTCTGAGCCTGAGCTTTTTTCAACCTCAAGATTCTTATTAAAAAAACCGCTGCTTGGAAATTTAATGTTGGCAATTTCTCCAAGAAGCTTACCAACCTTAAACATAATATCGCTAATATCAGGAGACTTGCCTTTTAGCAGTAAATCCCGCAAGGTTTGACCAGGCAAATATTCGATGATAGCGAACGTATAACCATCATATTCACCCACGTGGTAAAATTCTGGTACAGGTAATTTTTTATGCAAAAGAGATGATATTTTTTGTTCTCTGTAAACACTTTCTTTATCACGAAGATAAACCCTTAAAATAACAGGGGTATCAGAGATATTAAGCTTGGCAAGCACATTAATGTTGGCACAACCGCCTGGGATAATAGATACAGATTTAATACTTGTCGGCCGAAGCCTTGGCGTAGGCTGATCATTCTCATCAGCGTAATAAGTGCCTAGCATTTTTAGCATCAGATCTTCTGACAAATTTACTCTTGTGCTAGTTTTCTCCCAACCTACTTTGAAGGTCACAGTGCTTTCCTCATGAAAGAAGCAAAAAGATAAGCTTCGCCGTATTCAGAAGTCTCTTGATTAATTTGCTTAGTGAGAAAGTAGGTATCACTAGTTGCTGGGTTTTTTGTGTATTCAATTACCACAACTTGCCTCCCCAGGATATTCCGCCATCAATAGTGAAAGAGGATCCTGTAACGTACCCGGAGGCTTCATTGGACGATAAATACATAATTAGTCCATCCATATCGGCTGGATTGGCTGCAGATCCAGTAGGAATATGTGGTGTCACTTTATCAATAATAGCTTCCGTCATAGCAGTTTTAAAAAATCCTGGCGATATACAATTAATTCGAATGTTGTATGGAGATAACTCGCCTACCAAGGTTTTGGTTAAATGAATTACTGCAGCTTTTGATATTGAATATGCGCTACCTTTTTTCGCTGAAATTGAAGCGCCGTTAATGCTACCGATATTAATAATCGAGCCATGGACATTATTGTTCTTCATATGATTTGCTATAGCCTTGGTAACATACCAAACGCCCATCAAGTTAGTTTGGATAAGTGACTCAAAATCATCATTTTGCTCTTCTTGGAAAATTGGCGTTAATTTTGCTATACCTGCGTTGTTGATGCAGATATCTATTTTCTCTCCAATCTTTTCCAACTCAGCAAAGCAACTAACAACTGAGTTTTTATCAGCAACATCCATTTTAATAGCCTTAGAATTGCCCAGCTCATCACTTAAGTCTTGAAGGCTTTTCAAACGACGACTAGCCAGAATAACTCTAGCCCCTCGTGCATGTAAACAGCGGGCAAATTGTTCCCCAAGGCCACCAGATGCACCTGTGATTAGGGCTGTTTTTCCATGAAAATCATATAGTTGTTTTAGTCTCATATTAGGGCACCCAGATTAAATAGTTTATACTTACGGATTATCTTGGCACAAAAAGATGTTTTCTGTCAAGGTAATCTGTGTTACGATAGTTTTGGTTTCTTACGTTTTAAGAGCTTACAGCCTGGCAAGGCGGGAATAGCTGTCCTCCAAAGCTCGCAGAGCGTAGGGGGATGCACATGAAGATAAGTACTCAGGGAGATAATCATGGCCAGTCATGATGAAAATACAGATAAAAGCAATCACCCTACGCCATCCACCTGCTCTAAAGCTTCGTTAGACAAGAGGCTTCAGGCGACAGGTATATGCATATTAGAATCTCCCAGCTTTATATTTTATAAGGCTTATTTCAGCTGGAAAAGAATGAGCGATAAAGTTTTAGAGCCAGCTGGGCTAACACATACCCAATGTGTTTTTTTATGTGTATTGCACCCTCTTGAATCTAAGCGCCAAAAACCAACACAGAATGACCTGGCAAGATTAACTGACTCCGACGTAACAAAACATACCATGTGCTTGTACACCTTGCAAAAGCGCGGGTTGATTGAACGAGGGGCTATTGATGGTGATGAACGAGCTAAATATTCAAAACTTCTTCCCGCAGGCAAGCAATTAATCAAAGTCGCGACAAAGATTATGGATAAATTTGAGCAAAAATATTTTTTGCCTGTTAATAATGATTTTGATGATCTTTTACAGCACCTAAAAAATTTAACCCAACTACACTCTTTGAGCTTCGATGGGCAGGCAACTGGAAGAGAGGCGTATCAATGAAGATAAGCTTTAAAAATAATGAAAAGGCAATGCCTAAAGTAGGATTAGGTGTTTTGATTTTTAATAAACAGGATGAAATCCTGTTAGGAAAACGCAAAAACTCACATGGAGCCGCATCATGGGGGCCTCCTGGCGGCCATTTAGAATTTGGAGAATCCTTTGAAGAATGTGCTATTAGAGAAACAAAAGAAGAAACTGCTCTCAATATTACGTCACCAACTTTCTTGTCTATAACAAATGACTTTTTTGAATTTGATCAAAAGCATTACATATCAATATTTATGAGCGTAAATATGCCAGAAAATCAAAAGATAATAAATATTGAGCCGCATAAGGTCGAAGAGTGGGGCTGGTTTAATCTATCATTTTTGCCTAAAGGATTATTTGTACCCTTAGAAAACCTGATATTAGGAAAACATTATGGATCTAAAAATAATTTACACATGACATTAGTAAATTCAGCATTTTCTGATATTGATAGAGGAAAAATGAATGAGTAACCAAGATAAAATTCATGTTTTAAGCAGAGCAGCTATCATCCATGATGATAAAATTTTACTTTGCAAAACACTTGACCTTGAAATTAGTTTTTATTTTTTGCCTGGTGGCCATATCGAGCATGGCGAGTCAGCCGAAAACTGCTGCTTGCGAGAGTTGAAAGAAGAAACCAGTGCGGACTGTAAAATAAAAAGATTTTTGGGATGCTTAGAGTATAGCTTTGAACTCGGGGCTAGCAGCATCTGTCACAACCACGAATATAATTTTATTTTTGAGGCGGAATCTGACCTTTTAAAGTCTGACAAAAAAATAATATGCCCTGAAAAACATATCGAATTAATATGGATGCCTATTTCTAGTTTGCAAGAAATAGACTTTAGAGCTGAGCCACTCCGGAAGTTACTACCACTGTGGCTTGGGGAAAATTCGGAGGAAAAATTTATGAGTGAAATGATATGAACATAATACACCGCAAGAAGCATAAGCTAGATGATCTAAAAGAAATAGTCTCTCTACTTTCTGACGATAAATTAGGCCAAAAACGTGAACAAATTGGGTGTGAGCAAACGAGTAGCGAAGTAGCACAGAGTTACCTTGATGCATTTGCTAAAATTGACAGTGATCCAAATCAACATCTCATGGTTCTTGGAAATGATGGAGAAGTAATAGGAACATGCCATTTAACCTTAATGCCTTCACTGACCTTTTCAGGCCGCACGCGCTTGCAGATAGAAGCGGTTAGAGTTGTTCGGCGTATTAGAGGCCAGAATCTAGGGCAGCAGATGATTGAATTTGCTATTAATTGGGGTAAAGAGTATGGCGCCGCAATTATTCAATTAACTACCAATAAAGAACGCGCCAAAGCTCTCAGGTTTTATGAAAAGCTAGGATTTAAAGCAACGCATGAAGGTATGAAATTATATTTGGGGCAAAAATAATGAGAAAAATGATTATCGACCAAGAATACAACAAATTGTTTCTAGAGCTTAAAACGCGTGTAACTGCATCAAGATATAGGTCTGCTGTTAAAGTTAACAACGAGCTAATTAATCTTTATCATCACATAGGCAATATTATTTTGCAGTCGCAAGAAAAAGAAGGATGGGGAGCTAAGATTATTAATCAGCTATCAATGGACTTAAGGGCGGAGTTCCCAGATATGAAGGGTTTTAGCCCCCAGAACATTAAATATATGCGTAAATTTGCAGAGGAATTTAGCCAAACTGCAATTGGTCAACAAGCTGTTGACCAAATCCCTTGGGGTCACATCGTACTCCTTATGTACTCAGGACTAGATAAAGAGCAAACAAATTTCTATGTAAATCAAACAGTTGAAAGCGGCTGGTCTAGAAACGTATTATCAATGCAAATAGAAACAAAATTACATAAAAGGAAAGGCGCGGCGGTTACCAATTTTGATAAAAAATTACCGTTACCTCAATCAGACCTGGCACAATCTACATTGAAAAATCCATATTTATTTGATTTTTTTAGAGAATCATTTGATAAAGCAGATACCTTTATGATTGATCCTGCAGCTGATAACCCTAGAGCTAAACGAGTGTATGAAAAGGCAGGTTTTAAGCAGGTTGCTGATTTCATCATGGGTGGGAACGTCAGTGGCAGTTCTGAAATCGGCCTAGATGATGATACATGGCTAAGAAGCCGAGCCTGGGTACTGTGGAAGGCGACATTTGAACTTTGCAATATAGCAGATAAAAATAGCCCTGCGGCGCGCTTGCAGAAAAAGATTATTGATGAGGTAATAAATGAGTAAGATAATTTTATTAAATGGCGCCGGTTCTAGCGGTAAGACGCAGGTCGCAAGAAGCATACAGTATTTAAGCAAGCAGCAGTGGCTCACCTTTAGTGTTGATACATTTATTGAAATGACGCCATATCCGAGCGCACGTAAAGATGATGAATATTTTGATTTTGTACCCGGAGAGAATGAGCGTGGACCTCTTATGTCGGTTAAATCAAAACCAACTGGAGATAAATTGTTCGGCGGGATGGCTGATTTTGCGCATATGCTCGGCTGTAGGGGCAATAACCTTATTATAGATGAAGTTTTATTCAATGATCAGCAGCTAAAATCATATGTAGATAAATTAGCCGACCATACTGTTTACTTTGTTGGTGTTAAATGCGATTTGGCTATTATGCAAGAACGTGAATATTTGCGCCGAGATAGAACGCTTGGTTTATCAAATGATCAATTTGATAGAGTACATAGTGGCATGCGAGAATATGATTTAACAGTTGATACAAGTAATAGCTCTGTATTTGATGTTGCTAAAGAAATAATAACTTTCATAGAAAATAATCCAAATCCTGGTGGTTTTAATAATATGAGAGGAACGCTGGCATGAGTAATTATTTGTGAGATTCATCAAAAGAACACATTCGAGAACAAAATTACCGCACTGAATTAGCACTCAGAAAGTTGAAACCATGTCTATGAATCTCACACTTGAGACTATCTATAACTCTCTATTTTTGCTAAGCAAATTTTTTCCGTAACGTTTTTTAGTTTTTCCACTCTTTCAGTTAAATAGTTTAGTTGCTCTTCGGTAATTTTGTAGTTTTTATTATAACGTGCCTCAACATATGCGTCCCTTAGTAATCCAAAGCATCTTGTTTGCTCTTGCGTATCAAAATGGAAGATTTTTAATAAATCTTCGTGATAGCTATTCACCATACCTTTCAATTTTTTAATATCATGAGTTTTTGGCTTATAACCAGTAAATACTAACAATATTGCATTATAAAAACTTTCTGTCGCTTGATGTAGATGAAACGCAGCAATGGAAGGCTGGTTTCTTTCAAAAGCATAAAAACTGACACCAGTAAAAAACTCTATCCCCCTATTATACCAATAATCATAATCATCTTGTGCAATTTTTCTGACTTCATCTTTATCTAATTCAGCTGGCTCTGATAATTCATGAGTTCCACTATCATAAAGCAGAATGCCTTCTTTTTTTATATCCGAGAAAAAATACTGACCTATTCGAAGTTGCTCGTTAACCGCACTTATTGGTTCAATTATAATGGTTACCCATGGATCCCGCTCTAATTGTTTTTCTTCGAGTTTTTTAGCTATTTTATACTCCATATTAATCGCTTTGGTATGAGAGTATTTTCCTTTTTTTAGAATAATCAAAATATCCAGATCACTCTCATAACTATAAGTAATATGACCTTCCATATACATATCTTTAACCCAATCACCTCGCCCGTAGCTGCCAAACAAAATAATTTTGTCGATTTTACCTTCGCCTACAGCTAAAATTTTACTTTTAATTAAACCCAGCTTATTTTTAATATGCTGAGAGTTTTTTGGTAATTTTGTTTTCATAAATAATCATTTTATAAACATAATAATCTGTAATCAATAAACAATACTCAATGTTTGTTGTGAATTACAGTCTGAAATGTTTTTAAGCCAAATTTCGGTAAAACAGATAACAGATGCTCGAATATCCCAGCCTGAATAATTTCATGTTCATTCCATCTAGTATCTTTTGTAAAAATATACAACTCTATTGGCAGTCCATTAGGGGTAGGATCAAGTTGGCGTACCAAGAAGGTAAACCCGTCTTTATGAATTCCTTGATGAGAAGTAAGGTACTCACTAATATAATATCTGAATAAAGTAATATTACTAATTTCAGTTTGTGTATTAAATAATTCAAGGTTTGACTCTGCATATTGTTGCATAGCTGGTAAAGACTTAA
This sequence comes from Candidatus Megaera endosymbiont of Nemacystus decipiens, assembly GCA_030036605.1. GTDB lineage: Bacteria > Pseudomonadota > Alphaproteobacteria > Rickettsiales > Rickettsiaceae > Megaera_A. The sequence continues at coordinate 4,136 of DAOTRE010000001.1, read as the reverse complement.
TCTCTGTGAGTAATTTTTGATCACAGTTCTTTATATAATCCATATCTAAAACTATTGATCGTTTTATTCTTCTTCCTCCTTTTTCATACATCGGTCGCCAGTTACGCACAGGATTTTGTAAAAATGTAGCAGTTGGTACTGTGGTGGTGGTCCCATCAAAATTACGAATTACAACTATAGTGATAGTAATTTTTTCAACTGTACCATCAATATCCTTATTAGCAACTGTTACCCAGTCCCCTATTCTTAAAATATCTTGAGAGGTTACTTGCAAACTAGAAAGTAAAGCGATTAAAGCATCTCTAAATACGAAACCCAACAATGCTGCTGCGGCACCAAGGCTGGTGAATAAAGAGGAAATAGATAATCCCATACCAGTAGATACTATTGCAAGTACCGCACAGATTGTAATAATTATTTTAAAAATTTGAAGATAAAGACTTATAGGTATTTTTGATTGAGCAGATTTTTTTCTATATATTCCTGCTATTACCTCAAAGAATGTCACAGCAAGCCATGCAATAACAACTATACTATAGATCTGAACAAATATATCTTTTGCCCTTAAGAAAATTTTGCTAGCGCCAAGGTTATCAATTAACTCGCTACAAAATATTATATACATTAAAAACAGTAGTTTAACTGCTTTTTGATAGAGCTTGGTAGCAATAAAGATAGTGTTGTAGGTAGGTAACTTTGTTTCAACAAATTTTTTAATAAATAAATTTATTATTAATTTAGATACATAAATAATCGGAACAGCAAAAATCAGCATCAATGTTAAAACGCTGATAAGCTTATATTCTTCGTATAACTTTATTAGGTCTAAACTGCTTAAATATTCCATATTTTGCTATTAATTGATAAATTTGTCTTGTTGATATAAGTATTTTAACAGATACCATTATTCTATAACAAATACAAATAGTCAATTTACTTATACAAAAGATTGTTTAGTTTAAGAAGGTTTATAACAACTATTATGCTAATTGTTTTTTTAATTTTAATTACATCTAGAAGATTAATCTAGAGCATGCATCTGTCCTCTCCTTAAGATTTAGGAATAGAAATTCCAGTGAAATAGAGTTGTTTAGTGGTAATAACTAAAAATGATATAAAAAAATAGTTTTATTTTTTATTTAGTGATCCACAACCTATGCTTTACAAACAAAAATCAAATAGATCTCTGACCAGGGAAGAATTAACAGATTTAATTTTTGATACAACGTATACTATGAACTTAAACAATATTGATAATGCTATGTCGTATGATTATTTAAAATTAGAATATATAGCATTATTTGAAGGTAAAGAACATTATGCATATGACGATGCAGCTGGTCCCAAAAACCCTTATAAATATACAAAAGACATTTTTGCTGCTGGCCGTGCTCCTATAGGAAAAATTACAGTTGGAGCTGGCTTCAATATGGATAGAATAGAGGCAAGAGTTGAATGGAAAAACATTTTTGGAGATGAGCTGTCTTTTGATATGGTATATAGAGGAGAAAAACAAATTACAGATTATCAAATGCTTCGATTACTCAAACATTCTGTTAGCCCAAGAGAAAAAGAGGTTGCAAGAAAGTATGGTGATACCTGGAATTATTTGCGCCCCAATGAAAAAATAACCATAATAAGCGCATATTATAATGGTCCAGGTCTTGTTAACGAAAAAACAAGGTTTTTTGCTAACTTAAAGAAATATATTAAAACTACTGACCCTAAATATCTGAAGGAAGCAAAAATTGAACTAGGTGAGAGAAGTAAAAAAGACCCAAGACTAATAGCAAGAAGAAAATTAGAAGCAAAATTACTTGATTCTACCAGATCACCTTTTTATGTAACACCAGGAAATAAGATAAAATTTAATACTCCTATTAAACTAGCTCAGGTGAAAACTAGAATATTAAGATAGTGCTCCAAATAATTTGTTTAATAATGTTATGTCTATAATAACATTTCCCATTAATTGCGCCTATTCTTATTTATCGATTTCTAATATTTTATAAGCTATTTTATCACTATTGTATAAAGAACTATCAAAATAATTATTATATAATTCTTTGCATGATTCGAATACATCATACTGATTAGTTTGATTTATAATAAACTCTTCTGTCAAGAATAGGTTATCTGTACGATTTTTTAATCTTTTTAACCGTTCTTCAAGAGGGCAGTATATACCAATGAATTTGATTTTATAATCATTTAAATAGTGTAGATAAAATGTTGCTAACTCTTTTGAATCGGGTCCATCCAAAGCTGTATCTATAACAATATTAAATTCCTGTTTTAACAGCTCCCTTGCAGTAGCAAGCAATATGGATGCAACTACCTTGCGACGAGCTAATCTGTTGTTATTAAATAAACCCTTCAGCCCATTATCATTCTTCTCTGTACCTGGATCATTTTCAGCAAACTTAAAACCTTTAGGAAAAATAGTTCCATAAAATTGAGCCGTTTTATCAATTTGGAGATGTACAAATTTATTATTTGTTTGCTTACATATTTCTTTAGCTATAGTTGATTTCCCTGAGCAGGATGGTCCATTGAGTATAATAACTTGGTTCATAGCTAGATTATTATTTATTCTTATTTCTTAGAAAGTTTGTCATTATATCCACAAATAATATGGTGACCCCTACGGGAATCGAACCCGTGTTTTCACCGTGAAAGGGTGACGTCCTAACCGCTAGACGAAGGGGCCAGAAGAAATCTGATAGGACACTTATAGAGTATTTTAGTCTGAAGCGCAAGAAATTATTTTGTTATGTATAAGTTTAATACTAATGTAAAAATTTTTTATAAAGTAAAAAGCCTTAATTCTCTTACTTTACAAGTCTTCTATAGTAATTTGCTAGGATCTTGTAACTCATTTTTTGCATTTAATGAGTAAAGTTCGTTGACTCAAGTATAAGATATTGATAGAATCCGCACTGCTTAGGAGAGGTGGCCGAGCGGTTTAAGGCGCACGCTTGGAAAGCGTGTATGCAAGCAATTGTATCGAGGGTTCGAATCCCTTCCTCTCCGCCATTTTTTTAAGGGTACATACCGGAGACATAGGTGACAGTTTATTCTTGGGACATAGGTAACAGTTTTATACCAAAAGGATTATCAGTTGGTTCTACTCTTGCAGAGTCCATATCAAAATATCCTAACTCATAATTCATAAAATGTACAAGCCAAATTTTATCGTCAACTTGAGTTATACCAACTTTTTGCCCAGCAAAGACGGTACTTAGATTGATCTTCTTCTTACCTATGCAAATTCTACCACATTTTGTAACAGTGATAACTCTATCAGCAAAGAGATAATCAATATCCGGCAACCCCTTATAAATTCTAGCAGAAGGTGTATACAGCTCACCAGGGTATTTGTTAGCAATGCCCTCATGCGGCCTTTCATTATTGTATACATGAACAAAGCGATCCAGCTTCTCCTGTTGTTGCAAAAGATTAAAAGCAGAGGGTTTAGCAGCTTCTTGTTTGAGGGTACGATGCATTCGTTCATGTCGCCCATTTTGTTGTGGGTTGCCAGGTTTTATTCTTTCTATTGCTATGCCAAGTCTGAGCCACCAAACAGATAATTTACTTAGCCCATGAAGTGCGTTAGTGCAGGAAAATGGTATTCCATTATCGCTTCTGATAGTTTTTGGCAGGCCAAATTCCTTGAAAGCAGCCTCAAAAACTGCAAAAGCACCCGCTTCTTTTGTTGACTCAAGGCCTTCGCAAGCAATTAAGTAACGTGAATGATAGTCAGTAATTGTCAAGGGATAGCAATATTTTTTATTGCCAAGTCTAAACTCTCCTTTAAAGTCACAACACCATAAATCATTGACTTTTACATGCTCAGCAAACTCAGTTCCTTTGGCTTTATATATTCGCTTTTTCCTTTTTTTGACCAGGCCATGTCTATCAAGTATAGGTACATACCGGAGACATGGGTAGCAGTTTATTCTTGGGACATAGGCCGGCAGTTTTATCCCAAAAGGATTATTGTAGATTACATTGGAATAGAGCGATTTTTTAGTTTATCTTTGGCAATTTATTTATCATCTTATTTTCCTCAAATGGAGCAGCATTGCAGGAGAAATAAGACAATAACTAAATCACAAAATATTTTCTATAAAATA